>JADKBK010000009.1 GCA_016715075.1 Bacteroidales bacterium
CTCCTTCCAGTTAACGGTTTTCATGGATAAGATTTAAAACTCATTCATTTATTTAATTCCCAGTTTGTCTCCGATAATCTCAACAAACCTCCTGGCAACAACCCTGTAATCAAAATTACTTACTACACGCTCACGTCCGGCCCTGCCCAGTTTCTCCCGTAAGGCAGCATCGTTCATCAGAAGCATCAGATAAGCGGCAATATCCTGTATGCTTGCACGGTAATCAACTGTGCGGGGTTCCCTGAATGTAACCTTGTGCCTTTCTTCGAAGCCTGATTCACTACCAAGCATAACTTCACCCACAACTATTTTCTGGGCTACACTGGCTAAAAATGCTGTCTCCCCGTGGATAAGTGTATCAAGCATACCCATCGCCTTAATTCCAATAACCGGTTTTTCGCAGGCGCCGGCTTCCACTTGCGGCATGCCGAAACCTTCGAGCCGCGATGGAGCGGCATAAATATCACATGCTCCGATCAGATAAGGCATGAAGTTCCTTGAAATCGTATTGGTTGCATAGGTCACATTCTTATCAATACCCAGGTGAGTGGCCATTTCCAGATCGGTCACATTCTGGATCACTGT
The DNA here is from genome assembly GCA_016715075.1 of Bacteroidales bacterium. GTDB lineage: Bacteria > Bacteroidota > Bacteroidia > Bacteroidales > VadinHA17 > LD21. The sequence goes on from JADKBK010000009.1 coordinate 586, forward strand.
CCGGGGCTGAGGCCATACTTTACATACATATTTCCAGTCGGGGGCTTTAAAATCAATAATAGAAAGTGCCTGCATAACCTCCTGTGCTCCCTTCGATGCTGCATCTCCTCCTATTGTAAGTATCATAATCTGATCGGGAGAGATCCCTAAAGATTCACGCACTGCTACAATTTTAGGATCATCCTTACTGAAAGGGATAAATGCATCAGTATCACAACCTACAGGCAGGACTTCGATCTTATCTCCGCTGATCCCGTCGCGGACATACATCTCCTTTACCCAGTTTGATGTTACCAATATAAGAGGAAGAACATTTAAAACCTCCTGATAATTAGCTATATAACCATCGGCGACAAGCCAGGGAACAGGTTGAACTCCATACCGCTGAGGGTGAAGAACCAGCTGGGGAGTGTGCCCCCAGTAACCAACACCTACAACAACATTTGGCTCAAACCAGCGATAATACCATTCTTTCTCCTGTGCCGATTCGAAATGTACAGCGTGGGCATCAATACCCATTTCCAGAAGTCCCCTGTATAAAAGATCACCCTGGGTGGCAAGACCTCCGGGAGAAGGGGGATAATCATACAATACCAATACTTTCATATTAACTAATTAACTGATTGAATAAGCTTGTTTTAGCATCGACCGGACTCTTGTACTGCCAGAATGATTCCGCCCTCGGAGTTGTCTCAGCTTCAAAACTGTTTTCTTCAAATCCGTATGTCTCCGTCACTATCCTGTATTTCCTAAACCAGGTAACCCTCGTCAGCAGGCGGTAAATCGAAGCTTCTCTGACTGGCCTTGGATAATATTGCCTGTTACCGTCCTCATATGCAAATGTCCATAACCTGCCTGCAGAAAGGCTGCCGTTTCCCCACAGCCTGATTACTGCTTTGCCCGCCTCCTCATGTCTAAGATGTCGTGTGTATTCTCCCGCCGGATTATGTGTAATCAAAAGATCATAATGGTCATTAGGCAACAGTGCTAAAACAGCCTTTTCAACTTCACTATTTTCCAGCGGATTCTGTTCCGGGCCGTCATCAAGATCTCCCATAGATCCTTCAGCTCCGTAAATTTTCAGCGCCTTATGGAATTTTTCAGAACGTTCCATATCCATCCCCCGGCAAAGACAAGCAATAAAACAATTCCAGGAAGGATGATTCAGAATTGTACCTCCAGCCCATAATGTTTCATCATCAGGGTGTGCGACTATAATTGCGACTTTTTTTATGCCTGATCCGGTCACCTGTTGATATTTAATAAAGCCACCTTCATATCCTGCTGGTTCAATAATTTATAGATCTCATTCAGATCAGGAGATAATATTATTTCAGTTCTGCGGTTGCCAGCACGTCCTTCAGGAGTTTCATTTGTTTTTATCGGGTGAAATTCGCCTTTGCCCGAGGCTGTTATCCGATTCGAATCAAAACCATCTTCCTTAATCAGAATGCGTAATATAGAGGTGGCTCTTGCGGTACTGAGGTCCCAGTTATCTTTAAAAAGCCTGGTTTTGATTGGAACATTATCCGTATGGCCTTCAATCATAACATTTATATCCTGTGTGCTGTTAAGAACCACAGAAAGAGCCTTTAATGCCTCTTTACCCTTAGGATCGACTATATCACTTCCGGATTTGAAAAGCAGTTTTTCCTCCAGGGAGACATAGACTTTTCCATCTTTAACATATACGAACAGTTCATCAGTTTTATAATTTATCAAAGCGTCCGAAATTGATGTTTTCAGTTTAGTCATTATTTCATTTTGCATTTGAATCAGATTCTGCAGACTCTTTAACCTCTTTGCCTGAAATGCGATTGTCATTTTCGATACAGTTGAAAGATCACTAAGATCATTTTTAACTGAGTCATATTCATTCTTTAAAGCTGTGATAGAATCATTGAGATTCAATACCTGGGAATTACAGCCCGTTAATTGATTTTGCACATTGGTGTTGTCATTCTGAAGCTGACCAACCCTGGCCTGAGAACTCACCAGCTTCTTGCCCGGTCCGCATGATATTAAGAACAGACTGATGAGAAGGAACAGGAATTGAAGATTATGCAACAAATTTTTCATGGTAATTTCTTTAGGTGATCATTAACAGATCAAAGATGTGAACCATTGAAGAATTAAGTATTACACAACTTTTCAATTAACTTACATCATTCACACTATCCTGATATCGGATTGTGCTCCCTGGTGGAATTATAAAATATGGTAATTATGTAACTTCTTTACAGATTTATATAACACTTATTTGATGATATATAGATAAAATTGTGGCTTGAATAAAGGATTTTGTTCAACATAATACAGTTAAAAATCGATTCCTGAAATCCCTATAAAAGATTAATATAGATGAAGATAGGTCCTTCAATAATTAACGAATCGCTGCACCGGCTAAAATCTCATCTCTGGGAAAATGATTTATCGCAAAAATACAGTGATGGTGAACCACCACTGCGCTCGGAATTATTCAATGCCGAACAGATGGAGCAGCATGGTAAGACTCTGGCAGGGTTACATATTTTGGGCCCTGAAGTTGATCCTGACCAGCAACTGCTTTCACGTCTTGCTGAAAATGAAGTAATACTGCTTGAAGTTCACGATCTGGTATCGGAAGCTGTGAAAGGCCATCGCCAGATTACGCCTGCCGGAGAATGGCTGCTTGACAATTTTACTTGATAGAAGATCAGATCAGGACCGGAAGACGACATCTGCCAAAGGGTTATAGTAAAGAGTTACCCCGGTTACTTAATGGTGAATCTGCAGGTCTTCCACGCGTTTACGATATTGCCAAGGAAATCATTTCGCATGGTGAGGGGCATGTTGACCCTGAAAGTCTCCGACGTTTTGTAACTTCATATCAAACTGTTACAACTCTTAAACTGGGTGAGTTGTGGGCGATTCCAATAATGCTCAGGCTTGCATTGATTGAGAATCTGCGGCGCGTTGCATTCAGGGTCGCAGAAGGGAGGATCGACAGGGATCTTGCTGACTACTGGGCCGATAAGATGATAGAGACAGCAGAGAAGGACCCAAAAAGCCTCATACTGGTAATTGCAGATATGGCCAGGTCTGATCCGCCTATGTCAACCCCTTTTGTTTCGGAATTTGTACGGCGTCTGCAGGGTCAAAGCCCTGCTCTGGCATTCCCTCTGACCTGGATTGAACAGAGACTTTCCGAAACAAATCAGACAATTGTTCAGCGTATACAGTATGGAAACCAGCAACAAGCTTCAGATCAGGTATCTATAAGTAACAGCATAGGAAGTCTTCGTCTTCTTGGCGCCCTCGACTGGCGCGAATTTGTTGAATCGATGAGTCATGTCGAGAAGGTTCTGACTATGGACCCGGCCAAAGCATACATTCAAATGGACTTTGGCACACGTGACAATTACCGCCATGTTATTGAAAAGGTCGCTAAGAGATGTATCCTTTCAGAAACTGAAGTGGCTGATCAGGTTCTTGAAATGGCTAAAAAAGGTGCTGAATCAGAAGGACCGGAAGATCGTAAAGCACATGTTGGATTTTATCTCATTGGCAAAGGATTGACTCATCTTGAGAATCAGGTAAAAATAAAGCACTCCTGCTCTTCTGTTTGCAGAAAAATATTTTTCCGTTTTCCTCTTTTTTTCTACCTGGGTTCTATTGCTGCCCTCATTTTATTCTTTACCTGGAGCCTGCTGCAAAAGGCTCAGAGTGATGGAATCGGAGGCTGGTATCTCCTTTCACTGGGTCTCCTTCTCTTATTATGTACCAGCTATCTGGCAATTGCCCTGGTGAACTGGATTGCCACAATTTTTGTCAGCCCTGATCCTCTGCCACGGCTCGATTATTCAAAAGGAATACCACCTGAATCACGTACATTGGTTGTTGTCCCTGCAATGATTTTCAGCCCCGGGAATATTGAAGATCTGGCAGAAGCTCTGGAGGTGCGCTATCTGGCAAATCAGGATGAGAACCTGCATTTTGGACTTTTAACCGATTTTAAGGATTCAGCAAGTGAAGAATCAGAGGAAGACGATGATCTTGTCCAATTGGCAAGGGAAAAAATTACAGCTCTTAACGAAAAATATCAGGGAGAGAACAGGGATACATTTTTCCTCTTCCACCGGCCCCGAAAATGGAATCCCAAAGACCGGATCTGGATGGGTTATGAAAGAAAGAGGGGTAAATTATCTGATCTTAATTCACTGCTTCGCGGAGGGCCTGAAAATGTTTTTTCGCTCATCATAGGCAACAGGGGAATTTTAAGAAAGATCAAATATGTTATCACCCTCGATTCTGATACCTTATTACCGCGAGATTCAGCGCGTCAATTTATCGGGGCAATCTCTCATCCGCTGAATAAGGCAAAATATGATACAAAAAAGCAAAGGGTGACAGAGGGATACTGCATTCTTCAACCAAGGGTTGCGGTAAGTTTACCTGGTACCAACAGGTCGAGGTATGCAAAATTGTTTGGAAGCGAGCCTGGAATAGACCCATATACCCGAGCAATATCCGATGTGTACCAGGATCTGTTTGGAGAGGGATCTTTCATTGGTAAAGGAATATATGATGTTGATGTATTTGAACAAACTTTCAGGGACCGCCTTCCTGAAAACAGGATACTGAGCCATGATCTGCTGGAAGGTTGCTATGCCCGGTCCGGACTTTTAAGCGATGTTCTGCTTTTTGAAGAGTACCCTGCAAGTTACAGTACAGATGTAAACCGCCGGTCACGATGGATCAGGGGCGACTGGCAACTGATACCCTGGCTGCTGCCTCTGCTGCCGAAACTGAATGGCAATTCCAGGAAAAACCCGCTTTCGCTTTTATCCTGGTGGAAGATACTGGATAATCTCCGGCGAAGCCTTATTCCGTTAGCTCTGATTGCCCTTTTACTGACAGGATGGACTATATTGCTGTCAGCCTGGTTCTGGACACTTGTTGTGATTGGGATTATTCTGATCCCGTCATTGATAACCTCCGTGGCCTATATCCTGCAAAAGCCCCCCGAAGTCCAGCTGCTCCAGCATCTTAAGGGAGCCCGGCAATCAGCTGTCAGACAGTTATCCCAGTCTGTCTTTATGCTTATCAGCCTTCCCTATGAAGCCTTTTATAGCCTGAATGCTTTACTGCGCACCTGCTGGAGATTGACTATCTCAAAAAAACGGCTACTTGAATGGAACCCTGCAGAAGCGGGTGAGCACCCCGGCAGGTCTGAACCCGGTCATTCTTTGCTGACCATGTGGATATCTCCGGTTATTGCAATTCTGTCATCAACAATTCTTTTATATTCTTCTCCTTCCAGGTTTTTAATGGTTTGGCCTATAATAGGACTCTGGTTCATATTTCCGTTTATTGCCTGGTGGATAAGCAGGCCTATTGTCCAGCATAAGGCAATGCTTTCTGATAAACAACATCGGTTCCTGTACACACTGTCGCGCAGAACCTGGTCATTTTTTGAAACTTTTGTCGGGAGTGATGATAACTGGCTACCTCCCGATAATTTCCAGGAAAATCCCGTTTCAGTAATAGCTCACCGGACTTCTCCAACGAATATGGGTCTTTCACTGCTGGCAAATCTGTCGGCCTGGGATTTTGGCTACATTTCTACCTCCGGGCTTCTGGAACGCACTGCAAATGCGTTCAGAACAATGAATCTGCTGGAAAAATACCAGGGTCATTTTTTTAACTGGTATGATACACAGTCGCTGACACCTCTCAAACCTCTCTATATTTCATCTGTCGACAGCGGAAATCTTTCCGGTCACCTGCTGACACTGGAGCAGGGCCTGCTGACCCTGCCGGATCATAAAATCCTCGGATGCAGGCCATTTGAAGGCATCAATGATACCTTACAAATTCTTATTCAGGAGACAGGTAAAACCATACCTGCCCATATTTTCCAGTTCAGAAAATTCCTTGACACAATTTTAAAGGAAAAGCCGGACAGACTCGATTATTTACTGAAATGCCTCGACAAACTTTCATCTTCCTCTGCTGAAATTGTAAGTTCTTTCGACTCAGGCACAGATGAACAATGTCTTGGCTGGGCACATAGTCTTTTACATCAGTGCAGGAGTGCCTATGATGAACTGATCAATCTCGTAAAATGGGTTTTACATCCGGATTTTCCTGAAATGATAGTCAGATATCCGGAGCTTAATGTCATTCCCACACTTCGTGAAATCTCAGCTATTGACCCTGATAAGTTGTTTCCGTCTGAAAATGATACTGAGATCAATGAGCCTGTTCATGAGTTTAAAACTCTTTTAAGACAATCCGTTAATTATGCAAAGGAAAGAGTCATATTTATTGATTTACTCGCAGAACAGTCGGGGAAATTTGCAAATATTGAATATGGATTTCTGTATGATCAGTCGCGTCATCTGCAAACTGTAGGGTACAATGTTGAAGATCGCCGACGCGATCCAAGTTATTATGACTTACTGGCCTCTGAGGCAAGATTATCATGTTTTGTAGCTATTTCTCAGGACAAGGTACCTCAGGAAAGCTGGTTTGCCCTTGGGCGTCTGCTGACAACTATCGGCAATGAACCAATTCTTCTTTCATGGAGTGGCTCTATGTTTGAATACCTTATGCCTCTTATAGTGATGCCATCTTACGAAAACAGCCTTCTTCATCAAACCTGTAAGGCAGCCGTAGAAAGGCAGATTGAATATGGAAAACTCAGGGGAGTACCCTGGGGAATTTCGGAATCCGGATACAATAGTGTTGATATTCATCAAAACTATCAATACCGGGCCTTCGGTGTTCCTGGCCTGGGGTTCAAAAGAGGTCTTTCTGAAGATCTGGTTATCGCTCCCTATGCAACCGCTCTTGCCCTGATGGTACTTCCTGAGGAGGCATGTTCAAATCTTGAACGGCTCAATGATGAAGGATTTATGGGAAGATATGGTTTCTATGAGGCCATAGATTATACCTCTGCACGGTTACAGAGAGGGCAGTCCAAATCGGTCATCAGGTCATTTATGGCTCATCATGAGGGTATGAGCTTTCTCTCCCTGGCGTATATTTTATTGGATCGTCCGATGCAAAAGAGGTTCGAGTCATTTCCTCTTTTCCGGGCAACTTTGCTGTTGCTTCAGGAAAGAATCCCAAGAGTAACAACCTTCTTTGCTCATACTTCCGGCGCTACGAATGTACTGCCTGGGGCAACACAGGAAATGCCGCTCAGGGTTTTTACCAGGCCGGATACCCCCTTTCCTGAAGTGAATTTATTATCAAATGGAGACAGGTACAGGGTTATAATAACCAATGCAGGCGGCGGATACAGTCACTGGAAAGATATTGCAGTGACCCGATGGCGTGAAGACAGCACCCTTGACAACTGGGGAGCATTCTGTTATTTACGGGATGCCGAAAACGGGAATTTCTGGTCTGCTACTTTTCAACCCACCCTGAAGCGGCCTGAAAAGTATGAAGCTATTTTTTCAGAGGGACGGGCAGAATTCCGCAGGAGGGATTATGACATTGACTCTCACCTGGAAATCATGGTCTCACCTGAGGATGACATTGAATTGCGAAGGTTACAGCTTACTAACCGCACCCGGGCAAACAGGATAATAGATATTACCAGTTATGCAGAGGTTGTAATAGCTCCGAACAGCTCCGATTTATCACATCCTGCATTCAGCAATCTGTTTGTTCAGTCGGAAATTATCTATCAGCGCCAGGCTATTATCTGCACCCGGCGTCCAAGATCGGTTGAGGAACACTCGCCGTGGATGTTCCACCTGATGGCTGTTCATGGTGCTGAGATAAGGAATATTACCTACGAGACCGACCGTATGAAATTCATAGGGCGCGGGAATACTCTTGTATCACCCTATGCGATGACAGGTTCCAGGTCGCTCTCCGGAAGCCAGGGTTCAGTGCTTGATCCAATTGTTGCCATCCAGTATCAGATAGTCCTGGAACGGGAAGGGTCGGCAACTATAGATATTGTTACAGGGATAAGCGAAACACGCGAGGGTGCTTTGAATCTGATAGAAAAGTACCAGGATAAGCAGATGGCTAACCGTGTTTTTGAACTTGCATGGACACACAGCCAGGTAGTATTGAGACAGATTAATGCCAGCGAATCAGATGCTCAATTATATGGACGGCTGGCATCATCAATCATCTTCGCCAATTCCTCACTCAGGGCTGAACCATCCATCATTTTAAAAAATCGCCGCGGGCAATCAGGTCTGTGGGGCTATTCAATTTCCGGTGATTTACCAATAGTCCTTTTACAGATTGAGGATCCTATCAATATTAACCTTGTACGCCAACTGGTACAGGCACACGCCTACTGGAGACTGAAAGGATTAGCCGTCGATCTTGTGATCTGGAATGAAGACAGGGCTGGTTACAGACAATCGCTGCAGGATCAGATCATCGGATTAATAGCTGCAGGTATAGAGGCTAATATTATTGACCGGCCAGGCGGCATTTTTGTCCGTTCGGCAGATCAGATCTCAAGCGAAGACCGTATTCTATTCCAGACAGTTGCAAGGGCTATTATAAGTGATTCCAGGGGCACTTTGTCGGACCAGATGAGCCGGCGGGGCTTTGGTGAATCAACTGTCGCAAATTTCAAGCCTTCACGAACATACAGGCCACAACATAACTCAGATGAGATTTTACCAAGAAAAGACCTGATATTCTATAACGGAATTGGAGGCTTTACATCAGACGGACGGGAATATGTAATTACTACCTCCAAAGACCTGGTAACACCCGCACCATGGGTAAATGTATTGGCAAACGAGGGATTTGGAACTGTGATATCGGAGAATGGTATGGCCTATACCTGGGCGGAAAATGCCCATGAGTACCGCCTCACACCATGGTATAACGATCCGGTAACCGATTCAAGCGGTGAAGCCATGTATATCCGTGATGAAGAGACAGGCCACTTCTGGTCGCCTTCACCTCTCACTGACAGTGAATCAAAATTATATCTGTGCAGGCACGGATTCGGCTACAGCGTTTTCGAGCACAATGAAGGGGGAGTAGTAACAGAGTTATGGGTTTATGTTGCCATTGATACGCCAATAAAATTCTCCGTGCTGAAGGTAAGGAATGAATCGGCCCGCTCATGCAAATTATCGGCAACAGACTATGTGGAGTGGGTACTAGGTGATCTGAGGCACAAATCCTCTATGATGGTGCATACCAGTGTGGATCTTTCAGGAAGTATCATCTACGCTACAAATCCATATAATCAGGATTTTGCTGAGAGGGTGGCTTTCCTTCAGACCGATCATCCAACAGCCTACTTTACCTGCGACCGCAAAGAATTCCTGGGGAGAAACGGAACGCTGAAAAATCCGGCTTCACTGAAACGTGCGAGGCTTTCTGGCAAAAAGGGAGTTGCTATAGATCCGTGCGCAGCTATCCAGGTCAATTTTGACCTTGCTCCCGGCCAGAGTACAGAGATAATCTTCAGACTCGGGACAGGAAAGGATATCAGGGATGCCAATAATAATATCCAGCGTTTTCGCGGATCGGCAGCCGGATATTCTGCACTTGAAGAAGTATGGAAATACTGGAACCACACTCTTGGTGCAGTAAAGATTGAGACCCCTGACCTCTCCCTTAATGTACTTGCCAATGGCTGGCTGTTGTATCAGACGCTGGCATGCCGTATCTGGGCACGCAGCGGATATTATCAGTCCGGAGGAGCATTCGGATTCCGCGACCAGCTTCAGGATGTAATGTCATTAATTCATACAAAGCCACATCTGCTCAGGGAATTCCTGCTGCTCTTTGCAAGCCGTCAGTTTACTGAAGGAGATGTCCAGCACTGGTGGCATCCTCCTGTCGGCAGAGGAGTCCGGACACATTGCTCGGACGATTACCTCTGGCTGCCTTTGGCAACATGCCGCTATGTTAAAGGAACAGGCGATACCGGGGTACTGGATGAATGTATTCAATATCTTGAAGGACGCCCCGTCAACCCGGAAGACGACTCGTATTATGATCTTCCCAACCGCCAGGAATTTAAAAGCACTATTTATGAACATTGTAAAAGAGCTATTATTAATGGTCTTGGACAAGGTGAGCATGGTCTGCCGCTAATCGGCACATGCGACTGGAACGATGGAATGAACAAGGTTGGAAACCTGGGAAAAGGAGAAAGCATCTGGCTTGGCTTTTTTTTCTTTGAAGTATTAAATCAGTTTATCCCAATTGCCCAGTCAAGATCTGACACGGAATTTGCTGAACTCTGCAGGCTCACTGCAAATGAATTACAGAAGAATCTTGAAGCAAATGGATGGGATGGTGAATGGTATCGCCGTGCATATTTCGATAATGGATTACCCCTCGGCTCTTCGGTCAATGATGAATGTCAGATTGACTCCATCTCACAGAGCTGGTCAGTGCTGTCAGGCGTCGGCAGTTTTGAACGGTCACGTACAGCTATGGAATCACTCTATGAAAGACTTGTCAGACCTGAGTATTCACTGGTTCAACTGCTGGACCCTCCATTCGACAAATCAGATCTCAACCCTGGTTATATTAAGGGTTATGTTCCGGGAGTAAGGGAAAACGGAGGTCAGTACACACATGCAGCTATATGGGCCGCCATGGCATTTGCAAAACTGGGAGACAGTAAAAAAGCATGGGAAATACTGGGGCTTATCAACCCTGTTAACCATGCAAGATCTCCTGAGGAGGTTGACAGGTATAAGGTTGAACCGTATGTAGTGGCTGCAGACGTATATGCCATGTCTCCGCATATTGGCCGTGGAGGATGGACATGGTACACCGGATCGGCCGGATGGATGTACCGGCTGATAATTGAATCATTACTTGGAATAAGACTTGAAATTGACAAATTGTACTTTAACCCTTGTCTGCCACGGGAGTGGGTTTCATATAAAATTCAGTACAGATACAGGGATACAAATTATTCAATTACCCTGTTCCAAACAGATAACAACAATGCCATACCAACAATAGTAGTTGACGGGGTTGAAACTCAGGAGAGGTTTATCAGGCTGGTGGATGACAGGCAGGATCATCAGGCCGAAGTAAAGCTCTCTGTGCAAATCATATTGCCTGAATTCAAAATTGTCTAATACAATATTTACCAGACAGTCTGACCTATGAATAAAATCAAAGCTTCAACAATATAAAGTCTCAGGAGGAAAGTGAATGGAAATAAAGCATCTGGAAAAATATAAAAAAATCCTTCTCATAATGGCCGGCTCCATAATAGTCTTTGTTATGCTGGTAATTATATTCAGTTCGCCTCTTACCAAATATCTCGTCAGAAAATATGACGAGAAGTATACCGGACGTAAAATCAGAATGGGCTCGGCTTATGTAAACCCCCTGACCGGGTTCATATATTTAAGCAACCTAAAGATTTTTGAATTGAAAAGCGATAGCATTTTCTTTTCATCAGATGATGTAAGTGCAAATTTTTCAATCCTCAAGCTATTCTCAAAAACCTATGAAATAACAAGCCTGACATTAAACAATCCTCATGGTGCAATAATTCAAAACAAGAAAGTTTTTAATTTTAATGACATTATTGATGTATTTTCTCCAAAGGAAAATTCAGATACAATCAAAGCACCTGTCCATTTTAATATCCTGAACATTAAAATAATTAACGGGGAATTCCATTATACTGAAAAGCAAATCCCGATCAACTACTTTATTAAAAATGTAAATATTGAGAGTAAGGGCAAACGCTGGGATACAGATACGATTACTTTTAAATTTTCCTTATTGCCAGGTACAGGAACCGGTGATCTGAAAGGTGAAGCAACAATCAATTTAAAGAATAAGGATTACCGGCTGGCCTTAATCGCACACAAATTCAATTTAAATATCATTGAACAATATCTGAAAGACCTGATGAACTATGGAAGCTTCTCAGCCAATATTGACGCAAAAATTAAATCGGATGGCAATTTTAATGATCTGGACGATGTCACTACAGCAGGGTTGCTTTCAATCAATGATTTTCATTTTGGGAAAAATCCGGAAGATGATTATTTATCTTTTAAAAGACTGGTTATTGCAATAAAAGAGATGAGTCCAAGGGAGTATAAATATATGTACGACTCAATTTTGCTGGATCACCCATTTTTCAAATATGAACGTTATGATTCTCTGGATAATGTGCAAACCGTTTTTGGAAAAAAAGGCACCAACATTACAGCAGTTAAAGCAGATCCATCGAGGTTTAATCTTGTTATTGAAATAGTCAACTATATTAAAATCATCTCAAAGAATTTTTTGAAAAGCGATTACTACCTTAACCGCCTGAGAATTTATGACGCAGATCTTTTGTTTAACGACTATTCCACAACTGAAAAATTCTCACTGGAATTGAATCCGTTGAATATTATCGCGGATTCTATAGATAAAAATCATAACCGTGTAAATATCTCACTAAAATCCAACATTAAACCTTTTGGTAACTTATCAGCTGCCCTGAGTATGAACCCAAAGGACAGTTCGGATTTTGATTTGCAATATCATTTCCGGAAATTAGCGGTTTCTATGTTTAATCCCTACATTATTTCTACAACATCTTTTCCTATTGACAGGGGTACATTGGATTTTAAAGGTTCCTGGAAAGTGAGAAATGGGCAGATACAAAGCATCAATCACCTTGTAATTATTGATCCCCGGCTAAGCAAGCGAATCAGAAATAAGGACACAAAATGGATTCCAGCCCCATTGATAATGGCTTTCATACGTGAACGCGGAAATGTGATTGATTACGAAATTCCAATAAGGGGAGATTTAAAGAATCCTAAATTTTTATTAAGCGACGCAATCTTTGATTTACTTGGAAATATTTTTATTAAACCACCGGCAACTCCGTATATATTAACAGTAAAAAATAATGAGACTGAGATAGAAAAATCGCTCACATTGAAATGGATGACACGGCAAGCTTCACTAATCCCTTCCCAGAAAAAGTTTGTTGATAAAATGGCAGAATCTCTGATTAAAAATCCAGACGCAGCTATAACAGTTAACCCTAAGCAATATGCATTAAAAGAGAAAGAATATATCCTTTTCTTTGAAGCTAAGAAAAAATACTTTCTTGGGATTAATAATAGAAATGAACGGGATTTCAATATTGAAGATTCGGCAATGGTTGATAAAATGTCAGTTAAGGATTCTGCGTTCGTTCATTATCTGAATAAGCAGATAAAAGACTCAATGATATTTACAATACAGGAGAAATGCACCCGGATTGTTGATTCTTCGGTTATCAATAGTAAATTCCGCCAGTTGATAAAAGACAGGGAAAACAATTTTATTTCAGTTTTCAGGAAAAGGAATGTGGAAAAACAGATAAAGATTTCAACTAATGAATATGTTGTTCCTTTCAACGGCTTTTCATTCTATGAAATTGAATATAATGGAAAAAACCCGGCATCCTTAATTAAAGCTTACCTTGAGATGAATGACCTGAACAATGAATCTCCAAGAAAACAATATAAGAAGAATCGAAAAAAATACTAGGCCAGTTTAGTAAACCTGAAATTAAGAAATAGTGGCAAGGTTTTAATAACCAGTGAGATAAGCAATAAAAAACCTACTGATACTATCAGCCCGAATGAAAAGAGCCTGGTTCTTATTAATGTCAGAATGGCCCGGCGTTGCTTGGGTTTAACCTCCCATATAATATTTAAAGTTTTCTGAAGTTCGGCAAATACTCCTGTTGCTCCAGCAAGGACAATAATCAAACCTATTATTGTTGTGATAAGGGACTGATCTGTTTTACTTATGCTTACCACCATGCTTTGTACCTGTTTTGCTGTTTCTTCGCCCATCATTGAGGCTATCTGATTATACAAATGCACTGTTAAAACATCTTCCTTAAAAAAGATTGTTGAGATTGAAATCACCATAATCAGTAATCCGGGGATACTGAAAATGGCATAATAGGCGATTACGGCGCTTTGCATAAATGGATCCTTGTTCCACCAGCTCTTTGCTGCTGTGGCTGCAATTTTGAAAAAGGATACTATTTCGTTTTTGATTACCATAATGGTATCGTTTTATACCGGATAACTCTTTCTTTAAACTTCTTATTTTCAAATTTGTAAGTCGTGTTGAAAGTCTGAAGACTGACTCAGGACTAAATTCTGCTACTGATTTGAGTTTTTAAGTTCACTGAGAAGCTCATTCAGATCAAGTGTAGCATAAGTGGATGCATCATCTGACATGCCATAAGGAATGATAAGGCTTTTGTTGTGGATAATTGAGCCACAGGAGTAAACAACATTAGGAACATAACCTTCCCTCTCTTCATTGTTGGGTGACAATAATGGCGTCTTCAGTCTTCCGATTTCATTTTCCGGATTTCCCAGTTCATATAAAGATGCTCCAAGTACGTATTCCCTCATGGGGCCTACTGCATGTGTAATTACCAGCCAGCCGGCCTCCGTTTCGATCGGGGAGCCGCAATTACCTATCTGAATAAGTTCCCACGAAAACTTGGGTTTCTGTATGAGCGTTGCATGACGCCAGACATTAATATTATCTGAATAAGCGAGATAATTATTGACACCATCTATTCTGCAGAGTGCTGCATACTTCCCGTTGATCTTCCGGGGGAACAGAGCCATTCCTTATTCTGTGCCAGCTCACCATGGACAGGTAATCCTTTGAAATGATAGAAATCTTTGGTTTGGAGTAGTTTTGGTAAAATTGACATACCATCATATGCAGTATATGTCGCATAATAGACAGCCTCACCGCTATCCTCTGTGAATTTAACAAATCGTGCATCTTCAATACCATTTTTCTCAGTATCAGATATAGGGAAGATGACTCTTTCGGAAATCGCTGAATCGAGTGAGAAATCAATTTCATAATGCGATAAGGCAAGCCACATTATCTGGTTTATAATGTTCTCCTTTTCCGGTGAAAGCAGGTGTGTGTTTCTTATTTCTTCTGCAGCTTTTTTCAATTCCCCATAAGTAAACCTGTCTTTCAGTTTTTCTATTAGAAAGAGAGGAGAAACTTTATTATAAAGATCATGCATTTCATCAAGGGTCTTTAGAATTGATTTTTTGTTATAGACATGCCTTTTGATACGCATAGCCTCTGCCAGCATCTTGCCAACCGGCTCAATAACAAGATTATTGTTCCTGTCAATTACTGCTGAACGGAAGACAATAGAGGAAATATGTCCTTCCCCTGTCGCCCTGAAACTGAATATCAATCGTTTCTCTCCTGATGACAATTCTGACTGATCGGGATCTTCCACGATTGAAGGATTAAAAAATGCGGCTGATTCAATGGAATACTCTATTGTGAAATATGATCCTATAAGTGCTTTTCGTGACCTGTCAATCCTGGCATGCCTGATTCCCATCTCCTCAAACAAAACTATAAGCTTATTAAAATGTGTTTCAAATATCATGGAGATATTCCTGTGACGCCTGGAAAAACCTCTCAGTACCTGACTTAATGCTATACACACCTCCCTTTCAGGCATTGCCATTACTTCCCTGATAATATTCATACTCCTTTCATTGGACAGACTAAAGAATCGGGCTATGACCCTGGTTGGATCAGGTAAAAATCTGGTATCTTTTCTGGTCAGTGTAACTTGCATCTGAAAATGAATTAATTAAACCCACGGGGAGATTTATTCTTCTTTTTTGAGCTGTTACCGGAATCTTCGGGAACCTTCATACACATTATCCCGGGTTTACGGCTATACTTTTCAATTGTAATTCTTGCCATCAGGTAACTGACCAATGATTCTGCACCCTGGTTGAGGTTTACATGATTTTCCTCAAGTCCGTCATAACACCCTGAGGTACAGGGGTTATAGACTATCTGATGAAGACGGTTGGTGCCTAAAAACCAGTTAAAGGCTGTTTCCATTTTAAGGCGATATTCTTTGTCCATAAACACATCATAGAACTTGCTCAGGGTCATAACTGTATAAGCCACGTCAATCGGCTGTTCCCCAAAACTTCCGGCAGTCTCTCCTCTGAGCAGCCATTTTTTGCTTGAGATGACTTCTATACCGTTTTTATTGAATGTTTTCGACAACAGGAACCCAAAGGACGATCTGGCTATAACCCTGTATACAGGCAGACCTGTTACAAGCCATGCATAAAGCAGAGCTTCAGGCATAATACTATTGGCATATGTAAGATAACTCTCGAACCATTCCCATTTTTTATTTGATTCATGTCTGTACATCTGAACCAGACGATCCGCGAATATCTTTATAAGTTTATGATTCCCATTGGATTTTGTGACCATCTGGTGGTAATACAATCCTTTAATGGCAAATGCCATGGCCCTTGGTGAATGGATCATTTCGATTGCAGGTATGACTTTCTGAAAAATAGCTTCTGCCTCGTCGGTGATTACAGCGGGGAGAAGATTCCTTTCAGATATTAAATAGCCAAGCGCCCAGAGAGCTCTTCCGTTAGAGTCATCGAGGTTCACATCCTGGTTCTGTGTCGTAAATGTACAATCAGTACTCATATAATTGAGAAAATTGCCGGCAGGCTGCTGGCATAATTTTATAAAGCTGAGATATTTCTTTATATAAAAAACTATCTTTTTATCCAGGGTTAATTTATAGTACATGCATACAGCTACCAGTGCCCTGGCATTGTCATCAAGTGTATAACCGGAACCAGGATCCGGCTGGCTGATTCTGGAAAATTGAATAATACCTGTACTGGTTGTCATTTTGCGCAGATGCCTTATATCTATTGCCGGAAGATTATGCTGCAAAGTGACTTGTTCCTCAGATATATTTTCAAAAAGGATCGCATGCGCTACTGCGGAATTCTCCCAGGCTGAGGATACTATTTTCTGCAAGATGTTTGTACTTATACTTCTTCTTAGCTGATCATCATTTAATAACCTGATGACACCTGAAGCCAATTGTTCAGAATTTCCAAAGTCAAAAATAATCCCTGTATCCGGAGTCAGTACCTCCTTGGCATGAGGTATCGGCGTGGAAATGATAGGGCAGCCGCAACTCATGGCATATACAAAGGTACCGCTGACAGCCTGATTGGGATCCCTGGTCGTAAAGAGATAAATATCGGTAAGCTGTAAATATTCAAGTAATTCCGGCAATGCCAGATAGCTATTTACAAATTTCACATACCCGGTCATCTCAGATTGGATAATAATTTCCTCGAGACTTTTCCTGTAGATTTCACCTTCTGCCTTTACAACTTCTGGATGTGTCTTGCCAATAACCAGAAATAATACATCGGGATTTGCTTTTACAATAGCCGGCAAAGCTTTTAGAGTAGTTTCTATACTCTTGCCTGAACTAAGAAGGCCAAATGTAGTAAGCACCTTCCTGCCAGTTAATCCGTACTTCTTTTTTAAAACTGATTTTCCCAGATGTGATACCAGATGAGTACCATGAGCTATAACAGATATCTTTCCATCGTTTACACCATAGTCGTTTACCAGTATCTCTGCCGAATTATTGGTCATCACTATTACTGATGCACAAACTTCAGCAATACTGCCAATCTGTTGTTTCAGACTGGTGTCTGGATGCGGAAGAACAGTATGAAAAACAATCAAAACCGGTTTTGAAAGAACCGATAAAAAGCGCAAGAATGCATTTTCCTGAACTCTGAAAAAGCCAAATTCATGCTGAATCAGTACAATATTAACACAATCGTCATTATTAATATTGATTGCCAGGTCATTATATGACTCCTGCAAAGATGTTTTGAGCACATATTTAACTTCATCAGGATATTTGTAATCAGTATCACCTGACTCCAGTGCACACACTTTCAGAGATAGCGAATTACTGAATTTATTATCCAGTGCTTTTATCAGATCCTGTGAATAAGTTGCAATGCCGCACTCCCTTGGAGGATATGAAGTTAAAAATAATATTTCAGTCATTTTCCCGGTATGATCCTGTACAGGAGACTGAGTATTATTCAGCAAAGCATAACTATGCTTCTCATATTCATTCTCATATCTCAGTTCAGTTGGGGATAAGAATATATTCTCATTATTACCTTTTATCATTTAGTTTTACTTTTAATTTTCTTGATAATCGAATCGATTTTTATTAATGGGGGAATGGTGTCACCTAACAAAAAGCCCCATGGTTTTAACGATTCGATATTGTCACAGATCAGTTTCACAATGGCAAGAACCGGAATTGAAAGGAACATCCCTGGTATACCCCATAAAGCATTACCGGCAATAACAACTATAATAGAAAAAAGAGCGTTGATTTTCACTTTTGAAGCCACTATGATAGGAACAATATAGTTGTTGTCTATCAGTTGAATTATGTAATATGCAATCAGGACATATAAGGCATATAGCGGTGTCGATTTGGTGACTATGGCAACAATCATTGGTAATGCCACCGCAACAAGTCCTCCGATATAGGGAATTATGTTTAGCAGCGCACCAAGAATGCCAATAATAAGGGCATATTCAATTCCAAGTATTAAAAGGGCTAATGTATCAAGTATCGCGACAATTACTGCTTCGATAAGCAGTCCGGTAAGGTAGTGCTGAATAACTGTTTTGATCTGTGTAACTATTTCCTTTACCTGGCTGTGATTATCTTTGCCAAACAGCTTCCAGATAAACTCAAGCAGCAAAGGTTGATAAAACAATATCAAAAATACATATACCGGAAGTAAAAACAAGACTACGAGAATGCTGCCTGCAATGACAAGCGTCTGCCCTATTGCAGCAGTGCTTATATTGATTATTTCAGCACCGGTTTTTGTTATCCAGGCATGTATCTTTTGAGGGTCTTTATTAAAATAATCCGCAGCCTCATTAATGGTCTGATTGATTATAGCGGTAAATTTGTCAACAAGCAGCGGCCATGAATCTGCGAAGCGGTTCACCTGAGAAATAAGAAGAGAGCCAAATGCTGCTATTACGAGGAAAGTAAGTAATAAAGTAATTGCTATTGCCACCACCCTGTTTATCCTGATCCTGACCAGAAAGTCAACAAGCGGGCTCAGAACAATAGCTATTATAGTTGCAAATACAACAGGAACAATAATATTCTTTGCAATGTATAGTATTGCAAATAAGGCTATAGCTCCAATAAAAAAAATAGTTACCCTGGCGTAAAAAGGTAATTTTAGCCCATCACTTGTCACAGCTTTTAATAGTTCTTTTCTCTTTTACGGAGAAAATATTTCATGATCATCTGCCCATAAGTTTTTATTGTATCGGGATGATCAGCAACGACATTTGAAACACCGAACTGAAGTACCGAGCCAAGAAGCTTTCTAACCATATTGCCCGATGCTCCAACAAAGATCGTGTTTGTAAGAAAACCTGACGCGATTCCCAGTGCAGTGCCAAGAATATTATCTATCAGATAAGGAGATGAGGAAATATCATGCAAGGCATTTTTGATCAGGTTTACCGGTTTTACGCTTTCAAACGCCTGGAAAACCTGATCCTTTAATACAGCTGCCTGAATACCACGCTCAACTTCCAATATTTGAATAGCATTTTTAAGATCTGCCGAAGAGGTAATGTTTTGCATAATATCTTATTTAAGAATATTTTTAATGAAATAATCACTTGCAAGCCTCTTCAGCCACTTGTGCATAAAGAAATGAACGGCAAGTCCTGCAATAACATAAAAACCAGCTACCACAAAGAATCCGTAAAACATTTTTCCAAGAACATCACCCAGCCATAATGCCAAACCGAGATTAAGAAAAAGAATGAATGAGGCTATAAGTACAAAAACAACAGAATGAGGCACAAAAGATGACACGGCATCCGATGTTCTGTCAACCGCTTTAAGCCTGACCAATTCAAGGCTGGTTTTCCCGAATTCAGAGGCCTTTTCAATTAAAGATTCAAACAATTTGGTATTATCTTCCATGACTTCTGTCCTCTTTAAACTGTTTAATAAATAACATGTTCAATTATTTACTACCGTGTTACCAATGTCTGAAATTGTCATGAGAAATATTGTTTGCTCCCCTGTTGTAAGACGGTATTTTATATGTTCCTTCAGCGTCACCAGCTGATCCTTATGAATTATTACTGCATCCTCCTGTATATGAAACTTCAGTTGCCCTTCAAGTATGCGAAGGGAAACTGAGTTATTTGACTGAAAGGATTCAATTTCAGTCCCTTCATGCATGGCAGTCAAGACTATCTTCTCATTCTGTCCCTTAAAAAGGATCATTGCATGAAGAACCTGATTTGACCATTCATCGCTTCGCTTCATTGTTGCTACCAGCAATGGCAGATCAAAGTCCGACAATTTACATTCTGATAAATTCTGACGTTGGGTACTACCCTGGCTGGTCTGCAAAATTTCTATTCCCATAACTGAATCCTATATCTTATGTGACATTTATCGAAAGCTTAGCATTTCAACCTGTAGCTGATTTTGCATCTTTAACGGTCTGTTTTACTTTGGAAATATCCTGCTCAGCCATTTCTGAAACTACCTCTTTGACCTCTTCCATTTTTTCGGAGACCGTATCTATAAATTCATCAAATTTTCCCCGTATCCCATCCATGTAGTCATCCGCTTTATCGGATATCTTTTTCCTGGTATTCTCTCCTTTATCAGGAGCAAATAAGACACCTATCAATGCTCCGGCAGCCACACCTGCCAATAATCCCAATAATATTTTTCCCGAACTCATGATCTTGTTTTTAATTAATTTTACTAATAATCAAACTAAGGGATCTCAATCCTGATAAGTATCCCTTTTTTAACGATTACAATAATATAATAAGCAGGATTACGATAAGAACAATAGTTCCAACTGACAGATACACGCCACCGCTGATTTCTCTGAGCTTATGATTAATCGATTTAACTTCTTTTCTTAATTCTTTCTTTTCAGAGGCTTTCAATTCTGACTTATCCATAGCATTTATTTCATTAAGCCGTAATTCAAGTGTTCTGGCTTCAGCAGAGTCCGCAGGTTTTGGAGCCTCCATTGGTGCAGGTTCAGTTGATGCTGCTTTTGATTGCAGCGGGAGAAAGGTGAATGACAGGAATACTGCCATTACGCAAAGCATGATTTTTTTCATTTTATTCCTTTTTTTAATTTGTTCACAAAACTCGTCTACCCTGTATAACTCTGAAAATAATTGCTATTACTGCTATTACAAGAAGAATATGTATGATTCCTCCTGCACTGTACCCGATAAATCCTACTGCCCATGCGATAATCAGGATTACTGCGACAACATAAAGTAAATTTCCCATGACATTTTGTTTTTAATTAATAATTAGAGATGCTTAAAAGGTTTCTGTATTTCTGATTTTCTGACTAGAGGTCAGAAATAATTGTGCGTATCTCATCACTTGACATCCCAAGTTTTGTCTGGAGCCTTGTTATCAACTCTTCCTGTCTACCCTCAAGCAATAACAGATCCTCATTCGATAACGTGGCAAACTGAAGCTTAAGCTTCCCTTTTGTCTCGTTCCAGTTACCGTGTAATCCTATAAGATGTTCCATGAATTCCGTTATTGATTTGTCAGATTGAAATGTCATTACAAAGATCGCCACACTTGATACCCCGGACGTTACATTATTTCATGAATAACTTACATTATTCACACCTGATTGACCAAGCCGAATCATGAGTGACACCACCTGGCTGACAAAGACCGGAAACGCAACTAATTATCTGAGAATTATGTAATATATATGAAAAATAGTGTAACAGGTATCTTAAATTGAATGGTGAAATTTATGACCGCGAAAAAGCAAGAACTCATATGTCCAAAAGATGTGTGAATTGACTTCACAATCATGGATGAATATTAGTACAGGCTCTTAACGCTGGTACCTTTTTTGAATTTTCAGATTATGAAAAATAATGGCAATCCGGAAATAGATAAAATACTTAATGATACTCCGGTATATCAGGTAAATCTAATCAAATCGTCACTTGATAACACAAACTTCAATACTAAAGTCCGTTCAAGAAAGACTTTGGTGAAAATGGGGAAATCGATCCTCCCTATGATGCATAAACTTATTAGGGCGAAAGAGGTACCTCTCAGGTTGGAGGCATCCAAGATTATTGAGCTTATTGCCGACAGGATATCAATACCTGTACTGATTGACCTGCTTGATGATACTGAATTTGATATCAGGTGGATTGCCGGGGAAGGTCTCATTAAAATAGGCAGACGAAGTTTACGGCCTTTACTGACCGCAGTTCGTGACAGAAAAAGCTCAGTTCTCTTCAATGAAGGGGCACACCGTGTTTTATTAAGCCTCCTGAATGAAAATGAGAAGAAAAAAGAAATGTCTCTGCTGTTAAGTCTTGAAAATTATCATGCTCTTGGAGCCATTGCTCCGGTTGAGGCATCAATAATACTGGGACCATCTACAAGTTCAAAATGATCAGGATTGATATTCTGTATTAATAAATATGTCTTTAGAAGGTATTTCCTGCTCAGCCTGGGAATCTTCTGTCAGTTAACCCTGGTCATTTCTCAGGAGTATTTTCAACAGGAGGTTAATCATACAATTCTGGTAAAGCTCAATGACAAGAAGCATGAACTTGATGGATATGAGTCTATTGAATATATTAACAATTCACCTGACACCCTGAACTTTTTATATTTCCATCTCTGGCCAAATGGCTATTCTGATAATAATACCGAATTAGCCAAAGAGATCTTCAGAAGGGATGGAAAGAAAAAATTGTTCAGGGATCCGGAATTACAGGGTTTTATTGATTCACTGGATTTTAAATTAGCAGGGAATCCTGCCAAATGGGATCTTCTAAAGGATTTCCCTGATATCTGCAGGATATTGCTGAATGAACCCTTGTTACCAGGCGATACACTTGACATAACAACTCCCTTTCATATAAAGATCCCCAAAGGTATAACTTCACGATTAGGACATATCGGGGAATCGTATCAGATCTCACAGTGGTATCCGAAACCTGCAGTATACGACAAAACAGGCTGGCATCAAATGCCTTATATGGACGAGGGTGAGTTCTTTTCAGAATTTGGCAGCTTTGATGTAAGCATAACTTTACCGGCCAATTATATAGTTGGGGCTACTGGCAATCTTCAGAATGCAGCTGAAGAAGAATATCTTGACAGCCTTGCTGCAGACAGCTCCTGGATGAAAGGACCGGAATGGTCCATAAAAGGTTTTCCTCCTTCATCATATCGGCTTAAAACTTTAAGGTATACTGAAAATAACATTCACGATTTCGCATGGTTTGCTGACAAAAGATTCCATGTCATGAAAGGGAAAGTAATACTTCCCGATTCCCGCAGAGAAGTAACCACCTGGGCGATGTTTACAGATCAGGAAGCTCAGTTATGGAAGAATTCCATTTCTTACATAAATAAAGCAATCCAGTATTTCTCAGAATGGAATGGAGATTACCCTTATAAAAGCTTTATAGCTGTTCAGAGTGCTCTGAATTCGGGAGCCGGAATGGAATATCCGGGTATAACTGTAATAGGACTGGCAAAGGATCCATATTTCCTCGATGAAGTTTTAGCCCATGAAATATCTCACAGCTGGTTTTACAGCGCTATCGGATCAAATGAAAGAAGGTATCCCTATATGGACGAAAGCCTTGCAAGTGCATACGAGTCGAGATACATGGAATTAAGATATCCCGGAAAGAAATACTGGGAGGCAGATCTGAAAAACCGGAAAATAGCAAGATTCTTCAGGATAGAAGATATGCCTGTTCAAAGAATACAGGAGCTTGCATGGATCGTACCGGCCAGGAATAATCTTGAACAGCCTGCTAATCTGCCATCATATGATTACAGTTATGATAATTACGGCAATATTATATACAATAAAGCTGCACAGGGATTCAACTATCTGAGGCTATATCTCGGTGATTCCCTGTTTAATTCCATAATGCATGATTATTACCGTTCATGGAAAAACAGGCATCCGGGACCTGAAGATCTCAGGAAAGTTTTTGAATCAGGAACAGAAAAAGATCTTTCGTGGTTCTTTAATGATTTTCTGGGTACCGTAAAACGTCTGGATTATAAGGTTATTCGTATTGAGGATCAGAAGCTGCTGATCAAAAACAATGGGGAATTGCAGGCCCCTGTCCTTATTTCAGGGATTACAGGTGATTCAGTGGTTTCAGAATACCGGGCCGAGGGTTTTAAAGGGAAAAAATGGATCAATTTAGGGCCCAATAATTACGATGAGATAAAAATCGATCCAGGTCACAAAATGACTGAATTATACAGGTTGAACAACAATATCCGGACAAGAGGCATATTCCGCAGGTCAGATCCTTTTCAGGTCCAGTTCCTGTATACCATAGAGGATCCCGATAAAAGATACCTGGAATATCTGCCTGCATTTGACTGGAATCGTGTCGACGGGTTTATGATTGGCGCTGCAATACACAATGGGACAATGATCCCAAAAAGAATAAAATATTTTATGATGCCGTTCTATTCATTCCATAAAAATGGCATAACAGGGTATGGAAATATATCATTAAATATTACCCCGTACAACTATTTTATCAGGCTTGCCACCTTTACTCTGGAAGGATCTCAGTTTGGAGCACCCGGAAATCAGAATTACCATAAAATAAAGATTGGAATAGACCTCACTTTAAAATCGGACCTTTTTGATAAATCAATCAAACAGAATCTCTTTGGGTACTATTATGCCGCATCTGACCTGAATCAGATTGAAGCTCTGGAACCTGCAGCAATTCTGTCGTATATGCAATGCGGATATCTCATTGAGAGGTTCGGAATAATAAATCCATATAAAATCGCTGTTTCACTTGAATCCGGAAAAGCTTATATCAAGACATCACTGGAGATAAATTACAGGCATAGTTACACCGGAAAGAACAGTGGCCTGGATATAAGAATTTTTTCAGGAATCATGCTTCGGAATAATTCGTCAGATCCAATAGATGCATTTTCAGCTGGTGCAAGGAGTGGCCCAGAACTATATCTTTACCAGGGTGTATATCCTGATCGATTCAGCAGGTTCCCTGCAAACTTCTGGTCCAGACAGATGACCTTTTCTGAGGGAGGCCTTGTGAGTTCTGTCAGTGACAGCCTTGGATATGGCAATTGGCTTTGTTCAGTAACGCTGACCAGCAATTTTCCTGGAAAAGCCTCAGCCATTCCTGTTAAACCATTTGTCAACTTATCGTTGAATGATTTTAGCACCAGAAATAGTCCTAAAGCAATGTTTTCCTTTGAAGCAGGCTTTAAAGCAGGTATATGGGATTTTTTCGAGATCTATATCCCTCTTGTTGTTTCCGGAAATATTGATGTTTTAACAGGATCATTCAGGAACAGGATCAGGTTTATATTCAGACTCGACAGGCTGACTGTGCCCAGGTTTAAATCTTAACTGTGATGATTATTTATGGCTGAACTTCTTCTGAAAAAGGTTAATGTGATAATAGCCACAAAAAAAGCCTCTGAAATTCAGAGGCTTTTCACATTGTCCCGATACCACACTTTTAATGCATTTACCTGATTTTATATTGATCAACCCTAAACCCTGAAGATAGTACAATACATTCTTCATGTGACATCAGAATATCTGCCATGCATTTAAGCAGATTCCCCTCTATATATTAATTCAACCTATTCCGGCTGGCAAGTAATTCGCAAAAAATTTAAAACAGTCCAGAATCAGACAATCATACTAATCCTTCATTACAAAGATCGACAAACACGGTTAATGGGCTATTACATAATTTTTATTAAAAGTTACAATATTATAATGTCCCGGGTACTTCCATAAAGCAGCAATTCAAATAGAGTCAGAAAGCCGGAAAGTTACTGATTGAGAGTACTGTAAAAACAACAAAGGCTGAAGATCATTTCAGCCTTTGGGAAGAAGGCCTTATGGCCCATTTGAATTCTTTAGATTATCTTGAAATCTTTCAATTCTTTTGAAAGTTCATCCAGATCACGGTTGAATTTAGTTTTAAAAGTTGAAAATTTTGTTTGTCCTTCAACTTTGTATTCAGCCAGTTCCTTTTAAGGTCATTGTTTTTCTGTTCCAGATTGCTGACCTTTTCTGATCAGCAGCCTGATCTTTTGAGTTGTTTATTACGATTTTCGATCTCAAATCAGCAATGTTCTTTTCATTGGTTTTGAATTTGTCGTTTGACTCCTTTGTAAGCTGCTGATAATCAGACACCGAGTCTTTCTGAGCCACAATTAGATCCTGCTTTGCCACAACAACATCCTTTTTCTCTTGCTTCAGATTTTCTCTGGCTTTCACTGATTCTTTATCAGGAGCCTGCCCGAAAGAAGTTGTAACTGTTCCAGCCATAAATGCTATTACTGTAATACTTAAAAGTAATTTTCTCATTTTTTTGAATTATTAATTTAGATACTTAGATAAATTGATCTTCCTGACCTGTGAAGGTCAATCCTTTACAATTTGAACTTGTTGAATAAAGCACCATCACTTACTAATACCTGTTTCGATTCTGATTATGCCTGTTCCTTGTGTTACCATCTGAATGCCAATGGCCTTTTGACCAGGTTTTACCTCTGGGTGTTGACTGCCAGTAACCTGATATATATGTTTTTCCCTGTCTGGGGCTATCCCAATAACCATTTTTCTGGTAATACTGCTGTGAACGGTTATTCCAGCTCCAGTCACCATCAATCCATATTGAGAGATTATTTGGACGTGCAGGTCTGTCATATTGGACGTATGCAGGTTCATTCGCCATGTATCCGGCAGTACAGCTGTTTACGATTAATGCTGTTCCGGCCAGACTGGCTGCAAAAACTATTTTTTTCAGATGACTGCTGATTCTTTTGCCAAAACTGGTTTTGGATGCATTCGGTGACGGATCAGCTTTGAATCCGTTTTGAACGGCTTTTTGTAAGATTTCTTTTGTCCCCATTTTGTGAACTATTAATTGTGAATAAATTTTCACAATACAAAGGTGGGGCCTTAAATGAACGAAATCATTACACAATTGGAGACAAGAGTTACATCATTCACACCTGCAGCAACTACATCTTCTCCATATACCAGTTCAAGGCTTTTTCTATTTTCTGATAGTGAAAGATTGTAGTAATAGCGCGTTGTAACCGCAGGAAAGCAGTTTCACTTTTTACTATATAGTCAAAAGCCTGGTGTTTCATACAATTGACAGCTACATCGATCTTGTCCTGTGAGGATAGCATAATAACCTGGAATCTCCGGATGTATTAATTTAATTCTGTCGAGAGTTTCCAACCCATTTATGGCACTACTATCAACACTGTTGAGATAATAATCTAAAACTATAACATCAGGATGCAGTGATAAACTATCGATACATAGTTCTCCTGTACCATAGGTCATGATATCGGATTCAGTATTTCCAGTGAATTCAATCTCAAGGGATTTTAAAAATAATACATCATCATCAACCAGAAAAATTAGTATTTTTTTCTCGTTCGTCATTGGTTGGCTCTTTTTATGTAATCATACTCCTCTTTCAACTCTTCACAGGCTTTTGAGCAGATCGAATCAATCTGATTGACCAGTCCATGAATTTCATCAAGGTTTTGTTTCGCGGATGCATCTTTCTGGATTTGCCTGGCAACGTCCTCATTTTCCTTAGAGATACCCACTATTGAAAATGAAGGAATTATCTTATGAGCTGCTGTATAGAGTGAATCCCAGTCTTTATCCGACAATGCTTTTTTCATTTTACTGATAAGTGACGGGGTTTGTTCCAGGTACAGTTCTATCATTTCCATCATTAAATCAGGATTGGCCTTTGTTCGTTTGTATAAGTAGGTCAGATCCACGCATTTTGTTTTGCCCACCACTGAACGGATCCCTGTTGAGGATGCCTGCTTTTTTAGCAGATCAACTATTTTGCCGTATAAAGTTCTTTCATTAAGAGGCTTTGAAATATAATCATTCATTCCCATTGCCTTACATCGGTCCAGGTCAGCCGTTGTCACATCAGCTGTCAACGCGATTATGGGGATTTGATTTTTCAATACGGAACGTATGTGTTTTGCTGCTTCAAAGCCATTCATTTCAGGCATCTGGAGATCCATGAGAACAATATCATACGATTTTTCCTCCAGCATGCTGATGGCTATTTTTCCATTACCTGCAATATCATATTCAAATCCGAAATCGTCGAGAAGTGTTTTCATCAGCAACTGGTTGAGCGCTATATCCTCAACTACCAGTACCCTTATACCTTTTAAATCGTCAACCAGTTCCAGTGTCTCAAGATCTGATTCAGCTTCAGCTTCAGTTTTCTTATAAGGCAGGACAAAGCTAAAGGTGGAACCTTTATTTATTGTACTGATTACATTTATTGTTCCTCCCTGTGATTCTACTAATTGCTTGGCAATTGCGAGTCCCAAACCGGTGCCTCCGTAGAGCCTTGACGTTTCGTTGGTTGCCTGCTGAAAGTTCTCAAAAATGTGGTCTATTTTTTCACTCGCTATTCCGATTCCTGTATCCTGAACAATAAATTCAATTTTTACCTGCTTTTCATCCTCACTTAATAAATTAACACTCACTGTTATCTCCCCTTCAATAGTGAATTTTATGGCATTACTGACAAGGTTCAGAATAATCTGATGCAAACGAACGGGATCACCAACAAGTACATTCGGAATATTTTCGTCATATTTTTTTATAAGCCGTAAATTCTTCTCAAGGAATTTGGTTTCAAAAACATGAATCATCGTTGATATAGAAGCTGACATCTTAAAAGGGATCTGCTCAAAATTCATTTTACCGGCATCTACCTTTGCAAGGTCAAGGATATCATTAATCAATACGGTCAGAGCATCACCGCTCATTTTTATTGCAGTTAGATATCCTTTTTGCCGTTCGGTTAAATTTGTTTTCAGGAGCACTTTTGTAAACCCTATAATTGAATTCATGGGAGTACGTATCTCATGACTCATATTTGATAAAAACTGTTGTTTGGATTTTACTGCATCTTCAGCTGTCTTTGCAGCTTTTTCAGCTCTGGATTTTGCCTCTTCTGCGAGCATGGTCGCCATTTCAGCCTGCACTTTAGCCTCAATAAGCTCCGCTTCAATTCTGTTATGATCAGTAATATCCCTGGCCACAACAACTACACCTATTACTCTCCCATGCTCATCTTTGTATACTGAACCATTAAATAATACATCCGTAAGCTTACCGTCAGAGATTGTTAAAGGATAATCTGCCACGAATCCCTGTGCAAAAACCTGTTTGTAAATCTCACGGGCTTTCTCAGGTTCAGTGAAGTAGTCGAAGAAATCGGTACCGATCAGGTTCTCCCTCGACATTTCTGTCATGTTTACTGATGCATTGTTAATGTCAGTTATTTTCCCGTCCGGACTGATAGTAAAAAGCGGATCAAGACTGGCTTCAATAAGACTTCTTGCGTACCTTGATTCTTCTCTTTTAAATGCTTCCATGATATTCTTTTTGAAAAAGTACTCCCTGAAATAATAATTGTAGATTGACGATTCGCAATACTTGTGCTACTGAAGCTAAACATCTTCAATTGCCTGTCTTCTTTTAGTTTTTAATGATTTAAAATGTGATGGAGTGAGACCAGTAATTTTCTTAAACTGATTTGATAAATGCGCAACACTGCTGTAATGCATCATCCATGCAATTTCCGTAAGGTTCAGTTCATCATAAATTATCAGTTCCTTTACTCTTTCGATTTTATGTGCAATTATGAATTTTTCAATTGTAGTTCCCTGTATTTCAGAGAAAAGGTTAGCCAGGTAAGTATAATCATAGTTTAATTTTTCACTTAAATAATCTGAAAAATTAACTTTTATCAAATCATCCTTATAATGAATCATTTCAATAATTGCTGTCTTGATCTTTTCGATTATGACAGCTTTCTTGTCATCCATCAGTTCGAGTCCTGAACTCCTCAGGGCAATCCTTATCTGTTCCCGCTGCTCTGCATTAATATCCTCCATAATATCCACTACGCCCAGGTCAACAACAATAAAGTGAAGACCGAGTTTTTTCAACTCTTCCTTCACTACCATTTTGCAGCGCATGCTCACCATATATTTGATATATATTTTCAAAGGGTGTTTTGCTTTTAAGGATATTGCAGATATACCAGCAGGTCAATATTGATTATATCAATCCAAATAAGGAAGGCGTGGTGGTGGTCTTTTTTCAAGTTGAATTTAATATATTATTTGCCGGTGAAAAGTTATGACCCGAAGAACCCTTCTCAGTTACACAATTTTTCCAAATATTTACATAATTCCCACATGCATTATAGTATAACAAAACAACAACCCATTCAGAACAGATTTGTGGTATTTTTTCGTATCCGCTTTTAATAATAGTGGAAATCATTTTGAATCGTTCGTTTGCTTTTACGGTATTTGCTGAATGAGCCGGAATAATTATTGATTGTCCTGTATCCAGGAAATTCGATATTCCATTAATCACAATCTCAGCTTTACCATCTATAATCTGAACAAATGTATCAAATGGTATTGTTCTTTCAGATAATCCTTCCCCCCTGTCAATCGAGACCACACTAATACTTCCTGTCGTTTTCCTTAAAATTGTTTTAATGACGACAGAATCAGCAACATATTCTATGATTTCTACAATAATATGAGCTGTGGACTTTTCAACATCTACATTTTCCATTTTATAAATGTAAAAAAATTACAATGCAAAGGTCCTGCCTTTTTTGAGGGAAGTGTTACACAACTATAGGAATATGTTACATAATTTACATATTCACTAAAGTATTCCGCCTCTTGTGTTTAAGTTTTTTTGAAGTGAGAGGGGGTAAGACCGGTCATTTTCTTAAACTGGTTTGAAAGATGGGCTACACTGCTGTAATGGAGCTTAAAGGCTATTTCGGTGAGATTCAGCTCATCATAGACAAGCAGTTCTTTCACTTTTTCAATTTTGTGGGCAAGGTAAAAGTGTTCAATTGTAGTCCCTTTGACTTCGGAAAACAGACTGGAAAGGTGGGAATAGTTATGATGCAATTTTTCACTCAGGTAATCAGAGAGGTTTACCTTGATCTGGTCATCAGAATAATGTACAAGTTCAATAATTATCGATTTTATTTTCTCTACAAGGATGCTTTTCTTATCATCCATCAATTCGAGGCCGGCCTTACTGAGAGCATTATTCAGGAGTTTCAGCTTGTTGGGGGAAATATTTTCCAAAACTTCTGTTTCGCCCAATTCAACCCTTGTATGATGCAATCCCAGTTTCTCGAGTTCCGATTTAACTACCATTTTGCATCGGATGCAAACCATATTTTTGATGTAGATCTTCATTCACCCAATTCACTAACAGAGAATAATATTTCTTCTGCAAAATTAGGTTTTTTTTCGATTTAAAGCTGTAAATAAGACCTTTAACTTATATTTTTTTGTTTATTTTCATTTTAAAATCCGATGTATTATGAAAGGTAAGTGAAGGAAAATTATCTTTAGCTGTTTTAAGAACCCATTCACTTTCCGCAAAAAATACAGGGTTATTTTCCTTATCAAAGGCTATTGACGAATATTTCCTTGAGAAAAATGCATCCATCTCTTTTTTATTGTCTGAGGTAATCCAGCAGGCTTTGACATATGGCAGATGCGAAAAACTGCATTTGGCTCCATATTCATGCTCAAGCCGGAATTTGATCACTTCATACTGCAGTTCTCCGACAGTACCAATTATTTTCCTGTTACCTGGTTGTTGAACGAAGAGCTGGGCGACGCCCTCATCAGTCATTTGCCGTACCCCTTTCTCGAGCTGTTTTGTTTTTAAAGGATCAAGGTTGACAACTTCCCGGAGGATCTCAGGAGAAAAACTGGGAACACCTTCGAAGTGAAGCAGTTCACCCTCCGAAAGGGTATCACCTATCTTAAAATTCCCGCTGTCGTATAATCCGACAACATCGCCGGGAAAAGCTTCTTCCACAATACTTTTATTATTTGCCATAAAGCTTGCAGGAGAAGAAAACCTCATCTTTTTCTCTGACCTGGTATGAAAATAGAACTTGTTCCTTTCGAATCTGCCGGAACATATACGCATGAATGCTATCCTGTCACGATGATTGGGATCAAGGTTAGCATGTATCTTGAAAACAAAGCCTGTCATAGCTTCTTCAGCCGGATCAACCGGTCTCTCTGATGCCTGTATTGTTCCCGGACATGGTGCAATCTCCAGAAATGTCTCGAGCAATTCAAGCACACCGAAATTATTGAGTGCACTTCCGAAGAAGAGCGGAGCCAGGTAACCTTCCCTGTAGAGCGACATATTAAATGTTTCAAACATATCACCCACAAATTCTATCTCTTCCCACAATCTTTCGATATTATCTTCACCAACATAATCCCTGAGCCTGGGGTCCAGAATATCCCTGGTACTTATCAGACTTTCAGGAATGCTGTTCTTATCAGAGGCAAAGATCTGTACATCTTTCTTATAAAGGTTATAAACACCCTTGAACTGCTTCCCGCTTCCGATAGGCCAGGTGTAAGGACATACGGCAATTTTTAACTCTTTTTCAAGATCATCCAGCAGATCATAGGGATGAAGTCCTTCCCTGTCCATCTTGTTGATGAAAATCATTACCGGTGTATGACGCATCCTGCAGACTTCCATGAGCTTACGGGTCTGTTCCTCAACTCCTTTGACCGAATCGATTACAAGTATTACACTGTCAACTGCGGTAAGTGTACGAAATGTATCTTCTGCAAAATCCTTATGACCAGGAGTGTCAAGTATATTTACTCTAATATTATTATAATCAAAAGCCATTACGGATGTTGACACGGAAATACCACGCTGTTTTTCAATCTCCATGAAATCAGAAGTGGTGGTTTTCCTGATCTTGTTGCTTCTGACGGCACCTGCAGTCTGTATAGCACCACCAAACAGCAGAAGCTTCTCTGTAAGAGTAGTCTTTCCTGCATCAGGGTGACTGATAATTGCAAAGGTCCTCCGCTTTTTTATTTCACTCTTTAAATCCATAAATATGAGGATGACGCCTTTATAACGAAATCATTGTTTTAATAAGGGCGTGCAAAAGTAAGCATTACAGAAGAATAAATCAATTAACTGATTGAAGTTTATAAAATAAGAATATGATTTATATGATCTATATGAGGTTTTGCTTTTTGTAATTTTCAATTACCGGTAAATCTATTTTATTATATTTGCACAGGAAACTATGGTATGATTATTGACTTATTTTAATTTTAACCAAAACAATTCGTCATGAAGAATTTAATTTTGATTTGTATCACATTGTTGCTGGTGAATACGCTCTCAGCCCAAACTTTCAAATATATCGGAGCAGACAAGTGCAAAATGTGTCATAACAAACCTGCAACAGGCGACCAGTATGGTAAATGGCTGAAAGATCCTCATGCCCAGGCTATGAAAACCCTTTCAAACCAGGCCTCTCTTGATTATGCAAAGAAGAATGGTATCGCAGATCCTGCTAAAGAGGCAAAATGTCTGAAGTGCCATTCAACATTTGACAAAGCTGCGGCTAATCTTCGCGCCGGTATTACCGCTCAGGAAGGTGTTTCATGCGAATCATGCCATGGACCCGGAAGCAACTACAAATCACCCAGTGTCATGAAAAACAGAGAGCTGGCTATGAAAAGCGGACTCATACTCCCTGAAAAGAGCGTTTGCCTTGGATGCCACAATAAAGAAAACCCTTTCTTCAAGGAGTTTAATTTTGAAACTGCAGTTGCCAAGATAGCTCATCCAAATCCGGCAGCTAAATAGATTGATCCTGATCTAACCTTAATAATTTACAAATCCTTTGCCAGGTCTATTCCGGCAAAGGATTTGTGTATTATATGGTTTTTAA
The DNA here is from genome assembly GCA_016715075.1 of Bacteroidales bacterium. Classification (GTDB taxonomy): domain Bacteria; phylum Bacteroidota; class Bacteroidia; order Bacteroidales; family VadinHA17; genus LD21. The sequence goes on from JADKBK010000009.1 coordinate 34,411, forward strand.
TATGATACAGATTATCAATTAATAACAATTTTTAGAACTTATCAATAAATAAACAACTATCAGATGAAGAATCTTATCTTTTTATTGACAGCAACATTAGTGTTTACATTTTGCAAAGGACCAGGATCTGGCCCACTAGTAAAGGATTCTTTCGACAAGAAGGAGCAGACACCTGCTATGGGTGGCAGTGATAAACATATGGCAAGGGTTATGACATCAAAAGCTGATGTTAAAATTGAACCATGTGCTGACTGTATAACAATTGCAAAGCTACTGGCTGACAAAAAAGCTTACGATGGAAAAGTAATTAAGGTAAAAGGCCAGGTAACAAAATATAACGGTGGTATCATGGGGAAGAACTGGGTTCATATCCAGGATGGGACTGAAAACCAGGAAGGTTTCGACCTAACAATAACAACTGACATTACAGTATCTGTTGGTGAGACTGTAACCTTTGAGGGTAAAATCGCACTCGACAAGGATTTTGGTTACGGGTATTCCTACAATGTAATAATGGAAGAAGGCAAATCAGTTCAATAATACCCTGTGGGGAATTAAAAACATAGAGACTGTTTGGTTCTGATAGTTCAGTAGTTATTTAAGATCATTGATATCATCAATATAATAACAATGCTGAAATTGTTTCATACCAATTTTTGGGTAATATGAAATTGCCGCCGGGGCTGCCAGCAGTATCAGTTTAGCAGCAGGAGCCGCCAGCTTTGTCTGTCTGATCAGCTCCTTACCTATCCCCTGTTTCTGATATGCTTCATCCACAGCAAGATCTGAAAGATAGGTGCAAAAGGCATAATCAGTTAATGAACGGGAAACTCCGATGAGCCTCCCGTTGTCCCTTGCAGTAATAATAAGGTTTCCATGCTCAAGCATCTTTCTTAGCCTCTCAGGTTCGTTAACGGGTCGGCGTTGTCCAAGTGTAGAGCTTACCAGTACCGTTCTGAATTCCTCCAGACTAAGCTCATTCTCTGTTTTATACTCAATCATGCTATACGACGTTTAGGTTGAAAAAGACTAATCCGAAAGTCCTGATGGAGGTGTTTCAGCCTGACCTGAGCCCCAAAGATAATTTGGCCGGTCTCCCATTTCAAGCACGAGCTCTCCCCCTTCCTTTATATCATCCCAGCTGAACCATGGTTTATTCCACTCTTTACCGTTAAGAATTGCTTTCTGAATATACTTGTTCTGTCTGCTGGACTTTTTGGCTGATAAATGGAACGATTTATTATCCTTTAATTTGACGGTTACGTCTGTAAAAACCGGACTACCGATATTAAAAGCCGGTATTCCGGGTGTGACCGGATAGAAACCCATACTTGAGAATACAACAAAACCTGACAGTCCTCCTCCGTCTTCATCGCCAGGAATACCCGTTGGGGAATTTGTAAACCAGGTGTCGAGAAGCATCCGTACACGTTTTTGTGTCTTCCATGGCGCTCCGGCATAATTATATAGATAAGGGATATGCAGGCTGGGTTCGTTACCCATAACGAACATACCAACCTGACCTGTTGCATCGGGAAATTGCTGCAGGTAGTCAGGTTTCCACATCCCCAGCTCCTCGACGAAGAGCTGATCAAGCCTGCTGACAAATTTCTCTCTTCCTCCCATCAGATTAATCAGACCTGAAATATCATGCTGAACATCCCAGAGGTAAGTCCATCCGTTGTTTTCATCATAATAGTCACGGGCGCCCAGTCCTCCGGAATATTTTGGATTAAAATCCTTTACCCAGCTTCCTTCAGCAGTCCGGGGTGCAAAAAAACCTGTCTCCTTATTGTAAAGGTTGTAAAAGTTTTGAGCGCGCTTCATAAAATAGCTGTAATCATCATTCTTATTCAGTGCCTTAGCAAGCTGAGCCAGACACCAGTCATCATAACTATGGCCCAGTGTTATTGCAACGGATTGTCGCTTCTCAAAGGAATGTACCATGGCGACAGACTCCTTTTCACCAGGGTTTAATGCCGGATAATATCCTTTCTCAAGATAAAATGTATCCAGGGAGCACATAGGTCCGTTGCGCCATGGCAGCATTGTTGCTTCCATGGCATTCTTCCTAAGCCCTTCATAGGCTTTTTCAACATCAAACCCTCTGATCCCTTTAAAATAGGCATCGGCTATTATTGCTGCTGAATGATGTCCGTTCATGCAGGGCTGATCACCCGAGACAATAGGAAAAGACGGGATCCATCCTCCCTGCTCATAAATCCGCACATAAGACTGGATTTTAAGACTTTCAAGATCGGGGTTGATCAGTGCATGCAGGGGATGAGCCGCTCTGTAGGTGTCCCACATCCAGTCATCCATGTAAAAGGTTGTATCGTTGTCGTTATGTACCGAGTTATCATAACCGCTAAAATACCTTCCACCCTCCGAAATATTTACCATACGTTCATATGTCCTGTAGAGTGCCGTGTAGAAAACAGCTTTCTGATCAGTCGTCCCTCCCCTTACCTCAATCTTTCCCAGGGCTTTATTCCATTTATTCCTGCCAGAAGCTTTCAGTCCTTCAAAATTCCAGTCAGGTATTTCCGTCATGAGATTTTTCCTTGCCTGCTCACCATCAATGAACGAAATTCCCATCTTGACACCTACCTTTTCCTTAACCGCCACATCGAATGTCAACACTACTGAGGGTTTCATACCTTCAATTGAAGATATACCTGCTTCAGGGCTGCTGCCGGAACTCCGGAGTGAATCAGATGAAAAATCCCTGCTCGTCTTAATGCAGAAGTAAACTTTCACATTGTCAGAGTAAATTTCAAATCCCTCAATTGTATTGTTATCAGTAACTTTAATTGATCCATTTGCGGTTAAGCCAAGCAACAGGTTCTTTGGCTCATTTCTGTTCCAGTCGATTTGATAGAATGATGATCTCTCGGCTACCGTCAATTCCAGGTTTATATCAGGATCTTCAAGCCATACGGAATAGTAATACGGCTTGCATATTTCATAATCATGATCATAGTAACTGGCCCAATTCCGGCTTAATGTTGATACTTTACCTGAGAACGGCATGATCAATCCTGCCGTCCCATTTCTGTGACCGACAAGCAGAAAAGGGAAACCGGATATCTTTTCAGCCTGATAGTTTCCCGGAAGACGATGAATACGCATCATGCTGTTAGGAAGAGATATAAGAGGAACAGTCGGTTGAAGCAATGGAGGCATCCCTCCGATAGCGGGGTTTACATAATCTACCGGATCGGTACTCTTAACGGAACATGATCCTAAGATCAGGTTACAAACAACAATAAATAAACAAATTCTGCTTTTCATTTTTAATTTATCTTGCTAATTAGTTGTGAATCCCGGGCATTGCACTTATTACTTTCACCTTAATTCATTATGCCGGTAAATGTCCGGGTTCTTCTTCATCGCTGCTTCCGGAATCCGGGTGGGATAGTATACCTGTCTCAAATGTAAAGGCTTTTTTGAAATAGTCAACCATTATTTTATTAGTTTTAAAAGATGAAAAAGTATTTAGCCATTTATTCGTTCCTGGTAATATTTACCAGTTTACTGCAGGCATCAGTAACACCTGTTAATCTGACCTGTGAAAATCTTAAAAATCCGCTGGTAGTGGATGTTTTGAATCCCCGGTTATCGTGGATAAACAATTCCGGGGATGATGAAAAGGGGCAATTCCAGACAGCATGGGAGATACGTGTTGCGAGCACTCCCGACCTTCTGCGTTCAGGAAAAGCAGATCTGTGGAACAGCGGGAAGGTGACCTCGGGCGAATCCACAGGGATCCCCTATGGAGGAACTCCTTTAGTATCTCGCAAGGACTGCTGGTGGCAGGTCAGGGTATGGGACAAAAAAGGAAAAAAGTCTGAATGGAGTGAGCCAGCATTCTGGAGCATGGGTCTGTTAAAGAAAGAAGAATGGACAGCACAATGGATTGGTGCACCATGGCAGGGAGAAGAAATACTATCAAAACCACAGTCACCAGGAGGAGAAGGAAAAGCAGGTAACAGATGGCCAGGTTCTGAGAACACACCTCCGCCTGCACCATACCTGCGGAAAAAAATAGTCATAAATAAAGGGATTGCCTCCGCGCGGGCATATGTTACGGGACTGGGATTCTTTGAACTTTATATAAATGGTGATAAGGCGGGGAGCGATGTAATGTCGCCCAATCTGACACTATATGATAAACGTGAGATCTTGGGCCTATAGGTGTGATGATCAGAAACAATTTCAGGGAATACAGGGTTATGTATCTATCCTACGATATTAAAAACCTGCTGCATGAAGGAGAAAATGTTATTGGAGCAATTCTAGGAAACGGATTCTACAACCCGGGATACTACTGGACTCAGGGATATGGGACTCCTCGTTTTATAGGGCAGATATATCTGACCTACACTGATGGAACAGAGGAGGTTATTTTAAGTGATAAGAGCTGGAAAGCATCAAAGAGTCCGATTCTGCTGGATCTTATCTATGATGGTGAACACTATGATGCGAGGATGGAGCAGCCAGGATGGAGCGCACCCGGCTTCAACGATTCCGGATGGGATCAGGCAGCCGTAAGAAGAGCGCCTGCAGGTGTTATGAAAGCACAGATGTCACCACCTGACAGGGTAATGGAGAGCCTTGTACCCATGAAAATAGAAAAACTTGGGGAGGGACATTTCAGGGCAGATTTCGGTCAGGAGATCTCAGGTTGGCTTCACCTGCTGAATATCAGGGGGGAAAGCGGACGCAGGGTAGAAATAAAGTATATCAGTGAATCACCGGTAGGCGATAATTCATATACAATGAAAGGCGGCGGACCCGAATCGTATGCCACAAGATTTACCTGGTATGTTTTCCGGGAAGTGGAGATAACCAATTGGCCCGGAGACCTGAAAGCTGAACAAATCCGGGCAGAGGCAGTTTACTCAGATATTGAGACTACAGGAAGATTCGAATGCTCCAATGACCTCTTCAATACAATTAATAAGATCTGGTGGCGCAGCCAGACTGACAACATGCATGGTGGCATTGCCAGTGATTGCCCTCACCGCGAACGGTCGCCTTATACTGGTGACGGTCAGGTTGCCTGTGTCACAGTAATGCATAATTTCGACGCCAGAACCTTTTATACCAAATGGATCCAGGATATCCTCGGAGCACAGAATCCGGAAACAGGTTACGTACCCAACGGAGCTCCTTGGCAACCAGGATGCGGCGGAGGCGTTGCCTGGGGTGCAGCTATGAATATTATGCCCTGGGAGTATTATCTTCACTATGGGGAGCTAAGTATGCTGAAGAATAATTACGAAGGAATGAAGGGGTATATTAAATACATGTTAACATGGACAGATAATAACGGAATCATGTATTCTCAGGCGCCTGATAAGGCAAATCCCAACCAGTGGATTAACCTTGGCGATTGGGTGGCCCCCTCCAATTTGCCTCCTGATGAAATGGTACACACATTTTATCTCTGGAGATGTGCAAGTATGACCGGGATGGCTGCAAAAGCCCTGGGAAAAAAGGACGAGGAAGCTGAATTCAATGCTCTGGCTGCCAAAACGAGAGAGGCCTTTCAGAATAAGTATTTTGATCCGGCTAAAGGCACATACGGCAAATATGGCGGAAATATCTTTGCCCTGAAGATGGGGTTGCCTGAAGATCAGAAAAAAAGAGTCATAAGCGCTCTTGAGTCGGATATCCATGAAAACGGAGATCACCTCGATACTGGGATCTTCGGTACTCAGTTCTTCTTTGAAGTTCTGGCTGAAAACGGACTTAATGAACTTGCATACAAGGTAATGAACCAGAGGACGCAACCCTCGTATGGGTGGTGGATTGATCAGGGAGCTACTACCACATGGGAAGAATGGAACGGGAACGGATCGCGTAATCACCCGATGTTCGGTGGTGGTATTTCATGGTTCTACAGGTATCTTGCAGGTATGAATCCTGATCCCGACAGACCCGGATACAGGAATATTATCTTTAAACCGCAACCGGCAGGTGATCTTAAATATGCTTCATATTCGAATATCACCCCATATGGAAAAGCCGCTATCAGCTGGAGAAAAGATAATGGTTCTATTATTATTGACATTACTGTTCCGGCAGGCAGTACTGCAGCAGTCTGGGTTCCTGCAGAGTCGGAAAAAAATGTAAGCGAAAGCGGCAGGAAAATAAAAGATTCGAAGATCATCTCTTTTGTACAACTGAAAGATGGATTTGCCGTTTACAATACAGCATCAGGAAAATACAGTTTCAAATCAAAATTGAAACAATAATCAGAATAAATGATCTTACTGTAACATCTGTAATATTATGAAAAACATAAAAATCATTCACGTCCTGATGATCCTGATGATTCTGTCAGGCTGCAAATCAAAGGAGGATTGCAGTATGTTATTTAAAGACATGCAGCAAGAGATGGATGCGGGTAATTTTTCAAGGGTCCGCCATCTTGCCGATTCAGTCCGGAGTTTGTGTCCTGACGATAAGCATTTGCTGAATAAAGCTGATTCACTCATGCAGACAGCTGAGAGGATAGCCCTGGACTTTGCCTTAAGTGAAGACATTGTAAACGACCAGCTTGCAAGGAGAGTTGGAGCTTATTCAGAAGAAGATAAACTGAAATGGGAAGAGAAAGGCTGGCTGGAGTACAGGTTGATTGATTGGCAGGAAAATGTTTTTCAGACGAACTGTCTCAAACCTTCTCCTGCTGAAAAAATTCTATGAAGATAAAGATCTCCTGTCAGATGATGGAGAAAAAGATCCTGAAATGATATTCCGCCTGAAGCATACACAGGAGGCATATAAATTATCAGAGGGGAAAAGCGATCCTGTCTTGCCGGTAAATGTTAACATAGCCTATACCATCACTGTTCATCCGGATGCTGTACCTGAAGGAGAAACTGTAAGATGCTGGATGCCATGGCCAAAATCAAATCTTCCAAGACAGAAAAAAGTAAAGCTGCTTAGTACATCCAACCCAGAATATATTATCTCTCCAGACAGTGCAATTCACAGTACGCTTTACATGGAAGAGAAGGCAAAAAAGGGAGTACCGACTACATTCCGCATCACTTTCAGTTATGAATCGTCTGCACAGCACTTTAACCTTGCAGGAATAAAAGCAGCCCCGTATAATATGGATTCGGAAATCTATAAAAAGTACACAGCACAGCAACCACCACAGATTGTCTTTACCGGTGATGTCAATCGGATGGCTGACAGTATAGCTGGCAATGAGGCAGACCCGACTGAAATTGCCAGGAAATTATATATGTGGTTCAAAGCTAATATTCCCTGGACAGGAGCTCTTGAATATTCAATTATACCATATATTCCCGGATATGTACTTGAGAACAGAAGAGGTGACTGCGGTATGCAAACGCTCCTTTACATGTCAATGTTAAGGTACAAAGGGGTACCTGTCAGATGGCAGAGCGGATGGATGATTCCTCCAGGCTCTGAAAATCTGCATGACTGGTGTGAGATTTATTTTGAAGGAACAGGATGGATCCCATCGGATGTTTCATATGACCTGCAGAATTCTGAAATGAAGGAGCTCAGGGAATATTTTCTTTCCGGGATAGACAGCTACAGAATGATAGTCAACGCAGGTTTGGCAGGTAACCTTTACCCTGCTAAACAGTACATGAGAAGTGAACCTTACGATTTCCAGAGGGGAGAGGCAGAATGGAAAGGAGGAAATCTATATTTTGACAAATGGGATTATGATATAAAAACCGAATATCTTAAATAACTTTCTTCTGATTTTATTTTGTGATATTCTATATCTTAACCAATATATCTGACAATATTTAAAAAATATCTTACCTGGCATGCAACCTAATTGAATAAAAACCGGTTTACTATAAAAATGAAGGTCTGTTGGTACAGGCGCAGGCCTTTCGGCAAATGTGCATGAAAGTTTTGTTAAATTTGTTGAATTGTTCTTTGTTATTGTCCAATACGGCAGGCTTTTTGGGTCATGATTAGTGCGGGAGGGGTTGGCATATGCTAATGAAAAAAAAGGGTGTACCAATTTATTAAAGAATGAAAGTTTATTTCTTTTCATTTTTCTTGATTTTAATCTCGTATAATATCAGCGGGCAGGATTGCCGGCTATTATCGAAGGCTAACAATATACTTCCGGATAAATTATGTTCACCTGTTTCAGTAGACTGGCAGGTTACCTATACCGGTGTAAATAATGCAGGAACTCCGGTAGGAATACGGTACGACTGGGATAACGGCACTTCTGAAATAGTTCCGGCTACTGAGACATCTCCTGGGGTCTTTAGTGCCACAGCGTCCACGGTTTACACATCAAGTGGTAATGTCTGCAATTATCATCCCCGCTCCACGCTTATTGTAAACGGTGTTTTATGTACTTCCTCGTCCCAGGAACAGATAGTAACAGTATGGGATGATGACAATCACAATGGCGGTCATATGCATATCAGTCCTCCGGTTTATCCGATATGTCTGGGTAATGGCGCGGATGTACGTTTCAGGGACCTCACCCAATTTAACTGTGTGCCCCCACAGGAGCGTGATAATCCAAATGTCAATACAAGATGGATACAGTGGATCTATGGAACTGCCATTACCATGACAGGCACTCCTGTCACAATCAACTCCACACCAAGAGTATTTCCCTACACAGCTCCGATAATCATGCTGCCAGGACCGGTCACGGGATCAGGGGTTTGGTCTGATGTCATAAATGTTGATAATGATAAACTGTTAGGCCAGTTTTTCCAGGTGCGTTTACGAAACTGGAATTACTGTAATCCATACGACGACCCTAATATACCCGGGCCTCCTGTTGACGCTGCAAACGGGGACCATCCTCCGGTTGTTACCACAGCAATAATTTTAATAGTACCCTACCCTGATGCCACTATTACCCCGGTTGACACCTTATGTCAGGAAGCGGCTCCGGTCACTCTGACAGCTCATGATGGCGGAGGAACATGGTCGGGGAACGGTGTTACAGGAAATACTTTCAATCCCGCAGTCGCCGGCCCTGGTAATCATCATATCAGATACGACATAACAAATGCAGATGGCTGTTCAGATTATGACGAAATAATTATTACTGTAGTCAGGACACCCAATGCCACTATTACACCGATAAGCTTAGTATGTATTACGGATCCTCCAATGATTTTAAGGGCACATGATCCGGGAGGAATCTGGTCGGGCCCCGGCATTGTTGGAAATGTCTTTACTCCGGTAATTGCAGGTTCGGGTAATCATGTAATAAAATATGAAATAACAGATGGTTTTGGCTGCAGCGATTCGGATTCTACAATACTTACAGTTGCCACACCCGACGCTACAATTACTCCTGTGGATACACTCTGTGTCAATGGACCGATAGTATTTCTTACGGCACATGATCTTGGCGGAATCTGGTCGGGCAAAGGTGTTACCGGTAATACTTTCGACCCTGCAATTGCAGGTGCCGGCGACCATATAATTAGCTACAATATAATCAACCAGGACTGTAAAGACTCCGATACAACCATTATTACTGTGGTACCGATTCCTGTTATCAATATTGCCAGTGTAGGAATACAGTTTCTTAACAGCCCACCCGTGACTTTGACAGCCACTCCGCCCGGAGGGACATTTTCAGGAGTTGCTGTCGTTGGAAATATCTTTAATCCTGGCTTGGCAGGCATTGGAACTCATATTGTAGAATATCAAACCGCCCCTGACAAGTTTGGCTGTATTGCAGTTGACACTATTCATATAAAAGTGGTGACAAAACCTATGCCTGTTGCTGACTTTGAACCCGACACTGTCGGATGTACTCCAATGACTGTACGGTTCGTCAACAATAGCGTATACGGAGAATCATATCTCTGGGACTTTGGCGACCAAACATTTTCAGCTGAGGAGAACCCTTCACATACATATTATATCCCTGGTAACTACCATGTAAAACTGACCGTCACCAATATCACGGGTCAGTCAATCCATAACGGTGTAATAACTGTTTACCAGAATCCTGTTTCTATATTTAATGCATACCCCGTCAATGTTATAAATAATGAACAGATTGTTGTATTCTATAATTACAGCCATTATGATTCATTAGACTTATGGATATTCGGTGATGGAGTCACCTCAACAGAAAAAAATCCATATCACAAATACATGCAGCAGGGAAGCTACATGGTCTCACTGATTACTACATCAGTGAATGGATGTATCGACACCTCTTTTCTGGATACCCCTGTAATTGTTGACTGGAAAACGGGGTATATAAGATTTCCAAATGTCTTCAAATGGAATGGAACAGGGCCCACCGGAGGCCAATGGCAGGAAGGTGTCTATCCTGAAATGGACTATGTCTTCAGACCCTTCTTTGAAAATGTTATGGAATATAAACTTCAGATTTTCAACAGATGGGGAGTCCTGATCTTTGAGAGTAATGATCTGAATAAGGGATGGGATGGCTATTTTGATGATAAAAAACTTGCCGAACAGGGAGTTTATGTCTGGAAAGTGACCGGAAGATATGCTGATGGCAACTACTTTGACAAAGTAGGTGATGTTACATTCCTCCATTAAATAAGCCTTTTAGCCTCCTTGATCCAAAAAACATCAATCAACAAAACTTTTGGCTTAAATTGACGTTATATAATGCGATGGTAAAACAATAGCCTGTAAAACCTGCTTAATTTGACTAAAAGATATCATCTTTTGATTATTAAATATTCACTGCTTTTTAAGTGGCAGTAACTTTGCAGCTGTTTTTACCTATAAGTTAATTTACTAACTAATACCTTCAACAATGAAAAAGAATATTATATCAATGATTGTTATAATGGGAGTAATAGCCTGGAGCTGCTCGAAAGTAGACTCAGGCAATAACGGACTGAGGCAATCAGTTGAAAAGGGTGTTGTGGATATAAACCGTGCAGTTTCTAAAATATCAGGATCTGCAGGTTATCAGCTTCTTTTAATGAATGAAGCTACTGCTAAGTCAGACTATTCACTGAATGACACAATTGATATGAGTGATGTTGCAGGCATATGGGACTTTCAGCCTGACACAGTTTTCAGGTCAAATGAGTTTTCTCCATTTAAACTGTTCCTGAGAAGCGGGGAAAGCGAGAATATGGTTATCAATCTCCCTGAGAGAATGGTTTTTCATCCGAAACATCTTCACTATTATGAACCTCTTGATACAGTTTATCCGAACAACTTTACAATTACGGCTACAGATTACCATATCTATATGAACTGGTTTCATAATTATGAGTACAGGCTTGCTGCAGATCTTTCCCTGGATGATGAGAACGCAGGCAGTATGGATGTTTCTACCACCGCCAAATCTGAGGATTGCATCTCAAACATGTCAAGATACAACTTCACCGGCGGGTATAGTGCCGCTGCGATGTGGCAGGATGGTGATACAACCATTTCTTCATTTTCCCTGACAAGGGATAATGATACTCTATTTAAGGAAAGTAATATTTTTATAAGACAGGATGACAACCATATGAATATGGGAAATCATATGCGAGTGGAGAAACAATATGACCTTACAATAGGTGCTGTTGAGATAAAGAAATCATCAGGCATCGATTCAATACAGGTCTTTGTAGGTGGCGTGCTCCAGCAAAATGCTGCGGAGATCATCTCCGACGATTCCGATTCCAGTGGGTCAGTATGCCAGAAAAGAGATATTCTCCTGACTTTTGACGATGGAACCACCGCGAAGTTAAGTGAGCTTATCGATCCTGTAAGAGAGCAATTAAAGACACTCCGGGAATCACTTCACAATATGTATTTTGCAAAACATATTGTAGACTATATTGCTTTAAGCATCTTTTTTGATGACCATGGTTATCATAACTAGCCTGTTATAGCCAACTTAAAAATAAAGGAGGTTGTAATCCGTTGTCATCTAAGACGGGTTACAACCTCTTCTCTTTTCAATACCAGGTTTCACAGAAACAATCTTCCTGTCTGATAAACTATAAAGGAGAGGATCCAGGCAACGCCGGTAGTATAAAAAACTATGAACAGAGGCCATTTCCAGGCTCCTGATTCTCTTTTAATTGCTGCAACAACGCCCATGCATGGAAAATATGTAAGGATGAACAGCATAAATGAAAAAGCTACAAGAGGTGAAAATATCAATTTGCCGGAAGGATCCTTTTGATTCTGTATCTTCTTCACAAGGGAACTATTTCCGGAATTGGGGTCAGCCTGAAAAATTACTCCCAGTGTACTTACCACAACCTCCTTGGCGGCAAGGCCGGAAAGTATGCTCACACTGAGCCTCCAGTCAAAACCAAGCGGTCTCATTACGGGTTCAATAGTATGACCGATAATTCCCATAAATGAGCTGCTCTGTTTTTCTGCCTTCTGTTCCGCGATAAGGAGATTTACCGATTCCTCTTTCTCCTTTTCTGTAAGATCAGATTTTCCAATTTGCTGTATAGCAGCTGAATAATCATGTGAATATGTTACTGTTCGGGGAAAATTGCTCAATATCCAGACAATTATTGATGCAATCAAAATGATACCCCCTATTTTCTTAAGGTAAAGTTCAGTCCTGAAAACAACATGCTTCAGAATGCTTCTGCCTGTAGGAACCCTGTAGGGCGGCAGCTCCATGACAAATGGTATATCTTCAGATTTTAGAAATACACGTTTAAGAAGCAACGCCGATAATATTGCGAATACAATCCCCAGGAAATAGAGAGATAAGAGTACTGTTCCCTGATGATTTGCAAAAAATGCACTTATAAAAAGAATATATACCGGCAACCTCGCACTACATGACATAAAAGGCGTTATCAACATGGTTACGAGACGGTCTCTTCTGCTCTCGATAATCCTCGTAGCCATTATTGCCGGTACATTGCAGCCGAACCCCATGAAAAGGGGAATAAAGGATTTACCGTGAAGGCCGATCTTGTGCATGAGCTTGTCCATTATAAAAACTGCCCGTGCCATATATCCGGTATCCTCCATGAATGAGATGAACAAAAACAGTATGATAATATTAGGAAGAAAGACAATTACCCCTCCTACTCCTCCCAGAATTCCATCAATTAAAAAATCTTTGACTATACCGTCAGGCACAATACTTCCGGTAAGAACTGAAAGCCTTACAATACCTGCTTCGAGCCACGATTTAGGATAACCTCCCAGCTTAAAAGTTGTGAAAAAGGTCAGCCACATAAAAAAAACAAAAATAGGAATCCCCAGATATCTGTTTGTAAGATAGTTGTCTATTAGTTTTGTCTTCCTTACCCTTTCAACTTTATTGACTTTAAGCGTTTCCTTCAGCGCACCTGAAATGAAGCCGTAACGAAGGTCTGTGATTACAGTCTCTATAGGATCCGAGTAGAGTTTCTCAAGCCTGATATACTCTTTTTTTGCAGTTTCTATTATCTCCGCAGAATTGACACAACGTGAAATATTTTCTGAATACTCCGTATCATTTTCCAGAAGTTCAATCGCCAGGTATCTTGCAGAAATAATATTGGTAAAAGACCTGTTCTCCTCTGTTTTTATCTTTGACTGAAGCTCCGAAATGGAGGTTTCTATTTCTGTCCCGTAATTGATATGAATATGCCGTACAGTAGGATCCTTACTCTCATACACCTCAATTATCTTTTCAAACAGTTCCTTAATACCTTTACCTCTTGAGCTGACAGTAGGGATGACAGGCACCCCAAGTAATTTTCCAAGAGAGATATAATCCAGTACATCTCCTTTCTTTTCCAGTTCATCATACATGTTCAGTGCAATGACTATCTGAACACCCATATCAATAAGCTGGGTTGTCAGGTAAAGATTCCTCTCAAGATTGGAAGCATCAACAAGATTTACTACAATATCAGGTTTATTGTCAAAAATATAATTTCTTATAAAGATCTCTTCCGGAGAATAGCTCTTAATGGAATAGGTCCCGGGCAGGTCAATAATGGAAAAATTATAACCTGATTGCCGGTAGAAGGCTTCCTTAGATTCAACTGTGACGCCGGAGTAGTTCCCTACCTTTTCCTTTGACCCTGAGGCATAGTTAAAAAGAGTTGTCTTTCCGGAATTGGGATTACCGATAAGGGCAACCTGAATATTTTTTGATTTTTCGAGCCACGAACCATTTGAATCTTCGCTGAAGAGGACTCCGTTGGAGGTGTGGAATTCTTTCGATATGCTTCCCCTTTCAACCTCAATAAGCTGCGCCTCACTGTTTCTTAGCGTGATATGATAATTCATAATCCTGTACTCAACAGGATCCCTAAGAGGTGCTTTTTTTATTACCGAAACTTTCTTTCCTACAACAAATCCCATTTCAGAAAGCCGCTGCCTGAACTGTCCCCTTCCCTTGATCTTCAGAATTATCCCCTCTTCTCCCTCAGCGAGATCATATAATGTCGTCATCGATATCTTCTATTCTCTACACAAACGTGAAAACCAGCATATTGTTCAGATTCTGCTGCTGCATTACCTCTATATAAAAGCGAGCTGATCATACCTGCCTGCAAACACGATCAAAGAGACCAAAAACACTAATAATAACAGGCTCTAATCAATTTTCACCTTTACAACCACCTTACGGACTAATTTATTCTCCCCGATTTTCACACTGGGGCGGTGAATATCAGATGGAAAAAAGATAAAAAAATTATCAGGAGTGGCCTCATAACTGGAAGTAGCGTTAACTGTCATAAATTCAACGTCTTTGGCAGGATCATACGGTACCAGTTCCTCTTTTTTATCAGAAAGCGGAGTAATGCTCATCTGCTCGGCACCATTAATAACATGCTGTATATCTATGTACTTATGATGAGCTTCAAACCTGCTGTCCTCCTCATTCTTTGTCATCGATTCACTGACAGATGCATAGAGATTGTCTCCGTCTATGTCATATCGCTTAACCTCTAATTTTGTAAGATCGTTATCTTTAAGAAAAGCAAAGGCTTTATCCCATCTCTCCTTATTCTTAAAGTAATAAGCCACAAACTCCTTTTTATTTATTGAGGCGTCAGGCGCAACTGTCCAGCCATTAAGCCATTCATGTTTCGCAAACCAGCCATCAATCTCGCTGCTGCTCCAGCTGGAAGGATCTTTGGAGGATTTACATCCTGAAAGGCTAATGATAACTATTATTAAAACGAAGAGGAAAGCATTTTTTTTCATATACAGATTTGTTAAATTTTTAGACGCAAAAGTTATAAAAAATGAGAATATAAAAGCCTTTTAACGGAATTAAAATTTTCCCTGGCAGTCATTTCAGAAACCGATCAATAAGGGCATAACACGATTCTGTAAAGGCAGCTTTCTGAGAAGTATCCATTTCAGGAAATGTTCTTATATTTTTTGATCTGTCATATATCCTGCCAGATACAGTTTCATCTTCTGAAATCAGTTCTGCCAGTACTTTTGCAACACCCGCAGAACTTCTCATAAATGGTGCTGCGACCCTGTAAAGAGCTCTGAACCACCTTTTCTGCATCCTGTAAATTCCAGAGCTGAATGTCCCCGGATCAAAACTGAAGCACATAAGTGCAGCATCATTATACCTTGTCGAAAGCAAATCAGGCATCATCGCCAGGCAGAGCTTTGATGTTGAATATGAACGCATTGGTCTGTAATTTTTTTCATTTTTTTCAATGCCTGGGTGAAGGGATGCAAATCTGTATACAGGCGATGTTATGGTTACTATCTTTATTTTATGCCGGTTATTAATACTGTTTACAATAATTTCATTGATAAGCAGATGGGCAAGAAAATTTACCTGAAAAGTATACTCATAACCATCAGCTGTCTCAGTGTACGAAGGAGGGCTAAGTATCCCTGCATTGTTTATTACCAGGCTGAAGGAATGATTAGTGCATATTGTCTTTACTCCTGTTGATACCTCTTTAAGATCACTGAAATCAATATTCAGGAGGGTGAACCTGCTTTCAAATCCGATTAAACTGACCTTTTGCCTTCCGGTGGCAAAAACGTTATATCCCTGTTTCAGGAAAAAACGGACGAGCTCCAGTCCTAAACCTGATGTACCTCCTGTAATCAGAATATTTTGATCCTTGCCGCGGCTGTTAACCATTTAATGCATTTATTAAAACCATAAAGTTAAAATCTTTGACAAAAGAAAATATAATTTTACAGGAGATAAAGCCCAATAATATGAACAGGTTCTTATTAACATTTATTTCAGGACTTATCTCCTGTTTTAGCTTCTCACAGACGAAGAATAAAACAGTGACTGATTATGATATGCAGAGCATTTACAATGAAACAAAAACCCCGTATAAATATGGGCTGGTAATGATACCTGATGATAATTCAAGGAAGCTTGACTGCCCGTTCATTTTCCGGCATGAGGAGAACTGGTATATGACTTATATTGTTTTTGACGGCACTGGTTATGAAACATGGATAGCTAAAAGCAATAACCTCTTAGACTGGGAAAAGCCCGGCAGGATCTTGTCCTTTCCTGAGGATACCTCGCGCTGGGACCGCAGCCAGAAAGCTGGTTATCCTGCCCTGCAGGATTATACTTGGGGTGGCAAGGGCCGACTGCAGAAATACGATAACAAGTACTGGATGTCATACCTGGGAGGTAAAAATACAGGGTATGAGGAGGGCCTTCTCTCGATCGGAATGGCTTTTACTGAGAATGATCCGTCAAAATTCCATGAATGGAACTGCCTTGAAAATCCTGTATTAACATCAGAGGACAGCGATTCAAGATGGTGGGAGAATATTAAACTCTATAAGAGCACTGTGATAAGAGACCGGCAGAAATCAACTGGTCATGAATTTGTTATGTTTTACAATGCCTACGGAGACAGTCTCAGCGAGGGGCATAATGCAGAAAGAATAGGAATGGCTATATCTGATGACATGGTGCACTGGAAACGATTCATGAGAGACCCTGTACTCAACCATTACCGTGGTATAACAGGAGATCCGCTTATCCGGCAGATTGGCAAAATATGGGTCATGTTTTACTTTGGCGCGTTCTGGAATAAAGATGGCAGCGACGGAGCATTCAACAGGTTCGCATGTTCCTATGATCTTATTAACTGGACAGACTGGAAGGAGTAAACATTATTAAAGCTTCTGAGCCTTATGACAGCAAATATGCTCATAAACCGTTCATTGTCAAATGGAACGGAATTGTATACCATTTCTATTGTGCCGTCAATGATAAAGATCAGAGGGGAATTGCCGTCTCCGTATCAAAGGATCTGGGTAAAAGTAAATTAGCTTTCGTCAGGTAAAGCCAGACTGTCGGCTATGAATCCAATTAATATCAAAAAAATTCTGATTATCTTAGCTGCTTGTTAAAAGAGAAAAAATAACCTTTAAAACATTAAAACTATGTCTCTCATCTTAATTGGAATCGTAATTATTGTACTCGGATTTGTAATGGCCAAAACGGATCCGCTAATGCGAAAGTATAAAACTATTGTCACAACAGTAGGAATTGTAGTTGCACTAATTGGATTCTCCACTGCAGCTGTGGTACAGGTGGAACCCGGAGAGGTCGGCGTTCAGAAGCTCTTTGGAAAAGTAAATGACAATATTCTCTCGAGCGGACTGAATATAATTAATCCTCTGGTTAAGGTTGTAATGTTTGATATAAAAACAGAGAATTACACAATGTCAGGTGTTACCGATGAAGGAACAAGGCAGGGCGATGATGCGATCAGGGTTTTATCAGCAGACGGACTGGAGGTAATAGTTGATCTGACGGTATTATATAAAGTTCTTCCGAATGAAGCTCCGAGGATTCTTAAAGAAGTTGGAACTGACTACAGGAATGTACTGGTCCGCCCAATCTGCAGAACCAAGATCAGGGATAATGCAGTATACTATGACGCAGTAGCCTTGTATTCAACAAAAAGAGATGAATTCCAGGCAAGGATCTTCTCAACCATTGAGTCGAATTTCAAAGAGAGAGGACTTATCCTGGAACAACTGCTTGTCAGGAATATTACACTTCCTGAGTCGGTGAAAGCCACAATTGAATCAAAAATTAATGCGGAGCAGGATGCACAGAAGATGACTTTTGTACTTCAAAAGGAAAGGCAGGAAGCCGAACGTAAAAGAGTCGAAGCCCAGGGTATTGCTGATTACCAGAAGATTTTAAGCTCAGGACTGAGTGATAGGCTGCTTCAATATGAAATGATCAAGGCTATTTCAAATTCACCTAATGCCAAATTAATACTGATGACTAACGGAAAGGGCCTTCCGATTATGGTTGACGGTAAGTAGAAGGTATTCGGTATTCGATATTTCAGATTACCGATTACTGATTACTGATTACTGATTACTGATTACCGATCACTGATTACCGATTACCGATTACCGATCACCATATCTTCTCCATAAGAAGAATATTTCTCAGTTCATTGGGAGTAATATTCTCTCTGATCTCCCCTGTGTCAACAACTGTGATAAATCCGGATTCTTCGGAAACTACCACGATAAGTGCATCAGAATGTTCCGACATCCCTACTGCTGCTCTGTGGCGCATACCAAAATGAGGGGGCAGTGCGACCTGATCGGTAACAGGCAGCGGGCATCTTGCTGCCAGTATGATATCACCTTCAATCAGGACTGCTCCATCGTGAAGGGGGGTATTCTTAAAGAAGATTGTCTCAAGTAATTCAGCGCTGATTTGTGCTTTAAGTATCTCGTCGGCCTCGGTAAACAGGTCAAGACTGCTTTTTCGTCCGATGACTATCAGAGCCCCCGTTTTTTTTAAAGCCATTGACTCACAGGCTCTGACGATCTCCTCGGCCTCACGGGTACTGCTCTGCTCCTCCTTGACAGGAAAGAAAAATCTGCCCGGCGAAACCTTTGTCTGAAAATATACCTGTTGCCAATAACGAGCAGGAATCTCCTAAGCTCCTGTTGAAACACTATAATCAGAGCAATTACCCCTACACCCATAACCTGTCCGAGCAGGGTGGTAATGAGTTCCATATTAAGTGCTTTTACAACAAGCCAGAAGAGATAGATGGAAAAGATACCGATAAAGATGCTGAATGCTGCTGTGCCCCTTATAAGTCTGTAGATCTGGAACATAATAAACGCCACCAGTACTATATCAATTATATCAAGTGTTGTAATATTAAAAGGCATCTGATTATGTTTTTAATTTTTCAATTAACCGAATAGTCTGGATGGCTTCCTTAACATCGTGGACTCTCAGAATATCGGCTCCTTTGAAAAGAGCTAATGAATGTAATGCAGTAGTGCCGTTCAGAGCATCATCAGCTTTAATACCCAACGTCTTCCAGATCATCGACTTCCTGGAGATACCTGCCAGTAAAGGTAATCCGGTTATGCTCAGATCATCAAGGCGTCTCAACAGCTCGAAGTTATGCATAATAGTCTTACCAAAACCAAAGCCTGGATCAACAATTATATCCTTCACCCCTGCTGATCGCAGCCTGAAAATCCTTTCCGCGAAAAATTTCAGAATATCCGCAATGATATCATCATAAACAGGGTTGTTCTGCATTGTTGCAGGCTCTCCCTGCATATGCATCATAATGTAGGGAACATTCACTCTTGCAACAATTGAAAACATATCGCTGTCTGCGTTTCCTCCTGAAATATCATTTATCATATCGGCCCCAGCCTCCTCAACTGCCCTCAGGGCTATATCCGACCTGAAAGTATCGACTGAGATCACTGAATCAGGGAATTCCCGCCTTATAAGTTTTATCGCACCAATCACTCTCCTGCCCTCCTCTTCCGGAGATATATCGGATGCTCCGGGTCGTGATGAATATCCTCCCACATCGAGCATTGCAGCTCCATCCGAGATCATTTTGCCTGCAGCCCCGATTATTTCTCCATCACTATTATAGCAGCTTCCTCTGAAAAATGAATCTGGGGTAATATTCAATATTCCCATCACCTTTGGGATCTC
Organism: Bacteroidales bacterium; assembly: GCA_016715075.1. Lineage (GTDB taxonomy): Bacteria > Bacteroidota > Bacteroidia > Bacteroidales > VadinHA17 > LD21. Next base: position 54,335 of record JADKBK010000009.1, read on the forward strand.
AAGGTCGATCAGTTTTCCTCTGCAATTGATATATCTCTGTTTTGAAAGCACTTTATCTGATTATTTGCCGAAATTAATGAATTTATTACATACACCAATTGCAAAGAACATTTCATTAGCCTGTCAGAGCCCTCTTCCCAAGATCCGCCGGGAATAAACCTCAGAAGGCCTTTCGGGCTCCCGCAACAGGAGACGGAGCTATACTCTCAGGAGCAAAGCCGTCAGTATAAGGAGCCTGAAAATGATGTTTCAGTCATTATCATCTACGACAAACAGATTCTAATATTGAAATTCCGCAGGGACGGGGCAGGAAGGATCATAATGCATGATTCTTTGAACAATAACACTGTCAGATTTTCTTCTTTGGTGCGTGGTTATTACATTTGTACAGAATGAAAGAGATAAGCAAATGAAGCTTTTTGTTATTGAAGGTGTTGATGGAGCTGGTAAATCCACCCAGATAAAACTATTGCATGAATACTTTTCACATAAGGGTTATAACTGTGAATATCTGCATTTTCCACGAACAGAAGCCCCGTATTTCGGGGAGCTTATCGCAAGATTTCTCAGGGGAGAATTTGGGTCGATCGGGGATGTTGATCCCTATCTGGTAGCTATGCTTTATGCCGGTGACAGGAAAGATGCCTCTGTGATGATAAAGAAATGGCTTAATGAGGAGAAGGTTGTACTTCTTGACAGATATACCTACTCCAATATTGCATATCAGTGTGCCAAACTTAAGGAGTTACCTGCACAGGAAAAGCTTATGAACTGGATACTCTCACTTGAATTTGAACATTTTTTAATTCCGCGTCCTGATCTGAACATTTTCCTTGATGTCCCGTTTGCATTTACAGAGAAGAAGCTTTCAGGCAACAGAACAGGTGAGGACAGGAGTTATCTTAACGGATCGAGGGATATTCATGAAGAGAGCCTGGAATTTCAAAAAACGGTAAGGGATATCTATCTCAGAGTTTCGCTTACAGACAACAGGCTGGCAGTCGTAAACTGCAGCGGTTCAGGAGAGACCATGCTTCCTCCGCATGAGATATTTGAACTTATAAAAGTGATACTGAAAAACAGAAAATTCATCTGAAATGAAAATACTCAGATCTTTAAGCAGAATAATTGTCGGACTGGTATTTATATTCTCCGGAGTTGTCAAAGCAATTGATCCACTGGGATCGGCATATAAGTTTCATGACTATTTCGAAGCATTTAATCTCGGTGTTCTCAACAACCTCAGCCTGCCATTGGGGGTATTACTCTGCACGATTGAATTTATAGCAGGATTCTCTGTTCTTACCGGATTCAGGCAGAAGAACGGAATCCTTGCCTCATTGCTTTTGATGTTGATCTTTACTCCACTAACATTAGTTCTGGCATTAACAAATCCGGTTTCTGACTGCGGATGTTTTGGAGATGCAGTACACCTTTCCAACTGGCAGACTTTCTGGAAGAATATAATTTTGCTGGGCGCTGTAATTATCCTTTTTGCCAACAGAAAAAATGTAAAACAGAACTTCAAAACATCAACAGAATGGATGGCAGTTGGTGCTGCTGCCGCTCTCTTAATTCTTTTTGCTATTTTCAATCTGAAGTACCTTCCCGTAATAGATTTTCTTCCATATAAAACTGAAGTTAAGATTGCTGATAAAATGGTAATTCCTGAAGGCGCCCCTGCCGATGTATATGAAACATCTTTTATCTATGAAAAGGATGGGATCAAAAAGGAGTTTACCCTCAGTAACTATCCGGCCAATGATACTTCCTGGAAATTTGTCGATCAGAAATCAGTTCTTCTCAGGAAAGGTTACAAGCCTCCCATTCATGACTTTTCCATTACCGGACCTGAGGGAGATGATCTGACCCAGAAAGTATTAGAAAAAGAAGGCTACACGGTATTAATGATCTCTAAAAAGCTCAGGGAAGCCGGCAGAGGAAAGCTCTCTGAAGGATTTGAACTTGGAAGATTCTGCATGAGCAACGGAATTGACTTTTTGATACTTACAGCTTCAGGCAGCGATGAGGGAAGAAGCTATGACAGCACCCTGACTTTCTGTTCCGTAGATGAGACAACACTGAAAACAATGATTAGGGCAAATCCGGGATATATTCTCCTGAAGGATGGAACTATTATAGGGAAATGGTCAGCTGCTAATTGCCCTGACAAAGAATGGTTTGGCAATTTGCCAAGGTAAAGTTTTCATGGTAATGTCGGAAAAGAATAAATGATTTGTACCTTTAAATATTATTACTTTTTAAAAATTGAATTTTATGAGAAAAAAGATTGTTGCCGGGAACTGGAAAATGAATATGGATCTGGCAGAAGGCCTGAAATTTACAGCCTCAATTGATAAATACTTTAAGGACAAACCTTCCGGAAAGGCACAGGTTATCCTTTGCACACCCTTTATTCATCTTGCAGGTGCCTCCGATATCCTAAAGCACGGGAAAGTTGCCCTTGGCGCTCAGAACTGTGCCTCAGAAGCTTCAGGAGCTTATACTGGCGAAGTTTCTGCATGGATGATAAAAAGCACAGGTGCTGAATATGTGATTATCGGACATTCCGAAAGAAGGACCTACTACCATGAAGATGATAAGCTGCTGAGCAAAAAAACCTTACTTGCAATAAACAGCGGACTGAAGGTAATCTTCTGCATCGGCGAGTCATTAAACGAGAGAGAGTCAGGCAAACATTTTCTTATTGTAAAAAGACAGCTGGAAGAGGGATTATTCACTCTTACCGAGAATCAGATGGATATGATCGTTTTAGCATATGAGCCTGTATGGGCTATTGGCACAGGCCTGACCGCCTCACCCGAGCAGGCACAGGAGATGCATAAATATATCCGTGACCTTGTAAAAGAGAAATACGGAAACGAGTGTGCAAAGAAAATGCCAATACTTTACGGAGGCAGTTGTAAGCCATCCAATGCAGCAGAGATCTTCTCCAAACCTGATGTTGACGGAGGCCTTATCGGAGGCGCTGCACTGAAAAAGGAAGATTTTACAGCAATTGTGGAAGCTTTTTAAAGCATAACAGACACAGGATTATTTAATATTCATGCAGATAATCCTGTGTCATTCCTATATCAAAACGTATTTTAAAGAAACTGATAACTACACCGGGGAATGTTCAGAAAGCTGCTAATTTCTGGGTTGCTATTGCTTCTCCTCTCACCATCTCTTGTTTTAGGGCAGGTAAAATCAGCTTTCACTGGTGACTTGTCAACCTACAGGGCGGAGCTGACCACCTTCATGGGACCAAACCTTAATCAGACCCAGAAGAATAACCTCAATGAATTCCTTACAAGATGGGATAGCGCTTCATTCAGCAAAACCAATATGATAATGATTGTTGATATCTCGAGTCAGATGTCAGGCAGGCTGATGCGGGCAGTTCCACACTTCGATGACTTTCTTGAGACAATAAATCTATTCGTTGATTTTAAAAGGGATGATGCTATTTTTGCCAGCTGGCTTAGAGGACTAAGTGAACTTGCATTTGATCCACGAGTTTCCAGTGAGCTAATTATCAGATATTTCAAAAGTACAGGATCAATGATCAGGGAAAATGTCCTGTCAGAAACAGGAAGCGTAAAATGGAAGGTTAAGGGCAGTAACTTAAAGTTTGAACACGACACAGTATTTTATGTAGTTATAAAGGATGCAACACTTACCTGCTACTCACAGACTGACAGCACTGAGCTGTACGACGTCTCAGGAATGTACTTTCCCGAATTTCAGCTATTCAAAGGATCTAAAGGAACTGTCACATGGGAAAAGGCTGGTTACCAGGGGAAAGAAGTTTTTGCTGAAATAAGGAATTACTCCATCAACACTTCAAAAAACAGTTTCACAATTGATTCTCCAAAACTTACCAATAGTGCCTACTTCAAGAAGCCTGAATTTGGACAGCTTACAGATCAGACAACCAGTTTTAAGAATAAAGAAAAAGCAACTTTCCCCCGTTTTACAACATATACCAAACAATTCCGTCTAAAGAATATTTTCAAGGGAGTGAATTATGAAGGCGGACTGTCGTTTGAAGGAGCAAATGTGAAAGGTACCGGGGAAAACTATTCACCTGCTAAGATCACACTTTTCAGGAATGATACCCTTTATATTAATATAGCCTCCAAAGAGTTCCTGTTTACAAAGTCAGGACTGAACAGTTCAGAGACATCAGTTTCCCTGTATCTGAAAAATGATTCAATCTATCATTCAAACCTGGGCTTCTCTTATATTGCCGAAACACGGCAGGTAAACCTTTTCAGGACAAATAACCCGATATCCAAGAGTCCCTATTACAATTCATTTCATGGTCTTGATATGTATTTCGAATATCTTTCATGGAATATGAATGAATCAAAGATCATTCTTTCCCGGGCAAGGGGATCATCACTGGGAATAGCACAGTTTGAATCAATCTCATACTTCAACTCAGGTGATTTCCTTCAACTTATGGGGCTCGACAATCACCATCCTCTTAACCGGCTTATTAAATTTTCAGAATATTTTTATTCTGAAACCTTTCCGGTCAAAGAGTTTGCCAAATGGCTGAACAAACCTGAAGAATCTGTAATAGGATTGTGCATCGACCTTGCAAACCAGGGATTTATTTTCTACGATCGCACAAACAATGAGATAACGATAAAGAAAAAAACAAAGGATTATATAGACTCTTATGGTAAAAGAAAGGACTATGATGTAATTAATATTTTCAGTGAAACTAAAACTCCAACCGATAATGCAATACTGAACCTCTCTGACTACAAGATAACTGTCAATGGAGTCAAGGGTGTTTCACTAAGCGATTCACAGAAAGTAGCTATCTATCCCTATAACCGTCAGTTGATCATAGGAAAGAACAGAAGTCTTCTGTTTGATGGCGTGGTTAAAGCAGGTCTTTTTGTGATCTACGGGCACAAATTCTCATTCAGCTATGATACTTTTAATCTGCGACTGGGAAAGATCGACTCAATCAAAGTGGCAGTGGAAACCGATAAACTGGATGCTTACGGAAATCCTGTTTCATATCAGGTGGATAACCTTCTGCAACTTGGCTCGGCGGAACTGCTTATTGATAAACCAAACAATAAATCAGGACTGAAAAGCTTCAAACAATATCCTATCATCAATACAAATGCATATTCATATATCTTCTACGACAAAATCCCGGCTTGAGGGGATTTACAAGCAGAAAGATTTCTATTTCAAGGTCGATCCATACACATATGAAGATATTGATCATTTTAATGTTGAAGATATGGACCTCATGGGAGAATTTGTTGGTGGAAATATCCTAAAACCAAGCAGGCAGCATCTGATCATACTTGAGAATAACTCCTTCGGATTCAATATGACAATTCCAAAAGAGGGAATAGATCTTTATGGAGGTAAAGCCAGGTTATTTGATACGATAAATATGAGTAGTACGGGGCTCATAGGCAGCGGAGTCCTTAAGCATCTGACATCAACCACAAGTTCCCCGGAATACAGGTTCTATCCCGATTCGATGACAACTCATGCATCAACCTTCGACATCAGAAAAGATACATCAGGATTGTTTCCCGCTCTTACCAGCCAGATGGTTGATATCAAATGGCTAATCGGGAAAGATGAGTGGCTCGCAGTCAACACTCCGGAGAAGACATTTAATATGTTCGATAACGGAACCACTCTTGACGGATCAGTAAGAATGTCCCCGGATACGCTTCAGGGTTCGGGTGTGATAGATATGACCAATTCAAGGATCACTTCTGATCTTTTCAGCTTCAATTCAAACTCGATCAAAGCTGATACAGCGGACTATAATCTCAAATCGCTTACAACCAACGGGTACTCGTTTATTGCAGAGAATGCCAATACAAGCATTAATTTTGACCAGAAGAGAAGTAATTTCCACCTTAATACTGATTCATCAGTTGTCAAGTTTCCCGAATTGCAGTTCATCTGCACAATGACAGATTTTACATATAACATGGAGACCAGAGTACTTAGTATGGAGCAGAAAGGAAAGATAAATACGCCACTACTTACACCCGACAAACTTATCAGGCTCAATTTATCCAAACTTGACAAACCTACTTTCTTCGCAACAAATAACCTGAGTGACACATTATCTTTTTCCGCCTGGAAGGGAAGCTATCATCTTGATCAGGAATATATAGAGGCGGAAAATATAAATTACATCCATGTAGCGGACGCCCTTATACAGCCAAAAAACGGAAAGATTACAATTACCAGGAGAGCCCAGATACAGCCTCTTGACAGTGCAATAATTGCAGTCAATAACCGGCACATTCTTCATACTGCTAAACTGAACATTGAATCACCAAAAAGATATTCGGGAAGTGCACTCTACGACTACATTGATGATAATAAAGAGATACAGCAGATCAGCTTCCCTGAACTTAAAGTGGATACACTGACTACAACAGCCACAGGCTTTATTCCTGTTGAACAGAACTTCAGATTAAGTTCGGCCTTTACTTACGCAGGGGATGTATTTCTGTCTGCCAGGGATAACCAGCTTACGTTCACAGGGTCAGCCGGAATATTCAATAAATGTAATAGCCTGACCAGCTACACAATAAAATTCACGTCAAGGATAGATCCAAATAATGTGATGATACCTGTTGGCGAAAAACCAAGGGATATTAATGATAATCCTCTGTTTTCAGGTTCAATTATAAATACCGATTCAAGACATATCTATCCTGCCTTTCTTTCTCCTAAAAAATCATGGAGCGATGTAGCCCTTGTGAGTGCAGATGGATACCTCTGGTTTGAAAAAGCCAAAGGCAGATACCTTATCGCCTCCCTCGAAAAACTTACAGATCAGAAACTTCCGGGTAATATGGCAGGGTTTGACAAGAACTATTGCGTATTATCAGGGGAAGGCATGCTCAATTTCGGAGCGAATTATGATCTTGTTAATTTCAAAAGCGCTGGTAAAGTCATACACAGTCTTGATTCCGGAAAGGTTAATATAGAAGCAATACTGGCACTCGACTTCTTTTTCGACCCTGAAGCCTTGAAGATGATGGCGGATGAGATCAGAATGAAACCATCACTTAAACCTGTAAATCTGAATTCTGAACTGAATAACAAGGGAATGAAGGAGCTTATGGGGACTGCTGCTGCTGCACAGATTAAAGAGGAGATGGATCTTTTCGGCACATCCAGAAATTTGCCCAAAGGCTTCGATTATGAACTTTTGCTGAACAATGTACAGTTGTTCTGGAATGAATCAACATCATCATTCAGATCGACAGGCAAGATCGGCCTTGGATTTATCGGACCTCAGCCTGTAAACCTTTATGTTGATGGCTTTATTGAAATACAACGAAGAAGAACCGGCGACCTTATAGATATTTATCTCAAAGCAGATGAATCGACCTGGTACTATTTTTCCTATTTCAGAGGAGTTATGATGACCCAATCGAGCAATAACGCATATAATACCCTGATAGCCAATACTAAACAAAACGCAAGGAAGCATCCTGATTCAAATACAAAAACCCCTTACACCTATATGATCTCAGTTGAAAACCGGGTTGAACGGTTCCTGAGCAGAATGGCTGGAGATACGGGAGAGGGGGAAGAAGAAGAAGAGCCGCTTAAGTAACAGGGTGCCGCCCCCTCTCTCCCAATTCGATCAGTTCCATATCGTGAATATCCTTCCCGTCTATGCAGAACCTTATTGCTGTCATATACCTGTGAAAACCGTTATAACCAGCTGCACCGGGATTCAGATATAATAATCCTGCTTTCCTGTCATACATGATTTTTGCAATGTGGGAATGACCACAGATGAAGATATCAGGCGGATTTTCATAGATTCCTTCCCTTACCAGTTGATGATAATGACCGGGAGTTCCTCCAATATGAGTCATCCATATATTTACATCTTCTGCTTTGAAAAGGAGATTGTCTTTAAAACATCTCCTGACAATATCATTGTCAATATTTCCGTAAACAGCCTTAAGGGGTTTAAAAGCTGCAAGAGCATCTGCTGTCTCTATATTGCCTATATCCCCGGCATGCCATATCTCATCGCTTAAAGCAAAATATTCGAAAAGACGCGGATGTATCCAGCCATGCGTATCTGATAAAAGACCTATTTTCATATAAGCATAAAACTACTAAAAAAGCCAAATGTTTTTATGACAGATCATAAATGATAAATCAATTTACCTAATTTTGTGTAAACCGTTGCCCATGCAGATATTTTACGCACCTGATATTACCGGAAATGATTATATACTGGATGAAAATGAATCCAGGCATTGCATAAGGGTTTTAAGAATGAAGAGAGGAACGGAGGTCAGGATAATTGACGGCAAAGGAAACCTGTATGACGCCGTAATAGTCAATCCTGATCCCAGAAGATGTTCCCTGTCAATTACAGGAGTTTTTAAGGATTTTGAAACCAGGAATTACAGGCTTCATGTAGCAATTTCACCTCTTAAGAATTATGATCGATTTGAATGGTTCATTGAAAAAAGTGTTGAGATAGGAGTTGATGAGATCACTCCTCTTATCTGCTCAAATACTGAAAAACCCGGAATAAAGAAGGAGAGGATTAATAATCTGATCATATCGGCAATGAAGCAATCACTGAAGTCCACTCTTACTATTATGAATGAGCCGTGCACATTTCATGATTTTATAAAAAGAGATTATTCCCAGGGAAGGATGATAGCCCACTGCAATGAAGATCAACCACGGAGCAAGATTGGGGACGTATATTCGAAAGGCTCCGATGCTATCCTGCTTATTGGTCCGGAAGGCGATTTCTCATCAGAAGAGATCAATTCAGCTATTAAGTATGGTTTTCTGCCTGTGCATCTCGGAAAGAGCCGGCTAAGAAGCGAAACAGCAGGCATTGCTGCCTGCTATTCCATTTATTATATAAACCAGTAAAATAAATTTTTACCTGGCAAAAAAATTCATCACCTCTCCTATTTTCTTAACGGGCACTTTATAAAATTCAGTGAAATGGCACATTGAACATGAGATATAGGAAAATCTCCTGTTATGAAAACCGAAGATCCTTGTCATCATTGTACCTACAGTCCATATCTCACCTGATTCATACTGGCTGGTACCACATTTAGGGCACTTGTACTTTATTAGCTGGTCCATTACTTTTCCGGTTTATTGTTTTCTGACTTTGATTTCCATCTTCCTGATTTCTTAAGAGCCTGATCGAGTATATACTCAATCTGTCCGTTGATACTGCGGAATTCATCGGCAGACCATTTTTCCAAAGCTTTTAACTTCTCAGGATCGATCCTCAGAACAAATGGTTTTTTTTCGCTCATATTATGTATGCAATGTACCGGTATTGACTACAGGAGTGGCATCCTTGTCTCCGCAGAGAACAACCATAAGGTTACTGACCATCGCGGCTTTCTTCTCCTCGTCGAGCTCTACTATATTCTTATTGGATAATTGTTCCAGTGCCATTTCAACCATCGACACTGCGCCTTCTACGATCTTGAACCTTGCAGATACAACTGCAGATGCCTGTTGCCTTCTGAGCATCGCATTGGCAATCTCCTCTGCATAGGCTATATAATTGATCCTTGCCTCAATTACCTCAATACCGGCAATCTGAAGTCGCTCCCTGATCTCTCTCTCGAGCTCGCTGTTCACCTCTTCCCCCCCGCTTCTTAAAGCAATGACTGCATCATGATCCTCAAAATTGTCATAAGGATACAGTCCTGCCAGTTTGCGCAATGCAGCATCACTCTGAACCAATACAAAATGCTGAAAATCATCAACATCAAATACTGCATTATAGGTCTCTGAGACTCTCCAGACCAGCACCAGACCAATTTTTATGGGATTACCGATCTTATCATTGACCTTGATAGGTTCACTGTTGAAATTCCTGGCTCTCAGTGATACCCTCCTCTTGATATAGAAAGGATTTACCCAGAAAAATCCATTGTCACGGATTGTTCCTTTGTATGCACCGAACAGTACCATAACACACGATCCGTTTGGGTAGACCACTGTGAACCCAAAAATTGTGAAAAAGAACAGCAGAATCAGAAGTACACCCGGCAGGATCATTTGAAGAACAAATCCACCGATTGCTCCGCCTAGAAACAGAATAGCAAAAAACAGGGCCAGATAACCAGAGACAGGCTTAACAGTAAATTCTTTTTTCATTGTATATGATATTATATTAATATCACAAAGATATTATTTTAAATATTAAAAACCAAAAAAAACACAGGAAAAATTCCTGTGTTTTTAAGATTTTCAATGATGCTTCCTGATTTTTGCAATCAGTTTATCGGTCAGCTCTCTCTCAGGAACTGCTTTAACAATCCGGAGGAGATCAATCACATCACAGAATTGAGCTTTTAAGCCCCATGCATCTTCGATAAGATCGACATCTTTGAGAATAATTTCGTGATATGAAATAAATTGGGTAGAAAGTTTTTCCATAGGCTTCATATACTTGTTTTTCTGAAAACGGCCAGGAAAAAATAATATTGCATAAACAGAAGATTATTCTGAGTTATGCCCTTCTACACGGATTTCATACCTGAAACATCAACTCAGGGAAAGGCTTATCTTTTTCTCATCCATTATTTTCCTCAGGTTAATGAGAGCATATCTCATCCTTCCAAGAGCTGTATTGATGCTGACATCGGTAATTTCAGCTATCTCCTTAAAGCTCAGCCCTGCATAATGACGTAGAATAATTACTTCTCTCTGATCATCAGGCAGATGTGTAATCATTTTCCTGACATCCTTCTGAATCTGACGTTTTATCATATCAGCTTCCGCATTGTTTTCAGCAAATTTTGTGGAATTGAAGATATCAGATTCGTAATTGTCATTAGACACGGTATTCATCTGTTTAACCCTGCGGAAATGGTCTATAATGAGGTTATGCGATATTCGCATTACCCACGAGATAAATTTCCCGTTATCAATATACCTTCCTGATTTTACAGATTGAATCACCTTCAGGAAAGTATCCTGAAAGATGTCTTCAGCAAGCGCCTGATCGCGTATATAAAGACTTATATACGCAAATACTTTGTTCTTATGACGGTGGATTAGTTCCTCAAAACAAGACTGCTCACCTTTTATAAACTTCATTATCAGTTCATAATCGGAATTCATTTTACTCATAACTCTCTCTTTAATTTATCAGAGTAGAGATGTATCTATAGGCAGTCCTCCTTTATTGAGATTTTGTTTGATATGCAAAGAAAACAATTTTTTTTGATTTGAATGTATTACTTTTGGATTTTAACAGGTTTTAAGGAATTTTAACATAATTGACAAAAGATCAGATATGCAGGGGTTTATTGAAATAAGGGGGGCAAGGGTACATAATCTGAAAAATGCCAGTCTTAATATCCCCAGGGATAAGCTTGTAGTAATAACGGGTGTTTCCGGTTCCGGAAAATCTTCGCTGGCCTTCGACACAATATATGCCGAAGGGCAGAGAAGATATGTCGAGAGTCTCTCGTCATATGCCAGGCAATTCCTTGGAAGGATGAACAAGCCCGAGGTGGATTTCATAAATGGCATCCCTCCTGCCATTGCTATTGAGCAGAAGGTAAACAGCCGCAATCCAAGGTCTACCGTTGGAACTTCGACTGAAATATATGACTATATAAGACTTCTGTTCGCAAGGATCGGACGGACATATTCTCCTGTCTCAGGCTCAGAGGTTAAGAAGCACAGCGTTGATGATATTGTGGATTTCTTAGCCTCTCTGCCCGAGGGTACAAAGGCCATTATTACCTCGTGCGGAATAATCCCCGATAATATCGAAATTTCTGAATATTTTTCATTTCTGATCAAACAGGGGTTCAGCCGAATCGAATATGAAGGAGATCTGATCAAGCTTGATGATATAGCCTCATATGACAGGTATAAACCCGGGCAATGTGTCAATATTGTGATTGACAGACTTGTTATCAGTCATTCAGCGGACAGTTTCAGCAGGGCTGCAGATTCAGCCCAGACAGCCTTTCAAACCGGTAAAGGTTTTTGCCAGGTCGTTATTCTTGATGAAAATAGCATAAGAAGAGAAAACTTTTCAAATCTTTTTGAAGCAGACGGGATAATCTTTGAGGAGCCCACCGAATACCTTTTCAGCTTCAATAATCCGCTGGGAGCATGTCCTGTTTGCGAAGGTTACAGCAAGATCATAGGAGTTGACGAGAACCTTGTTATACCTAATCAGAACCTTTCCGTTTATGAGGATGCCATTGTATGCTGGAAAGGTGAAACTATGAAAAAATGGAAGGAGAGGCTGATTGCCAATGCCGAACAATTTGATTTCCCTGTTCACAAACCTTTTTACCAGCTCACGGATGACCAGAAACAACTTCTGTGGAAAGGGAATAAATATTTTTATGGTATTGACCGTTTCTTTCAGCACCTGGAGGAGAAAAAATATAAAATACAATACAGGGTTCTTCTGAGCCGCTACAGGGGAAAGACAATATGTCCCGAATGTAAGGGAGCCAGGCTGAGAAAAGAGGCTGGTTATGTAAAAATTGCCGGTTATTCTGTACAGGAACTTGTTTCAATGCCCGTCGGGAAATTATATGATGTAATAGAAAATATTAAGCTGAGTGAGGAAGATGAGAAAATCGCTGAGAGGCTGATGAAAGAGATCAGAGTGAGGTTGAGGTTTCTTATCGATGTAGGATTGCCTTATCTTACGCTTGACAGGCTCTCTGCTTCACTGTCGGGTGGAGAATCCCAGAGAATTAATCTTTCGACATCACTTGGCAGCAACCTTGTAGGATCGATGTACATACTTGATGAGCCCAGCATAGGATTGCATCCGAGAGATACAAATCTTTTAATACGGGTTCTGAAGGAGTTGAGGGATCTGGGCAATTCCGTTATTGTTGTGGAACATGAGGAGGAGATAATAAGAGCAGCTGATGAGATTATAGATATGGGTCCTGAGGCAGGAAGGCTTGGAGGTGAGGTGGTTTACCAGGGGGGGCTCGACCTGACAACGGCAAACAAATCGCTGACAGCAGGTTATCTCAGCGGCAGGCTCGCGGTTCCCATTCCAAAGAGCAGAAGGAAATGGAACAGCTTTATAGAGATAAAGGGCGCAAGGGAAAATAATCTAAAGGCTATCGATGTAAAGTTTCCTCTCCATACTATAACTGCAGTTACTGGTGTGAGCGGGTCAGGTAAATCCAGCCTTGTATCAGACATTTTATACAGGGTCCTTTCCAACAGGATTAACGGAAATAATCTCCGGCCGGGCCAGTTCAGGGATATATCCGGCGATATTTCGAGGATAACTGCAGTGGAGCTGGTGGATCAGAATCCTATCGGAAAGTCAAGCAGATCAAATCCTGTTACTTATCTCAAGGCATATGATGAGATTCGCAAGCTCTATTCGGAACAGCAGGCATCGGTTCAAAACAATTTCAAGGCGTCTCATTTTTCCTTTAATATTGAGGGAGGTAGATGCGAGGAGTGTCAGGGTGAAGGAATAATCAGAGTTGAAATGCAATTCATGGCGGATGTTGAACTGACATGCGAGAGCTGCAAGGGGATGAGGTTTCGCAAGGATATTCTCGAAGTAAGGTATCATGGCAGGAATATTTATGATATGCTTGAGATGACTATTGATGATGCCATTGACTTTTTCAATCAGCATCCCGGGAAAAGTGAAAAGAGAATAGTAGAAAAGCTGAAGCCCCTGTCTGATGTAGGGCTGGGATATATCAAGATGGGACAATCGTCGAGTACTCTTTCAGGCGGAGAGAGTCAGCGTGTCAAGCTTGCATATTTTCTGAGCCAGGAACGTGGCAGCGGACATATCCTCTTCATATTTGATGAGCCAACTACCGGGCTTCACTTTCATGATATCAACAAACTGCTTAAATCTATCAATGCACTTGTTGATCATGGTCATTCAGTGATATTGATTGAACATAATCAGGAGGTTATTAAAAGTTCCGACTGGATCATTGATCTGGGTCCTGAAGGAGGCGAAGAGGGAGGCTATGTGGTATTCGAAGGCAAACCTGAGGATCTCGTTAAGTGCAAGGAATCATATACCGGAAGGTTTCTGTCAGGTAAATTGAAATAAAAAAGGCAGAGCCGTTGCGTACAACGGCTCTGCACATATATCGTACAAATGCGATATTTATTTTTTTACCTTAAAGCCAAACATAATTGAAACACAGCCGCTGACGGGTGTCTCCCCTGGTTTATTAAATGAATTGACTTTGATAACAAGCTTCAGCTGCTGACTCGACTGCAGCTTGAAGTCCCATGTCTTTGCATAGTTGGAATCCTTATTAGAATAGAGTACATTCTTATTGGCATCGAGTATCCTGAATTCAACATTTGGGAGCTTATCTTCACCGCATATTGCCACCCTGTAGTCCATATCAGAATAAAAAGTCTTATACAGTTCAGCCTCTTCTCCTTCGACAAGAATTGCTGCATGATAATTACCATCGTGAGTATAACTTCCAAGTTCAGGCAGGCATATCTTTTTTGCAAAAGCTTTGCACTGAGCCTCAGCATTAACAGTAGTTGCAAGTATAAACATAGCAAGTACCGGAATTATTCTGAATATTCTCATGGCTATTGTTATTTTACAAATGAAGTTCTAATCTCAGCAACCACTGCGGCCAGTTCTTTAAATACAGCAGGCGTCATATCTGTCTTAATTTCCGACTTAAGAACAGTTGAGTTTGTATTTTTGTCAAATTCAGGTCTGACAGCTGAGGTGGTAATTGATATTTTGTCAAAAACAGCTTTAAGCCTCGGTAACCTGAACAATAATTTCATCAACCGCGGGGTTTCCTTTATTAGAGTTCAGCAGATTCAGAAGAATGTCGATTGAGAGTTTCTGGTCGATGATCCTGCCGACGAGTTTATTTCCATTAAAGTCTTTCTCGTCAACAAGCTGTGTTGAGATATAAAGACCTTCAAACCAACCTCCCACCAAAACAATGGCAGCAATGGCTGACTGTCCGTTATCCTCAAGATATGAATTTGAATTCATGAAGGTCTCGCTGACGATCTCCATTATAACTTCGCTGTTATTGATGTTTTCCTCAAGTCTGTCTATTGTAGCCTGGTCTATTGCTTTAAGTATCCCTAAACCATCAGCCATTTTCTTGGCAGAATTCATATAATCAATAATCAGCTGTGTCTGTTCATAAAGACTGGCAAAGCTCAGATCGCAGGTATAAATACCAAGATTCAGAGCCATGCTTTTATTTGTTACATAATTATTCTTATTTCCTATCGGATTAAGCAGTGACAGGTCAAATTTGGCGCCGGTTGATTTGACAAGCATTGCTGATTCAAGCGGAGATGGCAAAGCGTTAAAGATCTTCTCAGCTTTTTTCATATCGTCATAGACAGCCGGATTGACCGTTGGCACTTCTACAGCATCCCCTTCAGCAGGTGCTTTGCTTCCTCCCGACTTGCAGCAGGTAAGCATACTTGTAAGAAGTAAGACTCCCAACAGGATCCCTGTACCAATTCCGAATTTTTTATTCATGGTTAAAAATTTTAGGTATTACAAGTAATTGCGCACTAAATTAGTATATTATTTTTATTTTTCAAAAACAGCTTTAAGTAATTGATGCTATTTGTAACTTTGGCGCAAAGATTCATGAAATGATAATATCAGAGAAGAAGGTTAATGAACTTTCATCACTTCTGTCAGGGGATAGCAGCATTCTGATTTCTGAAGCAATAAAATTACTCAGGGATGCAGAACCATTTAAGGGAGCTATCGGACTTCTTGCAAACTATTATGACAAAACAAATGATGATTTAATCAGGAAAGCCATAGAGGGATTCATGAATGATATTAAGGATCAGTCTGTCATTAATGAAGTTATAACAGAAATTAAAAAACCCTTCAGACCGGCTACAATAAGTATGCTGGTATCATCGTGCTGGCAGTCGGGCTTGGACTATTCTGAGTATTCCTCAGATCTTACCGATGTGTTTCTTCAATCCGATTATGTAACTGCCCTGGAATGCCTGACAGTAATTGAGGAATCGGTTCCTGAACTAAGTCATGCCAAAAGGGATGAATTAATAAAATATATTGAAGAATTTCCTGTTCAAACCGCTGATGAAAAAAGAGGACTTACCTCTGAACTTATAGCAATTCTGAAACTGGAATAGGAATATTTTTCACCAGTGGGTTACCGTGTTATGAACTGTATAAGTTAAACAGTATTACTCTTTTGCATTTACAGAAAAAGCGAATTTTATTGTTTTCACCGGATATCTGGTGAGCACAGGACAGTGTGACTCCGTGAGTATCTATGCTTTTTTTGATCGTTCACCAAAATTAAACTCCCAACTCTTATAATTGTACTTCCCTCTTTTATTGCCAGTTCATAATCCCCCGACATTCCCATCGAAATCTCTCTGAAGTGTTCATCAGAATGGAAATATTTTTCTTTCAGAGAATGGTATAAGGCAATAAGGGACTTGAATTCCCTGGTTACCTGATCAGTATCGGATGTGAATGTAGCCATTCCCATAACACCACATATACATACATGCTGGAGATCATTGACACCTTCTGATGTCATCATCGCAACAATCTCCTCCCGGCTGAATCCGAATTTTGTCTCCTCCATGGCAATATGAACCTGTAAAAGCACATTCACAACCCTGTCCAGCTTTGATGCTTCTGAATTTATTTCGGATAACAGCTTCAGGGAATCAACGGAGTGTATCATACTTATGAAAGGCACAATAAACTTCACTTTATTCCGCTGGAGATGACCTATCAGGTGCCACTCTATATCCAGGGGCAGAAGGTCTTTCTTATTCAAGATTTCCTGCACACGGTTCTCTCCGAAACATCTCTGTCCGGCGTTATAAGCTTCAAGTATTTCATTAATGGATCGTGTTTTAGAGACCGCTACCAGCCTGACGTGCGGAGGCAAAGTCTGTCTGAGGGAAATAATATTTGAAGCTATCTCTGACATAAGGTGAAGGAATTTTTTCCCTGTGCAACTCTGTGAGTTCTCTGTGTTTCTCCGTGTAAAAATAAAAAACTTACACAGAGGTACACAGAGGAGCCCAGAGAGGCACAGAGATATTACTACCGGATCAGTCCAGCAGGTGAATCACAAGTCCGCTTCTGAGTTTAGGTTCAAACCAGGTTGTTTTGGGTGGCATGATATTCCCTGAATCAGCAATCAGTATAAGTTGTTTCATAGAAACCGGGAAAAGTGCGAATGCGACTTTCATCTCACCGCTGTCAACTCTCTTCTTAAGTTCTCCCAATCCCCTTATACCTCCTACAAAATCGATCCGTTTTGATCTTCTGAGGTCCTGAATATCGAGTACAGGGCTAAGTATCTGATCGGTAAGTATTGTCACATCAAGGCCACCGATTGGGTCATTATCATCATATGTTCCCTCCCTGGCTGTAAGACTGTACCATTTCCCCTCAAGATACATTGAGAAATTATGGAGTTTTTTAGGTTTATAACTCCTTGTCCCTTTTTCAGCGACAACGAATCCCTTTTCAAGTCTCGAAAGCAACTCCTGAGGTGTTAGTCCGTTCAGGTCTTTAATCACTCTGTTATAATCAATTATCTGCAACTGATTATCAGGAAAATGAACTGCCATGAAATAGTTATACTCTTCGGTATCGTTATGTGAGGGATTATTTTCACGTTTCTCCTTTCCGACAAGAGCAGCAGCAGCGGTTCTGTGGTGGCCGTCAGCAACATAGGTATAAGGGACTTTTTCAGCAAACATCTTTTCAATCAGCTGGTTGGTTTCCGGCTTTTTTACCAGCCAGAAATGATGGCCAAAACCATCTTCAGCGACGAAATCATATTCAGGCTTTTCCTTTGTAACAATATCATTTACGATCTCATCAATCTCTTTCACAGCAGGATATGCAAAGAAAACCGGCTCGATATTGGCATTGTTTACCCTTATATGGACCATCCGGTCCTGTTCCTTATCCGGGCGGGTAAGCTCATGTTTTTTAATTATCCCATTCAGGTAATCGTCAACAGAGGCACAACCGACTATACCATACTGGGTACGACCCTTCATTGTCTGTGCATAAATATAGTAAGCTGCTTTCTTATCCTGTACAAGCCAGCCTTTCTTCTGCCAGTGACTGAAGTTTTCGACCGATTTTTTATAGACTTCATCAGAGTGTGTATCAATGTCATCTGCGAAATCAATTTCCGATCTTGTAATATGAAGAAGAGAGCATTCCCTGCCTTTTGCCATTTTCCTGGCTTCCTCTGTATTCATGACATCATACGGAAGACACGCCAGGTCCTTAACAATTGCATGAGGGGGCCGAAGCCCCCTGAATGGTTTTACTACTGCCATCTATATAAAGTTAGTTTACTACTTGTTTACCTTGAATTTTTCGTTTCCTGTCTTGAAATAATCTGCTATCTGATATGCGGCAGCCACACCTGCATTAATATTGGCTTCTTCTGTTTGTGCACCCATCTTTTTGGCTGTAAACACAAACCTTCCTTTATACTTTTCCTCAAACTGGGCTTTACAATCAGGTTCAACATCAGAAAGGTATTTAAAGTCGGGGCGTTCGGCAAAAATCTTTAGCAGACCGTCTTCATCGATCACCTCTTTTCTTGCGGTGTTTACAAGAACAGCATCAGAAGGCATCTTCCTGAGCAGATCGTAACCTATCGATTTTTTTGTCTTATCATTTGCAGGCATGTGGAGAGAGACATACTGACAGGCAGAATAGAGATCCTCAATACTCTTACATACTTTCACTCCCTGTTTTTCAATATCTTTCTCATTTACAAAAGGATCAAAAGCATACACATCCATTCCGAATCCCTTAGCTATTTCAGCCATATATTTCCCAACATTTCCAAAGGCATGAAGCCCGATTGATTTACCCCGCAGCTCGCTTCCTGATTTTCCTCCAAAACCACCTCTGGCCTGATAAAGCATCATTTCAAAAGCCAGCTCAGCGACCGCATTGGAGTTTTGTCCCGGCGTGTTCATTGCCACTACATTATGAGCTGTACAGGCAGCGAGGTCAAGGTTATCATAACCGGCCCCTGCTCTTACAACTATTCTAAGTTTTTTAGCGGCATCGAGAACCTCAGCGGTTACCAGGTCGCTTCTGACGATCATGGCATCAGCATCTGCTACTGCTGCGAGCAGTTCGGAAACATTTTTGTAATTTTCGAGTAAAGCAAGTTCATGACCTGCGGCTTCCACCACTTCACGGATCTGTTTAACAGCGACCGCTACGAAAGCCTTTTCTGTTGCAACAAGTATTTTCATGGTTCTTAGTTTTTAGATTCGAATTCTTTCATAACGCCGACGAGAGCTTTAACACTTTCCCCTGGAAGTGCATTATATGTGGAAGCCCTGAACCCTCCAACAGAACGGTGACCTTCAATACCGATCATCCCCTGTGACTTTGCAAAATCTGCAAAAGGCTTTTCAAGCTCCTTATACTGTTCAGCCATCACAAAGCAGATATTCATTACTGATCTGTCCTCGGGATCTGCAATTGTTGGTACAAATAACCTGTTCCTGTCAATTTCATCATACAGGATCTTTGCCTTTTCAATATTCTTTTTCTGCATCACTTTTACACCTCCAAGTTCCTTTAGCCACTTAAGTGTCTGCTGAGCAGCAAAGACAGCGAAAACCGGAGGAGTATTGAACATCGACTCAGCCTTTATATGTGTCCTGTAATCAAGCATCGAAGGAAGCGGACGGGTTACTTTACCAAGGATATCCTCTTTTACAATAACGAAAGCGACACCCGCAGGAGCCAGGTTTTTCTGTGCTCCTCCATAAATTATTGAATATTTGGAAACATCAACAGGGCGACTGAAGATATCTGATGACATGTCTGCCACAAGGGGGATCTTAACATCAGGATCCTTCTTCAGTTCTGTTCCGAAAATGGTATTGTTGGTTGTGATATGAAAATAATCAGCATCGGAAGGTACTGTATAGTTTTTTGGAATATAGTTGAAATTCTTATCTTTTGAAGAAGCGACTTCTACAACTTCTCCAAATATTTTAGCCTCTTTAAGCGCTTTGCTTGCCCATTCGCCGGTATTAAGGTATGCAGCTTTGGTATTCATAAGGTTCATCGGGACCATGGCAAATTGCAGACTGGCTCCTCCGCCAAGAAAAAGAACCTGATACCCTGAAGGAACCTCAAGCAATTCCTTAACAAGGGCAATAGTATCATTCATGCAGGCAATAAATTCCTTACTCCTGTGAGATATTTCAAGAACGGATAAGCCTGAACCTGCGAAATCTTTGATTCCTTCAATTGTTTTGTCAATAGTGTACTGTGGGAGTATTGAAGGACCGGCATAAAAATTGTGTTTCTTCATAATGCAATATTTATGATTAATAAATAGAAATCTTTTGTGTCTGCGATTACAAAAATATATAAAAAACGATCTCTGCTGTTAAATATTTAACACATACGTCTCAATTTTATAAAATATTATCAACAAGAAATCCATTTTTCATTACAGGAACTTTTTCTGTAAAATCAACAGTAAGGCAGAATGCCAGACAGTCATCCAGTTTTTTATCTCTTAGTCTGGTTCGCTGTGCTGCCTTTTCTATATAAGCGTGAAGATCAGGCATTGCCAAGGTCCATAGATCCATAGCCGCAAGAGTAGAGTCACAGATAGTGGTGAAAGATCCTGAATCCATAAGTTTGGAAGCCATTGCACCGGCACAGACAGTATCCTCTAAATTGAACCTGTTCTTCCATCCGGCACAGAACAGCAGCAGATCTCTCTCCTGCCGGATAATCCATTCAGTAAGAGCCTTCATATTCAGGAACGATCCAACTGCAATGGCGTAGGCGGCTGAAGCCTGATTAATCACTCCTGTGCCATTTGTAGTACTGTATACAATTGTTTTACCTTCAACTTTTTCTCTTGTGAAATTGAAAGGTGAGTTGCCAAAATCAGCAAAATCGAGTACAAATCCATCCCGTTCGGCGGCAACCAGATACCCTTTCGATTTATATAAGCGGGCTTCATCCGCATCTGCAACAGGCAGTATTGCAGCTGCACCGTTGGCGAATGCGGTACATATAGCTGAAGATGCGCGAAGTACGTCAATAATTACAACAATAGAGTTCATATGCTCCTCAGGCTGGTACAAAACCGGGGAGAAGCAGGTTTCAATTTTTCGTTTAGTCATTAAAATAATTTCAGGGAGTGTTATAAATCGGAAGATTAACAATTTTAGCTTTCAGATCTTTGTTTCTGATGCGAATAAAAATAATTGTATCAGGCTTCCAGTATTCCTTATTGAGGTAAGCCATACCAATGCCCTGTTTCATCATTGGCGACATGGTTCCGGATGTTACTTCACCTATGATTTCACCTTCGGCGCTCACAACCTCATAGTGCTGCCGCGGAATTCCGCGGTCAATCATCACGAATCCCTTGAGTCTGCGATCCACGCCATTCTCCTTCTGCTTCAGCAATAACGCCTTGTCTATAAAATCCTTGCCTTCCTTGAATTTGGTTATCCATCCCAATCCTGCCTCAATCGGGGAAGTCTGATCATGTATATCATTACCGTAAAGACAAAATCCCATTTCAAGACGCAGAGTATCGCGTGCTCCAAGGCCTATCGGTTTAATATCAAATTCTTTTCCCGCCTCAAATACTGCATCCCAGAGTTTTGGGCCGTCCTCATTTTTGACATAGATCTCACAGCCACCTGCCCCTGTATAACCGGTTGTCGAAAATATCACATCCTGTATGCCTGCAAATTCGAGAATTTTGAATGTATAATACTCCATATCTTCGACACGGGTGGCAGTCAGCTTCTGCATAGCCCTCAGGGCAAGCGGTCCCTGCACTGCCAGCTGGGCGATATCGTCAGAGACATTTACAAGGTCCTTTCCGGGAACAAGTCCGAACCTGGCTGCATGTTCTGCGCACCAATTGAAATCCTTTTCAATATTCGAAGCATTAACCACGAGCAGGTATTTCTCCTGACTGAACCTGTAAACAAGCAGATCATCCACAATTCCTCCTTTACCGTTTGGAAAGCATGAATACTGAATCTTTCCGTCAACAAGAGACGAAACGTCATTTGATGTTATAAACTGAAGGAAATCGAGTGCAGCCGGGCCAGTTACCCAGAACTCTCCCATATGGGAAACATCAAAAACACCTATTCCTTTTCTTACTGTAATATGTTCTTCCGTGATACCGGAATATTCGACCGGCATATTAAAACCGGCAAATGGGACCATTTTTGCTCCGGCAGCCTGGTGAAACGTTGTAAACGGGGTGATTTTCATTGAGTGTTCTTCTAAATTAATAATCAGTCAGAAGGATATCGAAACCTTAAAAAATATCCGGCATAAAAATAGCACTTATTTCCCTTTTCATGAAAAGTATGAGCGGATGATTAATGTCCTTGCCCGGAGCAGGCCACAATAAGAAAAAAAATAATGTATATTTGTTGATCAATCTTTTAAATACGGCTTAAAGTTTAACACGGGTATAAATATGGATTACAAGTTCATAAACACAGAATATCTGGATTCAGTCTCAGCAGGTGATCCTGAAATTATTGTCGAACTAGTGAGCCTGTTCAAAGAACAAGTGATTGAAATCTCAGAGGAGATGCAATCACTTTTAGCTGCAAAAAACTACAGGCTGCTTGGATTACTCGCCCATAAAGCCAAATCTTCTGTCTCAATAATGGGTATGGATGAACTTGCTGTTATGCTGAAAACATTTGAATTGCAGGCAAGGGAAGAGAAAGAGCCTCAACTGTATGAATCATATATTATAAGGTTCCGGACAGAAACCAAGTCGGCAATAGCAGAACTGGAGGACCTTTTAAATAAACCCTCAAAAACAATTGAATGATCAGTATTGAAAAGAGGGATAAAATAGATATTATATCCTTTAATGTCAAGAAGATCGATGCAATGATCACAGATACTGTGAGGGAGGGAATAAATAAGGTCTTTGACAATCCAAATGCAAAAGTGATTATTGATCTTAAAGGTGTTGAATATATCGACAGCTCAGGATTCGGTTGTTTTCTCTCTGTCATGAAGGCTGCCAAAAACAGTTATGGCACACTAAGATTTGTGAACCCTGAACCGAGGATAATGGAACTTTTCCGTACACTTCACCTGCACACGGTATTCCAGATCTACGATGATCTGGATTCCTGTCTGAGCACTTTAAGGTAAGACCATTATTTATTTTCTCCTGTTCTGAAAAAGAGGTGATCATCCTCCACCCCTACCATAACATTCTTTCCCTTACTTATGCTGCCGCCAATGATCTCTTTTGACAGCACATTAATTATTTCTTTCTGTATCAGTCTTTTTACAGGCCTTGCCCCAAGCTGAGGATCATATCCTCTGTCTGCAAGCCAGTCAAGGGCCTCTTCTGTGACATCCAGTTTAAGACTATAATCCAGCAGCATTTTATCTACTCTCTTCAGCTGGATCTTCACAATCTCTCTTATCTGTTCCAGGCTGAGAGGCCTGAACATAACAATTTCATCCACCCTGTTAAGAAATTCAGGTCTGAATGATCTTCTCAACAGCGCCATGATCTCATTTAAAAGCAGCTCTTCTTCATGATGAGGCATTTTATTCTTCCACTTTTCCATCTTATCCCTGATGATTTCGGAACCCAGGTTTGATGTCATTATCACTATTACATTCCTGAAGTTGCTGATTCTGCCTTTATTATCAGTAAGACGTCCTTCATCCAGTACCTGCAGAAGAAGGTTAAAGATATCAGGATGTGCCTTTTCTATTTCATCCAGAAGAACCACCGAATATGGTTTGTGGCGTACAGCTTCGGTGAGCTGACCTCCTTCATCATAGCCAACATATCCGGGAGGCGCTCCTATCAGACGCGATACGGTATGTCTCTCCTGGTATTCCGACATGTCGATTCGCGTCAGCATATTCTCATCATTGAAGAGTAAACCGGACAAGGCTCTCGCCAGTTCAGTCTTTCCCACACCTGTGGTTCCGATAAAAATGAATGATCCGAGCGGTTTTTTCTGATCCTGCAGGCCGGCCCTTGATCTTCTTACAGCATCAGCAACAGCGGCAATTGCCTCATCCTGACCCACAACTGTTTTATGTAATTCATCCTCCAGTTTCAGAAGTTTCTCCTTTTCACTTTCCAGCATCCTGGATACAGGAATACCCGTCCATTTGGAAACAATAGCTGCAATATCTTCAGATCTCACCTCTTCCTGGATAAGCGAGCCATGGCTTCTCTTCAGCTCTATTTTCTCCTTAAGGTCAGTTATCTCTTTTTCCAGTTCAATAATTTTCCCATATCTTATTTCTGCTACTTTTCCATAGTCACCGCTTCTCTCGGCCTGGTCAGCTTCAAAGCGAAACGATTCGACAGCCTCTTTCTTTGACTGCACCTTATCTATCATCTCTTTTTCGGATTTCCAGTCAGCCTTAAGCCCGTCACGCCTGGTCTGCATCTCCGCAAGTTCCCGTGCTATTTTATCTGCCTTAACGGTATCACCATCACGCCTGATAGCTTCTTTCTCAATTTCAAGTCGTGTTATACTCCTTTCAGCCTCATCGATCTCTTCTGGTACCGAATTCATTTCAAGCCTGAGTTTCGATGCAGCTTCATCAATGAGGTCAATGGCTTTATCGGGCAAAAATCTGTCGGTGATATACCGTGTTGACAGATCAACAGCAGCAATTATTGCCTCATCCCTGATTATTACCTTATGGTGTGTCTCATACTTTTCCCTGATACCCCGAAGGATGGATATGGAATCCTCCCTGCCAGGTTCATCCACCATAACTACCTGGAAACGTCTTTCCAAAGCCTTGTCTTTCTCAAAGTACTTCTGATATTCATTAAGAGTTGTAGCGCCTATTGCTCTGAGTTCACCTCTCGCCAGGGCAGGCTTAAGAATATTCGCAGCATCCATAGCCCCTTCTGACTTTCCGGCTCCAACAAGAGTGTGTATTTCATCAATGAAAAGAACAATATCTCCGTTTGATCCGATGACCTCATTGACAACTGATTTTAACCTCTCCTCAAATTCACCTTTGTACTTTGCTCCTGCAATGAGGGCACCCATATCGAGTGAAAAAATAATTTTCGATTTAATATCTTCCGGCACATCCCCTCTGATAATTCTGTGTGCGAGACCCTCGGCGATAGCCGTTTTGCCAACTCCCGGTTCTCCTATCAGAAGCGGATTATTTTTTGTTCTCCGGGTAAGGATCTGCAATATACGTCGTATCTCCTCATCTCTTCCTATTACCGGATCGAGCTTGCCTGACCGGGCCCTCTCATTCAGGTTTATTGCATACCGGTTCAGAGCATCAAAGGTGTCATCCGATGTCTGGCTGTCGACTTTGGAACCCTTTCGTAGTTCAGCCACAGCAGCCTTCAGTTCTTTCATTGTAACGCCCTGTGATTTAAGAATTCCTGCCGCTCTGTCACTGGTGTCGAGGATACCCATCAGCATATGTTCGGATGAGACAAATTTGTCCTTCATCTTTGAGGCATGATCCTCGGTCTTCCGGAGAGATTCAGAAGCTGTTGCGGATATATATGATTCGGCACCTGATACCCTTGGGTAACTGTCTATTAGTACATCAACCTCCCTCGACAGGGAAGCTGTACTCACTCCAAGCTTTCCAAAAAGAAAAGCGGTGATGCTCTCTGCTTCGGTCATAACACCTTTGAGCAGATGGGCACATTCCACTGATTGCTGCCCTTTCGCACCGGCAATACTAAATGCCTGCTGAACTGATTCCTGGGCTTTTATTGTAAAGTTATTCAGATTCATTTTGAGTTGTTTTTAATAAGCCTTCAAATTACCTGCCACTTGCCTTTTATAGCCTGCCAACCGTCTATTTGTCATTATATTATGCGATGACTATGCCAAATAGACAGGCAAAATCCATTTCAGGTTATGAAAAAGTCCTTTGTGTGAATTAGTGAAAACCTATGAGCCTTCGTGTTTAATAGTAAAATACTTAAACACAAAGGGTCACAATGTCAGACACAAAGGAACACAAAGGGAAACGGTATTCAGATGCCTTTTTCAACATCCTCAACCCGTGATTAAATATTAGAGCTATCTTTAGGAAAATTTATTCAGAATGGGCAAAGTTATATGGAAACCCGGCACCATGATTTATCCACTACCTGCTGTAATGGTCAGTTGCGGGGCAGTACCCGAGGAGTATAATATCATAACCATATCGTGGACTGGTACGATTTGCACTGATCCTGCGATGTGTTACATCTCTGTAAGACCGGGAAGGCATTCTTATGAAATTATAAAAAAGAATGGGGAGTATGTTATCAATCTTACAACTAAATCACTCGCTTTTGCAACAGACTGGTGTGGTGTTAAATCAGGAAGCAAACATAAAAAATTTGAGGAAATGAGGCTTACGCCCATTACTGCCTCGAAAGTAAAGGCTCCGATGATAGAGGAGTCACCAGTGAATATTGAATGTGTTGTAAAACAGATCATAGAGCTTGGCTCACATCATATGTTCATATCTGAGGTTGTTGCAGTAAATGCTGATGAAAGATATATTGATGAGCGAACAGGTCTTTTCAGGTTGAATGACGCCGTGCCGGTGTGCTACTCTCACGGGAAATATTATGAGACCGGAAATCTGATTGGCAAGTTTGGTTTTTCCGTTGAAAAGAAAAAAAAGAGAGATCTCAGGCACTAACTTAGCATTGATATACAGATCTGTATTTAAGCCAATTATGTTTATACGACAGTACCTGTCAGCAGAAAATCAATAATTAGGAATATTTGTATCAAATTACTAATTTCATACCTTCAATGCCGCAATAAAAAGTGATTTCACATGAGTGAGAAGATTTTGGAAACCCTGATGCAGCTGTTTGCAATAATTGCTAAACCCCAGAGCAATGAGAGTGAAAGGCGGGGTGTTGTTGAAACTTTTCTTAAGCGGATGCTTAATCAGGAGCTGGCCAATGAATATCTCGCCACCTACGATAAAGAGTTTGAGGAGGCGAGGAAAAAGCTGGAAAAGAGCAGTACTGAAAGGCGTGAAGGGGCGATAGCAATCAGGATCAGGAAGCTTTGCAAGGAGATTAATGAACAGGGACAGCTCGACAAGTCACAGAGGGTTGTTGTTGTCATCCAGCTGCTTGAATTCTGCAAATCAGGAGGACAGGAGGTCAGCCAGCTTGAATTAGGCTTTATTGATACACTTGCGGAGGGATTGAATATTTCACCCGATGAATATGAGGTAATCGAAAAATTTGTGCTTAATCCATTTTCAGAAATACCTGCAACATCCAATCTGCTCATCATTAACGGCGTAAAGAATTTCGATTCAGGAGGCGCCAAGCATGTCACTAAGGATTTGCTGAAAGGTAATATCTGGGTACTCTTTTTACCTTCAGTCAGGATGTATTTTGTCAGGTTTATGGGTTCAGGTGAGCTTTCGATGAACGGCCAGCTCTTGCAGGAGGATAAGGTTTATCCGCTGGGGCAGGGGTCATCCATCAAAGGATATAAAATGGCTCCTATTTATTACTGGGATATCACAATGCAATTCCTTAAGGAGGATTTCAGTGCATCCAGGGTAGTTTATGAGGTCAATAACCTTGAATACAGGTTTAATAGCGGAGAGGTGGGTATTCACCATATGAGCTTCAAAGAGGAATCGGGAAGGATGGTAGGCATTATGGGGGCCAGCGGAGCCGGAAAATCCACTCTTCTGAGCGTGCTCAACGGAACCAACCCTCCATTTGACGGTGAAGTTCTGATCAACGGAATAAGTATCCACAGAGAAAAGGAAAAATTAAAGGGGTTGATCGGATTTGTTTCTCAGGATGATCTTCTTATTGAAGAGCTTACTGTATTTGAAAATCTGTTCTTTAATGCCAAACTCTGCTTTGATAATCTTTCTGAAGAGGAGATTTCCACAAAAGTTGACGGGGTTCTAAAAAATCTTGGTCTATACGAGATAAGGAATATACAGGTTGGCACGCCACTCAACAAAAAGATCAGTGGCGGACAGAGAAAAAGACTCAATATCTCACTGGAGCTGATCAGGGAACCCGCTATAATGTTTCTTGATGAGCCCACTTCAGGCTTATCTTCGAGAGATTCTGAAAATATTCTTGACCTGCTGCAGGAGCTTGCCCGAAAGGGGAAGTTGCTTTTCATCGTAATACATCAGCCATCCTCTGAAATATTCAAGATGTTTGATAAGCTTATCATCCTCGACACCGGAGGTTTTCTGATATATAACGGAAACCCTGTCGACTCAATAGAATATTTTAAGCGTAAGATAGAACAGGCCAATTACAATGAAAGTGAATGCTATGTCTGCGGCAACGTAAATCCAGAGCAGATATTCAATATTGTCGAGACAAAAATCTTTACTGAGAGCGGCCAGCCAACAGATACACGCAGGATAGCGCCTGTTGAATGGAGCAACCTATACAGGGCTGAAAAAAAGGAAGACAAACGGGAACCAGGGGGATCAATTCCTGAAATTAACTTTAAAACTCCGAACAGGTTTAAGCAGTTTATTGTTTTTGCAAAACGTGATGTCCTCTCTAAAATCTCTGATATCCAGTATCTTCTTATCACGCTGCTCGAAGCTCCTATTCTGGGGTTTTTCCTGGCCTACCTGATAAGGTACTTTGATGAGAGCTCCAAAGATGCCCATTACACCTTATTTAATAACAGCAATCTTCCCATTTATATTTTCATGTCAGTTATTGTCGCAATATTTATGGGGCTTACTGTAAGTGCAGAAGAGATTATTAAGGACCGAAAAATCCTTAAGAGGGAAGCATTTCTTAACCTGAGCTGGAACAGTTATCTTATGTCAAAGGTATTTGTCCAGTTTATTATTTCCGCCGTACAGGCATTCACTTTCGTGCTTGTCGGCAACAGCATCACCGGGATAAAGGGTATGATGTTCGAATACTGGCTTGTCCTTTTCTCTTGCTGGGCAGGCGCCAACATGCTTGGACTGGTTATTTCCGACAGTTTCAAAACAGTTGTTACAATTTATATACTGATCCCTTTCCTTGTTATACCTCAGATCATTTTAAGCGGAGTAATTGTTAAATTTGAAAAGCTCAATCCGAATATCTCCTCTCCGAGTGTAATACCTGTGTACGGAGAAATTATAACAGCCCGATGGGGATATGAAGCTCTAGCAGTAAAACAGTTCATCGATAACAGATTTGAACAGCAGTTTTACGGCTACGAAAAGATGAAAAGCAAAGGAAATTACAAAAGGAATTTCTGGTGCAATGATCTAAAACTTAAGCTTGACGCCATTTCAAACGATCTTAAAAGCGGTAACAGAAGTTCAGATTTTAACAATAATCTTCTGACTGTATCAAACGAGATCAGGAAGGAACTGGTTTCTGTCCCTAAACTCAGTTTTGAATATTCTGATTATCTTACTCCGGAAAAGATAACGCCGGAGATTGCCCTTGCGGCTAATAATCTTGTGGAAGTACTCAGAAAATACTATATCGATTATTACAACTATGCAGATGGCAAGAAAAATGCCCTTATCGAAAAACTGCAGAAGGAGGATGGAAATGAATTCATTGTTCTCAGAAACAAATACCATAATGCCTCACTTGAGGAATTTGTTATTAATAAAAATGAGACCACAAAAATTGTGGAATTCAATGGGGAACTGGTACAGAAGATGGACCCGATCTTCCTTGATCCGGAATACAGTTTTATTAAGGCCCATTTTTACTCACCAACCAAGCGGGTTTTCAATCAATATTTTGACACGTATAACATCAATGTCATTGTGCTTTGGGTTATGACAGTGCTGCTTTATGCTGTATTGTACAAGCGACTTCTGAAGAAACTACTGGATTCGGGAGAGGCATTAACCGGAACAAGAAAAAGAGCAGATTAGTACTGGCAAGGGTACAAATAAAGAGGCTGCCTCCCGGGAGACAGCCTCTTTATATATCTGGGATAACCGATCAGAATAAGAATGCAGTTTCAGGATTACTATTCCACTATCTCAATCATTTTGAAAGGGACTCTGATTATTGATTCATAATCCTCGCCGGCTTCCAGCATATCCTCATCGTCCTCCTCATAATACCAGTTTACCTCAACTTCGTTTTTAGCCTTATGTATGGCCTCAAGCTTTTTGAATACATCAAGGATACATTTGGATGAACTTGTGTTGAAATACTCGAGTCGGATATTAACGACTGTTTTTGGCAGAGGAGACTCTTTATATGCATCCAGCCAGTCAACCAGGGGTTTGTAGAACTCAACAGAGTTTTCCGGAATTGACCGTCCTTTGATTTCAAAAAAACCTTGGGCAGCGTCAAATTTAATTGTAGGAGTTTTAGGGGTTCCCTCGATGAAGATCGGTTCCATATGTGTCAGGTTTTATTAGTTTGTTTAGTTTTCTTCGTTTACCAGAATATCAAGGTAGAAAAAAGAGTAAATATCATTGTACTTTAAGAATGTATAATCGAGCTTATTACCAGTTTTCCTGGCTATATCCACGAGACCAAGTCCCCCTCCCCCCTTTGCTGATATCCTCTGGTGGTTCAGGATGAACTTGTATAATTCTTTTATCTCTTCATGACTTGACCTGTTGATCCGCTTAACTTTTTCCTCAAGCTTTTCAACATTGTCTTTGTGGACAAAGTTACCTGTGATAATTTTATATCCGTTATCAACTTTCTTTACCGCGAGCATACCATATCTTTCAGCACTCTGGTCTTCAAAATCAGAAGGAACTTTGTCAACATGATGGTACAGATTCTGAAGGCTTTCAACGAGTACATTATATACTTTTTTCCTTAATCTCGACTGTTCATTCACAGCCACCATCTTATCCTCGACAGTGTCAAGCACATGATTGATGACATCCGAATCAACATTACCCTTATAAAAAAGTATAATATTACCGTCCGGTTTCTCTGAAAAGTAATTCTCTACGTTAAAGCTCATTTAAGCTTCATTTTTAGGAAAGTCAGGTTTTTCCGATAACAAATATAATAAAAATATGAAGTTAGCAAATTTAAACTTTACCTCTTTCCTGTTTTTTAAATATTCGGAAATGTTTTTGATAAACGTATCAGATTGTGTTGATTAATGGCACAATTCTATATGTCTCGCGGCTTAACGATCTTCTTTGTTCCGGAGTACATTTCATATTTGAGGAGGATACATTCGAGAGCTCCGTTAAAAAGGGTATGTTTTTCTGCCGGTTTAAGCCCGACTTTCTTCAGTGATTCTCTGTTTGAAGTGATAAGCCATGCAGTTGTACCAGGGAAACTATGTTTCAGAGTTGAGCCGATCATACTGTAAAGTTCATCAGTTTCACCGGGAAGAAGTCTCTCACCGTAAGGAGGATTAAGGAACAGATAACCACCTTCTTCCTGAGCCTTAAGGGTACTGAAATCAGCCACCCCGAATGATACCACATCTTTTAACCCTGCAATTTCGGCATTTGCCACTGCCTGCCCGACTGTTAATTCAGAAATATCGCTGCCGGATATCTTCACTGAAGGAATAATTATTTTTGTCTTCTTCAGATCTTATCCGGTCAAACAGCTCTGGATCATAGTCCTTCCAGCGTTGAAAACCAAAAAATTTCCTGAATTTACCGGGTGGTATATTGGAGGCGAGCAAGCTGGCCTCAATAGGAAACGTGCCGGATCCGCACATCGGATCCAGAAAGGAAATGGGTGCTTTCCATCCTGAAATCATAAGGATTCCCGCTGCAAGCACTTCATTAAGGGGGGCTGTTGCCTGTTCCAGCCTGTATCCGCGTTTGAATAACGGCACTACGGAAGAATCAATAGATACAGTGACATTATCGTTGCTTATGTGCAGGTTAATCAGTATCCTCGGCGAAACAGTATCAACTGATGGCCTGCGTCCGAACTTATTCCTGAAATAATCAGCAAGGGCATCTTTCAGTATAAGACCCGGATAACCGGTATGTGAAAAAAGAGGCGAATTGACCACTGGCACAATCGAGAAGGTGTCATCAGGATCGAGGTATTTTTCCCAGATGATCCTTGATCCTTCACGGTAAAGATCATCTTTGGTCCTTATCCTGAAGTCAGCCACATACATTAAAACCGAAAGAGCTGTTCTTGAACAGTAATTAACCCTGTAGAGCAGATCCCTGTCACCCCGGAATGTCACTGCCCGATTGACCTTTTCAATATCTGAAGCTCCCAGGGCGACAAGTTCATCGGACAGAACCGACTCAAGCCCGTACAGGGTTTTCGCAACGAATTTCATTATTAAGTTTTTTAGCCCCGTTTATCTGTAGCCAAGTATCGAGTTATAGGTCTTACTGTCGGAAATAACATTCAGAGCTCTGTCTATAACATTATCGTTCTGATTAATGATCTGATAATACTCATTTACCTGCCAGATATTCGATGCGATAAGTCCCTTCAGTATCAGGATGATTTCATCCTTCGAGATATTATACTGACCTTCATTGTAAGCAACACCATCAGCTTCACCCCTGGCAATGAATGACTTTATATCTTCAGGTGTAAAGGTAAAGCCTGCCTTGAAGTCATTAAAATTCTTATAAGTGCCTGTCAGAGTTGTTCTGTTCTTATCAAAATATTCCAGGGCAAATGAATTTAGAACATTCTTTCCTGCAAGTTTCCTGAAATAGGGTGAATTATATGATGTGTCAATGGCTACAAAAACGTCAGGCATAATTCCTCCGCCGCCATATACTGTCCTCTTATTGACAAGAGTTTTATATTTCAGTGAATCCAGAAAATGGGTTGAGTCTGCGCTAATCATCTCACCATCAGTGAATCTTTTATAAAAATTCTCCATGTACTTGTCATATCCATCCTCATAAGTACTCTGGATTGATCTTCCGGAGGGAGTATAATACCTGGCTATTGTAAGTCTGATCATTGATCCGTCAGTAAGGTAAAAACCATTCTGCACCAGTCCTTTTCCGAATGACCTTCTTCCCAATATTACCGCCCTGTCCCAATCCTGGAGAGCTCCTGAAAGGATCTCGCTGGCTGAAGCGGATCCCTCATCAGTAAGTACAACCACGCGCGCAGCTGCCAATGAACCATTGCCTGTTGAGTTGTGATCCTGTCGCGGGGTTTTCCTGCCTGAGAGATATACAATCAGTTTCTTGTCGGAGAAAAACTTGTCAGCCAGCGCTGTTGCTGCAAGCATATATCCTCCTCCGTTGCCTCTTAGATCTAGGATGAGGTTTTGCATATTGCTTTTCTTCAGGGCAGTAACTGCATCAGAAAATTCTTTCTCCGTTGTTGCAGCAAACTTATTCAGCTTGATGTAGCCTGTCTCTTTATTCAGCATATATGAGGCATCGAGACTGTATATTGGTATTTTGTCACGTATTATAGTAAAGTCAAGAAGATCTTTTTCGCCTCTTCTGAAAACCGAGATATCAACCTTTGTTCCCTTGGCTCCCATAAGTCTGGTGCGAACACCTGAGGTATTGATGCCTATTCCGGTAACTTTTTCCTTATTAATTGTAAGTATTCTGTCTCCCGCTTTCAGTCCAACTTTTTCCGATGGACCTCCGGCAATTGGTTCTATAATAATGATTGTGTCGTGCAACAGGTTAAACTGAATACCTATCCCCTCAAAATTTCCATTCAGGGGTTCATTCATATCTTTAACATCTTTTGCTGATATGTACGTGGAATGCGGATCGAGATTTTTAAGGATCTCTATAATTGCTTTTTCAGCCAGCGAACCCAGATTTGCAGAGTCGACATAATAAGCATCTATAAGACCGAGCGTTCTTCCGATCTTGAAGGTCTCTTCATTCAGCACCTGAGCCGAAGCTGATATAGTGAACAGAAATAATACTATTCCTGCAATTGAATTAATTTTGAATATACTTTTCATCATGATTTATTTTATTTCCCTGAAAACCTACATTCAGGAAGTTATTTTCGTGAACCCTCAGTTAATTGTTACACCGGGTTACGGAAGCCTATGTATAACGATTAAAGATCTATTATGTTTTGTTTTTGAATTTTCAGTTTAACTTATGAACCGTGGTGTTTAACTGCCAGTCTCAAATAACCCACCCCTAACCCCTCCCAGGAGGGAAACAAATCTCCCCTGAGCTAAATGTTCTGTGTCCTGTTCTTCAAGAAACCCACCCCTAACCCCTCCAAGGAGGGGAATCTCCTGACTACATGCTCTTCGTCTCTTAGTCTCTTAGTCTCTTAGTCTCTTAGTCTCTTAGTCTCTTAGTCTCCCTTTCTCCAAGTCTCCCCTACTCCCATTCTATTGTTGAAGGTGGTTTGGAGCTGATATCATAAACTACCCGGTTGATTCCTTTCACCTTGTTTATTATTTCATTTGAAACAACCCCAAGGAACTCATATGGAAGATGGCACCAATCGGCCGTCATTCCGTCGGTTGAAGTAACGGCACGCAGGACAACTGCATTTTCATAAGTCCGTTCATCGCCCATAACGCCAACTGACTGAACCGGCAGCAGTATTACCCCGGCCTGCCAAACAGAATCATAAAGGCCGTGTTTTTTAAGTCCTTCAATAAAAATATCATCAGCCTCTTTGAGTATCTCAAGCTTCTCTCTTGTCATTTTACCCAGCAGCCTTATTGCCAGACCGGGTCCCGGAAAAGGATGGCGCTTAAGTATAAATTCGGGCAGACCAAGAGCATGTCCTACCCTTCTGACTTCATCCTTAAAGAGAAGGCGAAGGGGTTCAACAACTTTCAGATGCATTTTTTCAGGCAGACCGCCCACATTGTGATGCGATTTGATAGTTGCTGACGGTCCGTTTACTGATACAGATTCAATTACATCAGGATATATAGTTCCCTGTGCAAGCCATCTGACATCTTTTACTTTCCTTGCCTCCTCATCAAACACCTCGATGAAAACGCGTCCAATAATTTTTCTTTTTGTTTCGGGGTCGCTGACTCCTTCAAGCTGTCCCAGAAACCTGTCAGTCGCATCAACCCCAATCACATTCAGACCTAGCCCGAGGTAGGAATCAAGTACTTTTTTGAATTCATTCTTGCGCAGAAGACCATTATCTACAAAGATACAGGTAAGATTTTTGCCAATAGCCTTATGCAAAAGGAATGCTGCAACTGATGAATCGACGCCTCCGGAGAGTCCAAGGATAACCTTATCATTACCAAGCTGATTTCTGAGACCTGCAACAGAAGCTTCTGCAAATGAATCAGCTGTCCAGTTCTGTGAACATCCGCAGATCCCTACAACGAAATTCTTAAGCATTTCTGTTCCTTCGGTTGTATGGTATACTTCCGGATGGAACTGGATGCCCCATGTTTTTTCGCCTTTTATGTGATATGCTCCTGCTTTCACATCGGATGTCGAACCTGTTATCTCATATCCTTCAGGTATTTTTGTGATTGTATCTGCATGTGACATCCAGACCTGTGTTCCTGTTTTGATATTTAAGAACAAAGGGTCATTTATATTTATTGATATCAGCTTAGCCCTTCCATATTCCCGCGTATTGGATGCAGAAACCTCGCCGCCATAATTGTGCACCAGATGCTGAGCTCCGTAACATACACCCAGTAAGGGAATTTTTCCTTTAATTGAAGAAAGATCAGGTGCAGGTGCATTTTTATCTCTGACCGATGCCGGGCTGCCTGATAAAATTACACCTTTCACTGTTGCATCAGGTAAGGGATAATGATTATATGGATGTATTTCACAATAGACACTGATCTCTCTTATCCTTCTGGCTATCAGCTGAGTATACTGAGATCCGAAATCGAGTATTAAAATTTTTTCCTGCAAGATTCTCTATTTAAAATTTACTGGGTTCAAAGATAGGTATTCTTTTCTAAAGGATTTACCAGATTTAGTATATCATAGCATCTTCCATCAATGGCCGGGAGGGTATTGCTGAATACCGTTTTTGCCTCCTCCACGAGAGGTAAAATATTCCTGTAGCGGGCAGAAAAATGGCCTATTATAAGGCTTCCTGCTTCAGCTTCAAGGGCAGTACGGGCAGCATCCAGTGTTGTGGAATGGCCTGTCATTGCAGCCAGGTCATCCATGCTTTTGTCAAAAGTAGCTTCATGATATAATACTGTGACACCTTTGACAAAGGCAGAGAGTCGTTTAAAGTATCTGGTATCGCTGCAATAAGCGTATGACAGAGGTTCCGGGGGAGGAATGGTTAATTCACTGTTCTTAATAACAATTCCGTCGGGTGTTAAATAGTCGGCTCCCTTTTTTATGGCAGGGATCCTGATGCCTGGGATATTGAATTTTTCGATTTTCTCTTTTATGATATTCCTTTCCGCCGGTTTTTCCCTGAAGAGAAATCCAAAGGAAGGGACTCTGTGTTTAAGTGGAAATGAAGTAACAGTGATATATTTATCATCAAGGATTAACATCGGGTCCTTTCCTGCGAGCGGGATAAAGACAATCTCAAAGTTAAGATGAATGTCAAAATCAAGAAGGTGAGACAGGAGTATTCTATGGTAGTTTTCAGGAGCATAGAGGTTCAGTGGATTCTTCCTGCCCATCAGGGAAAAGGTAGACAACAGACCATAAAGTCCGAAAATGTGATCACCGTGAAGGTGACTGATAAATATGTTATTGATTTTAGAGAAACGGATCTTGTTTTTTCTCAGTTGCATCTGGGTACCTTCTCCACAATCTATTAAAAACAAACGCTCATGCGCATTAAGCACATGAGCGGATGGATATCTTTCTGAAGTTGGCAATGCAGAACTACTACCAAGAATAGTTAGTTTCATCGCATTCGGCAAGACGATACTGTTTTTTAAGATATCATTTTCTCAGCATCATCAACCGATCCTGTTATTGTAAGAACAGTATCGAGCTGCGAGATGGTGATAAGTCTTTCAACAGCCTCATTAAGGCCGCAAAGAACGAACGTACCACCGGCATTCTTGCATAGCCTGTTGGCTACCAAAATAGCACTTAATCCGGAAGAGTCGCAGTACTGACACTTCTCAAGATCAAGGATGATGTTTTTTTCACCCTTTCCTGAAACAAGCACAAGCTCCGACTTAAGTGCTGGAGCTATGTGCGTGTCAAGCTTTTCTGACTGTATCTGAATAACTGTGCTGTTATTCCGGCTCTCAATATTAAAATACATAATTATTAAGTTTTGATAGCCTAAATTTAATCAATTTTTCTATTTCTTGGAAGCTTTATTCTCTTTTTCTTCCATTTCTTCTTTCAGCGCCTGAAGTTGTGTTATATCGCCGAGAGTAGTTTTTTCAGAAGCTGACTTTGTTTTCTTTGCAGTTTTCTTCTGAGTAACTGGTTCTGACTTCTTTACAGGAGCCTCAGCGGCTTTCTTTTCGTCCTCATAAACCCTGCTGTGAGATACGATGATTTTTTTGGCTGACTTATTAAATTCAATTACTTTGAACATTAATTTCTCATCAACTTTAGCCATCATTCCATCTTCCTTAACAAGGTGTTTTGGAGATACAAAACCTTCAACTCCATAAGGGAGTGCTATTACAGCGCCTTTATCGAATACTTCAACAACTGTACCTTCATGTACGGAGTCAAGTGTGAAAAGTGTTTCAAACACATCCCATGGATTCTCTTCGAGCTGTTTGTGACCAAGACTAAGACGTCTGTTTTCCTTGTCAATTTCAAGAACAACTACTTCAATTTCAGCATCGATGGAAGTAAATTCAGCAGGATGCTTGATCTTTTTGGTCCATGAAAGGTCTGAAATATGAATGAGGCCGTCTACACCTTCTTCAATTTCAACAAATACACCGAAGTTTGTGAAGTTTCTTACTTTAGCAGTATGTTTTGCTCCAATAGCATATTTCTCATCGATATTCTGCCATGGATCAGGCTTAAGCTGTTTGATACCGAGTGACATTTTTCTCTCATTCCTGTCAAGGGTAAGAATCACAGCTTCAATTTCATCACCTACTTTAAGAAATTCCTGTGCACTGCGAAGATGCTGTGACCATGACATTTCAGAAACGTGAATCAAACCTTCAACACCAGGGGCAATCTCAACAAATGCACCGTAATCAGCCATAACAACAACTTTACCTTTCACTTTATCTCCAATATTCATATTGGGATCAACTGAATCCCATGGATGGGATGTAAGCTGTTTCAGACCGAGAGCAATTCTTTTCTTATCATCATCGAAATCAAGAATTACCACGTTAAGCTTCTGATCAAGTTTTACGATCTCCTCAGGGTGATTAACCCGTCCCCATGAAAGGTCAGTGATATGTATCAGGCCGTCGACACCACCAAGGTCGATGAATACACCATATGATGTAATATTCTTAACAGTTCCTTCGAGAACCTGTCCTTTTTCAAGCTTGGCAATAATCTCTTTCTTCTGCTGTTCAAGTTCGGCTTCAATAAGAGCTTTATGAGAAACAACAACGTTCTTGAATTCCTGGTTAATCTTCACAACCTTGAATTCCATTGTTTTCCCTACAAACACATCGTAATCGCGGATTGGTTTAACATCAATCTGTGATCCGGGGAGGAAAGCCTCAATGCCGAAAACATCAACGATCATACCGCCTTTTGTACGGCACTTGATATAACCTGTAATGATCTCATCTTTTTCAAGTGATGCATTGACCCTGTCCCATGAATTGATTGCGCGGGCTTTCTTGTGTGAAAGCAGAAGCTGACATTTCTTATCTTCCTGACTTTCAACATAAACCTCTACTTTATCTCCTACTTTGAGATTAGGATTATAGCGGAATTCATTTAAACTTACGACTCCTTCAGATTTGTATCCGATATTAATAACGACCTCGCGGGAAGTCATCTGGATAACTGTACCTATAACAACCTCATCAACAGCAATTGTTGAGAGAGTCTCATCATAAAGGGATTCATACTCCTTGTATTTCGGAGCATTTCGTAACTCTTCACTTTCAAATGCATCCCAGTCAAATTCTTCAGCTGTAGCAACAGCTCTTTTTTCAGATTTTACTTCAATATCATCACCAGACTCTGAATGTCCCTTGGTGATTCTTTTTTCTCTTTTAACTTCCGGCTCAAATCCATAAGTCTCTGCTGATGCTTTTTCAGCAACCACTTCTTCTGATACGGATTCTTCTGCTTCTGCAACGGAAGCATCAATCTCTTCTGCAGCCAGGGACTCAAGTTCCTCATCAGCCATGAGTTCTTTAGCTTTAACTTTTTTTACCTGTTTAACAGGACCGTCAATTTGTTCAGCAACATCTTTCTTTGCTGGCTTCTTTTTTTCAGTCATAATTTTAATTTAAAAGAACTAATAATTAATAAGTTAGACATTATCTTGTTTGAAAAATTGGTTGCAAAGATATGACTTTTTTCAAAACCGGCATAATAAAAGGTAGATTTTCACAAGGTTATGAGCTGATAAAAGAGGTTCCGGGTGCCTGACACTGGGGCTGAGGCCATATGTCTGCTGCTGATACCCGGAAACCGGAACGGGCTTAAAAGCAATTCTGCCCTAAATTTCACTATTTAACTTGTTATATTATCTTTGTACAGGCTATCGTGCTTTAAATAATATTTCAGATATTTTATGCGAATTGTTTTGCAGGTTCTGGGTATATCGGATTGGTTGAATAAGCATGCTATGCCGGGCAGACTATCGTATAATAAGATCAGTTTTGAAAAAAAACAGAAACTAAAAAGAAGAAAGTGATGAAAGGAATTATTCTTGCAGGTGGCTCAGGAACAAGGCTTTATCCCATAACGAGCTCAATATCAAAACAGATGCTTCCGGTATATGATAAACCGATGATCTATTATCCGTTATCAGTTCTGATGCTGGCCGGTATAAGGGAGATTTTGATAATCTCCACTCCTCGTGACCTGCCAGGTTTTCAAAGTCTTCTTGGTGACGGGAAATCGCTTGGCCTTGAGTTCACCTATATTGAACAGCCCTCCCCTGACGGGCTTGCACAGGCATTTATTCTCGGTGAAAAGTTCATTGGGACCGATCCTGTATGCATGATCCTGGGGGATAATATTTTCTATGGAGATGGTTTTGGGGATACACTTCTTAAAACAGCAGAGCTGAAAAAAGGTGCTTGTGTTTTCGGCTATTATGTCAATGATCCGGAACGTTATGGTGTTGTAGAATTTAACAGGAACCTGAAAGTACTTAGTATTGAAGAGAAACC
This sequence comes from Bacteroidales bacterium, assembly GCA_016715075.1. Classification (GTDB taxonomy): domain Bacteria; phylum Bacteroidota; class Bacteroidia; order Bacteroidales; family VadinHA17; genus LD21. Next base: position 94,562 of record JADKBK010000009.1, read on the forward strand.
AGCTGCGCCAAAATCAAACTATGCTATTACGGGGCTATATTTTTATGATAATACGGTTGTTCAGAAAGCAAAATCACTAAAACCTTCCCCCAGGGGTGAACTCGAAATAACTGACCTAAACAGGACATATCTTGAGGAGGGTTCACTTGAACTGCGGTTAATGGGAAGGGGAATGGCCTGGCTTGATACCGGCACCTATGAAAGTCTGCTTCAGGCTGCCAATTTCATTGCAACCCTGGAGCAGAGACAGAGTTTGAAAGCTTCATGTATTGAAGAGATTGCCCTTAAGCGGGGCTTTATTAACAAGAGTCAGCTTCTTGCACTTGCAGAACCATATAAAAACAGTCAATACGGCAAATACCTTATCAGGCTCGCAACTGAGGAGATTAATGTATTCGGAGAGCCAAAGTAACAATACAGGAGATGAAAATTATTGAAACAGGATTTAAAGGGTTAATAGTAATAAAGCCTACAATATTCTCTGATCAGCGAGGTTATTTCTTTGAAAGCTTTAACCATAATACACTTGAAAAGGTGGGCATTTCATTTACCCCGGTTCAGGATAATGAATCAAAATCCAGCAAGGGAGTAATAAGAGGATTACATTACCAGCTGAGTCCTTTCGGCCAGGCAAAGATGATACGGGTTGTTGAGGGTAAAATATTTGATGTGGCGCTGGATTTACGTGCTTCTTCGCGAACATTCGGCAAATGGTTTGGAATTGATCTCGACTCTGAAACGAAGGATCTTGTACTTATCCCCAGGGGATTTGCCCATGGGTTTTCTGTTCTGAGCGAGACTGCCATTATCCAGTATAAATGTGATAATGTTTATAATTCAATGTTGGAAAGAGGTATCTTTCTGAATGATCCCCAACTTGACATTAACTGGAAAACCGGCTCCGCAGTCCCGATTATCAGTGAGAAGGATTCAAAACAACCGCTTTTCCGGGACGCAGAATATAATTTTTGAAAAAAGGACAAGACATGGCTGTTATATTAATTACCGGAGCCAATGGACAGCTTGGGAACGAGCTTAAAGTGGTGTCAAAAAATTTTTACGGCTACGACTTCATTTTCACTGATATTGATACTCTCGATATAACAGATCCGCTGCAGCTCTCTGCCCTGATAGTGAATTCCCGCCCGGATTGGATAATCAATTGTGCTGCCTATATCCTTGTTGACAAGGCCGAGCATGAACCGGAAAAGGCATTTGCAATAAATTCTCTTGCCGTCAAAAACATAGCTGATGCCATTCAGGGTTCCGAATGCAGGTTTATTCATATATCCACCGATTATGTTTATGATGGAAAAGCATCAGTTCCATACAGTGAACTTTCCGATACGAATCCTCAAACAGCCTATGGCAGATCAAAGCTTGCCGGGGAAAAATATGCACTGATGCATCCGGGAACAATGGTAATAAGGACCTCCTGGCTCTATTCTTCCTTTGGAAACAATTTTGTTAAAACAATGCTAAGACACGGAGCTGATAAGCCTTCGCTGCGTGTAGTATTTGACCAGACAGGTTCTCCAACTTATGCTGCCGATCTTGCAGAAGCAATTATGTTTATTATTTCCGGAGTCATAAGAAACCATTTTGCTTTCAACGCCGGGATCTATAATTATGCCAACGAAGGAGTATGCTCATGGTATGATTTTGCGACAGAGATAATCAGTGAAGCGGGGCTTGATTGCATGGTTTATCCTGTTCTTTCCAGCGAGTATAAGCAGGAGGCTGAAAGGCCATCTTACTCAGTTATGGACAAAAATAAAATAAAAGAGAATTATGGCCTCCCAATTCCATATTGGAGGAACAGCTTATCAAAATGTTTAAAAATACTGACTTAATACAATGAGTATGATATCAATTGATGCAATCAGAAAGAAAGCCGAAAGCTGGCTTGGAGAAGAGTTCAATGATGAAACACGCCGTGAGGTCCGTTACCTGCTTGAAAACGATGAAAAAAAGCTCATCGATGCTTTTTACCAGGACCTTGAATTTGGAACAGGCGGACTCAGAGGTATTATGGGTGCCGGAATTAACAGAATGAATATTTATACCCTGGGTATGGCAACACAGGGTTTGGCTAATTATATAATTAAACAGTGCGGCAGTATTGGCCTTAAAGTAGCCATTGCCTATGATTGCAGAAACAACAGCAAGTATTTCGGAGAAACAACAGCTGACATCTTTTCTGCCAATGGGTTCGAGGTCTACCTCTTTGAATCGTTAAGACCTACACCCGAACTATCCTTTGCTATAAGACATTACAATTGTCATACCGGAGTAGTAATAACTGCGTCTCATAATCCGCCGGAATATAATGGTTATAAGGCATACTGGAATGATGGAGGTCAGGTTGTTGCTCCTCATGACACCGGGATCATTGAAGAGGTCAGGAAAATAAAGTCTGTCAGTGATATAAAGTTTGAAAGAAAAAGCGAGAAGATCATACTCATCGGCAAGGAGACAGATGATTTGTTCCTTCATGAGGTTCTCAAGATGAGCATTAATCCCGGGGTGATTAAGAAATTCAGCGATTTAGGAATTGTTTACACCCCTATCCATGGCACTGGCGTTAAACTGGTACCACCTGCGCTGAAGATGTTTGGATTCAGCAACATAATAAGTGTTCCTGAGCAGGATATCAGTGACGGAAATTTTCCGACAGTCAAATCACCGAACCCTGAGGAGCCTGATGCACTCAGAATGGCAATTGAAAAGGCCATAGAGACTGGAGCCGAACTGGTAATGGCAACCGACCCCGATGCTGACAGGCTCGGAATAGCTGTGAAAAACAACAAGGGAGAATTCATTCTTCTTAACGGCAACCAGACAGGAGTTATCCTGATATGGTATATTCTGTCTCAATACAGCGAGAGGAAAAAATATAAAGGGAATGAGTATATAATCAAAACCATTGTTACAACTGATCTGCTTGAAAGGATTGCAGAAGGTTATAATGTTGAGTATTTCAATGTTCTTACCGGCTTCAAGTTTTTTGCAGAACTCATAAGGGAGAATGAAGGCAGGAAAAAATATATAGGCGGTGGCGAGGAAAGTTATGGTTTTCTTCCGGGAGAATACGTCAGGGATAAAGATGCCGTAGCTTCCTGTGCACTCGCAGCAGAGGCAGCAGCATGGGCAAAAAGCAATGGGAAATCACTTTTTGAACTTCTTCTCGACATTTATGTGAAATATGGATTCTACAAGGAGAAGCTTATCAATATTGTGAGAAAAGGAAAGGAAGGAGCAGACGAGATAAAAGCTATGATGACAGGCTACAGAAACAGCCCCCCTGAGAAGATTAACAACAACAGGGTCATAAAAATAAATGATTACGAGAAGCAGATCTCACATGATATTCTGAGCGGGAACAAAACAGCGATCGATCTTATAAAATCGGATGTACTGCAGTTTTTCCTTGAAGACGGGACAAAAATCTCCATCAGGCCTTCTGGTACAGAACCAAAAATAAAATTCTACTTCAGTGTAAATACTAAACTTTCATCTCCTGAGATGTTCGACGAAACCGAAAAAATCCTGGATGGGAGAATAAGTGACATCGTTAGGGATATGAAGCTGTTATAATCTGCCATTCTTCCGGGCTAGGAGGTATGGATTACGATATTTTAACCACGGAGGACACGGAGTATACACGGAAGAACACTGTTCAACTACTTAAATTACTCCGTGTAACTCCGTGCAACTCCGTGGTTAAAAATCTGTGTAACTCCGTGCAATACTCCGTGAAACTCCGTGGTTAAAAAAATAATTCATCCAGATTTTAGTCACCAATAATCTTAACAAGAACCCTTTTGCGGCGTTTGCCGTCGAACTCGCCATAAAAGATCTGTTCCCATGGACCGAAGTCAAGTCTCCCATCACTAACAGCGACTACAACTTCCCTTCCCATCAGGGTTCGTTTGATATGTGCATCGGCATTGTCTTCAAAGCCATTATGCTTATACTGCGAATAAGGTTTCTCAGGGGCCAGCTTTTCCAGCCATACCTCAAAGTCGTGATGAAGGCCGGATTCATCATCATTAATAAATATACTGCTCGTGATATGCATCGCATTTACGAGCAGCAGACCTTCTTTTACACCTGATTCATGGAGACATTTTTCTACCTGTCCGGTGATATTCAAAAATGCTCTTCTGGTTGGAGTTTCAAACCAGAGTTCCTTTCTATAAGATTTCATATCAGTAAAGAATTAAATATTATTAAAAATAGTCCAGGTGATATTCCAAACAGGTGAAGATCTGATTGGGTTATCAGCGCGGATCAAAAAAATCTTCAGCGAAATTCACCAGGAAGACTCTGTCAGTGGACCTGGTTAAAGCAGTATAGAACCATCGCAGGTAGTCTATTGAGATTTCATTCCTGTTAAACATGCCCTGATCTATAAAGACCCTCTCCCACTGTCCGCCCTGGGCTTTATGGCAGGTTACGGCGTAGGCGAATTTGATCTGAAGGGCGTTGAAGAAGGGATCTTTTCTTACTGCTTCGTACTGTTTGCGTCTTGTCTTTATACTAATATAGTCAGCCAGAACGTTTTGGAAGAGTTCCCTGTTTTTTTCAGATGGCAATGCCGGTGAATCAAGATGAAGCACATCGAGCATTACCTTTGACTCAAGTTCAAGATTATAGTCGGGAAACCTCAGGACCATATCAGCAAAGTGGAATCCATATCTCTCCTCATATTTTCGAATCCTTTTTACCTCTGCGATATCTCCGTTGGCAATAAATCCTGTTCCATCCTCCTCATCCCCAATGATAAAGTAATTGTTTTTCACGACCATCACCATATCGCCGGTGCTTATCTCCTCCTCTCTGTAGAAGATCCTGTTACGGATACCCTGGTTATAACGGTTAGCAAGTTTATTTGAGTTCACAACTATTATTGTTCCTTCCACGCCGCAGGATCCGTAAGCGGATGAGATCTCGTCAATCAGCTCCTCGCCGCTGAGCCTTGAGACATCATTATAATTAATGCAATCAATTGAAGGATGGACAAGGTCATTATCTGCGACCTGCAGTCTCAGACGGGTGGCATTCATAAGAACACCTGAGGTCTCACTCTGGCGGACTACCTGTCTCAATTCGCATGTTACCAATCCAAAACCGTATCCTCCGAGAGCTGACTGGTCAAGGGCCGGACTGACGGCTGATCCGACAGGAGGAAGCTGAGCGGTATCTCCTACCAGGATGAGTTTGCAGTCGATCCCTGAATAGACATATTCAATAAGATCGTCCAGCACTCTTCCGCTGCCAAAAACGGAGGTATCACCGGAGGAGTTTGATACCATAGATGCTTCATCTACAATAAAGAATGTATCCTTATAAAGGTTCCTGTCGAGTGAGAAACTACCCATTCCGTCTTTGGATGATTTCTGCCGGTAAATCTTTTTATGTATTGTGAAAGCGGGCCGGCCGGAATATGATGATAATACTTTAGCCGCTCTGCCAGTAGGGGCCAGCAGGACTGACTTCATCCTTAACAGATCAAGTGTTTTTACCACCGAACTAATTACGCTTGTTTTACCTGTACCGGCATATCCGGTCATAAGAAAAATCACATCATTATTATTATCGCAGATATAGGCTGCAATTTTTTTTAGCGCCTCAGACTGGTCATCCGTTGGAATATTCCCCAGGTTATTGCACAAATTGTTATATATGATCGTATCGCGCATCAGAGAGGCCAAAATAAGATTGTGATAAAGATTCTTTTATTACTTTTGATGTAAACTTAAACAAACTTAAATAAAAACCTTTAGCTATAATAGCTGAATAATTATTAAAACCCAAAAACAAAACCTCGGTGATCCCGATAGCTATCGGGACTCTGTGCAACTCTCTGTAAGTTCTTCTTTTTTTTAACACAGAGAGACACAGAGAAACCCTGAGGTTCACAGAGGGAGAATATACATAACTTTTTATCAAAACAGATCAGAATGCCATTTCTCGAATTATTTGATGAAACGCTCGATATAAACTCAACGGAAAACTACGAGTTATCCTTACAGGTAAGTCCTGATGGTTTTGCATTTTGCCTTCTCGATACCATAAGGAATAAATTTGTCCTCATCCGGGCCTTTGAGCCTGACGAGAATAAGTATTTCAATGCCGACAGGATAAATGAAATTCTGAAGCAGGATGATTTTCTGACCAGGCGTTACAGGAAAGTCAATGCAGTGATGCCAGCTCCTAAGTTCACAATTGTTCCCGCTCCCCTGTTTGACCCCGGGAAGAAGGATGATTATTTCACATTCAATCATCTCACAAGTGAAGGCAATACAATAATTTCCAATAAATTATACGATCCAGATTCCTTTCTTGTTTTTTCAGTCTCCCGGCAGGTTGTTGAGATACTGAGCAGCTTTCATCCCGGAGTACTGCCCTATCACCAGGTCAAACCACTTTTAAACCACATATCTCACAGCAGAAAGAGCATAAATGGCAATTATATACATTTGCATGTAGAGAGGGAGTACTTCAATCTTATAATTTTTGACCACAATCTGATGAAATTCTGCAATTCATTTAAATACAGAAACATAACAGATATTCTTTATTTTGCGCTTAATGTTTTCAGAAACCTCGGGATAAGTCAGGAGGAGACAATTCATTTAAGTGGTCTGACAGAAAAATATGATGACCTTTCATCAAACTTTTCATTATATATCAGGAACGTCAAATTTGCTGAACCGGCAGGTAATTTCACATTCAGCTATGTATTCAATGACAGCGCCCTGCACAGGTATCTTAATCTATACAGTGTTGTAAATTGCGAATAATAGGGGGAAAATATAAGGGAAGAAGGATTGATCCTCCGTCAGACTTCAAGGCCAGGCCCACAACTGACTTTGCCAGGGAGGGACTCTTTAATATTCTGAATAACAGAATTGATTTTGAATCTGTTACAGTTCTTGACCTTTTTTCAGGGACAGGCAGCATAAGCTATGAGTTTGCATCCAGAGGGGCAACTTCAATACACCTTATCGAGAAGGATATGCGACATATATCCGGAATAAAGAGAATAATAAGAGAGCTGGATCTGGAAAATATCAAAGTTATCCATATAGATGTGAAGGCATTTCTGAAAACCTGCTCCGTAAAATACGATGTTGTTTTTGCAGACCCTCCCTATGACCTTCGCTGGCTAAGTGATCTTCCCGATCTTGTCACAGGATCCGGAGTAATAAAGGAGGAGGGTTTTTTTATCCTGGAACACCCAAAGAACCTGAGCTTTAAGGATCATAAACTGTTCTTTGAGCACCGGAATTACGGGGGGGTGAATTTTAGCTTTTTCAAACCTGAAATACCTGACCCTATCAGTATTACTCAAGCTCAGGATTAATGATCAATGAGCTCTGTATCCTTTGAGCTGACAGTGTCCTGCATGAATCACGAAACTTATCTCCTGATCCTTTAATTCCTGATTATTTTTCTTACAATGCTTCCTCCCGGGGTAACTACTCTAACAAGATATAATCCGCGGGGATAAGAACTCATATCAAGGTTACAGCATTCCGAATTAATCCGGAGGGTCTGCAATTTAGTCCCCATGATATCATATAGTTCCACGTAAAGCATTATTGTTTCATTCTCAATTGTTAAGAGATCGTTCACTGGTGAAGGGTATAACCTTAATGAATTGAAATCTTCAATATCATTTACTGATACAAGAAGAGATGAAGCTGCTCTCCAGCTTGAGGCAATGTTGTTGTCGGACAAGGGGTTGACAAGTTCAAGATAAAGACCATTGGCTTTTACATCGGGCCATGGAGGCAGATCGGAATATTGCACCCTGTCAATTTCGTTCCCGAAGCCATCACTCAGAATAAGATCCTCACCTGTATTTGAAAGGCTCCTTGTAAACTGGCCTGAAGGATAAAAACCATATTTGGCCATAAACACTTCTGAATTACCCGCGAGAATAATGGTTTGTCCGGGATCTGCAATATTGTTTAACCTGAAATTATAAACGAATCCGGTACCTCCGAAATATATTCCGGTCAGGTTTACCGCCTCGTTTCCGGTATTTGTTATTTCTATGAATTCCAGATCATTGCTTACAGGAAACATAGCAGAAGTATCCGGGGCATAATTAATTCTTGTTATCACTAACGGAGGAATTTCAGGATGATCACAGGAGGAATGGGAACCTATATTGTTTGTAATCCAGTTTATCCTTTGCTGCAGAAAGGTCTTCATACCGGCAATCTGGGCTGCATGATTTCCCACTGTGCCCCACCGGGTATTTTCCCTGACCACAGCTTCTCCAATATGAGCTGTAACCTGATCGATATCTGATACCAGCGACTGATAGTTAAAGGGCTTACCTGGTTTGGTCAGCTCGTTCCATCTTTTTGACAGGTAACATTTGAATTTTGCATTATCAAACAGGTCTTTCCAGTACCTTGGCCCGTCATTACCCCCATCTGAGAATTGCCATACGTCAGTCTTGCTGCGGTCATAACCCCAGAGAAACAAATCGTTACCATATGTAAGGTCGAAATCCCACAGCGGCCCTGCCCTGACTTTACCATTCCGGTCCTTGTGATAGAATGTACTGAGTGAGTATCCATCGGCATTTGAAGACAACTCGGTCAGCAGCATGTAATCAATAAAAGTGGGGACATCTATAATGGATGGGTATCCGGTTTCAACTGACTGGTTATTTATTTCGGTTGTTCTGGCCAGTTTCAAAAATTCGGACTCGATATAATTATTCTGGGCGGGTGTCACACTCTGGGGATCGGGTGTATGATGAATAAATTGTATATCGTTTGTCCACTGATAGCTTGACATCGTCCATGCGACGGGATCTCCTCCTGTTGTTTTATCGGATTTGGTGATATAACCGCCTGAAATGTCGGGATAGCTGTTGTCATTAGGGCCTATCTCCAGTATATTAACCCTGTTTGTAGCCGGCTTGATTTTTTCCAGGAGAAGATAAAGTCCCATATAGTGTCCGTTGATCATCACCTCGCAGAAGACTGTTCTGCTTGCATACTGTCCGATCCGGCGCGATAGATTATAGCTCAGATAGTTTCTGATCATGGAGGGATCAAATACATTGCTTTGGAGTATCCAGTCGTTATCGGGAGGGAGGCCGAGAAGGCTCACATTATTACTTGTTATGCCGTCAGATTTTTTTGTTGAAAAGCCGTACTGTTTTTTATCCAAAGCCTGCGAGCTGGATCCTCTTAATTCTATATTTATCTGTCCGTCATAGTTAAGATAGGCAGGTGTTGAGACATCAGTGACATAGTTCCTTAATCCGTCACCCCTGAAAATTATCTTCATTGATGCAATTATCCTGGGATCATCAGGTATTTCTGCTCCATTGGTATTTATAAGTACGATAGGCAGGTTACTGTCGGTAAACACCTGTGCAGATGATATCCGGAAGAGGAACAGAAAAATAACTACTGGGTAATAAAGCCTGTTTTTCATTCAATGTATAATGATATCCAAAAGTATTATAATTTTTTTCACTTTAAAATAAAAGAGACCAGGCAGCATAATTTTATGGTTTTGAAGATTTAGGAATAAGAAGAATTATGCTATAGAATTTTTTTTATAAGATTTATTTTGTGGAGTTAAAAATTAGCTTAATTTTGCAGCGCAATAAATGGTGCGGTAGTTCAGTTGGTTAGAATAACGGCCTGTCACGCCGTGGGTCGCGGGTTCGAGTCCCGTCCGCACCGCAAACAAAAACAAAAAGCCATGCGTAAGCGTGGCTTTAGTATTTTAAAACCAAAGCGTTGGTCCCGCTCTCGCGGGAACAAAAGCGAAGGTTTTAAAATACGCAAAATGCAGCTACAGCTGCATTTTTGTTTTTGTTTGGCCAGATAACCTCAGGATGAAAGGGTCCGACGGAGTCAATCCCGTCAAAGCGGTCTCTTTTTCCTGGCCACCCATGCAGCCTGGTTCCTCGCTAAAAACACCCACAGTCTGTTTTATTAATGCTCTGCCCACTCAGTAGAAAAGCGTCATCCCGCCAGTACTATTACACCAAAAATCAATTATCCTTCAAACACCTTACTGACTTACCGGTGACCACATTAGTGTTGGTTCTGTTTAAATTACTATTATCGGCAGCCATGTAAACATAATATGCATAAGTAGAAATGTGGATTGTTGAAGACCACCAAAAACCCAGGTATCCAATATCGTAAAAGGTTCCATTCAAGTAGCGTTCTCCGCCAGGGAGAGCAGTAAAACCAGTTTCGTTGGTAGCTCCGGTGTTAGGATCAATCCAATGAGCAAAACCAGATTCTTTGAGTTTGCCCCCGGCAATACTTCCTCCTCCCAGATAATTGGTTAAAAATGTCCATTCTTCATCTGAAGGTACATGCCATCCTGCTGGACATACATTTTTGGGATTAGTAGATGCGAATGCGTACCAATTGTAAAGCCGGCCATATATAGCAGAATTAGCCGGAGTATTAAGATAATCACAATATGCCCCTGTTAAAAGTTCAATCCATCTTCCACCGACTGTTTCATATGGTATTGGTGTGTCATCATTATACTTTGTTGTTTTTAGATTCTCATTCATCCAAACCTGAGAGCCAATGGTAACAATACCATAAGCATTGCCATCTATATCATATACTTTTAAAGGGGTCGACGGTGTTACTAAGTTTGAATTAGGACTTGGTAAACTGTTTCCGTTAGCATTTGTGGCAAAGACCGTGAAGGAGTAGGTGATACCATTTGTGAGTCCTGTGATAGTGATTGGACTTGTCAGATTGCTGGCTGTTAAACCTCCGGGGCTGGAGGTTACTGTATACCCGGTTATGGAAGATCCTCCGTTGCTACCTGGGGCAGTAAATGATATTGTAGCCTGTGCATTTCCAGCTATCGCTGTTCCTATTGCTGGCGAACCAGGGATTGTGGATGGCGTTACTGAATTTGAAACAGAACTGGGCAAGCTGTTCCCATTGGTATTCGTCGCAACTACTGTGAAAGTATAAGAGGTCCCATTTGCAAGTCCGGTAACTATAATAGGACTTGCAGTTCCACTGGCTGTAAATCCACCAGGATTTGAAGTAACAACGTACCCGGTTATGACAGAACCGCCATTACTGCCTGGTGCTGTAAATGATACTGTAGCTTGTGCATTTCCTCCTGTTACCGTACCATTGCCGGCGCACCTGGAACGGTGGATGGCGTTACTGAATTTGAAACTGAACTGGGTAGACTGTTGCCGCTGGCATTTTTTGCAATTACGGTAAAAGTATAGGCAATTCCATTGGTGAGTCCTGTAATTACAATAGGACTTGCCGATCCACTTGCTGTTAAATCTCCGGGGGTGGATGTTACTGTATAACCGGTTATTGAAGAGCCTCCATTGTTAACCGGGGCAATAAATGATATCGTAGCCTGAGCATTACCAGCAATAGCTGTAACAGTAGTAGGTGCATCAGGTATCGCAGAAGGAATCACTGAATTTGATGCCGGACTTGGCGCACTATTCCCATTTTCATTGGTTGCATACACTGTAAAAGTATAGGTGATCCCATTTGTGAGACCCAGGATTGTAATAGGACTTGCAGATGAACTGGCTGTGATCCCTCCTGGATTTGAAGTGGCAGTATACCCTGTTACGGGAGATCCGCCATTATTTCCCGGAGCAGTAAATGATACTGTAGCTTGGGCATTACCAGCCGTTGCCCCAACTATTGTTGGTGCAGACGGGGGTGCAAGAGTAGTGGTGGAAAAGCTTATCTCATTACCGTATATAGTATCAGAACCATTACTCATATAAGCCTTTGCATAATATTTGGTAGATGAATTGAGACCTGTCAGATCACTTGAAAACTCACCCAGCTTTGAAGGTACATTTAACTTTGTCCAAAAGCCAGACTTAGTCTCACCCGATTTTGTTGAACAATAATGACCATGTTGAGTTGCTCCTTTCCCAATATCAATAATTTTACCAGTAATCTTTGCTGAATTATAAGTTATATTACTGACAGATCCGGTTGCTACCAGCATCTCTTTTTCAACTTTTTTACAGTTCACGAGAATAAGAATACCGAATAGGAAACAATACAATCTTAATTTATTACCTGTCATAATGAAATCAAAATAAAATGTTTCGGTCCGATTAATTCGTGTATTAAATTTTATTATCATCTGGTCAAAATAATTGTTAGTACATGAAATTACTTTGGATATATCATTTTAAACCCGTTTATGTTTTTATTAATAATCATTCCAAAATATATCATTTTATAATATCCGTCAAAAGACATTGTTTTCATAAACAGACAATTTATTACTATCTAATCCTTGACACATCGAACGGAATACCCATGAGACTTAGGGTCATCGTGCCAGGTTATAGCGCTGGAATCGTAAAGAAGAAGTTGGAGCAAGGCTGTTGCTGCATTATTTTCTGTAGACGTCCAATAGATGCCTGCGCCACCAAAGTCATAGAAGTTACCTCCATCGAAACGACCTCCACCCGGGAGGGCAGTAAAACCAGTTTCGTTGGTAGCTCCGGTATTAGGATCTGTCCAATGAGCAAAACCTGATTCTTTGAGTTTGCCCCCGGCGATACTTACTCCTCCCAGAAAATTGATTAAAACTGTCCATTCCTCATCTGAAGGCACATGCCATCCTGCAGGACATACATTCTTGGGATTTGTAGAAGCAACTGTATACCAGTTGTAAAGCTTGCCATATATGTCAGAATTAATTGCATTGTTATCATAATCACAGGAAGCCCCATTAAAGCTAACATACCATTCCTGCTCATCAGCTATGTTTGGTATAGTAAATCCATCATTATACTTTGTTGTTTTTAGATTCTCATTCATCCATACCTGAGAGCCAATGGTAACAATACCATAAACATTGCCATCTATATCATATACTGTTGAAGGGGTTGACGGTGTAACTAAGTTTGAATTAGGACTTGGCAAACTGTTTCCGACAGCATTTGTGGCAAAGACCGTGAAGGAGTAGGTGATACCATTTGTGAGTCCTGTGATAGTGATTGGACTTGTCAGTTCGCTGGCTGTTAAACCTCCGGGGCTGGAGGTTACTGTATACCCGGTTATGGAAGATCCTCCGTTGCTACCTGGGGCAGTAAATGATATTGTAGCCTGTGCATTTCCAGCTATCGCTGTTCCTATTACTGGAGAACCAGGATTGTGGATGGCGTTACTGAATTTGAAACAGAACTGGGCAAGCTGTTCCCATTGGTATTCGTCGCAACTACTGTGAAAGTATAAGAGGTCCCATTTGCAAGTCCGGTAACTATAATAGGACTTGCAGTTCCACTGGCTGTAAATCCACCAGGATTTGAAGTAACAACGTACCCGGTTATGACAGAACCGCCATTACTGCCTGGTGCTGTAAATGATACTGTAGCTTGTGCATTTCCTCCTGTTACCGTACCAATTGCCGGCGCACCTGGCACTGTGGATGGTGTTACTGAATTTGAAACTGAACTGGGTAGGCTGTTGCCGCTGGCATTTTTTGCAATTACGGTAAAAGTATAGGCAATTCCATTGGTGAGTCCTGTAATTACAATTGGACTTGCCGATCCACTTGCTGTTAAATCTCCGGGGCTGGATGTTATTGTATAACCGGTTATTGAAGAGCCTCCATTGTTAACCGGGGCAATAAATGATATCGTAGCCTGAGCATTAGCAGCAACGGCTGTAACAGTAGTAGGTGCATCAGGTATCGCGGAAGGAATCACTGAATTTGATGCCGGACTTGGCGCACTATTCCCATTTTCATTGGTTGCATACACTGTAAAAGTATAGATGATCCCATTTGTGAGACCCAGGATTGTTATAGGACTTGCAGATGAACTGGCTGTGATCCCTCCTGGATTTGAAGTGGCAGTATAACCTGTTACAGGAGAGCTACCAGTATTTCCAGGAGCGGTAAATGATACTGTAGCTTGGGCATTACCAGCCGTTGCTCCGACTATTGTTGGTGCAGACGGAGGTGAAGGTGAAATTGTGGTAAAGCTTATCTCATTACCGTATATAGTATCAGAACCATTACTCATATAAGCCTTTGCATAATATTTGGTTGATGCACTGAGACCTGTCAGATCACTTGAAAACTCACCCAGCTTTGAAGGTACATTTAGTTTTGTCCAAAAGCCAGCATTAGTCTCACCCGATTTTGTTGAACAATAATGACCATGTTGAGTTGCTCCTTTCCCAATATCAATAATTTTACCAGTAATCTTTGCTGAATTATAAGTTATATTACTGACAGAGCCGGTGGCTACCAGCATCTCTTTTTCAACTTTTTTACAGTTCACAAGAATAAGAATACCGAATAAGAAACAATACAATCTTAATTTATTACCTGTCATTATGAAATCCTGATAAAATGTTTGGAACAAAAATTATTAATATTATTCCTTGAGGATGAAAATAAAATCGCCACCCTCATCGCCAACGTCCTGAATGACTCCAAATTGTGGCAATGCACTACTATTATTTATTACTGCCGTACGAAACTTACCAAATAACTGCTGCGAAGAAATATATTTATCAAAATTGTTCTGCAACCTGTCAGTCAGGTATTTGAGAAAGACGCTCTGATCAGGTACCTCTGTAAGGCTTCCACTGGTCATAGCCTTTCTGCTAGGAAGGTCATATAGTTTTTTTATAGCAACAGGGGCATCCAAAAAGACACTTCGTGTTTTAAAGATTGAGCCAGCAAAACAAGCATCACTGATAAGCAATGTATGTTTTGATCTTATTTCCCTCAGATAATCCCGGAGAGTACTGTTTCTAAACCATGCCAATTTGCTGTTTTGTTTTGCATCAGATGGCAACCAGAAACCAATTTCGGCTGTCGCGTCCCATAAACCATGTCCGGCATAGAAAATGAGAAAACTATCGACTGGTTTTACAATTCCAGCGAAATAATCAAGCGCATCAATGATTTCAGCCATTGTAGCATTTCGAAGGAATTTAATATCATCTTCTTTAAAAGTATACCTGGAGCTAAGAATATTATAAAATTTTTCAGCATCCTTGATAGGTCTTTCCAATTCGTTAATTCCAGGATCGCTATAATTATTTATCCCTATAATCAGAGCGTAATATTTTCCTTCAGATCCAGGCAAAACATCCGCGTTCACTGGTTGATAATCGACTTTAAAGGCTGTTTCGGTCATTAGTTTATTCTCTGAAACCGCTTTTAAAGATATTTCATTAATGCCCGGGATAAGTTCTAAATCAATGTTAAAGAAACCTGATTCATTTACAGGCATTTCCTTTTTATTGAGATACAGAACGGCTTTCTGTCTGTCGGTTATTAACTTCCCAATCAGGTTTAATTTGTTAACGTCTTTTTTAATAATCTCTCCTTTTTCCAACTTTAAATTAAAAAGCTCAATTTCAGGTGGTTTAAGAATATCAGCTGCAATTGAGCTATTTGGAATGTCAATTAATGCAGGTCTGTTGGCTATATTATTAAATCTAACCGATGCCTTTTCACTGGTTACAACCTGAGCAAAGGAATTAGCTGATCCAAAACAAAAGAGAATTAATATGATCGTTAAACTTTTCATATTAAGAATGATTTAAAAATTTAGATTGAAGGAAAACAAAAGACCTTCATACAAAAGACCACTTGAAGAATTGATGGATAAACTGACATGATGTAAAGTACTGTAGCTATTGGGAATTAAGGCTACCCATAAAATATTTGCGGCCCATGCTGTAGCTGCTGAACATATCATAATTGATGATATTGTCGATTGTTTTTGTGACTGATCATAAAGATCTGATCTTTTTGAGGGATCTGCTTCCATTTTATACAATTCATAGCTGTCCAGGTATTTCCTATGATAAAGATATCCTCCTGTGAGGGTCCCATAAACAGCTAATCCTGCTATCCACCAGGGTTTACCTTTGCTTATTGTGGTTTGTCCCCAGCCTGGAAGTATAGCTGATTTAAGCAATACAGAGCCTCTGTTAAAAGACTTAATATATTTTTCTGCGTTTACTTCAACATTAATGTCTTCATTCAGAAAAACTGAATCCATGTCTGCGGCCCAGATTATTCTTTTATTGATACCGGATTTAATTTCAGATCCGACATCACCGGAGAGTGAATTAACATTGATTTTTTCCCCATTTGCTCTCCTTAACTCAACCCATACATAAAATCTATCAGTTGAATTTTTAGCTAAGAGGTCATAATAGATAAACAGATTATTGCCATCAACTTTTAAACGAGGTTGACTTATTAATATGCCCTGGGAAAAAGAATTATGTGCAAAAAAAATATAAATGAGCAAACAATAAAGACTCAGTTTATTCATGGATTTTCTGTTTGAATAAGATAATTGAAGCATCTTCTTTCAAATCTAACGAAAATTTTCAAATGTTTTGCACAAGTTAAATAATCGAAATCCAGAAAGATTAATTGAATCTCAATTTAATGAATTGTAAGTCTAATAAAAATTATCATGAAATCCTGACATATAAATTTCATTTAATCTAAAATCCAAACTCATGTTAAATCTATTCTTCAGGCAGATGAATGAATTCAAAATCCGATAAAACTCTAAATCATTCATCATGTGAAAAACTTGTGACTATATTTAAGTGTAATCAGTACTTTCCACATCATCAACAAAACAAAAGGAGGGTATCCGAAAGGACAACCTCCTTTTAATTTTCTGAATTCACTGTCTCTGTCTGACCAGCATAAGGTAATACTGAGCCACAACCAACCTAAGGTCTGCAAAGTAATAGTTCTTCTCCTGAAGAGAAGAAGCTGATGTTTAATAAACACACGTCAGCCTATTTTTTTACAGGCCGACTTCAGGGACAGCTATACTCTTAAATATCTCTTTATTGCTCACAAAGAGTACTTATTTCCAGTTCTGCAGCAGCAATTTCATCCTGCAGTTCATTTTGTTGTTCCTCTGTCCATGCATCGCAGTTGCTAAAAGGTTTTAAAGCATCCAGATAATCCTGGTAGGCTGTTTTAAAAGCATTGCAGGTTGTTGGGGTAGGATTCGCCGAGTAGGCTGTTGCAGCATTCGATAATGCTGTTACTTCTGCTGAAATCTGTGTTGCCCATGCGGCACCGCAGTAATCAGGATCAGTAGCTTTCTTTTTACAGGAACCCATTCCTATAAAAGATATTACAATCAAAAAACAAATAACTCTGTACATAGCAATAGAATTAGTGTTATCAAATATTAGTTATCATCCAAATATATAAATAAAACCATCGCCTGCATAACAGATTTTGATAAACAGTAAAAAGCAAATGACAAAAAGACTTTTTTGTTGTCAAAAACTGCAATACCGTTCTAAATTACCCTCTGGGCAAAATAAAACATAGCTTCCGTTTTTGAATCCAGGGATGTTTCTGAAAGCGCTGTTGCTTAGGATATACCGGTTAGGGAGTTACATGCAATACTCAGTTTTTGACACACCTGACTGAACGTCCCTGATTTATGGCGCCTTCGCTGCCATAAACAGCTTCATCGTCAAAAAAAATAGTTATTGATTCATTTCCTGACATCCACCATGTAGCTGTTTCACCTATGCCTGAAAATAATCCGGTACGGTCGCGTCTGCCAGCTGGAACAGCTGTAAAGCCCGACACATTTGTTGCTCCGGCATTGGGACTTAACCAATGAACAGTGGAGACTTCCTTAAGAGGACCAGCTGCTATGTCGCTTGGTGAGTGCATGTCACTGCGCGCGTTTGGATCTGCGGATAGTATCAGTAAATACCATTCACTTCTTGCCGGAACATGCCATCCTGTCGGGCATAGCTTCGCAGTATATACAGCCGGCCAATTGTAGAGAGCTCCGAGAATATCCTTATTGTATCCTGATTCATTACCATACCAGCAATACCTTGGAATTTCATAAGACGACCACAAAAGATCATCCGTTATCAATGGAATTTCGCTTCCGTCATTAAACCGTGTGGTTTTAAGATTTTCAGCCATCCAGATGTAATTTCCTTTTTGAAGAGTTTTATAAATATTCCCGTCAATATCAGTTACAGTACCATAGGTCAGATTCGGACTAAAATGTATCTCATCAGTTGTAATTATCAGCTCATTACCATATGCCGTTCCGTAATCGTTTGTTGCATATGCCCTCAAAAAGTAAGTGGTCCCTTTAACAAGGCCGGTTAAGGTACTTACAAATGTGCCGGTTCCTGATCCATCGATAGTTTTGTTAGCTTCAATTGTCGGATTCATGGATGTGCTCCAGCACACTCCCCTGACAGAAACAGAATCACCTCCGTCGGATGTTATAACTCCTCCGCTGAAGGCAGTGGTGGTCTTAATCTCTGTAGCAGGAGAAGTCAATATAACTGGTATATCAGAAGCCCCTTCTTTTTTGCAGGAATGACAAAAAGATACTATGATTAGAAAAATAAATACAATTCTGGATTCAGCAAAAAAGGGTCGCATCAGGTAAGGTTTATAATATAAGAAAATCGAAAATGAAGTTTTCAAATTTACAATTTGTATCAACAAAATGCAATCCTTGACAGGAATGTATTAACACTTTATAAACTTCGACCGGAAGGGTTGACCATCATGGAGAGTTTTTCAGTACAACGGTTTGAATATGTGATGCTATCGCGGCATGACCAGCATCATTAGGATGTAACCCGTCTGTTGAGAGCAGTAAAGTTCCCCCGGAATTTTTCATGTAGATATAGATATCAACAAACTGACATCCAAACTCAGTTCCCAATTCTCTGACAGACTGAACATGATCAATTAATCTTTGTTCTGTTGCTGCCGTTAAAACACCATCCTCGAAATATGAATCACGACCAGCCTGGGTAGAATAATAGGGAGAAATCAGGAGAATGTCTTCACTTAAATAACCTTTGTCGTTTAGAATCTGCAATACTTCACTGTACTGTTGCTTAAATTTTGCAACAGTCCATCCGTCAAAATTAAATCCCACGTCGTTTGTCCCAAAAGCCAGGCACAATTTAATCCGTTTGGATGAAGTATTCTGTTCAACTTCTTCAACTGCGTCCCTGAAATTAGGTACCCCGGCAGGATTTACAGGTACCGTGTTCTGAAGCGAGGCACCGCTTACGCCATAATTTATTACTGCAAATAATTTACTCTTACCAAAAAGGCTCACCCAGCAATGATCAGGATCTGAAGCTCCAACTCCTTCAGTTATGGAATCACCAAAGAATATAACAGTATCACCTTCAACAATCATGGGATTGGTTGTAAAAGAGAGTTCATTGCCATATGCAGTGCCTTCCTTATTGGTTGCGTATGCCCTTACAAAATATGTGGTATTGGAGTGTAATCCGGTTAAATGACTGGTAAAAATACCTGAACTGATGGCTTCAGTTGTCTTGCTATCAGCGGTTGTTGGATGTCTGTCAGTGCTCCAGCAAACCCCCAGATCAGTTACCTCTTCACCTCCTGATTCTGTCAGATTACCTCCTGAAGCAGCACTTGTCCGGGTTATTTCGGTAATATCTGAAGTGATTATAACCGGCACTGACGAGTCTTTTCTACAGGATGGAATAATTAGCAGGAATGCGAGTGAATAAATTAAGGCGAAAGCTTTTTTCATACAACGATTCATGATTATTCCAAAATTGATAAAAATAAATTATCAAATTCTTAAAACAGACCTAAAAAAAAAATTACCACTCCAACGGAAACCATAATCCCGGATTGGCTTGTATATTCTTCAATTATTTCTGAAATTTACCCGATCAGTCACTGGAATCTAAAAAAATCGGGACACAGATTATTATAAACATACAAAACTATTGAGCAGGTCAGAATTATATAACAGATTATAGTCAAACAGAAATGGAAGAAAACGAAAAAACCCTGCAAAAAAAGATTTCGGAAGCTCTTATAAATCAGTTTCCTGATTTAAAACCCAAGATTGCAAAACTGGATGAAAAGAGTTTTATCTATGAGCTGGAGAAACATAATAACTACACCTATTTTTCAGTAAAATATCAGCTCACTCCCTCAGGAGCAATGCAAATAGATTGGGAAAATGCAGAATTAACTGTTATATAAACAGCTGATGAAAAAGTTGTGAAGAACAAACCTGAGCAGAGTAACAACCAATGCCTGCTAAGATTTGCCCTAAATAAAGCTTGCTTTTACTTCCCTCCGAACAGATATCCTATAGAGATTCCGATAACCTGATTTTTTATCTCTGTATCGTCTGATGAATCGGGGGATAGATTTGCCAGTCCCAGACCATACTGAGCAGTAATCAGCAAACCGTTGATATTGACTCCGGCTCCTATATTCAAACCAAAATCGAGTGGTTTCATGTCATCATCAATTGTTGAACCGTATGAAATATCAAGAGATTCCCCGCTACTTTTAATTTTGCCGGTAAAACCATAAGCCACATAAGGCCCTGCAAACAGGTTAAGTTTTGTTGTGCCTGCGCCGAAGCTATAAAGTACATTTACCGGAACTTCAATAACACCAGGTGACATCGTTAGTTCAAATGCTTGTTCGAGCAGTGAAAGTTCATATTTTGAGCCTTTCGAAGAGAATAAAATTCCAGGTTGAAGTTTCAGATTTTCAGTCAGTCCAATTTCAGATATAATACCTGCATGGAATCCAATAAGCATCTTGGGGTCAAGGCTTAAGCCTGAGGATTTCAATGTCATTGTTGATAAATTCACGCCCGCTTTCGGACCAAATTTAACCTGTGCCTGCACACCGGTAACAGCGAACATAATGAAAAGTGCAAATAATAATCTCAGTGAGTTTTTCATAGGTAAATTCTTAAGTGCAGTCTACTCATACAGCTTTTCGACATCCGCTCCGTACTCTCTTCTGGATTTTCCGGAAACTCCATTAAATTCAAATTTAAATTGTCCGATACGACGGGGTTATTACCTGATCCAACAGGTATTAAACTCCACATCCCTGCATCAAAGTTACGCGGATTCATTAAATAAGTCATCTTTATTTACCTGCCACTCACAAAACTATGCCGCTTGTCTGGCACTATATCATTATCAAATGGTTCCCGTCTTTTAAATTTTTCCCATATATTTTCATTTATGTCCATTCATTTCATTTTATTTCCAATGATTCAATGGATTTTATTTATAACTTTATGATGAAGATTAGTACCCTAATCAGGACTTTTAAATCTTAATTCCTGATCATATACCCGAGAAAAAATGTAATAAAAGCCTCTCATGAAAATCCTTAAAAAAATTTTTAAAGTCATTATTATCCTGATAGTTATTGGCCTGGCAGGCTTTGTCGGAATGATTATTTACGCTCTGATATCTGATTACACCCCGGAGGAGAAGAGTACTATTTCTGTAAATGAATCTCCTACTGTAGTGAACGATACATCAGAGCTTACTCTTATGACCTGGAATATAGGGTATTGCGGTCTCGACAGGGATATGGATTTTTTTTATGACGGGGGCACCAAAGTTTTTACTCCTAAGGAAAAATGTATTGAGAATCAGGCTGCTGTGGAAAATTTTCTGATGCTGAATGACAGTATTGACTTCTTATTCATTCAGGAGATCGATAAGGCGAGCAAGAGAAGTTATCGTATTAATCAGTATGATTCACTCGCCGGTAAACTGGAATCTATGAAAGGCTTTTTTGCAAAAAACTATGATGTTTTTTTTGTACCCTTACCACCAGCATCCCCCATGGGGCAAGTATTATCAGGACTATCTACTTTCAGTAAGGGTCAGCCATCTGTCTCCATACGCTACTCTTTCCCTGGCGAATATGGATTCCCAAAGCAGCTTTTCATGCTTGACAGGTGTTTTCTGGTGAACAGATATCCGCTTACCAATGGACGGGAACTTATCATTATAAACACTCATAATGAAGCATTTGATAAAGGAAATATTCGCAAAGCCCAGATGGCATATTTAAGAGAGTTTATTCTGTCCGAGTATAATAAAAATAATTATATTATCACGGGTGGTGACTGGAACCAGACTCCTCCGGCATTCAGACCTGCTTTTGCCAGCAATGTACCGGATACTGCAAATCTTGCAATCCCGGAGGACTTTTTGCCTTCAGGCTGGAAATGGCTCTTCGATAATACAAATCCATCGGAACGTGAGGTAGTTAAAGCCTATGACGCCTCCGTTACACCAACAACTATCTACGATTTTTTTTCTTATATCACCGAATATTAAGGCTGTATCTGTAAAATGTATAAATCTGAACTTTGCGAATTCAGATCATAATCCGGTGATTGTAAAGGTTAAATTGAATCAGTAAACTTTACTTCCGATTCAGGGACAGATACTCTTATAAAAGTCAGCTCACCGCTCTTATTATAGGTAAAAGTCCCCACATAACAGGAGCCTTTGCTTCCATAGAGATTTACGCGGAAGGTGCCAATGTGCCGGATGTGGTCCTGGATATTAACTTCCTGTCGCCTTTCATTATTATGTAAACGCTGATAATTCAGAAGATACTTATAAATCAAAATTCACGCCTATCATTACATGAGGCATGAATTTAGGCTGTCTTATTGCTTTATCAGCATCTTTATAGTTAAACAAGCTATTATCGTTCTGATTGTCATTTTTAGGGTTTACATTATCATTGTCAGGGCTATATGATGTATCGTGTCCCGACATTGTCGAAGGGAAATAGAAATCAAGTCCGTAATTTAGAACAAGTTCGATGTTTTTAATCAGATGAAAATGATTTTCAAGGTCCACTCCTATTCCAAACTGGTGCGACTTGACCTCAAAGTCTTCATTACCGCCAACATATTTAAAATCACCCATGAAACTGGAAAATCTCGGACCTAAAACCAGGTATGAATCTTCAATATTAAAAATTGTTTTAGGTATCATAAAATCAAGTCTGTAATCGATTGACCGGCCTTTTTTTTCAGGTGTTCCATTGGTTGCATTATTTACAAAGATACGCCTGGCATCTGCAGCATTACCGGGATTGAGAAAAGTATAACCTATACCGAACCGTAACTGAAAAGGAAAATCTTTCTCAAAATTACGGGCGGTAAAGTTGCCCTGCACACCAAAACCTCTGTTGTATCCGGTTATTATACCAGCAGTATACTTAAGATGACTGCCGGATTTGTCCTGACCGGATAAAATTGTGAAACATCCTAAGCAATATACTGCTGCAACTGTTAAGATCTTTTTTACTTTCATCCTCTGAAATTATTTTTAATTAATACTCTGACCTATTGCCTTACAGACAATTTATAACGCAGAAGAATTAGAAATATTTTCCGAAAATTGATCAGAGAAACAGGATGTGATAAAAAGAGGTAAATAGGGCGGATCCTAAGGATTAAAATGTCTGATCAGCTGATTACATAAAGTGCCTCAGTATGAACTTAATATTTAAAAATAGTTGATTTTTACAATAATTTGTTGTAAATTGGATCAACATATGAAATTTTCATTTTCACGAAGATTAATATTTCTTAAGGCAAATTCTCATAAATACAATATAAAGAAAAAAAAAACTGAGAATTCCGTACAAATTTCTCATTCGTTTGTTATATGTATTGGAATTGACCTTATCCATCTTTCAGTTTAACGCATTAGGATTTAATTTAGAGATGAACAGGTCAATACAAATGACATAATGTGGTGTTGATATGAAACAAGTTTTTTGTTCCATCGTGGGTAGAATTGACAAATTTTATTTTAAAGGATTTTTTATTGGCCTTGTTTTGCTGATAATGGTTCCCGTTAGCGGGTATAGTCAGAAGCGATGCTCCGATCCTCCGTCAATAACACTTGGCGAAAGCAGTGGCACAACCTGCTATACGTCCCCTGTAACAATTAGCGGAAATATAATCGGAGGCAGTGCAACAGCTGTAACAATTTCAACTGACGGAAATGGATCAGTGGTTCCTGCATCTGCCAGTTCATCACCATTCGATTTTACTTACATACCTGACAGTAATGATGCAGGCAGTGTTGTAACCATAACGGTGATAACCAATAATCCCCGGGGATCTCCCTGCAAAGCTGACAGGGCAACTTATGTGCTTACCGTGATCTCTAATCCCCCTCCACCAGTTATTGAAAATATTATCCAGACAACCTGCACCTCCTCGACGGGTGATGTTGAATTAAGCGGATTGCCAACCTATGCTGACTGGACAGTCACTACCAGTCCCGGTGGAATGACAATATCCGGATCAGGAGCTACGGCGGTCATACCTCATCTAACAGCAGGAACATATACTTTCCGTGTCTCTGTTTCCTCCGGCTGTATGTCCTCTCCTTCGGCTCAGGCTGAGATAAATGAACAACCCGGTTTTCCATCCCCCCCGCTTCCTGGTATGATAACAGGACCTACATGCTCAATAACAACAGGGAGTGTGATTATGACTGGTCTGCCTGCCACGGGAACGTGGACTCTGATACGTTATCCCGGTACAATTAGTACCTCAGGAACAGGAACAAGCACTACAGTAACAGGTCTTCCGCCCGGAACGTTCAATTTTACGGTAAGCAGTACAGCAGGATGTGTATCCGGTTTGTCACCGGATGTCATAATACCCGGTCGACCTCCGGTACCAGCACCTCCCGTGATAGGGACAATTATACAACCTACTTTTGAAATCCCGACTGGGAGTGTGATACTGAACGGCTTACCTGGAACGGGAACATGGACAATTATTCAAACCCCGGGAGATATCGGATCGACAGGCTCAGGCACTTCTTTTACAGTGACAGGACTTGAAGCTGGAATATATACTTTCAGTGTAACAAATGTTTCAGGCTGTTCCTCTACCGAATCATCTGAAGTTGCAATTATTATCCCTGAGAGACCTGAAATAGTCATTACCGATCCCTCCCCTGTTTGTTATCCGGCAACAGCAGATCTGACAGCACCTGAGATCACAGCAGGATCGACTCAGGGATTGGTCTACACCTACTGGATCAATAATCTGGCAACTTCACCAATGCAAACACCAGCTGCTGCGCCTGAGGGGACATTTTACATAAAGGGCACAACATCTTCCGGCACTTTTGATATTAAACCGGTAAATGTCACTGTAACTGAGATGCCTGATGCAAACGCCGGTTCTGATCAGATCCTGGGATTTCAGTATACGGCCATACTTGAAGCAACTCTTGGAGAAGGAGAGTCAGGTATCTGGTTTTCAGATTCAGGTAAAGTTGTTTTCAGTGATCCAACCGATCCACTGAGCTCAGTAAACAATCTTTCGGATGGGAATAATTTTTTATTCTGGATAGTAACAAACAACGTATGCCCTGCAGACACAGATAAAGTTGCCGTTACTGTCGGGGAAATGATAATTCCTACATTGATAACTCCGAATGGAGATACCAAAAACGAGTTTTTCATCATAAATGGAATTGAAACCCTGGGCAAAACTGAATTAACTGTCTTTGACAGAAAAGGAATTCAGATCTTCAGGAACACGGAATATAACAATAAGTGGAATGGTGTAGATTATAACGACAATCCACTTATGAACGATACTTATTTTTATCGCCTGAAATCATCAAAAGGCAAGTCCTACAGCGGGTATATAGTAATTAGAAGATAAATACCGTTTATAATTCCTTGTTAGACCAGATAAGTGAACTTGCCCCGAGAACAGCTGCATTATGAGTACTTAACTCTGAAGCCAGGAGTTTGACTTTATCCTTGTATATACTCAAAAGGTTTTCCTCCATATATTCCTGTGCCGGTTCAAATATCAGGTCCTTTGCCAGGGCCAGCCCTCCAAAAAGAAATATGGCTTCAGGATTAGTATGGGCCACCACATCGGCCAGTTTGAATCCAAGCATCCTCCCGGTATGTGTGAATGCCCTCTTAGCTATGTAGTCACCACGAACTGCAGCATCATGAATAACTTTTGCGTCCAGCTCATTAAAGCTGTACTTTCTCAGTTCACTGGGAGCATTGCTGTCAGCCATAATCTTCAGCAGAGATCTTTTTAGTCCGGTTGCTGAAACATAAGTCTCCAGGCACCCTTTCCTTCCACATCCGCAATCGCGGTTTGACGGCCCAGGACGAATGGCTGTATGACCGATCTCTCCTGCAAAACCATCGTGTCCGTAAACAAGTTTGCCATCAATTACAAATCCGCTTCCCAACCCGGTACCAAGTGTTATAACAACAAAATTCTTCATCCCCTTGGCGCCGCCATATATCATCTCCCCTACCGCAGCAGCATTAGCATCGTTAGTGACTATAACTGGAAGAGTGGTATACTTATTAAATAAACCTGCAAGGGGAATAATCCCTTTCCATTTAAGATCAGCAGCATGCTCAATAGTTCCCTTATTAATATTCCCCATAGGAGCGCCAATTCCATAGCCAACTACTTCAATACCGGCGCCTATCTTCTCTTTGGTCACCAGAATCTTTTCATACAGTGCTGCCACAAAAACCTCAACCTCCTCATAATCCGTTGTTTTAAGTGAATCCTCCCCATGAATTTTACCATTCCTGTCAACAAAACCAAATACAGTATTAGTTCCGCCAATATCTATGCCTACTGCTACTGAAGTCTTTACCATAAGTCTCAGAATATTTTATTTCTTTTTGTAAATATAACTTATTACAACTAAAAATTCAACCGGTTAATCAATGAATACTCTCCGTTAATCATGGATATCTTTCTCTTGATCAAAATGGCTGAAGATAAATGCATCTAAACCCCATCAATTCAGCATTTAACACTATCTTTAATATTGGATTTATTATCAAAAAATATGATTAATCCAATTGAAAATCCGGATTTAAAAAGCTTAATTATCCGGAATAAAATTCAGCCGGTTCAGAAATAAATTACCAGGGAAAATGTTTATGCTGGGGAAAAAAATATTATCCACAAATTGCAAACCTGAGATTATTCTTAATCCTGAAGGGACAATTATAATCCGGGGACGTTCAATGATAGGAAACATGAATGAACTGGCAGATGAAATAGAGACCTGGCTTGATAAATATATTGCCAATCCGGCTGAGGTAACCCATGTCGACTTTTGCCTGGAATATTTTAATAAAGCAAATACAAAAGTTATTATCTCTCTGCTCAGGAAGGTTGAATCTCTGACTCTCACCAACAAAAAATACATCATTAACTGGTTTTACGAGGAAGGCGACTATGATATTCTTGAGAAGGGAGAATTTTTCTCATCAGAATTAAAGATCCCTTTTAATTTTATCGAGATATTTGATTCTTAGTCTGGCAGAAATTTCCAGCATATCCGGAATTGTCTTACCTGTAATGTAAATCCATTAAGTTGCTGCCATAAAAATCCGGATAAATACAGAGTGAATCGACTCATTTTAAATCCCATTTCTCAGGATCCTGGTGTAAGATACCTCTTCTCATAAATAAATGGTTTCTCTGTTTTCATTACCAGGTAACAAAACTCTATCCCTGTAATCTTATTTTCATCATATCTGATAACCAGACCGCTTTGTTCATTCTTCGTCTGTGTTTTCGATAAAAGAGGAAATCTTCCTCCGTCAAAGACAATTATTTGCTTCCCGCTTACACTGTTAAGACATTGTACTATGTTAAAACTGAGTCTTCTCCTGAACCTTCCCCTGAATAAAAATTTGCCGTAACATCTGTTAAGCCAGCCGATAAAAGCCTCCTTATCTGAATTTACAATTTCAAAATTCTGATTCTGAATCGAAAACAGGCCTTCATCCGACAGCAGGCTGGCAACATTGGTAATGCTAAAAGAGGATATGGCTTCTGCCAATTCTGTTATAAGGCTAATTTTGTAAGGTTTGATCTTCGAATGCATTCCCTAAAGTAATTATATAATAAAGATATCAAAAACCTTTTAATAAAATCTCCGGAATAATTAAATATGATGGAATGGGGAACTTCCTCCTTTAAGGACGTAAACAAAATAAAAGGGGAAGATATAAAAACTTCCCCTCTGAATTAGCACCATACCTTAAATATGGCCTCTGGTACACATTGTCAACTGTTAATCATTCAAACAGTTACATCTAACTCTTTAAAACTAAAACCTCTTATATTATTAATTGGCCTGTATTCCAAGGTTTTGAGCCTTAAAATAGGTCATGCCATTTATCTCTGTCATATCCATTACTCTGAGTCCATGAGATTCCAACATTTTTGAAACATCATTTTTATCATATTCCACATCGATCTTCGCATCAAGAAAATTTATAAATCCTTTGTACATTCTTGAAGTTATATTTATACCCTTCTGTGTCTTCCAGTCAGAAAAACAGCCGATAAAAGTGCTGTCGGGTGACAAAACATTCACCACAGAATGAAGAAAACTGTCCAGATGTTTAATAAGATTCAACTTCTTAATATTTATCAGTGTTGTTACACTCTGTAATTCGTTAGGATCATAATAATAATGGTGTTTGGATGAGAGAACAAGCATATTATCCTCATTTGTCAGTCCATGGCATTCCAAATAATCGAAAAAGTTCTCGCCACCTTCAGCTATCAGATTATTTATAACCGGATTTTCCATGTTTTTTTCCTCATTCAATTTTGATACGGTTAAATTTCTCATGATACTTTCTTCGTTAATTTTTCCTGACACATTTAAGGTTGATATATTTTCCATCATTTTTATTAGTTTGATAACGATGTAAAAGTAAATCACAGAATGACTCCTGTCAAGCCTATAAAGCCCAATTAGTGGGTAAATGAAATTACTTCAAAATATCTTTGTCATCGAAATACGGACGGCCAGGCCGCAGAATTATCAGTTAACAGAAGAAAAATGCAGGTTCGTCAAAACCAGGTTGAATTTTATGAAAAAAGATGTCATGGGAGTACAGATAAAACACTACCCCACACCCATCTAGCTGATTTAATGGCGATTAACTTCGTTTAACTGATCAAATAACTACAAAATCTTATTTATCATAGTTTTGACAAACAGTTTCATTATTATGATGAAAATTCATAAAATCATTCAAAAACTGAAATATCGGGACCTGATAATCGACCTCTGAACGCCGATTTTTCCTCCTTTATCTCCTTTGGGTATAAAATCGCTGCCCTCTGAACATATCAAAACTGATGGTTTTTCAGATTGTTTGACGAACAAAATCGCCTGACTTTGTAACTGAAGAAATCGTAATAGTAAAATTAAAGAATGGTTGGTTGTTTTGATTATCCTGAAATTTGTAACTTCATCCGAATATCGATACTTAAGGCATTATGAGATTATTCTATTTCCAGGTCGTTTTAACATGCATATTGTTAAGTTATTGCAGCAGAGAGAAGAAATCATACCAAAAGCAGGCTGACAACCAGGAGCATTCCCTTGCAGAGGAACTCAGGGTATTTTATGATATCAGCTCTCTTCCATCTTATCTTGACAGCACAATCAGCGCCCAGGTATCAACATATGATACCACCTGGGGCAATGACGATGGTTTCAGCGGTCGTTTTTCTTTCCTAAGAAGAAACGAGGATGGCAGTCTGATCATTTTTGATATAAAGGGCGGAGGCGTAATAAACAGGATATGGACTCCCACTCCTGGCGATGATACTCTTGATTTCTTTATTGATGATACACTGCAACCTTCATTTTCTGTTTGTTACAGAGATCTGTTTTCAGGGAAAAAGTATCCCTTCACGGAACCTCTTTGCGGAAACCAGCTTGGCGGATTCTATTGTTATCTGCCGATTCCCTTTGAGAAGAGCTGCCGGATAACCTACAGGGGAAAGAAGGAACAGTTCCACCAGATTCAGTACAGGCTATATAATAAAGGTTCGAAAATCAAGTCTTTCAGTCTTAACCTTAATAAGGAAGAAAAGGAGGCGTTGGATAAGATCAAATCACTCTGGTTTAAGACAGAGAGGGGCCCTGTGGATTTTTACACGGGGAAGCCATTAGTCTCCGCAGGTAAGTTCGAACTTAAACCAGGAGCAGCAACAACTATTTTTGAAACAGAAAAGGGAGGGCGCATCCTCGGTATTGAGTTGAGCCCTTCAGATGCCTTTGAAGGATTGAAGAAAAATACGGATATAAAAATTACCTGGGATAATGAGAGTATGCCAGCTATTTATTCGCCTGTTGCTGATTTTTTCGGGTATGCCTTCGGATCAGCATCAATGCAAAGCCTTTTGCTGGGATGTCAGTATAATAAAGCATATTGCTATTTCCCAATGCCATATGACAGATCTGCAAAGATAGAACTGATACAGCGGGAGACTGCAGGCAATCCGGTCAGACAATTGAGCGTGAGTGCAAAAATCTGGTATTCTGAAGAAGAAAGATTAATGGATAAGGAGGGTAAGTTTTATGCTGAATGGGAGAAGAACCCTGAAGCCACTGCCGGACGTCCACATACTATTGCCGAAGTGAAAGGAAAGGGTCATTATGTTGGTACCCTGCTTCAGTCCCAGGGTCTGAGGGCCGGTATGACAATATTTTTCGAAGGTGATGATTCAACATCAATTGATGGCCAATTCAGGCTTCACGGGACCGGATCGGAAGATTACTTTAATGGAGGATGGTATGCTATGATGGACCGTTGGGACGATAAGATGAGTTTGCCTCTTCATGGCTCGCTGGGATATTCACTTCCCTTCTGCCGCACAGGAGGCTACAGGCTTTATCTGTCTGACAAGCTCTCTTTCATGAACAGTTTCTTCCAGAGTATAGAACATGGGCCGGTACGCAATGATGTTCCTGCCGATTATACTTCAATTGGGCTCTATTATTGTGATTCACCTGTACAAAAAGCCGCTGCGCCAAGCTCTGAGCTTACAAGAGTCTATATTCCAGATACACTTTATATATATCCCCAGTTGATGGATTTTACCCTCTATGGTAAAATGAATGTTGAAACAACATGGAAATACGGGACAGGAGGCGAGAGCTATCTTTTTACACCCGGAATCGAATCATGGCTGAGATTTTCGCTGAGGGAAATCCCGGCTGGCAATTATAAATTGTACTTTGACCTGATAAAAGGTCCGTCAGGATGTGAATTTTCGCTCTGGCAGAGACAAAAGCAGGTTTCTGAATGGCTCCCATCCAGCAATCAGACTGAATTAAGGGTAAATGATCTTTATGTTTGTGATCTGACACTTCTCGAAACCTCCAAAACTGTGACAATTCGTTTCAAAACTGATAAACAGAGGAACAGTTTATTAATGAACAGGGTAATCTTAATAAGAAAATGATTTAAGATCCATTATGATAACAAACAGAGATAATCCGATCAGGGTTGCTGTCATTGGAGCAGGAGTACGCGGAACAAGTCTTGCAAGGAAGCTGACCTCCTCTTCATTAAGTGCTGTAATAAAAGCAGTTGCAGAGCCTGACGAAGAAAAACGAAACTCATTTGTTCAGGAATTTGGATTACCGGCAGACGCTGCTTTCTCCGACTGGGCTCATCTTACGGAAAAATTTGATCAGTGTGATGCTGCAATAATTGCCACGCTGGATAACCAGCATGCAGGTCCTGCAGTTGCCTGTCTGAACCGCGGCTGGCATATTCTCCTTGAAAAACCCCTTGCTGATAAGTTTTCAGATTGTAAACTTATAGTAAAAACGCATGAGGAGCGAAAGAAAGTTGTTGCAGTCTGCCACACATTAAGGTTCATGGAAGGATTCAGAAAGGTCAAACAGACACTGGAACTGGGTACTATAGGCAAACTCATCCATGTGGAACACATGGAAGCAATAGGCAATCTTCGTTTTGCCCACAATTATGTAAGAGGGCGCTGGTCTGCAGAAAAAGAGAATACCTTCCTCCTATTGCATAAATGCAGTCACGATATAGATTATATCAACTGGCTCTTCAGTGAGCCATGTCTGCGTGTTTCATCCTTCGGGTCGTTGAAATACTTTACTTCAGCTAATGCCCCGTATGAAAGTACTTCCAGATGTACTGACGGATGTCCTTTAAACGATACCTGCCACTATTCTGCATATAAACTATATGTTGATACGAACCTGGAAGAATGGCCTGCAAGGGATATCTGCAGGATCCATACCAGGGATGAACATCTCAATGCAGTAAAGAACGGACCTTATGGAGTCTGCGTATGGCATGCAGGCAACGATGTTGTTGATCACCAGGTTGTAATGATGGAATTTGATGGCGGAGCTACAGCCACTTGCACTTTAAGCGGATATTCGGCTACAAATGGCAGAAGAATACGCCTGCAGGGTACACAGGGTGAACTTCTGTTTGATGAAGCAGCAGGAACCATTTCCACAAAAAAATTCACAGGGAATGAGGAAGAAATTGTCAGGATAACAGCCCCTCTATCGTATCATCCTGAGGATCAGGAAATCGTGGATGAATGGCTATCCTCAATAATTCATTCTACTTCGGTAACTGTTGATGCCGGGGAGGCGCTCCGGACACATGCCGTTGTTTTCGCAGCTGAAATCTCCAGAAATGAAAAGAGAACAGTGGAGATGTCGGAATTGATTGGTTAATGAAATCACCGGATCAGAATTATATGAAATATTCCTAATATACTGTTATATAACATCAGGGCAGAGAAAAAAAATGTCTTATTTTATTTAACGAACCAACAAAACCAGATATGAAAAAAAATAACATTGACCGCCGTCTGTTTATCAAGAGTACCACTCTTGCTGCGACCGGTCTGGCAATTGCCGGAAACAGTGCCTTCTCAGCCATTCCATCTGCTTCAAAGAACAAGCTTCCGCGATGGAAGGGATTTAACCTCCTTGACTATTTTTCTCCTGCCAAGCCGGAAAAAAATGACCGTGACCGGACTACAGAGGATGACCTGAAATGGATGGCAGACTGGGGATTCAATTTTGTCAGAATCCCTATGGCTTATCCCAGTTATCTATCCTTTGACAGGTCAAGACATATAACAAAAGAGGAGACATACAAACTCGATCCTAAAGTGCTGGAAGAGATCGATAAACTTGTCTTTATGGCCCAGAAACATGGCATGCATGTGAGTCTTAATCTTCACCGTGGACCGGGTTTTTGCATCAATGCCGGATTCAATGAACCATTTAATCTTTGGAAAGATCAGGAAGCACAGGATGCATTTTATTTTCACTGGGGAATGTGGGCCGAACGATATAAAAGCATCTCATCTGAGAAACTGAGTTTTGATCTTCTCAATGAGCCCTGCTATAAGGAAGACATGAATGACCAGTTCTCCAAGAGCACTGCAGTTCCAGGTGAAATCTACAGAAAGGTGGCTATCGGAGCATCCAAGGCTATCTGGGCTGCCAATCCCGACAGGCTGATTGTCGCTGACGGTAACAGCGGAGGAAGCAATGTCACGCCTGAGCTTCTTGACCTGAATATTGCCCAGAGCTGCCGCGGGTACTGGCCTCATTATATTTCCCATTACCAGGCGCCATGGGTATGGAAAGATCCTTCACAGGCACCAAAGCCGGTATGGCCTGGTATTATGGATGGCAAACAGTTTGGCAGGGCTCAGCTCGAGGAATTCTACAAGCCATGGATCGAACTGGTAGGCAAAGGTGTAGGTGTTCATTGCGGTGAATGCGGATGCTGGAGAAATACCCCACATGAGGTATTCCTTGCATGGTTTGGTGATGTTGTCGACATCCTGACCAAAGGAGGTATTGGCTATGCACTCTGGAATTTCCGCGGTGATTTTGGAATCCTTGATTCAGGACGTGCAGATATAAAATACACCGACTGGTACGGTCATAAACTCGACAGCAAGCTTCTCGATATGCTGAAGAAGTACTAAAGAAGTCAGAGATCGGTGATCAGAGATCAGAGATCAGGTATAACTGATTACTGATCACTGATCCCTGATCACTGATTACAGCCCGCAAGCCATCGCGCCTCTGAAATAGCCGATAGATTCAGCTATTCCCGGAAGATTGTCCTTCATCTCCTTTTCAAATTCCAGGCTGCATTTTCCGCTGTATTTTACCTTACGCAGAGTTGCGATGAATTTTGGTATATCGATGATGCCGCGGCCTGTTTCAACAGTCTTGCCATCCTTAGTTGCACCATCGACATCCTTTGTATGAATATCGAAAATGCGGGTGATATATCTTTCAACATCAACTGAAGGATCCTGTCCGTCTCTCACGGTATGGCCGATATCAATACATATCCCCATCCGCGGATCCAGATCCTTTATGTGGTTCCAGATATCAGTTGCATTTGGGTAAAGAGGGTTGTCTGGTCCATGATTATGTATCGCAAGCTTTATATCATATTTCTTTACTTTTTCTCCACGTATGGCAGAAGACTGTACTCCGGTGCACCGACAATCATTTTGACACCTGCCATTTTTGCATAATCAAAAGCCCTGTTTACCTCTTCCTCTGTTTTCATGTAAATAACACCCACAGTATAAACTGTGATACCTGCAGCCCTGAACTTTCCTGTTACAGAGTTGATCTGTTCCTGGGTACTGTCAAGCGGCATGTGAAAATCCTTCACAGAGAGGTAATTAACTCCTACATAGTTCATTATCTCGATGGTCCTTTCAACTGATAATCCTTTAAAGGTGTAACCAGCCATTCCCAGGCTGAAAAAATCTTTTGTACTTCCGGCCGAAGGAATTACACTGGAAGATCCATAAACAGAAGAGACTCCTGCTGCAAGGATTCCTGTGCCTGCTAACTTAAAAAACTGACGACGTGATTTCATAATTAATATCTGGTTATTATAAATAGTATGGTTATTTTACAATCATGTTATTATCAATAAGCCTGCTGTTATATGTCTGAATAACAGCTTTTAGCTTCTCTTCAAGCTGAGTTTCAATATCAGGTTCCGTACCGAGGAGATTTTTCTCCAGAAACCTGTCATTTTTATAATTAAAAAGGCCGACAGGCTTATTATCTATCATCTCAAGTATATGGTCCTTCATATACAAATGGTAATTATTTCCCGATGTGTTGAATGCAAATGATTCATAGGAATCATCGAGAAGATTATTCCCAAAAGCAATATACTCACCATCAAAGTTAAGAAAACTCAGAATTGTGGGCATTATATCTATCTGCTGGGCTATCCTTTTTTTAATCCCCTTTAAGTTACTGCCGGGTTTAAAGAATATAACAGGAACACAATATGATCCAAAATTATTCTGGAATTCAGGATGAATTGATTCATTTGTATGGTCGGCAGTAATAACAAAGAGTGTGTTTTTGAACCATGGACTTTTCTCAATTGTATTAAATAGTTCATGCAGTGCAAAATCAGTGTAGCCTACCACCTCCACTATAGGCGCCGGCCCTTTTTTAAATTTGCCCTCATATTTCTCAGGTACTTTAAAAGGATGATGGGATGAAACTGAGAATATTGAAGTCATAAATGGCTGCCTGAATCCATCCATTTTTTCGGCGAAAAATTGGAAAAACGGTTCATCCCATACTCCCCACATGCCATCGAAATCTGTCTTGTACGGATATTGGTCAAGACCAAAATAGTCATCGAACCCTGCAACATTGGCAAAGGAGTCAAAGCCCATAGATCCGTTTGGTGCACCATGGAAAAAAGCGGTATAATATCCTTTTCTCTTAAGCAGTTCCGGAAGTCCGTTTATTTTGTTATTTGCATAGTGAGAGATTGTGTATGGTGTTTCAAGCGAAGGCACTGATGCAAGGATTGAAGGCATTGCATCGATTGATTTTTTACCATTGGCAAGCGAGACGTCAAATGTAAGGCCGACACTTATAAGGGAATCTATAAATGGTGTATATCCCTCATATTTGCCATTTTCAAGATCATGGTTAAAGGAGCCCACATATTCTCTGGCGAAGCTTTCAAGAATGATTATGACTACATTATCTCCTGTAAATTGATTGGCTCCGGAAGGTTTATAATGAGGATTATATAACCCGATCAGTTTATCGTCGTCGAAAAATTTGTATCTGACAAGAACTTTTTTATCGAAAGTCCTGAAAAAACTGAAGGGTGTATTGAGTACAATAGCCACATCGCGTGGTGTTTTAACGTATCTTGCTGCATTACTGATAGTTATTGGCCTGGTAGAATGTTTGTACCCCCCTCGCGCAGCTCCGACAACAAACGCTATTATAAGGGGCATCATCAGAACATTAATTGCATAATAGGCGATTCTGCTCCGTGGAGCCGGTTTTTCCGGAGTAACCCTGTTGTAAAGATAAACCATCAGAAACCATAGTAAAAGTGTAAAAAGTGTTGCAGGCCAGTAGTCAAAAAGAAACCTGAAAAACAATTTTCCCAGGTTGGTCTCATTTTCGAAAGTCTTGAAAACATCAGCTGTTGCCCGTTTGTCAACAAACCTGTAATAAACGAAGTCCATACCGTTCATCGCTACTGCAATCCCGTTTGTGATGAAGAAGATATATCTGAGAACAGTTTCATAAACCTTGCTATAACGGATATCGAAAGGAATAATACTCAGAAGAATGAACAGAATATTTATATAGACTATTGCAGAAATATCAAATGAGAGGCCTCCCTTAAGAATTGTAAGGAACTGGAGAGCTGAGACTCCTGGAAACATTTTAAAGTTAAAGAGGAAAAAACCGATCCTGCAAAGAGAGAAAAGGATCATTACAAGAAGGATCCGGTAGGCGAGAACTACAAATACATTTCTGGAAATCAGCCAGTTTTTCATATTACAACCATTGATTTTCTATCATACTCAACATCACTTTATCCCAACTGTTCAGATCAGATAAGAAATTAAGAAGTTAAAACTATAAAAACTACCTGTGAGATACAAGCATGATTACTTATATCTGATAAAATTAAAACCTTACCGGGAAATTGAGTCCGGCAGGAGGAAAACAAAACGCCAGGACTGAATAATATCTGACCTGGCGTTATTGGAATATTTTGAGATCTTATTTCTGTTGTTCCATCATCTCTTTAAACTCAGAACTGTTAAACTCCTTCATCATCTGTTCGGCTTTTCTTTTTGCGCCCAGTCCGGTAAGCGAAACAATAACAAAAAGTGCAACCAGGACATACATTACAATTCTGGTTGTTTCCGGTTTTGCCTTCAGTGTCTCAACGAGAGCATTATAGAGAAGCCATAAGGAAAGAATTTGCACGGCGAGGCCAATTACCAGACCAAGATAAATACTGAAGTGACCTGTAAAAGCAAGCAGGGCTGATATAGGCATAACAACCATGACAGCTGCAGTAACCCTGACATTGGATTCAAAATCGGTACTTCCCTTGCATATAGATGAGATGATGAGTAAAATCACAGCTCCGATGAATAATCCGATAATTGATCCGATTATATAAGAGAAAAAACCATGATCCCTATGCTGCCTCCAAGCAATCCGCCGGTAACAGCACCGAGTTTGAGAATGCTCCAGAGGAAAGCAATTGCACCTGCAATAGCTCCGTAAATAACTGCCTTAATTATTGGCTCTGTCATCCCTCCCGATGTTTTCATCGTGGAGAAATAAGATTTCGGATTTACCAGGACCTCTTTTGATTCCTGAATAAATGCATTAAAATCGAAGGTTTCATTACTCATAGTTAAAATGATTAATAGGGTTAATACTTAACTGCTTGTAAAAAATACAAGTTCTAAGTTAGAAAAATATTTCATTTAATTCCAAAATTAAATGAAAATCAATTCCCCCTTTTATTCAAGGTAAGTATACCCGTACAGACCTGAGCGATAGTTCGAAAGGAATTCCTTTCCCTCTTCAAGGGTAATAATACCGGCTTTGACTGATGATGTTACCCATGATTCCACCGTACGCACCATTTTTTTGGAATTGTACTGCACATAATCCAGTACTTCTGCAACAGTCTCTCCGTCAATTATCTGGTCGATTTTATACCCTGTATCATCAACAGATACATGGACTGCATTTGTATCTCCGAAGAGATTGTGAAGATCGCCGAGAATCTCCTGATAAGCTCCTACAAGGAATACACCGAGGTAATCTGGCTCTTTCCCTTTCAGTGGGTGAACAGGCAGGTGATGAGATGAGTTGCGGGTTGCAATGAAATTATCAATTTTTCCGTCAGAATCGCAGGTCATATCCTGGATCGTCGCGGTTCGTGTAGGTTCGTCGTTGAGCCTGTGAATGGGCATTATCGGGAAGATCTGGTCAATTGCCCATGCATCGGGCAAAGACTGAAAAAGTGAGAAATTACAGAAATACTTATCTGACAGCATTCTTGAGATCTGCCGCAGCTCTTCCGGGACATGCTTTGTAACATTTGCCATCTGGTAGACTAACCGGGCAATTGACCAGAAAAGTCTTTCAATCTGGGCCCGTGTCTTCAGGTCAATAAGGCCAAAGCCGAATCTGTCGAGCGCCTCTTCCCTGATCTGCTGTGCGTCATGCCATGTTTCAAGCATCCTGGTCTGGTTAAAATTATCCCATAACAGATAGAGCTCCTTCACAAGTTCATGATCCTGTTCAGTTATCTCGTCTTCCTGATCCCAGGAAGGGAGAGTTGTTGTTTCAAGCACCTCAAAAATCAGCACAGAGTGGTGTGCAGTGAGTGACCTTCCTGATTCAGTTATAATATTAGGGTGAGGTATCTTGTTCTTATTGCTTACATCAACAAAAGTACTTATAGAGTCATTGACATACTCCTGTATTGTATAGTTTACACTGCTTTCACTGTTTGAGGATCCTGTTCCGTCATAATCAACCCCTAGTCCTCCGCCGATATCCACAAATTCAACATCAAATCCCAGGTTCCTGAGCTGTACATAAAACTGAGAGGCCTCCCTCAGGGCAATTTTGATCCTCCTGATCTTAGTAACCTGACTGCCTATATGAAAATGTATAAGCTTGACACAATCCCTCATCCTGTTCTTTTCGATGAAATCGATAGCCTCCAGAAGTTCACTGGAGGTAAGTCCGAATTTGCTTATATCACCTCCTGAATCCTCCCACTTGCCGCTTCCAACACTTGCAAGCTTAATCCGTATTCCAATATTCGGTTTAACTTTCAGGCGCTTTGAGATTGTCGTAATCAGCTTAAGTTCATTCAGTTTCTCAACAACAAGGAAAATCCTTTTACCCATCTTCTGAGCAAGAAGGGCAAGCTCAATATAGTCCTCATCCTTATAACCGTTGCAGATTATAAGTGATTCAGGGTCAGTATTTATAGCGATAACAGCATGAAGTTCCGGCTTCGAACCTGCCTCAAGACCTATATTGAATTTTTTTCCGTGGCTCACTATCTCTTCTACCACCGGCCGCATCTGGTTTACCTTTATCGGGTAAATAATAAAATT
Source organism: Bacteroidales bacterium (assembly GCA_016715075.1). Lineage (GTDB taxonomy): Bacteria > Bacteroidota > Bacteroidia > Bacteroidales > VadinHA17 > LD21. The sequence goes on from JADKBK010000009.1 coordinate 133,779, forward strand.
CTGGGCCTTGTAACCATATTCCTCTGATGCTGATTTAAAACACTTTGAAATACTGATGATCCTGTCATCAAGAATATCAGGAAAACGTACAAGCACAGGTGTCGAAACATCAGACAGGATAAGTTCATCTAGAAGGTCCTTCAGATCGACCGCAATACCATTTTTCTGAGGAGTAACGGTAACATTTCCCTTTTGATTTATGGAAAAATAGTCAACACCCCAACCATTGATATTATACAATTCTGCCGAATCTTCAACACGCCATTTTCTCATGCTCTGTTAATTTGCATTGGTTAATTAGTCCGCAAAGGTCTGAAAAAAATCTATTATTTACAATGATGCCAAAAAGATGAAATTATCGGACAATTCCAGGGAAAGGAGACGAAGAGATATAAAATCCCATTTAAAACGGATTTGTCTTCAAAGGGGTGTTATTCATTAACTTACAGACAGGATATGCATTATATCCCCTGCCCCATTGAGGGACAAGGTATCTGTCGAGGAAGTTCCATTTTAAAAGTCCGTCATCAGACTCCGGTTCGAGAAGGTAAGCAGCCACATTTGCGAGGGGCTGTGCCATCCTGATTACCACAGTACCTGCAGGAAAATCTACTGTTCCGTCAATATATTTCCCCTTTACACTATTAGTATAGTGCCCTGATTTAATCGTGATGCGCCTTTCAGTTCAGTTATGGCAAAACGTTCAACCCGGATTTCAGAAGCTTCACTGAGCTTTTCAAGCCGTATGCCGTGTTTTCTGAGCAGTTCTGTAATTTCATTGTCATTGACAATGAGGAGATAGGCAAAAGGCAGCGGGGTACTTCTTACAGGATAATAATCAATATAATAAGGCACAGTGACAGTTGTCTGTCTGTCTGTCTTTTTGTAGATCTTCCATCCGTCTTTTTCTGTAACATATTCCGCTTCAAATGTTTTGACAGTCACCTCTTTTTTTACTGCCTTCACTTTATACTCTATTGCAAATGAACCGGCTGCAAGTGAATTTGCTCCCCGGGCAATAGTCCTCTGGTCGGCTCCTGATAACAGATCACTGATTTCAGAATTGTGGGCTGCCGCAAAATCGAGGAGGGAATGAATCAGATTATAGCAACCCAGAACCCTTGATTTAAAATCAGCATAGATATAATTCTCATTCAAAATCCCCAGCCTGTTCCTTATCCCATAGTAATTGACCATATAACGCGGTTCGCTTGCATCCATTACCCAACCTTTTGCAGGATTCAGCATATCATTGAATTCACCATAAAAGCAGTTCTCAACCTTATACCTGTCAAGCAGGGTTTCTGATATTTCCGGCATCATCTTATCGCGCAGATAAGAAATCAGCGAATTGTCTCCGTTTGGATTTACCATCCAGGTAAAAGTAACAGGTTCAACATGATATGATCCGTTCGTTGTATGGCAATCCATGAAGATACTGGGATCCCATCGTTTGAAGACATTTGAAAGCAGGCCTCTTACCTCCGGTGATTCAGCTTTCATTGCATCACGGTTAAGATCAAGATACTGGCCGTTATACCTAACCCCTACGCCATTCACAGGACCATTCTGGTCAGTACGGTTAAGAGTGCTAATCTTTTCATTTCCATCGGGATTAAAGATCGGGCAGATCAGCAGTATTACGCTATCGAGCAGTTGTAAATTATCTTCCTTCAGTATATCCCTTGCAAACATAAGTGATGCCTCTTTACCTTCAACTTCACCGGCATGAATATTTGCCTGAATATATACAACGATCCTTCGGTCATTTACAAGATCTTCACAGGTAACTGGCAAAGGCTTTGCTATTACAAGAAGCGGAATATCCCTCCCTTCTGCGGATTTGGCTATTGTCTCTCCCCTTAAATAATCGGTGGTCTTTTTCAATTGCTCAATAAAATTCATAACATCCTTATAATCAGATGTTGACTTAAATTCTGATTTTTCAGCTACAGTCAGGATTTGGTCCTGAGCTGATCCGTTAATAAATGAAATTATTAGTATAGCTGTAATGAAAAGGAACCTTTTGAACATCTCTATGTTTTTTGAATCCGTGGTAAAAATATAAATATTTTAGTTGTATAACCTGCTTCCGGATACTTTGGAACAGGCAAAATAAATTAATTAAATATCAGTTTATTATAAAATTGTTTAGATTATTTCAAAATAATTATGTAGCTTGCGCCCATAATTTTAAAAATCAAATACAATGAACAAAGGAACAGTTAAATTTTTTAATGTATCAAAAGGATTCGGATTCATAAAAGATGCAGATTCGGATAATGAATATTTTGTACACGTTTCAGGCCTCAAAGACCAGATCAAAGAAAATGATGTAGTTACTTTTGAACTTACCGAAGGAAAAAAAGGAATTAACGCAGTTAATGTTAAACTCGCGTAATTTGTCTATACGAAGATCTATTTTAAAGCCCCGCCAGACGGGGCTTTTTTATTATATGAACTTTCCGGCTGATTTATAACAAAAATTTAAAGCGGGTATTACTGCATTTCAGATTATCAGTAATTACCCGCCCGATTATACTTTTCTCCACGGTTTGATTTAAAAGCACGGTAAGGCTCCAACCCTGGCAAAGCTTCTCAGAGACAATAAACCTTACTGTCTGCTTTTTTCTTCTTTCTTAGCCTTTTTAGCCTGACGTTTTTCCTTCAGGGATTTCGTCGGCTCCTTCTTATGCTTGGTCTGTTCTTTTGCTTTTTCGTGTGACATAGCTTATCAATTTAAGTTTGTAAAAAGGTAATTCAAATATAGAAAAAATCATCCAATCATTTTATGTTCCCCGATTTTTGAGTCTGGAACCGGATTTACAGCATGGAAGCTGCATCTTTATCCAGAAACCATAACAACTCTCCATTCACAGGAACAATCCCGGATGCGGGGAAGTTTTGTCCAGATGACCTTTTATTTAAAATCTTTTCAACAACAGCTGCCTTCTGCCTGCCAGTAACAAGAAAAGCCACTCTTTCTGCATTATTTATTACCCTTCCTGTAATGGTAATTCTCTTCTGCATGGTAACAGGATGTGATGCAACTGCACAGGTACTTTCTGATTCCAATAAAAAGTTATTATAGGGGAAAATTGAAGCAGTATGTCCGTCTTCCCCCACTCCCAGGATTATGAGGTCAAAGACCGGCATTCCTCCAGCCTGCCTGAGCCGATCAGTAATCTCTCCTGAGTAGCGGACTGCTTCCTTTTCCGGATCTGATTCCCCTTTTATCCGGTGAATATTGGATTCAGGTATTCTTATTTTTCCAAGCAGCGACCTGACTGTCATACCGTAATTACTCTCAGGGCTGCCGGGTGAGACACATCTCTCATCACCCCAGAAGAAATGGACATTTTCCCATTTCACCGATTTGGAGAAATGGTCGCCAATTACCGAGTACAATAATTCAGGAGTTGAACCGCCGGAAAGCGCCACACAAAAGGGGAAACTTCCTTTTTCTGACTGAGCAGCCCAATTCACAAATTCCTCCGCAAACTTCTCCGCAAGCAGATAGGGAGTATGGAATATATTTACATTCTTTTCCAAAATTCAGATATGCCTTAATTATCAAATATTTCTTATCACTTTATTAATCCCGTTCACCTACTCTCCTCAATCTCCCAATCTCCCAATCTCCCATTCTCCCATTCTCCCCCTTCTCTTCGTCTCTTCGTCTCCCCGTCTCTTCGTCTCTTCGTCTCCCCGTCCCCGTCTCTTCGTCTCCCCGTCGCTTCGTCTCTTCGTCTCCCCTTCACTTCGTCTCCCCCTCTCCCAGTCTCCCATTCTCCCCTTCATTCCTCTACAGCTCGCAGTAAAGTTCATCATCCGCAAGGTTTTTGCAGGGATATCTCCAGGTAAGTCCCTCTCCCTCTATAAGATCATTCGAATGCTCAGGCCCCCAGGTGCCCGCAGGATAGCCATATACTTTAATGGAGGGATTCTTTGCCCAGGCTTTTTGAATGGGATCAAGGAATTTCCATGCAGTTTCAACCTCATCATCGCGTGAAAAGAGAGTTGAGTCACCCAGCATCACATCATACAGTAATCTCTCATAGGCTGAAGGAACTCTTATATCTGCCAGATCAGAATAATGGAAATCCATATTCACATTTTTTACATTGAAACCTGCTCCTGGCTGTTTCATATCAAATTTAAGCAATATGCCTTCATCAGGCTGAATTCTTATTATCAGCTGATTGGCTGACAATTTACCAGACTGACGAAGAAAGAGGTGATGCGGGGTCGGCTTGAAATGAATTACAATTTCAGTGACACGGGTTGGGAGTCTTTTTCCTGTACGGATATAAAACGGAACTCCTCCCCATCTCCAGTTATTGATATAGAATTTTATTGCCACGAATGTTTCAGTTCTGGAATCAACAGCTACTCCTTTTTCGTATCTGTATCCAGTAACACATTCTCCCCGTATCAGTGACCCGGTATACTGCCCCCTGACGACCTGAAGCGGTACATCTTCCTCCCTTATCGGCTGAAGAGACTGGAATACTTTCAATACCTCATTCCTTATAGCATCAGGGTCGAGTGAAGAGGGAGGTTCCATTGCTGTGAGACCTACCATTTGAAGAAGATGATTTTGAATCATATCCCTAAGCGCTCCTGATGAATCATAGTAACCGCCTCTCTGTTCAACACCAATGTTTTCAGCTGAGGTAATTTCAATCCTGTCAATATAATTCCTGTTCCAAAGGGGCTCAAACATACCGTTTGCAAATCTTGTAACCAGCAGATTCTGAACTGTTTCTTTTCCAAGATAATGATCGATTCTGAATATCTGATCCTCAGAGGCAAGATCATGAAGCGTCTTGTTAAGATTCCTTGCAGATTCAAAATCATAGCCGAAAGGCTTTTCAATAATGATCCTCCTGAATCCCTCGTTCTGATCACACAATCCCGATTCAGACAGATTAATTGCAATAACTTCGTACAGGCTTGGAGGAGTTGCCAGATAAAATATATAGTTTCCTCCTATACCATTGTTTTCATCATATTCCTTAAGTAGCTCTTTAAGTTTCTGATAGTCTCCCAGCATGGCGGTATCCATTGAAAGATAGTGGAGATCCTTTGTAAAATCTGCTATACTATCGTTTCCCGTAACCTTCTCTTCTGAGTAGCTGACAATAGCAGAATTCATTTTTACCCTGAACTCTTCAGTTGAAATTTTAGTACGTCCAATGCCGAATATCGCGAACTTTTCAGGGAGAAGATTCTGAGTTCTTAATGAAAAAAGAGCCGGGATAAGTTTTCTGGCTGTAAGGTCTCCTGAGGCTCCAAATATTACAAGTATTAGGTTTTTAGGATTTTCCATGTAAATCTGTTCAAGGGAAAAATATTTTTTTTATTATTACTATCTTTTAAAGAATTACAATTTAACAATATTTCCCGAAGATTGTTTCACTTTAGAACTCGATTATTAATTAATTATGCTTACTTACTGATAATTAAAATGTTTAAAGCAATTTGCAGTTTTATCTTGAATTTTATTAATTTTTATAATCATATTTACGATAATTTATTACAAATGCCGTATATTTGCCGGCAAACATTAAGGAAAATGTATTATTATAGATCCATTATATCACTACGCCTTATTAGGAGGTTAACCAGAGTATACTGAGAATGGTGTTTGATATAGGATAAGGGATAGCCGTTCTCTGGAAAATACAGGGGGCGGTTTTTTTTATAAAAAGGAATAAACTATGAAAAAAGAGCGGCCAAAACAACAGGGATTGTACCGTCAGGAATTTGAGCATGAGAATTGCGGAATCGGATTTGTTGCACATCTTAAGGGTAAAAAGTCTCATTCAATAATCAGGCAGGGGCTTGAGATACTCACTAATATGACACATCGTGGTGCAGAAGGAGCTGACAGCAAAACGGGGGACGGTGCAGGGGTATTAATTCAGGTACCCAGGGATTATTATCTTATTCAGGGATATTCACTTCCTCCTGAAGGGCAATTCGGGACTGGACTGGTTTTTCTTCCACAGGACAATAATGACTCTGCAATGTGCAGGGAAATTCTGTGTGACATTATAAAGGAAGAGGGTGTGAATATTATCGGTTTCCGTGATGTTCCCCGTGACAATTCGGTAATTGGGGAGATATCCAGAGCTGCCGAACCAGAGATAGTGCAGATTTTGCTTGGTTCAGATATTCCGCAAGAGGATCTCGAGCGCAAATTATATATTATCAGAAAAAGGACAGAGAATGCGATCAGGAATTCTGACCTGAGACAAAAGAACTTTTTTTATATTCCCAGTCTCTCAACAAAAGTTCTGGTATATAAAGGTATGCTTACGTCAAATCAGCTTGGGGAGTATTTTCTTGATCTTGTTGACGAACGTCTGCAGAGTGCCATTGCACTGGTACATTCGCGCTTCAGTACAAATACATTTCCCAGCTGGGATCTTGCACAGCCATTCAGAATGCTTGGCCATAACGGAGAGATTAATACCATTAAGGGAAACCGTTTCTGGATGGAAGCAAGGGAATCTATACTCAAATCAGAGAAGCTTGGAGATCTTAAAAGATTGTATCCGATCATAGAACCCGACAAAAGTGATTCAGCTTCACTCGATAATGTGCTTGAGTTTCTGATCATGAGCGGGAAATCATTTCCCTATGCTATGTCTGTACTGATTCCTGAATCGTCAAACGATAAGAATCCAATCTCCCCGGAGCTTAAGGCGTTTTATAAATATCACGCCACTTTCCTGGAGCCATGGGATGGGCCTGCTTCGCTTATATTCTCCGATGGAAGGTATATTGGTGGTATGCTTGACAGGAACGGTCTGCGCCCCTCAAGATATGTTATAACGGAAAACGACCTTATAGTTCTTGGATCAGAGACCGGAGTCCAGACCTTTGCACCTGAAGAGGTGAGAGAGAAAGGCAGACTGAAAGCTGGTAAAATGATCCTTGTGGACACAAAACTCGGGAAAATATTTTATGATGCCGAGTTAAAGGCTCAGCTGGCCAATGAATATCCATATGGGCAATGGATCGAAAGGAATATGGTAAGACTCGAGAAAATGGAGATCGGTCACCAGGAGACACCTGAAATGGGTGATCAGTATGAAAAGTATATTACAGCCTTTAATTACTCTCTGGAGGATACTGACAAGATAATCAAAGAGATGGCTGCCACAGGCAAAGAGCCTATCGGTTCTATGGGTAATGATGTTCCTGTCGCAGTACTCTCAAAAAAACCTTACCGCCTGTTTAACTACTTTAAGCAGCTGTTTGCACAGGTTACGAATCCGCCTATCGACTCAATCAGAGAGGAACTTGTGATGACACTTGCCGGCTATCTCGGATCATTGCAGGATAATATTCTTGAGACATCTCCTCTTCATGTCAAGATGGTGCGTTTCAGAAATCCGGTAATCTCCAACACCTATTTCCAGGTTGTTAAAAACCTGAGATATAAGGGTTTCTCTGCAGCTAATCTTACACTTCATTTCGATGCATTAAAAGGATCTGAAGGATTGGAATATGCTGTTGATCAGCTATGTCTGGATGCAGAAAAAGCAGTAGATGAGGGAAAGAACTACATCATCCTTTCAGACAGAGGCATTGATAAAAATAAAGCGCCAATTCCTGTCCTTCTTGCAGTGTCTGCAGTTCATCATCATCTGATCAAGACAAGAAAAAGGATGCAGATCGACATAGTTGTAGAGTCGGCAGAGCCGCGTGAAGTTATGCATTTCGCTCTTCTGTTTGGCTATGGTGCAAGTATTATCAATCCATATATGTGCTTTGCCGTAATTGAAAAACTTGTTAAGGAGAAAGCTATTCAGCTTGACTATCAGAAGGCAGAAGCAAACTATGTCTATTCAATAAACAAGGGGATACTCAAGATAATGTCGAAGATGGGTATCAGCACACTCCGTAGTTACAGATCTTCTCAGATATTTGAAGCAATTGGTATTCATACTGATGTTATTGACAAATATTTTGCAGGTACAACATCGAGGATCGGTGGCATTGGGATGAAGGAGATAGCTGAGGAAGTTCTTATTCCTCACCGACAGGCATTCAGTGAAGTGGATGCGCTCCCGGAAGTACTCACCGAAGGGGTATACTCCTACCGCAAGCGTGGAGAGCATCATGCATGGAATCCTGAGACAGTATCATTGCTTCAATGGAGTACCCGAACAGGAGATTATGGTAAATTCAAAGAATACAGCAGACGGGTTAATGCCGATACTGACAGCCCTGGCTTTATAAGGGGCCTGCTGAGGATGAAAAAGAATCCTATACCTATTGAAGAGGTGGAGCCTGCAGAGCAGATAATGAAACGTTTTGTCACCGGTGCAATGTCATTCGGATCTATCAGCCGTGAAGCCCATGAGGCGCTTGCGATTGCCATGAACCGAATCGGAGGACGCAGCAATACCGGGGAAGGTGGGGAGGATCCTGAAAGGTTCCTTCCTATGGAAAATGGTGATAGTGCCAGAAGTAAAATCAAGCAGGTGGCTAGCGGTCGTTTCGGGGTTACCACTGAATATCTTGTCAATGCTGATGAGCTTCAGATAAAAATTGCCCAGGGTGCTAAACCTGGAGAAGGTGGTCAGCTTCCCGGTCACAAGGTTGACAATATAATTGCAAAAACAAGGTATTCGATTCCTGGAATTACGCTTATTTCTCCTCCTCCGCATCATGATATTTATTCAATTGAGGACCTTGCACAGCTTATCTTTGATCTTAAGAATGTTAATCCCAGGGCGAAGATAAGTGTTAAACTCGTTTCTGAGAGTGGCGTTGGAACGATAGCAGCTGGTGTTACCAAAGCCGGTGCCGATCTTATTACGATAAGCGGTTATGAAGGCGGAACAGGTGCTAGTCCCTCCTCCTCCATCAAACATGCAGGATTGCCCCTGGAGCTTGGGCTTGCTGAAACACAGCAGACACTGGTAATGAACAACCTGCGGCGTAAAGTGGTAATTCAGACTGATGGTCAGCTGAAAACCGGAAGGGATATAATTATGACAGCCCTCCTTGGTGCCGAAGAGTTTGGATTTGCAACAAGTTCATTAATTGTACTTGGTTGCGTGATGATGCGTAAATGCCATCTGAATACATGCCCAGTTGGTGTTGCAACCCAGAATGAAGAGCTCAGGAAACGGTTCAGGGGTCAATCAGATAATCTTGTGACTTTCTTCAGGTTCCTTGCAGAAGAGGCCAGGAAAATCTTGCAGAGCTTGGATTCAGGAGCATGGACGAAATTATTGGCAGAGCGGATCTCCTGGAAAGAAATCCTGAAGTCAACCATTGGAAGATTAAAAATCTTGATCTGTCCGGATTGCTGACAGTACCTGCTGAGGCAGCTGAAAATGCCATGCACTGCGTTGATGTACAAGATCATAAAATTTACAATATTCTGGACAGGGAATTGATTACTCTTTCAGAAAGAGCTCTTTCTGATAAGGAGCCTGTTTTGATTGAAAAACCTATTCATAATACTGACAGGACTACCGGAGCGATGCTTTCAGGTATAATAGCGACCAGGTATGGTTCTGCAGGGCTGCCTGATGGAACTATCAGCTGCAGGTTCAAGGGATCAGCCGGCCAGAGCTTCGGCGCATTTCTCTCACCAGGAGTAGAACTTCATCTGGAGGGAGATTCCAATGACTACCTTGGGAAAGGTCTGTCAGGTGGCAGAATAATTGTAGTCCCGCCGGTTGGATCAACGTTTGAACCAGACAAAAACATAATAATCGGAAATACTGTTCTCTACGGAGCCACCAGGGGTGAAACCTATATTTCAGGGGTTGCAGGTGAGAGATTCGGGGTCAGGAACAGCGGGGCAATAGCAGTAGTTGAGGGAGTTGGAAACCACTGCTGTGAATATATGACAGGAGGACGTGTAGTTGTGCTTGGTATCACAGGGAGTAACTTTGCTGCCGGTATGAGCGGCGGAGTGGCATATGTTTTCAATGAGAACGGAGATTTTGACTACTACTGTAACATGGGGATGGTAGAGTTATCACTTGTAGATGACCATGGAGATGTAAATGAGCTTACTGACCTCATTAAACGTCATTACAAATATACAGGCAGCAAGAAGGCCAGGATGATCCTTGATGATCTCAATACCTACCTGCCTATGTTCATAAAGGTCATCCCCTTATGATTATAAAAAGGTTCTCCAGGAACAGAAACTGGAAGAGATCAGGAAGAAAATTGCTGATGTCGAGCTTGATCTGGAATCAGCGCCAGCAGTTTATAACAAATGATTAATATGTAGCATTTTATAAGAAGAATATTATGGCGGACATATATGGATTTTTAAAGATAAAAAAGAAAGATGCAGGTAACAGGCCGATTCCTGACAGGATTCGTGACCATAGTGAGGTAGAACAGACTCTGAACAGTGAGGACAGGATGCTACAGGCATCAAGATGTATGGATTGCGGTATTCCTTTCTGTCACTGGGGTTGCCCGGTTGATAATCTCATTCCGGAATGGAATGATCTGCTTTACAAAGGAGACTGGAGAGGCGCCTACAGCAGGCTGAACTCAACAAATAACTTTCCTGAATTTACCGGAAGGATATGCCCTGCCCCTTGCGAACACGCCTGCGTTCTGAATATCAACCAGGAACCTGTTACGATACGCGAGAATGAAGCCGCTATCGTTGAAAAAGCATTTTCGGAAGGATATATTAAACCGGTTATTCCAAAAGTCCGTACCGGAAAGAAAGTAGCAGTTATCGGAAGCGGACCGGCCGGAATGGCAGCTGCAGATCTGTTAAACCAGGCCGGACATCTGGTTACACTTTTTGAAAAAGATGATAAACCAGGAGGATTACTGAGGTATGGTATCCCCGATTTCAAACTCAGCAAGACAGTTATAGACAGACGGATTAACCTTATGAAACAGGAAGGTCTTATCCTCAGAACGGGAGTTGCTGTTGGAAGGGATATATCCGCAAAAGAGCTGGTAGACCAGTTTGATGCTGTCTGTATTTCTATTGGGGCAGGACAACCACGTGAACTTCAGATAGAGGGAAGGGATCTCTCAGGAATTCATCATGCGATGGAATTCCTTACCCTTCAGAACAGGGTAAACTCCGGAATCATGGCTTCAACTGATAACAGAATAAATGCTGAAGGCAAAAAAGTTCTTGTAATCGGCGGAGGCGATACCGGATCCGACTGCGTGGGTACATCAATCCGGCAGAAAGCTGCAAAGGTTACCCAGATTGAAATAATGCCAAAGCCTCCGGTTACCAGGACAGAAGATAATCCATGGCCGTACTGGGGAAAAATCCTGAAGACATCAACATCTCATGAAGAGGGTTGTGACAGATTCTGGAGTTTATCCTCGGTAAAATTTCTGGGGGAGAACAACAGGGTTACCGGTGTCGAAGTTGAGGATGTGATCTGGAAAAATGAGAACGGACGCTATGTTATGGAACCGGTGGAAGGTACTAAAAGAACGATAGAAGCCGACCTGGTTCTTCTTGCCCTTGGATTTATACATCCTGTAATTGAAGGATTGTTATCAGAACTTGATCTCGAACTCAATATGAGAAAGAATATCAAGGTTGATGATCGTAACCTGACTAACCGCGAGAAAATTTTTGCAGCAGGCGACTCTGTAAGCGGAGCAAGCCTGGTTGTCAATGCCATCGCTTCAGGAAGAAGGGTAGCTGTTGATATTGACAGATTCTTAAAGAATAAATAGAAAAAATGCCGGAGAAGCATCTGTATTCTCCGGCTTTTACTCTGTTGCAGCTTATTCGCGTGAGTGATTATGACTCAGAGATCAGAGGTCCACTCTTTATTTAGATCAACATAGAAGATGGTACCCTGACTTTCATTGCTGATTAAGCCGGCTTTCCCTCGCAGGTAGTTTTCTGCAAGTAACCTGATCGAGTATGTACCTATACCTCTCCCCATGCCTTTCGTAGAGAACGATCTGTTAAAGATCTGTAACTGGATATCAGGGGGAATCACCCCAGAATTGTGAACCCAGACCCTGATCCTATCCCCCATGTCATCAAAGCCAGTAAGCACAGTTCCACCATTTGCTGTCGCCTCGAGAGCATTCTTCAACATATTTATGACTATTCTCTGAAGCAGTATCCTGTCTGTCATACAAGAAGTCACATATGATTTTTCGTCTATCCTGACAGTTTTATTCTGACCTACCTCATGAGAACTTATATGGCTGGTAACGGATTTTAGAAAATCAACAGAATTTATCCCTTCTATCTTTACCTGGATATCACCGTTCTCCGCCGCTCTCAGCTGCCTGTACAGCATTATCTCCTCAATCATGTCCTGGCTGGCCTCCACCGATTTGTTGATAATTTCACGGTTGTCCTCAGGGTCTATGCCTTCCTTCATCAGGGTCAGTAATCCGTTCAATCCGCTGGCTATATTTAACAGATCATGGAAAAAGATTCTTTCAAGAGCCATAAGCCTCTTTTCATAACTTATATCCTGAATGGAGAGAACATAAAATTCCCTGTTTGCAAGAACAATTGGAGTAGAAGTAACTTTCAGATCCCAGCTCTTCTGGAGGCCGTCTATCAAAGATGAGATTGAGGTCTCCCTTATAGTTCTATGCTTTGTTTCCTGGCTGACGAGAACTGCATTAACAGCTCCGCAATGCTGGCAGGCCTCTGAGGTACCGCATCCTGATAACTTTTCTCCTGCATGAATACAGGAAATTGTCTGTCCAGTTTTCTTACCAAGAACCAGCTCAAGGGATTTTATACCCAGGAAATCCAGAAATGCATTATTTGCGTAAACTATTTGCCTGTTTTTGTTAATTACTGCACTTATTCCGGCAATTGCCCCGAATATTTCAGTGAATAATTTTTGCGAAGCAACAATATCATGATCATTCAGAACAACTTCTATAGAATTTGTAAGTGAAGGAGCAAATTGAGTCTTTTCTTCCATAACTGATTGAGAACCCTTTTCAGATTTATTAATATATAAAAGCAAAACAAATCAGAATTGTTAATGTTTGATGATGTTTGATTTTAAAGTGTGCCGAATATCAATGAAACATATCTTGCAGATCAGAATGCAAATTCCGCAGATTGTTTTTTCAGTTATGTATAACGGTTTTGCATGCAGATTATCTGAAGAGTAATTTTACATCACTAATTGTAATCAAACATAAAATGTCTGAGAATAATATGCTTCGCGCCCGCCTGAAGGAGTTTTACGATTCTTCACCCCCCTTCAGCAAGATTCGGCGCAGGACTAACAGAGTGACACAGAGAAATTCTATGAGGGTCTGCTATCAAGACCTCTGATGTTTTTTATTAAGTTTACAGTAGAATAATTAAAATGAGTAAAAAGAAAATTAAATATCTTCATCTGTTTATATGGCTGTTTGCAATCTTCGCGAATCTGCCTTATTCAAATTTCAGCAGGAATACTCCTCCGCAGCAAATAGTAACATGGCTTTTCGCATTTCTTTACCTGATGGTCGTGTTTTACTTCTTCTACCTTTTACTTGCGCCCAAGTTTCTCAACAGGAGAAAAATCACGGAGTTCTTTGGAATCTCCTTCCTTGTGGTACTTGTAATGCCACTTTTAGGATATACAATTCTGTTCTTCATCAGAGCATTGTTTGAGGAGACTTTTAATGACTTTTACAGGGGATATTCGTTAAGCATGCATATGAGCGGATATTTTCCGGTTCTCACTGCAGCAGTATTTGGCTCTTTTTTCAGTGTAATTATTAACTGGTTTACAACGATGAATCAGAAGGCTGAACTCGATAAGCAAAGAATTGCTGCAGAACTCGATCTGCTAAAGAGTAAATTAAATCCCCACTTCCTTTTCAACACTCTTAATAATATAGACTCTCTGATTCATCAGGATTCAGCCGGGGCTTCAGCTGCCTTAATAAGGCTCTCTGATATGATGAGGTATCTAACGTATGAAACCTCTACAAATGAAGTTGAACTGAACAGGGAAGTGGAGTATATCCGGAATTTTATTGAACTTAACAGGATCAGAATCAGATCAACAGGTGAAATAGATTTTAAAGTTTATGGCAATATGATGACGCGTGTTGCTCCGGCACTTTTTATTCCTCTTGTTGAAAATGCTTTTAAATTTGTTGTTTACCGGAATCCCGGACCGTCAGTTCAAATAAACCTGAACTCCGAAAATGGTGTAATTACACTTGAAACTTCGAATTATTATGAAAATAACAGGCAGGCACCAGAAAATCCGCATTCCGGATACGGTATTGAGAATCTTAAGAAAAGACTTGAACTTACCTACCCGGGAAGGTATCGTTTGATTATGGAACCAGGAGAACTCAGATACAGGGTAACACTTGAAATAAACACAAATGCAAATTAAATGTATAGCAATTGACGATGAACCGCTTGCTCTGTCAAAACTGGAAGGCTTTATAGGCAGAATCCCTGAATTGAATCTGGCAAGAACCTTTGACAACTCAATCGAGGCGATGGTATGGCTTAAGGAGAATCAGGCTGATCTGATATTTCTCGATATCCAGATGAAACAGCTTACCGGTATCCAGTTCCTTGAGGCTACAGGCACAACTTCAAAAATAATTATTACCTCTGCCTATGACGAGTATGCTATTAAAGGATATGATCTTAATGTCACTGATTATCTGCTGAAACCGTTTTCATTCCAGCGATTTGTCCAGGGAGTGAATAAAGTAATGGATTTTTATTCACAGAACCCTGGAAATTCAGCCACTACTTCAGGAAGTGATGATTTTATATTCATTAAGACAGAATATCGCCTTGAGCGTGTTGATCTTGGTCAGATCCTTTATATTGAAGGCATGAAAGATTATCTAAGGATCGTCTGCATAGATAAAAAGATAATGACACTTCAAAGCTTCAGTAAACTTGAAGAAAGCCTGCCTCTTAATAAGTTTTGCAGGGTGCATAAATCCTACATTGTGTCAATTGATAAGATTAAATCAATCGAGCGTAATGTAATACTTATTGCTGAACACCGTATACCGGTGAGCAATACCTACAAGGAAAGCTTCTATTCCAGGATAAAACAATAAACAACTCTGTGTACCTCTGTGCAACCTCTGTGCCCTCTGTGTAAGTTTTTAACTTATTACACAGAGACCCCACAGAGAATTCACAGAGTAACTCAGAGAAACTCCCTGATATTACTGTCTATTCAATACGCAGAGCTCTTGAAGGATTATAGTTTGCAGCCTTGATGGTCTGATAGCTTATAGCAAGCAAGCCAATCAACAATGCAATCATAGTTGCAAGCACAAATATCAGCGGACTCACTTTCACTTTATCAGCAAAGCCCTGAAGCCAGTATTTTGATCCGAACCAGGCTGCAGGATACGCAATCAGCGATGAAAAGAGGATAAGGTAAACAACCTCTTTTGACAACAATCCGAGCACTATGCCGATTGAAGCGCCATATGTTTTACGTATTCCAATCTCCTTTGTTCTTTTATTGGTAATATATGTGATAAGGCCAAGCAAACCCAGGCAGGCTATAAGGATTGCAAGAACAGAGAACAGTATAAATATTTTTCCTGTTTTTATTTCAGATGCATAGAGATGATTCCATGTTTCAGAAAAGAAATTAAACTGAAAGGGTTGTTTTGTGGTATAGCTCTGCCATTTCTCTGCAATTGCCCTGATGGAAGCAGTATTATCCGAGCCTGTGAGTCTGATCGCAGCATATTGATCACCGCCACCTGGATAAAGAACAGTGAAACAAACCGGAGTAATCGCTTTATGCATCGATTCAATGTTAAAGTCCTTCATTATTCCAATTATCTTAAGCTTCTGGTATTCCTGCGGACCACGGGGCTGAAGTATATACTTTCCTACGGGATCTTTTAATCCAAGGCATTTAACTGCCGCCTCATTAATGAGTACTGAAGTGGTATCACTTCCATATTCACGGGAGTAGAAGCGTCCTTCCAACAGCTGCACACCCAGAGCCTGTGGAAAGTCAAAACTCACCTGTGTCTGATTCAGCAGATAGGTCTTCTTTTCCGGATCATCATCATTGAAGAAGGCATTATAATTAAATTCAGTTCCGGGAACTGCACGGGAAAATCC
This sequence comes from Bacteroidales bacterium, assembly GCA_016715075.1. Classification (GTDB taxonomy): domain Bacteria; phylum Bacteroidota; class Bacteroidia; order Bacteroidales; family VadinHA17; genus LD21. Next base: position 149,872 of record JADKBK010000009.1, read on the forward strand.
CACATTCCCGATACCAGGGATCTGCAGAAGCTGATCCCGGAAGGCTTCATATTTTTTATAAATTGCATCCGAACGGCGTATTATAATGAGGTTGTCCTTCATGAATCCAATATCTTTCTTTGTCATGAAATTCAGCTGATTATAAACTATAATTGAACCGATTATTATCACGATTGATACTGTAAACTGGAATACCACAAGCAGGGCCCGCAGCTTACTTGAGATTGATCCTGGATTTAATGTACCCTTGAGAACCTGAACGGGATTAAAGGATGCCAGAACAAAAGCAGGGTAAAATCCGGCTAATATTGCCACCAGCAGTACAAGTACAATTAATAGAAATATTCCTGACAGGGTATTCAATGGTCCCGTCGAAAGATCTATTCCTATCATATTATTAAATGATGGCATAAGTATAACTACAAGCAATAAAGCCAGTACGGCTGCAAAACCTGTAATCAGAAGTGATTCTCCAAGAAACTGCGAGATCAGTCCGGTTTTACTTGCCCCTGCGACTTTCCTTACTCCTACCTCCCTGGCCCGGTTAACCGATTTGGCTGTAGCCAGATTGATATAATTTATTATGGCAATTACGAGAATCAAAATAGCTATTACACTGAAAATATATACAGTTGTGAGCGATCCCATTGGTTCCAGATTATATTGAGGCGCTCCCTTAAGATGGATGTCCTTGAGAGGCTCAATGGCAAATCCGTAATCATTGCCTGATTTTTTGAAATCTTCAAATGAGACTCCTATAAGCTGTTTTACCTGGGGACCAACATACTTTGTAACCAATCCACCAAGCTTAGCCTGAAGTACATCCTTACTGGTTCCATCGACTGCAACAAAATAGGTATAGATATTGTTGCTGAGCCAGATCTGATTATTAGCCTGACCGGGAAAGGTGCTCATAGAGGCAAGCATATCAAATTTGATATGGGAATTATCCGGCACATCCTGAACGATGCCTGTCACAGTATAAAGAATACTATCAGCTTCAACAATCATTTGTTTTCCCATAGGATCCTGGTTCCCGAAGTATTTCTTTGCATATTTTTCGGTCAGGATCATTGATTTTGGCCTCTCCAGAGCTGTATTCGGATCACCCTTTAAAAGTTTGAAATCAAAAACCTTGAAGAACGTTGAATCAGCAAACAGGAGACCATCTTCATTGAATCGGTTCTCTCCGAATTGTATCAGCCAGGCTCCCATTCTTGTTACTCTGGTTGAAATCAGTATTTCAGGGTAATCACTCACAAGGGCATGAGCCATCGGCGCACAGGTAACGGCCTGATCGAGAACTCCTCCCGACAGGACACCAACAACTTTGACGCGGTAAATATTTTCATAATTATTATGAAATCTGTCATAGCTCAGTTCATGCATCACATACAGGGTAATGAAGAGGAAACTGGTCAGACCAATGGCAAGTCCACCTATATTAAGAAGCAGATACCCTCTCTGCTTTCGCATGTTCCGGAATGCATTTATAAAAAAATTCTTTATCATGGTTCGAATGGTTAGTGTTGTATGAAATCTTTACATCAAAGACATGATAATAGATCTTATGCTGCACTTACAGATATTTTTTCTCTCAGATTCTGTTGATTCTTTTCTCTGTGTGCATCTGTGCCTCCTCTGTATATCTCTGTGTAAGTTTATATTTATTACACAGAGTGACACAGAGGTGACACAGAGAGCCACAGAGGGAAGAATATGTTATTGCTTTTCTGACAGAGTTTTCATACCACTGACAGTCTCTATCAATCTGATCAGTTCCGACCGGTATCCGTCTTCGTCCTCGCCTCTGGACGATCTGGCAAGCGATGCAGCAGTTTCGAGGGTGGCATTGCCAGAGAACTCCGAATCGCGGATTATCATACCAAACTCTGTTACAGCAGCAGCAAAACGAAGATTATCTGATGCCCTTGTGATTGAATTTACAGGACCATTCACGGGTTTTACCATCAGCATGCTTTTCATTCCGTCAGGCTTCTTATAGCGGATCTTCACTGTAAGGAATTCATCCATGAAATCACTTTTGCCGATTTCAGAATCTTCCCGGGCCTGATATTTCAAAGGATCAATAGCTGGCACATATTCATCCGAACCAGCGGGTATCAATTCATAAAGGGCTGTTACATTGTGACCTGCTCCCATCTCTCCTGCATCTTTTTTGTCATCATTGAAATCCTCATCATTGAGCAGCCTGTTCTCATATCCTATAAGTCTGTAGGACTCTATCTTTGCAGGATTGAATTCTATCTGAAATTTCACATCTTTGGCAATTGTGAAGAGAGTTCCTCCGAATTCACGAACAAGAACCCTTCTTGCTTCCTGAAGATTATCAATATAGGAATAGTTCCCGTTTCCCTTATCTGCAATTATTTCCATTTTATCATCCTTTACATTACCCATACCAAAACCCAGTACGGTTATAAATACACCCTTCTTTCTTTTCTCCTCAATAAGCCTTTCCATTGCACCGTTACCCGATTCACCAACATTGAAATCGCCGTCTGTAGCCAGTATGATCCTGTTATTTCCGCCGGTGATAAAATTTTTCTCAGCCTCATCATAAGCCAGCTTAAGTCCGGCTCCGCCTGCAGTCGATCCCCCCGCCTGAAGGTTATCTATCGCATGCATTATTGTCTCTTTCCTGTTTCCGGGTGTTGATTCGAGAACCAGACCTGCGGCACCTGCATACACAACAATAGCGACATGATCCCGGGCCCTTAATTCATTAACAAGCAGTCCGAAAGCTGACTTTAATAATGGAAGCTTATCGGGATCATTCATCGATCCGGAAACATCAATCAGAAATACAAGATTTGACGAGGGCAATGAAGATTTGTCAATATTTTTCCCGTGAAGTCCAAGATGAAGTAACCAGTGTTTTTTGTTCCAGGGGCATACGGCAAGTTCGGAAGAAACAGAGAAGGGGTGCTCCCCTGCCGGTTCGGGATAATCATATTTAAAATAGTTAACCATCTCCTCAATCCTCACTGCATCGGCTGGAGGCATTTCACCCAGATTAATAAACCTGCGGATATTTGAGTAGGAAGCATTATCGACATCGATAGAAAAGGTTGATAATGGATTCTTTTTCACATTTTTATATCCGTTCTCATTAACAGCAGCATAACCTTCAGTGTTGAAATTATTATTATAACGCTGAAAAGATTGCCCTGAATTTGCGCGTGAAGTCATGGGGGCAGCCATATCATACGATTTTGATTCCATCTCCCGCTTTACACCGTATGCTGTAACAACCATCTCATTGAGCATTACAACCTCCTCTTTCATAATGACATTTATAACACTCCTCTCCCTGATCTTCTCCTCAACCTGTGTATAGCCAATAAATGAGAAGATCAGCACTCCTGACGATTTATGATCTGTCGTAATTTTGTAATTTCCATTCATATCAGATAATGTTCCAGTGGATTCACCCTTGAAAACTATCGATACGCCGGCGATAGGCTGACCACTTTGATCTGTCACTCTGCCGGTAATGGTCCTTGATTCCGTATAAGCCATAAGGATGGCAGCCAGAATAAGTATCACGAAAATTGAAAATCTCTTTTTCATAATAATGATTTTTTAGTTAAACATTTCTCATATGATGCAGAGATTTCCAGAATTCCATAAATCGAATCTTAATTTTTCATATTTCAGCTATCTTTAATTCGAATTAATCTGATAAAAAGATGGGGCTATTGAAAAAGTCGTTTTAACCGCAAAGGGCGCAAAGCTACCGCAAAGGGCACAAAGTAAATTCACTAACAATTAATACTTTGCGATCTTAGCGAAAACTTTGCGCACTTTGCGGTTATTGGATTTTGACATTTTCAACAGCCCCAAAATCATATTAGAAAAATAGATCAGCTACTTAACATGATATTTAATATTTCAGGGAGAAAACCCAATCCAAAAACTGATGAGGAGTTAATAGCTGAATTCAACTCAACCGGAGACCTGGATCTTCTTGGGAAGCTTTATACAACCTATATGCCTCTGGTGTACGGCGTATGTCTCAAATATCTTAAGGATCGGGATGAATCAAAGGATGCTGTGATGCAGATCTTCGAAAAGATAATTACTGAGATCCCGAAACAGAGTATTGGAAACTTCAGAGGATGGCTTTATGTTGTTACAAAGAATTTCTGTCTGATGCATCTGAGATCAATGAAATCACAGAATGAGAAATTAACAGAATGGGCTGCCGATCCGGTAGTTTTTATGGAAAACAGCTCCGGTCTGCATCCTATAGATGAGGATGGGGAGGAGATGGAAAAAGATCTTTCAGATTGCATAAAAAGACTGAAAGATGAACAGGCCGAATGCATCAGGTTATTCTATTATGAGAACAGGTGTTACAGTGAGATTGCAACCCTCCTTAAAATAGATGAGAAAAAGGTGAAGAGTCATCTTCAGAATGCAAAAAAGAAATCTTAAACTATGTCTTGAAGAAAAACATGCGGGACAGGAATAAAAATAAAATTAACGGAGCTCCTGACTTTTTCCTCTACAGAGGGGATAAAATGTCAGGAAAAGAGAGGAACTCTTTCGAGAGAGAGCTTCAGAGGGATCCCTTTGCCGAAGAGGCTTCGGAAGGTTTTTCCGAAATAACGCCGGAGGAAGCGCTGCAGGATATCTCTTCCCTTCAGAAACAACTTAAGCAGAGAACTGAGAAGAGGCAAAAACTAATTCTCCTCAGACTGGCTGCATCAGTAGCAGTTTTAATGATTGTTGCCTCAATCTTCATTATTATTGAGAGAAAGAGCACGCCGGAACGGATTGCTTCCAATATTGAACGAACTGAATCAATGGATCTTCCTGAATCGGAGCCTGTGGCTGAGTTGCCGGACAAAAAGGAGCCTTCAGTGCCGGCAGTTATTAACCAGGAGAAAAAAGCAGAGATACCTCCTGTTGAACAAAAGAATCAGGAACCCTTAATTCTTTCTGAAAACGTCGGAGTAGCTGCGAATCAGAAAAGTGATTCAATGAAGGATATGGATTCTGAGGTGGCTGATAAATTTGAACAACCGGAAAAAATGGCAGTGATAACTCCAGCTCCGGCCAGGAGCATGAAGTCCTCAGGTTATAAGGAGATTGAATTAAAGGCAGATACACCTGTAGTTATTACTTTGGATCCTGACCTGGCAGCCCTGAATGAAACGGTAGTTACAGCCTACGGCATCAGCAGAGAAAAATCTGAAATGGAAGATGCTCAGATAGCATATGTAGCACCTCAGCCTTCAGTTGGAAAATCTGAGTTCGACAAATATATCAGGGAAAACATACAATGGCCGGATACAATATCATCCGGCAGGAAGATTGTTGTCGTTGTAAGCTTTTCAGTTCACACGGATGGAAGAATCGACAGTATAATGATAATCAAAAGTCCTGGTAAATTATTTTCCGAAGAAGCAATCAGGCTTTTAAGATCAGGCCCTGCCTGGCAGCCTGCCAGGGAGAACGGGACGAATATTGAGGACAAGGTTAAGCTGCGTATTGTCTTTAAACAGGATTAAACATCTGTTTTCAAGGTCGTTAATAAATCCTTATACGAATTCACGAGTATAGCGGCATCAACTCCGCAGAGAAGGAATGTGCATCCGTCCTTTACTTCAGGGATCAGACCTTGGGGTGTCATCCCGAATATCCCGTATGGCAAGCCTGCCTTCCTGCATTTATCCTTTATCAGTTTAATGGCTGACTTTACATCCGGATGGCTTAGCTGTCCGGTAAGCCCCATACTGGTAGAAAGATCGTAGGGTCCGATAAAAACAGAATCTATTCCTTTCACCTTCAGTATTTCGTCGATATTCTTCACGGCATCCCTGTGTTCAATCTGAATCATGATTACCAGATCCTTGTTGGCATTTTCAACATAATCACTGAATCCGGGGCCGAAGCTATGTGCCCTGGAGAGTCCAACACTTCGTCTGCCCTCAGGAGGATATTTTGAATATTGAACAACCTTTAAAGCCTCTGCTGCACTGTTGACCATTGGTACGAGTATCCCGTCGCAGCCAGTATCAAGCACTCTTTTTATCCAGATCTCATCCTTGCCCGGAACCCTGACTATCTTAAGGATCTTGTCTCCCATAATCTGAAGTGCGTTCTGTACACTCTCCAGAGAGATTGCCGAGTGTTCCATGTCAATCAGAACCCAGTCAAATCCTGAATCCGAAATTATTTCAGCTACCTGTGGAGCGCTTATTGACAGTAGTGTTCCTGCGAGTGGACTATTAAAAGGTTTTCCCTGTTTCATTCTTTTACTTTTTAAACAATCTGATTATCTGACATACTGGTTTATTACATTTTCGATTGAGCTGCGGCATACCTTGCAGAATGTAAGGTGTCGCGTGTACATTATACAATCGATCTGGGGGCGGTACAGCCCGTTTGCCTTATAACCGGCTCCTTCAAACGCTCCAACCTTATCTCTGTATTTTTCATTTGCGAAATATTCATTCTCCTTATTCATCTGGCGGGTGAACAGCTCTTCCATAACTGTCTCCGGTACCATTGCAGCACGCAGGCTGTCACGCTCCTTCTGGATAGCATAACCGGTCCTGTCAAATTCTTCTTTACCCCATGGGGTTGGCAACGGTGTTCCCTCCTCCATAAGGTCTTTCCATTTAAGTGTACCTGGGTCAAACATAGCTGTAATATTTGTTTCCCACGGTTCAACTTTCACATCAGGAACCTCATATGAGACAGAAGAGGTATAATACTCGTCTGCCAGTGCAGCAAAATGATGCCCCATCTCATGGATCATAATATACTCAGCAAACCTGTTATCTGCGGAGACCGTAGTATATAAATTATAGATGCCCCCGCCTCCGTATGTACGCTCATTTATCATAATCACCATTATATCATATGGTACTGCGGATGCCACATCTCTAATTGTGCGGTTATCGTAGCTGAGAGCGTATCGTTCTGAATCAAAACTGCTGTAGTAAACCGTAAGAGGCGTTCTTTTAAATACACCGTGATGCGGTTTATTAACACCTGATGCCTCAGCCGGTGTTTCAACTGCCCTGATATTGAAATCTGATGAATGTGATCTGAAAGGCTCTGCATTCAAAAGGTAACCTGAAAGCCTGAAGGCATCCTTTCTGAATTTCTCCATCTCATCCTTTGAATAGCCATCTCCAAGAATCACCAGATCAACCTTTTTATCAGGAGAGCCATTTTCAGTTATTATATCTACCTTGACAGTATGAACCAGTTCAGCCGGATTTACCAACCGCGAGGCTGGATCAATTTCTGTCATCCATATCGTTCTGAAACTATTAAGTGAATCTCTTTTCTGAATAATAATAGTTACAGGTTTTAGAGGCCATGGAAATCGCAGAGATTCATGAAAAGTACCCCAATTTTCACTGGCTTCAGGGATCGTCTGCCATTCGCCGAAAACATTGCTGAATCCTTTTGAATAGAGAAGCAGCTTAGATTCACTGTCAATTACTTCAAAGAAATAGGCGCCAAGCTTCAGATCATCCAGAAGGACATTTTTACTTCCGCTCCATATACCATCAGAAACAACCCGGTCGGTTGCAAAATGTTCTTCCGCCGCCGTACCCGAGTGGAAGAAATCAAAACGCATTGTTTTATCCTGAAAATATTTACCGAAATCAACATTTCCATTATTCACAACATGGTAATCAGCAGATTCAGAAGCAGTCTGAACATGGTTCTTAGGGCTGCTTTGCTTACATGAGCAGAAAACAAATATGATAAGCAGGAGTAGAAATGCTTTATTCATAGTCGATGAATTTAGTTTAAGGAATGAGTTATTAAAGTTAAAAATATTTACATTTAAAAATTATAGTTTATAGCGCCGGATGATCACAAAAAAAATTCTTCTATTGCTCTCCTGTCTGATAATCTCAATTTATCAGCATGTTAACAGCCAAACTGTTGATACAACATCTTTTAAAATCTTTCCGCGCCTCAGCTTTTATACCTTTGAAAAAGAGGGGGAATTTCTTCTTCACCTGCCTGCAGGTATGGTGAAAAGCAATTTATCTGTTACAATATCAGCCGGTGAAAATATTATTTCTTCATGGAAAGGCAACCCATCGGGAAGAATTCTCAGGATTCCCTTCACACTCGATCTTCCTGCATCAGGCTATAGAATAAAGGCTGCTATATCAGCCCATTCAGGTTCAGGGCTGACTTATACGGCAACTACTGATCTGCTTATACTTACTTATAAATCAAATGAAGTAAAGACTGATAGGCTGACAGGTGGAATTATTGTTAACCGTCGCAGTTTCTTCCCGTTCGGATTCTATTGTTATTCACCGGTATCCCCTACCCTTCCTGAGGAAGAGATTGTCAAAGGCTTCAATATGATCTCACCCTATCAGTCAATACTGCCTGAAACGCTGAAAGACAGGAAAGCTTATATGGATCGCTGTGCCGAGCTTGGAATGAAAGTGCATTATAACCTTCTGTCATTATCAGGGGGCGGAGGTGTTGATTCAAAGATAGGAGCTCTGAGTGACGAAGAGAAGAAAAAGAGGCTGACGGACGAGATAAGGACCTTTATGAACCATCCTGCCCTGCTGGCTTGGTATATTTCTGATGAACCAAACGGATATAAAATACCACCTGAAAAACTTGAAGCAATTTACAGGATGGTAAAAGAGACTGATCCGTGGCATCCAATATCGATGGTTTTTATGGCGCCGTTCCTCTCGGCAAAGAAATATGCCTCTGCCCTTGATATTGTTATGGCTGATCCTTATCCTGTCCCTGATTATCCGATTGTTATGACAGGAACAGTCACTGATCAGCTAAGGTCAGAGTTTAAAGGCATAAAACCAGTCTGGATGGTTCTGCAGGCATTCGGAGGCGGAGAGTGGTGGAGCCGGGAGCCAACAATTCAGGAGATAAGATCGATGACCTGGCAATCAATAATTAACGGGGCGACAGGAATTCAATATTTTGTGCGGCAGGGCCTTAATTTTTTTCCAAAATCGGTTGCAGCATGGAACGAATGCGGCCGGATAGCTATGGAGATAGCTGAGATCACTCCCTGGCTTCTTTCCGATGAAGAAACATTAGCTGTGGAATCTTCCCCGAAAAATATTATCGTCACCTCAAGGGTCCATCAAGGGCAGCTGATGGTTATGGCTGTCAACAAAATTAATGAGCCAACAGCAGCCTATATAAAAATAAGAGGTATTGGCTCTGGCAGAGCCAGAGTGATATTTGAGAACCGTTCATTAGCTTTTTCAGGAGGCCAGATCAATGATTATCTTGCAGCCTACGGATCACAGGTTTACCTTATAGATCTGCATCCCTCAGCAGAGGTTAAGGGTGTAAAGCCGGAAAATATGATCAGAGATCCGGGATTTGAAGACATTTCAAGTCCAGGCGTACCATCCGCATGCTACGCACGGCCAGGAGGGGACAGAGGTGCCACATATTTCCTGGATTCACGGGAGCATCATGAAGGAAATCATTCTGTCAGGCTTTTCACGCCTGTTAATAATAAAAGCATCACTCTGAGACTTTTCCCCATGGCAGTCAAAGCCGGATCAACTTACGCTATTTCAGTATGGGCTAAATCTGATCCTGAACAAAGATTTTCTTCTGTAACGAATCAGGATAGTATGCGTCATAGTTTAAACTATCCGGATAAACAGTATGTTGAAATTGAATTGGGGGCATTTGGAAAAGCCAGATTTGTGCCTGATCAGGAATGGAGGCGCTACATGACATTTATTACAATACCTTCTGATACACTTAAGTCAGTGCGTACCAATCTGCTGTTAAGAATGCCAGGACAGGGCGTTGCATGGTTCGATGATCTTAAAGTATATGAAGAAAAACCTTAACCTGACTTTAGGAGAAAAAGTCAGCCTCCAATAAATTTAATGCCTGTCTAATTTTAAGGACCAGAGTAATTAAATACATGGTAAAAGCATCATCTTAGGCGGAATTATGTCTTTAGGTTAATGTAATGTTAATGGGTATAGAAGAATTTGCGTAAACAAAAACAAGATCTACATTTATATATAGTTAATCAGACCCTCTCCCATCATGTTAAAAAACCTTGTCAAGACAGCAATAAGACACATGCTGAAACATTTCGGTTACAGCATTCTTAATATCCTCGGACTTACCATAGGTATTTCCAGCGCACTGTTCCTTATAATTTATGTTACCGATGAAGTAAGCTATGACAGGTATCATGAAAAGGCAGACAGGATCTACAGGGTATCCAGCAAAATCACCGAGACTGACGACCAGTTCACATGGGTGGTAGCCCAGATCCCATTTGGACCGCAGGTGGTCCAGGACTATCCTGAGGTTCAGTCCTTTGTCAGGATTTTTAACATGCCTAGAGCTGTTTATAAATTTGAAGACAAAGAGTTCAACGAGGAAAGTTTCTATTACGCAGATTCCACCCTCTTTGACATTTTTACTTACAAAGTACTCAAAGGAGATGCCAGGAGGGCAGTTCTTGAACCCAATAAGATAGTTCTTACAGAAACGACAGCAACAAAATATTTCGGGAATACTGACCCGATAGGGAAAACCCTCACCTCCGGGACAGATACATATGAGGTAACAGGGGTGATAGAAAATGTCCCGCAGAACTCACATATAAGGTTTGATGCTCTCTCATCAAGGAATAATCTGCCAAAACAGTTTGGATCATGGGGCAATTTCGGGGTGTTTACCTACCTGCTGTTTCCGGAGAATTTTAACATCAAACCATTTGAAGAAAAGCTGAAAGGTATGTATGATTCATACATGAAGTCACTCTTCGGGCCTTTGAACATAAAAATTGAATATATCCTTGAACCGATTACGAGAATTCATCTCTATTCGACAAAGGCCGGAGAACCAGAACCAACAGGAAGTATAACCTATGTTTATATCTTCGCAATAGTTGCAGTGTTTCTCATTCTTATTGCTGCTATGAATTATATGAATCTCTCAACAGCCCGTTCAGCAAGCAGGGCGAGAGAAGTTGGGATGAGGAAGGTGTCGGGGTCACAGCGGGGACCACTGATACTTCAGTTTCTTTCAGAGTCTATTGTATTTACTGTTATTTCACTGATATTAAGTCTGATAATTCTTATTGTTTTAATGCCCAGGTTCAACCTTCTGGCAGGAAAACATTTTGATCTTCATGTCGTATACAGCCCCGCTGTCCTTATAAGCATGGTTTCTGTAATTGTGATTGTGGGAGTCCTTGGCGGGAGTTATCCTGCATTTTTCCTTTCACGTTTCAGCCCATTGACTGTTCTCAAGGGAGAGATCACCCAGGGTTCGGCCGGAAGTCTTTTCCGTAAAATTCTTGTCGTTATCCAGTTTATGGTTTCAGTTATTATGATAATATGCACCATGGTAGTATTCAGGCAGCTGAATTATCTCAAGACTATGGATCAGGGCTTTGATCAGAAAAACGTTATCGGGCTTCAGCTGAATGGTCCGATGGCAGCTAAATACACTGTTTTAAAACAGCTTCTGCAGGATAATCCAAATATTAAGTCAATAGCAGCTACCGATACTCCTGTTGGTGAGGGTTCAGGCAAAGTATTGTTCAATGTTGAGACCGACCAGGGAATGGTTCAGAGAGGAATTAATTTTGCAGTTGTTGACCATGATTTTATTACCACACTTGGGATAAAAATTAAAACAGGACGCGATTTTCAGAGAGATATGCCATCTGACACCCTCAAAGGTGTAATTGTAAATGAAACATTTGTTAAAAGAATGAACTGGACCGAACCTATAGGCAAAAAAGTGGCACTCTTCGGAGATTCTTCACAGGTTAACGGCAGGGTAATAGGAGTCATGAATGATTATCACCAGACCGGAATGTACAATGAGATTGAATCCCTTTTACTGATCTACAGAATTTCAAATGGTGTTGTATATATTAAGCTCAATGACAACGATATGAACCAGACCATTCAGTTCATTGAAGCCAAATGGAAGGAAATATTCCCCGATCAGCCATTTACCTATACATTTCTTACTGAAAGGTTTAACAGGCAGTTTGAGGCAGATGAAAAGAGGGGTTTTGTCTTTACCCTTTTTACGATTCTGGCAATCATTATAGCATGTCTCGGACTTTTCGGGCTGGCATCCTACACAGTTGAACAGAGGACAAAGGAGGTTGGAATAAGAAAGGTATTCGGTGCCGACAATATGACGATACTGAGACTTATCGCAAGAGATTTTCTTATACTGGTTTCAATTTCGATAGTGATAGCATTCCCTGTTGCCTGGTATTTTATGAGTAAGTGGCTTGAAAACTATGTTTACAGGAATGCCTTGGGCCCTGCACTTTTCATCCTTGCTGCGGCACTTACGATATTAATAACTTTTTTGACTGTTGGCTTCAAGGCTTACCAGGCAGCGGTGATGAATCCTGCACAATCAATAAAAAGTCAATAGTTTATATTGGAATTCACAACTGGTAAGGTTTATCCTACAGCACTTTCCTTCCGGATTTATCTCGTAACAGGAGATTATAGGAAAAGACCTCTGTGGTACCTCTGTGACGGGGCTGTTGAAAAAGTCTGCTCCCTCAACCCCATAGCCGTCAATTTTATGAGTTTGAAACATATTTTACATGGAGGATCATTAAAAACAAATGGTTATTAGCATTGAATATAAGTTAGTTAATAACTTTATGGCTGTCGAAAAAGTACAAATCCATTAACCGCAAAGGTCGCAAAGTTATCGCGCAAAGGTCGCAAAGATCATATTGTCAATGTTTTATCTTTGCGTACTTTGCGTTCTCTCAGTTATGCTTGCGGTTAAAAAGACTTTTTCAACAGCCCCAACTTTTACTAATCTTTACTTTTACAATTTTACTCTTAAGTTGAGGGTTATGCCCCCAACACCACATGTAGGGTTTTCTAAATCACTGTATTTCACAAAAGTCCCCTCTTCGCCTTTTAACAATGCTTGAAGTATGACGAAGACAAAAAATAAAAAAATCATCAGTGTGAATAGATGATAAATCAGTTAACCGCTAAAGTTTTATATTTTTATAAGCAATTACCGGAATTGATTTTATTTAATCTCCTCTGAATATGAAAAAAGCTTCACCTCAAATTATCCTGATTCTATCCTTAATCTTAGCCGGATGTTCGAGACAGGATGTAAATATCAACTATAAGGGCAATCCTGAGCCACTACTTCCCAATGCCTACATCAGGCTACCTCTCGGCACTGTGAAACCTTCCGGTTGGCTGAAGAACCAGCTTGAGGCTGAGGCATCGGGGTTAACAGGTTATGTTGACGAATTCTGGCCTGATCTGTCTAATTCGGCATGGCATGGAGGTGATGGAGATGCCTGGGAACGAGGACCATATTTTCTCGATGGACTAGTCCCACTGGCCTATTTGCTTGACGATGAACGACTGAAAGAAAAAGTAAAAAAATGGATTGAACCTGTACTGGCAAGCAGCAGAGATTCAGGATGGTACGGTCCGGTCAGAAACAAGGACCGATGGCCTCTTGCAGTGGCAAACAAGGTACTGATGCAGTATTATGAAGCCACCGGAGACAGGAGGGCTTTCGATGTGCTTATAAAATATTTCAGATATTTACACGATACACCGCCCGACTGGCCACATAAGGATTGGAGAGGTGTGCGTGCCATGGAAAATGCAGTCACAGGATACTGGCTATACAGGCATACGGGTGAAAAGTGGATCCTCGAAACAATAGAATCAATACAGAAAAATGGTGCCGACTGGACAAGCTATTATGAGAAATTCCCATGGGATTCTGCAGCTGCTGTTGATAAAACGATACCTCATGACGGAACTCCTGAAGGGATGACTGCTCATGGTGTAAATAATGCCATGGCAATAAAATATCCCGGATTATGGTACCAGCAGTCAAAAGATGCCAGATTTAAAAATGCCGTTTTCTCAGGGATTGCAAAATATGATAAAAACCACGGGCAGGCAGGAGGCAAGTTTTCGGCTGATGAACATCTGGCAGGCAACAGCCCTGCCCAGGGAACTGAATTATGTACAGTTGTAGAGTATATGTATTCAATGGAGGAGCTTTATGCAATATTCGGCGACAATAAACTGGCTGACAGACTTGAAATGCTTACCTACAATGCATTGCCAGGGGCAACAACGCCTGATATCTGGTCGCATCAGTACGATCAGCAATCAAACCAGGTAATTGTTTCAAATATCAAAAGAGAGTGGAGCTCAAATTTCGATGATTCAAATATTTACGGTCTCATGCCGAATTTTGGTTGCTGCCTTGCCAATATGCACCAGGGATGGCCCAAATTTATTGAAAGCATGTGGATGGCAACCAACGATAACGGACTCGCGCTGGTAGCTTACGGCCCTTCAGTAGTAAAGGCAAAAACGGGTAAAGGAAATGAAGTGACTATCACAGAAGAGACCGACTACCCTTTCAAAGGATCTGTCAAACTATCAATTACTACTGAAAAAACTTCAAAATTCCCGATCTACCTGAGAATCCCAGGCTGGGCCGATTCTGTTACAATAAAGTTTAAGAATAAAACGATTGTGGTTAAAGGCGGCACTCAGTTCAGACTGAATGAGAGATGGAAAAACAACGATCAGATATTAATCGGGATCCCAATGGAGATCCGGTCTGAGAGGAGATATAATAACTCAATGTCGCTCTTTCGCGGACCATTACTTTTTTCTTTAAGGATCAGTAAAGAATTTAAAAGCGTAAAACTAAAATATGACAACTTCGCTTACAAAGGAAGCATTGACTGGGCGATAGATCCAAAAAGCGCATGGAACTATGGACTGCTTCTGGATAATCAAAATATAATGAGAGGCTTGAAAGTGGCTGAAAACAGCCCTGGCAAATATCCGTATGCCGACAAAGATGATATGATCTGGTCGGCTGATTCTTTAAAATACCTGAAATGGGGTGCTGATCCGCCAGTTGTGATAACTGCCAGGGGGATCAGGATCCCCGGATGGGGGATCAGTAATAATTCGGCCGACGTACCACCTGTCAGCCCTGTAAAACCGGAGGGAGATCCGGAGATTATAAGCCTGGTTCCCTATGGATGTGCCAGACTGAGAATTACCGAGTTCCCGGTAATGGATATTGTACTTATGGAGGATGTAATCAAACAGGGAAAATAATTTAATAAGAACATACGCAGAGAATCACAGAAGTACACAGTGGTATAATTTATCAGACCCGGTAAAACCCTGTATGAGAATCAATTAAAATTCTCGTCAGATAAATTCCGTTTTCTCCTTAAGCCATTTCCTTTCATCATCATTGAGATACGGACAAAGCTTTTCAAATACATCGCTGTGATACCTGTTCAGCCAGTCAATCTCTTTCTGTTCGAGCATGGAAACATCAATTAAGGACTTATCGATATAGCATAGCGACATTGTATCGAATCTCAGAAACTGGCCAAATTCAGTCTCTTCATCCTGATAGCAGAGAATAAGGTTTTCTATTCTTATGCCATACTCACCTTCCCTGTAAATTGCCGGTTCATTGGAGATAAGCATACCTGCCTCAATAATTGTTCTGGCTTCAGCACTGCCTCCCGGACTTATACTCTGCGGTCCTTCATGTACATTCAGACAAAAACCCACACCATGTCCTGTCCCATGACCATAATTAAGACCATTTTCCCATAAAGCTTTTCGGGCAAGGATATCAAGCTGTATACCTTTAGTACCAGCCGGAATTTTGACTGTTGCCAGGCTGATATTGCCTTTCAGAACTAGGGTAAAATCCCTTTTCTGAGCAGGTGAAGGCCGTCCAAATGAAATTGTCCTGGTAATATCTGTTGTTCCGTTCAGGTATTGCGCTCCGGAATCAATAAGCAGCATTCCGTTCTGGCCGATCTTAGCATCGGAATCAGCTGTAGCAGAATAATGAGGCAGCGCACCATGCTCATTCCATGCTACAATCGTTGAAAAGGAAGGTCCAAGGAAAGACTCCTGTTCAGCTCTGAATCCAGTGAGTTTTTCTGCCAGGGAAAGTTCAGTCATCACTATGGAACCTTTATCCTGATCAATCCAAAAGAAAAATCTGGCAAGGGCAACACCATCTTTTATCATTGCCTTCCCGATATTCTCAATCTCTGTCTTGTTCTTAACAGCCTTCAGGCTTTCCGGGATACTGAAATCTTCAATTATTCTTATTCCCGGTGGAATTGCTTTAAAAAGACTTGCAGATGTTGTAACAGGGGAGAGAAGTATTGAGGTACCAGCAGATAAGGATGACAACACTGCATCAGTTTCTTCATATGGGAGGATTACAATGCCGTACCGGTCAAATTCAAAGGCGAGCTTAAAAGGGATTTTACTCTCATCTGTAAATAGAAGTATCTGATCTTCACTCACAATAGCAAATGACAAAAGTAACGGAGAGTATTCCACATCATTGCCCCTGATATTAAGAAGCCACATTATATCAGCTACAGAAGTCAGCAGATGGTAATCTATATTTCTGATCTTCATCAGACTTCTGACTTCGGAGATCTTAAGGGTCCTCTCCTTGCCGGCATAAATAACAGGAAAATCAAATGCAGGAGAACCGGATATTGCAGGACGGTCGGTCCATATCTCTGAAATCAGGTCTGAATCAGTAATGTATTTTACATTCTTACCCTCAAGCGACCTCTCAATCTTTCTCATGCCCGCAATTGAGACAGTCCGGCTGTCAATCGCTACTGTATTAAGGTCACTTACATTATCAGTCAGCCACCCTAAGTAATCGTGCCAACCGCCGTCAGCAGGCTTCATAAAGCTAAAACCTGAGTCGAGGAGCTGCTCCCGGGCCTGGACAAAGTACCTGGAGTCAGTCCATAACCCTGCAAATGCATCGGTTATGATCAATGTTGCAGCTGAGCCCGTAAAGCCTGTCAGCCATGCAATTATCCGCCAGTGATCGGGAATGTATTCCCCCAGGTTTGGGTCTCCGGTTGGAATTATGTGAATGTCAATTTTATTCTCTTTCATTGCCTCACGTAACAAGGCAAGTCTGGATGAGTGGGTATTCATTTTAAGGTATTATTAGTTCTTGCGCTGAGAATCACAGGGAATCAAGTATTACTTCTCTGCAAGACTCTGTGATTTTTCTGTGTCCCGATAGCATACTTCAGTGGCAACAGATTTTTATAATCTGATGATGCTCACGAAATTTCTCTGTAACACCCTACCCGATAGTTATCGGGACCAGGGGGGACTTATTTAAAACCAAAAATTTCCCCTTGGGGGTTGGGGGTGAGCTTTATTGCATATTCGAAAATACATAACTAGGACTGAGAATAGATTATAAATGTTTTACTTCATTGACGAGGTTCTGGAGAGTGCCTTTGGCATCACCGAATAACATACGTGTTTTGCTGTTGAAAAAGAGCATATTTTCTATAGCAGCATAACCCTTACCCATTCCTCTTTTCATAACAATTATATTCCTGGCATCGCGTGCCTTAATAATAGGCATGCCATAAATCGGACTTGAGGGGTCATCCTCAGCTGCAGGATTTACAACATCGTTTGCCCCGATCACAACAAGTACGTCGGTATTTGGCAGATCAGGATTGATCTCATCGCTTTCAATCAGCTGCTCATACGGAACATCTGCTTCAGCAAGCAACACATTCATGTGCCCTGGCATACGTCCGGCTACCGGATGAATGGCATATTTAACCTCCACTCCCTTTTCCTCCAGAAGCTTATCAAGCTCATGGCAGATATGCTGAGCCTGTGCAACAGCAAGTCCGTATCCTGGAACTATCACAACCTTTTTGGAATAGCTCAGGAGAACGGCCGCATCTGTCAGTGAGATCTCCTTAACCGAACCGGCAACATCCAGCGAGGACTGGCCTCCTCCACCGAATACGCCTACAATAACGTTTAAAAGGGAACGGTTCATGGCCTTGCACATCAGGATAGTAAGTATTGTACCAGCTGATCCTACAAGGATACCACCGGTAAGCATAGCCTGGTTGTTATACAGGAAACCGCCCATGGCAGCTGCAACTCCTGTAAATGAATTCAGCAATGATATTACAACAGGCATATCTGCACCGCCGATCGGCATTACAAAAAGGACACCGTAGATAACAGATATTCCGAAAATGAGATAGACATAAGGTGTCAGTTCAGCACTTGCCTGAACATTACGCGTCATTATGAATACTATTAAACCGATCAGTACAGCAAGGATGAAAAGATTCACATATTTCATCGCCTTCACGCGCATATCTCCTATCCAGCCATCCAGTTTGCCAAACGCGATCATACTTCCGGCCCATGAAACTGTTCCAATAAGTAAACCAAGAAGAATTGCGAGCACCTGACCATTGGCCATTCCGCTTTTTGCTATCAGTTCATGACTAATATGAGGAAATTCCATAATCGAAATAAGAGCTGCTGCAGCTCCTCCCATTCCATTGAAGAATGAAACAAGCTGAGGCATTGCTGTCATCTTAACCCTCTTCGCAATCAGCCACCCAATAACTGTACCGATAGAAATAGCAGCCAGGATAAGCGGAATATTCCTTATAGGTTCTCCCTCCTTCTGATGAAAAACAATTGTTGCAATTATGGCAAGTCCCATACCGAATGCAGCAAATATATTACCCCTTCTGGCTGTCAAAGGATGACTTAGCATCCTTAAACCGACAATAAAAAGCACTGAGGCAATAACATACGCAATCTCCAATATTGAGATACCCGTTGAAAAATGTGACATATCGTTCATTCCTTCGATCTTTTAGTATTCTATACCGAATGATTATTTCTTCTTTTTGAACATTTCCAGCATCCTGTCGGTGACAACAAATCCGCCAACAACATTAAGGGTGCCGAGAATTACAGCAAGAAAACCCAGCACTTTGGTGCCTGAACTATCTGCATGACCCAGGACGATTATGGCACCGATAATTACGACACCATGAATTGCATTAGCCCCTGACATCAAAGGGGTATGGAGTATTGCGGGAACATTGCTTATAACTTCAATACCAAGAAATATTGATAGTATTACAATGAAAATAGCTTCCCTGTGCAGCAAAAAGAATCCTAATATATTTTCCATAAAATAGCTAATTAATATTTAATAACTGCTTAACTCTCTGGCCTACATACTCTTTATGATGTACAGCAATGGTTCCCTTTATAATATCATCATCGAGGTTTAGTGCCAGATTACCTTCTTTATCAACCATTATTTTTAAAAGATTAATAACATTGCTTCCAAACATTTTGCTGGCATCGCTTGACATATCGGACGGGTAATCGGTTTTCCCTATTATGCTCACACTGTTTACAACAATATTATTCCCGTTGGAAGTGAGTTCGCAATTTCCTCCTGAAGAGGCTGCAAGATCCACTATAACTGATCCAGGCTTCATTGCATTCACGGTCTCTTTCAGAATAAGTACAGGTGCCTTTCGTCCCGGGATCTGTGCCGTGGAAATTACAACATCGGCAGCAATAGCTCTCTGTTGTATAAGCTCCTGCTGTTTCTTCTTAAACTCTTCACTCTGTTCGACAGCATATCCGCCGGCAGCGACATCCTCTTTGGCACCTTCAACCTCTATAAATCTTCCTCCCAGACTTTTCACCTCCTCTTTAACAGCTGACCTGACATCGAAGACCTCAACAACTGCTCCAAGCTTTCTGGCAACTGCAATAGCCTGCAAACCTGCAACACCTGCGCCAAGAATCAATACCCTTGCCGGCTTAATAGTACCGGCAGCGGACATGAACATGGGGAAAAACCGCGGCAATCTGGCGGCAGCATCAAGGACAGCCTTGTAACCGGCAACTGTAGCCATTGAGGACAGGATATCCATTGACTGTGCCCTTGTTGTTCTGGGTACAAGATCAAGGGCAAGCAGAGTCAGACCTTTCGCCCGTACTGAGTCAAGCCATTGACTGTTTTCCGTAGGATTAAGAACTGAGCAGAGTACCTGACCTTCCCTGAATGCGCTGATATCCTCGTCTACAAGAGGATTAACTGACAATAGCATATCAGCCCTGAAATAACCTCTCTTCGCTCAACTGTCACGGCTCCCGCCGCAACATAAGAATCGTCAGAGGCAAAAGCTGTCTGTCCTGCCTGAAGTTCAACAAGAACTTCAATGCCCATCTTTTTAAGTACGGTAACTTCACCGGGCAGCATTGCCACCCTGTTTTCAGTTCCGGATTCCTTGAGGATCCCTAAAATCATAGCTGCTGAGTTTAGTATTAAGAGTTCTTATTACGGACACAATATAGTAAACATTAACTTATTATCTAACAGTGGGGTAAATCTTATTAAACGCAATCTCACAGAAATTCATTTCCCAAAGAAATTCCTCAGCCAGAAGTTATTCGATTCATTCTTTACATGAGTTGCTTTTGGTCCGCCCCAGCCATGACGGCCATTAGGATATAGCATAAATTCAAAAATTTTACCCTCATCCTGTAATTTTGAAATAAGGTAGATGGAATTCTGCATATGAACATTGTCATCCATATCTGCATGATATAAATACAGTTTCCCCTTAAAGTTCTTAACATAATTCAGAGCCGAGCCATCTCTGTAACCTTCAGGATTATCTTTTGGGGTATCCATGTACCGTTCAGTATAAATATTGTCATAAAGTCTGTAATCTGTTACCGGCATACCGGCCACTCCATGGGTCCAGTATCCGGCACCTTTGGTCAGAGCCAGGCAGGTCATGTATCCTCCGTACGAGGTACCTGTCATCCCGATCTTCGTACTGTCGACATAGGGCTTTTTTCTGAGCCATTTCACAGCGTCCTCATAGTCAAGCATTTCCCATTTACCTAGGCATCTGTAAAGATAATCCATCCCTCTCATTCCAAATTGACCTGACCCGCGATGATCAACCATGAAGGTTATAATATCATTTGTGGAATACCATGAAGGAGTATTTCCCTGCCAGCTGTTGCTGACATTCTTTGAACCGGGTCCGCCATAAATGGTAAAGACCACCGGGTATTTTTTAGCAGGGTCAAAATTCAGAGGATAAGAGATCAGTGCAGGCATATTGAAAAGACCGTCAGCTGTCATGATCTTCACCATTTCAGATCTGGAATTTTCAGTCTTATCCTGTCTCTGCACATTAAAATTATAAACCTCTCTCAATATCCTGGCTTTTTTGTCTCCTAATATTATAGAACCCGGATTTGAAACACTATTCCAGGTGTCTATAAAATAATTTCCGCGGGGGGAAATGCTGACACTATGAGTCCCCTCTCCTGCCGTAAGCTGAATAAGATTTTTTCCATCAAAACCGATACTAAAAAGGTGTTTCCCGGTGGATTCATTACCTGTAGCATAAAAATATACAACCTTCGCAGCCTCATCCACTCTCTCGATAGCAGTAACCATAAAGCTGAAATCGGTGAGCTGTTTGACCTGCTTTCCATCCCAGCTGCACAGGTAGAGATTATGCCAGTCATTGCGGCAGCTTCGAAGGATGAATCCGGAATTGTTGTTCAATACTTTTACATCCTCGAAGAATTCAACCCATGTTTTTCTGCTTTCACTGTAAATCTGGGTAAAATCACCTGATGAAGGGTCAGCAAGGATTATCTTCAGCTCATTCTGATCACGGTTAACTATCTGAACAGCTATTCTTTTGCTGTCTGGTGTCCAGAATGGCCATGCTATATACTGATCCAGACTATAATCTGTATTAATCCAGGTTGTTTTTCCGGTGGCGATATCAGCAATACCCATTTTAACTTTCGGATTTGGATCCCTGGCAAAGGGTACGGAACAGCTTCTATCAGTCCGTGCAGACCGTCAGCTTCATCGAGTCTGTTAAGTGTAAATACAGGCACGTCAGTCTCATCAGTTCTCAGGTAAGCCAGTTTATTTCCGTCGGGTGACCACCAGAAAGCTGCATATCGGCTTGGTCTTCCAAGTATCTCCTCAAAATAGACCCATGAGGCATAGCCGTTATAAATTTTAGCAGAGGCATCAAATGTCA
This sequence comes from Bacteroidales bacterium, assembly GCA_016715075.1. Lineage (GTDB taxonomy): Bacteria > Bacteroidota > Bacteroidia > Bacteroidales > VadinHA17 > LD21. Next base: position 171,875 of record JADKBK010000009.1, read on the forward strand.
GCCTGGTTTCCGCCTCCTTTATGAGATCATATATATAAAGATCCTTGTTTTTTGTGTAGGCAATCCTGGTGCCATCAGGCGAAAAACGGGTATTTACCTCAGGGGTTTTGTCATTGGTTAATCTTTTCATCGACTTGTCAGATGCTCTGAACAGGAAAAGATCGTTATCCTTTACAATGATGATGCTTTTAGAATCGGGACTGAGTACATCATTCATAGAAAGTGTTGTTCCTTCAGGAAGCAGTGTTGCAATCAGTTCACGGCCTGAAGCTTCAGGCGAATAGGAAGTCCCTTTTCCCGTTTTTACATCAAAGCTCCTGGTGACCAGATTTTTGTTTTCATCAAATGACCTGAAGAGATAATGAGTATCATCAGCCCAGCCTGTTACTGCAATCTGATTTCCGCCCCTTCTAGGCATCTGGCAATAGATCTGTTCCGAAAGTTCAATTGCAGACAATGTGATAAAACATAAAATGAGTTGAAGAATCTTATATCCTCTCATAAATATTAATATTAACTATGTGATTGTTCAAAAACCGGGGAGCAAAAATAAGAAATTTTCATTTGTATAAGTCCGACGTGCTTAACATCATAAGCAAAGCGCGAATATATTTTCGATACCTTGAAACTCAGCCTTGATAATTTAGAACTATTTTAAACTTCTGTTATTTTATTAACATTGTTAATTATTTCACATCTTATTTTTATCTTTGCATTATTATTATAAAAAGATTATTGGACAACTAGCATAGCAAGCAATAAAAAGGGATAGGGAAAAAGGTATGACTATAAAAGATATAATAAGCATTATTGACGGAAAGGTCTTTTGTTGTGAGGATCGGGTGGATAATTCTGTAGAGTATGCATTTGCCTCTGACCTGATGAGTGATGTACTGACAGTAGAAAAGGAGAATATGCTCCTTATAACAGGGCTTGCAAACATGCAAACGATCAGAACATCAGAGATGTCGGACATTAATTGTATAATTTTCGCGAGAGATAAGAAGATTGGAGAGGATATGATTTCGCTGGCAAAGGAGAACAAGATGACTCTTATAGGCAGTCCTCATACTCTGTTTTATATCTCAGGTGAGTTATACAAAGCGGGGATTAAATCAGTATATTAAATTATGCAATTCAGGCACAAAATAGCCGGTGGTGATTTTGCTAATGCAGGAAAGGTTGCCAGTTCAGTCAAGAAGATCCTTCGCCAGTTGAATATTGACCACACCATTTCCAAACGTGTCGTAATTGCTTTATATGAAGGAGAGGTGAATGTTGTGGCTCATGCCTATTCAGGAATTGTTGAAGTTGAGATTGATGAATCAAGAATAAGGATAACGTTAACAGAGAAGGGTCCGGGAATAGAAGATATAGAGAAGGCAATGGAAGAGGGCTATTCAACTGCAACTCCGCAGGTAAGGGAGATGGGCTTCGGCGCAGGTATGGGTTTGTCAAATATGAAGAGGAACAGCGATTCGATGAAGATAACAAGCACTCCGGGTGAAGGAACAGTTGTTGAACTCATTAATAATATCAGGGCAAATGCAGGATAAAAACAGGAATACGGATTTCCATCATGCGCTGGCAGTCGATTATGATCTCTGCATTGGCTGTACTCACTGTATGACTGTATGCCCCACTCAGGCCATAAGAGTAAGGAAGGGCAAAGCCATTATTATTGCCAACAGATGCGTCGATTGCGGTGAATGCTATAAATCGTGCCCTGTATCAGCAATAACAGTAGAGCAGGATGACCTGGACATTATATTCAGATATCCCGTAAGGGTGATTCTCATCCCGAGTGTCCTGATAGGCCAGTTCCCCAGAAAGATAATGACTTCAAGTATTTATAAGGCATTAAAGGTGATAGGATTTACGCATGTCTACGAAGTTGAAAACAGCGTTGATATGGTTGTAAGTGCGGGCAGACAACATATGCAGGAAAAGAAAGAACGACCGATGATATCATCATTCTGCCCGGCTATCGTCAGGTTGATATAGGTTAAATTTCCTTCTCTTGTAGATAATATAATGAGGGTCAACCCTCCTATCGACATGACAGCAATGTATTACAGGGAGAAGCTTAAAACAGCCGGCATTCCTGAAGAACAGATCGGTCTTTTCTATGCCACACCCTGTGCAGCGAAGATAGCTGCAGTAAAAAGCCCTGTCGGTGAAATCAAATCGGCTGTCACTGGTGTAATAAATATTGACTTTTTATATAACAGGATATTAAAATTCCTTTCACTGAAATATACAGAAACAGAACCACCTCAGACTGATGATCTTCTTACTTCCAGGGGAATATTATGGAGTCTGACAAGAGGGGAGGTAACACATTTCAGCGGACGCGGTCTTGCCATTGACGGAATAAAAAACGTCAATGAATTTTTGGAAAACATTGAAAATGAAAAACTTGATAAGGTTGACTTTCTGGAACTCAGAGCATGTGATGAAAGCTGTGCCGGGGGGATACTCATAAGAGGGAACAGGTTCCTGACAGTGGAAAGGCTAAAGAACAGATCTGAGGAATATGGGGCAAGAGAAGATGACAGGAATCTTAAAATGGATGAAGGTTTTATTGATATAAATGAACATGGCTTCCTTGGTAATATTGAACCAAGGCCAATGGGAAAGCTGGATGAGGATCTCTCCATTGCACTTCGTAAGATGGAAAGGAAACGCCGTCTTATGTGCTTTCTTCCAGGTTTTGACTGTGCAGCCTGCGGAGCACCAGACTGCCAGACTCTTTCTGAAGATATTGTGAAGGGGGAGGCTCAGATATCCCAGTGTATTTTCATGCAGCAGCAGATGATAAAACAAAACCTTCTCAGTCAGGATCATGCTTTCAGAATAACTGAAAACATCTGGGGAGCTGAGCGCCTTGAAAAAAACTGTAACAAAATGGGGGCAGAAGATGAAAATAACTGATATCACAGAGAAACTTGATCTGAAAGTGCTTGCCGGCACTGATGGGCTTAAAACAGATATCACAGGTGGATATGTTTCTGATTTACTGAGCGATGTGATGGGCAACGCAAGAGAGGGCCAGGTTTGGATAACCCTTCAGACGCATCAGAATACTATTGCAGTGGCTTCACTGAAAGATCTCGCTGCAATAATTATAGTCAAAGGAGCCAAACCTGAATCTGACACAATTAGTAAAGCCAATAGTGAGAATATTCCTTTGTTGTCAACAACACTGGATACTTTCACAATTGCAGGGTTATTATTTGAATTATTGAAAATGGAATGAAAAATTACCGGGCTGACCTGCATATTCATACCACTCTTTCGCCTTGCGGAGATCTGGAGATGCACCCGGTGAATATAATTTCCGAAGCAGAAAAAAAGGGTCTTGACATTATCGGAATTACCGATCATAACACAACCCGTCACTGCAAACTGATTTCACAACTCGCAGCCAAAAAAGACATTTTTGTACTGCAGGGTGCTGAAGTCACAACAAAAGAAGAGGTTCATTGCCTCGTGTTCTTTGAAAAAACTGATGCACTAAAAACCTTTCAGGATTATCTTGATACCAATCTGCCTGATATACTTAATGTACCTGAGATCTTCGGTGATCAGGTACAGGTCGACGAAAATGAGATGATAATATTTGAAGAGCCCAGGCTTCTTGTGAATGCCTTATGCAAATCACTTGAAGAGGTAGAAAAATTTGTACATTCTCTCAACGGTCTCTTCATTCCGGCTCATATTGACAGATTGAAAAACAGCATCTACAGTCAGTTGGGATTCCTTCCGGATGACCTTGCAGCTGACGCTCTGGAAATCTCACGAAATTCCAGTCCTGAGAAATTTGGAGCTGCTCATCCCGAAATTAACAGATTCCCTCTGATCACCTCATCAGATGCTCATTACCCTGAGAATATCGGAATGGCATCTACAAATTTTTACATTGAGAATGCCTCATTTTCAGAGATAAGATTCGCACTGAATGGAGATAAAGGAAGGAGGATTTCACGCATATGAAGACACTATCTCTAAATATACTGGATATTGTACAGAACTCTATCAGGGCTGAGGCGGATATGATCACAATTGAGATAGAAGAATCTGCAGTGAAGGACATTTACAAGATAGTTATTACTGATAATGGGAAAGGGATATCTGGTGAGATCCTTGAAAATGTAACTGATCCGTTTGTCACAACGAGAACCAGAAGGAGATTTGGATTAGGGCTGCCTCTGCTGAAGTATCACGCTGAGATCACAGGCGGAAATCTTGAGGTTTCCAGTGAGCCCGGCAAAGGGACTATGATCCGTGTTGATTTTTCCAACAGTCACATTGATCGTCAGCCTCTTGGCGACATATCGGGAGTATTGATAATACTTATAGCTGCCAATCCTTCAAAAGATTTCAGTTACTGCCATTCTACAGATTCAGGGGAGTATCGGTTCAATACCGCTGATACGAAAGAGTTTCTTGAAGTTGAGACTCTGAGCGACATGGCTCTTCTGGAAGATATTAAAAGTATAATAAATGAAAACCTGAAAGTAATTAATGCATCCGGAGTACAATTTGAGACGGAATACTAGAAAATAATTTTTTGGGCTGAAAGAAATAAAATGAATAAATTTAAGAGAGCAAATCTTTTTAAGAAATGCTCAAACATAATAATCAAACTTAATTAATTATAGAATGTCAAAAATCACATCTCTCGCGGATCTCAAAAAGAAGCGCGATGAATTAAAGGGCGGACTGGACATCAGGGTCAAAGCTATTGATCCTGACAGTGTTGTCCAGGTCAAGGTAGCAATGGCAACTTGCGGCATTGCTTCCGGTGCGAAGACTGTAATGGAGTTCTTCCTGGAACAACTCGAAAGAAGAAATATTGCAGCTATTGTTACCCAGACCGGGTGCATGGGCTATTGTTATGCAGAGCCGACAATAGAGGTTAAGCTGCCCGGGCAGGATCCGGTAGTTTACGGATTTGTCGATCTTAAAAGAGCTGACCAGATCATTGAAAAATATATAAAGACGGGGGAACTGGTTGATGGAATTATCCCTGTGAATTACCAGACTATTGATTTTAAAGAATAAGGAGGATAAATTATGTCAAAATACAGTATGCATCTTCTTGTTTGCGGTGGCACAGGCTGCCATGCTTCAGAAAGTGATGCTATTGTCTGCAATCTCAGGGATGAACTTGAGGCAAAGGGGTTAATGGACACCGTTCAGGTGATACTTACAGGCTGTTTTGGGTTTTGTGAGAAGGGACCTATAGTTAAGGTGATGCCCGATAACACATTCTACGTCCAGGTCAAACCGGAAGATGCACAGACAATCATTGAAGAACACGTTATTAAAGGAAGAAAAGTAACAAGGCTGCTCTACCAGGACCCGGTGAGTAAGGAGATGATTTCAGATTCAAAGCACATGGGTTTTTTCAAGAAGCAGCTCAGGATTGTTCTCCGCAACTGCGGATTTATAAATCCCGAAAACATCGATGAATATATAGCGCGTGACGGCTATCAGGCGCTGGGTAAAGTACTGTCCGAGATGACTCCCGAGCAGGTAATCAAAGAGGTCAGGGATTCAGGTCAGAGAGGTCGTGGGGGAGGCGGATTTCCTACAGGTCTGAAATGGGAAATTGCCAGCAAGAACAAAGCGGATCAGAAATATGTTGTCTGCAATGCGGATGAAGGCGACCCGGGAGCATTTATGGATCGTTCTGTCCTTGAAGGTGATCCTCATTCCGTTTTGGAAGCAATGGCAATTTGCGGTTACAGCATCGGTGCATCACACGGTCTGATTTATATCCGTGCTGAGTATCCGCTTGCAATTGCGAGGTTAAAGATCGCAATAAAACAAGCCAGGAATATGGTTTGCTGGGCAATAAGATTTTCGGCACAGAGTACAGTTTTGATATTGAACTTCGCTATGGAGCAGGAGCATTTGTATGCGGTGAAGAAACAGCACTGATTCATTCCATGGAAGGTTTGCGCGGAGAGCCTACAATAAAACCTCCCTATCCTGCTGAATCAGGATATATGGGAAAACCAACCAACGTCAATAATGTCGAGACATTTGCTGCTATACCGGTAATAATTCTAAAAGGAGCCAAATGGTTCAGCAGTATCGGAACAGAAAAGGCAAAAGGTACAAAAGTATTTGCCCTGGCAGGAAAGATAAATAATGTTGGCCTTATTGAGGTACCTATGGGCACCACCCTGAGGGAAGTAATCTTTGAAATCGGAGGCGGAATAAGGAATGGCAAGAAATTCAAAGGAGTACAGACAGGTGGTCCCTCCGGCGGATGTCTCTCTGAAAAACACCTCGACACTCCTATCGATTTTGATAACCTGATTTCAGCCGGATCAATGATGGGCTCGGGAGCAATGATCGTTCTGGATGAAGATGACTGTATGGTCTCCATGGCAAAATTCTTTCTTGAATTTACAGTTGAAGAATCGTGCGGTAAATGTGCACCATGCAGAATAGGTAACAAACGGCTTCATGAGCTGCTGGGACAGATCTGCGAAGGAAAAGGAAGTCTGGATGACCTGGACAGGCTAAAAAATATGAGTCTTGTTATCAAGGATACTGCACTTTGCGGATTAGGACAGACCTCTCCGAATCCTGTTCTCTCAATGATGGAAAATTACCGTGATGAGTACATTGCGCACGTTACTGACAAAAAATGTCCGGCCGGCCAGTGTCGCAGCCTGATGGAATACGTGGTCAATCCTGAAAACTGTGTCGGCTGTACAGCCTGCGCAAGGGTTTGCCCTGTAAATGCCATTACTGGTGAGAGAAAAGAGATCCATCTCATCAATCCTGCAATATGCATCAAATGCGGTGCATGTATGGAGAAATGCAAGTTTGATGCAATATTTATCAGATAATTCAAATATAATGGAAACAATAAAGCTTACAATTGATAATAAAGAGATTGAGGTGCCAAAAGGCACTACGATATATAAAGCTGCGAAGGAGTTAGGCATAGATATTCCAACCTTGTGTTACATGGATCTCCATGATCTGAATATTGAAAACAAACCGGGAGGTTGCCGTATCTGTGTGGCAGAGGTTCAGGGTAAAAAGAACCTTGCTCCTACCTGCTCAACCAACTGCGAACAGGGGATGGTAGTAAAAACCCACACAACAAGGGTTATGAATGCACGCCGGACTGTTATGGAATTCATACTTTCAGATCATCCGAAGGATTGTCTGATCTGTGCCAAATCGGGCAACTGTGATCTGCAGGACATGTCGCACAGACTTGGAATCAGGGAAATCCCCGGTGCCGAATTTGCTGAGATGTCAACTTACAGAAAAGATACTTCTCCCTCCATAATCAGGGAGCTTGATAAATGTATTATGTGCCGCAGGTGTGAGACAATGTGCAACGATGTACAGACTGTAGGCGCACTGTCGGCGGTAAACAGAGGCTTTATGTCAACTGTTGCTCCTGCTTTTGAGCAAAATCTTGAATATTCAACATGTACCTATTGCGGACAATGTGTTGCAGTATGTCCTACAGGAGCACTTACCGAGGTTAATCATATACCTCAGGTACTAAGAGCTCTTGCCGATCCTACAAAAACTGTTGTCGTACAAACAGCTCCTGCAGTTCGCGCTGCACTGGGAGAAGAATTCGGACTTGCTCCGGGGACACTGGTAACAGGTAAGATGACTGCTGCTTTGCGGGCGCTGGGATTTGATTATGTTTTTGACACTGACTTTGCTGCCGACCTCACAATTATGGAAGAAGGTACCGAGCTGCTTGACAGGCTGTCGAGACATCTGAAAGGTGATAAAACTGCCAAAATACCAATACTCACATCCTGCTGCCCGGGATGGGTCAACTTTTTCGAACACTATTTTCCGGATCTCAAAGATGTGCCTTCAACAGCAAAATCACCACAGCAGATGTTCGGGGCAATAGCCAAATCATACTTTGCCGAAAAAATAGGGATTAACCGGAAGGATATGGTTGTAGTATCAATAATGCCATGTCTTGCAAAGAAATATGAGTGCCAGAGAGATGAGTTCTCCGTTGACGGAAACCCTGATGTTGACTATTCAATATCAACAAGAGAACTGGCATCATTTATCAAACAGGCAAACATCGACATTAAGACACTGCATGATGAAGAGTTTGATGCACCTCTTGGTGAATCGACAGGTGCTGCAGTTATTTTTGGCGCCACAGGAGGTGTGATTGAAGCAGCATGCCGTACAGCATATGAGCTTTATACGGGCAAAAAACTTGAGAGACTTGAGTTTACTGAACTGAGAGGCATGGAAGGTGTCCGCTCGGCAATAATTGACTTTGATGGTCTTCCTCTAAATATAGGTATTGCTCACGGACTGGGTAATGCAAGAAAGCTTCTTGATGATGTCAGGTCAGGAAAATCACTGTTTCATGCAATCGAAGTAATGGCCTGCCCCGGAGGCTGTATCGGAGGAGGTGGTCAACCGCTGCACCATGGAAATTCTGAGATTATTAAAGCAAGGGCAACAGCTATTTATACAGAAGACAGGAAAAAGCCTATCAGGAAATCTCATGAAAATCCATTCATTATAAAACTCTATAATGAATACCTAGGAAAACCAGGAAGTGAAAAATCTCATCATCTCCTTCACACCCACTATTTTGACAAACAGAAAAAGGTGATTATTAAAAAATAGTATAACAATATTTGACAATTATAAAACTACGGTTATGTCTCATATAAAAATCGAATTAAGAAAAGAAGACGTTGACTTTATCAAAGGGGTATGTGACTCTTTTAATAAAGATCCGCAGGAACTGATAAATGTCCTGCATGCCTGCCAGGAACACTTCGGGTATCTGCCGGCAGAGGTGCAGGAGGTTGTTTCCGAACACCTCGAGGTACCGGTCGCCAAAATCTATGGAGTTGTGACTTTTTATTCCTTTTTTACAATGACCCCAAAGGGAAAGAATCCTATCAGCATATGCCTTGGAACAGCATGTTATGTAAGAGGTGCTGAAAAGGTGCTTGATGAATTTAAAAAGGAGCTTGGAATCCAGGTTGGTCAGACAACCAAGGATAATAAATTCTCACTATCCAGCCTTCGCTGCGTTGGAGCTTGCGGTCTTGCCCCCGTTGTACTCGTCGGTGACAAAACTTACGGCAGGGTGGCACCTGATGATGTAAAGAACATTTTAAAAGAATATGAGTGATTTTTTTAGAGTTAGTTTTTGGATAGATTAGTTATGCCCGGAACAGGGGACTGTTCCGGGTTTTGTTTTTACAACCAAGTCACTAAATCAGGCTGTTGTTTTCTATATCAGAACCTTTTTCTGAGCTGAAGGTAAACCCTGTGATATTTATACTGCTGCTCAAATGTTCCTCATAATTGATTCCGAGTGCCACTTTGCCGGTAACTGCCAGTAAAAGTTGATCTCCCCGATATGCTGTATTTCCGTCAGGGCACTCTCAGGCATTTTGTAATCAACGTAATGATATCCAATGCTTGCCTGGAGCTTGTTATTAAAAAAATCATGTGATGCGTTTGCCCCGTATGTCTGTCCGTTCATATAACTTGATTCGGTATATGTGCCTGAAAGCGTGAGAGTAATATTCGCTCCAGGGATATTATTGTAAGTAAGATAGCCATAGATATTTTTAGAAGGCCTCGGATCTGATTTCAGAAAGCGGTAACCTGTTTGCAGTCCAAAGGTAAGATCTCTTGTGAACCGGTAACTGGCCTGCAGTCTGAACCCTTGTCGCATCTCAGTTTCAAGCATCCTGTCAATGAAGGTTTTGTATGTCTCATAATAAATAACATTCTTTCTTGCATCGTATGATCCTGATATGGAAAGTTTGTTTGAGAATTTATATCTGAGAGACAGATACATACCCGTAGGATCAAAACCATTTGTTGCAGTTTCACTATTATTGGCTGTATCAACCTTCAACTGGTAGAGATCAACCTCAAATGTTCCCATGAAGTAAAGGTTTTTTATAAGTGAATTGGAGTGCTGAAAATACAGGAACCTGCGGTCGATATTCGAGGTATTCATTTGCTGCATGAAAGCAACCGAAGTCTCACTGAATGAACCCTGGTTCTTTGTATTAAATCCAAGGTATCCTCCAAATTGCAGGAGATCCTTATTGAAACCATAATTTGAATAATCAGGTCTTGTGCCTGCAATGGCGCCAACTGCAAATCCGCCAAATGATTTCTCCACCTGAAGTCCATCTACAGCTCCGATATTTGAGAGACGGAGATTTATTTTCCGCCCCAGAGTGATCTTTGTACTTTTGTTAAGGTCATATATGAGAGCAAGATTATATATTTTAAGAGCGCTGAAAATATCATTCTTTACAACATCCCATTCGCCAAGCTTATGTCTGAAGGAGACATAGCTCTCGAATGAAAACTTTGAATCGGCGATATTCCTGGCATTAAGTGATAATGAATAGCGAAATCTCTGGGAATAATCGGCTGGGGTATTTGAAAAATCAGAGTATGAATTAACAGAGACATTCCCGCTGATGCGTTGCTTCAACTCCCCCTCTTTCGATTTGACAGGTGCAGAGTCTCTCCTTTTTTCCTGTACAGGTACCGCGGTCGTTGCCGGCGTTGTTGCAGCAGCTACTGCTGTTTCTGCTGCCTTCTCCACTTTTTTAATCCTTGCTGTTATAAAATCAGCAACTACAGGTCTGACCGGTGGGATAACTGTGCAAACACAGGATAGTGATGATAGATTATCTACTGTTAAGGCAGGAAGAAGTTTTCCGTTTGAATTCATAAAAAGGGTATCTCCTGCAGAGATCCCTTCGGTGGACTTAAATTTCACATAAACACTCTTTGCACTTACAAATGAAACCTGTCCGGAAATGATTTCATTGTCAGCTTGACCCTTCAGGTCAACAAACAAAATCGCTAAGAAAATTATCAAAAGGTGTTTTTTCATATTAACTTCTTATTCTTCATTTCCTCTTGGATGACAACGTAAGCACTCTGTACTGTTATATGAATAACCACCAACTTCATCATGCTGATTATCCATGCTGGTTTTATTGTGTTCGTGACACGACAGACAGGTGAATTGGGCATAGCTTGCAGGATTTGTATGGCAATCCGCACAGGAATTCCATGTCCCGTTGTGCCGTCCTGAATATATTGGAAAAGACTCATTGTCATGGTCTTTGAATGCTGCCGGTTTCCACCCCGGGCTTAAAGTATGACAAATGGAACAGGTTGTTGGGAAGCCCATTGACTGATGGTTGGGATTGGTAGTATTATCATAATCTGACTGATGGCAGGTAAGACAATCAGGATTTGCATCGGCGTAGCTGGCTGTTTTGTGACATTCAGTGCAATTCAGGCCACTGTGTCCCTGTGCAAGCGGAAAAAAGCTGTGATTAAACCCAGCTCCGGTCCAGGTGAATGAATTTACCGGATGGCAGGAGGAACAATCCTCAGAAAATCCGGCGACTGAATGGTTTGGATTTGTAGCAGAAGTGTAATTCTCACGATGACAATCGATACAATTCACACCTGGCACATCGAAACGAACAGAGGTCTCCGACTTATGACAATCTGAGCAATCGGCAGTCCTGTGAGCTCCAAGCAAAGGAAAACGGCTTGTCTGGTGAATCTCCATAATGTTATTTACCAGCCATGAGGCGGGTGTATGACAGCGTCCGCAATCCAGTCCGGCAGTAGACTGATGAACATCTGTATGGCACTCATTACACTCTGTTTTTGCTTCTGAAAAAACTAGCGATATATGACAATCCCTGCAACCTGCCTGAATATGCTGGCCGGTAAGTGCAAATTTTGTTCTGTTGTGGTCAAATGAATAGATGGAGGTGTCGAATTCCCAGCCTTTTGAACTGTGACACGTACTGCAGGTAACTTTAAAATCAGAGCCATGTGGTGATTCAGTCTTCTGACCAGAAAAGACAAAATACAGAAATAATATCAGTACAGGCAATAATTTCATTTAAGATTCATTGATCTGGTTAACATTGAAATTCAGGTTTCAACATAAAATGTAATCATCTTCAACAATAGCTTATCATTCATAATCATTAGTCTTCATTACCTCTGGGATGACAACTATAACATTCCGCATCGGTATATCCTTCATTATGGGTATCTCCATGGCAGGTTCTACAACTAAACAATGAATAGTTATTTGCAGTAGTATGACAATCGCCGCAAACTGACCATTCACCCTGATGTCTGCCTGAATAGATGGGAAAGAACTGAGTGTCATGCTGGGTATAGGATGCCGGCTGCCATCCGGGATTTGTACTATGGCATTGAGTACAGGTTGTTGAAAATGCAAGAGTTCTATGATTCGGGTTAGTAGAATTATTATAGTCTGTCTGATGGCAGGAATAGCAATCAGTAGGTGTCGTTGTGTAGTTTCCGTTGATATGGCAATCCGCACATGCTCTTCCGGCATGCCCCAGGGTAAGAGGAAATGAGGTGTGATTGAAAGATGCTGGCTGCCAGCCGGGATTTGTTGTATGGCATGCCTGACAGGTCTGCGGGAACCCGGAGGAAATATGATTCGGATCAGTGGCAGCGGTATAATCCTGTGAATGGCAGGAGTAGCAATCTGTCGGCGTTGTTGTATAATTTCCTCCCACGTGGCAATCGAGGCAGGCAGGGGTTGAATGGCCAAGTGTAAGCGGGAAAACACTATGACTAAAGGAAGTGGGCTTCCAGCCGGGATTCGTTGTATGGCAGGTCATGCAAACCGTGGAGAACCCCGAGGCAACATGATTGGGATTGGTTGCAGCAGTGAAATTCTGCTGGTGGCAGGCATAACAATCAGTTGGGGTGGTGGTATAATTTCCTCCAATATGACAATCATTACAATTTATACCGGAATGTCCGAGTGAAAGGGGAAAACTGCTGTGATCGAAAGCGGCGGGTTTCCATCCTGGGTTCAGGGTATGGCAATTTGTACATAGAGTAGGAAAATTGGATGCCGTATGATTTGGATTTGTGGTTGAAAGGAAATCCTGCTGATGGCATGAATAACATTCAGGACTTAAACCTGCAAAAGTGCCCGATGTATGGCATTGAGTACAATTTACTGCAGAATGGCCCTGGGCAAGAGGGAAAAAGCTATGGTTAAAACCTCCGCCTGACCATTGAAAGGCATTTACCTGGTGGCATCCGGAACAATCTTCCGACATGCCAGACTGAATATGATTCGGGTTAGTAGTAGCCATGTAATCCTCACGGTGACAATCAATACATTCTACACCAGGCACATCATACCGAACATTATTTTCTGAAGTATGACAGTCGGAACAATCGGCTGTCCTATGGGCACCCAATAGCGGGAACCGTCCTGACTGATGAATTTCAGTTACATTATTCACAAGCCAGGAAACAGGTGTATGGCATCGTCCGCAATCAAGCCCTGTTGTACCCTGATGGACATCCTGATGACACTCATTGCATTCACTTTTCGCTTCTGAAAAAACGAGTGTCGAATGGCACTGCCTGCAGCTGACTTCATTATGCTGTCCCGACAACACAAACTTAGTTTTGCTATGGTTAAATGAGAAAACAGATTTATCTACCTGCCACCCTTTGGAGCTGTGACATGTATTGCAGCTAACCTTAAAATCTGACCCATGTGGTGATTTGGTCTTTTGACCGGAAAACACCAGGAATAAGCCTAAAACTAAAAGTGACAGGATTCGCATTTGAATTCTTTTATTTTGTAAAGGACAAATAAATCTGATCCTTCCTGCTGTGGTTTATGGCATTTTGTACAAGATACATTAATATGCTTTCCATCAAGCCTGAAGGCGGTTTTATTATGGTCAAATTTTGAAGCTTTCCAGTTATCAGTACCATGACATTCTGTACAATTTGTAATACCATTCTTCTCAAACTGATTCCGATGCTTATTTGAATGGCACTCTGAGCAATTTTGAGACAAGCCCTGAAAAGTCTGCTGAAAGGTGCCCGTTGAATAGGTCTTAAAATGACATGCCCTGCAACTCTCCTTTTTATGAGCTCCTGTGAGCTGAAATTCAGTTTTTGAATGATCAAATCGCACATCAGACCACTTATCTTCTGAATGACAAACCAGGCAGTTTTTATCGGGGTAATATTTTGCCCCTATAAAATTCTGATGAATATCCTGGTGACAATCGCTGCATTTCATGCCAATTTGCCTGAAACTCCAGTTATCCTGCTTCCTGTGACATTCATAACAGGGAATTGCAATATGTGATCCCTTCAGCGGAAATGGCCCTGCATTGTGCTGCTCCACTGTGAAGGAAAACTGTTTAAATCCATCAACAGTATGACATTGAGAACAATCAGTGACAACTCCGCTTTTTACAAATTGCTTTTTGTGATAATCGGTATGGCAATTAACGCACTGGGTAAACTTAAGAGGATCTGTAAACCTGCCTTTATGACATGCTTTACAATTAACTATCAAGTGTTTACCCTCCAGTTTATAATCAGTTTTATTATGGTCAAACTTCTGATTTCCCTGTATAACCTTGAATGATTCCTCACTATGGCATTGACGGCAATTCTGTCCGAATTTATTGCTGTGAGGATCTTTGTGACAACTTGTACAGTTATTATACTGCATACCACTGAATTGCTGGTATTTCTTCCCCTCGGTGGTACTTATCTTATGACATTTTACACAATCAACATTTTTGTGCTTTCCGGCAAGCTGGAATTTTGCATTTGCATGATTGAATTTAGAAGCAGGAACAAATGCATCGGCAGAATGACATGTCAGGCAGTTGGACGACAGAGTCCTGATATGATAGTCATTATGGCAGTTCAGGCATTCGGTCTTGACACCGAGATAGGTATTTTTTTTGCTTTTAAGCTTGGCTTCACCTATAAATTTGGAAGCATGACAATCCTTGCACTCTTTTTTCGCATGTGGCGCAGACAGTGCATAACCGGTAATCTTATGGTCAAATTTATTAATATCCAGACGTATGAGCTGGAAATTTTTCCCGTTATGTTCACTATGGCAGCTGAAACACTGCTTCCCTTTCACATCGGAAGATGAATGATATCCTTTCCGGGAAGAGATCCTTTCATTTATCTCGGTATGACATGCCAGACATTTTTCATTTGTCTGTTTGTTCCCCAGAACATGACATTGGGTACAATTGGAAATCCCTTCCAGATTGGAGTGGGGATTGGAAAGGTCACCAGGAGAGATCTGTGCTGTCAGGTTATTAATTGAGAGCATTATGAAAATGTTCAATACAGTTAATCTCCAGATTCCTTTTTGCATACTTAAGATTATTATTCCTTTAATCTATTGTTTCTTATATACCAACAATTAACCCTTTTCTCCCTATTTTCAACCCCCACATTACCCCCAAGGGAAGCTAAAATCTAATCCATTACTCTTTATATCTTTTTACTTTTGTCTTTTATCTTAGAGCCCTCCAGTGAGGGGAATCAATCTAAACACTGAGCCTGGACTTCGCCAGGGCTTCGTCCAGCAAAGCCTGCGCCGAATATTGTTAATGCTTCATAACTGTTTCACCAAACTTCTTTGTAATCTTTATTCCTGCTTTCTCCAGGAATTGAGTCGGCAGTTCACCTCCTGCAAAGATATAAACCAGATCATTAGCAATCTGACGGATCTCACTTTCCTTTCCTACTGAGATTTTAACTGACCCGTCCTCAATGGAAAGAACATTTGAACTTAGAAGGACCTCAAGTTTTCCATCTGCAACTGCTTTATTCAGAGACATATTATTTAAGGGTTTAATCCTGTTAAACACCTCATTACGATAAGAAAGTGTAACATGGTTCTGGTCGGAAAGCAGCAGTGCTGATTCAACTGCTGAATCACCTCCGCCAACTACCAGGACATGTTTATGTGTTATCTCTTCAGGTTCAAGAAGCCTGTATGCAACCTTTTCATTTATCTCTCCCGGAACGTTCAGTTTACGGGGGGATCCCCTCCTCCCAATGGCCAGTAATATGCGTGCACCAGTATAGTTATCACCTTTTAATGTTGTAACTTTAAAGATGCCATCTTCAAAAGTGACAGATTCAACTTTGGAATTCTCATTTACCGAGATATTATTCCTGGTCATAACGGTATTCCATAACTCAAGCAGTTCGGCTTTGGATGTTTCAAAAAGTTTTACTTTTCCATAAAGAGGCAAATCCATCGGAGAGGTCATCACTATTTTTTTTCTTGGAAAAGTAAAGACAGTACCTCCCAGCGAATCCTGTTCAAGCAGCAGAGCTTTCAGGCCATGTTTTTTAGCTGTAAGACAGCCTGAGATGCCTGCCGGCCCTGCTCCTATTATAATGAGATCATAATCCGCAGTATGATTTTTATTGTATCCTTTTACAATATTTTCAACAGCCTGTCTTCCCTGTTCCACCGCATTTTTTATCAGCCCCATTCCACCAAGTTCTCCAGCAATAAACATCCCGGGTACATTTGATTCGAAATTCTGGTTAACATGGGGTAATTCGACACCCCGTTTTTCTGTTCCGATTCTAAGACTTATAGCTTCTGTGGGACATGCATGAAAACAGGCACCATGGCCAATGCATCTTGAAGCATTTATTATCGTCGCTTTGCCGTTAACTATTCCCAGTATATCATGTTCCGGACAGGCTGTAACACAGGCTCCAGTCTGAATACATCTGTTTACATCAACAACAGGGTGAAGGGATATAGGCTCATGAAGTCCGTCCTCCTGTGCTCTTTTGATTTTTTCCTCAACAATTCTAGACTCTCTCCGCTTCTTCCTGAGATAAATAATCACCACAACAACGCAAAGCAGTGCAGCAAGGGAATAAATCAGAATACTTTCAATAACAGTTTCCATTATCAGAAAATCCATCTATATCCGAAAACTATCGTTACCGCAACATGTATAACCATTATAACCAGCATAATAAGTGCAAACGGAGAATGAACAACATGCCAGTATTTAAATAAATTCTGCATGTAATCCAGCCTTTCTATCTTCTGGTTTAATTTTATGTCATCCCTGATCAGACCGAGTATCATCTTCTTATCAGTTTTAGGCATATTATTCCTTCTAAGCAGGCCTTTTATAGTCCGGATGGTCCTCTTATCCCTGAAATAATTGCTTATATAACGCACAAGAGGGTTTTTATGGTATACGCCGACTTTCTTTTTAATGGAATCGACAAGAAGATTTTGTGTCACCCCGTCAAGCTGATATGAGTCTCTGAGGACAACCGCAACGTCAGTTTTCATATCTCTTATTTCACTCAGACTCAGTTCCCGGCCTTCAATTGTATGGGGTATCTGCAGATAAATAAACCGGCCAATTATACCACTCAGGAATACAGCCACCATGCTCCAGAAACTTACTGCAACCAATCCTCCGAATTTATATGAGGTATGAAAAAGCACAAGTATGGGACCCAGAGTACACAGGAAAATATGAAATTCGAGCCAGTGCTTCAATACTCCTAGCCTGGAAAGAAACCGGTAACGTTTTCTGGCCATGTATGAACTTACACCAATTATAATAAAGAGTGTACCCGCAATACCAAGACCATGGCCTACAATACCACTGGGCTTGAGCATTGAATGATCAGGATGATAAACCCGCTCTTCAATACCAAGACTATAATATGATATTCCTTTGTAGATAAGTGTGATCAATGTTATGAACACAATAGCAACCAATATGGCAAGATATAATCTGTGGACAGCCTTTGTCATTCTTTATTATTAATTTTACGATTCAGACATGACTTTATTACTTGAGCCGTAAAAATAGAAAAAAATAATAAGGATATACTACAAATATGATAATCAGCAATATTCGCTTTCGGTATTCCTCCAAACATTAAGAGATCAACGATATGAAATACAGAAATTTCGGGAACACAGCTGAGAAACTGTCAGCAATAGGATTGGGATGTATGAGTATGAGTCATGCCTATACAGGCAGGGATGATAAAGAATCTGTCGCAACTTTAATCAAAGCAGTGGAATCGGGTATTAATTTCTGGGATACAGCCGACATATATGGAAACGGTGAAAATGAAAATCTTATCTCCAAAGTTCTGGCTCCTAACCGTTCCAGAATTTTCATAGCTACAAAATTTGGTTTCAGATTAACACCCGAAGATCCGTTTCATCTCGATGCCTCACCCGCATATATGAAAACTGCAGTTGAAGCCAGTCTGCGCAGGTTGAAGATCGAAACAATCGATTTATATTATGCGCACAGGATCGATCCCGGGATACCTGTGGAGGAAATGGTTGGAGCGATGAGCAATCTTGTAAAAGAGGGAAAAATCAGGTATATCGGATTATCTGAAGCTTCAGTCACGTCTATCAGGAAAGCGTATGCCGTGCACCCTGTGTCTGCACTTCAGAGTGAGTATTCCCTGCTTACCCGTGATGTTGAAAAAGAGATCCTGCCGCTCTGCAGGGAATTGAAAATAACATTTGTCCCTTTCAGTCCGCTATCCAGGGGATTGATAACAAACACCCTTGATAAGGATAAGTTTGATGATAATGATTTCAGGAGGCAGCTTCCGCGCTTTCAGGAGAATATTGGAATAATAACAAGGAGCTGGCAGGAGCATTTGCTGCTCTGGCTAACAATAAAAATGCACACCAGCACAATTGGCGCTTGCCTGGATATTGTCACAGGGAGAGAACATCATACCTATACCTGGAACCAGACACAGAAAGTATCTTGAAGACAATGCAGGTGCTGCTGATATCAGCCTTTCCTCAGACGATCTCAAAGAGATTGAACGATTGCTGACACTTTTTCCAAATATCGGATCGAGATACAGTGAGAATTTTGCAAAACAGGTGGATAAGAATTAGCGCAGGGCGCAGGGCGCAGGGCGAAGGGCGAAGGGCGCAGGGCTCAGGGCGGAGGGCAGGGCAGGGCGCAGGGCTCAGGGCGGAGGGCGGAGGGCGCGGGGCGCAGTGTAGAAGAAAACAATCTGAAATAGAGTAAAAAAATATTCAGAATTTCTTTTTGTACCAGAAGAAATAACCCTTTTGACGCTTTTTATCCTCACTGTTTCTGGCCACATATACTTTTTTACCGGAGTAGGGATCGAAACCGGTATAGTACATCAGTGTTGACAATGTCATCGGAGTAGGGGTAAAATCCTGTACCTGTTCCGGTTTAATACCCAGACTTTTTACTTCAGCAGCCAGTGCTTTCATCTCCTGATCGGAGCAACCCGGATGGGATGAGATGAAATATGGAATTATCTCATATTTAAGGTCATATTTTTTCATGATATTGTCAAACCGGCTCTTAAGCTTTCTGAAAAGCTCAAACGGAGCTTTTCTCATCAGTGCCAGAACACCTGGTGAAGTATGTTCCGGAGCAACCTTCAACCGGCCGGAAACATGATTCCTGACCAGTTCTTCAAGATACTCAGCCTCATCCCTGCCGGCTGCTTTATTCCATTCCGGAAACAACAGATCATACCTGACACCGCTGCCGATGAATGATTTTTTTATCCCCCCGATACCGTCAACCTTCCTGTACAGATCAGTCAGAGGCTTATGGGTTGTATTAAGATTTATACATACTGCAGGCCAGATGCAGGATGGTCTTGAACAGACCTTGCACAGATCCTGATTCTTCCCTTTCATCCTGTACATGTTGGCAGATGGCCCTCCGATATCTGAGATATATCCTTTAAAATCACTCAATTGTGAGATCTTGGTAACCTCTTTCAGAATTGACTTCTCCGATCTGCTTACAATCTGCTTACCCTGATGCGCGGCAATTGCACAAAAGCTGCAGCCGCCAAAACATCCCCGGTGAATATTTACGGAAAATTTAATCATCTCCCAGGCTGGAATATCGCCTTTCTTATTGTACCTGGGGTGAGGCATATACATATATGGAAGATCATAGGAACGATCGGCCTCCTCCTCTTCCATAGGCAAATAGGGAGGATTTATCACTATTTTCCTGCTGCCTGAGGGCTCACTAAGCCTTGCAGAAACCATTTTATTCGACTCTTTCTCAAACCTCATGAAATTCTCTGCAAAGAGCTTTTTATCTGCCACACATTTTTCAAAGGGATGAAGAGGCAAATCCTTCCACATTTTTTGCACCGGAAGAGATTCATCCTCACTCAATATAAAAGCAGTCTGTGGTACAGTTTTGAGAGAAGAAAAAGGAACGCCTTTCAGCAGCAATCTCACAACCTCCCGCAATGGTTGCTCCCCCATACCATAGATCAACAAGTCCGCAGTGCTGCTCACAAGTATTGAGGGTTCAAGCCGGTCCTTCCAATAGTCGTAATGAGACAGCCTGCGCATGGAGGCCTCTATACCACCAATAACGACGGGTACTTCAGGATAGATCTCCTTGAGTATCTTAGAATATATTATTGTCGGATAATCGGGTCGAAAGCCGGATTTGCCCCCGGGTGTATAAGCGTCATCGGACCTCAGACGGCGCGCTGCGGTATAATGATTGACCATGGAATCCATATTTCCTGCAGTGACTCCGAAAAAATACCTTGGTCTGCCCAGCTTCCTGAAATCCCTGAGGTCATCCTGCCAGTTGGGCTGTGGAACAATCGCAACCTTTAATCCCTCCGCTTCAAGCACACGTCCAACTACAGCTGGACCGAAAGAGGGATGGTCAACATATGCATCCCCACTGAAAAGAATAACATCCAACTCATCCCAGCCAAGAAATTCCAACTCTTTTTTTGTTGTTGGCAGCCATTTATTATTGAAAACAGGTTGATGCTTCACGATGCAAATTTACGTAAATTTGCTATCTTGCTATAAGATGTGCTATTAATCACCGGCATTTAATTATGCTACTAATGAGAATGAATAACTTGTCACCGGCACACCCACTCTGGAAAAGAATCCTGAACTATACTTTCATAGCACTATTGATTTTCTCGTTTCCTTTCATTGCCTCCTCCCAGGAAAACAACAAAAGACCCGCTGTTGGTCTTGTACTAAGCGGAGGTGGAGCGCATGGCATAGCTCATCTGGGGGTCCTGAAGGTGATGGAAGAAGCCGGCTTAAGGCCGGATTATATTACAGGTGTCAGCATGGGCAGCATCATCGGAGGTATGTATGCACTTGGGTATTCAGCTGACAGCCTGTATAATATACTGAAAAAAATAAACTGGGAATTTCTCCTTTCAAATAAAATCCTTGAAACCAAAGTAATCTTTCTTGAAAAAAATAATTTCTATAACAGTATTGTTTCCCTTCCAACATCGTCAGCCAAAGTAACCCTTCTATCAGTTCTTATCAACGGGCAGCTTATTGAGAATTTGTTAAGCTATTACTTATGGCCTGCAGCTGATATTTCAGATTTTTCCAAACTTCCTGTTCCTTTCATGTGTGTTGGTTCAGATATCATAACTTACAGTAAGATTGATTTAAAAACAGGATATCTTCCTGATGCAATAAGAGCAAGCTCTGCAGTTCCTTCAATATTTACACCGGTAAAAATAGATTCACTCCTTCTGGTAGATGGAGGCCTGATCAGGAACTTTGCTGCTTCTGAGGCAAAAGAGATGGGAGCTGATATACTGATCGGATCATATGCCGGATTCCTGGCATACGGGGAGGAAGATCTTCAGACTGTTGCAGGCATTATAAAACAGATCGCCTTTTACAGGAGCCTTGAAGATTTCAATGAGCAGAAAAAACTTGTAGATATACTTATAACTCACAAACTGAGAAAGCTTCCAAAAACCAGATTTGAAGATGTTGACTCCCTTGTGAAAAGAGGATACGAAGCAGCGCTTCCCTTTAAAGAATATTTCATCAAACTGGCTGATTCACTGAACCTGATTGAGAAACAAAAACCATTGGTGAATATCCTGAACAAACAGTCTTACAAATTTGACAGGATTGAAATCAAGGGAAACAATATCTATTCCGATTACCAGATTAGAGGTGTTATGGATATTGAAGCCGGGGAAGAAGTTAATAAGGCGGTACTAAGCGAAAAGATTGAACTCCTGTACGGCAAGGCCTGGTTTGAAAAGGTAAAATACCGTATCGTTCCGAGGAACGATTCACTGATACTGGTAATTGATTGTGAGGAGCGGCCGAAAGGAATGATATACGGATCTGTTCATTATGACAATTCGCTGGGGGCAGGCCTTTTAATGGGAATGTCAGTAAAAAATCTTTTAAGCCAAAGGTCTGTAATCAATCTTAACTCATATATCTCAAAATATTTCAGATTTGATCTGAACAGCATCCAGTTTATAGACAAGAATCAGAAATTTGGTTTTGCGGTAAATTTCAATGCCGACAATACACTTATCCCGATGATGAGCATTTATGGTGAAAAAGGTGATGTAATTAGCAGGAATTATGTCCTGGGAGTATCCATCATCAGGCCAATCGGGCTTAACCAGCTGATGGGATTATCTTTAAAATATGAAAACATGAATCTTGTGCCCAGGTACTCCTCCGACCTCCGGATCAAAAATATGGCATTCAATTACCTGACATACTCGTATGATTATCATGTTAATTCTCTTGATACCAAACACTTTCCGAACAGGGGAGTGCTGCTTAATATCTCTGCCGGTTCTTCAAAACTCCTTTCTCAGGTTATTAAAAACGATAATTCCAAAACCGTAACAAGGGTAAAGAATGGCAAAGATTATTCATCAGAAAGATTTTACAATTTAAATGGTCATCTAAAATACTATTTCAGCACCTCAAAGAAAGTTACTTTTTCAATCGGGGGAGATGTTCTTTTCATTACCGGAACGGATAGCCTCTCCTCCATGAATAATTTTCTTCTGCTGGGAGGTGTTGAATCAGTGAACAAAAGGTCAATACCGTTTATCGGTTATCATTCAAACGAAATTTCAATAACAAGGATGGCCGGACTGAGCACAGGCATTGACATTGAGCTGTTAAAGGATTTTCACATTGAGCTTATGGCAAATGCCGCAGCTTTAAAAAAAGCTGAAGGCACCCAGAGTATGTCATTTCAGGCAGGATATGGAATGGGTTTAGGATATATGTCAATAATAGGTCCTGTTACAATTGGCATTATGCACGGAAACAGCAGTGCAGATGAATACTTCAATAAAATCAAAGGGTATATAAATATTGGATTCAAATTCTGAATCAGCTTTCAGGATTAAATAGTTAATTGGTCTGATTGTTGCAGTTAGTTTTCCCTGACATGAAATGATTTTTTGTCATTGCTTATGCAGAAAGGACGATTTAAATGGAAGTAGTTAAAGTGATTCAGCAGCACAAGAGACTATGTGCTTTTGTTTCCGAAAGGAGAATCAAGCAAAGCCTTGACCTGCTTATAGATATGATTTCCCTCTCATCATCGGGAGACCTTCGTGATGAGTATGAAGACATTGTTATGACCTATAGAAATATGGTTACTTACACAATTGAAGGAGTTGAGGATCCTGAACGCAATAAGATATATCTGAAACTCATTCAGTCAATTCTCAGACTTGCAGACAGGGTGCGACAAGACATATTGTCACATAATTCCGGATGGCACACTTACTGGGTTAAGCAACAGGCTGAGAAGGAGATGAAGCTCAGCGGGAAAACAATAGTTGAAACAGTTGATGACCTTCTCTTCAAATCGGAGCTTGATGAATGGTTAAAACTGACAAATGAGATAAATCCTGATCCTGAATCAGAGATCTCAAGGAGACATCAGCAGCTGATCAAAAATATCTTCAATCATCTCTGGCTGACAGATTTTTATGGCGAAGCTGAAAACAGTCTGATAGAGATTATAATGAATTCCGGCAAATTCAGGTGGCATGAGTCCTCCGTATTTACAACTGCCATTACACTAAGTTCTCTCAGGACCTGGCAGTCTGAAAAGCTGTTTCACCTGATAAGTATATATGACAAGGGCGAAGAACAGGTCATGGAAAGAGCACTATCTGGCCTGATACTGAATCTGCATTATTATAATGTAAGGCTTCTCCTTTACCCTGATTTAACTGACAGAATAACAGAGTTAAGCAAGAATAAAAGATTCAGGGAACATTGCAGAATTATTGTACTGCAGACTATAAGATCCAGGGAAACCGAGCAGCTCAGCAGGAAGCTCCAGGATGAAATTCTGCCTCAGGTAGCAAAGCTTAAACCGAGAATAGAGGAGAAACTTGATCTTGACAACATCCTTCCGAAGGAAAAAAATGAAGAGAAAAACCCTGACTGGTCAGAGGTGTTCAGTGACTCGGAGGAGATCTTTAAGACTATGGAGGAGCTTACAAAACTCCAGATGGAGGGAGCCGATGTTTATATGTCTGCATTCGCCAACATGAAACAATTTGACTTCTTCAAGGATCTTCAGAACTGGTTCATGCCATTCTACCCCGATCATGATACAGTAAATGAGATTTACAGGGATGAAATACTTGGGCCGGGCACAAACGACCTTGCTGAAGCGCTTTATAAAACACCTTTCATCTGCAATTCGGACAAATATTCGCTGCTGCTGAATTTAAAATACCTGCCGGCTGCCCAGAAAACGATGATGCTCAAAGTCTTCAGGATGGAGCTTGAAGGGCTGCAGCAACTTAATGATGATGAATCAGCAGCTGATCCATACCGAAGCTTCAGGATAAATGTAACCCAATATCTTCAGGATATTTACAGATTTTACAAACTCTCTCCATATAAGAAAGAATTTGAGGACCTTTTCATAGGCAGGATGGATATTTACAATTCTGAGTTTTTCAGAATGACTTGTAATGCCAATGAGGTTGAAGCCGGGCTTGCCGATTATTTCTTCAGCAAGAATTTTTACGAGGATGCTGTTGAGCTCTTTCTCAAACAGGCAAAGGAAAAGCCATCAGAAGTCCATCTTTATGAAAAGGCAGGGTATTGTTATCAGGAGGGGGGAAATTATGAGGAGGCACTCAGATACTACAGGATGGCAGAACTTATTGAGAAAAAGGCATGGACATTAAAAAAAATCGGACTATGCCTGAGAAGACTTGGAGAGTATGAAGAGGCCCTTGAGTATTACCTTCAGGCCTGTGAAGCTGAACCTGAAAATATCCATACCATAATCATGACAGCCCACTGCTATCTTGATCTTAAAAATTATTAGATGGCCCTCAAATACTATTTCAGGATTGAGTATAATGATCCTGGCAATCTTAAGATTCTGAGACCTATTGCGTTTTGCTATTTTGCACTTGGAAGGTTTGACGATTCGGATAAGTACTATGACAGGTTATCGGCCGGGAAGCTGAATGCTCATGATCATATCAATATGGGGCACCTTGCACTGTGCAAGGGGAATAAGAGAGAAGCTATTACATTCTACAGGCTAAGTCTCCAGATGGGCGAGCTGTCCAAAGATCAGTTCATGTCATTGTTCTCAGAGGACAAGTCCCTTCTTGTTTCCCTTGGAGTAAATCCTGATGATCTGCCTATACTGATGGATTACCTGCTATTTATAATTGACTGACCTGCTGAATCAGAATTATGGCAGGGAACTGAAACAGAATCGTTACCATGTGATCTGCCTTCATAAAAATGATGCCTCCGGTAATGTGAAGTATCATCCCTGTGACCCTGCCGGTTATGCTGCAACATCTTTTGTCTTCTTTCATCAAGCTCTTTCAGACGAACGATCTGATCCCGCGACAGGTAAGTGTCAATCTCCCTGTGGAAATCCTGCATATTTGAATCAAGCTCTTTCCGGTAAGTACTCTGAAGTTCACCGTTGATCCTGGCATATTTATCGAGTACCTGATCAATTTTAGCTTTTTGTGCATCGTCAGGTTGAATGGCACGATAGAATCCTTCACGGAACCTCTCCTCCGAGAAAAATACTCTGACGGGATTTAGTTTATGGTTCCTGATCTGAGCAGA
Organism: Bacteroidales bacterium; assembly: GCA_016715075.1. GTDB lineage: Bacteria > Bacteroidota > Bacteroidia > Bacteroidales > VadinHA17 > LD21. The sequence continues at coordinate 197,718 of JADKBK010000009.1, forward strand.
GGTAAGCATACCCAGAACGAATCCGATGAGCAGGGTGACAAGAATGATTAATACTGGTTTTGTTTTCATTTTAAATTATTTTCCCGTTAACAGACAGACTATGGACTCATCATAATTATCTCTGAGGCCAAGGAACGAATCGACTGAGAATGATCCCTCCATTAAAAAGATTGAAATAAGAAGCAGAATAATAGCTGCAACACCTGATATAGCTATGCTCCTGAAGGCAAAGTTCATATTTCTGATAAATTCAATTTCTCCTTTTACTTTTAATGCCACAGGGAATATTCTGTCTAAAACAGAATCTCTTATACCACTGTCAAAATCAAAACTGACCCCTTCAAGTTCGAGTCTGGCGGAAATTGCCTTTGAATCAGAATCTGGTGATAATGAGTCTATTATTAGTGTTTTTACCTCTGAAGGATTCATTACTGTAAATTTTTCAATATAATTCTTAATTGCTCCTGAGCCCTGTATAACCGTGACAGAACTGTTCCAACCGGAAGATCAAGTATCTCTGCCGTTTCTTTTGTCGAATATCCCTGCAGCATTCTCATTGTCACAACTATTCTGAAGTCAGGGTTAAGAGCCATCAATGCTTTGTTCACTATTTCTATGGTATCCTTCCTCTCTCCTGAATCAAGGCCAGGAATTTCGAGGGCATTTATTTCATCATCAGCTTTTTGTGAAAACATTGAAAAAACTCTTTTCCTCCTCTTTAATTCATTCAGAGTCAGATTTACTGCTATTTTCTGAATATATGTTGACAATTTTGAATCACCACGGAAATCTGACAACGAATAGAATAATCTGATAAAAACCTCCTGTCCTATATCCTCAGCGGAAGCAGAGTCTCCAAGCATGCCTTTAACTGTACGCGCAACCATTTTGCGATAACTATCCATTATTGCCCCAAATGCATTCCTGTCGCCTTCAATGGAAGCCTTTATGAGTTCTTTTTCACTAAGATTGCGGTACGATTCAGTGACCATACTTCATAGATATAGACAATCGCGGAAGCGCTATTATTCCCGGGGGCAATTATTTTAGCATTTCAGGGATAACTCTCCCTGATAACAAGAGTGAGTTTATTTTTGAAGCAGAGTACCGGCATCATCCACCAGCTTAATCTCATAGTCTTTTGTATATCGGATGAGGAAGAGGTTTTTATTTTCAAATCCGTCTCCGGCAGATTTACATTTAAAATCGTAGTCGGTCTGAAGCAGATCCGGGTGATGCATTTCAGGATGGCTGACAAACTCTTTTCCATAAATAGCCAGACCGCTCATGAAATAGTAAGCGATGTCATATCCCTGCCAGGCATAGCTTTTCTCATTGGGTTCAGTCAGAAATTTCTGCCTGAAATCTGCATTGAACTGTTTTATGTCACTCCTTGTATAATCTACCCAGTAAGGAGAATACAACATAAGATCGAGTGCGAAGAAGTACTTAGGATCAAGATTGTCAATATCCCTCATGGCAGGATAGCCGAACACTTTTATATCAAATCTTCTGGAAAGGCTATGCAGATCGATCATGGTTTCACTGATAACAGGGAGGTCTTCGGAGGCAATGATGACTATATTTTCTGACCGGTCAGAAAGGGCATGACTGAGCCTGTTAATTGAGTCATTATCAAACATTGACCTGCTGTAAAAAAGAAGCTCTCTGAACCTAATATCCTCGTAAGGCATCCTGGAGCTAAGTTCCGAGATAATGAGTTTTTTGAAGCGGTTAACGTCTTCATCGGTCCCGAGTGTATCAGAATGTATGAATATGAAATTATTATCAGGGTACCCGCCTAACGTTTCAACAAGAGCCTGCTGGGCGACCTCAAGTGATGAACTGGCAAGGAACAGGTCAGGATTACCTGACAAAATGGTGTTATCGAACAGCGGAACCGGAGATACAACAGGTATTCCCAGATCTTTTGCATAAGCTGCAACCAATGAAAGATTATGTGAATAGACAGGCCCGATAATAAGATCCATTCCTTCAAGCTTCCGCGCCTTGATTAATTTCATTATTTCAACTGTATCGCCCTTGATATCATAGGTATGAAGATTTATACTCATGCCAAGGGACCGGAGAGTATCAGCGGCAAGAAGGACTCCCTGGTACATTTCAATAAAATCGAGGCTCCCCGGGTAAATCCAGTCGTCGTTTCTCCTGGTGACTTTCACTGTTTTCTTCCCTTTAACAGCCTTGGATGAATCTGCCTCTGAACGGCTGCTGTTTTCCTTCAGATAAAACGGAAGGAGAACCGCAACATCCATAGATCCTGAAAGGTTTGTGACAGGGGTAAATCCTGCGGGTCTCTCTGCCTGTTTGAATGGAATCTCCTCAACTGCGGGAACCACTTCAACAGCAACAGGTACCTCAACTGATTTGGTCTGATTCATTGCGCCCGGGACTTTGAGGGAATCTCCAACCTGAGGAAATCTCACATCGCGGTTTGCCTTCCTCAAGACTCTTACTGAGAGTCCGTATTGATCAGCGATTGATGATAGTGATTCACCGCTTTTTACCTTATGATAAATAAAGCCGGTTCCCTCCTCCTGCTGCTGTTGCTGCTCCTGTCTCTGCATCGGCAACTGTTTCTCTTCCTTTACCTCGACATTCGCCTGTGGTCTGACCGGCTCATCAAACTGCTGCCTGCTTGTCATAAAATCTTTCCGCGGAACGGCTATTTCCATGCCAACAGATAATTTTGTGATATCAATTCCGGGATTACTCCGGATTATATCATTCTCAGATACATCATATGTTTTCGAGAGGAAATATATAGTCTCACCCGGTTTAAGATTATGGTAAATAAATTTTGATTCATCATGGTTAGTCTTTGTACCATTTGGCTGAGAAACAGCTGATTCAGAAACAGGCTTAACAGGTATACGAAGGGTTTGTCCTTCATTGAGTCCGTACACTGCAGGCGGATTCTCTTTAGTCAGGTCCTCAACAGTAATCCCGTATGCCTTTGAAATGGAATAGGCAGTTTCGCCTTTTTTGACCTGGTGGATATAATATGGAACTCCTGCAATAACCATTTTATCCTTTGATCTTTCAACAGCGACCTGCGACCAGGCACTTTGACTGAAAATCAGCAGAATTATTGCTGCAGGAATAGCTTTAATCAAATTTTTAATTTTCATTTCTGACATCAGTCTTTTACCAGTTTAAATAGTTTTAAGAAAAGTCCTGCAGTTTTTTTCAATTCTCTCAGGGACATTTGAGATATCCGCCTTAATGAATTTTTCTCCGGTGATCTTCTCATAAAGCTCTATATATCTTTCAGATACCTCATTCACAAACTCATCTGTCATTTCCGGAACCGTTTGTCCGTGTTGTCCCTGAAAACCATGGGACATCAGCCATTCCCTCACGAATTCCTTAGAGAGTTGTTTCTGAGGCAAACCCTTGTCAAATCTTTCCTGGTACTCATCAGAATAAAAATAGCGTGAAGAGTCCGGAGTATTGATCTCATCAATCAGATAGATTTTCCCATCTTTTTTTCCAAATTCATATTTTGTATCCACCAGAATAAGGCCATGTTTAGCGGCTATCTCTGATCCTCTTCTGAAAACCTCCATAGTATATTCCTCGATAAGCCTGTATTCCTTTTCAGGAACCAGTCCGCTACTGAGAATCTCAGCTCTTGTAATATCTTCATCATGCTTACCCTGTTCCGCTTTTGTGGTAGGAGTAATAATTGGTTTGTCAAACCTCTGATGTTCCTTCATACCATCAGGTATTTTAATACCGCAGATCTCTTTACCCTCCTTGTATGTACGCCATGAACTGCCTGTAAGATAGGCTCTGACGATCATTTCAACAGGATATGGTTCGCATTTGTGTCCAAATGTAACTGTCGGATCAGGGGTTGCAATCTTCCAGTTAGGAACAATATCGCTGGTAGCGTCAAGGAATTTAGCAGCTATCTGATTAAGCACCTGTCCCTTGTAGGGAATACCTTTCGGCAGGACAACATCAAATGCAGAAATTCTGTCTGATACGATCATCAGAAGATAGTTGTCGTTAATGTTATATACATCTCTTACTTTTCCCTTATAAATACTTTTCTGACCAGGGAAGCTGTAATTTGAACTCAAAATTGTCTTGACCATATCTTTAAATTTTAAAATTTTACTAATTCTTCCTCTGCGGTTCTCTGTGTATTATCTGCGGTTCACTCTCTTCATCCTCATAAGCCCTAACTATTCTCTTCACCAGCTTGTGCCGTACAATATCTCTTTCATCAAATTTAATTATTGATATGCCTTCAATACCCGAGAGAATTCTCATAGCCTGCAAAAGACCTGATTCATTCTTTCGGGGAAGGTCAATCTGTGTTGTGTCGCCTGTCATAATGAACTTTGAATTCACTCCCATCCTTGTAAGGAACATCTTCAGCTGGCTGATTGTTGCATTCTGAGCTTCATCAAGGATAACAAAAGCATTTTCCAGGGTTCTTCCGCGCATAAATGCAAGAGGTGCAATCTGAACTGTACCATCTTCAATCCATGTCTCCAGCTTTTTGAAAGGCAGCATATCGTGAAGCGCATCATATAGCGGTTGAAGATAAGGATCCAGCTTTTCCTTCATGTCTCCGGGAAGGAATCCAAGCCGTTCACCAGCTTCAACTGCCGGACGGGTCAGAATAATCTTTTTAACTTCGCGTTCCTTTAAAGATCTTACAGCAAGAGCAATAGATGTATATGTCTTTCCTGTACCGGCGGGTCCTTCAGCAATTATCAGGTCATGCGATTTATAATCATTTACCAGCTGAACCTGGTTTACAGTGCGCGCCCTGACCGGTTTGCCGCTCGTCCCAAAGACTATTACGCTCTCAAAGGCTCCCTCCGAAGCTGATTTCATATGTTCAGCATCGAAGAAATACTTCTCAATGTCTTCTTCGTCAAGTCTGTGATATTTCTGGTAGTATTCAACCAGTTCATTGAACTTCTCGGCAAAAACAGTGATCTCAGCTTCTTCTCCCATACATTTTATCTCATTGCCCCTGGCCATGATCTTAATTTTAGGGAAAAAACTTCGGATTTTATCAAGCAGAGAATTATTAGTGCCGAAAAAGACAACCGGATCAATATCCTCAAGAAATATTAGTATCTCTGTCATTAAATATCACACAAATTTATTATCTGATCTGTCAATTGTTACATAAATATACAATATGACAAAAAGTTCAAAAAAAAAATCAATGAACACTGCAAAGTAAGTTTATTTTTTGCTTAGAAGATTATCTTTGTTACAAGTTTTTTCATATGCCGGTAGTAACATTAACAACAGAATGGAAGCCCGATGATATCTATAATGGAATCATTAAAGGAAAACTAAGCAGGATGTGCCCCGGGATCGTTATTATTGACAATGCCGGAAGTATACCTCCATTCAATATCTCGCTGGCTTCATTCATAATCAGGAATACCTACAATAATTACCCAAAGGGTTCGGTACATATAATCTGTGTACACTCAGAGGCCGGTAAAGATCAGGAATATCTTATAGTTTCTGCGAGGGATCATTTCTTTATTGGTACAGACAATGGAATATTCAACCTGATTCTTAATTCCGAGCCTGATGATGCAGTGAGAATTGATCACGAGGGTGATCCTGATGAACTTGAAATTTTTGCCAGGGCAGCATCTGATATCATTTCCGGTAAAAAGCCTTATGAACTCGGAACCAAGATAACAAGTATTGCAGAGAGAGTCCCTCTCAGGGCTACAATAGATAAAGATGTAATTATTGGAAGCATTATATTCATAGACTCATATGGCAACGCCATCTCAAATATTACAAGGGAGGTTTTCTACAGGGTCTTCGAAAATAAGGGTTTCAGGATACAGATCCAGAGTAATAAAAACTATACTGAACAGATCTCCCGGAGATATAGTGATGTTCCGGTCGGAGATATGCTTGCTAAATTCAACCAGATTGATCTCCTTGAAATCTCAATTAACGGCGCTGATGTCTCTGAATTGCTGGGTCTTAATGTAGGATCAGTAGTAAGGATTGATCTTGCACACAAGGCAGCAGCTCCAAATAAACTTTTTTAACAATAACCAGGAATGAATGACAGGGATAAAAGTCTGGAAGAGTTTAACAGACTTCTGAATATTATTGATGAACTCAGGGTCAAATGCCCGTGGGATATGAAGCAAACCAACGAAAGTCTCAGAAAGCTTACAATTGAGGAGACATATGAACTGGCTGATTCAATTTTTTCCGGCAACGATGAAGGTATCAGGAATGAGCTCGGTGATCTAATGCTTCACATAGTCTTTTATGCCAGGATTGGTACGGAAAAAGGAGCCTTCTCGATGGCAGACGTACTTGAAGGCATCAATAACAAACTGATCTACAGGCATCCTCATGTCTTCGGTGATGTAAAGGTTTCCGGAGCATCGCAGGTTGAAGAAAACTGGGAGCAGCTGAAGATCAGGGAAAATAACGGATATAAACCAGTCCTCTCAGGCGTACCCTCATCACTGCCGGCGATAATAAAGGCAAACAGGGTACAGGAAAAGGTAAGAGGCGTTGGATTCGACTGGGAAAACCGCGAGCAGATATGGGATAAAGTGCTTGAAGAGATAAATGAACTTAAGGAAGAGATAAAAAAACGGGATACGGAAACAATAGAATCGGAACTGGGGGATGTGCTTTTTTCCATTATCAACGCTTCACGTCTTTATGGAATTGATCCCGAAGCAGCCCTTGAAAAGACGAACAGAAAATTCATAAAGCGCTTCAATTACCTTGAGAAGGAGACTCTTATAAAAGGAATTTCACTGAAAGAGATGAGCCTCGATGATATGAATATTATCTGGGAAGAGGCCAAAAAGGAGGATTACATTAAGAACGATAGCGCGGATCTCTGATCCATGCCTGTTTATAATGTTTGTATTTATTCCGGCACGGATCGCAGATCGCGCCAGCGGCAGAATGAATTTTACAGGGACAGGCCGCGACCTGACCTTATGTGGCAAATTTGTATGACAACAATTGGTATATTATCTTCGCCGCAATAAAATCCGGTGCCTTATTTGTTAATGTGGGACATAGTTCAACCACATCAAAACCAACAACATTTCTTTCCTTAATAACGTCCCGCAGAAAGTGCATTATCTCGAAGTATTCGGGGCCACCAGGTTCCGGAGTACCTGTTGATGGCATAATTGATGGATCGAAGACATCGAGGTCTATTGTAATATAAACGTTTTCAGTAAGTTTCCCTATTGCTTTCCGGTAGAGTTGCTTGTCGTAAAACAACTGATGTGAATAGAATATCCTGTCGTTCTCTGCAAAGGGAAGCTCTTCAGCCGACATGCTGCGTATTCCAACCTGAACTATGGGAGCAAATTCACGGGCTCTTGCCATTGCACAGGCATGGTTGAATTCTGATCCTTCATATTTTTGCCTTAAGTCACCATGGGCATCAAGCTGAAGTATTGAAAGGTTCTCAAAAGATTCAGAGAATGCTTTAAATGCTCCTATCGGAACGGAGTGATTACCGCCTATGATAACCGGGAATTTATTATCAGACAGTAACTCTAACGTCCTGTCATATACGGCATTAACTAATTTAAAGGTGTGGTTTTTTCAAGGACCGGATCCACGGTGTGAATTCCCTTCAGATGAGCCTCTGAAGAGGTCTCAATATCATAAAATTCAAGATTAACCGAGGCTTCAAGAATTGCCTGAGGCCCTTTGTCTGAACCTTTCATCCATGTGCTCGTCTCGTCATAGGGAACAGGAAGTATGATTATCTCCGATCCGGGATAGTCATAAACTACTTCATTTCCGCCAAAATTTACCGGCACGTGACTAATTATCTGGGGTTACTCGGCTTTGCGCTTCCTGGGACTTTTCTTCTTTTCTTCAACAGGAGCCGCTTCAGTTGGGGAGGCAGCTTCAGTATTATCTTTTGCTTCGGCTTCCGGCTCCTCTTTATGAAGCATATCGAGTTTATGAAGAATATTATACCAAAGGGCAATTTTCTTCATGTCGCTTACATAAACCTTATCTCTGGAATAATCAGGTAAAATTTCCTCGAACCAGGCTTTCAGTTTATTTCCATCAGCTTTTGTATCGATGGCAGTTCCTCCGTTTGTCTTTTCAAAAATAATATCAAATACCTTCCCCAGAGGCACATCCTCCTTTTCGGTAAAAATTGCTATATCTTCAAGAGAACTGACTTTAGCTGAGCCGTAGGCGCTGCTTCTCTTTTTTGTTTCCAGGTGCTCAACAATAATCGAATTCTTACCCTGGGCTATAAATTTGAAAAGCCCTGGTTCACCCGAAATTGCGAGAAAATCTTTTAAAACCATTTTCTATTGTTTAGTTTGCAAATTTAATCCTTGAATTCTAATGTAAGATTATTATTACGCCTTTTTTGAAATAATTATCAAATTATACCATATTCCTCTCTTTTTTTATCTTCTCATAAGCCTCATTGACTTTCTTGAATTTATCGTCAGCGGTCTTATTGAATTCATCTCCAAGATGACTCACCTTATCGGGATGATATTTCATTGCCATTCGCCGGTAAGCTTTCTTCACCTCTTCATTTGTGGATGCAGGATCAATCTCCAGTATCTTATAGGAAGAGTCTGTTTCGGGAATGAACATATTTTTGATTGAGAGAAAATCATTTGAGGCAACACCAAGAGCTCCTGATATTTTTTCAAGAAGTTCGATCTCCTTTGGATGGATAGTAGTGTCGGCCAGGGATAGATTAAACAGCAGATGCAATAACTGGAGTCGTGACGAATAGTCCATGTTTCTGCTTATCTGAATGCAGATATCCCTGACGGGAATATCCTGCCTGATTATATCCTTTAACATCAGGAGTGCCTCTTTCGCTGATTCCTGGCCGAACTGTCTTATAAAAAACTGTTTGACATAATCCAGTTCTGATTTTACAACTTTTCCATCAGCTTTCATCACAGCAGCAACTAGTACGAGCAGACTCATCCCAAAATCACCCTGTGTGGTACTTACCTTTCTGGATGTTGAATATGTGGTTGATTCTCCGGTTGTGCTGTCAATCATGGAGCCAACAAGAAATCCCAACAATCCTCCGATGGGTCCTCCCATTGCAAAGCCAAGACCACCGCCAAGCCATTTCCCAAACATTCCCATAATCAGTTTACGTTTCCAATACTTTTTAAAATATCCTTATGAATCTCAAGAATAGCAGGTATAACCATATCGTTTTCCGAATTATAGATTACATAATCGGAAAGCTTAATTCTCTCCTCATCATTCATCTGGTTCTTCATCCTGTCCATTACCTGTTGTCTTGACAATTTGCTTCTTATTGTCAGCCTTGTCACTCTTTCTTCCTCTGGTGCCACTACTGTCGCGATCCTGTCTACCAGTTTTGATGCTCCGCTCTCAAAAAGTATTGCAGCTTCCATAATTACATATGGAGCAGACTGATTCTTTTCCCAGGTTGCAAAATGGTCAAAAACAACGGGATGAACCAAAGAATTTACCTTATGAAGCATGTCACTGTTATTAAAGATCAGTGCAGCAAGAGCCATTCTGTCAAGAAAACCGTTGCTATAAAGATCCTTTCCGGTAACGGAATTTATCTTCTTTATAATATCTTCATCACTATCCATTATGTCACGGGCTATTCTGTCGGCTGAAAATACAGGTATCCCAAGTACATTGAAGACCTTGCAAACAGAAGTTTTACCACTGCCTATACCACCTGTAACCCCGAGTTTCAATCCCGGTCCTTTCATAATTTAATTCCTGATTTCAGCATTGAAAAAGATTATCACAAAAATATGTCAATTACCGTGAACCTTCAACTGATTTTGGATTCTCCTTATTCAATGAGAAAAAAAGAGTATCCGGTTTTATACTAATAATTTCACAGCCAGATCTTATCTGTACTGTCAGGCTTTTAACAAGCACTGATGTTACAATGAAATAATCAGAAGCTTTACTTTCCGGAACCCTCCTGTAGCTGACTTTTGAAAGATCAATCAATACCGGAGGTTTCTTGCCGGATACTTTCAGCTTTAATACAGTATACCCAGGCCCCTTAAGCGAGAGACTAAGCTTTGCAGCTGTCTCTTCAGATATTTCTCTGGCTTTGGGTATATTAATGTACTTTACAGGATATTTGATGTCTGCCTCCGTCTCCTTGCCTAGGGAATTGATGTACCACAAACCGAATGAGAGAACAAGAAAGAAAGCAAAAACCACAACATCCCTGTTGATGGCACTTACTTCTCTCTTTGTAAGTTCCTTCCGTTTCCCATCGCTTCCCTTCACAAATTTATTCTGAAAAGAAATAAAAATCTATTCTTCAGCTGACGGGTCCTTTATTAAAGCATTCTTGTCAACTTTCAGTCTGACATCACCACCTACATCCATGGTAACATAGTTGTCTTTAACTTCATAAATCCGACCATAGATCCCTCCGGTTGTAACTACTTTATCACCTTTTTTAAGAGAACTTCTGTAGTTGGTCATCTCCTTTTGCTTTTTCATCTGAGGCCTTATCATGAAGAAATAGAATACAACAAATACAAGGATAAGGGGAAGGAAAGTCAGTAAAGGATTACTCTGTCCGGCAGCTCCAGCAGGTTGTCCCATTAAAAACACATAAGCTAAATTGGTCATTTTTTTGAAATATTAAGTATTAATTGATTAATGAATTATTCATATCGGTTGCTGTGTCACTGTCTGTTTTTCTGATCTCTGGGTCCTGGTTACTGGGTGCTGGGTACTGGTTACTGGGTGCTGGGTACTGGGTACTGGGTACTGATTAGTGATTACTGTTTACTGATTACTGTTTACTGATTACTGTTTATCCTTAACTACTTCAGCTGTTATCTTAAGAATCACAACGGGTGGCTGTGCATTTGATTTCACTGTTATTGTTTTAGTCTGCATTCCGTTTCTTCCGGATGTATTGAAAACCACTTCCAGTGTTCCGCTGCCTCCCGGGGGTATAGGTTTTGAATCATACTCAGGCACTGTACATCCGCAGCTTGTAGTGGCAGAGGCGATTACAAGATTTGCGGTGCCCTGGTTTTCAAATTTAAATACATAACCTACTTTCTCACCCTCAGCGACTTTCCCGAATGCATGCTCATACTCATTAAAAACTATCTTAACGGTGCCGGTATCAGAGGCTTGAATACCTGAGGCGCTTTTTTTGTCAGCATTGCCGCATTGCGACAACAACAACGTTATCATCACAAGGCTTGTCAGAATTATCCTGTTCATTAAGTTCATAAAATAGATATTTTTAATCGGGGGATATATTTTCACCGACCAGTCCTCTTCCGGTTTTATTCAAAAGCCCCTTCTGGCGTATCTCCCTGACTATATTATCAAGAATACCATTTACAAAGGTACTGCTTTTTGAAGTACAATAGAATTTTGCAATCTCAATATACTCATTCAGGGTTACCTTAACAGGGATCTCAGGGAATTCAAGGATCTCGGTAATAGCCAGTTGCATCACCAGTATATCCATCAGGGCAATGCGGTCCACTTCCCAGTTTGTTGTGTTCTTATCAATTAGTTCGGAACATTTCTCTGAATGCATTATTGCCTTTCTGAAAAGAATCTTTACGAACTCCTCATCCTCCTCATTTTTAAACAGTGGCATCAGCGATACGTTTTCACCCGAATCTGTTTTGAACTTCTTCAGGGTTTTTTCAATCATGCTGCCTATGTACTCAAGGTCATCATTCCAGTATATACTCTGTTCTTCGAGATTTGACTGGAGGTCTTCTGAATTCAGGAAGAGATCGGTTATCAGGTTAATGATAAACTTCCTGTCTGATGAATAATTATGGATTTCAGTAGTCATATATTCCTCATACACTTCCCAGGCAATCATCCTGTTATAAAGTGCTCTCGGAATATGCGGGTGATTTGCCCAGGACAATTTCTTTGTGGATATAAAACTTTTAAACTGGATATTTTCCCGGAGCTGGGCTATTAACAGGTTATCAACGAATCTGCGCTGGGGCTTGAGATCTTCAGGGGTAGGCATTCGCTTTTGGAGGGCAAAATCGATCTTTTCACTGGCAATATCCGCTATATCAAGCACGAGCAGCAGCAGGTAGTGATAGAGGTCATAGCTCTTGCCAATGCTGAACATTAATTCTTTCTCAGCCTGGGCTAAAGTTACATCCTCTCTTCGGTTAAAAGCATAAATCGCCATTAAGGCTTTTATACGTAGTAATCTTCTGCTTATCATTAATAAAGGAACATCGATTTTTCCGCTGCAAAATTACTCTTTTTCCATTATTGTCAAAGAAACTTTCCAAAAATAAGCTAAACGCATAAAAATGCAGGCTATGATATTTTTATTTAAAACACAATATTTTACCCGATTACAAGCTAAATATATCATGCAGATAACACGCAGAATACACAAAAAGTTCACTCTGTTTTGATTTGATAAAATAATTGTTACATTTGACAATACAAAACAAAACCCTAACACTAACTGACTTGGAAATGGAAGAAGAAGCTGGTACTAAAGAAGTCATAAACGGGCATGATGATAAAAACACGAAGGAAGAAATTTTCACGAGGGTGGTGCGTGCCGGAAAAAGAACCTATTTTTTTGATGTAAAGGCTACACGAAAAGATGATTATTATCTGACGATCACCGAAAGCAAAAAACGTTTAGGCAAAGAGGGAAAGGTTTTTTATGAAAAGCATAAGATCTTTCTGTACAAGGAAGATTTTGATAAATTTACTGAAGGGCTGAAAGATGCAGTTTCCTATATTGATAACAACAGGGAAGAATTTGAAGCTCCAATCCTGACTTCAGAAGTTGAAAGCAGGGAACAGAAAAGTTCACTGGTTACTGCTGAATTTACGGACGTTGAGTTTGAAGACCTTGGTAAGCACTAGCAGGTCTTTCCCGGATACATTTTTCGCAGGATATTTCTAAATGTCAGACTACATACTTCTTATATCAGGAATTATTCTCATGATCCTGGGAATAATCGGCTGTTTGGTGCCGGTCCTGCCGGGACCACCGTTAAGTTTCCTCGGATTACTCCTTCTTCATTTTTCACGTTTTGGTGATTATTCACAGTCAACCCTTATCACGCTGGGAGTAATAGCTGTTGTAGTTTCAATTCTTGACTTTATTGTTCCGGTATGGGGAACCAAACGGTTTGGAGGTTCAAAATACGGAACAAGGGGCGCAACTGTAGGACTTATTATCGGGTTGTTTCTTGGTCCGATGGGGATAATCATAGGACCGCTTATTGGCGCTTTTGTTGGCGAGATGATCTTCAAGGATGATATAAATTATGCAGTCAGAGCTGGCTTCGGCAGTCTACTCGGATTTCTGACAGGTATAGGATTGAAACTGGCAGCATCCTTCATTATGACTTTCTACTTTGTGAAGGAGTGGATTGCCTGAACCTTACCCGCTGGGATAAGGTGAGTAAAATCTTTTAATCAGCTGCTTAGCCCCTCTCCCCCGGGAGAAGGGTTGGGGGTGAGGCTATAGATAATCAAGAAGAGTGGAGCAGTTTTCAGTCCCCCAAAGTAGCTACCATAATAGCCTTTATCGAATGCAGCCTGTTCTCCGCTTCGTCGAAGACTATAGAATATTCTGATTCAAATACATCTTCGGTCACTTCCATCCCGTCGAGTCCGAATTTCTGATATATCTCCTCTCCCACTTTTGTTTCGCGATTATGGAAAGCGGGCAGACAATGTAAAAATTTTACTTTCGGATTGCCGCATTTACTGATTACATCCATGTTTATCTGGTAGGGTCTCAGAAGCCTTATACGCTCATCCCAAACAGAATCAGGCTCACCCATCGACACCCATACATCCGTATACAGGAAATCGACACCTTTTACGGCCTCTTCAACGGATTCTGTAATAGTTATTCTTGCACCGGTACTTTTGGCTATCTCACGGCAGGTTTCAACAAGTGTTTCTGACGGCTGACAGGCTTTAGGAGCTGCAGCCCTGAAATCCATTCCCATTTTTGAAGCGCCAACCATAAGTGAATTACCCATATTATTACGGGCATCCCCCAGATAACAGAACGATATTTTGTTAAGTGGCTTATCCGAATGTTCAAGCATTGTCATAAAATCAGCGAGAATCTGTGTCGGGTGGAACTCATTAGTGAGGCCATTCCATACAGGAACTCCTGCATATTTCCCCAGTTCTTCAACTATATCCTGTCCATAGCCACGGTATTCAATTCCATCATACATCCTGCCCAGAACTCTTGCAGTATCCTTCATTGATTCTTTTTGTCCGATCTGTGATCCGCTCGGGCCAAGGTATGAAACGTGAGCTCCCTGATCAAGCGCCGCCACTTCAAATGCACACCTTGTCCTCGTTGATGCTTTTTCAAATATCAATGCAATATTTTTACCTTTCAGCCGCTGCTGTTCTGTACCTGTGTACTTTGCTTTCTTAAGGTCGGAGGCAAGATCCAGAAGAAATTTTATCTCTTCGGGCTTGAAATCAAGTAGTTTCAGGAAATTCCTGTTGCGAAGATTGTATGGCATGGTATTGAGTTTTTAAAATACGATTGCAAAGGTAATAATTATTGGTTAAAAAATAATCAGGTCTATAGCTCCGGTCGTGCAGCTAATAACCAAGAACCCAGAACCCAGAACCAAGAACCAAGAACCTCGAACCCGGCACCTACCTCCTGTCATCCTCATACTCCATTGTTATCTTCGAACCATACTTCTTATCAGCAAGCTTGAAAGCTTCTGTGATAACGCTCATTTTCCCGCCATTTTTTATAAAGTTCAGGCAGGCCTCTATCTTTGGGGCCATGCTTCCCTTCGAAAACTGGCCTTCATTGAGATATTTAAGTGTATCTGAATAGTTCAGGAACTCCTTAATCTCCTGATCAGGCTTATTAAAATTTATATAGATATAGGGAACATCCGTAAGGATATAGAACTCATCAGCGCCAATCCTGGTTGCCAGAAGAGAAGATGCAAGATCTTTATCTATTACTGCTTCGGCAGGTCTGACATCATTTTTATTATCGATATATACAGGAACGCCGCCTCCGCCAGCAGCAATAACAATATTACCCTTCATTGCCAGGTCACGGATAATTGAAACATTCATGACATCAGAAGGTGCAGGAGACGGAACAACTCTCCTGTATCCGCCGGCTGTTTTTACCTCTTCCCTGAAAAGCCATCCTTTATCAGCGGCAAGCTGATCAGCCTGTTGTTCAGAGTATATTTTTCCAACTCGCTTTTGTGGATCAGTAAACGCCTGATCATTAATATCTACCAGAACCTGGGTTACCAGGCACACTACGTTCTTTTCAATTTTGTGTTTATTCAGCACATTTCTGAAGATCCTTTCGATCATATAACCAATACCTCCCTGGGAATCTGCAACACAGATATCAATAGGCATCTGGGCAATACCGTATAACTGTTCACCTGCATCGTTCCTCATCAGGATGTTTCCTACCTGGGGCCCGTTACCATGGGTAATAACCAGGTCATATCCCTCATTAATTAAAAAAACAAGATTTTCAAGGGTCAGAGCAGTATTCTCCTCCTGCTCATCGATAGTCCCTAGCTGATCTCCTCTTAAGAGAGCATTTCCTCCAAGTGCAACAACAGCAAGCTTCCTGTTCATAATATTTCAGAATAATCAAGTAACCAGTCTGGTAATAACAGTAACTGTATGTTCGCAAAGCTATCAAATCATGACTAATTCCAATTGATCAATTAATTGAAAAGGGGCACCGGCAGATATGTTAAATAACATCATTCTCATGGAGAATGTCATAATTATAAATGTGACTTATTGAATTTAAAAAAAAACGCTACATTTACATAATTCAAAATAAAGCCAGTTAAGTGAGATTTAGCTATGTTTTGCTCATTGCACTCATTTTTGCAGTGATTTGTAATTCCTGTTTGAAAAAGGGTGGCAAATATATAGACGAGGGAGAGATCCATTATAACATTGACTATTCAAGTACTGTCGGAAACTTACCCAGAGAGGTACTTCCTAAAAACCTTGTTGTGTCATTCAAAGATGACAAGATCCTTTTCGAGATGATTTCCCCCATTGGTAATTCTGGGATTATAAACCTCTCCAATCCGAAGGAAGCTATCTATGATACCTACTTCAGCATACTTACACTCAGGTATTATTATGCTGCAAAACAGGGCGAGGTGTATCCCGGATTTGAGGCTATGGAGGGAATGGAGCTGCACAAAACAGACAAAACATCAGTAATATGCGGCTTTAACTGCAAAAACGCGGAGGTAACTTTCCCTTCCGACAGGGCAAAGATTTATGACATCTGGTATACAGACGAGATAAATGTAAAAAATCCGAATGCAAGTTCACCATTCTACGAAGTTGACGGGGTAATGATGGGCTTTTTCTTTCTCTTAGGTCATACGGAACTTCGCTTCACGGCAGAGACAGTCTATAAAAAGGGTATTCCCGATCAAACCTTTGCCCGACGTGAGAAATTTAAGCGGGTATCCAGGGAAGAACTGATAAAGATTATCAATAAAATGCTGGCATTTTAGTTCTGATTATTTTCATAAGCACCGGGCACCTGCAGCGAAAATCAAAAACATTAGTCTCTCTTTTGTGTAAGGTTCAAAATTATTACCTTTGGACTGCCAAATGAAAAATATGAAACAGTAATGACTAAAGAGAAGGAAGAGGCTGGAAAAAAGAGCACTAAAACTGCTAAAGGATCAGGAAAATCCAAAGCCTTCTTTACAGATGAGAGGATTAAATTTATTGCAGGAATTCTTGTCACTGGTTTCGCATTTTATCTTCTTCTTGCCTGTATTTCATACCTTTTCTGGTGGAAAACTGATCAGAGTCTTCCTGCCTCTGATATTGTATCCGGACCAGATGTTGAAGTAAAAAACTGGTCAGGTAAAAGTGGTCATTTCCTTGCAGAGATGATAATAAGATACGGATTTGGATTAGGTGCATTCTTTGTTCCGATGATTTTTGGCACTATTGGACTGTATCTCCTCAGGTTTCCGAAGATCAGGCCCCTTACTCTTGTCATCAAGTTCACTTTTGCGGCTATAATCATCTCGCTGATGCTGGGATTTATATTTGGAAAGTCAAATGTTTATCTTGGCAGCGGGCCGGGAGGGGCGCAGGGCTATATGGTAACCAGGTGGATGAATGCGTTCATGGGGAAGATAGGCACCGGTGTACTGATATTGGTTTTGGCAATATCATATCTCATTTTTGCCCTTAAGGTAAAACCTGAATCTTTCGGATTTAAAATACCTGCCTTTCTGAAATTCAGGAAAGCCAGGGAGACGCAGGAAATCTTATCCGAAGAAGGAGATTCAGAAGAATCTGATTCATTGATAAACGAGGAGCCTGAAACAGAGGAAGAAATTCCGGAAGATAATCCTGTGGAATTTATTGTCAGAAACACTAATAAACCTCACGATGATGATGATTCAGATGATGTTATTCCTGAAGTTTTCACCAGGGGATCTATAATACGTGATCTTGATAAGAGGGTCGCTCCCGTGGAACCTGAAGAAGCAGTGCCTCTTAACATTGTACGGCCGGAAACAGAGGGCACTCTCACCGAGCATGAGGTGGAACGGATAATGGAAAATTATGATCCCCGGCTTGATCTTTCTCATTATAAATTTCCACCTGTTTCGATCCTTAAGGAACACAAATCGGAAAGCGCCTTTGACAATACTGAAGTCTTTGAGAACAAAGAGAATATTATTAAAACTCTTGGTGACCATAAAATCAGTATAAAAAGTATCTCCGCGACAATAGGTCCGACAGTAACACTATATGAAATAGTACCGGAACGGGGAGTCAGACTCGCTCGAATCAAATCGCTTGAGGATGATATTGCACTCAATCTTTCCGCTCTTGGTATTAGGATCATAGCCCCGATACCTGGAAGGGGAACCGTGGGCATTGAAGTACCGAATAAAAAGCCTGAGATGGTTTCAATGCGATCACTGATTACCTCCAAAGCTTTCCAGGAAACGAAATTCGATATTGCCCTTGCTCTTGGGAGAACGATAACTAATGAACCATATATTGTCGATCTTACAAAGATGCCCCACCTTCTGGTTGCAGGTGCCACCGGGCAGGGAAAATCAGTGGGGATAAATGCAATAATCACCTCGATTCTCTATAAAAAACATCCGGCAGAAGTCAAATTTGTGCTCATAGATCCTAAAAGAGTGGAGCTTCCGCTATATATGAAGATCGAGCGACATTTTCTTGCCAAACTACCTGATGAGGAGGATGCCATTATCACGGATACACAGAAAGTGATCAAAACCCTTAATTCCTTGTGTATTGAAATGGATAACAGGCTCGAGCTTCTGAAAGCTGCCCAGTCGCGCAATATTAAGGAGTATAATGAGAAATTCATTTCGAGAAAACTCAATCCCGAAAAAGGACATAAATACCTGCCATATATAGTCCTTATAATAGATGAATTTGCGGATCTTATAATGACTGCCGGAAGAGAGATCGAGGGTCCTATCGGCAGACTTGCCCAGCTTGCAAGAGCAATTGGAATACACCTAATCATATCTACTCAGAGACCTTCAGCCAATATTATTACAGGTTTTATAAAGGCAAATTTCCCAACCAGGGTCGCCTTCAGGGTATTTTCCTCAATCGATTCCCGCACAATACTCGATTCAACCGGAGCAGACAGGCTTGTAGGGCGTGGCGACATGCTGGTTTCATCCGGTAATGAACCTGTAAGGGTACAGTGTGCCTTCATCGACACTCCTGAGATAGAAGAGCTGACAGACTTTATAGGCTCCCAGAAGGGATATGCCGATGCTATGCACCTTCCTGAATATGTTGATGACAATGAGTCGGGTGCTGTTGAAGTTGACCTGCGAAAGAGAGATCAGATGTTTGAAGATGCCGCACGGCTGGTAGTCCAGCATCAGCAGGGGTCAACATCACTGATACAGCGAAAACTTTCCATCGGATACAACAGGGCAGGGAGAATTATTGATCAGCTCGAAGCTGCCGGAGTTGTAGGACCATTCGAAGGAAGCAAGGCAAGAGACGTTCTGGTTTCAGATTTTATATCTTTGGAACAGATTTTGAGTCGTCTTGAGTAAACCGATTCATATGAAAATTTTACTATTCCTGTTTTTTGCCAATATTCCGGGATCTGCCTTTTCCCAGGGACAAAACGATCAGCAGGCAATCAAAATCCTTGACAGCTTCGCTTCAAATGCATCCAAAGCACCATCTATATCTATGGTATTCAGGATGATATCTGCCGACCTTACAGACAACAGTTCAGATACTCTGAATGGATCAATTATCCTTAGCAAGGATAAATACAGACTGAACCTCGGAGAGAATTCAGTCTGGTATAACGGGGAAACAATCTGGAACTATCTTACTGCTGAAAAAGACGTTACAATCACTAAACCTGATAAAAAAGACCATTCTTTTCAGAACCGTCCTTCTGAAATATTCACAATGTATAAATCTGGCTATAAGAGCAGACTGATTGAAGAGAAAACAGATACATACCTTGTTGATCTTTATCCTGAAGATCTCAAAAGCGACCTTGTAAGGGTAAGACTGACAATAAGCAAACCAAACCTGGCGCTCATCAACCTGGAGTATAAAAGAAGAGACGGCATGGTAATAACACTCATGATCACAGAATATGATCTCAGGCAAAAACCTGATGCCGACACCTTTGTTTTTAAGGCAGATAAGTATAAAGGAGTCGATATAAACGACATGCGTTAGGAATCCCCTGAATATTTTTCAGGATATACTGTCCGGGTATGGTGAATATTCAAAAGCCTCTTCCTGAAAATACTCTTCACTTCAGTAAGATCCCTGAAAGTAACAGGTGCATCGGCAAACTGATCATCCTGCTCCTGTATGGAAATGATCTTTTCAATAAGCTCACCAATTGTCTGCTCATTGAATTTTTCGAGTGTTCTTGAGGCAGCCTCTACTGCATCAGCCATCATTACTATAACAGTCTCCCTTGTAAAGGGTTTTGGCCCCGGATAAGAAAATTTGCTTTCTGCAGCTGTCGATGACTTTTCCGTTTCAAGATACTTCATATAGAAAAAATAGGCCTTTTTAGTGCCGTGGTGTGTCCTGATAAAATCTATTATCTGAACAGGAAGCTTATATTTTCTTGCAAGTAAAACACCTTCATTTACATGATTAATAATAATTTCGGAGCTCTCTACAGGGTCAATATTCCGATGTGGGTTGTCACCGTTCTTTTGGTTTTCAATGAAAAATCCTGAATTAATAATTTTCCCGATGTCATGATAAAGCGAACCTGTCCGTACCAGCAATGGGTTAGCTCCGACGATCCTGGCTGCCTCTTCAGCCAGATTAGCCACCTGAAGGGAATGCTGAAAGGAGCCTGGCGCTTCTTCTGCGAATCGTCTCAGCAGAGGATTATCCAAATTGGATAACTCAAGCAGCGTTGTATCAGACAGGAAGTAAAACTTCCTTTCAAAGAGGAAGATCAGCGGATAACTTAAAAGTATCAGAATTCCATTCCCCAAAAATAGCTTATAATCAGCGAAGTTTGCACCTGAAACGGCTGAACCATTCATAATTGATAAGGCAAAATAAATAACAGAATAGCTTGCCACTACTGAGAGTGAAGAATAAACGATTTTAGCACGCTTGTAAATATTTGTCAGTACGAAAATTGCAGACACCCCTGAAATAAAACTTATAAAAACGAATTCAAAAGAAGCGGGAACAATAAAGCCGGCAAGTATGAGGGTAATCACCAATATGAATAAGGCCAGCCTGGCGTCATAAAATGTACAGATTACAATAGGTATAATTGAAAAAGGTATAAGGAACAGGATTTCCGGATTGGCAAAAGAGATGACGATTCGTGTAATTACAATAAAGATCAGAATAATGAGAATTATGAATATTGTTTTCCTGGTAACTTCCAGTATTTCCGGCCTGAAATGAGACAGGAAAAGGTAAAGCATCAGATAGCATGATGAAACGATAAGGATGCTCCCGAGCAATTCAGACCAGGTTTCGCACTTTTCCGGGGGCCATACTGCTACAACAACAAGTATGCTTGCCAGGAAGAAGCCCAGATTGAAAATATGCTTTACAGAAGGTCTCCGGGCTTTACTGATATCAGTCATCTGAGAGGTTATTGGTATTATCGTTTCATAATGGTAAAATTAGATTATTTTTTCTGAAAAAATCCTGAGTAGTACATTAGTCTGATTCAATCAAAAACGAATTCTTAGTCCGGATCTGAGCATCCTCTTTGAAATCTCATTGCAGGCCCTCGTCCCAATGAATCGCTCCTCCTGCAGATCATCCCCTTGAGGAGTATAAAAGTCCCATTCAGGTCTTCTGTGGGTAAAAACTCAAGAAGTTCAACAGAGAATAAGACTTAACAGAATCAGCGATTTTTAGTAATTTTGAATTAAAA
Source organism: Bacteroidales bacterium (assembly GCA_016715075.1). GTDB lineage: Bacteria > Bacteroidota > Bacteroidia > Bacteroidales > VadinHA17 > LD21. Next base: position 219,205 of record JADKBK010000009.1, read on the forward strand.
TTATGTCATATGGAGAGATATATCTGCGAGAATGTTTTTGTTCCCTTAAGATCTGCCCCTTCTCACAAATCGGAGATGTTAAGCCAGATCCTGTTCGGGGAGAAATATGCCGTGGCAGACAGTTCCGGCAACTGGCAGAAAATTAAAACATCTTTCGACAATTACCACGGATGGATTGATGTTGATCATCTGCAATGCAGTGCCGATGAGGACATATCATGCGGCCATGTATTGAATCGACCTCTGTTGTGTACCAAAAGCGATAATACAAAAATTGTACTGGAGCCAGGTTGCGAGATTTTTAATCCCGATTTTGAAGAAAAAGTATTTTCTATAGGGAGGAACATATATAGAACGATTCCTGATTTCGGTAAGAATTACATCTCGACCAATGATTCTCTGTCTGAGATTGCAATGAAATTCATTAACAGTCCTTATATCTGGGGCGGAAGAATTCCATCAGGCCTTGACTGTTCAGGATTTACACAGTTGGTTTACAAGATATTCAGTATTCCGATAGCGAGGGATGCTGCAGATCAGTCGAATGAAGGTAAAATGATTGACTTCATTGATGAAGCTGTACCCGGAGATCTTGCTTTTTTTGACAGTGGAAATGGCAGAATCTCACATGTCGGGATGATTATTTCAAAAGGACTGATAATCCATGCTTCCGGAAGGGTAAGAATAGACTCACTCGATCATCACGGCATCTTTAAAAATGAGATTAACGGCTATTCGCATAATCTCAGGACTATAAGGAGAATAATCTGACAGGAATGACTACATGGCGGATCTTCATCCTCTGAATTTCTGCCGGTTTAAGTTGACACGGATAGCAGTTCATTCATTATCGTTATGATGTGATATGGGCTCTGACAATTTTCTCTTCAACCATTTTCATTATTGCCTCTTCTTCCATTTTAGCCTTTGAATCAATGTCGCAGCTTTTTATCAGAACCTCTTTTACGAAATCCTTGTCCTCAATATCTGATGCATTTATCCTGACATTAAGATAAGCACCCTTAATACAGGCACGAAGCGCCAGAGTGCCCACGCCTGCATCAGTAACTGAATTGGGATTTCCCTCTTCCACCATCTCCCTTAAAAGTCCGAACCCTGAATGGGCTGTTTCCATAACCTTCAGCGGAACAAGTGTTACATTTTTGGTAGCCTCCTGGATTGCTGAATTTCTAATTTGCACTTCCTCCATAGTTTTTTTTGGAAGGGCAAATGTTTCCATCAGCTTGTTGAAAGCGGCGGTATCCTCATCAACAAGAGAGAGAAGAACATTCTGCAAGACTTTTCCCTGTTCAGCCCAATCTGAAAAAAGCTTCCATCTGTCGTCCCAGCCCTTCTTGTGGCTTGAAAGATTTGCCACCATCGTTCCGAGAGCAATGCCAAGGGCACCCATATACGCTGCTATAGATCCGCCTCCAGGAGCAGTTGATTCTGAAGCAGTTTCATCCATGAATGCTTTAAGATTCATGTCAGCAAGCGATTGTTTGTTTTTTTCTTCCATAATATATTCTATTATTTTCTCTTCTGGCTTAAACGGATGTAATTCATTCAATCCCATGCTTTTGATTGCAATTTTTATAAGCTCCTCATCAGGTACCCCCGATGATCGCTGCTGCTTATGAAGAAAATATTTTCCTGCATCAAGAAGCGATTTAAGTGGCACAAGCCCCACAATCTCAGATCCAGTCACCCTGACACCCCTGGCATCTGCCTTCCTGCACGCCTCATCAAAAGCGATATGGACCGAAGTAACGGAAATATCCGTAAGATTCATTGAGATCTGTGCGATCCCATATTCCCTGATATACCACCCTATAGCTTTTACAGATTTGAGGGAACCCGGGACCATTATTTTTTCACCGTTACTATCATACATGATTTTACCCGTTAAGGAATCTCCTTCACGCAAAGGTCTTCCTTTCTCCCTTACATCATAGGCGATAGCGTTGGCTCTCCTGATAGAAGTGGTATTGAGGTTTATATTGTAAGCAACAAGAAAATCCCTGGCACCCACAGCCGTAGCACCTGAACGTTCATGGAAAAGAGCTGGTCCGAAATCCGGCTTCCAGCGGGGATCCTCCAGTTTCTTTATAAGACCCTCATATTCGCCCTCCCGGCAATTGGCAAGATTCCTTCTATCTTCGGCAGAAGCTGCATTTTCATAACAATAGACCGGGATTCCAAGTTCCTCACCTATCCGTGCTGCAACTTTGCGTGCATAATAAACTGTCTCCTCCATTGTAATGCCTGAAACCGGCACAAAAGGGCAGACATCAGTAGCACCCATACGAGGATGCTCGCCATGATGCTTCGACATATCTATGAGTTCGGAAGCTTTCTTTACTGCAAGAAAAGCTGCACTGCAGACTGCTTCAGGATCACCCACAAAGGTCACAACTGTCCGGTTTGTCGCCGCACCAGGATCCACATTCAGCAGCTTAACGCCGATTACAGATTCAATCTCATCAGTAATCTGCCTTATTATCTCCATATCACGTCCCTCGCTGAAGTTCGGGACACACTCTAAAATTCTGTTATCCATAGAAAAATTACATTTTTTATTCTCTGTGAAAGTCCTCCCCCCCCCGGCCCCCCCAGAGGGGGGGATAAAAAGTACTTATAAAATACTGTATTAGCCCCCCCCTGGGGGGGGGTTGGGGGGGTATAATCCACAAAAGTATTTAATATTTTACTATCTCCCCTTTAAGTATGACTGTGTCGATGAGGTCGCTGCCAAAAGCATATGGCATAAACTCATACGACGGTATTTCTTTTGTAATAAACACATTAGCGACCTTTCCCCGGGCAATTGATCCGTGAGTCCGGGATATATCCATAGCATAGGCTGAGTTTATTGTCACGGCATTTATTACCTCCTCGGGCAGCATCCGCAATTTAATACACCCAAGCGACATTATCAGCTTCATATTTCCCGATGGCGATGATCCAGGATTATAATCCGAAGCAAGAGCGACAGGTAAACCGGCATCAATCATCTTTCTGGCGGGAGGATCCTTCAAGCCCAGAAAAAACGATGAGCCTGGCAGAAGGGTAGGCATAGTATCAGAATCCAGGAGCATGGCAATTTCATCATCGCCAGTACACTCAAGATGGTCAACTGACAGAGCATTGTATTTAACCCCGGTCTGAATTCCGCCCGAATAATCAAGCTCATTGGCATGGATCTTTGCAGTCAGTCCATATTTCATTCCTGCCATAAGGATCTTTTCCGTTTCCTCAATAGTATAGAAACCCCGATCACAGAAGACGTCAATATAATCTGCAAGATCCTCAGAGGCAATAACGGGAATCATTTCATTAATAATAAGATCAATATATTCGTCTCTTTTGTTAAGGTAGTTCTTCGGTATAGCATGGGCGCCAAGAAAAGTAGCTTTAACTTCCAGTGGAAAGCTGTTTTTTATGCGCCTGATCACCCTGAGCATTTTGAGCTCATCCTCCACGTCAAGGCCATATCCGCTTTTAATCTCCACCGCGCCCGTTCCAAGCGCAATAATCTCTCTTATACGAACAGAAGACTGCTGATACAATTCTTCTTCAGATGTATCATGAAGTCTGGCAGCGGAATTGAGAATCCCTCCTCCCCTCCTGGCTATCTCTTCATATGACAATCCCCTGATTTTATCTGTAAATTCAGCTTCACGGCTGCCGGCATAAACAAGATGAGTATGGGAATCGCAGAAGGATGGAAAAACCAGCTTCCCACTGGCATTAATGTAAATAATTTCAGGATCGTCCAGAGGAATATCACCCAGTTCCAGGTCACTCATATTACCAAAATCCAGAATAATGCCGTTCCTGATATATAAAAAAGCATCATTTATGATGGATAACCCAGCCATCTCTTTTCCGGATATCTTTGTCCTGACATTATTCTCTGTCTGGATAAGAGATCTTATATTGACAATTACTAAAGCCGTATTCATTTAAAATCATTATTCAACATCTAAGGTAGCAAATATTAAAAAAAGAGACTGCCATATTCAATTTTCTTTATCTTTATAATTGTGAATTTAAACCATAACCAATGAAAAAGAGTTTCTTAATTTTTCTGATAACATTGCTGGCATTCTCCGTTTACGGACAGGAGAAAAAGATAAAAACCGGATGGAAATTCGGTGGCGCCTTACCTACCATAACCTTTGATTCCGATCTTGGATTTCAATATGGTGCTCTTGTTGAGTTCTTTAATTACGGTGACGGAAGCAAGTACCCTGATTTTCTTGATCACACCTATACCGAGGTATCACGTTACACAAAAGGAAGCGGGATATACAGATTTATGTATGAATCCAACCATCTTATTCCGGGAGTTCATATGACAAGTGACCTGAGTTATCTGCCCGATCAGGCGAGTCATTTCTACGGTTTCAACGGATATGAATCAGTATTTAATAAGGATTGGATGGATGATGATCTCACGACTCCGCCTTACAGAACAAGAATGTTTTACAGATTTGAAAGAAACCAATTCAGGTGGAAAACAGATATGCAGGGCAAACTTGCCGGAGACCATTTTAAATGGAGTGCAGGTCTGGCATTCCAGCATTTTGAAAACAGTTCGGTTGACATTGAAAGATTAAATAAAGGGAAAAAGAAGGATCTTTTACCTTCTATAGATTCAATACCAGGCCTTTATGAAAGATACCAGAGGCTGGGGCTAATATCTGCCAGTGAGGCTAAAGGAGGTTGGGTTAATACAATCAAGGAGGCTTCATGCGGGACAGCCGCGATAACAGGCCTAACCCGATGAGAGGAATATGGACTGAGCTTGGAGTAGAACTTGCTCCTAAATTCATGGGAAATGACTGGTCATTTTCAAGACTTTATTTCATTCATCGGCAATACTTTACACTTATTGAAAATGATCTTGCCTTTGTCTACCGTGTAGGATATCAGACAAAACTCACCGGCGATGTGCCATTCTTTTACCAGTCACAGGTAATTACATCCATGCTTACCGGTGCCACCAATGAAGGTCTTGGAGGTTCCAGTACTCTGAGAGGAGTAGTAAGAAACAGGGTTCTAGGGAATTCATTTGTAATGGCTAACCTTGAACTGCGATGGAAACCGGTCTACTTTACACTCTTCAAACAGGATTGTTACCTTGGGCTCAACGGATTTGTTGATGCTGGAATGATTACAAGCAAAATCAAGCTTCCGGATAATCTGGAATCGGCATTTAATACCATGTACGGAGATGAAGAGAACTTCTCTGATTATTTTAATCCCGGTGGTGAGAAGCTGCATATTAGCGCCGGTACAAGCATCATGCTTGCCATGAATCAAAACTTTGTACTTGCAATAGATATAGGAAAGGCTTTCAACAAGCAGGATGGAAATATAGGATTTTCAATAGGATTGAATTATTTATTCTAGGAACGAAAATATCTTAATTATTTTAATGTAGGGACAGGTCGCAACCTGTCCCTCTTTCATTATTATAATATTTCAGAATCCCTTCAGGAAATATCCCAGGCCTACTCCCAGGTAGTTTCCAATAACGTAGCCAATAATACCCACTGTTATACCTGTAATAATCACATCTTTATTCTTGAGTGCAGCTGCAACAACCGGTACAAAAGGTGGAGAAAACACGAATGCTGTGGTTGTGATTAAGAAGTCATCAGCATTTACCCTGAATATTTTTGAAAGTATAATATGAAGAATAAGTGAACCGAAATAGGCAAACGAAATATATCCGAACAGTCCGAGAAATCCAATACTGAATATTACGCCAAGATCAGCCATCGATGCTACTATAAAAGAAAAGACCAGGATAAAGTACATCCCTAGCTGAAATGTCTTTTCAATTTTGTTTATACTGTTTATTAATGATGCAAGAATTGCAAGAGTGGTAATTGAAAGGATCACCACCACCATCTGAGATATTTTGGGAAGCAGAAGGCTTATTCCGAATGAAAGAATGAAAATCAGAAGGGCAAGCGCGAATGCTTTCAGAAGAGGGCCTATACGCCCTTTTCCAAGCATACCGGAAAAATCTTCAAAACTCTCCGCCTCATGTATCAGCTCATCAGTAACCTCAGTGTCACCATTATGTTTGAATGGTGGCAGGATAGCTCTGAATATCTTCGGGCCAATTGTAACAAAAAATATTAATGTAATGGCACCAACAATCATATCATAGGTGCTTGTCATGACGAACAGATTAGGATCAACATCAAGAGCTACTTTAAGAGAGACGAGGTTTGGTGTTCCTCCGGTATATACTCCCACGAGCATTCCTGCCACTTTCCATGAATCAGGAACAGCATATTTAAAGATAAAATATCCCGACGATACCACTATCACAACAGACACCAGGGCCAGTATCATTGAGATGAAACCATCACGGGCAAAACGCATCCATCTTTTTATGTTAAGAGAAAAGAGAAGAAGGGGAAAAGATAATGGGACAATCAGAGATACAATAAGATCCTGTGTTGAAGCAATTCTGTTAACATAACTATCACTTTCACTAATGGTTCCTGAAGCCAGCAGTGCCTGCATTTCCGTATCGGGCAATGCTGCCCGCCCCTGTAGTGCAAGATGATAGGCATCGCTACCCTGTGGTAATATCCCGATACTTCCTAACACAAGACCAAATCCATATGCAAGGACTATTGATCCCAGTTTTTTAAGGAATGACCATCTTTTACATAAATAGATTATTCCAAGGGGAAAAGTAAAGTAGAAGGCAACCAGCAATAGGATTTTTACCATTGGCTAATTTTTAGGGAATCAAATATAAAAAAAGCGACATACTCAAGGGCATGTCGCTATAAAAATAGGTTTTTATACTTATCTATTTCTTGTCATCACAATCGCATTCCTCGAAGCTTTTCTGATATTGTTCAATTGCTCTGAGACTCATACCCATGCTAGAGAATCCTCCGTCGTGGAAAAGATTCTGCATAGTGACCTTGCGTGTAAGATCTGAAAAGAGGGCGACACAATAGTCGGCGCACTCTTCTGCTGAAGCATTTCCCAACGGGGACATCCTTTCAGAGAAGTCTACAAGCGAATCAAATCCATGAATACCCATCCCTGCAGTAGTAATTGTTGGTGACTGGGAAACAGTATTTATCCTCACCTTCCTGTCGCGTCCGTAGATATAGCCAAAACTGCGGGCAATAGATTCCAGCAGGGCCTTGGCATCTCCCATATCGTTATACCCCGATAGTGTCCTCTGAGCTGCAGCATATGAGAGCGCAACCACTGAACCCCACTCCTTTAAAGCGTCAAGCTTATAAGCAGTCTGGAGTACCCTGTGAAAACTAAGCGCAGATATGTCGAATGTTTTAAGCATGTTTTCATAGCTCGTCTGCTCATAAGGAATATCCTTTCTTACGTTTGGCGACATCCCGATTGAATGGAGTATGAAGTCAAACTTACCGCCAAATATTGTCATACTTTCTGACAGGAGGGCTTCAATATCCTCCATTTTGGTGGCATCCGCCGCAATCACCTTGCTGCCTGTTATTTTTGCAAGTTCGCCTATGGTACCAAGTCTCATTGCCACCGGCGAGTTAGTCAGAACCAGTTCAGCTCCATTTTCAAATGCCTTCAGGGCAACCTGCCAGGCAATGGATTTGTCATTCAGGGCACCGAAAATGATACCTTTTTTACCTTGTAAAAGACCTTCTTTCATTATAATTTAATTTAATTTATCGCGGCTGTTAAAAGTTCCCTGGCATTCTTTATTGCTGTCTCGGTTACTTCACTTCCACTTAATAATCTGGCAACTTCCAGAATTCTCTCATCAGGTGTTAACAATTTTACACGGGTAAATGTTGAATCTTCGGTATCATCTTTATAAACATGATAATGCCTGTTCCCCCTGGATGCGACCTGGGGAAGATGTGTAATATTAACAACCTGCATATATTTTCCCATCCCTGACAGGATCTGACCGACCTTATCGGCTACTTCGCCGGACACACCGGAATCTATCTCATCAAATATAATTGTAGGAAGATTATTATTCTTTGTGAGCAGTGATTTAAGGCTCAGCATCACCCTGGACAGTTCACCACCCGATGCGGTCTTTGCCAGATTTTCAGGCGCAATCTGCTTATTTGCAGAAAAAAGAAAGTCAGCCTGATCAATACCGTTTGGTGTAAAATCCCTGTGCTCTGAAAGGGATATTCTGAACCTGGCATTAGGCATACCCAGCTGTTTTAGAAGATCGGTTATTTTGGATTCAACTTCTGCTAGCACGGCTTTTCTCATTTTTGACATTTCAGCAGAGAGGAGAGTAAGCCGGCTGGTCTCATTTTCAAGCATTGCCGTAAGCCCGGAAAGGCGTTCATCGCTTCCTGCAATGGATTTTATGAGATTACCTATCTCCTCTTTTTTTTGAAGGAGTTCCCCGAGATTATTTACCCTGTGTTTTTGAATCAGGAGATATATGCTGTCAAGCCGTTCATTTATTGCAGAAAGTCGCTGTGGATCTGCCTCGATTGAAACCGCAAGCTTTTCAATTTCCCTGGAGAGGTCATCAAGTTCAATAAGGGAAGATTCGGTTCGTCGCAACAGGTCTTCTCCATCTGGTAAAAAACTCCTTATTTTCCCAATGAATGATTTAACCTCTCTCAGCATTGATAGAATTGATGAATCATCTTCACTGAAGAGCCTTACCGATCCGCTTAATGCACTGCTGATCTCCTCAGCGTGATTTAAAATTTCCTGCTCGCTTTCGAGTTCCTCCTGTTCACCTGCCTTTAATTTAGCTTCTTCAAGCTGATTGAACTGGAAAGTGTAATACTCGAGGTCAGACCTGTTCTTATCAGCCAGCTCTTTAAGTACTGCAAATTCCTTTTTCAACCCGCTAAACTTATTGAATACCTTCCTGTATTCATTTTTAAGCTTTCCCGTACCTGCAAATGAGTCGATAATGTTCATCTGGAATGTATTATCACTCAACATGAGGGTCTGATGCTGGGAATGTATATCAATAAGATAATCTCCAAGTTCCTTGAGCAGGTTAACTGTCACGGGAGTATCATTAATAAATGCCCGTGATTTACCGGCAGGGTTGATTTCTCTCCTTAGCGTGGTCAGCGGCTCAAAATCCAGTTCATTTGAAACAAAAAAATGATCAAGGTCATATTCATCTAACCTGAAAGTTCCCTCCACGATGCATTTTTCATTTTTATTAAGCAGAACCGTACTGTCAGCCCTTGTCCCCAGGATAAGTGAAAGAGCACCGAGCAGAATTGATTTTCCGGCACCAGTCTCACCTGTAATAATGGTCAGCCCCGTCTCAAATTCAACGTCCAGTTCCTTAATTAGAGCATAGTTTTGAACAAACAGTTTAGCGAGCATACTGATTTTTATATTGGACTAGCAGCGGTGATCTTTTCGTATTTTGACTTATTTGCAGGATCAATTTCCGTCATAATCTGCACGACACGGCTCCTCTCTTCGGGAAATGCTCCTGTAAAAATATTAATGACTTCTTCTGATTTTGAATCAATAACTATCTGGAGGAAGTACATAAACGGATCAGGCTTTTTCCTGAAAACTTCCTGCATAAGTTTAAGGCTCTCTGCCATAGAATTACGGGCTTCACTGGTTCTTGATTCAAGTCTGTCAAGACCGTTAATATCATATTCATATATGAACTGTCTAATACCCTCATATTCCTTATTGAGGATGTTTTTGACCAGCCAGTATCTGTTTCGGTTTCTCGACCCGTCGTAAGGCTTCCAGCCCGATTCAGGAGCATTCTGAGCATTGGTTACAATCTTTTCAGCCATCTGGAAGAATTCAGTCCCTCCAAGAAGGGAATAGGAGTCGTAATCAACCCCTAGTATGATGTAAACATAGTAAGCCAGTACAGAAATCAGATTTGCCCTGTGTGTGCTCGGATCAAATTCAAGAGTCTGAAATTCCACATATTTGAACTGAAGGTTATTATCAACAAAATTAAGCATTGTTGAATTATAAGTAGTATTGAATGCCGGCCGTCTGAGCTGTATCTGAATTGTTCCCTTGAACTCGTCTCCGGAGATCTGCTCGGTAAGGTTTATGAGCATATTACAATCAATTCTTTCCGCATAACTAAAGACATGGTTTGTCCAGACGGTATTATTTATAAACTCATAAATATCACGCTGCATATTCACAAATATCTCGCGGTTTGAACCCTGTATCATCTGGGCTGACACCTGAACATTGCAATTCAGTTCCTGTGACCTGGCAAGAACCGGGAGACAGGATAAAATGATTATCAGAGTATATCTGGAAATGCGCAATATTGACATCCTTTTATTTTATTGAAGCATTAAAACAATTTTGTCAAGTATATCTCTTGCCACTTCGTCCTTGGATTTCAGTTCAAATTTATCAATATTATTATTCCGGTCAATCAGGGTTACCCTGTTTGTAGAATATTCAAAACCAGCCCCCTTTTCATTAAGGGAATTCAGCACTATAAGATCCAGGTTTTTCCGCGCCAGTTTTTCCTTTGCGTTCTCCAGCTCATTATTTGTCTCAAGGGCAAATCCTGCAAGTAACTGTACCGGTTTTTTAATTTTGCCAAGTTCCGCAGCAATATCAGCAGTAGGCTTAAGCTTTATGGTTAAACCCGAGTTATCCTTTTTTATCTTTATGCTGCTTGTTGTTTCAGGGGTAAAATCGGCTACGGCGGCAGATAATATAGCTACATCACATTCCGGGAATCTTGATATGCATTCAGAAGCCATAGAGGCTGCACTTGTCACATTAATTACATTGATCCCGCTGTTTACAGGGAGGCTGCTTACCGGTCCAAGTACCAGATCAACTTCGGCACCGTATTCGAAAGCTGCATCGGCCAGTGCAATTCCCATTTTTCCTGATGAGAAATTACTGATAAAGCGTACCGGATCAAGAGGTTCCCTTGTAGGTCCTGCATTGATCAGAAGATGCTTGCCGTTCAGAGGCTTATTTCCTTTTTTTTTTTGAAAGAAGTTGGTTATCTCCTTTACAATCTCTTCAGGTTCTGCCATTCTTCCCTTGCCGCTCAATCCACTGGCAAGTTCGCCTGTGGCAGGCTCAAGAATTGAATTTCCAAATGCTTTTAATGTCTCTATATTAATGATTGTTGCCGGATGCTTTAGCATGTCAAGATCCATAGATGGAGCAACGAAAACTGGGCAACGAGCTGACAGATAAGATGTAAGAAGCAGGTTATCTGCAATTCCATTTGCCATTTTTGCCAGTGAATTGGCAGTAGCCGGAGCAATCAGGAAAAGATCGGCCCAGAGCCCCAGATCCACATGGCTGTTCCAGTCTCCATTTTCAGGGTTATAGAATTCTGAAAGAACCGGATTTCTCGACAAAGTTGCAATTGTAAGAGGGGTTATGAATTCTTTTGCATGACTGGTCATAATGACCTTAACATCAGCACCCTCCTTCACAAGTAATCTTATGATGGTTGCAGTTTTATAAGCAGCAATACCCCCGGTTATACCGACCAGTATGTGTTTGCCTTTCAGCATTTTAAATGGCCTTTTACTTCAGTTTGGCACTATTCTCAGGATTCCTGTAAAATATTTTCTTGTCCTCTAGTTCCTGTAATGCTATCAATGTTGGTTTGGGAAGTCTCTCATAGAACTTGGAGATCTCTATCTGTTCCCTGTTTTCAAAAACTTCCTCCAGGTTATCACTGTAAGATGCAAACTCTTCAAGTTTTTTGTTAAGCTCCTGTTTCATTTCAACAGATATCTGGTTCGCCCTTCTTGCTACCACAATAACGGTTTCATAAATATTCCCGTCTCCCTGAGTCATCAGGTCCAGATTTCTTGTAACCGTTGTTACCGGTGCTGCTGATTTTCTGTAATCCATATTATAATATTAATTATTTACAACGCTTGGAGGATTACCTCTTTGCAGAAATTTATTTGTCTTCTGGAAAATATCATCCACATCCTTAGAGTACTTGCTCTTTGGGAACTCTTCCATAAAAGAATAATAATCATCAAGGGTATCCTGGTATCTGGTCTTTTGCTTATCCGGCATGCTTTTCATAGCATAGAGGTAAAGAGAACTCAGTTTAAGATACATCATCTCTTCCCGGTAAATAGAATTTGAATATTGCTTAAGGCTGTTATTAATTGCAACAACTGCAGCCTTATATTCCTTCATATCGTAATAAAGCCTGGCGTTATTATGAGACTTATCCACAAGCTTATCCTGCAACTCACTTATATATTTTTTGCACTCTTCAACCTTAGGGCTGTATGCATATTTGTTTATGAAGACAAAAAACTCCTCAAGTGCATTTCGGGTGTTCTCCTGATCCAGCTCTGACCGCGGCGATATTTTATAGTCACACATAGCTACCAGAAAATGAGCCTCTTCCGCATGTTTTCCAAACGGGAACTGATCCACAAATACTTTGAAATAAGATCCGGCCATGTAATAGTCTTTCATCCCGTAAAAGCTGTTGGCATGGATCCAGTTCAGTTCCTCAGCTTCCTCTGTTGCCCTGTATCTGGGCAGGATCTGTCCGAGAAGCTCAGAAGACTTAACATACTGGCCGGCTGCATAATACTCCTTGGCCTTTTCTTTTTTCAGATCGGAGTCAGTGCTCTTCAAAAGCTTTTCATATTCGCCGCATGAACTGGCCAACACTAAAATTATCAGTACTATATATAATCTGAACCTCATAAAAAAAATTGTTGTGCAAAAGTACGGAAAAAATTTCATTTCAGAGATAAAAACGTAATATTTATCTGTTTATTATACTGCTCCCACTCAGAAACCGTGTTAGTTTTGGTGCTGCCACCACGAAACTGGAAGATTGAACTAAGCAGCCACATAAGCCGTCTCTTCTGACTTCTGACTTCGGACTTCGGACTTCGGACTTCGGAATTCGGATTTGCTGGACCGGACTCCGACTTCCTACTTCCGACTTCCTACTTCCGACTTCCGACTTCCGATTTTATACCCACCCCTAACCCCTCCCTGGAGGGGAACCTGGAGCAGCTGACTTCGGACTTCGGACTTCGGACTTCTGACTTCGGACTGCCAACTTCCGACTTTCCCTTAAAAGTACGAAAACCAAATTAGGTATAAATAGGTAGCATATTCTACCTCATTTATATATAATTTTGTGAAAAATTTAACAAGCAAATATATCATCATGGATATTTTCGAAAAAATCAAAACAAACAAAGGAGCTTTAGGACAGCATGCGTATTTTGCCGATGGTTATTTCATGTTTCCGAAACTTGAAGGTGAGATAGCTCCAAGGATGACTTTCAGGGGAAAAGAGGTTCTTTCATGGAGTCTGAATAATTATCTGGGGTTGGCCAATCTGCCTGAGGTAATAAAAGCTGATGCTGATGCAACTGCTCAATATGGCCTCGCGTATCCAATGGGCGCGAGGATGATGTCAGGACAGACTACAATGCATGAGAAATTTGAACAGATGGCTGCCAAATTCACAGGAAAAGAGGCTGCTTATCTTCTCAATTACGGATACCAGGGGATGGTATCAATAATTGATGCACTTGTTGACAGGCATGACGTAATTGTTTACGATTCAGAGGCTCATGCATGCATCATGGACGGACTAAGGCTTCATATGGGGAAGCGTTTTGTGTACCATCATAATGACATTGAGAATTGTGAAAAACAGCTGCAGCGTGCGACCAAACTGGTTGAACAGAGTGGCGGTGGGATCCTGGTAATTACCGAAGGTGTTTTTGGAATGGCAGGTGATCTTGGCAAACTCGACGAAATAACTGCTCTAAAGAAGAAATATAATTTCCGTTTCCTGGTAGATGATGCGCATGGTTTTGGAACTATGGGAAAAACAGGGGCAGGTACGGGTGAACATTTTGGCGTTCAGGACCAGATCGACGTCTATTTTGCCACATTTGCAAAATCGATGGCTGGAATAGGTGCCTTCGTTTCAGGAACTGCTGAAGTCGTTAAATATCTGCGGTTTAATCTCCGGTCACAGATCTATGCCAAATCTCTTCCTATGGCAATGACGATCGGCGCCATCAAAAGGCTGGAAATAATACAGGCACATCCGGAATACAGGGAGAAACTCTGGACAATTGTCAGAGCTCTTCAGAAAGGGCTGAAGGAGGCCGGTCTCGATCTTGGCAAAACAGAATCTCCTGTCACTCCG
>JADKBK010000010.1 GCA_016715075.1 Bacteroidales bacterium
AGTATTTATCAGCAATATTTCAATCTATCCTGATCTGCCGGCCCATGCGGCAAAGGTGAAGTTGAAGCTCAGGAACCTCACGGGAGCTCCTTTCAAAGGGAAAGTGGTTTTTCAGTTTGAAAGCTTTAATTCAGGCATTACAGAAAGGCTGAAAAGCGTCATAGCGGATGCCTCTGTCACTTCTGACGAACTAGAGATGGAGATAAATTTTCCAATGGGAGATAAAGTGAAATTATGGAGTGAATTCAACCCATCCCTGTATAATCTTACAGTCAGTCTCAAGGGGCACAGAGGAGATATGCTGGATCAGGACCAGCTGGAGTTTGGGATGCGTGACTTTAAAACCGAAGGCACCCACTTCACTGTAAATGGTCAGAGGATTTTTCTCAGAGGAACATTGGAATGTTGTATATTTCCACTTACCGGATATCCACCCACAGATGTAAAATCATGGCAAAAAGTACTTCAGACCTGTAAGGATTATGGGCTGAACACAATAAGGTTTCACTCCTGGTGCCCGCCTGAAGCTGCTTTCGTAGCTGCAGATAAGCTTGGAATGTACTTTCATATAGAATGCTCATCATGGGCAAACCAGGGTACTGCACTTGGCGATTCAAGCGAAATAGACAGATTTATTTACGCTGAAAGCGACCGGATTATTGAGGCATACGGGAACCATCCCTCTTTCTGTATGCTGGCATATGGCAATGAACCTGCAGGGAACAGGATGAGTGAATATTTTAGTAAGCTTTTAACGTATTGGAAATCAAAAGATAATCGTCGTGTCTATACCTCAGCAGCAGGATGGCCTTTCATCCCTGAAAACGATTTTAACCTTTCCCCGGAGCCAAGGATTCAGCGCTGGGGAGAAGGATTAAAAAGTATTATAAACGGACAGCCCCCTCGTACTGATTATGATTATCGTGAGTATATCTCAAAATTCACTGTTCCAGTGGTGAGTCATGAAATCGGACAGTGGTGCGTATATCCTGATTTTAAGGAGATAGCAAAGTATACTGGGGTGCTAAAAGCTACCAATTTTGAGATCTTCAGGGAGACTCTCGAAGAGAATAATATGGACAGCCAGGCAGAAGACTTTCTTCAGGCATCGGGCAAACTTCAGGCACTCTGCTATAAAGCGGAAATTGAAGCAGCTCTGAGAACTCCGGGGTTTGCCGGATTTCACCTTCTGCAGCTTCACGATTTTCCCGGGCAGGGGACTGCCCTGGTAGGCATCCTTAATCCCTTTTTTGAGTCCAAAGGATATATCACGCCAGAAGAATTCAGAATGTTCTGCAATAAAACAGTTCCTCTCGCAAGAATCAAAAAGCTTATTTATCTCAACAACGAATCTTTCAATGCAGATATAGAGATTGCCCATTTTGGAGAGAACCCAATCATCAGACCCAAAATTAAATGTGAAATTTTAAATAGTAAGGGTGAAATCATTGCTGACAAGTCATTTGAAAAAGATAAAATTGAGAATGGAAATTGCATCGAAATCGGATCGTTTGCATTTGATCTCTCAGGAATAAATGATGCAGGAAAGCTAACTCTTGAAGTATCAATCGAAAATACTCCATTCAGGAACAAATGGGATTTCTGGGTTTATCCCTCTGATCAGATAGCAGAACCGGGTAATGTTTTAATTACAGATAAACTCGACAGTAATGCGGAAGAAAGGCTTGAAAAGGGTGGTTCCGTACTTTTATTGACTAATGGGCATGTCGGAAAAGAGAATGGTGCCCGTGTAGCAATAGGTTTCTCTTCAATATTCTGGAACACTGCATGGACAAATAATCAGCCACCTCATACACTGGGGATACTATGCAATCCGAAAAATCCTCTTTTCAGTGATTTTCCTACCGAGTATTACAGTAACTGGCAGTGGTGGGATCCGGTCACGCATTCCCAGGCAATGATAATAAACAATTTCCCTTCTGATCTTAAACCATCTATTCAGCCAATAGATACCTGGTTCGAAAACCGCAAACTCGCACTTGCCTTTGAATCAAAAACATCCGGCGGAAAGCTTTTTGTTTGCAGTATCGACTTCAGGAATAAGATTGATGAGAGACCAGTTTCAAAACAATTGATGATCTCACTGCTTAAGTATATGAACAGCAAGTCTTTCAATCCTGAAACAGGGGTGGATATTAAAGCAGTAAGATCATTGATTTCAGAATAATAATAAAATATGTACAGGGATGAAAAGAGCATCTGGACTTTTAATTGTCATTCTTATCCTTTATGCATGCGGCAATAATGCAGACATTCAGAAAGATTTTTCATCCTATGAGAGGGCAAAGCTTCATCCCGTAAAATACGATAAACCTGCTATTGATTTTTTTGAAGGAGCTTTGCTGGGAAACGGGGGGATGGGAGTTGTGGTCACCACCCGTCCAGATGGAGTAGTTATCTATTTTGGTCACAATAATGTATGGGACATACGGGTTGCAGAGAATAACAAAGAAAAAATCCGAACTTTCGATTATGTCTTCAGGAAGGTAAAATCAATTCCGGATACATTATCTGTTCTGACAAATGACGCCTGGTACAAAGAATACAGCGAGATGGCTGCTGAGAATTATCAAAAGCCTTATCCACGGCCGTTTCCCTGCGGATCTGTACTTCTCGGTTTCGACCTCAGGAACGCCGAACTTCTTGGACATAAGCTTGATATTTCAAACGGCATATGTGAAGTTTATCTCCTTACGGCAGCAGGAAAAAAGATCAGGCTGCAGCTTTTCACAGATCAGAAGCAGGATAAGCTTTGGATGAGGCTGGTGGATGACCAGGGTAAACTGGTGAATAATATATTTGATCGTGTCCGTGTTCTTCCCGATCCTTCCGGTAAGGATTTCCCATCCTTCAAAGGTAACGAAGACCTGACTGCAGGTAAGCTATCCTTCCGTCAGATTCTGCCATATCAGGAGCCTGAGAAATATGACCCTTCGAACGGTCATCCAAAAGATAAAGCCTTCCGGCTGACAGCAATGGTAAGTTCGCCGCTTGAGAAAACAACAAGAATCAACTGGGATGGAAACAGGGAGGGTATGGGTTTCCTGGAAGGAAGCTTTGCAGAAAAAGATAGTTTCATAGGATGTATCTCCCTGGAGGAAGGGTTGAATATAAAAGTCAGTAAGGAATTGTCGCCATCCGATGCTATTACAGATGAGTCCTTTAATGCTTCCCTAAACATATCAACAATGATATGGAAGGATTATTGGGAAAAATCGGGTGTCATTCTGAAAGATGAGTTTCTTGAGCGGATATGGTATCAGAATCTTTATTTCTTCAATTGTGCCGTAACGGATGGAGTAAATACCCCGGGCTTATTTGCCAACTGGAGTTATAATAATATTGGTACTGCCTGGCATGGTGATTACCATATGAATTACAACACTCAGCAGCCATTCTGGCTGACCTTCTCAAGTAATCATCTTGAAAAAAATCTTTCGTATGTTAATCTTATCGAATTTCTTTATCCTCTAAGCAGAAAATGGGCTCACGAATATTATAATCTGCCAGGCGCTTACTTCCCTCACTGCGGCTATCCGGTAGATATGACAATGAATTCTTATCCTGTACCACACTGGGGATGGGAGATCTGTGAAACGCCATGGGCAGTACAGGGATTGTGGTGGCATTATCTCTATTCAGGGGATACCGGATATCTTAAATCGAGGGCTTATGAGCCAATAAAGGCAGCCGTTGAATTCCTTGTCGCATACATGAAACGCCCGGAAGCCAGAGGATCTCAGTGGAATGATACCAAATATCACATCTTTCCAACAATTCCGCCTGAATTGTATGCATTGCGTCCCGGATTTAAATACAACTATGACTGCACTGTAGACCTTACACTGGTGAAATTCATCTTCAGGGCTTTTATAGATGCCACAAAAGTGCTTGGAATTGAAAACAGTGAGGATAAATTGCTGGCAGATGTAAAGGATATTCTGAACAATTATCCTGAATACCCTACAGCAGATTCCCCTAAGTACGGAAAGGTCATTGTATCAGTTCCGGGGGAACACAGCCAGGTTGTCTATAACGTTCCGAATGCCCTGATTACGGTTTTTCCGGGAGAGGACCATGGATTAAGCTCCGATACCTCTACGCTTCGGCTACTGAAGAATACCCTGAATAATCAGCAGAATGAAGGTGGCAATGATCTTGTATTCAGAAATTTACAGGCTGCAAGGATCGGGATGCTTGACCTGGAGAAATTCAAAAGACAAATTAATTATTGCCTTCTTCCTAATGGGACTGCTGCTGACAGGGCAATGCAGGTTCATGGCCGCTATGGTGACGGAGGGGATTATGGCTTTATGGACAAAATGGGAATCTGGTTCGAGAACTTTGCACTTCCTGTAGTGGTTAATGAATGCCTGATGCAGTCATATAACGGAACTATCAGGCTTTTTCCAAACTGGCCGGCAGATAAAGACGCTGAATTTCATAATCTCAGAGCTGCAGGAGCTTTCCTGGTGAGTGCCTCACTTAAAAACGGCAAGGTAACCCTTATTGAGATTAAGAGTGAAGCGGGTGCAAGGTTAAAAATATTTTTACCCTGGAAAACTGGCGGGACCATCACCGGAGATAATGGGAAAACTATAGTCCATGAATCATATTTTGAAGCAGACACAAAAAAGGGAGAAAAGATTTATCTTAAACCTTAGAAAAATAATTAAAGCCGCATTTTCCGGCTTCTAATTACAAATGTAGTGTGAATAGATATTCAAGTGTCTTTATAATAGAGAATTATGAAAAGATCAGATAACTGCAGAGCCAAGCTTGAAAGGATGAATAAAGCTCTTCACCATGAAGAACCTGACAGGATCCCGATCAGTGACTTTTTCTGGGGAGGATTTGTAAGAAGATGGAGGGCAGAGCTTAATCTTCCTGCAGATACAAGCCCTTATGATTATTATGATCTTGACTATATTGTAACAACTCCGAATATGGATCCCTCCATACGGCCATTTGAAACAATAAGGGAGAATGAACAGGAGGTGGTGATTAAAACAGGATTCCTGGCAACCCTCCGCAAGAGGTTTGATTTCCCAATGCCGGAATTTATGGCATTCGATATAGATACAATAGAAAAACTCGAGGAATTCAGGTTTGACAGCCCTTCCGATCCACGGCGTTTCTTCTCTGCAGGTGATAACCAGATTGCCGGAGTAGGTGATGGTTTTGAAAGGAACTCCGCAGCCTGGATAGAAACAGTAAAAAAACTGCATCCTGATTTCCCTGTGTATGGCAGTATTATTGAATGTTCCGAGTGCCTTACACGTCTTATCGGACAGGAAAATTTTCTTTTCTGGATGGGTATGTACCCCGACAGGCTTGGGGAATGCATAAACAGGATAGGACAGTTTTATCTCGATTGTACCAGGTCGCAGATTGAAGCTGCGGGCGGACTGCTTGACGGATTTGTTATCTGGGGAGACGTGGCATATAAAGAGTCGCTTCTTTTTGATCCTGAATACTGGCGCCTGTATTTCAAACCTTGGGTCAGGTTAATGATTGAAGAATGCCATAAAAATAACCTTCCCGTGATCTATCATGGATGCGGAAATGTTAATGCGATTTTCGAAGATTTTATAGGAATGGGTCTCGATGCATACAATCCCCTTGAAGTAAAGGCTGATATGGACGCTGTGAGACTTAAGAAGTTGTATAGCAATAAGATAGGTTATTGTGGGAATAATGATATTCAGCTTTGGGAATCCGGAGATCTTGATCTCATAAAAAAAGAGACCCTTAAAAAGCTTAATGCAGCCAAACAGGGAGGTTTTATATTCCAGTCCGACCATTCGGTCTCCAGCGATGTTTCAGGAAAGACTTATGACTATATAGTAAAGCTAGTCAGGGAATATGGCAGATACCCTCTCAATCTCGGAGAGTATAGCATTGAATTATAGCACCCGGGCCAGAAATCCTTTCCTATCGGCCCAGTTGGCCATATCAGCTTTTTCATTATACCCGATAGGCATGTTGAATTCTTTCCCGTTTTGAGTGGCATCGGGGTTGGTATATGCATGAGTGGCATCCACACCATCCGTGGAAAGCGACAAGCTTACTAAAGTACATAATATCAGGAGATTATTAAAAATGCAATTGTTTTTATGTCTTCCGTTTCAGTATATATCCGGATTTTTATTGACCAACCGGTCGCATTGTAAGTTCAGAAAGATGTATCAATGAACCGGAAATGAAATACCTTTGCTTAATTTGAATAATCTTTAATTGTAATAAAATGAACTCCAGGGAAATTGTTCTTGCTTCCAGACCTTTGGGTCTGCCTTCCACAGGTAATTTCAGAACTGAATCTAAGATTCTGGATAAACCTGGCAATAATGAGGTACTGCTGAAAGCATGGTATTTTTCTGTCGATCCCTATATGAGAGGCAGGATGAGCAATGTAAAATCTTATGCTCCATCCTTTGAGGTTGATAAACCAATAAAGGGAGGAGTTGTGGCAAGAGTTATTGAAAGCCGGAGCAAACTATTTGCAGAAGGAGATTGTGTAATCGGAATTCTTCCATGGGCGACATATTGCATTGAAAAGGCAGAAAATCTCAGAAAAGTGGATACTCAGATGTTCCCTCCCGGGTATCATCTTGGTATACTGGGAATGCCTGGTCTGACTGCATATTTTGGAATAATGGAAATTGGAAAACCTAAACCGGGTGAAACGGTCGTGATCTCAGGGGCTGCCGGAGCGGTCGGTATTGTTGCAGGCCAGATTGCAAAACTGCAGGGTGCATATGTTGCAGGAATTGCAGGTACTGATGAAAAATGCAAACTCCTTACTGACGAATACAGATTTGATGTTGCCCTAAACTATAAGACATCAAAGGCATTAAGAAAGGATATTGCGGCATCCTGCCTGAATGGTGTTGATGTATATTTTGACAATGTGGGAGGAGAGGTTACGGATGCAGTGGTGGCAAACCTGAATAATCACTCCCGTTTTGTACTGTGCGGTCAGATTTCACAGTATAACAATACCCGTATAGCTATGAGTCCTGCAATGCTCCCTGTCTTTCTGACAAGAAGTGTTATGCTCCAGGGGTTTATCGTTGGTAACTACAGTACCCGTTTCGATGAGGCCAGGGTTCAGCTGACTGAATGGGTCAGTAAAGGGCAGCTGAAGTACACGGAAACAATAATACACGGATTCGATAAATTACCTGAGACTTTTATAAGCCTTTTTTCCGGAAAAAATCAGGGGAAGATGCTGGTAAAAACGGAGTAAAAAACACTAAAGCCATTAACTGCAAATCCCGCCCGGCTTACTCCGGACGGACAGGGTTCGCAGAGACCCGCCCGATAGCTATGTAATACTTCAGTATTCTGGTAACAGATTATATAACCTGATGTTGTTCATTATTAAACGAAATTCTTCCTCCTTCAAACGCTAATCCTTTTACACATCCTGCCTTCCGGATAAACTGTAAAACCAGATTCAGATTTCAGTGAAATTGTTAACGGTCCGTGAGATTCCTCGCTTCGCTCGGAATGACAATCTAATGTATTTTTAGGGAGGGAGAAGCGGCGATTCGACACAAAATTTATTTCAATAAATAAGTATCGTTCGAATCGCTTCTCCCTCCCTTCTCCTAATCAATGAAATGTCATTCCGAGCGGAGCGAGGAATCTCATATATCTTATTCATTCATAGTTTAATATTGTATTTCAGCATATTATGGTTTGAGTACTCAGATCATTCTAAAGATGTGTACCAAGGTTAGTTTCAAAAGGAGGGGAGACTTCCAACCTTAACTTGTCACAAAAATTCTGAAGAACTACACTGCAGGTAAGTTTGCGGCCTTTGCGGTAAACATAAAATTTAATTTGTCTTTTTATTAGTCCCATTAGTTTATCTTTTTATTCTTTCCTAATACTGTATTGTCTCATTGACTGAAGATCTTGTTAAAAAAGCTTAATATCTTAGATTGAGAGATTCTGGAGGCGGATTTTATTACCGCTATCTCATTTTCTTGCAGTAAATTTATCTGGTGTTTTATACAGTAATTAAGAATTTGTTATATCCTTCATTTTTCCTATGAATCAAAAAAGCCTGTTTTTTCTTTGTATGCTTTGTATATGTGCCTCACTGGCTGCAAATTCCAAAGAGTCTGAAAGCAACTCATTTTATAAACTAAAGCCTGAAGATCCGGATGCGGTTTATTTCACCGGCAGCAATTATGGAATAACAACCGATGGAAAGAGTGATATCTCAGATAAGCTTCAGAAAGCAATTGATAAGCTAAAGCTTGAGAACAATTTTGGGATCATCTTCATACCTGAGGGTACCTATACAATTACCAAAACAATTTATATTCCAGGGGCAATAAGAATCATTGGTTATGGCAAAAAACGTCCTTTGATAGTTCTGCAGAAGAACGCCCCCGGATTCCAGACTCCGGTTCCCACCGACAAAGGTAAGGCAAATTATATGTTCTGGTTTACCAGCAGTGTTGTTGAACAAGGGAAAGCCGTAAATGATGCAGGTGCCGGAACATTCTACAGCGCATTGAGCAATATAGATCTGAAAATCGAAGATGGAAATCCTCAGGCTGTGGCATTGCGGACTCATTTCGCACAGCACAGCTTTATTTCACATTGTGATATATTTATTGGAAAGGGGAAAGCCGGATTATTCGATATTGGAAATGAGATTGAGGATGTCCGTTTTTTTGGCGGTGATTATGGGATATACACAACCAAGGCATCCCCCGGATGGCAGTTTATGATGATCGATACCTGGTTTGAGGGCCAGCGTAAGGCTGCAATCAAAACCCAACAGGCTGGGCTGACAATTGTCAGAATGACTGTGAAAGATGTTCCTGAAGTTATACAGGTTGACTCCAACTATTGGGAAAAGCTCTTTATGGAAGATTGCAGTTTTATTAATGTACCAGGACCGGCAATCTCATTTGACAATGAAGGGAATGCCAATATGCAGATAAACCTTAGGAATGTGAGCTGCCGGAATGTACCAGTACTTGTAAAATATTTAAAGAGCAATCTTAGTACTCTTGCCCCGGCTCCCATCTATAACATTGTAAAATATGTTTATGGCTTACAGATGAAAGATCTGAGCGATAAACCGGAGATGGTAACAACTTACAATACTGAAATTCTTAAGGAAATGCCTCCTCCTCAGGCTTCTGACATCCCTGCCCTTCCTGCTATGGAAACATGGGTGAACGTTAGGCAGCTTGGTGCAAAAGGTGACGGTGAGACAGATGATACCAGAATAATACAGGATGCAATTGAAAAATTTACAACTCTCTATTTTCCCCAGGGTTTGTATCGTATAAGTGAAACAGTAAAGTTAAAACCAAATACTGTTCTCATTGGCCTGCATCCTATTGCAACGCAGTTTATCCTGGCTGAGAGTACGAAGTCTTTCAGTGGATTTGGTTCTCCTGTACCCATGGTAGAAGCCCCGCAGGGAGGGGCCAATATCATAAAAGGTATAGGAATATCAACAGGCGAATACAATTACAGAGCCGTTGCCTGCAAATGGATGGCAGGCGGCAGATCTCTTATGGATGATATAAAATTTGTCGGCGGACACGGATCTATGAAAAAGGGTCCTTATATACCCTGGGGCGGTTATGGTAATCAGGGACAGAAGCCTGCTACCATTTCCGGTGCTGATCCTGCATGGGATATCCAGTACTGGAGCCTGTGGATAACCAATGGAGGAGGGGGCATCTTTAAAAATATCTGGACTGCCAGCACCTATGCAGTTTCAGGGATTTATGTATCAAATACTTCAACACCATCCTCTGTCTATGCGATGTCGGTCGAGCATCATGTGAGGAATGAGGTTAGGTTCAGCAATGTCTCAAACTGGAAAGTCTATGCATTACAGCTGGAAGAGGAGAGCAGGGAAGGTCCTGAGTGTCAGCCGATGGAGCTATGTGACTGCAGTAATATGATATTTGCAAATCTTTATATGTTCCGGGTGATAAGAGTTAAAACACCATATCCTTATTCTGTTAGAACCTGGAATTGTAAAAATATCGAAATGCTGAATGTCCATAATTACAGCCAGGTAAAGTATACCACCGACAATCCTCTGTATGATGTTAATTCAGATACCGAGGTTCGTCCAACGGAGTTTGCCCGCCTGTTTATCACAGGGAACATCCGGGAAACTGTCAATTCAGATCAGGCAGGCCAGGTAAAGATGCTGGCTAAAGGATTCGAGTTTGCGGAAGGTTTGTGCAATGATTCAAAGGGGAATATCTATTTCTGTGAACAGAGGATGAAGCGGATTTACAAATGGTCTGCGGAGACCAGTACATTGTCGCTACTGGCTGATTTTCCATGGGAGCCGCTCTCGCTTGGCTGCGATTCAAAGGATAATCTTCTTGTAGTATTCAGGTACAATCCACAGTTTGGCCTGATGGTGGATGGAATGCAGGAAAAGTTCACCAATCCTCCGGATGCTTCAGGAACTTCATTCAGCATGTGGGGCAATTCAGGTTTCACAACTCTTGCCTATTCCATTAATCCAAACCATCCTGATGAAACAGTTCAGCTTCTGAAAAAGATCTCAATGGCCAGTGCCGGCGAGGTGCTCAAAGCATTGTATCCCTCAAACAGATGGAGAGATTATCACGATTTCAACAAAGTGTCTGTGAACCGGAATGAGGAATGTTTTATAGCCCCTGACGGCGTTACCATCATACCGGTTTGCTACGACCTTGCCAGGTCATGTTCCCTTGTTGAGGCAGTACCGGGCATGCCGCTTTATGCCTGTGATGAATACGACAAACGGACTGTCAGACTGGATGTGGACAGCGGTGGTTATCTGTCAAACCTGACCTATTTTGCTGAGAAGGGAGAGTTTGTCTCTATTCCTGATAAAGAAGGAAATGTACTTATCGCAGATGGAGATCTTTATTTTTATGATAAAGCAGGTAACCAAAAAACAATGATTAGGATACCGGAACGCCCTTCCGGCCTGGCTTTCGGAGGAAAAGAGAGGAGCACTCTCTTTGTTACAGGGCGATCGTCGCTTTATTCCATAACACCTGGGATGAAATAGATATATTATTCATTTTTAAATAGCATATATTATGAAAATCAGCCCATTTAAGGCAGTGTTAAAAATATTGACCTTTACTTTTTTTCTTTGATTTTAACGGGTATTGCAACTGCACAGAAACCCTCATTCAAAATTCTTGTTGTGGCATCTGCCGATCCTGATCACGACCCTATGATAATGAAAGCTGAGGGTTTTCTGAAGAAGATGGGAGCAGAGAACAATTTTGATGTTTTTTATACAAGGGATGCCACTCTGATAAATGATGAAAATCTTGCTCAGTACCAGGTTTTTGTTCAGATGCATCTCGCCCCGTTTGATATGACTCCGGATCAACAGGCAGCACTGCAGCATTTTATCTCTCAGGGTAAAGGCTGGGTTGGTGTGCATGCTGCCGGACTGACCGGCACCCAATTCAAGGGGACCAGTGTGCCATACTGGATGTGGTTTGAGAAACTGATGGGCGACATAATCTACTCACCCCATCCAAAAAAACAGACAGGAAAAATCCTTGTGGAAGATCGAACTCATCCTGTAACGAAGAATCTTCCACCATCATTCAGTTTTTATGATGAATGGTATGAGTTTAACAGGAGCCCGCGCCCAAATGTTCATGTTCTGGCCACAGCCGACGAGACTTCATACAAGCAGGAGATCCCTATGGGGGATCATCCGATGATATGGATAAATCCTCATTATGACAGGGCAGTCTACATCGGAATAGGACATGATACTACTGCCTGCACCGATCCCAATTTTACAATCCTGATGCGTGATGCAATACTTTGGGCTGCTTCACCAGTTCCTGACAAGGCACAATCAGATCTTGACAAGTCGCTTCAGCAAAAGATAACAATACTTGCAAGCCAGGTAGCTTATAACCTTGATGCACCTAAGATGGCCGTCATAAAAAGCAGTGAACCTCTTCCTGCTTCTGTTTCATTTGAGATTGATGATGCTTTGTCATTAGAGAAGGTCTGGTCCGGAACTATTTCCAAAGGAGAAAAGGTTAAGGAGTGGTCTCCGGATCTCTTTTACTCTCAAGCCGATTTTTCAACTTTCAGAATACCCGGAAACTATAAGATTGTGGTCAGGTTTGAGGGTAAGGAATATTCTTCATATGATTTTAAGATCTCAGAAGATGCTATTGGCAAAACGGCAATCCCTGCAATAATTAATTTTTTCTATCACCAGAGGGCAAGTTCTCCACAGGAGCTGGAAGCCGATAAAAGCATCCTGCTCTATGGGAGTAATAAAACCGTTGATCTTCATGGCGGGTGGGCCGATGCCTCAGGTGATATAAGTAAATATTTCTCGCATCTTGCCTATACAAATTTTATGCTTCCGCAGCAGACACCTATGGTAACATGGTCGATGGCGAATACTGTTGAGACAACCACATCCATGCTTAATACAATCAATGCCAGGGATGCACTTGTTACCGAAGCTCTTTACGGAGCCGATTACATCATGAGATCGCTCTCCCCTGAAGGCTATTTCTATATGACAGTATTTACCTATTTCGATAAAGACCCAAAAGCAAGGAGAGTTGTCGGTCTGTTAGCCGACAGTAAAACAACTTCAGATTATCAGTGCGCTTTTCGTGAAGGGGGAGGAATGGCAATTGCAGCACTGGCCAGGGTTTCGGCGTGGAACAGAAACGGTGATTTCACTTCGAAAGAGTACCTTAACTCAGCAGAGAGAGCATTTGCCCATCTCCTGGTTAACAGTTTAAAGTACGCTGATGACCATAAAAATAACGTAATCGACGATTATTGTGCCCTGATGGCTGCTTCAGAACTATGGATAGCCACGGGTAAGAATATTTACAGGGATGAAGCCAGAAAGCGCTCTGGTAATCTTGCAAAAAGAATGACAGTAAACGGTTACTTCCTTGCAAATGATTCCGACCGTCCCTTCTGGCATGCAGCTGATGCAGGTTTGCCTGTCATTGCTCTTGCCAGATACCTCGATAAGGAGAGTGATAAGAAATATAGGGAGCTGGCGCTTGAAACAATCAGAAAGGCCCTTGACTATAATTTGAAAATTACAGGGGAGGTCCCGAATCCTTTCGGATATCCTCGCCAGAGCTTTCTATACAAGGGAAAAGTACAGAATGGATTTTTTATACCTCATGAAAATGAGAGTGGCTGGTGGTGGCAGGGAGAGGATGCCAGACTCGGTTCCCTGGCTGCAGCTGCAATTGTGGGAGGACGCCTGGTTTACCCAGGAACAGCTGCCTTCGGAGTAAAGAAAGACCTGGCTGATTATGCCAGTCATTTAGTATCCTGGATATTGGGCTGCAATCCGTATAATATCTGTATGATGTATGGCTATGGTCAGAATAATGTCCCGTATATGGCTGCAATGTATGGCCACGGCTCAGGCAGGGGCGGTATTTCCAACGGAATAACAGGCAAGGATGGAAATGGTGACGGCTCCGGAATAGATTTTAAAATGGAGGATAACGGGAATGAATGGCGATGGAGTGAGCAATGGATCCCTCATACAGGGTGGTTTCTTCAGGCAGTTGCTGCTATGTCTTCTGATAATAATGTCAAAAAGCCTGAATTCAGGGTGCTTGTGCTAACGGAAAGGGGCGGGCAACATGAAGGTTTTGTAGTTGCCGCTCTCGACTGGATCAGTAAAAAGGCAGAAGAGAAGAACTTCGAGATCACTGTTATCAACAATGCAAATGACATTAATGAAGCTATGCTTTCTCAATATAAGGTTATTATCCAGCTCGATTACCCTCCATATACCTGGAATGAAACTGCCATGGCTGCATTTGTAAAATACATTGAAGAAGGCCGGGGCGGATGGGTTGGTTTTCATCATGCCACACTGCTAGGCGAATTTGACGGCTACCCTATGTGGAACTGGTTTTCTCATTTCATGGGTGGAGTACGGTTCGAAAACTATGTTGCAGCAACTGCTTCAGGGAAGGTTAATGTTGAGGATAATAAACACCCGGTAATGAAGGGTGTCTCTCCTTCTTTCATTATTGACGGAGATGAGTGGTACACCTACAACAAGAGTCCCAGACCGAATGTACATGTCCTGGCATCAGTAGATGAATCGACATATAAACCGGCAACAGACATAAAAATGGGAGATCATCCTGTTGTCTGGGTAAATGAGAATAAAAAGGCGAAGAATGTTTATATTCTGATGGGGCATGATGGCGTCCTTCTGAAGAACAATGATTTTACCACCATGTTCAGCAATGCCATTATGTGGACTGCAGGTAAAATGGAATGATTTTTTTCTTATCTTAAACCATATTTTAAACCGCATTATGGGCCATTAATTAATGAATTGCCTGATAATAAGAGATATACAATGAAATTGATATAAAATGCCAAACAAAATCATCTCTTTTGAAGTAATCGGTGAATTTATGGTGGATGTCCTTGAAAAAGCAGGCATCCCGCGGGAAGATGCAAAGATTGTTGGTGATGTATTATTACAGGCCGACAAGTTAGGCTTTGATTCCCATGGTGTTAATCGTCTTAAGGCCATTTATCTTGACCGGATTAAGGAAGGAATTCTCAATCCTGTAACAGATTTTGAAGTTGTAAAGGATGGTCTGTCAACGGCTGTGGCAGACGGACATAATGGTATGGGGCAGGTCATAGCCTATCGTGCCATGAAGCTTGCCATCTCAAAAGCTCAGAAATACGGAATGGGAATGGTAGCAGTACGGAATTCCTCCCATTATGGCTTTGCTGGTTATTATCCGTTGATGGCGGTTAAGGAAAATATGATCGGCATTACGGGTACAAATGCCCGTCCGGCTATAGCCCCTACTTTTGGTGTCGAAAATATGCTTGGGACCAATCCAATGACATTTGGAATACCCAGCGATGAGGAATTTCCTTTTCTGCTTGATTGTGCAACCTCAATAACCCAACGGGGGAAAGTGGAACTATACGCCCGTGAGGGCAGGGAGATGCCTGCCGGCTGGGTAATCGATGAGAACGGCGACACAAAGACCAATTCAAAGGAAGTTCTTGAAGACCTTCTTGCCGGACGTGCAGCCCTGACACCTCTTGGTGGCGGCGGTGAAGATACAGGGGGATACAAAGGCTATGGCTATGCTACAGTAGTAGAGAGACTCTCAGCAGCTTTGCAACAGGGTGCATTCCTTAAAATGCTCATGGGTATTAAAGAGGGGAAACCAGCTCCATACACACTCGGCCATTTTTTTATAGTAATTGACATAAATGCATTTACAGAACCTGACAGCTTTAAAAAGACTACTGGTGATATTCTGCGCGAACTGAGAGCTTCAAGGAAAATGCCCGGTCATGACCGGATCTTCACTGCCGGTGAAAAAGAATACGAGACCTGGAAAGCAAGGAAGGACAAAGGCACCACATTCACCACTCAGCTGCTGGAAGAGTTCCGCGGCCTGTGTAAAACCTATAACCTTCCGGAATATTTACCCCATTTCTCATGATCCTGCAGTATTCCTGGAAACTGATAAATGATAATATCATGCGTCAGTTGCGAGACAGTCAGTGTTTTGTTTTCCGGCTTCGGACTTCGGACTTCGGGCTCTTTACTACTTCACTCCGTCTATATACCTGTTATTCACAATCAGCTTCCGCAGCTCCACTATATCGACAGGTCCCTGCAGGCGGTAGATAATTTTTCCTCCCTGTTCGATCACGAGTGTATATGGCAATGCTCCATTCCATTGCGGATCAACTGACTCCGCAAGTTCATTGTTGTTGTCACTGCTGAAAATGAAGTTTTTATTTGAAGCTTCATTCTTCTGGAGGAACTTCAATACATTCTCCTTCCTTGACATCTTATCTGCATTTATTGAGATGAACTCAAAATTCCGGCTTCTGTAAATTCTATCAATAGTAACAAGATCGGGAAATTCCATAACGCAGGGTCCGCACCAGGTAGCCCATACATTGATTAGTCTCAGCTTGTCTGATTTATTTTGTATGAGCACTTTTATTCCTTTTGCATCAATATTCTCCAGGGTTACAGGCAGTTCTGACCATTGTTTGTAAAGCTTATTTGTTTCAGCTGTTTTCCATGCCCATTTGGTTGAACAGCCAAATACTTTTGTGACAGGATTGTCAACTTTCCTTCCTTCCAGTACAGCCTCAATAGCATTCCTCAGGGTTTCTGCCTTACCATTCTCCATTGAAGGATCGATACACCCGACATACTGAAGCATCCTGTTTTTATCGAAAACGAAAGCATGTGGAGTTGCGGCAGGTCCATATGAGATAGATACCTTCTGGTCATCACCGTCATACAGGTAAGGAAATTTGAATCCCTTGTCTGTGGCGCGTATTTTCATATCTTCCAGCTCATCTCCCAGATCAGACCAGCCCTGTTCCCATAAATTCAGCGATTTGGAACTGTTGGGCGAAATAACAACCAATGCGACCCCCCTGGGAGTATAGGTGTCATATATGCCTTTAAGCCTTTCCTCGTATGCCTGGGCTGTGGGACAATGGTTGCAGCTGAATACTACAACAAGCACTTTGGAGTCTGCAAAATCAGAAAGCTTATGGATCTTGTCATCCGTTCCCGGAAGACTGAAGTCAGGAGCCTTAGCCCCTGGTTCAAGAGTTTTCGGTTGTGGATGAGCATCCTGTCCGAAAGTGAACAGGTTAAAGAATACCAGTATTAAAGCTGTTATAAGTTGTCTGATTTTCATTTCAGGTAAGATATTTTGTGTTTTATTCTTGATGCGGCTGCAGCGTCGAGGAGGACTTCACAATTTGGATGAAGCTGAAGGACAGACGCCGGGATATCGGTAGTTACCGGTCCAAGAACAGCTTTTTCAATTATCTCTGCCTTGTTTGCTCCCTTAGCAATGAGGATTATCTTCCTGGTATGCATGATATTTTTAATCCCCCTTGTCAAACCCCCGAGTACTGTTTCAGGAGGTACATTTGTCTCACGCCTGACTCTGGCTTCAAAATCTGGATCCATCGGGGAGACCCATGTCTCGCTTTCAAAAGGCGTGCCGGGCTGGTTTATGCCGATATGGCCGTTCGATCCGATACCAAGCATTTGCAGGTCAGCGCCTCCGCGCTCCGCAAGGCGTTTCTCAAACAGTTTGCATTCAGCCTCAAAGTCATCTGACATTGTTGGCGGCATGATAAAATTTTCTGCAGGTATACGCAATGGAGCAGCCAGCTGATTAAGTATCATTGTATAACAGCTTCCGGAATACTCACGGGGCAGATTGGTCAGCTCATCGACATTGAAGAGCGTAATACGCGACACATCAAAAGGATACTGAGAAAATATCTTCGAGACTATTTCATGCATCTCCTTTGTTGTCTGACCTGTTGAGAGGCCTATCACAGCATCCGGTTTTTCAAGCATCTGGGCTATAATCCTCCAGGCAGCTGTTCTGTCAAATTCATGCTCGCTAACAGTAATTGTTATCTTCATCTTATATTATGTTTTAGAAATTTTTCATATCCTCAGAAAAAAAACTATCCATGGCTCTGGAAGCTTCAGCTTCATCTTCACCCTCTATAATTACAGTAACTGTATCTTCGGATTTTAATCCCATGGCAAGTATATTAAGCATACTCTTCATCTGAATTGTCGTTCCGTCTTTTTTCAGGCTGATTTCCGATTTGAACTGCCTGCGTAGTTTAAGCAGTGCTGTAGCCGGTCTTGCATGCATGCCGTTCTTGTCAAAAATAATATAGTCTCTGGAAATCATGCCTGTAGTGTTTTTAGATATTCGGTGATTGCTTCTGAATTGTCCATCTCCTTAACCCTGTTCCATATTTCCGTTGCCTTCGATTTATCTGTTTTTCTGATTATGTTCTTAATAGCGGGTATGGAGGAAGCACCCATGGAAAAATGATCCAGTCCCATTCCGATAAGCAATACTGCTGCCAGGGGATCGGAAGCCATTTCACCGCATAATCCAACATCGATTTTATTTTTACCAGCCTCCCGGATAGTAAAATGGATAAGCCTCAGTACCGCAGGGTCAAAATGGTTGTAAAGCGATGATACCCGCTCATTCATTCGGTCAACAGCCAGGGTATACTGGCACAGATCATTGGTCCCGATGCTGAAAAAATTAACTTCCATGGCAAGCTGATCAGCTATCAGTGCAGCGGAGGGAATTTCGATCATTATGCCGATCTCTATTTCATCGTTAAACATTTTCTTTGATTCCAACAGCTCTTTTTTCGCCTGCTGAACAAACTGTTTTGCCAGTCTTATCTCTTCAATATTGCAGATCATCGGGAACATGATCCTTAGATTTCCAAAAGCGCTGGCCCGTAGAATTGCCCTGAGCTGGGTCATGAAGATTTCTTTCTCACTAAGGCAAAATCTAATAGCCCTGTATCCCATGAATGGATTATTCTCAAAAGGTATATTGAGATAGGGGAGATTCTTATCCCCGCCTATATCGAGAGTTCTGATAATAACTGGTCTGTTTCCTGATTTTTCTGCAACCTCCCTGTAGAAATTAAATTGTTCCTCCTCACCTGGTAATGAGTCTCTGCCCAAAAAAAGCATCTCGGTACGGAATAATCCGACACCCTCTCCTCCGCTGGCGAATAGTTTTTCAAGATCCGCCGAACCTGTAATATTTCCAAGGAGTGTAATCTTATTGCCGTCAGTGGTTATGGCTGGCAGCTCTTTCAGTTTTTCCAGCATCGCATTCGCTTCTCTTTCTTCCTTCTGCCTGCTCCTGAAAGCTTCAATTATCTTACTGTCAGGATTGATTATTACCTCACCGGTAGTTCCGTCAATGAGTACAATAGTTTTATTACTTAT
The DNA here is from genome assembly GCA_016715075.1 of Bacteroidales bacterium. Classification (GTDB taxonomy): domain Bacteria; phylum Bacteroidota; class Bacteroidia; order Bacteroidales; family VadinHA17; genus LD21. The sequence continues at coordinate 18,872 of JADKBK010000010.1, forward strand.
ATTCATTAAATCATCCCCGCATCCCACGACTGCCGGAATGCCCCTGCTCTTTGCAATAATGGCGCTGTGAGATGTTCTGCTTCCGGCTTTGGTAGCGAATCCGGCAATTCGTGATACATCAAAAGAGATGGTATCAGATGGAGTAATATCCTCCGAGATAATTATTGAATTTTCAGGGAATTCCCTGAAGTCAGGACCCTCCGCCGGATTTAGATTTCTGAGAATCCTGTTTCCAATATCTTTTATATCGGACCCGCGCGCCCTCAGATATTCATCCTCAATATTTTCAAAAATTGCAGCTGCTGCATCTATAACCTCAATAACTGCGTCAGTGCAAGTTTTGTTTTCCTTTTCTATCTTTTCAATTACATCTGTCCTTATCTGGGGGTCGGTGAGAAATTCTATCTGGGTATCAAGAATATCAACAAGTGTCTTGGGAAGCTCAGTTTCTCCCTCTTTCTTCATGCCCTCTATCTCGCAAACAGAAGCTTCAACAGCATGATCAAATTTGTTGATTTCAATCGTTTTCATCTCAACGCCTTCAATGATTATGCCTGATACAGCTTTGAGTGTTTTTCTGATTACAAAAGCGGGTCCGATTGAAATACCTGGTGAAACACCAATTCCGTGCATAGGTTTAAATGAATATTTTAAGCAAAGAGATGTATAATACTACCGACGAACCCCAGCACCAGTACACCCAGAAGGAGCCAGGTAGTCTTGACGTTCTTTTTTACCATATAAAAGGCCAGAAAAGTGAGTGCCAGAGGAAGTATCCTGGGTACAAGCTGGTCGAGAATACTCTGTACTGCAACCTGGGAACCCTCAGTTCCTATCATCAATGGCGTGGAAATGGGCATAAGTATGGCAGGCATGGCGCCAATCACCATCAACCCCAGTATTGATGCACCTGTGGTTAGCTTATCCATAACATTGGTTTTGGCGAGATTCTGCAAAAATTTATTACCGGTATTGTAACCTATAAATGTAAGGTTATATCTCAGGAGGATATGCGGAATATTAAAGACAAGTATAAAGAGCAGCGGTCCGAGAATATTCCCATTGATGGCAAGAGAAATACCAACACCTGCAGCAATAACTTTTAATGTACCCCAGAACAGAGAGTCAAAAACACCTGCAAGAGGACCCATCAAACCGGTTTTGACTGTATTTATCGACTCTTCCTCAAAGTCATCCTGCTGACTGTTCTGTTCTTCCATTGCTGCAGTAATGCCAAGAATCAATGTGGATCCGTGAGCTGTGGTATTGAAGAACTGAAGATGTCTTTTCAGTGCCTGGGCCATCTTTTCCTTCGTGACATACAATTTTCTGAGCACAGGTATCATGGAGAATGCAAACCCGGTATTCTGCCAGCTTTCAAAGTTAAAATTAGCTTCAAGGGCAAGTGACCGGAAAAATACCCGGCGCAGGTCTCCCCTTGTTACCAGGTTCTTTCTTTCGGGTGCAGGTTCATCGGGGATATCCTCAAATCCCATTTCATCAACAGGAGGATCCTTATGAGTTATCCCTGTGACAATAAGGGCAAAATGATGCCTAAGCCTCCAATTGCAATCATGGGCAGTTTCAGATAACTTGCGAGTATAAACCCGAGGAAGAACCAGGCGGCGACTTTCTGGTTAAACATAAGGTTCATAAGCAGGGCAAATCCTACTGCCGGAAGCATATTGCCTGCTACCTGCAGCCCCGACTGGACCCATGGTGGTATCGAATCGAGAAAAGATTTCATTACACCGTCCCCGAGCTCCAGTGCCAGAAAGGTCAGCAGACCCATTAAGAGAGGCTTGAGCAACCCGGACCCAATATGAAGCCATTCAATTTTTTTATATTCACCCTGTTCTGCATATCTGTTGAAGCTGTTGTTGAACATCGGACGAAGAACAAACAGTCCGCTGATAACCATTTCAGCAAGAATTGAAATAGGAATGGCAAGAGCAAGGGCAATGGAGGGACCTTTGCCTGACATAATGGCAAAGGCTGTTCCTAAAACTCCACCGGTGATTACATCAGGCGGTATTGCAGCGCCTACTTTTATATTCCCCATGAAGATCAGTTCAAGAGTGGCGCCGATAATTATACCCTGGGTAATATCTCCGAGAACCAACCCGACAAGAGGACCAAGTACCAGGGGTCGGCTCAGCAGGGCTGCCCCCAGGAAATCTTCCAGGTGGCCAAACATCACAATTAAGGTGATTAACAAATACGTAATTAGCATTATATAAGGTCTTTTACCATTAATTTTTTATCGGTGGGAACCTGCCTTATCTCGAGCTCGATTCCCGTCTCAACCATTTTTCTGATCACAGCAATATCTTCATCTGATACAGCTACCGCCTTTGAAATCAGCCTTGCGCCATCCCTGATCCTTATCCCTCCGAAATTGATGGATTTTATCTCAGGAATACTGGTTGCCAGCGCATATGCATCGCCGACACCGGTTACAAGGAGGAGAATCTTCAGATTCCTGCTTTTTTGATCATTAAGAAAGACTTGTGCATTTTCCACTGTTAAAATCAGAAGTTTGGTTGTGGGAGGCTTGGCCAGTCCCATTGTCATCTTCAGAAAATCGTCCTTGGCTACTTTATCATTGGCTACAATGATGTAGTCGACACCCAGTGATGGTACCCAGGTAAAAGCAACCTGACCGTGTACGAGCCTGTCATCAATTCGGATCAGCTTAATCATAATATTATTCGCTCTTCGGATTTAAAAGTTTATTTACAAAAACTATCTGATCCCTGGCATTTACAATGCCCGTTTCAATAACATCATTAACTGGTAAATCAGGATCTGCCAGAATAATATCCAGCAACAACGGCAGATTAACCCCTGATACAATATAGACATTTTCTTTCAGGCAATACTGAAGTACCTGGTTGGTGATGCTACCTCCTGTAAGATCTGTGAAAACAATCAGCTCATCATCATCCTGAATATCCTGCATGATCTTCTCGAGCTCCTCTCTGATAGATTTATTGCCATCGGTATATGCCTGGATCAGGAAAATATTATCTGTAGTACCGGCAATTATTTCAAGTGAAGATTTTATTCCTGCTGAAAAGTTGCCGTGAGTTGCTATAAGAAATTTACGCATGTAACTGCCTGTTCAATAAATGAAGCTAATGAATATCTGAGGGCTAAATAACAAATAATAGTAATCCGAGATTAGAAAGAAGTATCTTTTTAAGAGTTTTTAACAGATAGATTCAAGATGGCTGAGTATGCAGGACAGCCATAATACTTACCGGTAGTGTTACCGCAGGTTGTCAGAAAAATAATTCCTTAATAACTTAATTCTATTATTTTTGACTATAACTTAAATGAAGAATATGCTATACGGACTTCAGTTCTTTCTTTTATCAGTCTTTCTCCTTCAGGGAGGCAAAAGTGATATAAAGTACCTTCAATGGAGAGGTCCCCAGCGAAACGGAATATATTCAGAAGCAGGACTTTTTAAATCTTGGCCATCCGGAGGCCCTTCACTCATCTGGTCCTTTCAGGGTCTTGGTTCAGGACATGGAAATATTGGCCCCGGAAAGGATAAAATCTTCGTCCTCGGAATGACTGGCAGTACAGGTTTTCTCTATGCCTTTGATTATAAGGGAAATCTTGCATGGAAGAAGGAGTACGGCGCTGAATGGAATGCAAGTTATGTTGGAGCAAGATCCACACCGGTGGTCATAGGCAACCTTGTCTATTTTGAGAGTGGCATGGGGACTGTTTATTGTTTTGACGCTGAAACAGGAGGTAAGATCTGGTCAGTTGACCTTTTAAAGAAGTTTAATGCTGAAAATGTCACATGGGGAATGGCTGAATCGTTACTCATTGACGGTGATTATTTGTATTGTACTCCGGGAGGAAAGGAAAACAATATTGTCGCATTGAACCGATTTACAGGAGCAACTATATGGACAAGCCCGGGAAACAGGCAGCCATCTGCATATTGTTCACCACTGCTGGTAAAACATAATCAGACTTCCTTAATTGTAACAATGACTGCCAGATCCATAATCGGGGTGGATGCTTTGACAGGTCAGTTTTACTGGCAGGTGCCCCAGTTCCAGGGTAATAAAATACATGCGAATACACCGGTTTACTACCAGGGAAGAATATATTGTTCTAGTGATTATGATGAAACAAATTCAGGTCTGGTAGCATTGAAGCTTTCCGAAGACGGCAAAAGAGTAAGCGTCGAATGGAGAAATGAAAGCTTCAGAAACCTTATTGGCGGTATTATTATATCAGATAATCATATTTATGGTTCAATGTACAGGAAAGGTACATGGAGTTGTCTCAGGACCAGTGACGGACAAACTTTATATTCATCCGATAAACTGGGTGATGGCAGCATCATAATGGATGAAGGCCTTTTCTATTGTTACAGTGAAAAGGGCGAAGTCGCCCTTGTAAATGCAAACCCCGTTTCGTTTAATGTTATCAGCAGATTTAAAGTACCTCTGGGAACTGACCAGCACTGGGCACATCCCGTAATATACCAGGGACGATTATATATACGGCACGGTGATGCACTGATGGTTTATGATATCAAGGCAAAGTAGTCACATAAATCTCTGAAAATTGAAATTTAATTTAAAGGAAAAGTTCTTCCCTTCCATAATGTTTTTAGGCTGGATATACAACTTATAGTATAAATCCAGACTAAATTTGCGATTCTTTGTAAAGACATAAAGTCCCGGCGCAGCATAAATCCCAAACTTGTTCCACTCTATTGCCCTCTTGCGATACAATGAAGCTTCAAATCCTACTTATATATTTTTACATCATCAAACCAGGCTGAACCTTCCACTCCCTGTATTTCCAAGGTTGATAAGTTGATTTTCTTCAGTCAGGGAGCTTAAAGATTCACTGCCCAGATAAACATTATCTATCCAGTAGCTCAGTTTTATTTCAGACACTGATATTATTTCATATCTGACTCTTGCTAAGTACCATGTATTGTTATCATACAACCTTAGTTCTTTCCCTCCTCCTCCAATAACCTTTCCATAACTGTCAAATAAAATGAAATACCTCTGAACAGGATTTGTCCAGCTCGTGCCTTGATTGACTCCCACCCAACCTCTGAACGGATTACAGCTTGACAGAGATTCATCTCCATTCCGGACAGCTATTTCTATTTCAAAAGGGGGTGTAACAGTCAAAGGATGATAAGCGATAGCAGCCCAGCAGCCTCCTAAAACGCCATACAGTTTAAGGGATTGTTCACCGTTATATGATATTAAATTATCAGTATAGTTTTTGGAAAGATTTGTACCATTCCCATCTGCTGTCCATGAACCTGGAAATGTTAAAGCGCTATATGTCTCAAAATCATCCTGCCAGATAAGTTTAAGAGAGGGATCGTCCTTTTTGCAGGCGATAAAAATGCATAATCCAACTAATAGGATAGAAATTCGTTTCATGATTTAAAGCTTTTTTCATTTTGTCCGTTAATCAAAGTCAGCCTCAATAGCAGAATAAACCATTACTGGGCCAGGTCTGTTCAGGAAAAGGTAAAGGAATTCTGACATATCTTCAGAATAGCTGATAAAGCAGAATATCGAAATAATATTATTCATGCATCTGAAAAGAAAAACCACCACGAAAAGACTTGCCATTCAGAAGTAATACTGTATAGACAGAAGCCTGTTTATGGTGGTCATTCTTTATCAGTATTTTACTCAGTAAGCACTACTTATTTAATTTATATATTATTCCGACATTGATGCCAATATAAGCGTCATTAACATCATCACCAGTAAGAATATAATTATACTTTAAATTGGCGGTGAATGCCAGATTGTCCTGGATATCATATTCAATTCCACCAACGGGAGCGAAGCCGAAATTGGTCTGGGAATCGGATACAGACATCCCCTGAACAGTTACTTTGACCTTTGCAGTGTAAAGACCTACATTAGCTCCTAAAAAAGGTCTCACTTTACCGGTACCAAAATGGTATTCTAACAAAGCTGTTATAGGAACATACGAACCTGATCCTTTAGCATCAACACCTGAAAGATCATAACCTGACATATCTATTCCAAAGCGGGACCATCCGACATCTACTCCAACTGCCAGATTATCATTCACCATATACTTACCCAGCAGATCCAGACCAAAACCGGTTTTCAGGACATCACCCATATCACCGGTAGGAAGCTGTAGGCCAACTGTTGCCCCGAAGTTTAACTGAGCCTGAACGTTAGAAACAATTAAACCAACAAATAACACAATTAAAAATAAAGTTTTTTTCATGATCATGTTTTTTAAATAATTATTACCTACTCTTATGTTTTTCGGTTACCACATATTAGACATTATTAAGAATGTTCGGAAATTTGATAATGCTCAACTGCGTTTAGTCAGATCTAATAAATTATCAGTATGTTTTACTTATGATTCATCCCAATTTCAATTGCCTTTTCATCTGACCTGAATAAACTCATGCAATGAGGAGAGTTCTGTATTTGTAATTTAGTTAGTTGTATTTTAAATAGTTATGGCAATGATGTCACCAATTTAAATTTAGACAATAAAATTGAGATTCCCTCACAGGAAATCAATATTTTTTGTTAAAAAAATATAAATCTTGAATTTTATCAATGCGCAACAGTCGGGGAATTGCCGTCGGGAGACAGATAAGCTGTTTTATGCCAGGAAAATATGCTTATCATCTTCAGATTCACGATCAGCATCCATTTTGTCAGGACAATGTTCTACAAATATTGTGTCCTTAACTTCTATTTTACATTAATGGAAGATTTCATTCAATAAACTGTTTCCACTGGGTAAGGTAACGTGATTATTATACAGTGACCGGAAGAATATTCTTCAACAGACCAGTTCTGAGAATGTGGTAATGATGTAAATATTTCCTGAATTTATATAACATTCAGCAGGTTATAGCGGCTTATCTTTACCTTGTCCTGTTTCAATAAGGGCAAAAATCAGATTGCTAACTTTTTAAATCAGCGTTAAAAACAATTCATTATGAAATCAACAAGAAACAATAGATTGACGAGAAATATTTCCCTGGGTGTTTTAATAGCGCTTTTTATTTCTCTTTCCACATCATGTGCCAGAAAAATGACATTTTCCACATCATCAGTAGTTCCTGCAGCGGAAGGTTCAATTAAGGTGAGCAAGGATAAGAACAAGAACTACGTTATTAAAGTACTTGTTACGGACTTAGCCGGAGTAGAACGGTTGCAGCCTCAAAAGCAAACTTATGTGGTATGGATGGTTACAGAGGAGGGTCTGACAAAAAATCTTGGACAATTAAATAGTTCCAAAAGCTTCCTTGCGAAAAAGCTGAAAGCTTCATTCAAAACGGTATCATCATTTAAGCCTGTCAAAATTATTATTACAGCCGAAAATGATCAGGATGCTCAGTATCCGTCCGATATGCTTGTCTTATCAACGGAGCAGCATTAGTGTCGATTGATGTTTCCCTTTTCTATACCTCCATTTAGGTTGAGGCAAAATGGAGAGGGGGTGAGTTTCTGATTTTGAGGGATTACGCCCTCGCTGCGTTTCGGGCGTGATCCCTTGGGGGGATCCCTGCAACCTCAAATTACTCCCTTGCTCCTTTCAGTCGCAAGGGTTTTTATTTTCCAGCTTGCCGAACTCAGGCAAGCCTGGTTCGGCAAGCCGGAAAATAAAAATCCCGCAGAAGATCTGCGGGAGTAATTTGAGGTTGCGGAGAGAGGGGGATTCGAACCCCCGGTACCCTTTTGAGGTACACACGCTTTCCAGGCGTGCCAGTTAAACCACTCCTGCATCTCTCCCTTCGCCCTCCGTAGTTTTAACGAAGGAGGGTTTAGTTAAATGGTTTCTTCTTTGGCGGCGCAAATTACAAAAATATTTTTACATAGCCCCCTCTTATGAAATTTCTCCTGCAATTGAGATTTTTAAACCTTCAACAACCTCCTCTTTCGACTTATAACGACCCAGAAGATGCATGAGCTTCGTTACTGAAGCTTCAGAAGTGATATCCTTCCCACTTACAACGCCCGCCAGCATCATCTGACGGCTGGTCTCATATAAGCCCATCTCAACACTCCCTCCATGACATTGGGTCACATTGAGAATAATGCCTCCCTTATCATTAAAGTCAATCAGGTCATCAAGAAACCATTTATATGTGGGTGCATTGCCTGAACCGAAAGTCTCTACAATAAGTCCCCTTAATCCTTGAGTATTAATTATCGCCTGAACAAGATTCCTGTTTATACCGGGAAAAAGTTTAAGTATTGCAACATTGGTATCAAATGTTTTATAAACAGTAAGATCGCTTGCAATAGTGCTATGTCTGATCAGATTGTCGAAATAATTAAGATGCAATCCGACCTGGGCCAGGGGAGGATAATTGGGAGAGGAAAAGGCATCGAAATGCTCGGCGCTCATTTTCGTTGTTCTGTTTCCTCGGGTAAGCTTATTATCAAAGTAAATACATACCTCCGGTACTGCCGGTCCGCTGCTCCCGGCCGCCGCCGCTATCTCAATTGCCGTGATAAGATTATCCCTGCCGTCTGTACGCAACAGCCCGATGGGCAGCTGTGAACCTGTGAAAATTACAGGTTTACTCAGGTTTTCGAGCATAAAGCTTAATGCTGAAGCGCTGTAGGCCATTGTGTCAGTTCCATGGAGAATTACAAAGCCGTCAAAATCGTTGTATCTATCTTCAATGATCTCAGCAATTTTTATCCAGACACCCGGATCAACATTTGACGAGTCCTTTACCGGATCAAAGGAAACGGAGTGCAGCTGATAGCCGGATCTTCTCAGTTCAGGTACATGATCCGAAATATGACGGAAATCAATCGGGACCAGCGATCCTGTTTCAGGATCCTGAACCATACCTATCGTACCTCCTGTGTAGATTATCAGAATTGATATTTCACTTTTACGTTTCATCAGATCAGATCAGATATTAAATAACTTTACTGAGTTGTCATATGTTACTGCAGCAACTTCTGCCTCTTCCATTCCAAAGATCTCCGACAGCTTCCTGTTTATTATGCTGACATAGGCACTTTCATTTCTTTTCCCTCTGTGCGGCACCGGTGCAAGGTAGGGAGAATCAGTTTCAAGGATAAGATTCTCAGGTCCAACCGATTTCACAACCCTGTCAAGCCCCGCATTCTTAAATGTCACAATGCCTCCGATGCCCAGCATAAACCCCAGTCTGACTGCTCTTTCAGCTGTTAGAGTATCCCCTGTGAAGGCATGCAAAACGCCCTTTAAACCGCTTCCTTCAAATTCATCAAGAACAGAGAAAAGTTCCGGAAAAGAATCCCTCGAATGAATTACCACAGGAACAGCCTTCTAATGCAAATGTAATCTGTCTTCTCAGAGTGTAGACCTGTTCTTTAATGAATGTCTTATCCCAATAGAGATCTATGCCGATCTCTCCGACTGCAATAAATTTATGTCCTGTCCACAGATCTTCAAGTACCTCAAGCTGTTTCATGTAGTCTTCTTTGACAGAAGTTGGATGCAGCCCTGCCATGGGATAACAGATCTCAGGATATCTTGTAGCTGCTGATAGCATAGGGGCAACCGAATGGATATCTATATTAGGCATCAGAAGTTTCTCTATGCCATGTTCCAATGCCCTGCTTACGGCTTCATCCCTGTCGCTGTCAAATTCCGGAAGATAAATATGTGTATGAGTATCAATGAGCTTCATCAAACTACTCCCTGAGCTATCATGGCATTGGCCACTTTGACGAAGCCTCCGATATTGGCGCCATCTACATAATTAATAAATCCATCCTCTTTTGTGCCGTATTTGACACAGGTATTGTGAATATTCTTCATTATAACCTGAAGCTTCTCGTCGACCTCTTCTCTAGACCAGGGAAGCCTCATTGAATTCTGAGTCATCTCAAGACCTGAAGTTGCTACTCCTCCTGCGTTGGCAGCCTTTCCCGGACCATAAAGTATCTTCGATTTAAGAAATACCTCAACTGCATCAGGAGTGGAGGGCATATTAGCCCCTTCTGATATGCAAATACATCCGTTCTTTACAAGCATTTTAGCCTCTTCTTCATTTATTTCATTCTGAGTGGCGTTTGGCATTGCTATGTCACACTTGATACTCCATGGCCTTTTTCCTTCAAAATATTCAACGCCATATTTCTCAGCATATTCATTTATCCTGCCCCGCCTGGTATTCTTCAATTCCATCACAAATTTTAGTTTTTCCTTATCAATTCCCCTGGGATCATAAATAAACCCGTTCGAATCTGACAAAGTAACAACTTTCCCTCCCATTTCAGTTACTTTTTCAGTTGCAAATTGTGCGACATTTCCGGAGCCCGATATACATACCACTTTTCCAGTCAGACTCTCGCCACGCGTCGAGAGCATCTCCTGGGCAAAATATGTTGCACCATAACCTGTCGCTTCAGGACGGATAAGTGATCCGCCCCATTCAATGCCTTTACCCGTAAGTACACCGGTAAACTCATTCTTCAACCTTTTGTACTGCCCGAAAAGATATCCTATCTCACGACCTCCAACACCGATATCACCGGCAGGGATATCGGTGTCTGCTCCAATATGCCGGAAGAGTTCAGACATAAAGCTCTGGCAGAATCTCATAACCTCGTTGTCTGACTTGCCTTTCGGATCAAAATCCGACCCGCCTTTGCCGCCACCCATCGGCAAGGTCGTCAGACTGTTTTTGAAAACCTGCTCAAAGGCAAGGAATTTCAGGATCCCCAGGTTAACCGTCGGATGAAGTCTCAGTCCTCCCTTATATGGACCGATGGCACTGTTCATTTCAATCCTGTAGCCGCGGTTTATCTGGATCTCGCCTTTGTCATCCAGCCATGGAACCCTGAAGATAATTGTGCGCTCCGGCTCGGCAATTCTCTCAAGGATTTTCGCATGCTTATATCTCGGATTTTCGTCGATGTAGGGTATCAGTGATTCTGCAACCTCCTGAACAGCCTGATGGAACTCATTTTCTCCAGGATTTTTGGCCCTGATCATAGCCATAAATTGTTGAACTCTCGGATCCATATCTTATTAATTTAAAGTTAGAAGCTCTTGCTGGAAGCTAAATTTACAAAATATAAAGTAAAAGGCCAGTTATTATTTAAGAAATATATTCAGTCCGAAGTCCGAAGTCCGAAGTCCAAGTCGGAAGCCGAAGACCGAAGCCCGAAGAAATTAGGTTGTCATTGGGCCTTCGGCAGTCATTCAATGGTCATTTGCGCTGCGCGTCATTAATGGTCATTTGGCCTTCGGCCGTCATTCAAAACTCATTTAGCATTCGGCCGTCATTCGATTGTCATTGGTGCTGCATGCGCATTGCCCTGCGAAGCTTTAGCGGAATAGGGTCATTAATAGTCATTAGATGGATTTTTTGCCAATTGATTTGATATAATTATTAAGTTTTACTCCGATTAAATCGATTTCGTGGAGAAATATTTCAAAATCCTCATTTGAAATCTGATTTCTGTTATGGGCTTTTACCAGCCAGGTTTTTGTCTCATATAATGATCCACGGGAGTAATAACTAAAATTTGTATTTTCTTTGAAATGAAATCTGCCAAAACCTTCACTGAGGTTTGCAGCTATAGAGTCAGCGGCTTTTACTAACTGTTTACCAATGGTGTCCTTTGTAAAATAATCCCATTTAATTACAATGGTCCAGATTTTTTCAGCAATTTCCATAGATAATTTATAAACCTGCAACTCTTCTAATTTCATGTCCGTAAAGTTTTATTTTTAGTGACTACCTAATGACTACCTAATGACTACTTAATGACCACTTAATGACATCCTGTTATAAATTCAAACCGTTTGATAAAGATTCCCGGGATAGCATTTCAGTATGCCTTTGAATTCCATCTGGAGCAGGAGGGAAGACAATTTGTAAACCGGGATCCCGGTGGTTCTGCAGATGGTATCTATATTCAACTCTCCGTTTTTTACAAGTAATTCATAAACAATTTTCTCATTTTCATCAAGTTCCGAGAATAATGTTCTCTGGATAGGAAGTTTTGATTTTTCACTCTTCCAGTTCAGGAAATATTCAATATCCTCAGCACGTTCCACAAGCGCAGCTTTATTATTCCTTATCAGGTCGTTGCATCCCGCTGACCACTGATCATCAGGTCTTCCGGGGATCGCAAACACATCCCTGTTGTAAGAGTTTGCTATATCAGCTGTTATAAGTGCACCTCCTTTTATGCCTGATTCCACCACAAGTGTAGCATCAGAAAGACCGGCAATTATCCGGTTTCGTTTAAGGAAGTTATTCCGTTCCGGAAGCGCATCAGAAAGGAAATCGGTGAGCAATCCTCCATTGTTTACAATCGATCTGGCAACCGGAGTATGAACTGAAGGATATATTGTCTTAACCCCATGGCCCAGTACAGCTATTGTTCTCAGGTTATAGGAGAGTGCGGCTTTATGAGCGGCTATGTCAATTCCGTAAGCCAGTCCGCTTACAATTATCAGATCAGGATTCCCTTCCGCGAGTCTGCCGATGAACTTTTCGCATAGCTCTTTTCCCCTCAGAGTGGCATTCCGCGTTCCAACCACGCTGATGAGCTTAGCCGAATCAAGATCGCAATCGCCCTTAAAGAAAAATATCACCGGGGAATCATCGCATTGCCTCAGCCTGAAAGGGTAATTGGCATCGAGGTAGAAAAAGGCTTTTATATTGTTCCGGGTTATATATTCTGCCTCCTTCTCAGCGATATCCAGATAAGATCGGTCGGTTATACTGGCTGCAAGACCTGAACCGATGCCGGGTATTTTAATAAGATTCCTGTAAGATTCCTGAAATATGGCTTCCACGCCTCCGAAGTGGGAAACAAGCTTGCGCGCATTAATATCTCCAATGCGCGGAATGAGGCCTAATGCAATTTTATGCTTAAGCGAAACTTCTGACATAGCACAGGAAAATGAGACAAGTAAAGATAAAAAAAAAGAGTCGGAAAGCCGGCTCTTTTTTCTGAAAAATATCATTAAGATTGGTGCTGGGTTCTGGATTCTGGGTTCTGGGTTCTCCGCTCTCTGCTCTGAGCTAATTACTCTGTGCCCAGCCTTCGCTGAAGCTTCGGCTGGCAAAGCCTGCGCCCTGCGCATCTTGCCCTTCCGCCCTAAATCACCCCCATATCCAGCATAGAATTCGCCACCTTCAGGAATCCTGCAATATTGGCGCCCTTTACATAATCAACATACCCGTTTTCTCTCTTGCCATGGCGTACGCACTGGCTGTGTATATTACACATGATCTCGTGAAGACGGTCATCAACTTCCTGACTGTTCCATCTGAGCTTCATGGCATTCTGGGTCATCTCCAGTCCGGATGTGGCCACACCGCCGGCATTAGATGCTTTGCCTGGTGCAAATAGGAGACCGTTTTTCTGAATGATCTCAATGGCTTCAGGAGTGCTTGGCATATTCGCGCCTTCACATACACATATACAACCATTTTTGATCAGATTTTCAGCGTCTTCACCGTTTAATTCATTCTGCGTGGCACATGGGAGGGCAATGTCAACCTTTACTTCCCAGGGGTGCTTGTTCGCATGAAATTCGACTCCTTCAAAAGCGTAGGAGTATGGCTTTACCACATCTTCATTCGATGCGCGAAGCTCGAGCATGTATTCAATTTTTTTACCTGAGATTCCATCCGGATCATAAACATAACCGTCTGGTCCGGAAATAGTAACAACCTTGCCCCCAAGCTCGGTGGCCTTAAGTGCAGCGCCCCAGGCCACGTTGCCGAATCCGCTTATAGCAACTCTTTTATCCTTGAATGTTTCGCCGCGTGTGGCAAGCATCTCTTTGGCAAAGTATACACATCCGTATCCTGTAGCTTCCGGACGAACAAGTGATCCGCCCCAGTTGCTGCCTTTCCCTGTCAGTACTCCGGTATGATCGCCGGCGAGACGCTTGTACATTCCATATAAGAATCCTATTTCACGGCCCCCAACACCAATATCCCCTGCAGGAACATCAGTTTCAGGTCCGATGTACTTCCACAGTTCAAGCATGAAAGCCTGACAAAAACGCATTACTTCAGCATTTGATTTCCCTTTGGGATCAAAGTCAGATCCTCCCTTTCCACCTCCCATCGGGAGAGTTGTAAGGGCATTTTTAAATATCTGTTCAAATCCGAGAAACTTAAGGATTGAGAGGTTAACACTCGGGTGGAAGCGAAGCCCCCCTTTATATGGTCCTATGGCATTGTTATACTGGATCCTGTAACCCAGGTTTACCTTTACATTACCTTCATCATCAACCCATGGAACCTTAAATGTCAGAACCCGGTCAGGTTCAATAATCCTTTCAATAATATTTGCAGATTCAAACTGCGGATTCTCGTTATAAACCTCCTCAATTGATTCCAGTACTTCTCTTACAGCCTGTAAATATTCAACCTCTCCGGGATGCTTCTTTTCGAGGTTATTCATGATTTTATCTACATTCATTATTCTAATATTTTAATTATTAATCCGGATAAAAATGATATATCAAATTTGTGGTTGTTAAAGAATATTAAAAATGATAAAACTCATGTTATCAGATGATAACCTTCACTCCTTAATAATGTACTGATTCAGCAATCCGGTTATTTTATTCCTCTCGGCACGTGAGAGCGCACTGATATATACCGGAGGATATGTTGCAATGCCTTCGGGCAGCTTCTGATAAAGAGTAATGCTCTGAATAAGACCAAAAAAGCGACCTTTGCTCCTGAAGCCCGAAAATGTCCTCTTGCTGATCTCTATTGAATTCTTTTTACCCCCTACAATACCTGCCGAGAAATATCTGAAGATTATATTCTCTCCTTCATCTGAAAAATAAATATACTGGTAATTGAGAAACATCGGCATGAATGCATAAGCAAGATACAGGCCTACAAGGATGAGCGTCCATGTGGTTTCACTCATTCCAAGCAGTGGATATTTTATCATTTTTGCAATATATGTCAGTACAATAAATGCAAGAATAACAACTGTAGCTCCGAATAGCTTTATCCGGAGACTGATTATCGTTTTGCTGTTGTCGAAAGTCATACAATAAAATTAAGTAAAATTAATCGTAATTCAAGGTAATGCAATATCTTGTTCCAAATCACTTTTCTATAATACACTTTATGATCTGCGATTCTTCTTATCTCTTCGTCCTGAAAAACTTCACCAATATCTCCCTGCATTCGTCCTCAAGTATCCCTGCAATAACACTGGTCTTCGGATGCAGAAGTGATCCTGATACTGCCCTGTAACCTTTTTTATCATCCCCTGCCCCATAGACAAGTGCGGAGGCCTGGCTCCAGCCAATGGCTCCTGCACACATCCCGCAAGGCTCAAGAGTGATATAGATAGTGCAGCCGGTGAGATATTTGCCTCCCAGCCAGTTTGTTGCGGCAGTTATTGCCTGCATCTCAGCATGTGCTGTCGGATCCTTTAATGTTTCTGTCAGATTGTGAGCTCTGGCAATTATCATTTCATCACATACAACCACTGCACCAACAGGAATCTCCTGCTTTTCATAAGCTTTATATGCTTCAGCCAGCGCCGCTTTCATATAGAGCTCTTCCTTTCTCTGAGACATATTATAATAATTGTCCTCTAAAAGTAGAAAGAAAATTGAGATTTCACTTTCCATAGGCATCCGATAATTTCTTATTTTTGCTGAAATTTTAAACAAAACGAAATGTACAGGACACACACTTGCGGGGAGCTGAATATGAAGAATGAGGGCCAGGATGTTATATTATCTGGCTGGGTACAGAAGTCAAGGGATCTTGGAGGAATGACTTTTGTCGATCTCCGGGACAGATATGGCATCACCCAGCTGGTTTTTAACATGGAAACAAACAGTGCTCTGTGTGAGCAAGCCCGCAAGTTTGGCCGTGAGTTTGTTGTACAGGCTTCCGGAAAGGTGAGGGAGCGGAGTAATAAAAACCTGAAGATCCCAACAGGAGAGATCGAAATAGATACTGAAGAAATCACAATACTTAACAGAAGCGAGATTCCACCATTTACAATCGAGGAGGAGACTGACGGAGGTGAGGAGCTGAGGATGAAATACCGTTATCTTGACCTCAGGAGGGCGAATGTTAAGGATAATATCATTCTTCGTCACCGTTTTGCACAGGAGGTTCGGAAGTATATGGATTCAATTGGCTTCATCGAGGTTGAAACACCTGTACTGATCAAGTCAACACCGGAAGGAGCACGCGACTTTGTAGTGCCTTCCAGGATGCAGCCGGGAACCTTCTATGCGCTGCCCCAATCACCGCAGACACTGAAACAGCTTCTGATGGTGGCAGGTTTTGATAAGTATTTTCAGATTGTAAAATGCTTCAGGGATGAAGATTTAAGGGCAGACAGACAACCTGAGTTTTCACAGATCGACTGTGAGATGTCATTTGTGGAGAGGGAGGACATTCTCAATACTTTTGAAGGACTTGGAAAGTATCTTTTTAAACAGCTCAGGGATATAGAATTTGGAGATCCTTTTTTGAGGATGAGTTATAAAGAGGCTATGGAGTTTTACGGTTCTGACAAGCCGGATCTCAGGTTTGGGATGAGATTCACTGATGTTACGGAAGTAGTCCGCGGGAAAGGATTTGTTGTCTTTGACAGTGCTGAATACGTAGGAGGTATATGTGCAACAGGTTGCTCAGAATATACCAGAAAGCAGATAGATGAGCTCACTGAATTTGTAAGAAGACCACAGATAGGGGCAAAGGGGCTTATATATGTCAGATACGGCACAGATGGTACAATAAAATCATCAGTTGATAAATTTTATTCTCCCGAAGATCTTAAAATATGGGCTGAGAGTATGAAAGCCCAGCCCGGTGACCTGCTGATGCTTCTGTCCGGTGACAGGAAAAAAACACTCACCGCACTTTCGGAACTGAGACTTGAGATGGGCAGCAGGCTGGGACTCAGGCAAAAAGATAAATTCGTGCCGCTGTGGGTTATTGATTTCCCGCTGCTTGAGTGGGATGAAGAGGAAAAGAGATTCTTTGCCATGCATCATCCATTTACCTCACCAATACCGGAAGATCTCCAATTGCTGGAGAGTGATCCTGCAAAGGTGAGAGCCAATGCCTATGACCTTGTTATCAATGGCGTGGAAATAGGAGGCGGTTCAGTGAGAATACATGACGCAACAGTTCAGAAACAAATGTTTAAAGTGCTTGGCTTCAGTGATGAAGAGGCTAATGAGCAATTTGGCTTTCTCCTTAATGCTTTCAAGTACGGAGCTCCTCCTCACGGAGGCGTTGCCTTCGGTTTTGACAGGTGGGTAGCGATGCTTGGAGGACAGGATTCCATCCGCGATTTTATTGCCTTCCCGAAAAACAATTCAGGTAGGGATGTAATGCTGGATTCCCCTTCACGGATCTCTGGAAAACAGCTGGAAGAACTGCATCTGATACTGGGAGGGAAGGATAATAAATAAAAAATTATGCTTTTCTTCCTATGAGAGTTGCCGAAGTGCATCTCTCAATTGTGACATTTACATATTCTCCCCTTGCGTGATCTGTTCCCGGAAAAACAACTACCTTATTCTGAGAATTACGGCCTGAGAGGAACTCAGCAGACCTTTTCGATGTTCCTTCAACAAGAACCTCAAAGGTTTTCCCGACATCATGCTTTTTTGATATTGCAGAAAGCCTGCCCTGCAAGGCTATCATTTCACTGAGCCTTTCTGATTTAATATTTTCAGATACATCATCAGCATACTTCCTGGCTGCTTTTGTTCCGGGTCGTTCACTGTACTTGAACATATATGCGAAATCATATCCGACCTGCTCCATCAGAGAGAGTGAATCCCTGTGATCCTCATCAGTTTCAGTGCAGAAACCCGTGATCATGTCAGTCGACAGGGCGCAATCAGGTATTATCCTGCGTATTGCATTTACACGTTCAAGATACCATTCCCTTGTATATTCACGGTTCATCAGCTTAAGTATGCGGCTGCTTCCGCTCTGGGCCGGCAGATGTATATGTTTGCAGATATTCGGATTTCCCGCTATAACATACAGAAGTTCATCAGAGATATCCTTGGGATGAGAGGTCGAAAACCTTACCCGCATAAGTGGTGATAATGCAGCAACCTTCTCAAGCAGTTCCGGGAAACCTGTTAATGAACCATCCTGATCCCAATTATAGGAATCGACATTCTGTCCCAGCAGAGTAACTTCCCTGTAACCCATTCCGAACAAATCTTTAACCTCCTTCAGAATGGAATCCGGATTACGGCTTCTTTCGGCTCCGCGGACGTAGGGAACAACACAGTAAGCACACATATTATTGCAGCCTCTCATTATCGAAACAAAGGATGATACCCCGTTCTTGTCCATTCTAACTGGAGTAATATCGGCATAGGTCTCTTCACGTGAGAGCAGAACATTAACCGCCTTATGCCCTGCCTCGGCTTCTGCCACAAGGATTGGAAGCTCACGGTAGGCATCGGGTCCGACAACCAGATCAACCAGCTGATCTGTCTCAAGCAGTTTCTCCTTCAGCCTCTCAGCCATACATCCGATAATTCCAATCTTAAGATCTTTTCGCTTCTTCCTGAGATGGCTTATGGCAGTAAGGCGTCCCCAGATCCTCTGCTCGGCATTATCGCGGATGGAACAGGTGTTAATCAGTATTAACCCCGCGTCATTTATATTGTCAGCCGGCTCATACCCGGCTTTCTTAAGAATTGAAACAACAACCTCACTGTCAGCGACGTTCATCTGACAACCATATGTTTCTATATATACTTTCTTATTCGGCATTATAAACTCAGTTATTAAAACAGTGTTATTTCCTAACTGTCTCCTTGTCCCTGTCTCCCATTCTCTCTTTCTCCCATTCTCCCATTCTCCCTTTCTCCCATTCACACCGTCTCCCTTTCATTTTCAATTTGCCACAAATCTATAAAGTATGAATGAGGTATGAAAGAATTATTTAAATTTGCAGCAATAAAATCAATCTTTCAAGGTATGTCAGGTCATAGTAAATGGTCAACAATAAAGCGGAAAAAGGGTGCAATTGACGCAAAAAGAGGAAAGATCTTTACAAAGATCATCAAAGAGATAATAATTGCAGCAAAAGAGGGAGGAAGTGATCCCGAAACAAATGCCCGGCTCAGGCTTGCAGTGCAGAATGCCAAAGGTGCCAATATGCCCAAGGACAATATTGAACGGGCGATAAAGAAAGCAACCGGTGCCGAAGCTGAAAGCTTTATTGAGACCTCCTTTGAGGGATATGCTTCAAACGGGGTTGCTGTCTTTGTAGAATGTCTTACTGATAATAATAACAGGACAGTAGCTGCCGTAAGGTCGGCTTTCAATAAACATGGAGGGAACCTCGGCACCAACGGATCACTCAGTTTCGTATTTGACAGAAAAGGTGTTTTTTCAATAAAAAGTGAAGGTCTATCCCTCGAAGATATCGAACTGGAGATGATTGATGCCGGAGCGGAGAATTTTGAGGTTGAAGGCGATATACTTACAGTCACATGCGCTAAGGAAGATTTCGGGAGTATAAACAGGAAACTTAATGAACTGGGGATTGAACCGCAGGAGGCCGGACTGAAGCGGATCCCGAACGATACCAAGAAACTCGATCTTGACTCTTCAAAAAAAGTTCTGAGACTGATTGATACTCTTGAAGATGATGATGATATCCAATTTGTATATCATAACCTTGAAATGACTGACGAACTCGCTGCTGAACTGGGATAACAGCTACAACGTGGAAAAAATTAATAAATCAAGGAAATACCTTTCTAACCTGTCAGGGAATGATTATTTTTGCGGCATGATCAGAAATGTAATTTTCTTTTTCTCAATTCTGTTCTTTTCAACAGGAATCATTACAGCACAGGCATTTGTAAAAACAGCTGAACTCTTCAAGCCTTCTGACAATAATCTGCAGGGACAACTGAGAATATTACAGGATCCGTCAATTGATTCACTTATCAGCAGATATATTCTGAAAAACGAGAATATCTACCGTGACAACGGAAGATACGGCATGAAAGGATTCAGAATACAGATTTACAGCAGTTCAAACAGAAATGCCAGGGAAGAATCAAATAAGGCAAGAGCAGCATTTATCAGCAAATTTCCTGATATTGTTTCATACGCGCTGTACGCCGAGCCAGGCTATTTCAAAATAAGAGTCGGAGATTTTCGAACAAAAACAGAGGCAACAAGGTTATTTCTGCTGGTTAGCAAAGAATTTCCCGATGCCTATCTGGTCCCTGATATAATTAATTTCCCGGACCTGAATACAAAATAATTATGAGTGATAAAATCAAACACGAATGTGGCATTGCAATGTTAAGATTGCGCAAGCCGCTGGAATTTTATATTGAAAAATACGGTACCTGGAATTATGGCCTGCAGAAGATGTACCTGATGATGGAGAAGCAGCATAACAGGGGACAGGACGGTGCAGGCATAGCAGGGATAAAATTGAATTTATCACCCGGGAACAGATATATTTTCAGGCAGAGATCTAACCTCGCAAATCCGATAAAAGAGATTTTTACAGCTATTTATCAGGATATTGACGCAGTGAAAAGAAGAAGCGGAGAGGAGTTCAATAACCCCGACTTTATAAGGGCCAAAGTACCTTTTGCATGCGATATTTACCTTGGTCATCTCCGGTATGGAACTTATGGTAATTATAATATCGACTATGTTCATCCTGTAAGCAGGGAGAATAACTGGAAATCCAGAAACCTGGTGATGGCCGGCAATTTCAACCTGACAAACGTAGGTGAAGTTTTCAGCAGTCTTGTCAGGCTGGGACAGACCCCGGTTGACTTCTCCGATACAGTAACTATACTGGAGAATGTTGGCCACCGGCTTGATGAGGAAAATGAAAGGCTCTTCCGTAGGTTTAAGGATCAGGGATATTCAAAACATGATATATCGCCTCTTATTGAGAGTAATATGGATGTTGCCTCGATTTTAAGAAAGGCAAGCAGAAACTGGGATGGCGGATATGCGATGACAGGGATGATAGGCCATGGGGATGCCTTTGTGATGAGAGATCCGGCTGGTATCAGGCCTGCATATTATTATATTGATGATGAAGTGGTTGTTGTTGCATCAGAACGTCCTGTTATTCAAACTATATTTGATGCAAAAACAGAAGACGTAATTGAACTTCCACCTGCCAGCGCCATAATAATAAAGGCTTCAGGGCATACATCAATTGAGAAGCTCAGAGAAGAAACAGAACAAAGAAAATGCTCTTTTGAAAGGATATATTTTTCACGCGGTACCGACGAGGCTATCTACCGTGAAAGGAAAAAACTGGGGGAACTGTTGACCCACCCTGTTCTGAAATCTGTAAACTATGACCTTGACAATACTGTCTTTTCATATATTCCAAACACTGCCGAAAGCGCCTTCTACGGATTGATAAAGGGAGTTGAAACTTATCTGAACAGTGCAAAGATCGAGAAAATCGTAAGCGCAGGCAAAGAACTGACCAGGGAGAAGCTTGAGGAGATTATGCAGCAAAGACCCCGTGTCGATAAGATCGCTGTAAAAGACGCAAAGCTGAGGACCTTCATATCTGAGGATAAAGGACGTGATGACCTTGTAGGACATGTGTATGATGTTACCTATGGAGTTATAAGGCCAGGTTTGGACAACCTGGTTGTTATCGATGATTCAATTGTTAGGGGCACCACCCTCAAACAAAGTATTATCAGGATACTTGATAAACTAGATCCTAAAAAAATTGTTGTGGTATCCTCATCACCACAATTGAGGTATCCCGACTGCTATGGAATTGACATGGCAAAACTTGGAGACTTTATAGCATTCAAGGCTGCAATAGAGCTTTTAAAGGATACCGGAAGGGCATCGCTGATTCAGACCATTTATGATGAAGCTCTTGTTGAACTCTTAAAGCCTGTTGAAGAGATGAGGAACGTCGTTAAGGAAATTTATAAGCCATTCTGCCCTGATGAAATCTCAAAAAAGATCTCGGAGTTACTGAGGTCAGAAGAGATTAATGCAGAAGTTGATATTGTATTTCAATCAGTTGAAGGTCTCCATGAGGCTTGTCCCGGGCATACCGGTGACTGGTATTTCACAGGCAATTACCCTACTCCGGGAGGAAATAAAGTGGTGAACCAGTCATTCAAAAATTATGTGGAGGGAAGGAATATCAGGGCTTACTGATTCTCATGCGAAAACCATGTTATCTGAAAATCCTTCTTATAGGAGGCGAGATGACGATTTATCTTTTCAA
The DNA here is from genome assembly GCA_016715075.1 of Bacteroidales bacterium. Lineage (GTDB taxonomy): Bacteria > Bacteroidota > Bacteroidia > Bacteroidales > VadinHA17 > LD21. The sequence continues at coordinate 41,158 of JADKBK010000010.1, forward strand.
CATATATGTCCCTCAGGGTTATCATGATTCCTGTCTCCTCAACATTCCCGAATTTGTGATTTATAAAGGTGCCGAATGTACGCATCGTTGGGGATAAATTCATATAGGCATTGATAAGGGGCGGAATATTCTCATTCAGGTTTCTAACCTCTTGAGAGGATCTTATAATTCTCCTTATACCTCCATGCCCGGAAAATCTTCCTCATCTCTTCCTGGTGAATCTCAATGTTGGCAGGATCAATAGGAATAACCAGACCATCAGGATCGTTGAAGTGCCTTTTGAGAAAATAGAGTATCATGTTCCTGGCTTTAGGATTGAAATGGGGATACATGGTAACCTTGCCAAAAAGATACTTAAGATGATGATTGTCAATGATGATTGCGCCCAATCCATCCCACAGGTTGTCAAGGGCAAAAAGACTCTTCCTTCCCATAGTGCGCGACTGGTAGTCAGGATGAACAAACGACCTGCCAAGCTCCATCAGATGAGGAAAATATTTTTTCATGAATTTATCTGAAAAATGAAAGTAGGCTGATGAGGCGAGCTTATTTATATCATATTCTGCCTGCCCTTTTTCAGGAAAATAAAAACGGTATCCGCCAATGATCTCCCTGTTTTCAGGATCCCATACTATGAGCTGCTTCTGAGGTGCAATAATTGCAGTGTCAAATTCATCAATATCAATCTCCTTTCCTGTGCCTCCTCCGGCATGACGGAATGTAAGCTCCCTTACACGACCGACTTCCTGCATTAGAGAAGGGGAGTTGTTATTATCAAAAACATATACCTCATTGTTGCCATTATTCGTTCTGCGGAGCAACTTGTCGGGTGTTAGTTCGGCAATTATCTGATCTTTAGGCAGCTGATCAACAACAGGTTTCATGCAATCTTGATAAAAAGTAAAAAGATATCCGAATAAATTCAATAAAAATTCAAATGCAAGGTACAGTTTTTTTTGATTCGTCGATTATTCCGGACCTTCAGATTCCAGTTCGTATGATTTTGATTTAACCCAATCAGCCCATTCCACTGCTGACCTGCTTTTGTCGAATGTCTGCCATGGGATTGACTTGCCAAAGACCAGCCGGATCTCCTTGCCTCTCTGCATGAACATCTCATCGGCCAGATAAAGCATCTCAATGTTGGCTTTCAGACCAATAAACTTTCTGATGTTTGAGAGATTGTAAAAAAAGTCGGAGTTCCTTCCTGAAAAGTAGGCAGGTATAATGTCTCTTCTGTGTTGTATCGACTTAGTTATAAAGCTTTTATGCCATTGTAGATCTTTGATTATCCCCCTTTTTTTTCTCGAACATAGTCCCGCCGGAAAATATAAAATCTGACTATCTGATCCATAAGCTTCTTCAATGATTCTGGCAGCTTCTTTTCCCTGCGGGCCATGCTTATTTACCGGCAGAAAAATGCCTGATACATTTTCAATATTGGTGAGGATATCATTAACCGGAAACTTAAGATCAGTATAAAACTTCGATAATTCATATATAAATACAAGTCCGTCAAGTCCGCCGAGAGGGTGATTCGAGACAAATATATACCGGCCTGATGATGGAATATTTTCAGTCCCTTTAACCTTGTAACTTATGCCAAGATAATCCAGCATTGCTCCAATTAATTCAGCATCCCTGAGATGGCCCCAGGTTTCAAGAAAATAGTTAAGATCATCCTGATGGACAATCCTTTTCAAATAATTTACAAGGAATTTAGGAACTACTTTTCTGAGACCAGGATTCTTGGAATAAAGAACCTTTTCAACGTCAATTTTAGGGACCTTTTTTTTTGATTTTCCGGTATCCATTCTTCTGGGGTGGATTAAAATCTCCGACTCAAAATTATCAAAAAATATCAGTCGCCGTCATTCACACTCTAATACTTTGCTTTGCTGACAATATTTGCTTTAAGGCTATCTTATACTTTTCATCCCCAGCTTTTCTAAAAAGAGGGCTTTTGAAATAGTTGAGGCTTCCATATTATCTTTCTCTGTGTTCCTCTGTGTATTCTCTGTGTCCCGATAGCCATCGGGACTCTGTGTAACAATAATTTAAGAACTTACACAGAGGGCACAGAGGGGGCACAGAGTCACACAGAGTCCTGTAAGGCAGAAGCTTAGACTTAATCTATGGTCCATAAAGTGGTGAGTTCATGATGCCCCAAAGATCATTTATTTACTTCCTTTTAAGTTACTTACAATTGATCTCAATGTAAAAGTTATTAACATGCACGTAAAAAAGTGGGGCAAAGTGGAGTAAAGTGGATATTTTTTACTTATTTTAGCCTTTTAATCAAAAAGCGAGGATGGCCACATTTATAGGTGATTACGCGTGCAAAGTGGATGTCAAGGGGAGGATTATCCTTCCGATGGCATTCAAAAAGCAGATGCCTGCTGATGCACAGGATCATTTTGTGGTGCGTAAGGACATCTTTGAGAACTGTCTGGTGCTTTATTCCATTGAGGATTGGAACAGACAGCTTGACAAGATCAGAAAAAGGATAAACCCCTATAACCGTGAGCATAATATGTTCATCAGGAATTTTTTCAAAGGTACGGCAGATCTCTCGCTCGACAATAACAACCGCCTGTTGATACCGAAACGTCTGATGGACCTTATTGGTGCAGAAAGGGATGTTGTACTGGCAGGGCAGGATGGACGCATTGAGATATGGGCAGAAAGTGTCTACGACAAGATCGATATGGCTGCAGGCGACTTTGCTGACCTGGCAGAGAAGCTTATGGGTGGTAGTACAAATGATCCTGAAAAATAATGGCATACCATATTCCCGCACTGCTCAAGGAGAGTATTGATGGGCTGAATCTGAAGCCTGATGGCATTTATGTTGATGTTACATTCGGAGGAGGAGGACATTCGATGGAGATTCTGAAACGGCTTGAAAAGGGTAAGTTAATAGCATTTGATCAGGATGATGATGCAGCAGTGAATGTACCTGCTGATAAAAGATTCCTCTTCCTGAATCAGAATTTCCGGTTTCTCAGGAACAATCTTCACTTTAACGGAATAAAGTCAGTAGATGGCCTCATTGCTGATCTTGGAGTCTCCTTCCATCAGTTCGATGAACCTTCAAGGGGATTTACTTTCAGGCAGGATGCACCACTCGACATGAGAATGAATACAGCAGGTACTGTAACAGCCGCTTATCTTCTGAATACCATGGATGAACCATTGCTTGCAAATCTGTTTTACAACTTTGGCGAGCTTACAAATTCACGAAGGATTGCAAGGGAAATTGTGGCTTTTCGCACCATCCGGCCACTTGCAACAGTTAAAGATATCATGGATGCTGTGGGAATGATGGCTCCGCACAGACAGGAACATAAGTTTTATGCGAAGTTGTTCCAGGGTTTGCGGATAGCGGTTAATCACGAAATTGATTTTCTAAAGGAGATGCTGGAACAGGCGCTGGATGTTTTAGCCCCGGGAGGCCGTCTGGTAGTAATAACATATCATTCTCTGGAGGACAGGGTTGTAAAAAACTTCATGAGGACAGGGAATTTTGAGGGTGAGGAGAAAAAAGACTTTTACGGGAATATTGAGACTCCGTTCAGAATAATAACACGGAAAGGAATTACCCCGGGAGAAGAGGAGATAGCAGAAAACAAAAGAGCGAGAAGTGCAAGATTACGGGTCGCAGAAAAAATCTGACTTATGGCTGAGGAGAAGGAAAATAGCGCCAAACAGGTAAAAGCTTCGGGTTTCATTAAGGAACTTCTCAGCGGAAGCATGATCTCAGAAAAGATTATCCTGAAAAATCTGGGATATGTCTCACTGGTTACCCTGCTGGCAGCCTTTTACATCGGAAACAGATTTCATGCAGAAAAGATTACCAGGGAATCGGGCAGGCTTCAGAGAGAGGTGAAGGACCTGAAAGCAGAATCACTTTCCACTTCTGCTGATCTGATGTATGTATCCAGACAATCGGAGGTGTACAGGCTTGTAAGGGAAAAGGGATTGAATCTTGAGGAGCTCAAAACTCCTCCGTATAAACTGCTTGTTAACAGAAAATAGGAAGAATGGCAATCAGGGATGAAATAGTGTGGCGTAGTGGCGTTGTATATTTTGCAATAGCCGTACTTGCTGCTGCCCTGCTTATCCGGATTCTCATTCTTCAATATGTTCAGCACGGCAAATGGGCCGATATGAGTGAGAGATATGTCTTCAAAACAGGGGAAATTCAGGCCAACAGGGGAGATATTCTAACAGACGATGGTCGTTTGCTTGCCAGCTCTGTTCCATATTATACAATCTATATGGATACCAGGAGCACTGGTATGACACCTTCAACCTTCTCAGGCGGGATAAACGGATTATCAGCAGGCCTTGCCCGCTATCTTGGAGAAAGATCGGCATCAGGATGGAAAGAGCTTATTATCAATGCAAGGAAGAAGGGAGACAGGTATCTGCTAATCAAAAGAAAAGTGGATTATGAGACACTGAAAAAGCTGAAGGAGCTTCCTATATTCCGTGAAGGACAGTACAAGGGAGGGATGGTTGCCCAGGCTGAAAACCGGAGAATTCTTCCCAATAATGAGCTGGCTGCCCGAACAATAGGTTACCTGAATCTCGGGAATGAAGGAAATGAGGTTGGTATTGAAGGTTCTTTTGATAAGGAGCTTGCAGGCAGGAACGGAGTGGCAGTAAAGCAGAGGCTTACCGGCGGCGACTGGATCACTGTAGATAATACAAACAGTGTCGAGTCAGTTGACGGAGATGATGTTGTGACAACTTTAGATATCGATCTTCAGGATGTGGCAGCAACGGCTCTTGTGAATCAGCTCCGTAAGCATAATGCACATCACGGATGTGCTGTGCTGATGGAAGTAGCAACTGGAGATGTAAAAGCTATTACCAACCTCGAAATAGGAAGTGATGGTGATTATCACGAAACATATAATTATGCTGTGGGAGAGAGCACCGAGCCGGGTTCTACATTCAAACTGCCTGCCCTTATGGCTGCACTTGAAGACGGGGTAATCGATACCGGTGATATCGTGGACACAGGTACAGGCAGTGTAAAATTCTATAATCAGATAATCAGAGATACCAAAGAGGATGGATATGGTAAACTTACTGTAAAACAGGTATTTGAGAAATCATCCAATGTAGGTACATCAAAACTGATTTTCGAACATTATAAGGAAAATCCACGTGAGTTTGTTAACAGGCTTTATGCAATGAAGCTGAATGAAAAACTAAATCTGCAGATCAAGGGTGAAGGGGCTCCTCTTGTCAGATATCCGGGTGATAAGCTATGGTCGGGTCTTTCCCTCCCGATGATGTCTCACGGTTATGAGGTACAGATGACGCCCATGCAGATACTCACTTTCTATAATGCCGTTGCAAATGATGGAAGGATGATGAGACCAAGGTTTGTCACGGAAATACTCAGCAATGGATCTGTTATAAAAAGATTCGGCCCCGAGGTAATAATCAATTCAATAGCCTCCCGCTCCACGATCAGGAAAGCCATGAAGATGATGGAAGGGGTTGTGGAACGCGGAACGGCGACCAACCTTAATAACCAGAATTACAAAATAGCGGGAAAGACCGGCACTGCTCAGATCGCAAAAGGTAAGTCAGGTTACCGTCAGAATGCTGTAATCTCATACCAGGCATCTTTTGTTGGTTATTTCCCGGCAGAGAATCCTCTTTACTCCTGTATCGTTGTGGTCAATGCACCATCAAATGGGGTATATTATGGCAACCTGGTTGCAGGAGCTGTATTCAGGGAGATCTCCGACAAGGTTTATGCAACACGGTTCTTTCGTGACTACAAACCTGAAAATAGCGACAATCTAATTGTTGCGGCACCGGAGGTTGGCAACGGCTACAGGGAAGATCTGAATGAGGTGCTCAGAAATCTAAATGTTCGCTACAGGCGGACAGTTGATGATGAGTGGGTGGCTACTCGTGAAAGCGGAGACACAATAAGACTTGCAGGAATAAAGATACAGAGAGGCCTTGTCCCCGATGTAAGGGGTATGAGCCTGAGGGATGCATTATTTCTGCTTGAAAATTCAGGACTGAGAGTAAGATACACCGGAAAGGGAAGAGTGCTGAGGCAATCACCGGAACATGGAGCAAGATATTCACCCGGCTCCGTTGTCTCACTTGATATGAATATGTGATATGATGAAGATTAAGGAAATATTGAACGGAATCGAAGTAGTCGCCATTACAGGCGACGCAAATACACCTGTTGAAAGTATTGTATTTGATTCCAGAAAGGTAACAGCAGGCTCCCTCTTTGTCGCAGTAAAAGGTTATAATAACGATGGTCACGATTTTATAATGAATGCTGTTGCATCAGGTGCTGCAGCTATCATCTGCGAAAAACTCCCGGAGAAACCTGATAAAGCAATATGCTGGGTAAAGACAACCGATTCTGCCATGGCACTTGGCTGCGCTGCCTCGAACTTTTTTGGAAATCCTTCATCTTCGCTTAAACTGGTTGGGGTCACCGGTACAAATGGTAAAACTACAGTAGCAACACTGCTTTACAGGATGTTCATCAGACTGGGCTATAAATGCGGTTTATTCTCAACAGTTTGTAATTATATCAATGGGAAGGAACTTCCTGCAACACATACCACACCAGATCCAGTACAACTGAACAGGGTGTTGTCGGATATGGTAACCGTTGGATGCAGCTATGCGTTCATGGAGGTAAGCTCACATTCGGCTGATCAGAAAAGAATAGCTGGGCTGAAATTTGCAGGAGGCCTGTTTACTAACCTTACACATGATCATCTCGACTATCACAAAACCTTCGATAACTATCTGACAGCAAAGAAGAGTTTTTTTGACTCTCTCACGGCAGATTCATTTGCACTTGTGAATGTAGATGACCGAAATGGAATGGTAATGCTTCAGAACTGCAAAGCCGGGAAATATACTTTCTCAACAAGGGGAATGGCTGATTTTCGCTGCGGGATCATCGAACAGGGTTTTGAAGGAATGAACCTGAAAATACAGGGAGAAGAGGTGTGGACAAGATTTATAGGTGACTTCAATGCATCAAACCTGCTTGCAGTATACGCTGCCTCTGAACTGCTGGGAGCTTCAAAACAGGAGATACTTACAATACTGAGTGATCTGCACCCTGTGTCAGGAAGACTGGAAGTAATTAAATCAGATGGTGGCATTTCGGGTATAGTGGACTATGCTCATACTCCTGATGCTCTTCAGAATGTTATTGATACAATAAACAAACTAAGGGAGGGGACTACAAAGCTGATAACGGTTGTGGGAGCAGGAGGTGACCGTGACCGGACCAAGCGTCCTAAAATGGCTGCAATCTCAGCAGAAGGGAGTACAAGGACAATTCTGACTTCCGATAATCCAAGAAGCGAGGATCCCGAAAAGATACTTGATGACATGGAAACAGGATTATTGCCGGCTCTTAAAAGAAATACACTCCGGATCGCTGACAGACATGAGGCAATAAAAGCTGCCGTAATGTTTGCGGAAAAAGGAGATATAATTCTGGTCGCCGGTAAAGGACATGAAACCTACCAGGAGATAAAAGGAGTCAAACATCATTTTGATGACAAGGAAGAGTTAATAAATGCATTATCAATGAAATAAATAGAGAAGATGCTGGTATATCTTTTTAAATATCTTGATACACTTAATATTCCCGGGGCAGGAGTATTCCAGTTCATATCGTTCAGATCAGCAATGGCTGTTATAACATCATTGATAATATCGCTGCTGATCGGTAAACGGATCATACTTTATCTTCAAAGAAAACAGGTAGGGGAAGTTGTAAGAGATCTTGGGCTTGAGGGTCAGTACCAGAAAAAAGGGACACCTTCAATGGGAGGAGTTATCATCCTGGCTTCTATAATAATTCCCACTCTACTTTTCGCGAAGCTTGATAATATCTATGTTATTCTTATGCTGCTGACAACAGTCTGGCTGGGATCAATTGGTTTTCTCGATGACTATATAAAAATTTTTAAAAAGAATAAGGAGGGACTGGCAGGAAGATTCAAGATCGTCGGCCAGGTTGGACTCGGGCTTATTGTGGGCCTCACCCTATTCCTGAGCGATGATGTGATAATTGAGGAGAAGGTAAGTATCGCTAATCTTTCTCCAAGGGAAAAGATTGAACTTCTGGATCCCTCAGTGCCTTATACCTCACAGTCGGTCATCTCCATGGAGAGGAAATCGACCAAGACTACAATACCCTTTGTGAAAAATAATGAATTCGACTATTCGTGGCTGGTTGGTTTTATTAATGAGGAGCACAGGCAGCCCTGGACCTGGCTTGCATTTGTGGTAGTCGTGATTCTGATAGTCACGTCTGTTTCAAACGGGGCAAATCTGACAGATGGACTTGATGGTCTTGCCACAGGTACTTCTGCAATAATCGGAAGCGCACTTGGCATCCTGGCATATTTGTCAAGTAACGTCATCTATTCTAACTATCTGAATATAATGTATATTCCGAGTTCCCAGGAGCTTGTGATATTTGCCAGTTCATTCATTGGGGCCACAATAGGCTTCCTTTGGTACAATTCATTTCCTGCTCAGGTATTTATGGGAGATACAGGCAGTCTTGCCCTTGGCGGGATCATAGCTGTATTTGCAATTATAATCAGGAAAGAATTATTAATACCAATACTCTGCGGAATATTCCTGGTAGAAAACCTATCAGTGGTAATGCAGGTTGCATGGTTCAAGAGAACAAAAAGAAAGTATGGGGCAGGCAGAAGGATCTTCCTTATGGCTCCCCTTCATCACCATTATCAGAAAAAGGGTTACCCCGAACCGAAAATTGTCACACGGTTCTGGATAGTGGCAATATTACTGGCAGTTATAAGTATTGTGACACTTAAGATCAGATAAAAGGATGAAGAAGAAGATAGTAATACTGGGTGCAGGAGAGAGTGGAGCAGGATCGGCAGTGCTGGCGCAGAAACAGGGCTTTGATGTTTTTGTATCGGATAGCGGCATTATTAAGGATCAATACAGGGAGATCCTTAATAGTCACCAGATCAGATGGGAAGAAGGAAGCCATAATGAAAATGAGATTCTTTCCGCCAGTGAGGTAATAAAAAGTCCGGGCATCCCCGAAAAAGCGCCATTGGTAGCTATGATCAGGGAGAAGGGAATTCCTGTGATTTCGGAAATTGAGTTTGCAGGCCGGTATGCAGGAGGAAAACTCATTTGTATCACAGGCAGCAACGGGAAAACAACGGTGACAAACCTAATATACCATATGCTCAAAAAAGCGGGGATGAATGCCGCCATGACAGGTAATGTAGGGAACAGCTTTGCAATGGCTGTTGCAGAGGGATCATACGATTACTATGTTATTGAACTAAGCAGCTTTCAGCTCGACGGTATGTATGATTTCAAGGCTGATGTGGCTGTACTGATGAATATTACACCTGATCATCTTGACAGGTACGAATATAAGCTTCAGAATTATATTGATTCAAAATTCAGGATAACTCAGAACCAGACAAAGTCCGATTTCCTCATTTATTGGGATGGTGATCCGATAATCAGGACTGAATTAACAAAAAAACAATATGGAATGACCCTGCTGCCATTTTCTGATGAGAAATCAGAAGGTATGGCAGCGTATACAGAGAACAACGATTTGATAGTTGATTACCCGAATAAAACCAAACTTATGACCATTCATGAATTGGCTCTTAAAGGCCGCCACAACACCTATAACTCGATGGCGGCAGCCATTGCCGGTAAGGTGCTCAATATCCGGAAGGATATAATCCGGGAAAGTCTTGCAGATTTTCAGGGCGTTGAACACCGGCTGGAACCAGTTATTACAGTATGTGGTATTAACTTCATCAATGATTCAAAGGCGACAAATGTCAATTCGACATGGTACGCAATTGAATGCATGGAGAATGATATCATATGGATTGTAGGCGGTATCGACAAGGGAAATGACTATTCGGAACTCTTTCCCGTTGTGAGGAAAAAAGTAAAGGCAATTGTTTGCCTGGGAAAAAGACAACAAGAAGATTGTTGATGCTTTTAAAGATAAGGTCGCAACAATTGTTGAGACCTCCTCAATGGAAGAGGCTGTAAGATCGTCTTATTACCTGGCCAAGAAGGGAGAAACTGTTTTGCTGTCACCGGCATGTGCAAGCTTTGACCTTTTCAAGAACTATGAAGACAGGGGCCGTCAATTTAAAAAAGCAGTAAGAAACCTTTAATTAATAATTCAAATGCAACAGGGCTGGCTTACCAAGACATTCAAAGGCGACAGGATCATCTGGGGTCTTGTTGTCCTTTTTATGTTCTATTCCCTCCTGGCGGTATATAGCTCTTCAGTTGGTGTGGCATTTATAAAGCATGAAGGAAATACCTCATATTTTCTCTGGACACAGTTTCTAATTCTTGCCACGAGCCTTGTAATAATAGTCGTTGTTCATTATCTGCCATACAGGATCTATTTCTCCCTGGCAGGCTTGTTTCTGATTATTTCTGCCGGATTGTTAATCCTCACTTTTGCTTTCGGTTCACGGGTAAATGAAGCAACCAGGTGGCTCGTCATTCCTGGAATTGGATTCAGTATCCAGACATCCGATGTCGCCAAGGTTGCACTTGTCCTCTATCTGGCCAGAGCATTGGCCAAATATCAGGATGAACTGAATAATTTCATGCTGGTCACTAAAAATTTCATTCTGCCGGTAGGTGTAATATGCGGACTCATCCTGCCTGAGAATCTCTCCACAGCCCTGATGATTTTCGGAATAAGTATGATTATAATGTTCATAGGCAGGGTGCCATTCAGGTTCCTCTTAACCTATATAGGAGTGGGTGTTGTAGGAGTTATTCTCTTTGCACTTCTGCTCACGATGGTTACAAAATCCAACAGGGTGCAGGTATGGAAGAACAGGATTGAACATTTCTTTACCGGATCAGGTACAGAGGATGACAATTACCAGTCGAATCAGGCCAAGATTGCAATCTCAACCGGCGGCCTGTTTGGAAAAGCACCGGGTAAAAGTACACAGCGTAATATGCTTCCCCAATCGAACTCAGATTTCATTTTTGCAATAATTATTGAGGAATATGGATTATTATTCGGGGCAATCCCGCTTATCCTTGCTTACATGATACTGCTCTTCAGGGGAATAACGATAGCCCGGAAATGTGAAACAGCATTTCCGGCGTACATGGTTATGGGACTAATTGTGATGATTGTGATCCAGGCAATGCTGAATATGCTCGTTGCTGTCGGGTTATTTCCCGTAACGGGCCAGACACTGCCAATGGTAAGCTGGGGCAGAACCTCTGTGCTGATGATGAGTTTTTCAATAGGAGCCATACTCAGTGTGAGCAGAGTCGTAAATGCAAGAATAAAAAATGAGGAACTGCCTGCTGAGGAAGTTACAGACGAAGGAGAAAAAATTTATGAACCTGCAAAAACATAAGAGGGTGATAATAAGCGGAGGCGGTACGGGAGGTCATATCTTCCCTGCTATAGCCGTGGCCAATGCCCTGAGGAAGATAGATCCTGAGACTGAAATCCTTTTTGTTGGAGCCATTGGCAGAATGGAGATGGATAAGGTTCCTGAAGCGGGTTACAGGATAATCGGATTGCCGGTAGAAGGATTAAAGAGAAAACTCACTCTCAGGAATATCAATGTACTGATTAAGTTTTTCAGGAGTCTTGCCATGGCGAAAAAGATAATAAGGGAGTTCAATCCCGATGTGGTTGTTGGCGTTGGAGGCTACGCAAGTGGTCCGGTATTGAGAGCAGCAGGCTCAATGGGTATACCGACTCTGATCCAGGAACAGAACAGCTATGCGGGTATTACAAATAAGCTCCTTGCCCGGCGGTCATCGAAAATTTGTGTTGCCTATGATGGAATGGAGAAGTACTTCCCTGCATCGAAAATAATTAAAACAGGAAATCCGGTACGACAGAATCTGGAAAATATTGATAGCCTGAGGAATGAAGCTCAGACTTTCTTTAAATTGAAGAGCGGGCAGCCTGTGATACTGGTCCTTGGAGGATCACTTGGCGCTGCAAGTATTAATAAAAGCCTGTCAGACAGTTTAACCAGACTGGGAAATTCTGATTGCCTGTGGCTGTGGCAGACAGGAAAATACTATTATGATTATGTTAAGGAACATGTTGAACAATCAGGTTTTGACAATATTTTCGTCCATGACTTCATAAACAGGATGGATTATGCCTATGCTGCAGCTGATATCATTGTATCAAGAGCAGGTGCAGGCACTATATCGGAATTATGTCTGGTAGGGAAACCGGTAATCCTGGTGCCATCACCTAATGTTGCAGAGGATCACCAGACGAGAAATGCACTGGCCTTATCAGAAAAAGGTGCTGCTCTGCTTATTCCCGATCATCAGGCAACAGTATCACTTGCAGACGAAACATTGAAACTTATTCCGGATCTGAATAAACGAAACCTGCTTTCAGACAACATTTCACGATTGGCTGAAAGAAATGCAGACTTACGAATTGCCGAAGAGGTAATAAAGCTAACAGAAAGATGATTGACTTTAAGAATATAGACGGAATATATTTTGTTGGAATCGGAGGCATCGGAATGAGTGCCCTGGCTCTTTATTTCATTAAAGGTGGTTTTACTGTTGCAGGTTACGACAGATCAGAAAGCAGTATTACCAGATCATTATCTGATCTTGGTTGTGCTGTGTCAAATGATGACAGCCTTAGCGCGATACCTGCATCTTTCAGGGAGTGCACCGATAAAAGCAGGATCCTGGCAGTTTACACTCCTGCAATACCTTCCAATAGTCAGGTTTTGTCATATTTCAGGAATAACGGGTACAGGCTTGTAAAGAGGGCAGAGGTATTGGGAGAGATTTCTAATCACACTGATACTCTTGCAGTTGCCGGAACCCATGGAAAAACAACTGTTTCCACCATGGTTGCGCATCTGCTTAAGCAATCGGGCATCGACTGCTCTGCATTTCTTGGTGGCATTTCCAAGAATTATGATTCAAATCTTCTGCTTGGAGATAGCAGGTATACCGTGATCGAAGCCGATGAGTTTGATCGTTCATTTCACTGGCTCAATCCTTTAATGGCGGTTGTGACCTCACTGGACGCCGATCATCTTGATATCTATGGTTCCCACGGCACTATGATTGAGGCATATAATATATTCTGCGGAAAAATACGAAAGGGCGGAACCCTGATTGTGCATAGCAGGATCATGAAGGATATTAAGGTTCCTGAAGGAGTGAAATGCTTTACATACGGCACTGATCCCGGTTCGGATTTTCAGGCATATAATATTGAGCATCGCAGGGATTACTATAGTTTCAGCCTCAAAACACCTGATGCGGTTATCAATGATTTGCATTTTACATACCCGGGGATCATCAATATTGAAAATATCACCGCCGCCTCTGCTATTGCACTCAGATGCGGAGTAACAGAGCAGGAATTGCGAAAAGGTATCCTTTTGTTTCAGGGTGTCAGGAGAAGGTTTGATATCAGGATCAATATTCCGGGACTGGCGTATGTTGATGATTATGCCCACCATCCAGAGGAGATAAATGCATGTATCAGGTCACTGAAGGAGTTCTTCAGGGGCAGAAAGATCACAGGGATATTTCAACCTCACCTGTTCTCAAGGACAAGAGATCACGCAGATGGATTTGCAGCGATACTTGATGAGCTGGATGAGGTAATTCTTCTTCCGGTATATCCGGCAAGGGAGTTGCCTATTGAGGGAGTTTCGTCTGAAATGATCCTTAATAAAATGAAATGCAAAAATAAAAGGCTGCTGCAGAAGGCAGATATTCCGGCAAAACTGGATATCGCCGGCCTCGATGTACTGGTCACTATTGGTGCCGGAGATATTGACACTCTTGTTGGGCCTATTGAGGAGAAGCTTAAAAAAGAGAGAGCTGTATGAGGAAGTTTTTGAAGATATTGGCTTTATTACCGGTACTCTACCTTATAGTATTACCGGTTTACCTTGCCAGCTCTACAAATACAAAACCTTGTGGCGGAATTATTATTGACATAAAGGACTCCTCAGATTATCATTTTGTTACCAGAAAACAACTACTGAACCTGGCATATGGTAATTCTGCAAGGATACTGGGCCAGCCAGTTAAAAAAATAGACCTGCTTGAAATTGAAAACAGGATTAATGTTCTGAGAGAGCTTAAGGTGGCAGAGGTTTACAGGACAATCGACGGGAATGTTCATATATATGCCGATCAGCGGGAGCCGGTGATGAGAGTCATGCCGGATAATGGAGGGGATTATTTCATTGATGAGGATGGGGTCGTGGTCAGGAGGAGGAATCTATATACCCCCAGATTACATATAGTGGGCGGAAATATAAATATCAGTTCCGCGATGCTTAGCGGGTAAGTGTACTGATACAAGCATAAAGAACACAATTCTGAAAGATATATATGAGCTTGTATATTATTTAAACGACGATGATTTCTGGTCGGCTCAGGTGGATCAGATCTTTGTTGACAACAATAACGAGATTGATCTGATACCCAGGGTTGGCAACCAGACCGTACACCTTGGAACGATCGAGAATTTCAGGGGGAAGCTGAGAAACCTTGAGGCCTTTTACGATAAAGTCCTTCATGAAGTAGGATGGAACAAGTATTCGGTGATAAACCTTGAATTTAAGGATCAGATAGTTTGTAAAAAGAGATAATAAGAAAAACATATTTAAGCTATGAATAAAAAAGAACAGTATGTAGCAGCTATCGACATCGGTACCACTAAAATAGTGGCAATAGTCGGTAAGAAAAACGAGAATGGCAAAATAGAGATTCTCGGATTAAGCAAAGCTCCTTCCAAGGGTGTTAAGAGAGGTGTTGTTCTAAATATAGAAGAGACTGTCACCGCTATAGAGACTACTGTTGAGGATGTACAGAAAAGATCCGGGATACTATTCTCCGAAGTCTTTGTAGGGATAGCCGGCCAGCATATTAAAAGCATGAAGAACCGGGGATACATTACCCGTGAAGCTTATGATGATGAAATTAAAAAAGAGGAGGTCTTCAAACTTATCGAGGATATGCATAAAATACATATCGAGATAGGCGAGGAGATAATTCATGTCATCCCTCAGAATTTCATTGTTGACAATGAAACCGGAGTAAAAAGTCCTATTGGAATGTGCGGCAGACGGCTTGAGGCAAATTTCCATATTGTAATCGGCCAGGTGGCAGCTGCCAAGAATATCGAGAAATGTATAAGAAAAGCTAATCTTTCAGTGAAAGATATGATACTTGAACCTCTCGCATCTTCCGATGCAGTCCTTACTGAGGACGAAAAAGAGGCAGGAGTTGTTCTTGTTGATATTGGAGGAGGAACAACTGATGTTGCTGTATACTATGATAATATTATCCGCCATACAGCTGTAATTCCGTTTGGAGGCAATGTTGTTACCAAGGATATCAAGGAAGGTTGTGCAATTCTGCAGCGTCATGCCGAGCAGCTTAAGATCCAGTATGGATCAGCTCTTGGAGATATTGCACCGGAAGATAAGGTTGTATCGATACCCGGTATAAGCGGAAGAGAACCGAAAGAAATCTCGTTCAAGAGCCTTGCTTATATTATCCAGTCAAGGATGGAGGAGATAATTGATGCGGTGAATTTCGAGATCCAGAATTCAGGTTATGCCGACAAGCTTGCTGCAGGAGTTGTAATCACAGGAGGTGGCGCTATGCTGAAACATCTCCCCCAGCTGATGAAATTTAAAACAGCTATGGATGTAAGGATCGGACTGCCGAACGAGCATCTTGCCGGAACGGCAAGAAATGAGATAAACCAGCCTATGTACGCAACCAGTGTCGGACTTATCATGAGGGGTTTTGATTTTCTTGAAACTTACAAGAAACCATTTAATGCCGGGCCAATAGATGAGTATATGAAGCCAAAAGCTACGGTAGTGACTCAGAAGGTCGAGGAGGTAAAAGAGATAGAAAATGTTGAACCTGAACCCGTTCATGAAGAGGAAAAGATACCTCTTACTGAAAAGATCAAGACAATTTTGTCAAAGATGTTTGAGGTTGAGGATCAGCCAATAAAATGATCCGGAAGATTCTGATTATCCCAAATATTTGAATGCTGTTCATAATCAATAAAAAACAATGCTATGTCAGACGATATAATGAATTTTGACCTGCCAGTTGAGAGGTCTTCCATTATTAAGGTTCTCGGAATTGGCGGCGGTGGCAATAATGCTGTCAATCACATGTTTGAAAAGGGGATAAAGGATGTGAACTTTGTCGTTTGCAATACTGACCATCAGGCTTTGACCAAGAGTCAGGTCCCCATAAAGGTTCAGATAGGTGAAGCTCTTACTGAAGGCAGGGGAGCAGGCAGCAAGCCTGAGATTGGCAGACAGGCAGCAATAGAAAATATCGATGATGTAATGGATGCCTTATCCGGAAATACCAAAATGGTATTCATTACAACAGGTATGGGCGGCGGAACAGGTACCGGAGCAACACCCGTGATTGCAAAGGCATGCAAGGATGCCGGACTGCTGACAATCGCTGTGGTAACAATCCCTTTCAAATCGGAGGGCAAAGTGCGGATCAGGCAGGCAATTGATGGTGTTACCGAACTAAAGGATCATGTTGATTCATTGCTTGTGATAAATAATGAAAAGCTAAGGGAAATATATGGAAATCAGCCTGTATCAACTGCATTTGCAAAAGCAGATGATATCCTTACTACAGCAGTAAAGGGAATAGCTGAAATCATAACTGTGACCGGGTACATAAATGTTGATTTTGCCGATGTTGAAACTGTTATGAAAAATTCCGGAGTAGCAATCATGGGGATGGGAAGAGCCTCAGGTGAAAACAGGGCTGTAAAGGCTATTGAAGATGCCCTTTCATCACCGCTTCTGAATTCCAATGATGTTACCGGAGCTAACAGTATCCTGATAAATATATCTTCCGGTACCGGAGAACATGAGATTACAATGGATGAGCTTGGCGAAATAACTGACTATATGTATGAGTCTGCTTCAGATGATGCACTGATCATCAGGGGTTTGTCGAAAGATGAAAACCTGAATGAGGAGATCACTGTAACTGTTATCGCAACCGGTTTTGAATCTAACAGTATTTTCCAGCCCTATAAACGGAAGGAACCCAGCAAGGTTGAACTGGTACCTACAAATAACGCAGTTCCCCGCAGACTGCCTTCTGAATATTCTGAAAATACATTCACTGTACACGACAAGGGAAGAAAATCAATAATAACAGATTTTGAGGAGGAATCCCAGGGAATCATTGATTTCAGTCATGAACAGAGTGAAACTGTAAACGAATACCGGGGCAGACAATCTGAAGATGATCAGGAGTCAAGGGAAAAACCTGAGGCCACACTCAGAAAGGTTAAGCATATGCAGAATCTTCTTAAGAAAGAGGGGATTTCGAATAAAACAATGAAAGAGAATATTGACACATTTGAGGATGTGCCGGCATATGTGAGAAGAAATCTGTCGTTAGGGGTTCCTGACGGCAAAGCGGAGAGTAAATTGTCAAAATTCACTCTCTCTTCAGGTGATAATGATGAACCTGTTCTCAGGGAAAACAACGCCTATCTGAATGATAATGTAGATTAGTTTTTGGGTTAAGTAATAGTTAAGTTAACAGAAGTGAGTGGAGCCGTTGCATGCAACGGCTTTGCTTATTAAAAAAATCTTGTTATCCTGGTCTGTTGAAAAAGCCCTTTGTGTGCCTTAGTGCTACCCTTTGTGTCCTTCGTGTTTAATAATACTGGTGCACATCCTTTCAGTTATATCAGGTTTGAAATACCATTGCAACAATCTCTGTCATATTTTCTATATTTGCTGTCGATGATCAGACACATTCCAATAATAATACTTCTGGCATTATCTTCAGTGTTATTTGCCCAGAAACCGATTGATAAGTCACCCGGTTTACCTGAGAAGACACCTTCCACTTTGCCTAAAGGGAAACCTGATCTGCGACCTGATTCTGTAAAAGCCAAACGAATATTAAGACAATGGCGTCTCTCACCTGATTTCTCAGAGGAGGTAAGCAGCCCGGTAGATACTGTGTTTTCATTATGCAACAGGTTCAGACTTGCAGACAGATATTCTCCTGTTAACGCGACTCTTGGAAGTTATGGGCTTCCGTTTTATCAGATAAACTTCTTTGACAGGATCACTGATCCGGATAAGTTTCTTTACAGTACTTACTACCCTTTTATGTTTGTTCCCGACAGAGCCCTGTTCATGAATACCCAGGTTCCCTTTACTGAACTGGCCTGGACATTCGGAGGTAAAAAGGAGACTGCAGAGCAGACATTCAGGATCAGACATTCTCAGAATGTAAACAGATTCCTGAATTTCGGATTGATTTATGACATAGTCTTCAACCTTGGACAGTATAATTATCAGAGAGCCGAGGATAAGACAGCAACCATCTATTCCTCATATACCAGGGAGAAATATAAACTATACTTTTCCATTGGCATCAACAATATCCTCGCACTTGAAAATGGAGGTATTACTGATTTAAGCAAGCTTGGTCAGGGAAATACCCGTGAAGTACCTGTCAATCTGGGCGGAGTGAATAAAGCGCAAAGCGTTCTTAAAAACCGTAACATTATGCTTGTCCAGCGCTATACACTTGGAGGCAATAAGGTAACAAAAGCTGATTCTGTTCCTCATAAGGAAGGATTGTTTGGTATGAGCGGAACCATTTCACATATTCTCCTTCTTGATAAGACCAGGAGAAGCTATACTGATGAATATCCTGCCTCGGGCTTTTATGACACTATTTATAAGAGCATTGAATATACTTTTGATACCCTTAGTGCATCCTCTGTAAAAAACAGTGTCAGATTTGATTTTACCACGGATACAACACGGAAGTTCAGACTGGGTGGAGGATTTGGCTTCAGTAATGAAATATTCAACTATACGCAGTTATTCAACCAGACTATTCCTACTCAATCAATTACGCCTGAAGATCCCGCCAAATGGAGACAGATGAATAATGCACTTATCGGCCGTTTATATAATGGAATAGGAGAGAAGTTCAGATGGTACGTAACAGGAGAGTTATACCTGAGCGGCTACAAGGCAGGTGATTTTAATTTCAATGGAGAGATGACAAAATCATTTGACATGAAAAAGGGCAGGGGATCATGGTTGATAACAGGTGGGATATTGAACAGGCAGCCCTCATTCTGGTATACCAGATGGCGCAGCAATAATTTCATATGGAATGAGAATATGAATAAGGAGTTCCGCACGGATATAGGTTCAGCCTTTATATATCCTGGCAGGTCAGCAAGTATTAAATTTAATTATGCGGTTATCAAAAACTATGTTGATTTTGATACTGCAGCAGTACCTTCACAGAATTCAGGAGGACTTTCGGTTGCAGCACTCACCGTCAGCAAAGGATTGAAAGCCTGGAAATTTCATCTTGATACAGATGCCGTTTTGCAGAAAAGCACCAATACGGAGATACTTGATCTCCCACTGGCAACCCTGAGGGCAGCATTCTATTTTGAACATCTCTTCAGATTTAAAAAGACAAACGGAAAACTTAACACACAATTCGGCGTTGACGTAACTTATCATACCCTTTACCACCCGTACGCATATATGCCCGCCACGGGTAGATTTTACCGACAGATTGATACTGAAGCAGGCAACTATCCGTTTGTAAATCTCTTTCTCAATTTTAAGCTTAAGCGAACAAGGGTCTTCTTAATGTTTGATCATCTGAATTACGGGGCCATGGGAGAGAAAGTGGTTAACAACTATTACATGGTACCGTTTTATCCTATGAATGTCACCATGTTCCGACTGGGATTTGCCTGGACATTTTATAATTAGAATTAAAGTTGTATCTTTGCACCCGTTTTAAAAAGATATAACCTATATTATATTTTGATAAAGAGATTATTAATTTTTTCAATCATCCTGATGGCCATTCTGGCCTTTCCGACCTGTAAAAGGTCTGAACCGGCGAAAACTGCAAGTCAGTCATCCATTGACCTCGATGCCATCAGAAAAAGAGGCAGGCTCATTGCCGTCACCGACTTTAACTCCACAGATTATTTTATTTATAAGGGAGAACCGATGGGGTTCACTTATGAACTACTGAAATCATTTTCCGACTTCATTGGTATTGACCTCGAAATAATTGCTGAAAACAATTATGACCGTGCATTTGACATGCTAAAAACGGGTGAGGCAGACCTTTTGGCTTTTGGTCTCACAGCCGGCTCCGTTTCGAACCAGGAGATCCTTTTCACAGATCCTGTTGATGAGACCCGCCAGGTGCTTGTACAGAGGAAACCGCATAACTGGAATATAATGACTGATGATGCCATTAACAGCAAACTCATCAGAAATACGGAAGACCTGGCAGAAAAGAGTGTTTATGTACAGGAAAAATCGCCCCATGCGGAAAGACTTGCCGAGATAGCTAAGGAAACCGGCTTCAGAGTGAATATTATTCCTGTACCTTATGAATCGGAAAAACTGATAAAGCACGTGTCTGACGGAGAGATCGACTATACTGTTTGTGATGAAAATGTGGCAATGGTCAATTCAACATATTATCCCGGTATAGATGTGAATACTGAGGTAAGTCTTCCACAGAACCTGGCATGGGGAGTGAGAAAGGAAAATTCGAAAGATCTTCTGGCTGAACTGAACAGGTGGATATCTGTATACAGAAATACCACTTCATATTCCCTGCTTCATGCAAAATATTTCAGAAATTCCCGTTCCAACTCTATCGTAAAAAGCGATTATTACTCCTTAAATACAGGAAGAGTATGCCAATATGATGATTTGATCAGGCAATTCAGCGCCAATATCAACTGGGACTGGCGCCTTCTGGCTTCACTTATCTGCCAGGAATCACAGTTCAAACCCGATGTCAGGTCTATTGCAGGAGCCTACGGATTAATGCAGATAATGCCGGTTACGGGCAGAAATTTTAATATTGATATTACTGCCTCCCCTGAGAATAATCTCAAGGCGGGGATTCTTTATATCAACTGGCTTTATTCAATCTTTGACTCAAAGATTATTGACAGTGAAGAACGTCTTTTATTTGTGCTGGCAGCATATAATGCAGGCCCCGGACATGTTCTGGATGCAATGAGACTCGCCGAGAAAAACGGCATGGATCCACAGAAATGGGACGGTAATGTGGCTGTATGGCTTTTGAAAAAAGCTGAGCCTTTATATTACAAGGATTCAGTTGTAAAAATGGCTATTTCAGGGGAAAGGAGTCGGTGAAGTTTGTCAGTGAGGTGCTTAACAGATTTGAACATTATAAGAATATTATTCCTCAGGAAAAAACCCACCCCTTCTGAGTATTACAAGCAGTTCATGAAGAATCATGGCTGTCGCACCCCATATCATGTTTCCTTCATAGTCATAGTATTTTACATCTATTGTCTCTGAGCCAATGGTCAACGGTCTGGTTCTTATTATTGAAGGATCATAGAATCGTCTGAGATCGGCATCAAACAGAAAAACCACCTCTTCAACCTGATGACTGAAAGCAGGCTTTTTATCAATCCATGCTACTACCGGGTTAACCAGTATATTACTCACCGGAATAAAGAGCGGCGTAAGAGTCCCCAGAATAATTATCTCTTCAGGATTTATCCCGGTCTCTTCTTCAGCCTCACGAACGGCTGTCCTGACAGCATTTTCGTCTGACTTCTCCTGTTTTCCCCCGGGAAAACTTATTTGTCCGCTGTGCACTCCTTTATAATCCGGACGTTGCATGAATACAGTATATACTGATCCATTGTTTGGATATAGCAGAATGAGTACTGAAGCGGCACGTGCATCCGGTCCTGGACTTCGTGGGAAGTACTTTGCCAGCCTGTCGGATGAAGCCATCTCCCACTGCACATCTGTGCCGGGTAATCCTTTCAGGATCTCATTCTTTAATAATACAGGGAATCTTTCCATATCCATTTACAATCAGAAACATTATCCTGTGCAAAGGGTTCATATATGATGTTGAATAATTTAAAGTACATGAGACTGTTTCAAAAGTTCTCTGTGGACCTCAGTGAAAACTCTGTGATCTCTGTGTCAGTTCTTAATTTTTTCTTACACAG
Source organism: Bacteroidales bacterium (assembly GCA_016715075.1). Lineage (GTDB taxonomy): Bacteria > Bacteroidota > Bacteroidia > Bacteroidales > VadinHA17 > LD21. The sequence continues at coordinate 63,308 of JADKBK010000010.1, forward strand.
AGGGCACAGAGAAGCCCGGAGCGACACAGAGGGAATACAATCTTAATTTTAACTTTTGAGACAGCTGTATTTGTTTTGATTTTTTCAACTGTTCAGAGATGATATTATTTTTTATGGAAAAGCATCTCTTTGGCAAAGGGTACAGGTGATGGCTTCTCCATATCTTTTATTATCCCTGCAGATATAGATTCATTACCGTTCTTCTCAAAATAATTTATTGTAACCGGATAATATCCTGGTGTCAGTGGTAGAACAGTCACCCTGGGCTGTTCGCCGGAATGAAGTCCATCATTATTCAGTATAAGCTGGTCGTTAAGGTATACTTCGGATCCGTCATCCGACATTATCCAGAGATTATACATCGCTTTTTCAGTTATATGCAGATATCCCTCAAAATGCAGGGCAAAGCTATCCTTTCTGGCTGCCAGGGCAAGATCAATATTCCCGGTGATACCTTTTTTTAAGGGTTTAAGCTTTGAAAAATCAGGCAGGGAGTCCCAGACACCTTCATAATATGAATATTTAAGACCCGGTTTAAGGTTTTTGTCCGATTTCAGCCCCTGGAGAAATTGTTCCTGCCGAAAGACATATGTGGCAGTCGGATAGTATTTGTATTTTTTGGTAATGCTTTTGATCTTCAGTGTACAGCCTCCGGTTAGCCTCATTTTGGACTGACATTGAGGTGAATCAGCGGTTGGTTCCGAACCGTCAGTGGTATATCTCATATCGGGATTGATATTCCAGAGATAAATATCGAATGATTCGCCTTCCGGTACGATACCGCCATCGGGGAAGACTCTCAATGATCCGCCTGCATCGAATAGAAAACGGAAACCGTCGTAAACACTCTTGAATGGCACCGAGCCATGGTCTTCATCTGCATAGGCAGTTATTTTCCAGTTAAGCTCTTTTGGAGCAGAAGCTTTTAAAAGGCTGTCCAGGGGTGTTATTCCCATTTCATTCATGCCTTCACCTTCACGTCCGGTTATAAACAGAGACCTGTCCCAGCTTTTTACAGCAGGGAACTCTTTCGCAGCACTTTTTAAGACTATAAGATCCTTATACCAGATACTGGGGTCAATGGCGATGTAGGCATCAAACAGGTCAGGCTTCATAAGAAGGGCATGCATTGCGAACAAGCCTCCAAATGAATGGCCGACCAGAACATTATATGATTCTGTGCGGAAGTTCTTGTCCATATAGGGTATAAGCTCTTTTTCAAAGAAACTCGTGAATTTATCAGCGCCTCCGCCCGTAGAGGCACCCTTTGTAGAATCTGGAAGGAAATCATGGTTCCTGTCAATATTCAGGATTCCAACAATGATAGCTCTCGGCATTTTACCGGAAAGAAACAGGAATCTGGCAGTCGGAACAACATGCTGGTCCCTCCCTTCCCCGTCCAGCACATATATAACAGGAAATCTGACAGTGGCTGTATCATACCCTTCAGGTAAAAATATGCTTAATTTCCGGTTCTGACCCAGTACAACCGATTGAAGAGAGTCTTTATGCTCGGTATATCCATTCTGTGCGGAAACCGTTAATGCAAAAAAGAACAGGGAGGCTAAAAAAACGATTCTGGTTTTCATAAAAGTTACTTTGAAAATAAAAATATAAAATCTTCTTCAATTGTTTTTAAAATTTAAGCTTATTCATACCGTAATGCCTCCACCGGATTCCTTGTGGCTGTTCTCCAGCTTTGCAGACTAACTGTCAATATAGCTATGAGGAAGGCAATTATTCCTGCCGATATAAAAATCCACCAGTTCAGGGATGTTCTATATGCGAAATTATTTAACCACTGGTCCATTAAATAATATGACAGCGGAATAGCAAAGAGGAGAGCTACAGAAACAATCATTATAATATCTTTAAGTAACCATGTTATTATCTGAATTGTCTTCGCGCCATTGATTTTCCGGATACCTATCTCTTTGGTCCTTGCCTCATAAATTATTCCTGTTATACCCCAAAGTCCCAGACATGAAAGAAACATTCCAATAATCCCAAGTGCAAAGCTCAGATTTTTTAACTGCATCTCGTTTTTGTAGATCTGCTTATAAAGATCTTCAACATAATCATATTCCAAAGGATAATCATGGTACAGGTCTTTCCATGTCGTTTCAATCTTATCCAGAACGCCTGACAGATGAGTAGAATCATATTTTATCTGGGCGCTGAACAGCCAGAAGGATTTTTGAAAGAATACATAAGGTTTTATCTTATTCTTCATAGACGACATCTGGAAATCTTTGACTATCCCGACAATAGTCCCGCCTGAGAATATATTATTCTTTTCATTTTCAAATCTGAGTGTGAATGGCTTTCCGATAGCATCTTCCGCTTTCCACCCTAAATATTTCAGGGCACATTCATTCAGGATGTAATCTTCATGGATAGTATCATTGCCTGCAAATTCCCTGAAATTCCTGCCGGCAACAAGATCAATCTGATAAAAATCAAAGAAATTATCATCAACAGGGTATACATAAAGCATTTTTTCCTTCAATTCAACCCCCGGAGCTTCAAATGACATCATGTCGAGGTTTTCACTTGAGGGATTTTCAAAAGAGCTAGTAACGTCTTTAATATCAGGATTTGTCAATAATTCTGATTTAAATACCTGGTATTTATTATAAACCTGCACCGGCAGTCCTTTTACGCATATTATATTATTCTGATTATTGCCCAGGCGGTGATTCATAATAAAGCGAACCTGCCTATTGGCAACTATAACGGTAATTAACAGGGTAATAGAAAAAATGTACTGTACAGTTATCAGGCTTTTCAATATTCTATAGCGATTCCCCCTTATCTGAGGGTTCCCATAACTATCTTCATGCTTTGAAGTAATTGAACTTACTTTTTTCTTCGCCTGTGTAACAAGGAGGGGATACAATCCTGCCAGAGAAATAATTAAAATAATTACCGGCACAAGGAACCATAATGTAGTATGAATCAGTTCGTGACCAGCATCAGGCGACTTTCCCAGTAAAATATTAAAGGAACTATGCAACGATTCAAAGATAAATATCCCTGTCATAGCAGACAGAAGGCTGTAAATGAATGATTGGAGAAATTGACTGGCCAGGTGATTATAAAAATCTGCCCCCGCATAATTTAATACTGCTATCGCCTTATGCTTACGAAGAAATACAACATATTGTAAATTTATGAAATTCAGGATCGATACAAAGAACACGAACAATGCCAGAGCTCCGAGAAGGAAAAGGATTTTTTTATTCCCATTCTCTTCCAGTTCGCGGTCCTTTGATGATTCCAGATGAATATCGGTTATTTTCTGCAGATGTGGCGTTAGGGTTTTAGCTTCATCGGGTTTTATATACTTTTCGGCAAATTGATTAAACTGTTCAATTATTTGTGAAGGTTTAACATTATCATCAAGCAGAATGTAATTGTAATACCAGGTCCAGTCGGTCAGATCCGATTTATCCATTGCCAAAACAAATTCGAAGTGAAAGTGAGAATTGACAGGAAGGTCTTCTACAATTGCCGTTATCCTGTATTCCTTTCTTTCCCGGCTATTCATCAGGTAATCCTGTATTATTTCTCCAACCGGATTTTTAGTGCCAAAATATTTTGTAGCGGCACTCTTACTGATTATTGCAGTATTTGGTTCTTTAAGTGCAGCTGCAGTATTTCCCTCGATGAACCTGATTGAAAAAATACGGATGAAATCCTCATTTGCTTTCAGTACCCTGGAATTGAATACGGAGCTGTCTATTTTTATCGTTGTCTCACCGCGTCCTATAAACCTTCCAAAATCCTTTACCCCCGGAATATCATTTTTGATATTCTTCATCCATTCATACCAGCTCCTCGCAATATGAGTATGATAGCCTGTGGTTTGATCGTTTTTTTCGATAGTTAAACGGTAAAGCTTATCTGAATTGTTAAATGAAGAATCATAGCTTAACTCATCCCTTATCCATACCGAAGTAAGTAAAACACACGCAATGCCGGTTGACAGAACCACAATACTTATTGCCGGATATAATGGTTTGTGAATGAAATTTCTGATGATTATTTTAAGTTGGGAGAGAAACATGAGATGTTAAATTGAATATGATTATCGGGCATGATTTATAAACATTTAAAATTACTGATAACTTATAGAGATCCTTCGCTGGCGCTCAGGATGACATTGTTTTCTTGAACTACCAAATGAATTGTCATTCCGACCGAAGGGAGGAATCTTATAATTCTGTATACTAATATATTAAAAAGCATTTTTCTTACCTATAAATAAATATGATCTTTTGTAAACCTTGATTCATTTCTACATTTACCTTGTCAATACCTTCTTGTGCTTTGATTATTATTATTAATGATTCCCGATACTCATTAAATTGAATAAATTAACGAAATAAAGTAAATACAATTTGAATATTCACATTATTACATACGTACCTTAAATATTTGGAATTTAACCATTGTTGTATTGTTTTGAATTTGAAACTCAAGTTTTCGTGGAGCAGGTTGAGTAATTCATACACAGGTGTTCAAAGAACTCTCTTTTATTCCCGACTTGAGGGATCTCTGACTCGTCCTGATTTTTGACTTTTATCTTTTGCCTTTTGTCTTTTATCTTTTATCTTATTTACTCATAACGTAATGCCTCCACCGGATTTCTCGTTGCCGCCCTCCAGCTCTGCCAGCCTACTGTAATCATGGCAATTGCTATTGTAATTATACCGCCTGCAAAATATATCCAATAAGGAATAGTTATATGGAAGGCATAGTTCAGTAACCAGTTTTTCATTACAATGATTGAAACGGGGGTAGCTATGCACAATGCAATTAAAATGAGAAGAACTATCTCTCTTGAAAAGAGATAAATGATATTACCTGCCCTGGCTCCATATATTTTTCTGACCCCGGCATCTTTTACTTTTTTTGAAACTGTGAAGGCTGCCAATCCCCATAAACCCAAAACAGAAATAAAAAATGCCAATCCGGTAAAAATTGTGATAATTTTTCCAAACCGTTTATCTGACTTGTACTGATTGTTGAAAAAACTGTCAAGGAAGAAATAGTCAAAACTGGCTTCCGGAAAATATGAATTCCAGCTTTTTTGAATCAAATCAAGATTTTTATCATATTGCCTGCCGGCTGTTTTGATAATTATAAACCGTGGTGGCACCCAGCTCAGTCTTCCATTTCTTAATAACATTATTGGTGTATAGGCATTACCCAATCCCCGTTGATGCCAGTTTTTTATAACTCCGATTATTGTCACTGGTTCGGTTTCTCCCTCGAGCATTACTTTTTTACCTATTGCTTCCCGTGGATTATTCAATCCTAAATTTGACATCGCTGCTTCATTTATGACAAGACTTTCAAGTTCATTTCCAAATCCTTTTTGAAACGACCTGCCGGCAAGAATCTCAAAACCAAATGTTTCAATAAATGTTTCATCAACAGAGAGCATTTCATAGAGACGCTGCTGTTCCTGACTGATACCCTCCAGACTGTTCGATGCAAAAAAGGCTACTTCCATACCAGGAACAGAACCTGCTGTAGATACAGATTTGATATCAGGCTCATTTTTAAGAGTCTCAGCATACAAATTCACACGCTGGTTAAGTTCCTGCCTGCTGACCGGGAATTTGACCACAATCGTCTGGTCGATATTCACCCCAAGATCCTGTTCCTGCATAAACCTCAGCTGCTTATAAACGATAAACATTCCACATAAAAGAAACAGGGAAGCAGCAAACTGGAAAATAACCAGTATACGACGGGTTGTCCCGGCTGATCCGAAATTGTAATAATTTCCTTTTAAAATTAATGCTGGTTTTATACGCGTCATTATAAAAGCAGGATAAAATCCTGAGAGGAGAATCCCAATTATCAATATTATTAATGTTGAAAGCCAGAAAACTGGCTGCCTAAGAATAAAAAGAGATATGTTTTCCCCAATGATCTGATTAAAAACGGGTTTAAGTAATATAACCAAAACAGCAGCCAGAAGAATTGAAACCAGATTTACCAGCCATGATTCAAGTAAAAACTGCCGGATAAGCTGATACCTGAAAGCCCCGGATACTTTTCTTATCCCGATATCTTTTGCTCTTTCCATAGATCTGGCGGTAGTAAGGTTTATGTAATTTATCCATGCCGTTACTAAGATGATTAATGCGATAAATATCAGAGTGATCAGTGTTTTTTTGTTGCCTTTTATTTCCTTTTCATATTGTTTTTGAGGGTTTAAATGAATTTCTTTCAGTGGAACCAGCTTAACAGCCCATACTTTATTCTTCAGAGCGTTCATTGTCTTATATTTTTCAGCCATAGCAGGGAACTGCGATTCAATCTCTTTCGGATCTTTTGCAGGAGAAAGGAGAAGGTAAGTATAAGCCTCATGCATGTACCAGAACTCTTTTAACCACACAGGAAGGGTCTCATATGACATAAGGTAATTAAACCTGATGTGAGAATTCTCGGGGAAATTTTCCAGGATACCTGTTACTTCACAATTGTAAAAATCTGTACCTGAGGCAAAAACCATCATTTTCCCGATAGGATTTTCTGCTTTAAAAAAGCGTTTTGCTACATCTTCTGTTATCACAACAGTATTAGGACGTGTCAGCTGGTCATTTATGGCTCCTTCTTTTAGTTTAAAATCGAATACTGAGAAAAATGAAGGACCTGTAAAGGCTATCCCATTTTCACGACTGCGGATATCTTTATATGAGACCGTTTGTTCGGAATTTTGTACTCCGATGCGAACGTAGTTTTCAATTCCCGTCATCTCGTGGCTCATAGCACTACCATAGCCAAACGAACTTGTTGCCCAATCATCAGTCATTATGTCGCCCTCATAAAACCGGCTTTCGACACGATAAATCTGATTTTGCTTCGAATGCATAGTATCAAAGCTGAACTCAAAGCTCACAAAATTTATTATAAGGATTGAAACAGATATACCTATTGCCAGTCCAAGAATATTTATTATTGAGAAAGCCTTATTTTTCAACTGATTTCGCAGGGCCGCCTGAAGATTTCGTTTAAACATATGAGTGTGCTTACTTTGACTATAATTACGCGATATATTATTTTCTTTATGAGTATCGGGTATGAATAATAATAATTAGAATTTAGTTTACTTATCAATTTCTGTTTAAAACCATAGTAAGAAAAGACTATTAACAGATTTGTTTACAGAATTTTAAGATCCCTAGCTGGCGCTCGGGATGACAACGCTTTCTGGCATACAACGGGGAGGGAAAGAACGGCGAGCCGATTGAAATGGCAGGAGCTTTAGTAATTCTTACTCGGCTCGCCGTTCTTTCCCTCCCCCCATGAGTCCCGAAAATAGTGTCATCCCGAGCACCAGCGAGGGATCTTCTCGGGATGAATACAAGACTGTTAAAGAATTTTCTCATTGCCTGTTTTTATTATTGACCTTTTGTCAAAAAGTTCCTCCCAACCGGGATTAAAGTTATTTATAATATTAATCTTTTTTTCTCTGGACAATCCTTTGATCTGTTTCTCCCTGGTAATTGCCATTTCAACTGAGTCATAAATCTCATAAAAAACCAGTTTATTAACACTGTATTTTTTTGTAAATCCCGGCATGTTCCCCTCCTTATGCTCAGAACATCTTCTATATAAGTCGTTTGTTATGCCAGTATATAACACTGAATTTCTTATGGTTGTTAAAATATAAACGTAGTATAAATGGATTTTATCCATAAGCCTTTAATTTGATTATGACTCATTTCCGATACTCATATTATATTAAGTTTGAGTAATTTTTAAAACTATACCAAATACTCTTTTTGCCGGGAGTAACACAACCGGGCGAAATTTAATGCCCCGCTTCCCGATTTCCACCCTATTGTAAACCCCTCCATTTTGGCTAATCTTTGTACACATCTTGCATCCCGGATAAATTGTAAACCAGAATCAGATTTAAATGAAATTGTTTATAGTCCGTGAGATTCCTCGCTCCGCTCGGAATGACAATCTAATGTATTGTTATAGAGGGAGAAGCGGCGATTCGTCACAAAATTTGTTTCAATAAAGAAGTATCGTTCGAATCGCCGCTTCTCCCTCCTTCTCCTAATAATGGACTGTCATTCCGAGCGGAGCGAGGAATCTCATATTTCTTATACATTCATTGTTTTATATTGTATTTAAGCACATTATGGTATGTGTTTTCAGAACAGTAGAAGGATGTGTATATAGATTAGCCACCTTAGGGGTCTTAATATACCGGGATTAAATGGCTATAAAGTTACTCATATCGTAAAGCCTCCACCGGATTTCTTGTAGCAGCCCTCCAGCTTTGCCAGCTGACTGTTAATAATGCAATCCCTAATGCAATTAAACCTGCAAGGGCAAATATCCACCAGCTCAAAATGGTTCTGTAGGCAAAGCTTTGCAGCCATAAGTTCATTGAGTACCATGCAACAGGTGCAGCAATAAAAAATGCTGTCACTACCAATAGCACAAACTCCTTGTTCAGCATAATCATTGTCTCTGCTATACGAGCCCCGTTTATCTTGCGAATGCCGATCTCTTTGGTCCGGCCTTCAGATGAGAATATAGCCAGCCCGAGGATACCAATACAGGAAATAACAACTGCAAGTATTGCAAACAGACTAATGGTTCTGGCAAAATATTCCTCAGACTTGTACATTGAATCGAACCATTCATCATAAAACTTATACTTCAGAGGGTAGCCCGGTAGTATCTTCTGCCATGCATCCCTGATGAAATCCATTCCCGGGCCCACAACATTCCCGGCTAGTCGTACACTGAGAGAAGAACGCTGACCGGAGGAAGAGAACATTATACATAATGGTCCTATTGTATTATGCAGTGAGCTGTATTGAAAATCATTTACAACCCCTATTATGTCAAATCCCCCGAAATTATTGAAACGTTTATTCTCAAGATCCGTGAACTCAAAATATTTATAAGCCGCTTCATTGAACATGCACACTTTGTTAAAATCACCGGGACCCAGATCACGACCCCTTGTAACCTTCAATCCGAATGTAGTGAGAAAAGTGGTATCAGTAATAATGCATGGGACTCCCGTATTCTTAGTAGTATTCTCCATATTGGACCCCATAGTCATATATATGTCCCCCGGGACTCCTGATGAAAAAGTCAGACTTTTTATATATGGAGACTTTCGTAATTCTTCAACCAGTACCTCTGATTTCTGCAGATCATTTTCCTTTATTTCGGGCATAATGAGTTGCAGAAGCAGTTCTTCATTAAATCCCGGATTTTTATGTTTGACAAATTTTATCTGTCTTTGAACAACCAAGACGCAACAGATTAATGCTATAGAAATTGTGAACTGAAAGATTGTCAGAATATTCCTTAAATAGTTCTTCCTGATTTTTATAACAGGATGTCCGGTAAGGATTTTAACAGGAGTTATTGATGACAAAATTATTGCCTGAATACTGCCCGATGCCGCTCCCAGAACCAGAACAACCAGCAGAATAAATATAAAGTAAGGGAAATGAAAAAGAGTCCTGATATCCGTTGAAGTATTGAAAATTGTCTGATAAAAAGGCATTAACAGCCAGAGAAGAAAAAGGCCGGAAAAAAATGCCAGGAGTATTACCATTACCGATTCAGATAAATACTGGAAAAGGATGGTATTCCGGTCAGCCCCTATGGCTTTTCTGATTCCAGTATCCTTATTCCGCTTGTTTTGCTGAGCAATTGTAAGATTAATATAGTTGATCATAGCCAGTATAAGAATTGCAACAGCGATTCCTGTAAGCAGTTTTAGCAAGCCTGCATTACCCTGTTTGGTCGAGCTTCCTGAGGTTGTATCATGGAGATAAATATCTTTTAGTCTGAGTAAGCTGATCTGTTTGAGATACGGCTTTAACAGTTCAGCTTGGCTGTTTATATTCTTTGCCAGTTGTTCCTGATCTGAACCCTCCTTTATCGTAAGGTATATCTGGAAAGGCCACTGATAGGTTGTCAAATCTCTTGAATCGCCTACCCACTTGTTAAACTTGAATTCCTCATTATCCCCATTTACGAGAATACCTGCAGAGATGCTTGAATTATCAGGAAAATCTCTGATAACCCCGGTTATTGTTACTGTTGTAGTGACGCCGAAGATCGATATATCTTTTCCGAGCGGTGATTCATCTCCAAAAATCAGTTTTGATGTACTCTCAGTTATTACCGCCGAATTTATGTTGCTGAATGGAGCTTCGGGATTACCGGAAACAAAAGGGATAGTGAAAACCCTGAAAAAATCATTATCTACTGAAAGGATATTGTCAAGGGAAAAAATCTTTTCTCCGTTTTTAATATCCAGATCGTGATCGGCGTTAATTACAAGGCATCCATTTTCAATCTCAGGATAGTTTTTAAGGAGAATGTCTTTTACACGGTAATCTATCAGGCTGGAGTTATATTCAGTATTAACAATCCTGACAATCTGGTTTGAATATTCATGAAAACTGTCATATGAATGTTCTTTGAGAAGAAACAGTAAGATTGCCATGCAAATTGATAGAGCAAATGCAAAACCGGCAATATTTATTATTGAGAATTTTCTGTTGGTAAGAATATTCCGTATGGCAATTTTCAGATAATACATAAACATATTCATTGGCTTATATTGTTATTTCACACCTTTTTACTCATATCTCAGGGCTTCCACAGGATTCCTTGTAGCAGCCCTCCAGCTCTGCCAGCTGACTGTGATTAATGCAATGCATAAAACCAGCAGACATGCCACACCAAAGATCCACCAGCTGAGATCTGTTTTATAGGCGAAATTTCGTAACCACAAATGCATTGCATACCAGGCTAAAGGAAAAGCTAATGCAATAGCCCAGATGATCCAGTTCAGAAAATATTTGTCAAGCATCAAAATTACTTCCGGTATTGTTGACCCGTTAATCCTGCGGATTCCGATCTCCTTTGTACGACGACGTGCCATAAATGATGTAAGCCCAAATAACCCAAGACAAGCAATTATTAAAGAGAGTATGGAGAAAAAGGAGACTATACTCTGCTGATCTTGCAGAATCTTGTAGTTTTTGTTAATCTGATCATCGAGGAAGGAGATTTCATAAGTTATCCCCGGATACTTTTTTTTTCCCACAGTTCACATATCTTTTCTGAAAGTGCTTTAATATTGGATGTTTGATATCTTATATTAACACAGTTATAGCCCCAACCGTCATACGCCGGGTTGCACATAATAATCAAAGGTTTAATTTCAGAATAGAGTGATGCAAAGTTGAAATCCTCCACAGTACCTATAATTTTCATCAGCCCATTTCTTTCAATCGTCTGATTAATAGGATCTTTCCATCCGGCTCTCTGAATCAGTTTTTGATTTACGAGTATTGAACTAAGATCATTACGAGTATCGGCACTGAAATTCCTTCCTGAGACTAGACTGATTCCAAAACAGTCGATAAACCCTGGATCAGCATATATTACATTTAACAGTGTAAACTCGCTTTCCCCAGTTATTTTGTATCCATTCATTGTAAGTCCGCTTCCTACTCCCTGGCTGGTAAGTGAAACATGGCTTATTTCTGCAATATTGAGAAGCTCCTGTTTAAACCCAGTGAGTTCATTATGCTTGAACTCCTTATCAGGGAAAACTGTCAGTATATTTTCTCGGGTAAATCCATATTCCCTGTTATTAATGTAGGTATTCTGCTTATTCATGACAAGCATCGATACAATAAAAAGTATAACTATAATGAACTGGAATGTTACCAGAGCAGTACTAAGTGCATTATTCCTGCTTTGAGAGAGAGAACCTCCTTTAATTACATCTGTTATATTCACCCGTGATAACCCATGTTTTGAAAACAATGTTATAATCAGGGAAATGGTAAGGATAATCCCAATGAGGAACAGAAAAGTGATCATCCTGTTTTGGCTGAGAGAAATGGATGTTTTAAGGAAATCATTCAGGAGTGGTGTCAGAATAGTAAGAAGATAAATCCCTGTAAGTAATGAGATTAATGATACAACCAACACTTCGATGTACATCTGAATGGTAATTTGCCATTGCTCTGCCCCATGTATTTCAAGAAGGCTTATACTTCTGATCTTTTCGCTTTTCTGTGCCATGTAAAGACTTATGTAATTAACAATAGCAAGTAGAAGAATAAGTATTCCGATTCCTGATATAATAATTAAATTGGATTTACTCCGGTTTTCAGGACAATCATAGGTGATCTTTCCGGTGCTGAGATGAATATCCCGGAGATTCTGCAAATTAGCTGAGTAGACAGTACCAGTTCCCGCAATTTCTCTATTGACCGTTTCATTTAGAAGGGAAGGAAGAGCTGCTTCTACTTGCTGAGGGGAAACTCCTTCTGTAAGTTTGAGATAAGACAGAAACCTTAATCCACCACCCCATCCTAGCCAGAAATTTTCTTTGTCGTGTTCAACAAACTTAATTGATACAAGTGCATCGAATTTAAGATGAGTATTCCCGGGAAGATCCTCTGAAACCCCTGATACTGTGAAAACTTTCTGATTGATCAGTAAATCTTGTCCGATAGGATCCTTTTTGTCAAATAACTGAACAGCGAGCCTGTGAGCTAATACAATTTTTTCTGCACTGTTCAAAGCTGTCTCAGGGTCACCTGCAATTAAACGGAATTTAAAAAAGGCAAAGAAATTATCATCAGTATATCTGAGATTTTCAATTTTATATACCTGCCCTTTGCTGAAACATTTAACTTCAAAGTCTTCAGAGGTTCTGCAAAAACCTTCAATACCAGGGATTGCTGAGGCAATCTCAGGTGCATTTGAGTAGCCGGTAAAACCTGCAACAAGATGATCGTTTTTTGAGTGTGTAGTTTCAAGAATTCTGAACAGACGTTTGCCGTCAGGATGAAAATTGTCATAAGATGTCTCTGTCTCAACGAAAATGAAAATGAAAAGAATTGTCGCTATTCCTATAGACAAGCCTGCAATATTTATAAATGAATGTAATTCGTTCCTGAGAATATTTCGAAATGCAATTTTAAAATATAACAGATTCATGGAATTCATTTGATTTAAAAAAATATATAAATACAGGGTCTGCCACAAATAAAGGCTCACTCATATCTCAGTGCCTCCACCGGATTCTGTAAAGCAGCCTTCATAGTCTGATAGCTTGTTGTCAGGAAAATGATCACGAAAACAATCCCTGCTCCAAGTATGAATACCCATGGCTGAACATGCAGTTTATTGGCACTGGGGATTTTCTCAAATACCAGCCAGGCTGAAGGAGAAGCGATAAAAGTCGCGAAAATTCCTTTGGTATTATAAACCTGCCTGGCAGGATCATAAGCCATAAATACCCTGTCTATCTCCCGGATCACTGTTACTTTTCTTATCTCCGGAAACCGGTTCTCGATCAACTGGGCAGTAATCGCCCGGGAATGCGGTGAAATATCATTACCGTTCATCGCAAACATGGTCTTGGAATAATGACGCTGAATGCGGTAAATATTAGCATATTCAAGGTTCGACTTATCCCAGTTAAGCTCGTACCTGATGAAGAGGGAGATCAGGATAAACGCAGTAAACCCGAGTGCAAGACCTAATACATTTATCAAAGAATATATTTTGTGCTTAAGGAGATTTCTGAGAGATATTTTGAAAAGCATTCTGACCATTGCCCTAAATTGTTAGAGTTATTAATGTTATTTTCCTATTTAAATGTACCATTTTGGTGCCATGTTTTTATATGCCTTATAAAGAGTAGTATAGAAAAATTTAATATTGGAATGCGTAAATATATTTTACGATAAAGCGTTAAATATTTTTACAATTTTTTTGTTTTTGTTTCGGGAAGTTGTACATTTATTTGAAGAAATCCATTAACCGCAAAAGGCGCAAAGATTAACCGCAAAGAGCGCAAAGTAGCAAGATGTATGCGTTCACCTTTGCGTACTTTACGTATCCCGATAGCTTCCCGATAGCTATCGGGAAGGACTTTGTGCACTCTGCGGTTAAAATTATTTAGATACCCGGGGAGGGGCAATTTATGCAGAAAGGAAACATCCTCATTGTTGACGACAATAAGAGTATTTTAAGTACACTGGAGATTTTACTCTCCCCTGAATTTCAGGTAGTAACGACCCTTACAAATCCGAATCAGATCCTGTCAGAATTAAGGAAAAAGGATTATAATCTCGTGATACTTGATATGAATTTCAGTGCAGGGATTAATACAGGCAACGAAGGTATTTACTGGCTGGGCAGGATAAAGGAATCAAACCCTGAGTTATCGGTGGTGATGATCACAGCTTACGGGGATATTGATCTGGCTGTAAAGGCATTAAAAGCAGGCGCTTCAGATTTTATTCTGAAACCGTGGGATAATAACAAGCTGATCGCTACAATTAAGCTTGCCATCCAGCTAAACCTTTCGAAAGAGGAGGTAAGACATCTCAGGGAAAGAGAAAAAGAGCTTAAGAAAGAGATTACTCCCGATCAGAAGGTCATCATCGGATCATCCACACAATGGACAGGGGTGATTAACATGGTAAAGAAAGTTGCCCGCACGGATGCAAATGTTCTGATAACAGGAGAAAACGGCACCGGTAAAGAGCTGATCGCTCAGGAGATTCACCGGCTTTCGCACCGGGCCGATGAAATACTAGTGAGTGTCGACATGGGATCACTCAGTGAAACCCTGTTCGAGAGCGAACTTTTCGGACATATGAAAGGGGCTTTTACCGATGCCAGGGAGACACGGCAGGGCAAGTTTGAGATTGCTCATAAAGGTACCCTGTTCCTCGATGAAATAGGGAACCTCTCTTTCCACCTCCAGGCAAAATTACTGGCTGCAATTGAGAACCGGCATATATCACGGATCGGATCAAACCAGGTGATCCCTACCGATATCAGGCTGATCTGCGCTACAAATAAAAATATCGAAGAGATGGTTAATTCCGGACTGTTCCGTGAAGATCTTCTCTATCGGATTAACACTATTCATATTGAATTGCCTGCGTTGAGGGAGAGAGGCAGGGATATCGAATTACTCGCAGAATTCTTTCTGAAAAAGTATATGTCAAAATATGGTAAACCCAACCTGAAAATTAACCAGCAGGCAATTGAACGACTCCAAAATTATCCGTGGCCTGGTAACATCAGGGAGCTTCAGCACACTATTGAAAAAGCTGTCATACTTTGCGATTCGGATATCATAAAAGCGGATGATCTGTATCTCAGACAGCTGAGTCATTTTACGAATAACCAGTCATTTGCTACGCTTCAGGAAATGGAGGAAAAAATGATTCAGCAGGCTCTTGAAAAAAACAACGGTAACTTTACTGCAGCTGCTGAACAACTTGGCATAACAAGGCAGACTCTTTATAACAGGATTAAAAAAACCGAGAAATGATAAGCAGGAACTTGTATCTTAACATTGTTTTCAGGGTATTGATGATAGTAATAATCTCTGTTCTCCTTGGATATCTGGCAGCAGGTGGTCAATCTGTCCGTTTTATTCTGATTTGTTTCCTGACATTGATTTTTATTACTATCAACCTGATATCCTATCTTAACACTACAAACAGGAATATCCGTTTTTTCTTCGATTCGGTAAAAAACGATGATTCAAGTCTTTCATTCCCCACTGACTCAAATAACAGTACATTCAGGGAGTTGAACAGCAGCATGAACAGGGTGAATCAACAGATTAAGAACCTGAAAATTGAGAACAGGAACCAGGAGCAATATTTTCAGATATTAATGGAGCATATCCCAGCTGGTATTATTTCATTTAATGAGAAAGGATTCATTTTACATGCAAATTCATCGGCAAAAAGACTGTTCTCAGTTGATGTACTGACTCATCTGCAGCAGATCGAACAGATTGATCATAAGCTTTATCAGACGATTAAAACCATCAAACCATCAGAAAGAAGGCTGATCGCTCTTTCAACCATGCAGGGTGAAATTCAACTCTCTCTGAAGGCGGCTGCATTCATAACAAAGGAAGCTGAGCTGATAATTCTCTCAATTGAGGATATAAAGAATGAACTTGATGAGAAGGAACTCGAATCATGGATGAAGCTGATAAGGGTTTTAACACATGAGATAATGAATTCCGTCACACCCATAACATCTTTATCGGAGAGTCTTTCAGTAATCTATTGCCGGGATGGAAAGCCCGTACAGCCGGAGGATATTACAGCTAAAACCATATCAACCACTCTTCAGGGTTTGAATGTGATTAAGGAGCAGGGCAGAGGACTGCAATCATTTGTCGAATCATACAGGAAGCTCACACGCCTTCCGGAGCCGGAAAGGAAACGGTTCAGGGTCTCAGAACTGATAAGCCGTGTTGCGGTATTATACAATACTCCCGACAACAGTAATAAAACAGAATTAAGGGTTGAAATAAAAAGTGATAGTGAATTGTGTGCAGATCAGAATCTGATTTCCCAGGTTCTGATAAATCTCGTAAAGAATGCCCTTGAAGCCAATGAAAATAATCCTGATACGCAGATAACAATATTGACAGATGTTGACAGTAATCTTCATCCTCTGATTTGTGTAACGGATAACGGTCCGGGGATTTCTGAAGAAAGTATCGATAAAATTTTCATTCCATTTTATACTACACGCCAGAGAGGATCAGGCATTGGTCTGAGCATTTCAAGGCAGATAATGAGGGCACACGGAGGTAATCTGAAAGTCAGATCGGTGCCTGGCCGCGAGACAGTCTTTTGTATGAGCTTTTAATCGTACCTGATGGCCTTCACAGGAGTTATCCTGCTGATTAGTTGTGAAGGAATAAGCAGCATTACTATTATTACTGCCATCGTGCCTGCATTCAAAAGGAGGATGTGAGCAAGCTCGAGATTTACAGGAACCGTTTTAATGTAATACGAACTGGGATCAAGGGTTATAATTCCGGTTTTAAGCTGAAGCAGTGCCAGTCCTATCCCGATTATATTTCCCCACAACAGCCCCTTCCCAATAAGGTAAGCAGCCTGGAAAAGAAACACTCTGCGAATTGTCGAATCGTCAGAACCGAGGGCTTTTAACACGCCTATCATATTTGTTTTTTCCAGGATCAGGATCAGAAGGCCTGATATCATATTGAAGCCCGCAACAATAAGCATCAGCAGGATGATTATAATAACATTTATATCCTGGAAGTTCAGCCAGTCAAAGATCTGGGGGTATTTTGCCCTGATATTGGTTACCTTGTACTGAGTCTCTTCCTCTACCAGTTTGTAGCCTATTGCATCTCTCACTGCGAGTGTCATGGCATCGAGATTGTCAAAGTCCTCTATGAAGATCTCAAAACCACTCACCATATCGTCATCCCACCCGTTAAGCTTTTTGATATGTCCGATATCGCAAAAAACATACATCTTGTCGAACTCCTCTAAACTTGTTTCATAGATGCCACTTACAGTAAACTTTCTCATCCTTGGAGGATCCTGAACGAAGTGCATGACAAATGTGTCACCGGTACGTAGCCTGAGCATGTCTGAGATCTTCCTTGAGATTATAACCTTGTCGGATCGTCCCGTATCTGACACGCTGAAGACAGTGCCATCCACAAGATTACTCCTGAAATAGCGCCAGTCAAAATCGCTTCCGATACCCTTCAAAACAACTCCCTGTATATCCTGATCCGTCTTTATTATCCCCGCTTTTGTCGCAAAAACCTGAACATGACTTATCCCGGGAATCTTTTTAATTTTTGGGATGAATTCCTGCTTATCACTTATCGGAACTGTTTCAAATGAGAGATTTGAATCGAAATGCATGATCTGAATGTTCGATCCGAAGCCGACAACTTTCTCCCTGATGACCTTTTTGAATCCGGTAAGAGTGGAAACGGCAAGTATCATCACAGCAAGACCCATTGCGATGCCGATTATGGCAATGACATTGATTGGACGAGAAAAGGAGTTTCCTTCACGCCTTCCCTTTATAAGCCTCTGTGCAATGAAATAAGGTAGATTCATCTGATAAAAAGTTACCAAATTTAAGAAAATAATGCCAATCTCAGGTCACATATGGGAAAACAGCCACCCAAGCCCCCCTGATGGGAGACCCCCAACCCCCCCGAGGGGGGGCGAAAAAGTACATTTAATATGTTTTTTGACCCCCCTTCAGGGGGGCAGGGGGGTAGCATACACAGAGAGAAGAAAATAAGTTATAGATTTACACATCAATTGAAACAATTATGAAAAGAATCATTATTCCTCTTATTCTTTTTCTGTTAGTATTCAGCCAGCCTCTGTTTTCCAGATCCAACAAAGGACCTGTTCCCGGCGCCTCCCGGATCGAGCTCTACAGGGAGCTCATTGAAGGTAAGTCGGTTGCGGTGGTTGCAAACCAGACATCCATGTGCGGACAGAATCACCTTGTCGATAACCTGGTATCAATCGGGATTGATATTAAAGTAATTTTTTCACCGGAGCATGGATTCAGAAATATGGCTGATGCCGGAGAGACAATTGAGAATGGCAAAGACCCCAATACAGGAATAACTCTGACAAGTCTTTATGGAAAACACATGAAACCGACACCAGATGATCTAAAGGGACTCGATGTAGTGCTCTTTGATATTCAGGACGTTGGTACAAGGTTTTATACCTATCTCTCCACTCTTCATTATATTCTTGAAGCGTGTGCAGAGAACAATGTTAAATGCATTGTTCTCGACAGACCCAATCCCAATGGGTTTTATTGTGACGGGAATATTCTTGATACTGCCTACAGCTCTTTTGTGGGTCTGCATCCCGTGCCGGTTGTATACGGCATGACAATAGGGGAGTATGCTCGGATGATCAATGGCGAAGGTTGGCTCAAAGGCGCTATCAGCTGCGATCTGACTGTAATAAAATGCAGGAACTACGATCACAAAACATATTATTCTTTGCCTGTGAAACCTTCCCCAAACCTTCCGAATCAGAATTCCGTTTATTTATATCCTTCCATCTGTTTTTTTGAGGGTACTAACCTGTCTCTTGGCAGGGGGACATCTTTCCCGTTCCAGGTTTTTGGCTCACCCGAGCTGACTGACAGGGGATTCAGCTTTACACCCGAAAGCGTTCCCGGTGCAAAAAACCCGCCTCTCCTTGGAGTTAAGTGCTATGGTACGGATCTCAGGGATGCCATGACAAGGAAGCTGGTTCCTGGAAAGGAGATTAACCTTGACTGGCTGATCAGCGCCTATAATGAATATCCTGACAAGGCGAAATTCTTCATCCCTTATTTTGATGTCCTTGCAGGTGGCCCGGTTCTAAGGGAACAGATCCAAAAAGGGATGACCTCAAAACAAATACATGAATCATGGAAGGAGGGTCTTGATAAATTCGCAAAAATAAGGGAGAAATACCTGCTGTATAAATAGATCCTTAAGAAGACGGAAATTTCAAATCTTTAACCACGGAGTAACACGGAGTACACACTGAGTTACACTGTTAAAATACTGTCTTTACTCAGTGTAACTCCTTGAAAACTCCGTGTAACCCAGTGGTTAAAAATCTGCCATTTTACAGTTTTAGGATAATCCTTTATCTGAGAATAGAGTTGCTTTTGAGTTTATCTCAAGATCAGATATACCTCCTGAACAGTTACTCCCGGTGACTGATGTTGCCTCAGTTTATTCAAAACAATTCGACCGGTTTTACGTGCCAGTTTCTTGCTCTTAAACGGGTACTGGCCACTGACTGCCGGGACATAAGGCTGGTGGATGATTGTCCTGTTGTTCTTCAGGATGTCATATCCCCAGCCTTCCCCGCTTTCAATCACACTAACGCATAATCCATGGTTCCTCCTGCCGAGTGTTGTCTGCAACACAATAATTGTAAGGAGAATAGCAAGGAGTATATACAGCTTCTTATTTGTCATCCTCCTCGTAAGTTGCTGAAGGTTCGAATGACCAGAGATCATCAAAATAATAGGATCCGGTTTTCCCTGTAGTAAGATAACCCAGATTTCCAATTGTAAACGCCCCAGCATCTGCCCTGGAACTTCCTTCAAAATTGGTTCTTTCGATCCACAGGTCGGTGGAGGGATTGTATTCCCATACATCAACTCCAGTGCTCTGTCCGCCTGTGGCTACATATCCTTTATTTCCTATTGTAAATCCTGTCTTAAAGATTCCGATGATTGAGGAGTAATCATTATCATAATCTTCATCCGACACGTTGGATATAGGCCTTTTCTTTGTCCATATATCGCCGGATGGATCATATTCCCATAGGTCAGTCTGATATGTCCCATTGTCAATTCCTGTTGTAATGTAACCTTTCCCGTTTATAACAAAGCAGGCAGCATCTTTTCTTTTGCTTCCCCCGATACTTGTTTTTTGAGCCCATATATCGGTATCGGGGTTATATTCCCAGAAATCTTTTGTGTAATTACCGTCAAAGCCCGTTCCTATATATCCGAGGTTATTTATCGACATTCCGACAGCCGCATATCTTGCAGTACCGGGAAAATCAGATTTCCGGGTCCATGTATTGCCAGAGGGATCATACTCCCAGAAATCATTAAGTTTGTTTTTCCCGTCAAATCCGGTACCGATATAACCTTTCGTACCGGTGCCGAATCCAACAGCACCATTGCGTGCGATACCTGGAAAATCTGCTTTTTGGGTCCATGAATTTTTAGTAACATCATATTCCCAGAAATCGTTCAATCTTTCCTCACCATCGTAGCCTGTTCCTAAGTAACCTTTATTGCCTATTGAAAACCCTATGGCATCACCTCTGGCCAACCCGTCAAAGTCGGAAAGTCTGATCCAGTTTCCTATCAGATCTTCATCATCTGTTTTCTCACACGAATAATTCACAGTGATGGTTAGTAATAATAAGAACATCAGTTTGTAAAGCCTGATAGATTTGTATTTCATTATCTTCTTCTTTAATTAATAATTTAAACACAAACCTATCAGATTGGATATTCAATTTAAAGCAAAGTAGATATATCAGTCATATCTGTAGACCAGGATGCTGAAATTGTCGATAAAGCTTAGAATGCCCGTTTACAATTGGTTTTCAGAAAAATGATGTTAAAATTTTACTAATATCCTGTCATTAAACCGTTAAGTCTACTCTTTTAGCCTGTTTGCAGATTTCGCGAGGAGGGCCACTTACTTTGCTTTTAATTTGCATAAAATGAGATCAAAATGAACATGCCGGTGACTGACGATAGAAAGTGGAGTCCGTACAAATCAGCAATCCTGCCGGATATGCGATTGCTGATCCAGGTCATGGTCCTTGGATTGCTGGTCTCCTGTACAGGAAAGGATGAATTAACAACCGGAGATAATTTTATTGATGATAAGACCCGGCTGGCAGTAGTGGACACATTTAAAGTTTCATTGTCGACGGTTCTTATGGATTCGATAAGTACTTCCGGGACCGGAATAGCACTCGTGGGAAGTTATCATGATGAATGTTTTGGCTCTGTAACCTCTGTCGGTTACATGGAGCCAGGTTACAAAGCCTTGAATTTTGACGGAACTGAAATCTTTGATTCAGCTTCGGTAGCGCTTGTATATTCGGGTTATAGTTATGGAGATACCACTGCTCTGATGTCGCTGGGTGTTTATCAGCTGCTTGAAAACATGACACTTAATGACAATGTTAACATGTATAGTGCTGCGCGGTTTGACTATTCTGAGACTCCCCTTGGTTCAAAGGTTTTTTATCCTGAACCAAACTCCACTGATACACTTTTTATCCCGGTGAATTCATTCGGGAAACAGATTTTTGAGATGTTTGTGGAGGAGAATGTTGATGTTAGTTCAAGTGATCTGTTTTTAAAGTACGTCAGAGGTTATGTAATTAAATCCGACTCTGGAAATTCAGTAGTCGGCTTTAAGGCAGATGCTGCACAGACTTTTCTTAAAATCTATTTTCATGTAAACGGTGAGACAGTAACTGAATCGTCGGTTTCAATTCCTTTCGGTCCCACAACGAGACAGTTTAACTCTGTTCAGTCTGACTTTACAGGTTCGGAGCTTGCAGGGATAAAGACCGGTTGTCTTGAAACCGTCTCTGAGGATATTGGC
This sequence comes from Bacteroidales bacterium, assembly GCA_016715075.1. Classification (GTDB taxonomy): domain Bacteria; phylum Bacteroidota; class Bacteroidia; order Bacteroidales; family VadinHA17; genus LD21. Next base: position 85,350 of record JADKBK010000010.1, read on the forward strand.
GAAAAGGCATTCCTTCAAGGAATGGTTGGCTTATTGCCAAAGATAAGGTTTCCCTCATTACAGGATATCACCCTGGAAAACAGATGGAAAATTCTGAAAGCCGAGCTGGTTATTGAACCGGTAATGCAGAGCTATAATCTGTTTGAGTTGCCTGATCAATTATGTTTTTATATCACAGATAAATACAATAGGGTAGGGTCAGTCCTTACAGATGATTCGGAGAATGTAATTTACTCATTCCTTGAGACAGATGAATTATTCAACGAAGATACCAGCTACACTTTTGATATTACATCCTACATAAACGGTAAACTGGCAGATTCCTACTTTGACAGTGAGGATGGACTATTTATTGGCCTTTCTCAGGGAAATCTGAATAAAACACTCGACAGATTATTAATTGAAGGTAGAAATCCTGGGTTGAAGCTAAGGCTCTATTATTTAACTTATTAATTGATTTATGTATCGAAAGAGTATAGCTAAGATTCGGATAATCTCACTCCTGGTATTAATGGAACAGAGTCTCAGTTGCCAGATTACCTCTTCTCCCTATTCAATATTCGGATTGGGCAGCACCGAAGGAACTTCTACCGGTATAAACAATGCTATGGGAGGAACAGGGATTGCCTTTTTATCAGGGCATTCCCTTAATTTAGTGAATCCTGCATCCACAGCAGGCCTTGACAGCCTGTTCACAATATTTGAAATCGGATTTGACGGCAAATATACATCATACAGCACCTCCAGAAAAAGCCAGTCGGTATTCGATGCCAACTTCAAATACATTGACATGGGATTCAGAGTTACTCCCAGGTGGGCAACAAGCATAGGTATCGCACCCTACAGCACAATTGGTTACAGCATTAACGCCTCGTCGGATATTGAGGGGACATCCCTTCAGTATAACAAGACTTACACTGGAGAGGGAGGGGTAAATAAATTTTTTATCGGGAATTCGATGAAAATTACAAAGAATCTGTTTTTTGGTGTTAATGCCGTCTATCTCTTTGGAAATCTGACTCATTCAGAATCATCTGAAGATTATGATTATGAGCTTGAGGAAAAATCATATTTATCCAACTTCAATCTGAACTGGGAATAAACTATCAGTTCAGTAAAAACAGCTGGAAGTACAATGTCGGGTTAATTTATGATAACGGGAAGTCTTTAAGGACCAATAAAACCACAACTTTAACCATTGGAAACTCATATCTGGCTCTTAAGAGTAAAGGCACTGACTTCAGGGTGCCGAAGTCATTCGGACTTGGCTTTGCATTTGAAAAAGACTATTTTAGGGGTGGTCTTGATTTTGAGACCAGAAGATGGAAGGGAATTGAATTTGCCAATCCGCTTCTTGAATCCAGAAACAGCAACAGATACTCCTTCGGGCTGGAGATACCTTCGCTCGGCATCAGGCGCGGCGGAGGCGGTATGATTTTCTACAGACTGGGAGCTGAGTACTGCGAATCGTATATGGTCATCAAAGGCATACCAGTGAACTACCGTTCCGTCTCTTTTGGCACAGGAATTCCGGTGAAGGGAATCTTAAGCGTGATTAACCTTTCAGTGGAAATGGGACAGAATGGCACCAGGCAGGGAGGTCTCTTTAAGGAGAGTTTCTGTACTTTACATATCGATATCTCCCTGAAGGATGTATGGTTCAGGAAAAGGCAGTATAATTAACGGATCAGATCAGGTTCCTGTTTATAGTACTAAAGAAGGACGTTTTATATGATTCCCCGATTGGGATCCTCTCCTTACCAATAACGATCCTGTTATTCTCAATTACGTCTATTTTGGCAACAGACACAATGAAAGACTTGTGAACCCTCAAAAATTGGCCGGCAGGTAATTTCTCAGTAATATTTTTCATTGTGGTCTTAGTCAGTACCGGCTTACCGCCAGAATATATTTTAACATAGTCTTTAAGGCCTTCAATATAAAGTATATCATCAATATTCATCCTAATGGTGCTGTATTCGACCTTTACCATTATATAGCCGGGTAGATTAGCGGTTTTTCCATCATTATTAACTGTTCCTGATTTTTTCATGATCAGCAGCTGTTGCGCCTTGTTAACAGCTTTTGTGAAGCGCTCAGAAGAAAAGGGCTTGATCAGATAGTCAACAGCATCGTATTCAAATCCCTGGAAAGCATGTTCTTTATAGGCGGTTGTGAAAATTATCAGGGGAGGTGAATAGAGCGATCTGAGAAAATCGAGCCCGTTAATGTGAGGCATATGAATGTCAAGGAATATCAGATCGATCTCAATGCTGTTAAGCAATTTTATTGCATCCTGAGGGTTGGTGAATGAACCTAAAAGATTCAGGTAATTGATTCTTGAACAAAATTCAACTATGATATCAAGTGCAAGAGGTTCATCATCAATAGCTATGCAATTCATCTGATAATCAGGTTTTTAAAGGCAATTCCAATGTGACTGCAAATGTTTCGTTCAGGTTGTCAATCCTGAACTCATGGCAATCAGGGTATACCAGATCAAGCCGTCTTTTAATATTTTTCAGTCCTATGCCTGAATGTTCCGGATCAGGTTCTGACAGAGAACTTTTCTTATTCTCTACACTAAACTTAAGTTTATCGGAATTTATTGTGATCTCGATATTGATAAATGATTCATTTATGTTGGCCATGCCATATTTAAATGCATTCTCAATAAGCGGGAGCAGAATGAATGGTTCTATTTTGTATTGATTTACCTCTCCGGAAAGAGAGTAATTTATAGGAAGGTGATTTTTTGATCTCATTCTTTGAATATCGATATATGCATTTAGAATTTCAATCTCGTCACTTAATAATGCAAGTGAATTATCTGATTTATAGAGAGTATATCTCAGGATTGAAGAGACCTTAAGGATAGCTCCTGGCGTTATATCAGGATTTGTGACAGACAGAGCGTATAAATTGTTAAGTGTATTGAAAAGAAAATGAGGATTAATCTGTTGCTTGAGATATAAGAGCTCTGTTGCAATGCGTTCCTTGGTAATATCATCCCTTTTCTTTTCATCATCCCTGAATCTGAGGAAAACCTTCACTGAAATACTGGCAAAGTACAATAGCAGAAGTCCTGAAAGCGGGAACAGGAATTTGCCAAAATCCGGCCTATGTCCAATGGGTTTATTGTTTTTCAGCATCATTTCAAGATCAGGCCTCTTCAGAAGTTCCCTGTCAAACTGCGGAGGCGGGCCTTTAAAACCTGGCGGCATCGGTTTGAATTCCTCATGAGGAAAACCTCCTTGCCCCGGCATGCCTCCATTTTGTTTGAATACGGTAATGAACTGATTTCTTGCTATGGCCTGGTTAAGAAAAAAAGCGCCCGAAAGCAGAATCATGGACCCTGCAATAAAAGCTATAATTTTCTTTCTTAAGAGAAATACCGGGATAAGAAAAGAGTAGTTAATATAGAATAGTACAATATATACTATCCATATCAGAATATGAAAAGTGAGATCAAAATGTATTACATAGTTCTTAAGGAAACTAAAATTTATCAGCAGTATGACCAGCCATATAGTAAGATGAATACTTATAGTTTTAAAATTGGTTCTGGTCATCTTAATGATTTCTGGGGCAATATAGTAATTAGAAATTGTCAATGGTTAAATAAGGATGTGTTCCATTAATCTTATGAGTAAGCATAAGGGCACGTAAGATGCACATTCAGGATTATATTCTTCCCGGGTATACCCTGAGTGCCTCAGCAAGAGTCTTCATAGCGTTTTTCAGGTCTTCTTTCTTTAGAACATAAGCAATCCGGACTTCATTTTTGCCCAGTCCGGGAGTGGAATAAAACCCTGATGCAGGAGCCACCATAACGGTTTGGTTATCATAGTTAAAATCTTCAAGCAGCCATTGGGCAAACCTGTCGGAATCATCAACGGGAAGCCTCACAATTGCATAGAAGGCTCCTTTTGGTTTAGGGCAGTAGACCCCGGGTATCTTATTAAGCTCCTCCACCATGTAATTTCTCCTTGAAGTATACTCATCATTTACTTCCTTAAAATATTCAGCAGCTGTGTCAATTGAGGCTTCAGCTACTATCTGTCCAAGTCCGGGAGGTGAGAGTCTTGCCTGTCCGAATTTAAGGGCAGCTGACAGTACCTCTTTGTTCCTGGTGATCAGTGCTCCGATTCTTACACCACATTCGCTGTAGCGTTTCGATACAGAGTCGAGCAGGATAATATTATTGTCTATGCCCTCAAGATTCATGGCTGAAAAATGAGGAGCCCCGTCATAGCAGAACTCCGTGTACGCTTCATCGGAGGATAGAAAAAGATCATGCTTCTTTACAATTTCCTTAAGATGAAGAAGTTCCTCTTTCGAATATAGATAGCCTGTCGGATTATTTGGATTACATATTATTATCCCCCTGGTCCTGGAGGTGATCTTTTGTTCAATCTCACTGATCGGAGGAAGTGCGAAATCTTTTTCAATCACTGAGGTGACTGGCACTATTTTTATTCCTGCAGATGTGGCAAATCCATTATAGTTGGCATAAAATGGTTCTGGTGTGATCACCTCATCTCCGGGATTTATGCATGTCATGAAGGCAAAAAGTATTGCTTCAGATCCTCCTGTTGTTACAAGGATCTCAGTGTGATCAATATTTATACCTATGCTTTTATAATAAGCTGCAAGCTTGCGGCGGTATGATTCATTGCCGGCTGAATGGCTGTATTCCAGAACTTTGAGGGTTATGTTTCGGACTGCATTCAGTGCCACTTCCGGAGTGGGTATGTCAGGCTGGCCTATGTTGAGATGGTATACTTTTATCCCTCTCCGTTTTGCTGCTTCAGCATATGGAACAAGCTTTCTGATAGGAGAGGCTGGCATTGCCATGCCTTTTTCTGAAATTGTCGGCATAATGGTAACTGGTTAAAGCTATTATTAAATCAGAATGACAAAAGTAAATAAATTCGCAGTGAGAAATAATATTTCTTTTTTTTAAAATTTCCAAATATCAGATAATTCCACGGTATATCACATTAAGTATTCAAAGGTTATCCTCTGCGAGGAATTGGATTTTGATTTAATGCATTCTTCTACATTACTATAACCGCTACGCGGTAAAGAATTTAACAGATCGAATCCCCTGATTGCAAATCCGCGCCAGCGGTGATATTTCGTGTTTAGTAAATGAATTTATTTTGTTATGGCACGGATTGCAAATCCGCGCCAGCCGGGTTCCGCTGCTGGCGCGGATATGTAATCCGTGCCGGAAATTGTGCATTTCGATTGTCTTTGAATTAATATTTTGTAATGGCACGGATTGCAAATCCGCGCCAGCGGAGTATATCGATTGTCTGTGATATAATATTTTTGTAATGGCACGGATTGCATCCGTATAGTTATCGGGACCGCGCCAGCCGGTTTATTTCCTCGCAGAGGATCAGGATATAGGGGCTTTTGTTTAGTTGTTATAAACAAGCAGCGCGCATGATACCTTGACAATTTCCCTGCAATAAGCGAAATTGCAGTTGACTGAACGGTCATTCAAAGAATGGTACAATGGATCCATGGTATTGGAGAAGAAAAAGAGAGCTTTATATCCATGCTCAAAAAACGGATAACTGTCGCTCTGCCGGTTATAGGTATTGTCATTCTTATATTCAAGAGATGTGAATTTTGTACACATCCTTTCTGCCTCCTGCCTCAGATCATGGGAGTTATCATAATCCTTTATGTCAACTATCCAGGAAGAGGGAGTAGTAAGAGGTTCATACGCTATCATATCATTATTGAGCATCAGCTTGATCTTTTTCGAATTACCGGCTGCCTCAGCAGCATATGCCTTACTGCCATACAATCCGAGTTCCTCCGCACCAAATGCTATGAATTCAATACTGTTCCTGGGTGAAAAGTTCCCTTTCATGAAAACCCTGGCAAGCTCAATGACGGCAGCTACTCCGCTGGCATTATCATTGGCTCCCGGAGCAACCGCAAACGGATCGCCTGAGATCAGATTATCATCATAGTGGGCGCCTGCAATGCAAATTGAATCGGGACTTTCGATGCCTTCGAGCGTCGCAATGACATTGTATTGCCATTGCTGATACCTTATATCCTCATATACCCTGTCGAGCATAAATGAATCAAGCCTGCAATTGCTGTAACCGAGCATTTTAAATTTTTTCTGGATCTGAAGGGCTACATCCCTGTGGTTATCTGCAAGGGTAAATCTTGTCCCCATACCTTCCAGCCATGAAACATATGATTGCAGCGAGTCGGCACTGATATCGTTCGTCAGCTTACGTGTAATGGATTCCCATTCAATCTCTTCAGAACCATCATCCTTGGTGCAGGTTACAAGGAACAGGGTAATTCCAAGGATGAATAACAGGACGGTTATTGATAGTCTATTCTTTGGTGATTCAGGGCTCATGATATATGTTTATGTTTAGCCTTATCTAAAAAGGACCTAAAAGCCCTTTTTGATCTTATATTCAGCTAATGTAATGAATTTTTATAATTTTGCATTTCATAATTTTCAAAGAAATCATCGGCATAATATGGATATTCCTTCAAAATACGAACCGGGTAAAGCAGAAAGCAAATGGTACAGCTACTGGATGGAGCATGGATTATTTAAAAGTACTCCGGATGAGAGGGAGCCTTACACCATCGTAATCCCTCCGCCCAATGTCACAGGTGTTCTGCATATGGGACATATGTTGAATAATACAATTCAGGATGTTCTTGTCAGGCGTGCACGCATGCAGGGTAAAAATGCTTGCTGGGTTCCCGGCACCGATCATGCATCCATAGCTACCGAGGCAAAAGTCGTGGCAAAGTTAAAATCGGAAGGGATTGAAAAGCTTGATCTGTCGAGGGATGAGTTCCTCGAACATGCATGGGAATGGACCAATAAGCACGGTGGAATTATCCTCGAGCAGCTTAAACGTCTCGGCGCTTCATGCGACTGGGACAGGACCCTTTTCACGATGGATGAGAAGCGGTATGATTCTGTAATCAAGGTTTTTGTCGATCTCTATAATAAAGGACTGGTATACAGAGGAGTAAGAATGGTAAACTGGGATCCGCAGGCCAGGACAGCCGTTTCTGATGAAGAGGTTAACTACACCGATGAAAAGTCCAGACTTTATTATGTCAGATATAAAATAGTGGGAGAGGATGGTTTTGTGACTGTTGCCACAACCCGTCCGGAGACCATTCTGGGCGATACTGCTGTTTGTGCAAATCCTGATGATGACAGATACAGCCATCTGAAAGGGAAGCGTGTTATCGTTCCCATGGTGGAAAGAGAGGTCCCTTTTATTTTTGACAGTTATGTAGATCCTGAATTCGGTACCGGGTGTCTCAAGATAACACCTGCTCACGATATAAATGACTACGAGATTGGGCTGAGACATAACCTTCCCTCCATTGATGTCTTTAATGAAGATGGAACCATGAGCGAGAGGGCAGGTATGTTCATTGGGGTTGACAGATTTAAGGCAAAAGAGTTGGCAGAGATTGAGCTTAAAAAAAGCGGCAACCTGGTAAAGGTTGAGAACTATAATAACAAAATAGGTCGTTCGGAAAGAACAGATGCTGTGATTGAGCCAAGACTCTCAGTTCAGTGGTTCCTGAAAATGAAGGAGTTATCACAACCTGCCTTGGATGCGGTAATGGATGGAGATGTTCATATTCATCCGGCAAAATTTAAAAATCTTTACCGGCACTGGATGGAAGGAGTTCGCGACTGGTGCATAAGCCGTCAGCTCTGGTGGGGCCACCGGATACCGGCATGGTATTTCGGAAACAATGAGTTTGTGGTCGCTGAGCATATTTCAGAGGCTCTCAAACTGGCAAAGGTCAAAAGTGGTAATCCGTCCCTTACAGAATCCGATCTCAGGCAGGATGAAGATGTACTGGATACATGGTTCTCTTCATGGCTCTGGCCAATAACCTCATTTGACGGGATCAACTACCCTGATAACGAAGATATTAAATACTATTATCCTACCAATGACCTGGTGACAGCTCCGGAGATCCTGTTCTTCTGGGTGGCAAGGATGATAATAGCCGGTTATGAATACAGGGATGCTAAACCTTTCAGGAATGTCTACCTGACCGGCCTGGTCCGCGACCAAAAAAGGAGAAAGATGTCAAAATCACTTGGAAATTCTCCTGAGCCGATTGACCTTATCGAAAAATATGGCGCAGATGGAGTAAGGGTGGGAATGCTTTTGTGCTCCCCTGCCGGCAATGATCTCCTGTATGATGACAGCCTTCCCGAGCAGGGACGGAATTTTTCAAACAAGATCTGGAATGCTTTCAGATTGGTAAACAGCTGGGAGGTCGATGAGAATATTCCACAACCTGATTCATCAAGAGTAGCTGTTAAATGGATGGAAGAGATACTAAAAAGATCAATACATGAGATCGATCTCAACTTCAGGAAATTCAGGATTTCAGAGGCTCTTATGATAAGCTACAAGTTATTCTGGGATGAATTTTCTGCATGGTATCTTGAGATCATCAAACCTGAATATCAGAAACCTGTTGACAGGATTACCCTTAATGCAACGAAAGTGATTTTCGAGAAGCTGCTGAAGATTATTCATCCTTTCATGCCATTCATCACGGAAGAACTATGGCAACTGCTTGAGGAGAGAAAAAACGGAGAAAGCCTGATGGTGGCATTAATGCCTGAAGCCAGGAAATTCAATAAGGAACTTGTGACTGATTTTGAGTCTGTTAAAGAGACAATCAGCGCTGTCAGAACAGTAAGACAGAATAAGGGTATTCCAAATAAGGATAAGCTTGAGCTTCTGATCCGTGAGGATAAAAACTCATATGATACTGAACTCCTTCCTATCATTGCTAAATTGGGTAATCTCTCAGCTATTTCATTTGTTCCGGAGAAACAACCCGGATCAATCTCATTTATGGTCGGTACTACCGAATTCTTTATACCACTCACCGGCAGCATTGACATTGAAAGCGAACTTAAAAAGCTTCAGGATGATCTGGAATATAACAGGGGATTCCTGATATCTGTCATGAAAAAGCTTGATAATCAGCGTTTTGTTCAGAATGCCCCGACTAATGTGCTTGACCTGGAACGGAAGAAACAAAGTGATACAGAGTCGAAGATAAAATCGATAGAAGAGAGGATTAAGGAGCTGGAAAGTTAACCACCAACCCATCCCGGGGGGAGACCTCCAATCATCACGGGGGGAGACCTCTTATCCCGCCGTGGGAAGACCCCCCAACCCCCCCCCCAAGGGGGGGCTAATGAGGACTTTTTATGGGCTATTTACGGCATCAGTTTCCTGATGAAATAATTCTGATTCACTGCCACAAGCTCATAGTCGTTATTCAGGATGAGTACCCAGTCTTCGCCTGAAATGTGTTTCTGATTTGCTTTGAAGCCTCTGGCAGTGATCCTCATGAATTTAAAATTGTTTGACAGAAGACAGCCGCCTTTGCTTACCGTTAGTTTACCCCAGTTATCAGAAACCCTTATGGAGGCATACAAAGTACCAAGCGTGTCAAGTGAATGGATATCTTCCGGTTCAAAATCAAAATAGGGACTTTCAAGTTCTATGAAAACAACCGGTTTTTCTGTAAATATGCTTATCTGTTTATGGATGCTTTCCTTAAGATCTGCGAGCCGCTGCTCCTCCTCCTTATTAATCTCGTCAATATTATAATTCACTGCCAGGCTTCCTGCCACATCTCGGCATACGGAAGGCAATTCAATATTATAAGTTTCCCTGACTGAATTTCCCAGATCAATCTCATTAGTTTTGATTTTTGAGAAATCAAATCCTTTTCCTTAAGCAAAGAAGCATACAAAGCGCCATGAATGAAACCGTATGACCTGGAGTAGGACTGCATCTGGTAAACACGATCGAGGTTTTCAAAGATCCTTGCCTTATATTCGTCTGATGACTGGGTGCAAAGTAATGTATATGTGAATGTTGCCAGCCCTTCGTAGTTTTCGAAAAGATTTTCATCCTTTGCGTATTTCTTATAGAGCTCTCTGTTGGCTCCTCTGAAGATCAGAGCATCGCGGATAGCCAGCTTCTGTTCTTCACCTTCCGATGTCAGTGCTTTCCGAAGGGCTTTCCATTCAAGCTTGATCCAGAGCCTGGCCTCCTTCTCATCCATGTTGTTGGTATTATAATCGAAGGAACTTGTACCTGCTATTTTCTGAAGGCGATGAAAGAGACTGTGGACAGCCTGGGTCTTTATCCTGAAATCATCATCCTCCAGAGGAAGAGGAGTCATGGCAAACAGTGTTCCACCATAAATAACAGGAGTGTTACTGACTAGTAATTCTTTCGGATAAATACCTGTAAATACCCCGTCTTTCCCTTTTAAAAGGCCCTCCTTGTCAGGCATATTCGCCACTATTCTGCGACTTGTCCTGTCAATAAATATTATTGGGCCATAAAGGTTCTTTCCCCAAAGAGCTCCGTTATCACGGTCGCAGATCTCACTGATGCTTTTAAAATACTGAAGCGCCTTTTCAGGTGTGAAATATGAACTGGTGTTTTCCCCTTTACAGCTCAACACTAATAAGAGGATAAGGATCGCAATCCTGTTTTTCATTTTTACTGTTTTGCCGGCCCGAAAATACTAAAAAAAAACAAATAGTCAAAAATTGTTAAATACACTTGTAAATTAATAAAATCCATTCATTATCAATGGAATAATGTAAAAGTATTTCACCTCGGAAATTGGAGGGATTTCTTATTGTTCCTAAAGATTTTTTATTTGAAATCTGTGAAAAATTCAGATCAGCAGGCCGGCAAATTTGAGTTAAGATGAACCATATTCAATATTTATTGTTTCCTTTCTAAATTCCCGATTGCTCTTTAATAGTAAGATATATAGGTAATTCAATAGCAACAGATATTCTGAATAAAGTGTCTGTTGAATGAGAATCTGTTTTTCGGGAATTTTGGCAGATCCTGACTATGAGCGAATTTTTAATCCATTAGATCAGTAACACAATGCAGGTTAATGACAGACCATAAAGAAAATTTATCAATCCTTTACCAGGTAAGCGAGGTGGTTGCGAAAAGCACAGATCTGGAGGAATGCATTCTGGAAGTAATGGAGGAGATGGCCAAAAAATTCGGGATTCTGCAGGCTATACTTACAGTTCTTAACCGGAATTCCTCAAAGATTTATATAGAAGTTGCCTATGGCCTTACCAGGGAGGAGAAGGAAAGAGGTGAGTATAAAATAGGGGAAGGCATTATTGGCGAGGTAGTCAAAACCGGTCAGCCATATATTATTCCCAACATTTCTGACGAACCACGATATCTGAACAAAACCCGTTCAACAAGTAAAAAGGCCGATTACGGATCATTCATCTGTGTACCGGTGAAGGCAAAAAACCAGATTATAGGAACCTTAAGTGTAAAACTTAAAAAATATTCAGACAACACCTATCAGAATGAGCTTCAACTTCTGACCATCATGGCCTCAATGTTTGCCCGGCTTGTCAGGTCGCGCCAGGATAAGATTGAGGAGCTTGAAAAGCTTCATCGTGCAAAACTTATTGAACATGGGCTTTACAGTTATAATGACCGGATAAATTCCATTGTGGGGGAATCGGGAAAGATGCAGGGGGTTTATGACCTGATCACTAAGGTAGCTATGACGAATGCCACAATCCTTATTCGGGGGGAAAGCGGAGTGGGAAAAGAGCTGGTTGCCAATGCAATACACGATCAGAGCCCGCGCTGTAAACAGCAGATGATTAAGGTAAATTGCGCTGCTATTCCCGAGATGCTCATTGAAAGTGAACTGTTTGGCTATGAAAAAGGGGCATTTACAGGAGCTGATAAGCTGCATAAAGGTCGTTTCGAATTAGCTGAAAACAGTACCATTTTTCTTGATGAGATAGGAGATCTGACGCCCGGTCTCCAGGTGAAGTTGTTAAGGGTGCTTCAGGAAAAGGAATTCCAGCGTCTTGGCGGCAGTGAGACTATTAAGGCAAATGTCCGGATTATTGCGGCCACTAATCGTAATATTGAGGAGATGATAGGGAAGAATGAATTCCGGGAAGATCTCTATTACAGGCTCAATGTATTCCCTCTTCTGGTGCCACCCCTCAGGGAGCGCAGGGGTGATATCCCATTGCTGGTTAATCACTTTATTGAGAAATATAATAAACTCCATGGCCTTAAGATTAAACGGATCAGCTCCACTGCCATTGACCTGCTTATGACCTATCACTGGCCTGGTAATATCAGAGAGCTTGAGAACTGTATTGAACGCGCCTCCATCCTGAGTACCGATCTCGTAATACGGTCTCATAACCTTCCTCCGACCCTCCAGAGTGCTGCATCAACGGGTTCTCGCGTAGATGGAAGTCTTGGAGCAATTCTGGAAAATGTTGAAAAGCAATTGTTAATAGATGCCCTGAGCATATCAAAGGGGAATATTACCAAGGCAGCTGAGCAGCTTAAACTTACAGAACGGATCATGGGACTGAGAATTAAAAAGTATGATATAGATCCGGCCATTTTCAAAAAACAGAACCTGTCAGCAAGTTCATGATAAGTAAGTAGCTTATAACCAAATTTATATCCCAATAAAATTTTCATGCAATCATAAATCCTACATTTCTGTAGGATTATTTTAGCATTCTTACGTTTATGTAGCCTGTGTTATACATTCTGAATTTCCAATTTTTTTTCTCCACCATTCTTTATACCTGTTAAGCAGGTAGTTAAATGCTTTTTTCTGATTACTGTAATTCAGATGATGATTAAATGGCATGTATTTGGCCTATAAGGGTGTCAGATGCAGAATTATACAGATTTGTAGCTTAAAACAGAGTAAGATTCCATTGTCAGAAAGTAATTACTAATTAAATCTTGATGTATGAAGAAAATTGAAGCAATTATCAGGACGTCAAAATTTGAAGAGGTCAAGTCCGAACTGAAAAAGATAGGTATTGATTTCTTTTCATACTGGGACGCGTCGGGTGTGGGGAATGAACTTATAAGGGGAAATCACAGCTGGAGGGGTACTGTTTATGATACACAATATATCCCCAGGATATTAATATCCATTGTTCTTCGTGACATCAATGTTAAAAAACTATCACCTGCATTGAAAAATCGGCCTTTACAGGAGAGGTTGGGGATGGTATGATCTTCAGCTATAATATTGAGGAATCGGTAAGAATAAGTAACGGAGCTAGGGGAGATGCATCGACTGCCGGACCGGGTGATGAAAAGTTAACATAGTAGTAACATTTTAATTTTAGAAACATGACCAGAAAAATAGTTTTATTCATATCAGTTTTATTACTGACAATAGGATCAACAGTTTATGGGGAAGAAAGTGTACAAAGAAAACTTGACCCCAGTGGTGTTACTACAGGATCTGCAAGTGATATTCCTGCCGCTAATCCCGGCGCCCCCGGACTGGAGGAAATTTCAAATGCTGTAGGCCGGAATAAGGTATCAATCAACATGATGTGGGTGCTTATTACCGGGTTCCTTGTAATGTTCATGCAGGCTGGTTTTGCAATGGTTGAAGCAGGGCTTACAAGGGCAAAAAACGCCGCCCATACAATAGCGATGAATTTCCTGATATACCCTCTCGGAATGCTGGGGTTTTACGTTTGCGGATTCGCACTTATGTTTGGAGGATTTGGTACACTAGCTACGCTTGGCGGCGCAGATGCGCTGAACAGCGAATTCAGCTTGAATTTAGGAGGTCATTCTTTCGGGCTTTTCGGTATGAAAGGCTTCCTGCTGGGTGGAAGTGTGTATGATGTCGGAATACTTTCACTTTTTCTCTTCCAGATGGTGTTCATGGATACCACAGCTACAATACCAACTGGTTCTATGGCGGAGCGGTGGAAGTTCTCCTCTTTTTTCATCTATGGTTTATTTGTTGGAACCATAATTTACCCTATATACGGTAACTGGGTATGGGGAGGCGGCTGGCTGGCAACACTCGGAAAAGAGTTTGGACTGGGACATGGTCATGTTGATTTTGCAGGATCATCAGTCGTACATCTGACCGGAGGAGTACTTGCATTTATTGGAGCTTACCTCCTCGGTCCGCGTCTCGGAAAATATAACAAGGATGGCTCAGTCAATGCAATTCCGGGTCATAATATTGTGATGGCTGCTGTTGGAACTTTTATACTTGCTTTCGGATGGTTCGGTTTTAATGCAGGTTCAACACTCGCCGGAACCGATCTCAGAATATCAGTCGTTGCTGTTAATACCATGATCGCTTCAGCTACGGGCGCAATAGCAGCAGTTATGTATATGTGGCTGATAAGGACTAAAAAGCCGGATCCTTCCATGATGCTGAATGGTATGCTTGCCGGACTAGTTGCGATAACAGCTCCTTGCGCTTTTGTTAACGTAGGCGGAGCAGCTATTATAGGATTAATATCCGGTTTCCTTGTAATTGAAGCCACACTTTTCTTTGATCAGAAAGTCAAAGTCGATGATCCTGTTGGTGCAATAGCCGTTCATGGCGTAAATGGCCTCTGGGGATGTCTCGCACTTGGTTTGTTTGCTGACGGTACATATGGTGATGGATGGAATGGTGTTCCGGGTACAGTAACAGGATTATTCTATGGTGGAGGATTCAGTCAGTTTTTTGCGCAATTAATAGGCGTAACTGCAAATCTTGTCTATGTAGGCCTTACAGGCTGGCTGATGTTCAAATTTATCGACAAGATAGTTGGCAACAGGGTGAGACCTGAGGACGAACTACTTGGTCTAGATATCCCTGAAATGGGTGTGGAAGCATATTCCGGAATGAAAATGGATAAAAACTCCGAGACACCTCTTTCCAGGTAAAGAAGGTTGGCTTACCGGGGGAGCTTATTACCGGAAAACCGGTAATAAGCCCCTCTCTTAAACAAATGTAATTGAAAAATTCATGTACTAATCTTAAAATCTAAGTTATGAAAAAGCTATATTTAGTATTTCTGTTGATATGTATTGCAAGTGTTGAATATTCATTTTCGACTCCTTCAACTCAAATATGGATTCCATCTACAGATTTTCAAAAGTGGAAATCAGGCCATCTGGGTCTCGATAATTACCTCAGAACTTCAAAGTCTGAAGGAGTAAGGGGTGCCGGTGTGTTTGACCTTGGTCTGACAACCGGGTTGCTACCTTTCGAAAAATTCCAGGGAGAGATCGGTGTTGACTACCTGTATATGGGCGATGATAATTATGATGATTATCCTGTATATTTCAATGCAAAGATCGGTTTCCCGGAGAATGCTATGTTCAAAGGCGCTCCTGCCATAGCATTTGGTACATATAATATTGGACTAAAAAAGAATCTTACAAATTACAATATTGTTTACGGGGTAATTGCTAAAACAATTCCCTTCCTGGGCAGACTATCAGCAGGCTATTATACCGGAAATGAGAAGCTCCTAGTTGATGAGAATCTGGAAAAGGCAAATAGCGGAGTTTTACTGTCATGGGACAGAACTATGTCAGAAATCTCTGATAAGCTCTGGTTAGCAGTCGATTATCAGGGAGGGGAAAACTATTTGGGTGCCCTGAATTTTGGGGCTTCCTGGGCTTTTTCTAAGAATGTTTCGGTGATTGTTGGTTATGACATCTATAATAACAAAGAAGCATATTACAACACAAATAACAATAATGCCAATACTCTTACTTTTCAGATTGACATTAATTTTTAAGGAGAAATTATTATCAGGAAAAAATTCTAAGGCAGTTATTCGAGGAGCTGTCAGGAAAGCTAAAAAGACTTTTCAGACAGCTCCTCTTTTTTTGAATCTTCATCCCTTGCAGCCATAATACTCACATTAAGCTCAAAGCCGATAAGGATAGCAATTGAGTTCAGGTAAAGCCAGATCAGAATTACCATTAAAGTCCCAATCGATCCATATAGCTTGTTGTACTGACCGAATTTGTTCACATATGCCGAAAACCCAAGAGATGTGAGAAGGAATAGAAATGTTGCAAGGGTTGACCCTGCTGAAAAGAATCTGAAGCCTGATCTTCTCGCGGGAGCATAATAATAGAGGAAAGATATTGTAAGAAAGACAAGCAGGATTATTACCAGCCACTTCAGAAATACGAGGATGTTTATTACCAGAGTCCTTTTTATTATATGATATTCAACAAGCCTGTTGACTGCCACCTTTTCGAGCATTATTAGCATGCCGCCGGAAAAGGTCAGGAAGATAACTATCATCAGCAAGATAACAGATATCTTGCGCTGATGCAGCCATGATCTTGATTTGAATGAGTGTGCAGATACAACGAAAGCATGAATTATAGCATGAATGCCATTAGTGGAAAACAAAACAGTTGCAAGAAACATAATAAGCAGCAAGCCCTTGCTTTTATGAGTCACTATATCGATGATAGTTGTTTCAAGGAAATTAAAAGCGTTTGACGGAAGGATATTCTCAAACAATCTGATCAGCTCTCTCTGAAAATTGTGGACAGGGATAAAGGGGATCAGGGTGAAAAGGAATATAGATGCAGGAAGGAGAGCCATAAGAAGATTAAATGCAATGGAAGATGCTCTTGTTACAAGAACCCCTTTCCGGAATCCCTTCAGCACAAATGTTATAACCTGGCGGATGGGTAATCCGTCAAAGCCCGGAAGAACAAGCTTGTTTAACCTTTCCCTGAAACCGAATGATGACTCTTCCCCTTTCTCCATAATTCAGAAGGCTTTAAGACTCATGTCAAGGCTTTTGACATGATGAGTGAGAGCGCCTACAGAGATGAAATCCACACCACATTCCGCGTAAGATCTTATAGTAGAAAGCGTTATTCCACCGGAAGACTCTGTTTCACATCTTCCTCCTATCTCCCTGACAGCTGCGAGTGTATCGGGGACATTGAAATTATCAAGCATTATACGGTCAACAAAACCCACTGCAAGTATTTTCCTGACATCTTCAATGTTTCTTGCCTCAATTTCAATTTTCAGTGTTAGATTATTTTTCCTGAGGTAATCTCTTGTGCTTAAAATGGCTCTCTCTATTCCGCCTGCATAGTCGATATGATTATCTTTCAGCATTATCATATCGTAAAGTCCCATTCTGTGATTTGTTCCGCCACCAATCCTGACAGCCTCCTTTTCGAGTAACCGGAAGCCTGGTGTCGTCTTCCTGGTATCGAGGATCTTTGTTTTCAGGTCTTTAAGCTTCCCGGCATATTCATGAGTACTTGTAGCTATGCCACTCATCCTTTGCATGATATTAAGGGTAAGACGTTCTGATTTAAGGATTGATTGCTGTGATCCTGAAACAATGAAGGCTATATCCCCGGGACTTACTTCTGTCCCATCCAGGAGAAGTATTTCACATTTAAGATCTTTATCAACGATGGCGAAGATCTCCCCGGCCACCCTGACACCCGCCAGTACACCATGCTCCTTCACCAGGAGCTTTGCATTGCCGGTTGCTTCTGATGGAATACATGCAAGGGAAGAATGATCACCTTCACCAATGTCTTCGGCCAGGCTCCTTATGATAAACTCCCTGAGAATGCTATCTGCCATTGTCTGCTTCAATTCGTATCTGGTGAATTAGTAACTCCTGATCAACCTTCTTAAGAAGAAAATAGACACGAAAATCCCCTTTCTCAGTCTTAAGATTGCCTATAGCATATTGAGCATCGTTTTTTGCACCCTGATGTCGAATTGTGAAATCTTTGGTCTGGTATTCATTGAAAAAATCCTTCAGAATCGTTTCAGCTACATTCTTTTTATAAAAATCTTCCTTATCAAGTAAAAGAAGTTCAATGGTAGAATTCATATACTTGGCCAGTTCTGAGGCATTGCCAGCTTTGATTGCAATTGAAATTCCTGCAGGGATATTAGGCTGTTCCTGTCCTGAAGCTGTAAGGCAGCTGAAGGCAATAAATATCACCGGAATTATTTTTACAGATCTCATTTCATTCAATTTAATTAATGCTGACTACTTAAATCAAATCACTACAAATTTAATACTAATTTGATTAAGAACTCAACCCATTTTTGTTCAGGAGGATTTTTAATTCAGCGGAATCATGCAGATGACATCTGTAATAACACTTTTAAGCACAGGATTGGATGTATTAAAATGTTATTTTTGCAAGGGTAAGCGAATAAATATCTAAAGTACTTTTAATGAAGATCGCTCTGATACAGACAGGAAAGACTACTGATAAGAATGTTGCAGTGATCGCTGATCTTTATCTTTCCCGTATCAGGAAGTATAATCCTTTTGAAATAATAACTCTGCCTGATATTAAAAATGCCGCCACACTTCCTGTTCAGGATTTAAAGATCAAAGAGGGAAAGAAGATGCTGCAGGCATTCAACGATGACGACTATGTCGTTCTGCTTGATGAAAAAGGTAAGGAATTCCGGACTTCGGAATTTTCATTGTGGATGGAGAAAAGCCTCATGATTTCAAGGAAGCGGATTATATTTGTGATTGGCGGAGCCTGGGGATTCTCTGATGAAGTATATGCCAGGGCTGACTTCAGGATCTCTCTTTCGAAGCTGACTTTTCCTCATCAGTTGGTACGATTGTTGTTTCTTGAACAGCTTTACAGGATATTTACAATTATCAGGGGCGAGCCATACCATCATGAGTAAGCAAGATATTATGAACAGTAAGCGATATATTATATTCCTTGGCTTTCTGACAACTGTTCTGATCGTGGCTGCATTGATCTCAGAATCGATCTATTTCAGTGATTTTGAATACCGTTTCAGAACTCAAAAATTCAACAGGATACTTGTTGAGAAAGAGAAGATAATGGAGGAGTGCCTGAACGCCATGAAACCTATTCTGGCTATGGAGGATCACCATGGATCAAATACTGAAAATAATCTGTTTAAGGTCGCCGAGGAAAATGAAATCACGATCCTTGAATATCTTGATAATAAGCTGGCTTACTGGTCGGATAATGATTTTGATATTCCATTATTTCTGGATGATTCACTTTTCAGCAGTAATATTGTGTTCCTTCAGAATGGCTGGTTTCTGACGAAGACAATTAAAGCCGGGAATGAAATAATTGTTGGTCTCATGAGGGTCAGGAAAGATTACAGCTTTGAAAATGATATTATTAAAAGCGGTTTTGAGAAAGATTTCAGAATTCCGGAGAGTGTTGGATTCAGTACTGACAAAAATGAATCGGGTTATCATATTATAAACGGAAAGGGGGATTTCCTCTTTTCTCTCATTTTCCCTGAGATAAAAATGAAGACATCTTTCATTTTCATCCCTCTTCTATTCTGGATCTTAGCCTTTGTCTTCATCCTGTTTCTTGTATTGGAACTGGCGAAAGTGATCTTCAACAGCGGGCAAAGCATGGGTGCCGTATTATTCGTTCTGTTTGTTTTTATGTTACTCTATTCCCTGTTGCTTGTCACTGGTAAACCACATGTGCTTTTCCAGACAGAACTTTTTTCCCCATACAGGTTTTCTTTTAATGCCATAATACCATCGCTGGGGCATCTCCTTTTTATTGACTATACTGTTTGCAGCACTCTCAACTGTTTTTTATAAGTATGCAAGAATTCCGGAAATTGAGGCTGACAAAAAAGTGAGGCAATATTTTGTACTGACTCTTCTACTGATTCCCGGAGTTATCTTTCTTGCATTTTATCATCTGATTTTCAGTCAGATGATCTCATCCTCCAATATTAATTTCGAGACTTATAAAATACTTGACATTAGTATATTCAGTGTGGCCGGTTTTATATCTGCAATACTGCTTGTCATACTGCCGCTATTTTACCTGTTAAAGATCCTGGGTTCGGCAAGGCATATAAACATTGGAATTACAATTGCCTCAATTCTGACCTCAATGGTTTTCCTTGCTGCGATATACAGTACCAATCCAGGAACATGGATCCCGCTTACCATATTTTACCTGATCATGACCCTTACATTATTAAAAGCTGTCAGGATAAAAATAGGGTCTTTCAGTATGACAGTTATCTTTTCACTTCTGTATGGCTTATATTCCCTCTATTTCATAATCATCCTTTCCGAAGTAAGGACAACTGAAAACCTTAAGATCCAGGCTGTCTCCCTCTCTGCAGAAAATGATCCCGAGGCAGAACTTCTTTTTATCGACATGTGGCCGGTGATCTCAAAGGATACAATCCTTGCGGGTCTGATGCAGATAGATTACTTTGGTAAGGATGACGAAGAAAAAATAAAGCACTACCTGCAGGTAAACTATTTTAACGGCTACTGGAGCAATTTCTATTTCAATATTGTGCTTTGCCGTGATGATCAGTCGCTTTCAGTAGGTCCCGCTAATGAGGTAGTCGAAAATTGCTTTGGCTTCTTTAATGAAAGGATAAGACTTGACGGACACAAGATTACCGGCACGGGATTCTATTTTGTAGATAATCAGGGAGGACGGTCATTTTATCTCGGCAGACTTTATTACAGAACTTCGGCGGCTGTGCTGAACGGGTTGTTTATTGAACTTTACAGCGATATAAATTTTTTCTATCCCGGATACTCGGAATTGCTTCTCGATAAAAAATATCACGGATATACCGGAATAAAAGATTACTCTTTTGCCAAATATATAAACGGAGAACTTGTCCTGAGGACTGAAGATTTTCCGTATGATAAGACTGATGCGGCCTATCTTGATAAAACAACTGACTTCAGACTTTTCAGGACAGAAGGATTCAAACATATCCTGTATAAAAACGGGAACTCAACTATAATGATTACAAGACCTGAGCTTTCGTTCGGTGATATTATTATCTCGTTCGCCTATATATTTGCATTCGTCCTGATCTTTTCCAACATTTTCCTCCTTCTAATGAGGAAAGTGTCTCTTAAAAGGCCAAATGTCCTTAATTTTCGTCAGAAACTTCAATTATCATTTATAGGGATACTACTATTCAGTTTTATCCTCATAGGGATCGTGGTTGCATATCTTACAGTCAACCAGTTTCATTCCAAGCATTACGAAAATATCAGAGAAAAGCTTAATTCTGTTTATGTTGAACTCGATAGCAGGCTATCATCAGAAAAACAAATTATTTCAGATCTCCGTAACAATGACTACTCATCATTGAATGAGCTTCTTATTAAACTGTCAAACACCTTTAATACAGATATTAATCTTTATGATCTGACAGGATTGCTTGTTGCAACATCACGTCCGGAGATATTTTCGAGGAATCTTTCAAGCCGGAGGATAAACAACATTGCATATATCAATCTCAGAGACCTTACAAAGAGTGAATACATTCAGAAAGAGATGATAGGGTCACTTGAATATGTCTCAGCTTATGTGCCTTTCTTCGGGAGCGACAACAGGGTTCTTGCATATCTTAATCTGCCTTATTTCAGGATGCAGAGCGTTCTGGCCAGGGAGATCTCCAATCTGATAGTAGCAATTATCAATTTCACCCTGCTTCTTATTGTTATTACAATGAGTCTCGCAGTTTTTATAAGCGGAAGGCTTACTTCACCGCTCACAATGCTGGGTGAAGGACTAGCTTCTGTTGGTGTTGGCAGGAAGAGCGAACATCTTGTATACAGGGGAAGCGACGAGATAGGAGAACTGGTGAAACAATACAATACAATGGTTGATGAAATTGAAGAGAGCACTCATAAGCTTGCCAATTCAGAGAGGGAGTATGCATGGAGGGAAATGGCCAAGCAGATAGCACATGAAATAAAAAATCCACTCACTCCCATGAAGCTTAACGTTCAGCAGCTCTTTAAATCGTGGAGCGATAGTGCTCCCGGGTTTGACAAATTGCTTGAGCGATTTACCAGAAACCAGATCGAATACATTGATAACCTTTCATCAATAGCTACAGCCTTTTCATCTTTTGCAAAAATGCCTGGAAACAATCCGGTGGAAATAAATCTGCTTGATCAGATCAGGACAACCCTGGAGCTTTTCAAAAACACTGACAACGTTAAATTCAGCGTAAACTGGCCGCACGAGAGCAAGGTAATGATCTATGCTGACAGGGAGCATCTTAACAGTGTATTTGCAAATCTCATAAAGAACGGAATACAATCCATTCCACCCGGCAAGGAGGGTAGCATAAATGTTGATCTTGGAATAAAGAGCGATAAAGTGGTGGTTTCTATCTCAGATAACGGGAGTGGAATACCGGAAGTGCTTCAGCGTAAACTGTTCACACCAAATTTCACAACAAAATCATCAGGAATGGGGCTTGGATTATCAATAACAAAGAAATATATCGAAAATGCGAACGGGAGGATCTGGTTTGAATCTGAAGCTGA
This sequence comes from Bacteroidales bacterium, assembly GCA_016715075.1. Taxonomy (GTDB): domain Bacteria; phylum Bacteroidota; class Bacteroidia; order Bacteroidales; family VadinHA17; genus LD21. The sequence continues at coordinate 107,605 of JADKBK010000010.1, forward strand.
TAAAGGTTCTGTTTTCTTTGTTGAACTACCCCTCATTTATACAGTTGAGAAACTTGGCTGACCATCCTCCTGACAGGCAGCTATTCAACTATGAATGGTTAATAAAATTTCCTAATTGTTAGATAAATCTAAAATTTAAACTATCTAAATTTGGTTATCTTTAGCCCTCTTTGGATCAGAATTCTAAAGATTATTTAATATAATAGTTATATTAGCGCATAATATCTGGTTTTGATGGTAAGAGGTTCGTGTTTTTATATGAGGCATTTCATAATAACACTTTTATTAATTTTTGCAGTAACATTTCCTGTCTGCTCACAAGTTACCCAGATAGGCGGTATTGTTAATCAGTACAGGCAGGTGGTCTCTGTAGGAGGTGTCGGGAGTTACAGTGCTACCGTTACAGATGCCTCTGTTTTCGCCAAGGATGATACTGTTCTTCTCATTCAGATGAAGGGGGCAATCATAAATGTCCCTGAAAGTGGTTCCTACGGAGGTTACAGGGAAAGCGCCGGAAGACCAGGTGCCTATGAATTTCTGATTGTTGAGTCATCAGATGAACTTACCGATGTTGTTGTTTTCACCAGCGGACTCACAAACACCTATGATATTACCGGGATGGTCCAGCTGATAAGTGTTCCCTTTTATAATTCGGCTAAAGTTACTTCCAATATCACATGCCAGATATGGGACAGTACTGCAAAGACAGGAGGCGTAGTGGCATTTATTGTCGGGGGTACTCTTTCTCTTGATGCAAATATTGATGTCTCAGGAAAGGGGTTAATGGGTGGTACTCCCGTTATAGGAAACGGAACATGTACAATTACCAATCCTGCCTTATATGATAAGTTTGGTTACGCTGACAGTTATTTAAATTCAGGTAATAAGGGCGAGGGACTGGCAATCAGAGCCTATCTTGGTCTTGGCAATGAACCTTCCGTATTTCCTTCTTATGCTAAAGGGAAAGGAGCAAATTTTACAAGCGGAGGAGGTGGTAACGGAAGATTTGCTGGTGGCGGCGGCGGATCAAATTATGGTGCCGGAGGAAATGGGGGAGTTGAAATAATTACCTGCGGAGCTGGCAATCAGGGAGGAAACGGAGTCGGAGGGAAACAGGTTAAGTTCACCGATATCGCAGTAGCTGGTGGCATTTTAATGGGAAGCGGCGGCGGCTCATCTACTTTCTTTGCCGGATCTTCTGCCACTTCAGGAGGCAGAGGCGGCGGAATAGTAATCATAGTGTGTGATACCATCAAGGGCTTTGGGAAGAGTATAATTGCAGACGGTTCAAGTCCTTCAGGATCTTCGTCAGGAAATGCCGGAGCAGGTGGAGGTGGCGGGGGTGGGTCAGTTGCAGTCTATCAGCAAAGCTTTTCCTCTAAATTGTCAACATCTGCTTTAAATATCTCTGCAAAAGGGGGCAATGGAGGAAATGCCAATAATCCCTTTGGAGAAGGTGGCGGTGGCGGCGGCGGATTTATTCTGACAAACAATATTGCATTTCCCACCAACGTGATACGATCTGTTACCCAGGGAGCGTTAGGCTCCAGAACAGGCGGGTCAGTAGGTGGAACCAGTGGTCAGGTAGGAGAGATACGCACCAATTTTATTCCGGCCTTAAACGGGTTTTTATTCAATTCAATAAAAGACTCGGTAACAAACAACAGATTAGATTCCGTCTGCTCAAATATGAGACCGCCGAAGATAATCGGCACCCAGCCTGTCGGAGGAACAGGCCTTTATTCAATTACCTGGCAGAAGAGCTATGAATCAACTTTTGCATCACCAATTGTTCTTGTGAATGACTCTGATCCTGTAAATTATACCCCAAAACTTGCGGATGCCATTACCCCGACCGATACTGTGTGGTTCAGAAGAATTGTTACAGATCTTGGCCTTCCGCCAATAACTGATATTAGCAAACCGGTCAAAATCATTGTTCATAGGGCCATTACAAATAATCTGGTCGGAAATCAGGATACCCTCTGCTATAATTCTAATCCTCAATTATTACACCAGTTGATGCCTGATCTGGTTGTTCCATCAACAAGTTACTTCTTCTACAACTGGCAGGATAGTACATCAGCTCATTCATGGGGCGCAACACTGAGTACATTAAAGGAATTTGACCCTGATGAAAATCTTATCACCAGTACCTGGTACAGACGTACTGTGACATCAGGCAGTTGTATCGATTCTTCCGCCAGGGTCAGTATGACCGTTCTGCCTGTTATTACAAATAATGTTATTCAGATTCCGGCTGAGGATAGTATTTGTTCAGGTACCCAGTTTCAGCTTATTACTGGCCAGGGAACTCCTGGTGGCGGAGATAATACATATCGTTACAGGTGGGAAAGCAACAATAACTACACAGGATGGATTACTGCTGCTGGTACGAGCAATAATGCCAGTCTCGATCCGCTTGAACTTCCCCTGAGAATACCCCAGAATGACTATCTTTTTCGGCGGATTGTATTATCAGGCAGTAACGATGTATGCCAGGACACAAGCGATATTCTGTACCTGAGAGATTTTCCTCTCATTACCGGAAATACAATATATATGCCTACTGATAATCAGCCCATCTGTTCAGGAACTGCTCCTGAAATTATCAAGGGTAATCTTCCAAATAACGGGAACGGCTTTTATACATGGCAGGATAGTACAAATTCTACAGATAAATGGAAAGATATTCAGGGATTTATCCACAACGGGAGTGTCGATTTTCAGCCATTTGCTCTTAGTACGGCAACAAGTTTCAGACGTATCGCACATTCCTCTGGTTGCAGCGATACAAGTAATTCCATAAAAATTGAAGTGCTGCCTCAGATATTAAATAATAATATTTCGCTTGAGAGCCTTTCTTCCGACACAATTATCTGTAATGGTCAGACTCCGCAAGGATTTATAGGAACAATTCCCACAGGTGGTCTTGGTATCGGCTCCTATACCTATCAGTGGCTGGATTCAGTCGCCTCAGCACCAAATTATACTGAAGTTCCAGGGGCGACACAGATAAATTTCCCTAATCCTCCTGCACTTAATATGCCGACATACTATAAGCGAAGGGTGACTTCAGCCGGCTGTATCTCAAAAAGTAATGCAACTATAACTATAACGGTGCTTCCTCCTCTTTCCAATAATATAATAACACCGGCAGAACCGGCAGTATGTGAAAACAGTGCTCCTGAGCCTGTAAACGGGGCAGCTCCGGGAGGAGGGTCAGGTTCCTATATCTATTTCTGGGAACAGAGTACTGACGGCGGCAATAACTGGATAGCAGCTGAAGGGACAAATACATCAGGTAATTATCAGCCTCCTGTTCTTGCATATCCGGTGAAGTACCGGCGAACTGTTACCTCTGGGCTCGCAGGCTGCTGTACCAATACCTCACCTGAGGTGGAGATAACCATCAATCCCAAACCTCTTGGGCCTGTCAATGCCGGAGTGGATGAAAGCATCTATTCGATTCTCAGAAACTATAACCTGAATGCTGATCCTCCTGTTGTTTCGGGTGAGACTGCAACATGGACCGTACTTGAACCAAACTCCGCTTCAGTTTCAAATTACTCTGACTCAAAATCCGAAGTAAGGAATCTCTCAGGCGGACAAAACCTTTTTGTATGGACTATCACAAACGGATTATGCAACATATCTGATTCAGTGTATATTGAACTGCTTCCTGATCTGACACCCCAGGGCTTTTCACCCAATGGCGATGAATGGAATAATACATTCAGGATTGAAGGACTGCATTTGTCATCCCGGCAGATAGCTGAGCTGAATATTATCAACGGGGCAGGGACTGTCGTATTTACAACAACAAACAGGGACGGTAAGGAGTGGGTTGACTGGGATGGAAAAAACAACAAGGGCATTGAACTGCCGGATGGGACCTATTATTATTTGCTGAAACTGACCAACCTGGATAAGAGTGTTCGCAAGAAAAGCGGATTTATTGAATTGAAAAGACATTGATGAATAATTTTCTGAAACGCTGCTTTAGGGAAATTCTGATAATACATAAGATCAGGATAATACTGCTTCTTTTCATACTTCTGTTTTCTGTTATTGTAAAGGGGCAGACAGAAGCAGATTCAAAAGATATCAGTCTTACGTATCCGCTCTATAGTCAATACCTTCAGAATGGACTGCTTGTGAATCCTGCATTCGCCGGCGCCAGGGGAGCATTGAGCGGTTTTCTCTCATACAGGATGCAATGGATGGGTATCCCTGACGCTCCCGTCTTTCAAACCATCTCCTTAAATGCCCCGATGAAAAACGACAGGGTTGGACTAGGGATCATGGGGCAGTTCATGAAATATGGAGTTACAAGGTCAAAGAGCATTTATGCCAGTTATTCCTATAATATCAAGTTTGGACAAGGCAAGCTGGCGTTTGGTCTCAGGGGAGGTGTGGATTTGTCGAATACCGATTATACAGGCATAGACCTTTCTGATCCGGGTGATCCTGTGTTTCTTGAAAACGGGAAGTATATTCTGCCCAATATAGGCGCTGGTGTATATTATTACACAAATAAATTGTTTGCAGGTGTTTCAGTGCCTCAGTTTCTTAGCTATCAGAAAACCGGGACTAATGGTGTACAGGCGTATCACCGCTTTGGTAATTACAGTTTTCTCTTTACAGCCGGGGGCCTGATTTCATTTTCGGATTTTCTGAAGTTCAAGCCATCTCTCCTTTTAGACTATTCTCCTGATAAGGCAAAGAAGCTTAAACAGCTGGATATCAACGGAAATTTTATACTCGCTGATCTCCTGTGGGTCGGAGGATCATGGCGGACAACGGAAGGTGTAGCTGTAGGTATCGTACAGCTTCAGCTGAATCAACAACTCATGCTTGGTTTTTCATATGATTATCCTGTCGGCAATATGAGCTCGTATTCCAAAGGATCAGTTGAATTTATTGTAAGATATGAATTCGGGTCCAGGATAAGCGCTGCTAATGCAAGATATTTCTAGTTTTATGGTTAAAAGAGTATTTTTTTTAATTGTATTTGTACTTACTGCACCATTCGTATCAGCTCAGACGGATGGGAACAAGCCTTCACTGTATAAGGTTGAGCTGATGTCGTTTAATTCAGCCGGATTCAGCGAAATATCTCCTGTTATTGTTAAGGACGGACTGGTATTCTGTTCTGACAAGCGTTTCAGTATTATCAGGGACAGGACCTCCTTTGACGGCCGCCGCCTTTATAATATTTATCTTGCTGAGATGAAGGATTCTTTGGAATGGGAAAATCCTAAGGAGTTAAAAAGCGAAAGGAACTCGCTTTTCAATAACGGACCTTTTTGTATGGCACCCGATAATAAAACTGTCTATTTTACAAGCGAAATTGAAACAGGTCCTGCTGCCAAGAGTAAAAAATTCAGGAATCACAGCGGCATATTCATTGCTGAACTCTCAGGAACGAACCTGGTTTCCCTTCATCCATTCAAATACAACAGTACCGAATACGATCTGGCCCAACCATCAATAAGCAGCGATGGTAAATACCTTTACTTTGCTTCAAATATGCCCGGAGGACTGGGAGGATCTGATCTCTTCTGCTGCGAATCAAAAGACGGAGAGTGGTCTCAGCCTGTTAATCTTGGGCCAGGTATTAATTCATCCGGAACTGAAAACTTTCCATTTATACATCCATCGGGAAGATTATATTTCACCTCTAACCGTTCAGGCGGTATCGGGAGCCTGGATATCTATTTCACTGCCTTTACCAATGGGAAATGGGACGATCCTGTTCTTCTTCCGGAACCTGTCAATTCATCCTCAGACGATTTTTCCTTCGTGGCGGACGGCAGTCTTCAGAAGGGGTACTTCTCTTCCAACAGGGGCAAGAGTGATGATATTTACAATTTTGTCTACTCGATAATCAGGAAAGCATCATGCGATAATATGGCTGAAAACAGTTATTGTTACAGGTTTGTGGAAGAGAATTCAGCCAAAATCGATACTCTCCCTTTCAGGTATGACTGGAGTTTTGGCGATGGAAACAAGGCATCAGGCAAAATGGTTGAGCATTGCTATGAGAGTCCCGGAACTTATATTGTTCAGCTTGATGTCGTTAACCTTATAACACAGGAAGTATCCTACAATGAGAAATCAGATACACTTATAGTAACAAAAATTGAACAGGCATTTATTTCAGCTCCCGACACCATCGGTACGGGTCAGAGGATTATGTTGAATGCTGATGAGACCAATCTGCCCGGATGGAAGATAAATCAGTATTACTGGAATTTCGGGGATGAAACAATTGCTATTGGCAACAGGACTGACAAGACTTTCCTGAAACCAGGGTTGTATAATGTTCAGCTAATTGTATCGGCTGAGCCTGAATCAGGGGGAGCTCTGAAAGAAACATGTGTGTCAAAGAATATTTTAGTTGTTAATGAACCTTGAAGACTGAAATGATTAATTTTGCCGATTGATGAAAATTATTAAATCGAAATACAGATTCCTGATTCTCATTTTCCTTCTGGGATTTATTTATGCCTCATTTCTTGAAGGTCAGGCTGTCCCGGGGAAAGATGAAAATATTCCATTTCTTGTCACTTTTGGTAAATCGGGCAAGACATCATGGGGCGATAATGATTTTTACCAGATCTTTTTCTTTTCTGTTTTGAAAGATTACACCAAACCTTTTTATATAAGAGTTTTTGACCCGGATTGCGGAGGAGAGAATGATGAAATTCAGGGAGATTTTAATTCTAAATTCTCTTTTTCAGTGTATGGAGGCAAAGGAGTGGACCCGGATAAAAATGAAGATTCGAAGGGTCTCGATAAAGGAGTTAATTACAGAACCGGAAACCTGCTCTCCTCAAAAGTATTTGGTTCCGAAGCCCGTTATGATAATAAATATTATACTTTCGGGCCATTCAACCCTTCAGAAGGCGATTTTAATGAAAGGTGGAACAGTTATATCTTTAAGATAGTCTGTGAAGGTGTAAGCGGTGATGACGGAAACCTTTACAGATTCTTTCTCAGCCGCGATGGGAATAATAACCTGCCCATTGAGGGAGCCAATGCCTTTACTTATGCTTATACTTTCCGGATGTGGAATGACTTTAAAAGTGTGGCACATATATATCCATTTGTTGATACAGGTGTTGTCTTTATCAAACAGTCAAATTTTGACTGGGATAATGATGGCAAAATACTCGTTGTATCAAGGTATAAACAGGGTATAGAAGTTCCTATATCAAATGAAAATGTATGGGAATCATCCAATATACCAATCGAGCCTGCTGAGGTAAATTCTTCACTCGATTTTCAGTTCCATAAGAGACAGGGAGAGCTTGTGAAAAACAATAACGTTGTCGTTACGCTTAAGAACCAGCGGGGAGATGCTCTAAAGTTTTATAGCTCTCCTATCGGAGGAGTTCCTGTTTATATTCCCAAAACAAATATTACCAAAATAGCGCCAAAGAAATAAGCGGATCTTCTGATGAAATTAAAACCCTATATTAAAATATCTATCAGCACATTGATGTGCTTATTCATATTTTTACAGTTCACGAACGGTCAGACTTTCAGTTTTAAAAATTATGGTGCTGAGAATAATATTCCAAGCGGAGTTATTTATACTATTGATCAGTCAAATGACGGTTTCCTTTGGGTAGGTACCGAAAAAGGACTTGCGCGATTTGACGGATATGATTTTTTTTATGTTCAGTTCCCTGATTCTTCGCAGCTTAGATATCCATCTTCAAGCCTGAAGGACAAAAACGGAACACTTTGGTTCGGTTGCAACGACGGCAGCCTGTATCATACCGACAAAAATAACGTTGTCCAGGTTAAAATCCCCACTGAAAAGATTATAAGCGATATTGTGGAGGGGCCAGATGGGCTAATCTATGTTGTACCGCAGGGGAAGGCCATTTTCAGCATTAATCCGGAAAGAGCTTATGAGATTCAACAGTACTCTCTCCCAAATGATCCGGTATTGTATTCAGCAGCATTTGCGGGTAATGGTAAGTTGCTTATAGGGACACTGGAAAATCTGCTTATCTGTAATCTGGAAAAAGATTCAGTATCTGTTCAGGAAGCCGTGGAAGGATTCGACTATTCGGCTGTTACCTCAATCGTGCAGACAGCTGATAGCTCGGATTTTGTTATAGGTACAGACGGCAACGGGTTGTTTAAACTGCAGCTTTCTGAAAGAGGAAACTCTGTGGAAAGATTTCAAAACCATAAGGAACTTGAAGCCCTGCGGGTTCAATCTATGATCAGGGATTCCGGGAAAAACATCTGGATTTCCACTTATGGCTCAGGTGCAATCCAGATCAGCTTTTCAGAGAATTCCGAATCAATTAAATCCACCCAGCTATACAATACTAACTCTGGTCTGGCAACAGATGATGTTAAAACTGTTTTCCAGGATATTGAGGGAAATTACTGGATAGGAACCTATGGCCTTGGAATCTCAATGCTGACTTCTTATGCATTCGGATATTATATGCCCGGAGAAAATTCTTTGAAGAATAATATAATTTATGTGAACGGATATAAGGAAAAATATCTCCTTGGTACACCTTCAGGATTTCATTTGTTCGATTCAAAAACAGGAAAATCATTGTCCTTCACAGATCTGGCCCGATCTGTAGGTAATACAGAAATTACATCATATTTTCTTGATAAGGATGATAATCTCTGGATAGGGACTGGCGGGAAAGGACTCTATTTACGGACAGGTTCCGGTGCTGTTAGGAAGTTCTTCAGCTCGGGAGACTCCGGGTTGGATTTTATTAAAGATATAGAGGTTGAAAATCAGAATATCTGGCTTGCCACAACCAATGGTGTTTTGGTTGTTGATAAAAACAAAGGCACGGAGAAACAACGTTTCGATATAAATAACGGTCTGCCCCATAATAGTATCAACAAAATTATGGTTGCCAAAAACGGGACAGTTTATATAGGCACCGAAAGCGACAGATTATACAGTATTGATAAGGATTTCAAGATTATTCAGGGGAGTGGCATCATGTATGGCAGTACCCTCAATAAGATCCTTGCATTTGCCCAGGGAAATGATGGTGTTGTTTGGGCCGCAACAAACAGTAACGGGGTATTCAGATTCCTGAATGATTCAATCACAGCATTAAACAGATCAAATGACCTGATGTCAAATTACTGTTACAGTATACTGGCAGATTCCGAAAACAATATCTGGATAGGTCATGAGAAGGGATTTTCAAGATTTAACCCTGTTAAGGGGACCATACGTGTCTTTGGTAATGACTTTATAAAATCCGGAGTATGTAACCCTGATGGTATGTATGAATCCGAAGATCATAAAGTATTCATCGGGACAACTGACGGGTTGATCATTTATGACAGACTGAAAGACAAAAAAAGTGAACTGGCCCCTTTTACCAACATTAATTCAATTGTAATTAATGATGTAAAATACGATTTTCAGCCATCATTTTCTCTTCCATACAATAAAAAATACACTGTCAGAATTAATTATACAGGTATAAATTTCAGAAACCCCGGAAAGGTATATTACAGCACATGGCTTGAGAATTTTGATGATGACTGGAGTAAACTGACAACATCAAGAGAGATCATGTACAGTCTTCGGGACGGAAAATACAGGTTCAATCTTCTTTCTGTCAGTGAGGATGGAATATCTCAGGAATCGGCAGTTTCATTTGATATTCTGATAAAGCAGCCATTCTGGAGAGCATGGTGGTTTATCCTGTTGACAATGTCAGTTATCGCAGGCACCGTTGTACTGATAATCAGGCAGCGCGATCTGACACAGAAAAAGGTACAGGAATATCTTGAAAAAGAACTTGAGGCACGAACAAGCGTCGTACTAAAGCAGAAAGGAGAAATTGAGCTTCAGAACATTGAGATAACCGACAGTATTAATTATGCAAAAAGGATCCAGTCAAGTATACTTCCTGATATAAACAAACTGAAAGAATCCTTCAGGGACGCATTTATCCTTTTTAGTCCCAGAGATATTGTAAGCGGTGATTTCTACTGGTTTGACAAACTTGGAGATGATAAATTTATATTGGTATGTGCCGATTCTACAGGACATGGTGTCCCGGGGGCTTTTATGTCGATGATAGGATCAACTCTTCTGCAGGATATAGTCACAAGAAAACGCATATCAAGACCCTCTGAAATCCTTACCTTGCTTGACAGGCAGATTTTTTCAACCCTGAATCAGAATATTGAGCTGGGAGTGTCAAATGACGGTATGGATATGGTGGTATGCGAATTCAATATAAAAACAAGGCACCTTAGGTTTTCATCCGCCATGCGTCCTGTTATTCTGGTACTCGACGGGGAAACATACTATATAAAAGGCAACAGGTCATCAATCGGTGGAGAGTCTGCCAGCGAGAAGTTCTTTGATGATCAGGAGTATTACATGAATGAAAATGATAGTATTTACCTGTTTTCTGATGGTCTCTCAGACCAGTTCGGCGGCCCTGACGGTAAAAAAATGAAAATCGCCCGCCTTAAGCGGATGATTGAACAGGTTGCAGAATTGGGTATGGACGATCAGAAAGAGGCAATTACCAGATTTTATAATGAATGGAAGCGCACTTATGACCAGGTTGATGATATACTCCTGATGGGTGTCAGAGTCTGAGATATCTATTTCCGGTAAATATTGTTAGCAGAAATTATTATTTCACTGGTAGTGGCCACATTACTATTATTCTTAGCCCTGTCTTTGAGGTAAAAATCGTACTGAATGGTATCTGTGGGGAATAGAACGGATAAAGAAAAGTAACTGTTACCGTACCCTTTAATATCTTATTCTGACCAAGTCTGACCATATATGGTATCCTGTAGTCAGATGGATGAAGAATATCATCAGCACTAACCTCCACCATGGCTCCGTCGATTTTCCTGTACAGGGTAAAAAATAGATTTGTTGAGTCTGCAAGGCCTCCGGATGGAACTTTAAGACCAACATCACCATCCCCGTCTTCAAAATAAAAACTAAGCTTTCCCGCTTTGGATTCGTTCCCCAGTATATCAAGTGTATCAAAAATTGTAAAAGAATTGAACTTGATGTTTGGAATAGGGGATAAGTGCTCTATTTTGGTGCATGAACCCAGAGTCAGAAGGGCGGCAAAAAATAAGAAGTGATACTTAAATATTCTCATTCCTGTTGTCTTGAAAAGTTTTTACAACAAAAACCACACCAAATTTCATCATTTTTTTCTGAAAAATATCCTTATTGGTACTCCTGAAAAGGCAAATTTCTCTCTCATCCTGTTTTCTATGAACCTTCTGTAGGATTCCTGAACATACTGAGGGAGGTTGCAAAAGAAGGCGAAAGCGGGTGTATAGATCGGAAGCTGAGTCACATATTTTATCTTGACATATTTGCCTTTCAGAGCAGGAGGAGGATTCTTTGCAATGATCTGCAGCATTACCTCATTCAGCTCCGATGTGCTTATCTTTCTGCCCCTGTTGGTATTGACCTCCTCAATCAGGTCAAGAACCTTGTGAATCCTTTGCTTGTTGATAGCTGAAATAAAAATTATTGGATAATCAGTGAACGGAGCAGTTTTTTCCCTTATCTGCTGTTCAAACCGCATAGTTATGTTATTTTCCTTCTCAATAAGGTCCCATTTGTTCACCAGGACAATAACCCCCTTATTATTCTTAAGAATGAGCGACATGATATTCAGATCCTGAGATTCCAGACCACGGGTGGCATCAATAAGCAGCAAACAGATATCTGAACTCTCTATTGTTCTCACGGCTCTCATAACCGAGTAGAACTCAATATCCTCACTTACTTTTCCTTTCTTCCTGAGACCAGCCGTATCCACGAGCAGGAAATCATGCTGGAACTTGTTAAACCTGACATATATTGAATCGCGTGTAGTTCCTGCTACAGGAGTTACAATATTCCTTTCCTCACCAAGAAGTGAATTTACAAGCGATGATTTGCCAACATTCGGTCTGCCTACGATTGCAATCCTGGGTAATTCAGGAATGATTTCAGGTACTGCCTCAGGAAGATTCTTAACGACAGCATCAAGTAATTCACCCGTACCGCTTCCGTTTATTGAACTTAAGGGAAAATAGTCCCCAAGCCCCAGGTTGTAAAACTCAGTTGCATCCATGAGCCTTTCATGGTTGTCTACCTTATTCACAACTACCATTACATTTTTTGTATTTCTTCGTAACAGTGAGGCTACGGAAAGATCCAGATCGTGAATCCCGCATGTGACATCCACCATGAAAAGAATAAGATCAGATTCCTCAATGGCAAGTAACACCTGCTTGTTGATCTCCTCTTCAAATACATCATCTGAATTCTGCACATATCCCCCGGTATCAATAACCGAAAAGTCCATTCCATTCCAGTTGGATACCCCGTAGTTGCGATCACGGGTAACCCCGCTAACCTCATCAACTATTGCTTCCCTTGTTTCGGTCAGCCTGTTGAAAAGTGTTGATTTTCCTACATTTGGTCGTCCAACTATTGCTACTATTCTACCCATCTCTTTTTTCCATTATACAAATCATATCAACTAAAACTAATAATGGCGCCGGTCAGATAATTACTTATTTCGGATTTCGGATTTGAGATATCGGATTTGTTTATCCGCAATCCGCAATCCGCATTCTTCCCCTACCTGTAACCAAATTTCTTAAGTGTCGATGACTTGTCCCGCCAGTCCTTAGTCACCTTGACATATAATTCGAGAAAGATTTTCTTCTTGAAAAAATCTTCCATATCCTTTCGCGCCTCTGTCCCGACTCTTTTCAGCATATTCCCGTTATGACCGATAATAATCCCTTTCTGACTATCCCTTGCGACATGTATCAGAGCTCTGATCCTTGTAATATTTTTCTCTTCTGTAAAGCTTTCAATTTCAATTTCCACAGAATAAGGGATCTCCTTCTTGTAATGGAACAGTATTTTTTCGCGGATAATTTCAGACGCAAAAAATCTTTCATATTTGTCTGTCAGCTGATCTTTAGGGAAATAAGGAGGACTTTCGGGTAATTTTTCCAGGATGGCATTCAGAAGTGTGTCGAGATTGAAGTTTCTGAGCCCTGAGAGCGGTATAACAGGTGATTGAGGAAAAGCATTGTGCCAAGATTCCACTATTTTCTCAAGATCTTCCTGATTGGTCAGGTCGACTTTATTAACTGCTATTATAACCGGAATGCCTGATTCCCTGATCTTGTCAATATATTCACTCTCGTCGGCGGTGCGTTCATTTACATCAGTTATGTACAGAATCATGTCGGCATCTGAGAGTGCAGTATTGACGAACTGCATCATTGTCTCCTGAAGCTTGTACTTTGGTTTCAGGATACCAGGTGTGTCAGAGTAGACAATCTGGAAATCTTCCCCGTTTACCATACCCATAATCCTGTGACGGGTAGTCTGAGCTTTCGGAGAAATAATAGACAGCTTCTCCCCAACAAGGGCATTCATGATTGTTGATTTGCCCACATTAGGATTCCCAAGAATATTTACAAAACCTGATTTGTGACTCATTTGACTTTATTAAAAAATTCCCCGTTTTAACATACTTACCTCTTTATCGGTAAGAAATCTCCATTTCCCGCGTTTCAGATTCTTTTTTGTGAGTCCGGCAAAATAGACGCGGTCAAGTTTTTTTACTTTATATCCGATTGTCTCAAATATCCTGCGTATTACCCTGTTCTGACCTGAGTGCAGCTCTATGCCTATCTGGCTTTTGTCCTCGGTATCAGCGTATGCTACAGCATCTGCTGCTATAATTTCACCATCCAGCTCAATCCCTTCGGTAAGCTTGAAAAGATCGTTTTTGGTAACAGGATGATCGAGATGAACATGATAAATCTTCTTCCTCTTATATTTGGGATGTGTAAGCTTCGTTGTAAGCTCCCCGTCATTTGTGAGCAGGAGAACTCCTGTTGTTGCCTTATCCAGCCTTCCGACAGGATAAACTCTTTCAGGGCAATCCTGCCCGAGCAGTTCGAGTACAGTATGTTCTGCGTGAGGATCTTCTACTGTAGTAACATAATCCTTTGGCTTATTCAGCAGGATATATACCTTCTTTTCGGCTGAAAGCCTTTTGTTTTTAAGACGTACATCATCATCATGGGTCACCTTGGTCCCCATATCAGTAACCAGTTTGCCATTAACTGTTATCAGTCCGTTTTTAATATGTTCGTCAGCATCCCTTCTTGAGCAAACCCCGCTATTGGCAATAAACCTGTTAAGACGTATTCCTGCGGTTTCCGGCTCAGCTGCTTTGGCCCCTCTGGCTCCCCTCTTCCTTGGTTTGACGTCTTTTCTGCCCGATGAATTATCGGTTCGGAGAAATGGTCTGTCCTCCGGTTTTACTTTTTTAACTATCAATCTTCCCGAAGGCCTCTCAGATCTCGCATCCGGACCAGTCTTTCCGGTACCCGGTCTGCCGGATGATCTGTATGGTCTCTCGTGGCGGTTATCTTCCCTTCTTCCTGAGCTTTCAGGTCTGCTATAGTTCTGCCCATCAGTTCTCCGGCTCTTAATATTACCTTTTTGTGGTTTTCCAAATTTCCTGACAGGTCTTCCTGATGGTTGTTTGTTCTCCATATCAATATTTTATCAAGGTGCAAAGGTACAATTATTTGGGGATATTTTATTTGCTGATTTTTTTGCACCTTTGTAAGACTGAAAATATTATCTATATGGCACTTATTAAATCAATATCCGGTATCAGGGGAACTATTGGCGGTAAACCCGGAGAGTCGCTTTCTCCTGTTGATATTGTAAAGTTTACAGCTGCATACGGTATATGGCTCCAACGAAGACATAAGAGGGAAAAACTTAAAGTCATCGTTGGCCGTGACGCCCGCAGATCAGGCAGTATGGTAAACAGTTTTGTAATAACAACCCTGCGCAGCCTCGGGATAAGTGTAACGGACCTTGGTCTGGCAACAACGCCCACTGTAGAGGTTGCTGTTACAGGGTTACTGGCTGATGGAGGTATTATTATTACTGCCAGCCATAACCCGGGCGAGTGGAACGCACTTAAGCTCTTAAATGAGAATGGTGAATTTCTCTCGGCTGATGATGGGATGAAAGTTTTGGATATTGCTGCACGTGAGGATTTTAATTTTGCCGGCGTAGATTCTTCAGGTTCACTCGACTATGATGAAACATGGGTTACAAAGCATATTGACCTTGTTCTGGGTTTAAGCCTTGTTTCAGTGAAAGAGATCAGGGCGGCAAATTTTACAGTCGCCATTGATTGTATAAACTCTGTTGGAGGAATTGTGCTTCCGGGCTTACTGACAGCACTCGGAGTCGGAAAAATAGTTGAACTTAATACATATCCTGACGGGAAGTTTGCTCATACTCCCGAACCTCTGCCTGAAAACCTCAAAGATATTTCAGCGCTGGTTCCCAAAGTAAAAGCCGATATCGGGTTTGTTGTCGATCCGGATGTTGACAGGCTTGCTGTTATCTGTGAAGACGGGACCATGTTCGGAGAAGAATACACACTTGTTGCTGTATCTGATTATATACTTAAGAGCACTCCCGGAAGCACCGTGTCAAATTTATCCTCCACAAAGGCCTTACGTGATATAACAAACGGATACGGATGCAAACATTATTCATCTGCAGTAGGTGAAGTAAATGTTGTTGAGGAGATGAAAAAAAGAGGCGCGGTGATCGGAGGTGAAGGTAACGGAGGTGTTATTTACCCTGAACTTCATTACGGACGCGATGCACTTATCGGAATAGCTCTCTTTCTTTCCCACCTGGCAAAAAGTAAAATGAAATGCTCTGAACTGAAGCGGATATATCCTGAATATGTTATAGCCAAGAAAAAGCTGACCCTTTCACCAACGGTTGAGTTCAGCCAGATTGCTGATGCAATCAGGAAACATTTCAAAGATAGTTCCTTTGATGAGAGGGATGGCCTCTGGTTTGAACATCAGGGAGGATGGGTCCAGATCAGAAAATCCAATACTGAACCGGTAATACGAATATATGCAGAAGGCAGAACCGCCAACGAAGCTGACAACCTTGCTGATGCAGTTATCGGAATTGTTAAAAAACTCTAATTTCCTGCCTTTTCTTAACCTGCACCGGAATAAATCTGCCGGATGGAGTGTCTTTAAAGCATTAACACAAAATGTGTTTTGATGTTAAATATTGTTAAAGGCAGCTGAAAAGGTATCCCTTTTAATACTTTTACGGCTGATTTTTAGGTATCTATTAATTAATATTTCAATGAAGCGAACGATTATTATTACGGGAATTGTTGTTGTTGTTGCAATCATTATACTGATTGTTTTCAGCAAGGCAACTTCCAAGAAAGATGTTTCAAACCTTTATGTAGAAGCAAAAAAAGCGCAGTTTGATATAGTTGTAACAACTACCGGAGAACTGCAGGCTGAAAATTCGACTGACATCAGGGGACCTGAATTCTCCCAGTTAAGGAACATCCGTGGAATGGATATTAAGATACAGGATCTTGTACCTGAAGGGACCGAAGTGAAGACAGGTGATTTTATCGCAACACTTGACCGGACTTCATTTGATAATACCCTTAAGGATGAACTCGATAAGCTTACCACTTATGAGACAAATCTTGAAATGAAGATCCTTGATACTGCAGTTACACTGAGCAGTTTAAGGGATAATATCAAGAACCTCCAGTTTACTGTTGAGGAGGCACAGATTACCCTTCAGCAATCAAAATACGAACCCCCCACTACGATCAGGCAGGCAGAAATCTCACTTGACAAAGCCAACCGCGGCCTTGATCAGTCAATAAAAGGCTACTCATTGCGGGTGGAACAGGCCAAATCGGATATGAGAACCAATAAGCACAATCTCTCCGAACAGCAAAGACGTGTGAGTGATCTGCAGACTCTCCTTTCGAAATTTGATATAAAAGCTCCTTCACCGGGAATGGTTATCTATAAACGCGACAGAATGGGAAACAAAAGGAAAATAGGGTCAACAATAAATCCATGGGATAACGTTGTAGCTACTCTTCCGGACCTCTCCTCGATGATCTCAAAGACTTATGTTAACGAAATTGATGTCAGCAAAGTCAAAGCTGGACAAAAAGTGGAGATAGTGGTGGATGCCTTTCCTGAAAAATCATATACAGGAGTGGTCAGCAGTGTCGCCAATATAGGGGAGCAACTTCCAAATGCCGATGCAAAGGTTTTTGAGGTCCTGATTAAAGTGGATGGGACCGATCCGATACTAAGACCATCAATGACATCGGGAAACAAGATCATTACAAAGACAATAAGTGACGTTACGTTTATACCCCTCGAGAGTGTTCAGGCAGGAGTTGACAGCATTCCTTTTGTTTATCTTAAAAATGGAGACAAACAGGTTGTGGTACTCGGCGAAGCAAACGAGAATAATGTTATAATTGAACAAGGACTGAAAGAAGGTACCCAGCTATATCTGAGCACACCTGAGAAACCGGAGAATTTTAAGCTGGTGGGTGAAGAGCTGATACCGGTTATAAGAGAAAAGGCCCGAATGAAGAAGGAAGAGGAGAGGCGTCAGAGGGCAGAGGCTGAGAAGGCCAGGGATGAGAGGGATGCCATGGGAAACGGAATGAACCCTTCACCTGAGATGATGAAGCAATTCGGCGGTGCACGGGGGGCCGGACAATTCAAACAGGGTGATACAGCCAGCATGAGAAAGATGATGAATATGCGTAAAAGGGGAGCACCTCCCGTATCAGCACCAAAGAATCAATAATCTTAAACAGGAAAGAAAATGTTCAAATTTATCCTCCGATATGCCCACGATATTGAGATTGCTGTTGAGTCAATTATTTCAAATAAACTGAAATCAATGCTTACAGCTCTTGGGATCATATTCGGTGTTGCTGCCGTTATAGCAATGCTGGCAATTGGAAAGGGAGCGAAGATGGAGATCATGGAACAGATGAAAATGGTAGGGGTCAATAATATCCTTATCAATCCTGTTATCCCTGAAAAGTCGAGCTCCTCCGAAGAGGGAGAGAAGCAGATGAAGAAATTTTCCCGGGGGTTGAATATGCTCGATGTGGAAGCTATCAGGCAAACTCTTCCCTCAGTTAAAAGGATCAGCCCTGAAATTTCGTTTAATTCAATAGCGATGATGAACGGGGTCAAATATTCCGCCAAGCTCGTGGGTGTATCAAATGATTACTTCCAGCTTTATAATCTTCCTCTTGTCGCAGGCGCCGCCTTTAACAATTACCAGGAAGAGAATGGCATTCAGGTTTGTATTATAGGAGCCAATATCAGGGCAAAATTCTTCAGTAAAATAGATCCTCTCGGACAGTATATAAAATTCAACGGGATCTGGCTTAAGGTAATCGGCGTACTCCAGAAGACAAATGTCAGTCTTACGGGATTCGAAGAAAAGGGAGTGAACGTATACAATGATAACATATATATTCCAATTCAGACCATGCTGCTGAGGTATCAGAACAGGGCGCTTATTAATACCAAAATGGTAACTGCAGCCAGTTCAATACAGTTCTTTGGCGGTCACGATATGGCCAGGGTTGTTGTGAGCGGTTCCGATGCGGGAACAAATAATGAAACCAATTATAACCAGCTCGACAGGATCGTGGTTCAGGTGTCTGAAACAGAACAGCTTCAGCCTACCACTGAGATACTGAGCCGCATGATTCTCAGAAGACATACCGGAGTAAAAGACTTTGAGATTACTGTACCTGAATTGCTGCTCAAACAACAACAGAGAACCAAAGATATTTTCAATATCGTCCTGGGCGCAATAGCAAGTATTTCACTGATAGTGGGAGGTATCGGGATTATGAATATTATGTTTGCCTCAGTCATGGAAAGAATCAAGGAGATCGGAACCAGGATGGCTATCGGAGCAAAGAAGATGGATATCGTTGTTCAGTTCCTGTCAGAAGCAATTCTTATCAGCGTTACCGGTGGATTCATTGGCGTTTTCTTCGGAGTGATAATGGCAAAACTGATAGAACAGATAGCTGGCATCATGACAATAGTCTCTTTCTTCTCGGTTTTTGTTGCTTTCGGAGTATCAGCAGCTGTTGGCGTTATCTTTGGTTATTCCCCTGCAAAGAGGGCCTCAGAGAAAGACCCAATCGAATCATTAAGGCATGAATAAATTTTATTAGTAATGAAGAAGTTCCTTTTATATACCCTTTTATTTAATTTGCTTTTTTCAATTGATAAGACTGATGGACAGGAAGTTAAAAGGCTTACTTTTCCTGAGGTGATCAAGCTTTCGGAGGAGCAGTCTCCAAATGCCCTAATGGCCAAGCACAGGTTTCGCGCCAGTTACTGGCAATACAGGACCTTTGTGGCTCAATACAGACCCTCACTGATACTGACAGGTACTACCCCTGATTACAGCAATTCATATGACAAAGTCTGGAACTCCTCGACCAATGGATATGACTACCAGGCCACTAATACAATCAGCAACCTGGGATCTCTTGCCCTCTCTCAGAATATTGGATTTACAGGCGGAACAATCTATATGAACTCCGATCTGACAATGTTCAATGATTTTGAGAACAGTTCCAAAAAATACATCACTACTCCCCTTAGTATCGGATTAACTCAACCATTATTCAGATACAATGCCCTGAAATGGCAGAAGAAAACAGAGCCTCTCAAATTCGAAGCTGCCAAAAAGACATTTCTTGCCAACATAGAAGCTGTGCATCAACAGGCTGTAATGATTTTCTTCTCACTGGCTCAGGCACAGATAAACAAACAGATCGCCGAAATGAACTTTTCAAATGCCGATACACTCTTCAGAATTGCCCAGGGAAGATATCAGCTCGGCACAATTGCCGAGGATGAACTTCTGCAGATGCAGCTTTCTTATCTGAATTCTGAAACAGCCAGGAAACAGGCAGATATGAACCTGCGTGACAGGGAGATCAGGCTAAGATCATTCCTCGGATTCAATGATAATATCAGAATTGAACTGATTATCCCGGACGAGATCCCCTCAATTCAGGTATCTACCCAGGAAGTGTTTGATCTTGCCATGCAGAACAATCCTGAAATGTTAAACCAGCAGCTTACTATTCTGACCGCACAAAGCAGCGTTGCACAGGCAAAAGCAGAACGGGGACTAAATGCCAATCTTACTGCATCTTATGGTTTGCGTGATCAGGATCCTGACATGAAACTTGCTTACCAGGATCCTAATAAACAGCAAAGAGTAAGGGTAGGTTTTACACTGCCCATCCTCGACTGGGGTCTTGGCAGGGGGAAATATAAAATGGCCCAATCAAGTCTTGAACTTGCCCAGGTTCAATCGAACCAGGCTATTGTTGATTTTCAGCAGAACCTCTACCTTGATGTGGAACAGTTCAACCTCCAGAAAAGCCAGGTAGCAATTGCCGCAAAATCCGATACTGTGGCAATGAAAAGATATGAAGTTACCAAACAGCGATTCCTTATTGGAAAAATTGCTGTTCTTGACCTGAATGATGCAGATACCAGAAAAGATCAGAACAAAAGAGCCTATCTCCAGTCATTGCAGGATTATTGGAACTACTTCTATAATATCCGCAGTCTGACACTGTTCGACTTCATAAACAGACAACCTCTGGAAACGGATTACGAGAAACTTATTCAGTAAATAGCTTCGCGCGTCATTTGGCCTGCGGCTGTCATTAAGTGGTTATTTGCGCTACGCGCGTCATTTGGCCTGCGGCCGTCATTAAGTGGTCATTTGCGCTACGCGCGTCATTTGGCCTGCGGCCGTCATTAAGTGGTCATTTGCGCTTCGCGCGTCATTTGCGCTTGCGCTTCGCGCGTCATTTGGCCGATGGCCGTCATTAAGTGGTCATTTGCGCTACGCGCGTCATTTGGCCTGCGGCCGTCATTAAGTGGTCATATGCGCTTCGCGCGTCATTCAATTGTCATTAATTGTTTCTGCCTAATGACTACCTAATGACTACTTAATGACTACCTAATGACTACCTAATGACTACTTAATGACTACCTAATGACTACTTAATGGCCAATGAATGACAATTGGATGACAACCGAATGACAAAGTGTTTTTGATCAGATAATTCATATCTTATTAATTTGAGAGTTTTTGTAAAATTTTAATATCTTTGCGCCTCGATTACGTAGAAATTAGTAAAAAAGATCATAATAATTCCAAAAGAAACGACAAATGCAGAATAAAGCGGCTATCATCATTCTGGCAATTGCATTGGGGTTGGTATCAATTTACCAGCTCTCATTCACAGGTGCAACATATAAGGTAAAAAAGGAAGCCAGAGAATTTGCACAAGGCAGTCTGGTTAAGGAAACTCAATACCTCGATTCAATTTCCACATTGCCAAAGGAAAAGTGGAGTTTTCTTGGCAACACTTTTAAAGAGTGTCAGAAAAAAGAGTTGAACCTTGGTCTTGACCTTAAAGGGGGAATGAGTGTAATACTTGAAGTATCTGTTGAAGATATTCTTAAAGGTCTGTCAAATTACAATCCTGATAAAACTTTTAACGATGCTCTTATTCGTGCCCGTGAGATGCAGAAACAAAGTCAGTCTGATTATCTGCTGCTTTTCGGTAAGGCATTTCAGGAAATAGATCCGAATGCAAAGCTTGCCTCTGTTTTTGGTACTGTTGAGTTAAGGGAAAAGATCAATTTCAATTCTTCCAATGAAGAGGTATTGAAAGTGCTTGATACTGAAGTCTCAGGTGCCATCACCAATGCATTCAATATCCTTCGTACAAGGATTGACCGTTTTGGTGTTGTACAGCCTAATATAACACAGCTTGCAACAAAGGGCAGGATACTTATCGATCTTCCCGGCCAGACTAACCCGAAAAGGGTAAGAGAACTGCTACAGGGAACTGCGAATCTTGAATTCTGGGAGACCTATGAAAACAGCGAGATAATTGGTTATCTTTCTTCTGCCAATGATCTGCTTAAGGAGATGCAGGTTAATGCAAATACATCAGAGCCTGCCACTGGTTCAACTGAGGTGAAATCAGCAACTGCTGATACATCCAAAAAAGATCAGACTCTTCTTGATCTGATAGAGAAGGATACTACCAAAGCGGCAGATGCTTCTACCCGTGAAGAGTTCACAGCACAGAATCCTCTGTTCGGACTTCTCAGCCCGCGTGTGAACCAGCAGGGTCAGCCTTTGCCTTCCTGTATGGTAGGTCTTGCAAGTTCAAAAGATACTGCCAGGGTAAACGCGTTGCTGAAAATGAATCAGGTTAAAACACTTTTCCCACGCGATCTTAAATTCCTCTGGAGTCAGAACCCATATAAATATGATCCAACTAAAACATTATATGAACTTCATGCTATAAAGATAACTACCCGCGACGGACGTCCCCCTCTCGATGGTGGCGTGATTACGTCAGCCAGGACATCGTCAGGTGTTACAGGCGCTGAAGTGAAAGTTGATATGTCGATGGATGGTGAAGGAGCAAAGACATGGGCAAGAATGACACGTGAAAATATTGACCGCTGCCTTGTCGTTGTTCTTGATGGTTATGTTAGATCATATCCGAGGGTACAGAATGAGATTACAGGCGGAAATACTGAAATCACCGGAGACTTCACTATTGAGGAAGGAGATGACCTCGCAAACATACTGAAATCAGGTAAACTGCCTGCTCCCGCACACATCATTTCAGATACCATCGTAGGTCCCACACTTGGAAAAGAGGCGATAAACGCAGGCTTCTATTCATTTATAATAGCTTTTGGTCTGGTGCTTGCCTTTATGATATTCTATTACAGTAAAAGTGCAGGCACAATTGCAAATATTGCACTAATTGCCAACGTTTTCCTGCTCTTCGGCGTTCTTGCCTCACTGAATGCGGTTCTTACACTTCCCGGTATCGCTGGTATAGTACTTACAATGGGTATGGCTGTTGATGCGAACGTTCTTATATATGAAAGGATAAGGGAGGAACTCAGGGCCGGCAAAGGAATAAAACTTGCCATCGCCGATGGATACAGGCATGCTTATTCAGCTATTATCGACTCAAACGTAACCACAATACTTACCGGTATCGTCCTCTATATTTTCGGAAGCGGACCTATCAAGGGTTTTGCAACGACTCTTGTAATTGGTATCCTCACCTCAATGTTTACTGCAATCTTTATTACCAGGATGATTTATGACAGCCTCCTGAAGAAGAATGCAAACCTTACCTTCTCGATCAAGATAACTGCGGAAGTATTCAAACACACAAAGATCGACTTTATCGGGATGAGAAAATATTTCTATGTCGCTTCAGGTGTCATACTGCTGGGCGGTATTGTGAGCCTGTTTGTCAGAGGGCTGAATCCGGGTATCGATTTTTCAGGAGGTCGTACTTTTGTGATACGATTTGACCAGCCTGTTACAACTGAGGATGTTGCCTCCAAACTTAATGTTGCATTCGGAGATCTTCCCCAGGTTGTTACTTTCGGAAGTGTAAATCAGGTAAAAATAACCACCAAGTACAGAATTAATGAAACAGGTGTCGACGATGAGGTTGATACTAAACTGTATGAAGGTCTGAAAGATATGGTGGGAGGAAATGTCTCCAAGGATGAATTTCTGAGCAAATACAGGGTAAGTTCCGAAACTGTCGGTCCTGTTGTAGCTGCAGATATCAAGATCAATGCATTCTTCGCAGTCGGTATTGCGCTTATTCTTATCTTCTTCTACATCTTTATGAGGTTCCGGTACTGGCAGTATGGTTTCGGAGCTGTTATGTCGCTCGCTCATGATACACTTCTCGTAATAGGGGTTTACTCGATCTTCTGGGGGCTCATGCCATTCTCAATGGAGATTGACCAGGCCTTTATTGCGGCAGTACTAACGGTAATCGGTTTCTCAGTAAACGACACTGTAATCGTATTTGACAGGCTCAGGGAATATATCCCACTGTATCGCAAAAGACCTCTTAAAGAAGTTCTTAACATGGCGATCAACTCAACCCTCAGCAGAACAATAAACACCACACTTACTGTTATACTCACGATTGTCGCGATGTTTATTTTTGGGGGAGCTGTGATACGCGGTTTCATGTTTGCGCTTCTTGTTGGTATCGGAACCGGCGTTTACTCGTCAGTATTCGTTGCAACAGCCCTGATGTATGACACATCACCAAAAGGAGCCTCAGAAGAGGAACCCAAAGCAAAGATCAAAGCATAACCTGGTATAAATAGAATTTAATATACCTTAAAGCTTAAGTTGTCAGTTGGCAAGAGGCAGTGGGCAAATAAATTGCCAACTGCCTTTTGCCAACTGTTTTTTTTTAGTCAGTTTTCTTATTGGTTGCCATAAACATTTTTACCTTAAGCCTGTTCCCTATCTCCATCACATCGACTAGATCCTGGACCGTGAGAGTGCTCTCAAGCCTTAGAATTACTGTTGGTTCTTCAAGTGTTCCAATCTTTGATTTTAAAAGAGGTTCAATGTCGGTGAAGCTTATCTGACGATTGTCTATAAAGTACTGCTTATCTCTTGTTATTGAAATTGTTATTTGCTGCTTGTTAAGATTCTGAGCGGATTTTGAATTCGGCAGCAATAACTTGATCACATTAGGATTAGCCAGGGATGAAACAATAAGAAAGAAAAGCAGAAGGAAGAACATGATGTCATTGAGTGAGGAGGTGCTCACTTCAGCCTTGAAATGTCTTTTTCTCTTGATGTTCATCTTACAGAGCTTTTACAACTTCATTAACCTGCCTTTGCATATCAATTGAAAAACGGTCAATCATCATCTGCAGGTAATGATAGGCAGCATATGCTATAACTCCGACGATCAGACCTGTCCCGCTGCATATCATTTTCTGGTATAATCCGCCTGCAATGATACCGATACTGATATTGTCTGCCAGCGATATATTGTAGAAAATCTTGATAACTCCCGAGATAGTACCTATAAATCCTAGCATTGGTGCAATGCCGGCAATGATACCAAGGTAGCCGGTATCTTTTTCCATAACAGATATTTCAAGATTGGCTGTTGCTTCCATATAGGTCTCAGCATCCTTTGTACTCTTTGCCCGAATGTCAAGTCCGCTTTCCAGAATACGTCCGAGTGAGGTGTTGCTGTACCTGGCACTGTTAAGCGCCTCCTCATTCTTTTTGTCCCTGATCCCGGTTATTACATTGCTAACCATGGTTTCATCAATTACAGAGCTTCTCCTTATATAGATAAATCTCTCAATGAACAGGTAGATGCTGAAAATTGAAAGGAGAATGATTGGGATCATGATGTATCCGCCTTTCATTAAAAGCTCAGCAACATTATCTACAGAGTTGGTGTCTCTCAGCTGTGGCTGTAACATTAGAAGGATGGTATTGTCAAGGATCATTTTTATCTGTTTTAAGTTTTTGCGAAATTAACTATTAGCGGGCATCTTTTAGAAACGGGAATCGGAATTTCTTAGTCTGCTTACTCTTTTTTTCAACAAAGAGCTTGTCATAAGGATAAGTTAAAATTAATCTCATTAATAATTATTAAGATATAATATCATTAAACTTTTCTAACTTTGCTTTTCAATACAGAAGAGGAATTAGTACGATTATATATGAGCGGACAGGAAATATTTGTAATCATCATTGTTGCCCTACTGCTGTTTGGTGCTGAGAAGCTTCCGGATATAGCAAAAACTGTTGGAAGAGGAATGAGGGATTTTAAGAAGGCTACGGATGAAATCAGAAATGAGCTGGAGAACAGCACCTCAGATTTCAGGAAAGATCTGAATGATGCCACTGAATCAATAAAGAAAGATGTAACTGATTATACGGAAAAGATTACCAGGGATGTCAGCGACGTTTCTGATTCAATAAAGAATGACATGAATGATGTCACATCTGATGTCAGGAAAGAGATGAATACAGTTGCTGAAACAGTGAAGCAGGACGCAGATGAGGTAAATGCGAATCTTCAGAAGAACGTCGATGAGGTTAAGGACAGCGTTCAGAAAGAGGTATGATAAGGACAACCGGTATCACAAAATCCTATGGCGATCTTAAGGTCCTGAAAGGGATCGATATTACAATTGAAGATCAGGAGGTGGTGTCGATAGTTGGCGCCAGTGGCGCCGGGAAAACCACACTGCTCCAGATAATAGGCACACTCGACAAGCCGGATAACGGTTCAATTTTCTATAATGATTCAGATATCAGCAAATTAAGAGGTAAAGCGCTTTCTGCTTTCCGGAATACCAATATCGGATTTGTTTTCCAGTTTCACCAGCTTCTTCCTGAATTCACAGCACTTGAAAATGTTTGTATTCCTGCATATATTGCAGGTAAGAGCAAGGTAGTGGCTGAGAAAAGAGCACAGGAACTTCTCGGGTTTCTGAATCTTTCAGAACGACTTGATCATAAACCATCAGAACTTAGCGGCGGAGAGCAGCAGAGGGTAGCAGTTGCACGCGCTCTTGTAAATAATCCATCGATCATTCTCGCCGACGAACCTTCCGGGAATCTCGATACTGAGAATAAGAATGAACTTCATAAACTCTTCTTTAAGCTCAGGGACAACTTTGGTCAGACCATAATTATTGTAACTCATGATCGCCAGCTGGCAGCCATGTCAGACAGGATACTTCAGATTAAAGACGGCCTTATCGTAAATGAGCCCTGAAAGATCATACAATGGTATTCCGGCAGCTGAGGTGAAGCTTTTTCTCGAAGAAAAATATCTCCAGTATAATAATCCCTCTTTTATTGAATCTGATCCGATATCAATTCCTCACAGCTTTGCAGATCTGCGTGACAGGGAAGTGTCAGGCTTCCTGACGGCAGCATTTGCCTGGGGACGGCGTGACCTTATCCTGAGAAGCAGCAGGATTCTTCTCGCCGGGATGGACAATGCGCCTTATGAATTTGTCACTACTGCTGACGACGAGGAGCTTAACCGTCTTTCGGGATTTGTACACAGGACTTTCAACGGAGCCGACCTGATAAGTTTCATTAAGGGTTTAAGGCATATCTATTCACATTATCCCAGTATGGAAGATCTGCTTCTGCAGGGGATGAAGGAAACCGGATCGTTGAGAGACGGACTGTCTCATTTCAGGTCAGTGTTTTTTGACTTGCCCCATGAACGAAGATGTGAGAAGCACTTCGCTGATATTAATGGGGGAGCAGCGGGAAAACGATTGAATATGTTCTTACGGATAATTAAGGTAGCATAATATTTAATCATATTTCCTTACTTTTATCAGGCCAAAGTTAGGGATATGAAGTTAAATAAAGCAGAGCTTAAAGAATTTTTAGACGAAAAGGTTGAACTATATAACCGGCCTGCTTTCATTGCATCTGATCCTATAAGTATACCTCATCAATTTACGAAAAAACAGGATATAGAAATATCTGGGTTTCTTGCAGCCACGATCGCATGGGGAAACAGAAAGATGATTCTCAGAAATGCAAACCGGATGATGGAACTGCTCGATCATTCGCCGTACGAATTCATAATGAATTCAAGCAATGATGAAATAGAAGTGATCGAAAGGTTTGTCCACAGGACTTTCAATTCGACCGATTTGATTTACTTTCTGAAAGCTTTGAAGAATATTTACAGGTACAAGGGTGGCCTTGAAACCATCTTCAAAGTCCATCAGGCTGCTGATTCACTTCTGCCTGCTATCCATGAGTTCCATAAGGTATTCTTTGAGCTTTCTCATGAAAAAAGAACAGAGAGACATTTATCTGATCCATTCAAAGGTTCGGCGGCAAAGAAATTGAATATGTATTTACGGTGGATGATAAGGAATGACAACAAGGGTGTTGATTTTGGAATATGGAAATCGATATCGCCGTCAACCTTATCTTGTCCACTTGATGTTCATTCAGGTAATGTCGCCAGGAAACTCGGCTTATTGACCCGGAAAATGAATGATGCAAAAGCAGTTACAGAATTAGATACTAACCTACGTGAATTGGATAGCAAGGATCCTGTCAAATATGATTTTGCATTATTTGGGTTGGGTGTATTTGAAGGGTTCAAATAAGCTGCTTTCCATCCCATTACCTCACAATCATTTATAAATGCTTACTAATTATTCCCGGTAAATTTTTAAAAACCCTTGCTATTTAGATTGATTATAAATATTTTTGTTCCATCATAACGGCGACTTAAGCATTCGCAGGAGTGATGAAAAAGTTGGCGATTGCAATACCCTTTTTAATAGGGAACTAACCGCCAACAACTAAAATACAACACAAAGACTATACAGACATCAGTGTCTGGTCAATGTTTCAATTTTGGTTGTTGGCGGTTTTTTTATTGAGGAAATTGAAAGAAAATGAGTAGCAATAATTTAATAATGAACGGATTATTGGAAAGATAACAAAATTATACTGGGATGAATACACATATAGGACACCAAGGATCAGGATAATAATCCATAAATCATATTCAGATTGCTGCATATGTTAAAGTTGTCTTAAAGTTTGTTAACAAACCGACTTTTCGAAAAGATGGCAATAGGGTATAGAGTGGATCGAAGATTCCACACAAAAAATAATAGGAAGTAAAGAATAAGAAAATGCAAGACAAAATTTTAAAATTAGAAAAGCATCCATACAACGTGATGCCTGCGATGACGGCAGAAGAACGCAAAGACGTGATGCTGGACATTAAAACTTATGGTTATGACAGTAACTTTCCGATCATCCTTTATCAGAATATGGTATTGGATGGATGGCACCGACAGGAAATCTGTGAGGAACTTCAAGTCGTCCCGGTATATGAAGAATTCAGGGGAAGCGACCTTGAAGCATATGACTTAGTATGGCGAGCAGCAAACGCAGAAATATCACCAGTAGTCAATGGGCAGTAGCTGCGATGAAAGCACAGCCGATGATGGATGAAATTTTGGCTAAAATCAAAGCAGAAAAGGCAGAGAAGTTACAAGGCAACCAAAATGCCCGGAAAGAAAAACAAATGGTGGAATCAATTCCACCATCTGATTTACCAAAGAAGGAAAGGGATGAGTCAAGAAGGTCAAAAGTGCAATTCGCAAAAAGGTGTCACACCAATACCAAGTATATTGAGAAGGCAAAAACATTAGCTCCAGATGTGCTTGAGCAGATAGAAAATGGAGAAGTATCCATAGGTGAAATCATAAGAGCAGAAAAAACCGAAACGTTAGAATCGCAAAGAAAAAGAATAGAGGCCAAAAAAATTCGGGAAGAAGCATCTAATGAATCAGCTGATACAACAGTAACAGAAGATGAATGTGTATCCGGAGAACTAACAAAGAGGATGACCGAACTTAGAGTCGAAATCAGTGAAGAACTTTTAATAAAATTAAAAGCTTTTGCCAAAGCACAGAATGTCGAAATGAAACACCATGATTGGGATTTGGATTATAAGCAAGTAGCAGCTGACATGCTTAATATTGCAGTTAATAATCCTCCTTTCAAATATGATAGTAATGCTATGAAGGTTTTCAACGATGAGATTCAGGCACTTAGTAAGAATCAGAGTGAGTCTTAAAAGTTACGGTGAGGATCGGAATAAAAACAAGATTCAGAGGAAAAATAAAAATAAAAGGATCCGAAGCTCAGGTCTTTATGCGAGGGAAATTTACCCCGCTCAAGGATGATTCGGAGGCATAGGAAATAAAAGATTTAATATGAGAACACTTGAAGATGTACTAAATGAAGTAATGAAAATTATTAACACTTCCAATGAGGTCGAAACAAGGCTTCAGCAATTAAAAGCAACTGGCTACCAGATTGAGTACAACTGGGTAAAAAATGGCGGAATCGGAACAGTATATTTTATGAAAAGAAAGAAAATATACAGGATTCAGGTAGCTCTGTCCGAGCGATGTGGCAATTATCATAAGGCGTATTGTATAATAATTCCGACAGCATCTGTCTCTCCGCAACTGACTGAAACGATTAAGGTCAGAAACATGTAAGCCAGCAAAAGGCCGGACATTGATTACAAAGCCAACCTAAATAGAAATAATATGATTCAGAATAAATTTAAAAGCACATGGAAAAATTAAAAAAAGAGTATAGAATACTCAAAAGCCAAATTACTGACTGTCAGTCTGTGATAAAAATAATCCAAGATATGGAGGAAAACCTGGTCCCAAAAGGCAGAGGGTATACAAACGAGTCAAATATTGATGCACTTAATTATATATACTGTCTTGAAGAGAATCTGGGGATAAAACGTTATTCAGTGGAAAAACAAATCGTTCAGTGTATTTTAAAGCTGATTGATGAAGGTAAGAGTTTTTATGCTGAATTCGTGCCATATAAATATCCAACTAACACAACTGACTATATAATCAATAAAAGGTATCTGCTTTGTGAGGATTTTGGTACTTATTACTTGCTGTCAGGTAATAAAATTCCTAATGCTGAAACTTATCTTATAAATATAAACAAAGACCCAGTCGAGGCAATTGATTCTTTTCGCGCTGAATGTCGAAGTTTTATTGAGATTCGTAAAAATATTGATAGTCGATTCGACCTATCTCCGGAAAAACGAGCAAACCTTGAAAAAGTGGAATATAACGATATCCCGAAATTCGATGAGATAATTAAAAAATTCAGCAAAGCCAATGGCTGTCATCCCATTGTATGATATTTGCAAAAATTACAATCACAATATTATTATATGATTATGAAAATACAGTTATTACAAAAACAGACCGGTAAAGTTGCAAGCCAAGTATTAAAAAAACTCAATGCAGTTCCAGATCTAAATAAGCTTATGGGTGCAAAAAAAGAAGAAGAATTACAAGACAAATCTACATTGAGTTCTTTCAAACAGCGAACCAAAACTGTAGAATACTATTTTGACGACATTCACGAAGTTTACAAGACATTGGCTAAAGATATGGATGAAGACACGCGAATAGTGAAAATATTATATCGAAACTTTGAAATCCACAAAACATTCCATGTAGAGAGCGATGAATTTGGGTGCTTCCTGGAAGCATATGTTCATGAGAATGGCTTTAGACAATACTTTGCGTCGTGTTATAGTCCAGAGGAACTTATCAGGTGCATCCAAAGATATCGACCAGTTATTAATTTATCAGAGGAAAAGATTGACAAAATTATCGGCCTCGGAAATGAATATTGTTATAATGGCGAAATTAGTATGGATGTAGAGCAATCTTTAATAGTGATGTTGCATATCGCACATTTATTCAAATTGCATATGGACTACCAAAGGCAATGGTATAAAATACACAAAGACAGATTGAATAGGGAGATCGAACAATTTAAGGCTGAACATGGCATAAGGGACTTTTTAGATGAGAATGAATGGAAGCAAAAGCATGGCGAATTGCAATATCATTTTTGTATTCCGAAATTGTTATTGCAGACAATATATTCATTGAACGGTTCGTACTTTAATATTAATGTATGGCACCAAGACTATGAGGAAGCATTTGATACTAT
This sequence comes from Bacteroidales bacterium, assembly GCA_016715075.1. Classification (GTDB taxonomy): domain Bacteria; phylum Bacteroidota; class Bacteroidia; order Bacteroidales; family VadinHA17; genus LD21. Next base: position 139,013 of record JADKBK010000010.1, read on the forward strand.
ATTTGTGGACATGCCATTAGGCAGAGACTTTGATATCGCAATTATAAAATTTTTGCTATTGCCCTTGTATAACAGTAACCATAAAACAAATTTCAGAATTCAAGACGAATAGCAGGATTAAATCATGAGATTTTTGAGGGCGGTATGTGTATATTAAACAGATGTCCGGTTCTCCTTAATTTCCCTTATTTTTTCATAATCTTAAGGGCATATGCAAACCTATATGATCCTTCTTCTCTATAGTCTACAAGGATAATTGACTCAATCCAACCTCAGGATGTGTTATATCGTTTGGTTTTGATTAAATTTGTTTATAACTGATTTGACTTATGATAGATAAATCAACAGCCTGGAAACGAATAAATGAACTCGTTTACCGATTTGGGGATCAGTATGATTCCTATATGCTCGCAGGTTATAATGAAACAATGACAAGGCGTGATTTTATCGACCCATTCTTCAAGTCCCTTGGTTGGGATATCGATAATGAAGAGGGGTATGCTGAAGCCTACAGAGAGGTAATCCATGAAGACAAGCTAAATATAGGCGGTGCTACCAAAGCTCCGGATTACTCTTTCAGGCTGGTTGGAGGGAAACGTTTATTTTTTGTTGAAGCAAAAAAGCCAAGTGTAATTGTAAAAGAGGATATACATCCCTCGTATCAGGTGAGAAGATATGGATGGAGTGCAAAGCATCCCATTAGTATCATTACGGATTTTGAAGAGTTTGCGATATATGATTGCACAACGAAACCTGATCCCCGTGACAAACCGTCTGTCGCAAGAATAAAATATCTGACCTTCCGCGATTACCAGAAGGAGTTTGATTTTATATGGGAAACATTCAGCAAGGAACATGTATTAAGGGGAAGTTTCGATAAGTTTATTCAAAGTGACACTCATAAAAAAGGAACTGCTTCAGTTGACAAGGAGTTTCTCGAATCACTCGATAAATGGAGGACATATCTTGCCGTAAACATTTCTTGGAACAATAAAAACCTGACAGAAGACGAAATAAATTTTGCTGTTCAACAAACCATCGACCGGATTATTTTTCTCAAGAATTGCAGAAGACAGGCATATAGAACCATATGGAGTCTAAAGCATCCTTTAAATCACGGGCAATTTTATGCCAACCTGTTCGATGTATTTCATAAAGCCGATGACAAATATAATTCAGGCTTGTTTGATCTGAAAAAAGACAGGATCAGTAAGTCTTTGATTATTGAGAACAAGGTTATTAAAACTATTATCAATGAACTCTATTATCCCGAATGTCCATATGAATTTTCTGTGCTGCCGGTGGAAATCCTTGGGAGTGTTTACGAACAGTTTCTGGGTAAGATAATAAGAATAACCCCTGCCCATCATGCCAAAATCGAAGAAAAACCAGAGGTTAAGAAGGCCGGTGGTGTCTACTATACCCCACAGTATATTGTCGATTATATTATAAAGAATACGGTAGGAAAGCTTATTGAAGGAAAAACACCTGCAGAAATATCTCCATTGAAAGTTGTAGATCCTGCATGTGGCAGCGGAAGTTTTTAATTGGTGCTTTTCAATACCTGCTTGATTACCATAAAAACTATTACAGTAACAGCGGAAAACCATCTAAAGGCAACAAGAATAGCACCATGACTCCTGATGGACAACTTTCAACTGCTGAAAAAAAACGGATACTGCTTAACAATATTTATGGCGTTGACATTGATTATAATGCGGTAGAAGTTACCAAACTTAGCTTATTATTGAAATGCATGGAAGGTGAGACGGAGGCATCAATAAACCAACAATTTAAACTCTTTAATGAAAGAATACTACCAACACTTGATGATAACATTAAAAGTGGTAACAGTCTTATCGATACAGATTACTACGATAACCAACTTGACTTTGGTGATGAAAAGATAATTAAGCCATTCAGCTGGAAGAATTCTTTTCCAGAAGTGTTCAAGCAGGGTGGTTTTGATGTCGTAGTCGGTAATCCACCATATGTCAGACAGGAACTACTTGGTTCTCAGAAGGACTATTTCCAGGGACACTACCAAGTCTTTCATGGGATGGCAGACCTTTACAGTTACTTCATTGAACGAAGCCTAAAACTGCTTAATAATATTGGTTTATACGGTGTAATAGTAGCTAATAAATGGATGCGTGCAAATTACGGAGAACCATTACGCAGGTTTTTAAAAGCACATACCCTTTATGAAATTATTATCAATTTTGGAGATCTTCCTGTTTTTGAAACCGCACTACGTATCCTGCATAATTATTGCAGGGAACCGAGGGAAGGAAATTGGTCCGATCAAACTTACGCTGGCAAAAACATTAAAGTTTAATTCACTCCATGAGTATGTAGAGCAGTCCCAAAAGAGGTTAAACAAGGAATCATTAAATGATGAAGGTTGGAGTCTGTTTGATGGAAATGCACAACAACTGTTTACGAAAATTCAACAAAAAGGTATCCCATTAAAAGCTTACGTCAAAGGGAAGATCCTTTACGGAATTAAGACTGGTCTCAATGAAGCATTCGTAATTGATCAATTTACTAAAGCAAAATTAGTTGCAGAAGATCCAAGGAGTGTTGAAATATTAAGACCATTTCTATCTGGAAAAGATTTGAAAAGATACCGCGCATTGTCCACAAACAAGTATTTTATTTTATTCCCCAAAGGATTTACAAAAGAAAGAGGACGAAATCCAAAAGATGCCTGGAAATGGGTGCAGGAAAATTATTCTGCAATTGCCAAGTACATCGAACCATTTGAATGTAAAGCAAAGAAAAGGTATGATAAGGGCGATTACTGGTGGGAATTAAGAGCTTGCGATTATTATTCTGAATTTGAAAAATCAAAAATTATTCTGCCTGATATTGCACTAAGAATGCAGGCGACCTATGATAATGGGAATCATTATTCAGTAAACACAACATACATTATTCCGTCTGATGATAAGTATCTTCTTGGCATACTGAATTCAAGTCTTGTTAATTATTATTTTTCGAATATCTGCAGTTCAATACGTGGTGGGTACCTGAGGTTCATACGTCAGTACCTTGAAACAATCCCTATAGCCGAGTCTTCAGAAAATGGAGAGAAAATGGTGCAGTTTGTGGATATGATGCTCCAGCTAAACAGGGATCTCGAAAACACAAAACTCTCTTCACAAAAGGACCAGATAAGTGCCAGGATCAATCATTATGACAATAAAATTAATGAGCTTGTTTACCAGATTTATGGGTTGACGGAGGAAGAGATTGGGATAGTGGAGGCCATTATAAAATCTTAATTATATAATTATCTCAAATATTAAAAAGACCGGAGCATATAGCACCGGTCAAATTTGTAACTGTAAAAACTCTTTTTTTGGTTGAACTAAGTCAATTGCAATACTTTTCCATGAGTTTTTCAAATCGCCTTAATGCAGGATAATATGGCTCATAGCCCATCTCCTGTGCAAGCCAATCATGATAGGGTTTGTTGAAAATATACATATATTCCATTATATCAAATTCGTTGTAGATTATTTCAGAATTCGGAGTCCACTTTAAAAACCTCCGAATCCCCATTTAAAGCATCATAATAGTGATGTTCTACAGTGATATTTGGTGATTCCTCTCTTAGCATGTAATCAATTATGGATTGAATATATCGGCATATTGTCACAATCCATATTGCATTTGGGCACCATGCAGTATCATAAATAACATAAAGTTTTTCATTGTCATTTACATTGATTGAGGAGTTGAACATATCCCATTTTGTACCCCATGCAGCTCTACGCCAGGCTATATCAAAGTTATCTTTTGGAGGTGGTAATAATTTGCTCATCGTAATCGATGTTGTTCCGCTGTTATCCGCAACAAGCAAAACCTCTTTGATTCGTTGCATTACTATTTCATCATCTGATTGAATCGTTAGTTTATTTGTTACATAATTTGGCATTTCTTTAATTGTTAATAATATTATTTTTAGAAATGAATTAACTTCCTGAATCAAAAACCTGGCTTATTGTTAATTCATTAATGTCATTTATTTCTGTGTAAATATTCCGGCAAGTTTTCTGAAGCTCCGGATCAGTATCGATTATATTAAGAAAGGACATAACTAACCGGTCATTTATATCGATGTATCGCATTCGTATTATTTCATTTATTTCTTTGACAAAAGAATAAACATCATTTATTTCTGTATATGATGGATATTGCTTCGCAGCTAAAAATGTCAAAAAGAAAAAGAATAATCTTTCAAATTCTGCCAGCGTGACAGGAAAATAGTACAAATATTCACAGTAATAATGCTTAATTAAACCATAGTTTCCCTTGTCAAATAGTATGGACTTGTAATCTTGATTTCGTTCATGAGATTCAAGAAGGGAAAAATCATAGACAGGCCTGTTTTTAAGATTTTTCCATCAGGAGTCGTTAAATCCTGATGACCATTACTTCTTCATTCTCTCCTGCTTTCCTCATTTATAAAGTCATTCATAATACTGATAGTTTCTCTTGTAGTTTTATCGTCATCGTTGTTATTCACTATTTCGTTTATTCTTGCTTTAATTTTCCAATCTATTATTTCAGCCGGAGTGCAATGTTTTATCATTGCCCTGCCAAGCTGGAAACCTAAGCTTTTACTGAATGTGGTAAAGCCAAAATTATTGTTGAATTCAAAAATCCTTACTTCCAATTCCTTGTTTTTTAAAACGGAATTGAGAATCTTCATTGTTAATTCATCCGTGCAGAAATTTCTCATTTCATCTGCAGCTCTTGTTATGTGTCCTTCCCATATACTTTTCATAATTAAATATTTTATATTTTGGACTGAATCTGAATATCAGAAGATCAATCCTGTTATTTATTGGCTTTTGGAGAAAATCTCTTTCAGACGGCTTTTTCCTTCTTTGGCTGTTTCTCCTCGTAGCCTACAATCACTTGCGAAGTGTATCTTTTGGTTGCTGTGAATTTGTGTTCATCATTTTCCCATGTAATTGTGTAGTAAGATTTAAAGCCATCTGACTCCTTCTTATCATTTAAGAAATCAAATACCACTCCTTCGTCAGTGTCCTCCCTGACAATATCAAGACGATTTAGGTATCGGTCGATATGTTCCTTGAATCTGTCTATTAATGAATTATACACGTAATCATTAATGACAGGAAAGAGGATTTGATAATGTGGTGCCATATTCACCACATCAACCTTACCATTTTTAATTATAGAGGTGAATTCAATACAATCTTCGAAATCATCATCTGTCCATGTTACACCTGTAAAAGTTACGTCCGGATGTTGTTTGGATAATTCTACTATTGCATCATTTAAATATTCTTTGCGGCAGAGATAAGTAGTTTCTCCATTCTCTATGCCCAAGATAAAATCTGCCCATTCCTGGTTAAAAGTACTTCCTGATGATATGATGTCAGGATTCGTACATGATACTTTTGTTCCTCTCTTATATCCCATGACTTTTAATTTTTAATGATATTATTATTTATTGCTTGCTGAATCAACTGACGTATATATGTTGATACCCTTAAGTAGGAGTTGTCAGCATTCTGTTTAATCTTATTGTAAAGGGTAAGATCAACCCACATGTTAATTCGTTTAAAATCTTTATTTCTCATTGGTTTAAATTTTTTAACTGCTTCAATTATTTTCTTATAAATAGAAAAATGCGAGCAAAAGGTATAACAATGACACAGTTTGGATAAATATATCACAAACACATCTCCTTATGTGGCACAATATCTGTCAATTACATCACTAAAATATTTTCATTTAAAAAAAATATCTATCGTATTCGTATAAAATTCCTACTCTAACAAGTCGGTACTGTTTCACGATGTATTACGAAAAATTATGGGTCATGTTTAAAAATTGCATCAGATCGAGTATTTATTGAAAAGGATGTATGACATGAAAAATGAAAATGAGATAAAAGAGGTAAGACTGGATAGAATTATAACTATTCGTCTGACTGGCGATGACTATAATGCATTATTGAATCTGAGTAGAGCCAGAGGATCAGATGTTTCTAAAGTTATCAGAACATTGACGACGCCAATAGTGAACTTGACCCAAAAAAATAACAGCAAAAGCAAATAGCAATGGATTGAAAACTGGAGATAATAAACAGATTAGCGGTGGAACCTATAAGTGTCTAATCCACCTTGACAGGCTGAGTATAACCTTTAAGCATTGGTCCGGTTCAACATTCCATGATTTAAGAAATCCGGATTATATTTCTTGTGAGCAAATATACAATACAATAACACTATTGCATGATTCCTCACCAGGTATCGGTGCTTTCTATCATACTTTCAAGTCCTTTACCAAGGTTATGTAGTTGGCAAGCTACATACGGCAACTAAGCTGAAGAAGCACGAACTTCAATTCGATTTTTCAAAACAGGTGTTCTATTCATTCTCACCTGATTTCTGGCATGAAGTTTACCTTGCAATCAAGTCCGAACTTGGTTTGATATATAACAATATTCATTATTTGGAAGTATCTATTGACGTAAATAAAAATCTTGTCGAGGCATTTGGATGCTTATACAGTAATTGCATTAACAACAATCTAAGGTCAGGTGCCCGTTACAGAATGCGAAATGGCACTATTGTAAATGTTATGAGCAATGGTTCTTCCTTTTTAATTGGAGGAGTGAAAATTCCATTGAGATATACAACAAATCAGCTCATTCTGAACAATTCATTCTCGACTATTTCGAAAATAATGGCCTTTCCGGTCAGGAAGTCCACCGTATTGAAGCTCGACTTAGTTGGAATTATATCAGACATCTACGCAACAGAAGACACCTAAATATAGATGTTGAGACTCTACTTGATGAAAAGAAGCTGGCAACTATATTCCAGGAGTCAACAAAGAATAAAATCGTTTTTGAGGATACTATGGTCAAAACGAATGATAGACATGGAAATGCACACTACAAGAGAATTAGTGTTGTAGATGACTTGCCAATCGTTACTGCTGAGATAGGACAGCTAAATCCAAGCATGCAAGTCACCCACTATAAAAATGATTCAGTCGATGATAATATAATACGTCAGAATTACTTCAGGTATTTAGAAAGTGGTAATCCAGAATACTTGAGCCATTTCAAATCCAGTGGAAAAGTCGCCGGTTATAACAAGGAACATTTGTCTGCATTGATAAGCAAGCTCAATAAAAAATTTATGGGTAACCGTACTGCTCAAATTGTTGGAAGGATGGAACACGCCAAAAAATATATTTCACCTAAACCGGAATTTAGATTAGGTGAGGTATTTTATGCAATGGGAGTAAAATTGAAGTGGCAGTTAATGGGACTATTTAAATGCAACACTTGGTACTGTTTAACCGTACTTGTATGACATAAGATCGGCAATTGCCTGCACTATAACCGCATTTATTGGTACTTAAACTGCAATTAATGGTTCCCACATATTAACAACTTAGTGGTTGTGAGAAAATTAAGATTCTGGTTTTATTTTCTAACAATTTGAATAATTATACATTAAGAAAAATCGATTATATGGGTATTGCCAAATCAGGGTACCACCATTCGGGGGCGCACCACAAATTATCATTTTTCCAAAATAATCGTGAATACGTATTACAATGAATACTATTTGTGATCAGAATTTCCAGGATCAAATTTAAAGACCTTTAAAGAAGGCCTCAAGTGATACTCCCATTTTCTGGAGGGTAAGTACGAATAATCGTAAGGATACACTCTCCCCACGTTCAATTTTATTTAATGTGACTTTATTGATGTTGCTATGGCTCGCAAAATCTTCATAGTTAGGATTCATCTCCTTTCTGAGCATTCTAACCTTTACACCTATCTGCTCCAATTTCTGATTGACATCTGAATAGGATTCCGGAACCTTCTTCGGTTTCATGTTGGTTTTTAGGATAAAATTAAGAAAAAACATAAGAATATATGTATAATTTTATAGATAAATATATTTATATGTATTTTTGTATTATGGAAAACAGACCTATATTCATTCAATTATCTTTCAGTACTTCGGACTCTTACGAGTCACGGTTCATGATTGTTGTGGAGGTGATCGCCGATGAAATACAAAAGGTTCACCTTGTTCCTGTACCGGCTTGGTTAGTCTTCTATTCTGAAAAATACAGATTTTATTGCATCAATTTAAATTAACTACCTGTACATGAAGCATATGGCATTATATTGTAGAGTCTCTACAAATGATCAAACAACAGATAATCAACGTATTATATTGGTGAAACATGCAGAACGCATGGGGTGGAAGTACCAGGTATTTGAAGAAATAATGAGCACCACAAAAGCCAGAAGAGTTAAGGCGGATCTGCTTCTAAGGCTGCGAAAACATGAATTTGATGGAATACTTGTTTACAGACTTGATCGCTATGCACGTTCAACTACAGAATTACTGTTGGAAATTCAGGAACTTGTTAAAAAAGGTATTGAGTTTCATAGTCTTACTGAGCAACTTGATTTCGGTACTGCAAGCGGAAGACTCCATCTGGCTGTCCTTTCAGCCTTCTGCGAATTTGAGAGGAGTCTATTAAGGGAAAGGGTAATTTTAGGCCAGCAAAAGGGCCAAACAGCAGGAATCAAGATCGGACGTCCTGCAGGGAGCACTGATAAAAGGAAAAGAAAAAACAATGGTTATCTCGAAAGAGAAAAAGAAGCGATTTATGAAGGAATACCAAAAAATCCTCCCCCAAATAACTATGATTTTTTAAATCATTGATATTTAGTCTATTAACAACCCAGCCTCCCCTATGAATTTACCCACCAAAAAAGGAGTTAGTTATTTGGTGGTTTTAATTATGAGATAGTTCCAGGATGGGAGAAGGGATCTGAATTGCATTCTTTTCTCGATTGAAATTTAAACTTTGTATTTAATTAGTATGAAACTAGGAGTAAGAATATAAACTTATGATAAGGAATTCCATTAAAACTGTAAAATCAGGTTTACTTTTCCTTAAATGAATTCCCGATTTTCTCAATAAAACTCTCACCTCCAACAGCTGTCAGAACAACAGAAATAGCACCTAAAGTGATAAAAATGGTAGCAAATCCTATTATCACAATTTCTCGTGCAACATCAAGTTCGACAAGCGCAATTGCTGAAAAGAAAAGCAGCACTATAACTTTAACGAATCTGGCTATTAATGAAGCTCGTGGTAACTCTTCTTTATGTAAAATTTTATGTATTGATTTTTCAGACCAAAAGGCCAATAACCAACCCAATCCGAAAATTGAAACTGCTATCAGGATTTTTGGAAGGAATAAGATCCCTTTACTAAGTAGATCTGACAATATTGTCAATTTCCATGCAATAAAGGCATTATCAAGAAAAAGCAAAAAGACAAGTGTATAACCTATATTGCCAATGAAATTATATAACCCATGGCGAACGTCTGCTTTTGCAAAATCGGCTTCCCAGCGGGACCGTCTTAGGAAACGGTCTATCCTTAACAGGATTGATACCTGTACAAGAACCCGTTTGATCAGCCATCCGGCAATCCAGCCAATCAATACTAAGATTATTCCAGCAAGCAGACTAGGTAAGTAAGCAATTATATTGTCTGCCAAACAAATAAACTGATCCTGAACTCTTGTTTCCATATTATTATTCCTTTAAGATTTTTGAGTTTTGAAAAGTGATGAAAAGAAAGATTCTCGTTCTTCGTATTCCTTTAACCATAGAACCGGGCATTCAACCTGTTCAGTAATTTCCCTGACTAATGATTTTGAGAAAAGCAGCTCAATGAAATCGCCAGTTTTACCACCCATCACAAGAAGGTCACTCTCAGACGATAATTTCAAAATTCCCTTAATGATATCTGATTCAACGATTGTCACAATCTGTGCAGAAATTTTGTTTTCAAACATTAGGGTATTAATTTGAGTTATCCTTTTTTGTTGCTCCTCACTACTTGTTCCCGGCGCAAATACAACTCCAAACATTATTTCTGCCTTTAAAAATTCGATTAAGGCCGGAGCTATTTCTGCAGCAAGATGTGTATGTATATTTCCACTATAAGGAATCAGAATTTTCTTTATTTCTCAGGATTAATTTCTCCATGCAAAATGGCAACCTCTGTTGTTGACTTTTGCAGAACTGAAGTCGATAACTGAAGCAAAAAACGGCCAAGAAAATTGCTGCTTTTTTTCCCTGTCCATTAAAATGAAATTACATTCCTCTTCAACACAAGTATCATAAATTCCCTTTGAAATACGATGCGAGATTTTGATAATGGATTTTGATGGAATCGCTGATTCATCTGCAAGACTTTGAGCGTGTTGCATTATTTCTTCAGCCTTGTCTGTTAGTCCAATTCCTTCTTTTAATTTTCTATCTTCCATTATTTCAACTACATACAAAAAAGATAATATTGGCACTATGCTTTTTGGCTATAGAAAAGGCTATTTGTGACAGGCTGTTAATATTGCTTTGATCTGAGAGGCAGACCAGAAGGTTATATTCTTTTTTCGCGATTTGTTCAAGTGTACGTACCTTTCTAATATGTTCTATTTCACGTCTATACGCATAGAAACGATAAACAAAAAGACCTATTGCGCACCAGATACTGGTAACGATCCAGGCCAATATACTGTATTTGAACATGTAGATAGCCAGAAACAGTAATAACAGAATACCTGCAATAGTTAGATATGGATAAAGGGGTGCTATGTATCCACGGTCCAGATCTTTCCTCTTTTTCGAAGACTTATCATTGCAATGTTTACCTGCAGAAACAGCAGCATAAACATTATATCAGCAGCACTTGCTACAACTTCGATAGGTAGAGAGACAGCCATAAGTACAATAATGATGAGAGAAACCAGGATACTCCAATGTGGAGTGAAATTTTTTGGATGAACTTTACTGAAAAAGGATGGAAAATTACGGTCACGTCCCATTGCAAAAGCCACTCGTGAAGAAGAAAATATAGTGGCATTAAGAGCAGATATAGTTGAAATCACACCTCCAATCAGAATTAATACTCCACCTCCAATAAAAAAGTTCCTTGCCACGTTAACAAGAGCAGTCTCTTTTTGTAAAGCAAGATATTCCCACGGCTTCATTCCCTCAGCTTTAACGGTCCCTATAGCAGTAATTGCAACCAGAATATATATTGGAACAACAATGAGCAATGAAAGAAACACAGCTCTCGGAATATTCTTTCTTGGATTTTTAATCTCTTCCGAACTTTGAGCTATCACTTCAAACCCCTGAAAGGCAATAAAGGTAAGTCCCATAGCCTTGAATACTCCACCAAACCCATTTGGTAAAAAAGGACTGAATGTTGTGCGCCAGTCTCCCTGACGAACAATTAGTTCAAGTCCAAAACCAATAAAAATTAACAGGATGATTATTTTTGCTATTGTAACCAGATTTCCAATTTTACCAGTTTCGGAAGCCCCACGATAATTAATATAGGCAAAGAGAATGGCAACACCAGCTGCAAGTATTTTTTGGGGGGAGAAAAACCCCCAATGAGGCATTATAATTGAAAACTCTCTTAATACATGATCAAAGTATGCCCCAAAACCAAGTGCATATAAGCTGCATGCAACAGCATGAGCAAACCAACTCATCCAACCAGATAAAAAACCATTCCATTTTGGCAATCCTTCTTTTACCCAGAGATAACCTCCCCCTGCATCATGGTAGCATGAACCCAGTTCAGCATAAGACATTGCCGTAAGTAATGCAATAATTGCGTTAAGCGAGAATGAAAGTATTAAACCAGGACCAGCAACACCAGCGGCAATACCGATCAGAACAAAAATACCGGCACCAATCATTGCACCTACACCAATAAGGGTAGCATGCATCAGTGTCATTTCACGGGCAAGCCGGACTTCTGTGTCATACTTTTTCATATTGCGGCAATTTGTTAAACCAGCATATTGTTATTGATCTTTTCAATATCTTATTTCACAATTACATATTATACAAATATAAAGTTTTTTGAACTTTTGATGATTATCTGATTTGTAATATCTAAAAAGTGCTGTAATATTATCTAAATCATTATCAAATAATTATTGAGCTCCATTAAAGAGGAATGTAGTTATGAATTCCATTTTATTGTACATCAGCGGAGTTTGAAACTCAATTAAGATTTAGTTCGATTCACAGAAATTGCTATTTCAAAAATACTATTCCAATAATTTTGATCCTCAATAGGTAATTTGTACCATAACCGGAAGGAATAATGACAGACCTTATCGAAGAGTAATGAGTATCTTTATGGTATAATTCAACTAAAAATGATTTAAATATGCTTAATAATCAATCTAATATTTCTGAAACCAATTTATTATCAGATTTCATTATCCTGGATCTGAACGAATTAAATACAAAAGCACAATATCGACAATTACAGCGAAAATGGAATACTTTAATCTATATAACCGAGGTAATAGTGTTTTACAGATTGATTTTGATGAGTATATTGCTCTGGAAAACAAGATATTCTTCATTGAAAAATATAAAGTATGGAATTGGATAAGGATCAATAAATTAAGGGGTATTCTGGTACAATTTACTGATTCTTTTTACAACCACATTTATACTGGTAATCCAAAAATAAAAAGCGATCAGACGTTGATAGGTGAAATTCAGCCATTCATCAAGATCAGATTAGGGGATAAAAGTGAATGGAAAAACTTATTTGATATTCTATCCAAGGAATTTGCATCAGCAAAAGTAATTCAAAAAGAAATTATTTGTCTTGTTCTTAAAGTCATGATTCTTATGTATCGCAGGGATTCTCAGCAAATGGGAGGAATATTTGAATCAAGTCAAAAAAAACACTTACTAAATGAATTCAGAAAGCTTGTTAATAAAAGGTTTTTTCATTAAGAACAACGAAAGATTATGCCCATGAGTTGAATATTACTCCTAATTATTTAAATGCACTTTGTCAGGAATTCTTTTTAAAAACTGTAAGTGAAGTAATACAGGAAAGAGTAATTCTGGAGGCCAAGAGGATGCTTATGCACACCAGTCTCAGTATTTCAGAAATTGCTTATAAACTGGGATTTAATGACAACTCATATTTTGGGAGATATTTTAAAAAAGTGGTTGGAATGACTCCTGAAAACTTCAGGAAATCATGTTTCTATTCACCCAATGTTTAACTTAAAATTTATATAAGATGAAATCACGAATTAAATCAATCCTGATACCAACTGATTTTTCGGAACTATCTGAAAATGCTTTAAAGGTTGGCATTTCCATTGCAAAGCGGCAAAATGCTGAGATTAAACTCGTTCATGTTGTGGATCGATTTGCATATTTACCGCCGACAGAAGTATACCTGCCTGGTGACTGGCTAACTCCTGATATGATGTTAATGCTGAAGGAAAGAATTAGAAAATTTTCTGATCAGTTCTTTATTGATTCAGAAATAAAAGTTACTTATAAAGTATTAGCAGGGCATCCCTCTGAAAGAATTTGCTGGTTTGCTCATACAGAAAATATTGACCTGATAGTGATTGGAACTCATGGTATATCAGGTCTGAGGGAATTTTTATAGGATCTGAGGCATATAGTGTGGTAAAAAATGCTACATGTCCTGTTCTTACTATACCGGGGATTGGGGAAAACTGATTTTGAGAAGGTATTATTCCCTATCAGGCTTATTCCAAAGGCTATTAACAAGTACTTTTATGCAAGGCCGATAATTGAAAAAAACGATTCTGAGTTATTTATCCTTGGGCTTTCTGAAATGAAAAGCCAGGGAGATATTGAAGTGCTCACTTCAACAATTGGGAGGCTTAAAATTCAATTGCGAAAAGACAAGGTCAGGTTTCAAACCGGTTATTGTCCCTACAAAGATTTTCCAGATATAGTTCTTAAGGAGGCGAAAGATGCCGGGATTGATTTATTAATCCTTACAGCAAATTTCGAAAATGATTTAAAATCATTTTTTATCGGTCCGTTTGTACAAAAAGTAATCCACCGATCCCGAATGCCTGTTTTAAGCATAAAACCAGCATACAAGCAATCTGAACAGGTTTCATCTTTTAAACTTAATGAAAGCTCGAGAAAAACAAAAAAATCTTCCAACTTTAAAGAGCAGTCAGGAAAATGAGCATCATATAATAATGCAAAATGAATTCTATTTCTGAAGGTTATTAATTTTCCCTTCTGATAAATCCGCTTCAACCCTCATGTTATTATTTTCATAATTTAAGCCAAAGGTTTGTGTAAAAGTTACTTTTTCCAATGTTTCCTTTGTTGGTATCTGTTTACAGATCAAAATTATAAGGTGAGCCAAATTGACTGCATATAAAATTTTTGATTTCATTATATAGTCAATTAAAAGTTGAATTATACCATTATCCGGAGAGATATTAACACGTCTTGATGAAATCATTTAAGTAATTTTATGGTGAAATGAAATTTTTATTATATGACTGATAATAAATTTGATAAAGAACTGGAAAAACTCCTGAAAGGTTTCATAATGATGGATCTTAAAGATTTAGATCCGGCAAAAATAGAGGGAACTATACAAGGCAAATGGAACTCCATTGTGTATATAACCGGAGGTAATGGTGTTATTCAAATTGATTTTGATGAGTTTAGTGCACTGGAAAACAAGATATTCTTCATTGAAAAATACAAAGTATGGAACATAAACAAGACTAATAATTTAAAAGGATACCTGGTACAATTCACTGATATTTTCTATAATCATATTTATACAGGCAACCCAAATTAAAAAGCGATCAGACCCTGATTGGAAATATTCCTCCATTTATCAGGATCGATCAACATGATATAAATGAATGGAGATTAATACTTAAAACTCTGTTATATGAATATTTATCATCGAAGACAAACTCAGAGAGATTATCTGCCTTGAATTGAAAAAAATGATGTTAATGTACAGGAGAAATTCTATGTTCTCCGACAAGCTATTTGAGTCTAGAAGAAAAAAACAATTGCTAAATGAATTTCGCAAACTTGTTAATATTCGTTTTGTAACATTACGATCTGTAAAAGTCTATGCCCGGGAATTGAATATTACACCAAATTATTTAAATGCTCTATGCCAGGAATTCTTTATAAAGACCGCAGGTGAAATAATAGATGAACGAATAATTCTTGAGGCAAAACGAATGCTGATGCATTCCAGATTTATTATTTCAGAGGTCGCTTATAAATTAGGCTTCAAAGATAACTCCTATATCGGAAGATATTTAAGAAAGAAGCAGGAATGACACCCCCAAAACTTCAGAAGTCCATGTTTTCAATCAACTAAGTTTAATATTAAATAGTTTAACAATGAAATCACAAATTAAATCCATTCTGATACCGACTGACTTCTCAGAATCATCGGAAAATGCTTTGGCTGTTGGAATTGCCATTGCGGAAAGACAAAAAGCAGACATTGTTTTATTACATGTAGTTGACAGGTTCGCAAACTTACAACCTACAGAAGTATTCCTTCCGGAAATACAGTTGATGCCTGACATAAACTTAATGATCGAAATCAGGTTAAAGGAATTCTCAGAAAGTGTATCTAAGAAAACCGGAATAAAGGTGGAAAGCAAAGTATTAAATGGTCAGCCCTTCGAGAGAATTTGCAGGTTAGCATACGAAGAAAATAACAGTTTAATAGTCATTGGCACACATGGTACGTCAGGCTTAAGGGGTTTATTTATGGGTTCAGAGGCATACAGGGTAGTAAAAAGTGCACCATGCCCCGTATTAACTGTCCCAGTAAATGGAATAAGAAAAGAATTTAAAAGGTACTTTTTTCCAATAAGACTATCCCAGGTGCATTAGATAAATACTTCTATGCCAGACCCATAATAGAAAAATAATTCAGAACTTTTCTTCTTGGCCTTACTGATATGAAAAATGCCAGAAATACTAAAGATCTTATGTTATTAATAAAGAACCTTAAACGCCAGCTCAATAATGATAATGTCAAATTTCAGACCGCCTATTGTCCCGGAGAAGACTTTCCCGCAGAAGTTTCTAAAACGACCAGGGAACACAATATTGATTTAATAATCTTAACAGCAAATATCGACCCTGAGTGGAAATCATATTTTATAGGACCATTTGGACAACAGGGTTATTTAACCATGCACAGGTTCCGGGTTTTGAGTATCAAACCATCAAACGACCAGACTGACGCAGTTCCTGTTTTCAGACTAGCGGAGCAGTGGGGCAGATCTATTAATTTATCCGGTACTCGAAAAAGGGAAAGGGAGGTAAAGTTGACTTTTAACTTATTTATTCAGGTGTGAATTGGAAATGTAATGAATAATTAATTTGATAAAACCAGAGAATATGAATAAAATAGTATTGCAACTGGTTAATTTAAAGCTAGTGTACAGCTCGAGGAGTTTGTAAAAGAAAAAAGTCCAAAAGCTATTTGAGCAGGATAAATCAATTATCAGCAGTTGTTACTCTGTTTGAAGGTGCATCAGGAAATCCAAAAAATCAATTCTGTGAAATAGAACTTTCTGTTGCCGGTCAAAATCATTTTGTAAAAGAACAGTGAAAGCAGAGGAATCTGTTTTGGATGCAGTCAAAACCTTGCAAAGGTGATCCGCAGACAAAAAACAAAAGATTATCAGAAGACGATCATTCTGAAATCCGAAAAATTTGTCGTAAATTAATTTATAAGATTCTGATCATGACTGAGAACGACATACTGTATCAACCACAAGGGATTTCAACCTCGATTGAATTATGGAAACATATCACATATGACAATGGAACATCATCTCTGGCAAAAAACAAATTCAATACGTACGATAGATCAACTCAAAAAGGTGATTAAATTAAATAATCATCAGGAAGCAGAGATCAGGAGAACTGTTGAAACATTAAAAGGAGAGGGAAAAGAACCTTTACGGATACCTCCGTATTGCCTTCTCTCATCCAGGAGGACCCATTTAATCCAATATTATTTTCGCAAAGATCCAAAAGAATTGATCCAGTATTCTGGCAATCTGTCCCCACTCCCGCAAATCTTCTATTCCCGGATGCCGGAGCGGAAGCAGCGATGAAGGAAGGTTCAAGAAGTTTTGGAGCTGCCTATCAGCGATATCCCAACAGGGTGGCATTGTTTGTTGCAGAAAACACAAGTTGTGCCTCATATTGCGTGCATTGTCAGAGATCGAAATCTTTGGATAACTATGAATGTAAGTATGAAAGAGATCAATAGAGGCCTGTTTTACATTGGTTTAACAGAAACATAAAATGAAGTTCTTGTAACTTAGGGGATTGGAAAAATATGTTTATTTTATGACTCATATAAACCATTTTCATGAAATAACCTTCGATCTGTTCAGAGCAATAAAAAAAATCAGGGATTTTGGATTTACTGTTAGAAACCAAACTGTTTTATTAAACCATGTCAATGACAATTTCAGTATCCTGGCAGAGACTTTCAGAAGAATGTTCTGGATAGGTGTGCATCCCTATTATTTATTACAATGCCATAAAGAAAAAGGAATTGTCCATTTCATAACCCCTGTCCAGGTTGGGAAAATATTTATGAAAAATCTTCAGGGGTTGGATTTCAGGGATAACGGTACCCCGTTATGCATCAAACGTTGAAGGTGGGGGTGGCAAGGTTCTACTGATGCCGTCGGGTCATGATACACACTCAATCTTAATACCGGAATTGAGAATAAGATTTCTGAGAGTCATGCTGTAGTTTCTACATGGGATCATAAAGAGATTAATAAATATGAATCGCTTGGCAGGGCAACAGAGGAAGAATTTTCAGAAGCGGTAAAAATAATGAATGCTTTCATAGGGAGAAAAGGGGTTTTTCTTCCGAGAATAATCATTGTGGATGAAAAAGGCAATCATATCCGGACAACTAACAGGTCTAAGTTACCTGTTTATGCAACAAGAAAAAGACTGAAGCATTAGGATATGAATTATTTACTAAAGATATGCCACTTACCAATCCTGCACTGATTTCTAAGGAACTTGAAAAAGTATATCTGAAAAGCAGGTATAATGTAAAATAATTGTAAACGCAGATAAAAGAAAACAGATGTTCAGGATACGTAAAATAACAAATCCTTTCCTTGAAGGGAATATAAAATCAGTTGAACGTAAAAAAAATCATCAGGCTGCAGTTCCCTGCACTCCAAGCAAATGAAATAGAAAATATTTCACAACAGATGGTCAATCAGGTTAAAAAGAAATACCAGACATCCCTGGTTGTAGCTGATGATTTCAGTGGTAACATAAGAGGTTTCGCCATTCTTCTTTATATGTCCGATCTTAAATTCTGTTATCTCGACCTGATTGCAGTCACTCCTGGCAAACCTACTTCAGGCGTGGGGGGGGCAATTTATGAAAGGATACGGGAGGAAGCAGCTTCTCTGGGAACACTAGGATTATTCTTTGAATGCCTGCCCGATGATCCCATGTTATGCCGTGACACTTCCATCATTGATCAGAACATGAAAAGGCTTGCTTTCTATGAGAGATTCGGAGCATATCCAATTATCAACACAAAATATGAAACACCAGTAAAGCCGGAAAATGATTGTCCTCCTTACCTGGTCTATGACGATCTGGGGTCCGGAAGATCCCTGAGTGCAGCAGAACTGAAAAAAATAATACGGGCAATACTGACACGCAAATATTCTCTCTATTGCTCCCGGAATATATTAAGAAGGTTGTTGACAGCATTAAGGATGATCCGGTTAAGTTAAGAACCCCCGATATGTCAATACCGATGAGGAAGAAAGCATAAGGCAAATAAAAAAGGTGATAACAGAATCCGCCTGTTTGTAAACGGCAGACATCATATCCATCATGTTAAAGAAGTCGGATATGTTGAGTCACCTGTCCATGTGAAAACTATTTACAGGGAAATCTCAAAACTGGGGATAATATCTGAAGGAGAGGTAAATGAGTACCCGGACAAGTTTATTTATGATGTACACGACCGCGAGTATGTAAAATACTTCAAAACTGTCTGCAATGGATTAGAACCGGGAAAATCCGTCTATCCTTATGTTTTCCTATCAGGAATGCAGCTAAGCCACCAAAGATGCTGTCTGTCAGGGCAGGTTACTACTGTATTGACACTTTCACACCATTAAATTTGAATGCATATCAGGCGGCTAGGTGGGGTGTGAATTGTACTTTAACAGCTGCTGATTCAATTCTTGAAGGTAACAGGATTGCATATGTACTGACCCGGCCTCCGGGGCATCACGCGGAACGATTTGTTTTCGGAGGTTTTGTTATTTCAACAATGCTGCCATTGCGGCCAATTACCTGAGTAAATATGGTAATGTGGCAATACTTGATCTGGATTATCATCACGGTAATGGACAGCAGATTTTCTACGAAAGACGCGATGTGCTTACAATTTCCATCCACGGACATCCTTCATTCGCTTATCCTTATTTTCGGGTTTCAGGGAAGAAAAGGCAAAATGACGGATTGGGCTATAATTTTAACTTTCCACTTAAAGAGGTGATCAACGGAATTGAATACCGGGAGATACTGAAAAAAACATTGAGTATTATCAGAAAATTCAGACCGGAATTTCTGATTGTTGCCTTGGGCCTCGACACAGCAAAGGGAGATCCAACAGGAACATGGATATTGTCACCCAGGGATTTCTACCTTAACGGCCAAATGCTGGCCGGATTTAAGATGCCTGTATTGTTTATCCAGGAAGGAGGATACAGGAACAGGTTTCTAGGTATCAATGCAAAAAATTTCTTCAGGGGATTTTATGAAGAGTATATTCATAACCATTAAAATTAATAACATGGTTGAAGGTTTAAAGAGATACTGGATTTCGTGGTGTTAGAATAGGGCAACATGAACTAAAGACAAATACCCTTTTAACTATCCTGATAATTTTCTTCTTAACAAAATTATTAATCTGGTTTGTCAGACTAGGTCTGTTCAGAAAACGAAGATTAAAAAAACTGGACCATAGTAATGCCTATTCTTTATACCAGATCATAAGGTATGTTCTCTGGATAATTTCAATAAGTATAATCCTGAATACATTGGGTATCAATCTCACAGTTTTGCTTGCAGGTTCAGCTGCACTTCTAGTTGGTGTCGGACTTGGCCTTCAGCAGACATTCAATGATTTTGTTTCGGGAATCATCCTGCTTATCGAAGGATCAACAAAAATTGGCGACGTACTGGAGATAGATGGAGATGTAGTGATCATTCATAAAATAGGATTGCGTACATCTAAGGGACTAAACAGAGATGATATTATCGTAATTATCCCTAACTCATTAATTACGACCAATAAGGTAATAAACTGGAGCCACCAGTCAAAAAACACGATTCAGAATAAATGTAGGAGTAGCTTATGGAAGTAATAGTTGAACTTGTAGTAAAGATACTGGAAGAAAGTGCTCTGGAGCATCAGATATTACAGACAAGAATCTTATTGAAGCAAGGCTTATAAATTTGGTAATTCCTCGCTGGATTTTCAGGTTTTATTTTACAGTGATAATGTTTTCAGGATTGAAAAGGTGAAAAGTGATATCAGAAGATTATTAATCGAAATTTACTGAAAACAATATTACAATACCTTTCCCTCAAATGGATATACATTTTTAAATCCAATAATACTAAAAATGATTAAATAGCTCCAGTTTGTTGCGATATATTTAAAGTTGATTTTATACTCAAAACCGGTAAATGAGAATGATTTAGAACTTGTTGAGGATAAGGACCAAGATAGTATGGACTGAAATCGTTATCAAAATTTGCGGACAGAACAATTAAATCTATTTTATATTCATTCGCAATTTTAATTGTCTCGCCCGGAAAATCTTTATTTTGACATATCGCAGACTGAAATACAATGCTGTCATTGTGTAACTGGATTTTGATTTTGTCCATAAACATAACAATTTCTTTTCTGTAAACATCGTACTCCTGTTCATTGAGTCCAAGCAAAAAAGTTCGAGATTGTTCTTCTCAATTATTGGCCTTGCATCTAAATACTTCGTTAGCATTCCTGGTTTAATCCTGACAGGGAATAATACTTTCTCAAAATCAGTTTTGCTCCAGTTTCCTGGGTATCGTTAAAACCGGACAAGTAGCATTTTTTACTACTCTGTTTGCTTCCGAGCCAATGAATAAATCTCGCATTCCCGATGTACCATGAGTACCCATAACTATAAGACTGAAATCTTCTTCAAGAGCATGTTGGCATATAAGGTCAGATGGATTTCCCTCCATAATCTTTCCTGTAACTTTTATACCAGCCTCCTTGAAAATAATGTCTGTAAGTTCTTGAATTTTTCCCCCAACAGTTGAGAGAATATTTGGAGTCATACGAAAATCATATGAAAATCCCCTCGCTGGAGGAGATGAATATCTGTCAACCACATTAAGAATTGTAACCTTGGCATTTTGCCGTTTAGCAATAGCAATACCTACCTTTATAGCACTTTCTGACAGATCAGAATAATCAGTTGGTATTAAAAATTGAATCTATTTTGGTTTTCATAATAAATTAATTTAATAGTTAAATCCGTAAGAATATTTACCCCATATTTTATCTATAGTTTCACGTGTTCTTTCTTTTCCATTTTTTCGCAGGAGCTCGCCTGGCTTAATATTAGGCTCTTCACTTGATTTTCAGGTTTTATGTCACATTGATATTGTTTTTTAGTTTGGACAGATGAAAAGTACCATCAAAATTATGATTAATTGTAAACCTATTGAAATCAAAATTGTAATACATTTTCATACTTACGATAGTATATTAAACCTGAAACATAGAATCCAATTGCTTTAATATCCTGGGAAAAGCATAAATATCTTTAATTAAGTTATTATTTATTCTTAATCTTCATCAAAATCGCCAGATTTTCCATCAAAAAGTATGTTCCCTTTTATGAATTATATTTCCAATTATAAGGAGGAAAATAGTCATAAGTATTACCAGAGTTAACACTTCTTCACTAATTAGAGGTATTCGGGAAGTCATCGGAATGCTCAGAAATAGGAGAATTGTAATCAGCCCTCGCGGTGAGAAAAAGAGTAAAGGGACTATTGGAATCTTAAGTATAAGTTTTAAAAAAATCAATCTTGTTGAGGCAATAAATATTGTAATTAGCAATGCGGTGATAATGTTTTTTTTAATGAACAATCCTTCAACTTGAGTTAAATATCCAAACATTATAAAGAAGAAAGATCTTACAATGAAAGTAAATTCAATCACAATTTTTTTGAATGATTTCAGGTCAGTTCTAAATTTAGCAAAATCAACAAACCCCCTGATAGGTGTACTTTCCAGAAATTTATTATTCGATAGGACCAGACCAAATACAAGAACGAGGAGTAAAGCAGGCAGATGATATAACTTTGCCAGCATATAAACCATTACCACAGAGGTCATTATTATGACGTAGTTGATATGGTATTTTATTTTATGAAGCAGGATTGCTAGAATTGATGTTGTTATAAGTGCTATTATTATCGTAAGAACACTATTTAGGGCAAAATCTAAAACGCCACGTCCGATACTGACACTATTGAGAAGAATAAAATCAAAAATGATAATCCCGAAAATATCAGAAAATGAACTCTCATATACAATAAACTCTTTTTCATCTGGATGCAAATAGAGAGCAGATGGAATAGCAACCGAACTACTTATTATTCCTAGCGGGATACCATTAAGAAGAGAATCTCTAATTGAGATGCCATAGAATTGAACCATGATATACGCAAAAACTGCGGTAAAAGTTACAAGTAAAATCAAAGCTGAGGATATTGATTTTCTTATAAGAGCTTTCTTTCTTTTCTCAAGTTTAAGATCGAGACTTGCCTCCAGAATAATCAATATTAGTCCCAGCGTACCTATTACCGGTAGTATTTGTTTCATATTCGGAATTCCAATCAATGTGGATTTCCCAACCAATTGGATTCCTATTCCAAGTAAGATTAAAAAAATAATGCCAGGAATCTTTGTATATTTGCTTGTAATATCAAAAATATAGGATAAAATCACTAATACGCAAAGAGACAGAATAATATAGTTCGTCATTCTTCTTGTTATTTATATCTTAGTATAATTCGTCCATAATCAGAATTATTTTTAACCATTTTTCTTACATTAATTTATTAAAGAAACGCAAATTATCCTAAAAAGGTTGTTTACCTTAAAATCAAAAAACAAAAATTTCATGAGTCCATATAAATTTAGATATCGCTTAATATCTATTTTGACATTGGTTACTCTTATGCACTACCCTTCAAAAAACAAATAATCTGAAAAAGTCACTTAATCTGACCTTATCAAGAAGATCAATATTCGGCCTTGAAAATTGAAACGTACTATTGAATTCGGAGGTCATTTCATAAGATCTTTCAATAATTTCAATAAAAAAGAAAAGTCAGATACATTATATTTAGCTTGAGAGGGACTTAAGCCTACCCGAATTGTATGCGCAGAACCAGATAATGTTCTGAAGAGAGATTCATCTGTTTTGTCATCACCAGCAGCAAGAATGAAATCGAAATGTTTATTTTTCATGAGAGTATCGGCGGCTTTTCCTTTATCATATTTTCCACTTTTACTTCCAATACTTTGTTACCCTCCAGTATTTCGAAATCGGTTTTATGACGAATTATCTCGACAAGATCATCGCGTAGTTCATTAAGTCGCAGTTGGGCAAAATCCGAATCAGCGTTTCGATAGTGCCAGGCAATGCTTCCTGTTTTTTCTTCAATAAAAGTACCGTTGCATCGCCTGACATATTCATCAAGAATTGGCATGACAGCTTCTTTCCATTGAATATCTGAGATGACTGTTGCCTCCCATTTTCCACCAGATCTTTTAATAAAATAGCCATGTTCGGCGACCAAAGTGACATTTACTCCCTTGAATTGTTTCTCAAGGAAATCTTTACTTCTCCCGCTTATTATGACTATTTGGTTTTTGAGGTCGTTGGATAATTTATTAATGACTTTCAATGTATTTTTATCAATAGTTGCAGTTCGGGAAATTTAGCAAATGGAACTAATGTGCCATCATAATCGAGAAAAAGGATCCGTCGACCGGCGTTTTGATAATCTGAAATGATTTGAGATGAAATGGGTTTATTGATAAACTTAACATCCATCGATTTTTGCTGTTCTCTAGTATCAAATGTCTGGTTAAAAAAATCATAAGCCCAGGTGAATACATTGTAACTCGAAATCCGGTTTTGCATCCTTTCAAGACGCGTATGTTTTTCCTCCGGTTCCATTTCAAGGGCGCTATAAATTGAGTCTGCCATTTCACTATTATCGGCAGGATTAATTATTAAGGCTTCATTTAATTCTGCTGCCGCACCTGCCATTTCACTTAGTATTAAAACTCCTTTATTCTCTATCTGGCAAGCTATGTATTCTTTAGCAACAAGATTCATCCCGTCACGTAAGGGTGTAATCAGACCAACATCACTTAAATCGTAAAGAGCAACAAGTTCATTAAAAGACAAGGATTTATACTGATAAATAATTGGCCGCCACACCAGTGAACTGTATTTACCATTAATCCGACCTACAGTTGATTCAATCTCTTTCTTCATGTCCTTGTACTTTTCAATATTGTCTCGTGATGGAATGACTACCATATTGAAAACAACTTTAGAATGCCATTTCGGGAATTTTTCCAGGAATGTTTCAAATCCCTTAAGCCTTAAAAGCAATCCTTTTGAATAGTCAAGTCTGTCAATAGAAAAAATGAGCTTTTGACCAGAAAGAAAGTTCTTAATCTTTTGTTTTTCAGCCAATACATATTTGTCCAGGCATGCTGAATGAAACTTATCATAGTCAATCCCGATTGGGAATGCATCTGCCTTAACAAGCTTGTTAGGTGTATAAATAACATTTTGACGACACTCAAAACCTGTTGTACGTTTAACTGTTTTGATAAAATGTTGCGTATAATCATGTGTGTGAAATCCTATAAGATCGGCCCTAATATTCCAGTAATGATAGCTTCCCGCCACAATCGTGGCATTAATCTGAATATTTCAAATGAGGGGAACGGGATATGTAGAAAAAAACCAATTGTAGCATCAGGTATTTTATTACGGATCATTTCAGGCAGAAGCATTAACTGATAATCATGTACCCATACAAAATCTCCTGGCTTTATGATTTTTACTATTTCATCACAAAATTTTAAATTAGCTTCCTTGTAGGCTTGAAAATAGTTTGTATTAAATACGCTATAAGAAGGAAAATAGTGAAATAATGGCCAAATTAAGTCGTTACAAAAGCCTCCGTAAAACAAATCATTTAAATGCTGTGGTATATTAACCGGAGCAATATCAAAAAACTCATTATCAAATTTTTTTGAAGAGATATTATCGGGTAGATTATCACCAATTCCAGACCAGACTATCTTACTGTTAGTTACCTGGTTGTTACTCTTTTTAAAATTTTCAGACAAAGAAAGCATTGCAGAAACAAGTCCACCGGAATTTTGGACAGCTTTGTAACCTTTTTTTGTTTTGCTGAATTTAAAAGGCAAACGATAAGCAGCAATTACAAGCCTTTTAAAATGGATCTCATTGGTCATAATTTTATAAAATTTGTGCTTTGAACTTACTGTAATATAAAAGTAATTCCTATATATAACAAATAAAGCTTTATATTTATAATTTTCTACCTATAAAATAAAGAAAATAATGAATCAATACGCTGGTAATGAAACATTCAGAATAATAGTTGCTATAATTTCATTTATAGTACTATTGGTAATAATATTCTTCATTTACAGGTACTTTTTTCTTTTTTTTAAGAAGAAAGTATCTCGAACACCAGGGAGGCTTGATGATTTTGTTCTGGACCTATTTAAGATACCAGCTTTGTGGTTATTTTATTGGATTCTTCTAAAAATCTTTACACATATATTTTTAAGCAATCTCCCCTTCTTCCCTTGGTTACTTCATATTGATTCTGTGTTGCTCATTTTTTCAATTGCATGGATTTCTATTCAGTTTGTCGGGGCAGGAGCATATTATTTACAAGGCAAGCTTGACATTGGAACTGCAGATAACCTGAATGCAAGAAGTCGCCTTACTCAAATTAAAGTGTTTAAAGGAATAGTTAATTCATTAATTATAATTATAGCACTGTCTATAGGATTATTGACTTTTGAACAAGTAAGGACCATTGGGATTAGCTTATTAACATCAGCTGGAATTATAGGTATCATTGTTGGATTTGCTGCACAAAAAAGCATTGGTATGATACTTGCCGGGATACAGCTTGCCATTACACAACCTATCAGGCTTGATGATGTGGTTATTGTTGAAGGAGAATGGGGCAGGATTGAAGAAATAACGTTAACCTATGTAGTTGTTAAGATCTGGGATGAAAGGCGTTTGGTATTGCCAGTAACATGGTTTCTCGAAAAACCATTCCAAAACTGGACCCGAACAGGTTCAGAGATTACCGGGACGATTTTTTTATATGTTGATTTCAGTTTCCCTGTTGACAGCATCCGAGTAGCATTACCTGAAATGCTAAAAGGTAATCCGGATTGGGATGGCCGGTTATGGAATGTACAAGTTACAAAAATAACGGAACAGTTTAAAGAAGTTCGTGTATTGCTAAGTAGTGTTGATGCCTCGAAAAATTGGGATTTAAGAGCTGCAATAAGGGAGAAGCTTATTGATTTTATTAATACAAATTACCCTGATACATTTGCTAAGATAAGGATTAAGACGAATTAAAGTGCTGTCATTAAAAGTAACTCTAATAAGACAAAGAATATCAAGTCTTTTGTTAGCCATTGCCACGTACAGGTTAAAAAATCCCAAAGCATTTATATTAATTCAAAGTTTGCTTATTGGGTTAACAGCAGGGTTAATAGCGGTATTACTGAAAAACATAGTTCATTATACAGGCAGGGAATTGCTACAAGAATTCATCGCCTACACACCTCAATTCTTATATCTTGCATTACCTGGTATCGGGATTCTGTTGACAGTTTTATATCTGAAATACTTTGTCAGGGATAATATTTCGCATGGAATTAGTAAGGTGTTGCAGGCTGTTTCCAAAAATCATAGCAGGATTAAATTTCATAATACGTACTCATCTGTAATATCAAGTATCCTTACGGTAGGTTTTGGAGGTTCGGTAGGATTGGAAGCGCCAATCGTCTATACAGGTTCGGCCATTGGATCAAATTTGGCAGGAGTTTTTAGACAAGATTATAAAACCACTACGTTATTACTTGCTTGCGGTGCGGCTGGAGCTATTGCGGGGATATTTAAAGCACCGATAGCTGCCACTATTTTTGCACTTGAAGTGTTAATGATAGATCTTAGCATGTGGTCAATAATCCCTCTCTTGCTATCATCAGTTAGCGGGCATTTGTTTCCTACTTTCTCATGGGGATAATGTCATGTTTAATTTCACTCTGTTTGATTCATTTGAAAAAGAACATAGCATACTACCTCATATTAGGAATAACCTGTGGTTTAATATCAGTTGCTTTTATGCGGCAATTGTGGTTTTTTGAAAAAAGTAGCAAGGATTAATCACGTCTGGCAAAAGATTACGTTAGGGGCTATTGTGCTGGGCATTTTAATTTTTCTGATGCCTCCCTTATTTGGTGAAGGATATTTAACGCTACAACTTTTACAAGGGACAAATCCTGAGCAAATAAACCAGTTAATTCAATTTGAATTTTTAAAGACGAATATCAATACGGTTCTCATTTTTCTTGCAGCTGTTATCTTTTTTAAGGGATTGGCAGTAGCGGCAACAACAGGAAGTGGAGGTATTGGCGGAGTATTTGCACCGGCTCTTTTTATGGGTGGAGTTACCGGTTTTATTGTTGCTGAGTTATTAAATAAATTACCATTCGTAAATGTATCTGTAAGAAACTTCTCCCTGGCAGGAATGGCAGGTATAATGGCAGGCATAATGCATGCTCCATTGACTGCAATATTCCTAGTTGCCGAAATCACAGGAGGATTTAGCCTTTTAATACCACTTATTGTTACAGCATCCACTTGTTATTTAACTACAAAATATTTTGAAAAGGATTCAATCTATGCAAAAGAACTGATCAGCAAAGGAGAAGCATTAACCCATCATAAAGATCGAAACATCCTTATTCTTTTAAAAATTGAAAAAGTTATAGAAACAGATTGTACGAGTCTTAAAACAACTGATAGTCTGAGGCGTATTGTTGAACTTTTCAGAAAATACGACAGGAATTTATTCCCTGTTTTGGGCAAAGAGAACGATTTACTTGGAATGATCATGCTCAATGATGTTCGTGATAAAATGTTTGATCAGGAATTACTTGATACAACTTTTGTGATTGACTATTACATACAATCCCCAGCTGTAATTGATTACTACGATTCTTTTGAGCGGATCATGAATATTTTTGATGAGACAAAAGCATGGAATCTGCCTGTTTTAAAAGAAGGTAAATTTGCAGGTATAATCTCTAGATCAAAACTTTATAGTGAATATCGAAAATTGATGGTACAATTGTCAGATGAATGATCGTATCTATATTATGGTTTAATAAATTTCAGTATGAATTTTTCATCCGAAAAAAGTGTTGCTGTATTAATAAGTGCCAGATGGGAGTAAGCCTGTGGAAAATTTCCTGAAAGTCTTTTTGTCGAGAAATCAATACCTTCACTTAAAAGACCAACATGGTTACTGCATGATAGGAGGTTTTCAAATATTGTTCTAGCTTCATCTTTCATACCTGTTCTGAATAAAGCCTGAATTAACCAGAATGTACAAATTGTAAACGAAGTCGTGGGTTTACCAAAATCATCTGAATTCATATATCTGTACATTAGTCCATTACTAAAGAGAGCATTTTTTACAGCAATTACTGTTTTTTGGTATTTGATATCTTCGGCAGCTATAAAACCATATTCTGCCATTAATAATAATGAAGCGTCTAAATGAGAATTATCATAAGTCTGTGAAAACGAATCTATATCTTCTTTCCATCCATTCTTTAAAACATCATCCTTAATATCATTCGCAATGTCTAGCCATGATTCAGCATAGAATTTTTTATTGAGCAGGTCAGCAATTTTTGAGGCCCTGTCCATGGCAACCCAGCACATAACTTTTGAGAAAACAAAGTGTTTTTCTTCATTTCTTATTTCCCAAATTCCTTTATCCGGCTTTTCCCAATGAGTGGAAACCGTTCTGGAAATATTCCGTACAATTTCCCACATATCTTCAATTTCCGCCAGAGTACTAGGGAAATATTTATAATATTGATAAATGACATTTAATAGATAACCGAATACATCATTCTGTCTCTGATTATACGCACCATTACCAATTCTTACAGGTCTTGAGTTTTCATACCCTGAAAGATGTGGTAAATCGGTTTCAAGTAACTCTCTCTCACTTCTTATGCCATACATTATTTGGAATGTATCGCACTTTGATCTTAAAATACTTTCAATATATGTTAAAAATCTCTGAGCAGCATTCATATGTCCCATCTTTAGCAAAGTTTCAATAGACATTGAAGCATCTCGCAACCAACAGAAACGATAATCCCAGTTCCGTACTTCACCAATTGCTTCAGGAAGGCTGGTTGTTAATGCAGCTAAAACAGCACCTGAAGGCTGATATGACATAATTTTCAGTACAAGTAAGCTCCTGATAATTTCTTCTGTATATTTCTCATACTTCTTAGAACGATTCGTCCAGTTTAACCAATAAACTTTGGTGCGCTGGTATTCGAGGTAAACTCTGTTTATATCTATATCTATTAACTTTTGGTTGTATGATAATAAAAGAAACTGATTTTGTGAGAGAGTTATTTCTTTCGCACACATAATATCATTTAGATTCAGATCTGAATAAAGATATATACAATCTGTTGGCCTAACTTTCGAATAAGTTCGTATATGGCCGTCCTCAGTTACATGAGAGACTTCATCCCTTGCATAATTAAGCATGGGGTAATAATCAACTTTAAAGGTTGGGGATCCTGAGATAAGTCTGATATAGCGGTATATTTCGGCAGGTATAAAATAGTCATTTTCACTCGTTTTATACCTTGGCATGAAATCAATCACCTCAAAAGCACCCTTAACCGATTTATATTCTGTACATAACACATTTGTTCTATATAAATACTTTTGTGTTATGATGTAACTATCATCAACAACAAAACTTAAGTAGCCTCCTTTTTCCTTATCAAGAAGTTTTGCGAAAATCGAAGGAGAATCGAAATCTGGAAGGCAACACCAATCAATACTTCCTTTATCAGAGACCAGGGCAGCGCTTCTGCAGTTTCCGATTACTCCATAATTCAGGTTGTTCATCAGATATAGCTTTTAAGAAAATGTAAAATAGTCCGAATATTTTGAACACCATTACAAATACAGTTATGGAAATTATTTGGATAATGTGATGGTCTATTCTAAAAGTAGATTTTATAGAGCACAACCAATTTAATTGATTAAAGTTTGACCATCAAGAAGAAGAGATTATTATGAAATATCTACATTGGAGAGGGATAAGTTCCTTTATCCAGCTATTTTTAGTATTAGAATCCGGTTACAAAAGAAATCTTTTCAGGTTTATTATAAAAAGATTTAAGAACAGAATTCCCAAAAATTATCCTTGTTAACTCTCTTCCAAAGTCTTCCTGGATCATTATTTCATCGAACTCTCTGTTTTCATTATTTGCCAGATTATATAATCGTCAGGATTAATTATATGGCTTACAGTGGTAATTTTATTTTCGTTAAAAAAATACAAAGTACAATACAGGTAATTTTTAACTTTAAAAACATCTAACAAGCGTACAATATCGATATGATTGCCTTCCTTAAATGTATAAATATTATTTACTTTCAGAACATACCCTCTTGTACAAATGCTATTATGTTTTATGTAATGCCAGGTTGCAAAGAGAAGACAACCTAAACGTAGCAGTAAACCTTCCAATGATTTCACTTGACAATGAAGGTAGAATCTCCATTTAATACATAATGTCCATATATCCAATGTTTTGGGGTATCCCCCGATATCCGATCCCCCACCGGGGGTGTCCCCTGCAAGCCAGGGGTGATGCATTACAAGCTTCTTTTTACTAATCATATTTCAGACGTTTTATTTATAATAAATACAAGGAATAACTGAATCTGAGATAATGCTTGAAGAAAAAGAATTCCTGACAAGAATATACTATTGATAAAATACATTAAGAAATTTTTTTATAAAATTATAAAATTTTATAAAACTCATTCCCTTTAATTAATAAACAATTGCCTGCCGTTTTGTATATTATAGCTATTCAATACCTTTATGCTTTTACAATATATATCCGATGATCGCAATTTATTGCCGAATTAGCAAGCATAAAGCCGAAGGAAAAGATGTCTCTATTGAAACACAATTAGAGAAAGGGGTTGCTTTTGCCAAATCGGAAGGTCATGAATATAAATCATTTATCGACAGAGCAATTAGTGGCACAAAAGATGAGATTAAGGATCGGCCTGAATTCGCATTGATGTTAGATCACATAAATAAAGGATCATTCCAAAGTATATTGTTTTTGATCAGTCCCGGATTGAGCGAAATAACAGGATCTCGATTTGTTTACTTACACTATGCTGAGCAAATGAAGTATTATCCTGGCGGAAACTATCTGGACCCTGATGTTGCTGAGAATAGTTGCTATACTGGTATTTTATCCCTCACCAATGAATTTTTTGCTACATTGACCGGACAAAAAGTTAAGTTAGCACATTATAAAAATTCGTTAAAAGGAAAGTCTCATGGTATAACTGCCTATGGTTACGTTCGGGACAAAAACGGTTTATTAGAAATCCAGGAAGACCAGGCAAAAGTTGTAAGACGAATTTTTAAAATGTCTGGCGAGGGCATTGGAGTATACACAATTGCAAAAACTCTGAACCAGGATGGTATACCGACAAAATTTAATGATTACTCAGGTGAGTTTAAAAGGCGTGACAAGTACACCAACCAGTACACATACTTCCAAAAGGGTGATGTCAGGTGGCGAGGGAATGTTGTCCACTTGCTACTAACCAATCAGATCTACAAAGGAATACGAAAATGGAACAATGGAGAAAATGAGACTAAAGTCCCGCCAATAATTGATGAGGCCACATGGGATAGGTGGGGTAAGAACCTTGGCGTGAATAAAAGAATGCAGGGGAAAGGGATGAGTACCATTATTTATTAAACGGGTTGGTTTTTTGTGGAATCTGTGGAAAGGAATACCGAGGAAAAAAAGACTCAAAGGCAGAGACAATGCATACAAGTGCAAGAGCAAACTCAGGAATCCGAAATGATGTACCTCACGGGCACTAAGCATCCCTAAATTAGAGACATTTGTGATTGCATCTTTTGTTGCAAAAGGATTTGCAGGAATTTCTTACAGGTCGGTCAGAAAACAAAGGAGAAACGGATAA
>JADKBK010000011.1 GCA_016715075.1 Bacteroidales bacterium
TGCAGGAGCGATCTGTGCAGGTACTTCTGTAACATTCACTGCAGCTCCTACAAACGGTGGAGCAACACCGACATACCAGTGGTATAACGGGCTGCTCTGATACCCGGGGCTACGTCAGCAACATATATTTCGGCAGCTCTTGCAAACGGTGATGACATTAATGTCCAGATGACATCCAACGCTCCTTGCGTCAGCGGTTCTCCGGCTGCATCGAACAACATCACGATGACCGTTAATCCTAATGTTCCCAGCCAGCGTTAGTATTGCTGCCAGTCCTGCGGAGCGATCTGTGCAGGTACTTCTGTAACATTTACTGCAACTCCTACAAACGGTGGAGCAGCACCGACATACCAGTGGTATAACGGAGCTGCTCTGATACCAGGGGCTACATCAGCAACATATATTTCGGCAGCTCTTGCAAATGGTGATGACATAAATGTACAGATGACATCCAACGCTCCTTGCGTCAGCGGTTCGCCGGCTGCATCGAACAACATCACGATGACCGTTAATCCTAATGTTCCGGCCAGCGTTAGTATTGCTGCCAGTCCTGCAGGAGCGATCTGTGCAGGTACTTCTGTAACATTCACTGCAACTCCCACAAACGGTGGAGCAGCACCGACATACCAGTGGTATAACGGAGCTGCTCTGATACCAGGGGCTACATCAGCAACATATATTTCGGCAGCTCTTGCAAACGGTGATGACATTAATGTACAGATGACATCCAACGCTCCTTGCGTCAGCGGTTCGCCGGCTGCATCGAACAACATCACGATGACCGTTAATCCTAATGTTCCGGCCAGCGTTAGTATTGCTGCCAGTCCTGCAGGAGCGATCTGTGCAGGTACTTCTGTAACATTTACTGCAACTCCTACAAACGGTGGAGCAGCACCGACATACCAGTGGTATAACGGAGCTGCTCTGATACCAGGGGCTACGTCAGCAACATATATTTCGGCAGCTCTTGCAAATGGTGATGACATAAATGTACAGATGACATCCAACGCTCCTTGCGTCAGCGGTTCGCCGGCTGCATCGAACAACATCACGATGACCGTTAATCCTAATGTTCCGGGCGGCGTTAATTGCTGCCAGTCCTGCAGGGCGATCTGTGCAGGTACTTCTGTAACATTCACTGCAACTCCCACAAACGGTGGAGCAGCACCGCATCCGGTGGTATAACGGGCTGCTCGATACCGGGACGTCAGCCATATATTTCGGCGCTCTTGCAAACGGTGATGACATTAATGTACAGATGACATCCAACGCTCCTTGCGTCAGCGGTTCGCCGGCTGCATCTAATGTTGTAACCATGACAATTGAAGTACTGTCTGCTCCAACACTTGGCCTTATAACTCATCCTACATGCGCTAACGCAACAGGAAGCGTTGTACTTACCGGTCTGCCGGCAGGAAACTGGACAATAAACCCTGGATCTATATCAGGCTCAGGACCAAATACGACAGTCACGGGTCTGTCAGCAGGTACATATAACTACTCAGTCACAAATGCAGCCGGATGTACTTCTCTTTTATCAGCTGATATAGTTATCGACTCTCAGCCTGTCATACCTACAGCACCGGTTAACGGTGGCATCACACAGCCTACCTGCGCCGATCCGACGGGCAGTGTATTATTAAACGGGCTGCCAGGAAGCGGTACATGGACCATTAATCCGGGTTCAGTAAGTGGTACCGGAACAAGCCAAACCATTTCCGGACTTGCCCCTGGCATTTACAATTTTACCGTGACTAATTCCGATGGTTGTATATCACCTGCTACAACACTGACAGTGAATAATATCCCAACCGCACCGACGGCATCTACCAATGTGACCAATGCATCATCCGTGGGTGCTTCCGACGGAGCTATTGATCTTACTGTCACAGGCGGCACCGCCCCTTATTCATTCAGCTGGAGCAATGGAGCTACCACTGAAGATATATCCGGGCTCAATGCAGGTACTTACAGCGTTACAATAACTGACGCCAATGGATGTACAACTTCAGCCAGCGCCACTGTCAATGAGAATGCCGCACCGATAAATACATCAACTTCGGTCACAAACGTCACCTGCAACGGTGATGCCGATGGTGCCATTAACCTGACAGTAACAGGAGGAACGCCTCCTTACTCTTTCAGCTGGAGCAATGGTGATGCCACTGAAGATATATCTGGTCTCTCTGCAGGTACTTACAATGTTACAATTACTGATAACGACGGAACCACTGCAAATGCAAGTGCTACCGTCAGTGAGCCTTCTGCGCTGAATACTGCAACCAATGTGACAGATGCATCATCCGTGGGTGCTTCCGACGGAGCCGTTGACCTTACCGTAACAGGCGGCACCGCCCCTTATTCATTCAGCTGGAGCAATGGAGCTACCACTGAAGATATATCCGGGCTCAATGCAGGTACTTACAATGTTACAATTACCGATGGTAATGGCTGTACAACTTCAGCCAGCGCCACCGTCAATGAAAATGCTTCTGCGATAAATACATCAACTGCCGTCACAAACGTCACCTGCAATGGTGATGCCGATGGTGCCATTAACCTGACAGTAACAGGAGGAACGCCTCCTTACTCATTCAGCTGGAGCAATGGTGATGCCACTGAAGATATATCTGGTCTCTCTGCAGGTACTTACAATGTTACAATTACAGATAACGACGGAACCACTGCAAATGCAAGTGCTACCGTCAGTGAGCCTTCCGCACTGAATACTGCAACCAATGTGACAGATGCATCATCCGTGGGTGCTTCCGACGGAGCTATTGACCTTACCGTAACAGGCGGCACCGCCCCTTATTCATTCAGCTGGAGCAATGGAGCTACCACTGAAGATATATCCGGGCTCAATGCAGGTACTTACAGCGTTACAATAACTGACGCCAATGGCTGTACAACTTCAGCCAGCGCCACTGTCAGTGAAAATGCTTCTGCGATAAATAC
The DNA here is from genome assembly GCA_016715075.1 of Bacteroidales bacterium. Taxonomy (GTDB): domain Bacteria; phylum Bacteroidota; class Bacteroidia; order Bacteroidales; family VadinHA17; genus LD21. The sequence goes on from JADKBK010000011.1 coordinate 2,959, forward strand.
ATCAACTGCCGTCACAAACGTCACATGCAACGGTGATGCCGATGGTGCCATTAACCTGACAGTAACAGGAGGAACGCCTCCTTACTCTTTCAGCTGGAGCAATGGTGATGCCACTGAAGATATATCCGGGCTCTCTGCAGGTACTTACAACGTTACAATTACTGATAACGACGGAACCACTGCAAATGCAAGTGCTACAGTCAGTGAGCCTTCTGCACTGAATACTGCAACCAATGTGACAGATGCATCATCCGTGGGTGCTTCCGACGGAGCTATTGATCTTACTGTCACAGGCGGTACCGCCCCTTATTCATTCAGCTGGAGCAATGGAGCTACCACTGAAGATATATCCGGGCTCAATGCAGGTACTTACAATGTTACAATAACTGACGCCAACGGCTGTACAACTTCAGCCAGCGCCACTGTCAATGAAAACACCTCTCCAATATATGCATCAATTGTCGTCACAAACGCTACATGCAACGGTGATGCAGATGGTGTCATTGATCTGACCGTAACAGGGATTACCGGTCCTTATTCATTCAGCTGGAGCAATGGTGATGCCACTGAAGATATATCCGGGCTCTCTGCAGGTACTTACAGCGTTACAATTACTGATAACGACGGAACCACTGCAAATGCAAGTGCTACCATCAGTGAGCCTTCTGCACTGAATACTGCAACCAATGTGACAGATGCATCATCCGTGGGTGCTTCCTACGGAGCTATTGACCTTACCGTAACAGGCGGCACCGCCCCTTATTCATTCAGCTGGAGCAATGGAGCTACCACTGAAGATATATCCGGGCTCAATGCAGGTACTTACAATGTTACAATAACTGACGCCAACGGCTGTACAACTTCAGCCAGCGCCACTGTCAATGAGAATGCCGCACCAATAAATACATCAACTGCGGTCACAAACGTCACCTGCAACGGTGATGCCGATGGTGCCATTAACCTGACAGTAACAGGAGGAACGCCTCCTTACTCATTCAGCTGGAGCAATGGTGATGCCACTGAAGATATATCCGGGTCTCTGCAGGTACTTACAACGTTACAATTACTGATAACGACGGAACCACTGCAAATGCAAGTGCTACCGTCAGTGAGCCTTCCGCACTGAATACTGCAACCAATGTGACAGATGCATCATCCGTGGGTGCTTCCGACGGAGCCGTTGACCTTACCGTAACAGGCGGCACCGCCCCTTATTCATTCAGCTGGAGCAATGGAGCTACCACTGAAGATATATCCGGGCTCAATGCAGGTACTTACAGCGTTACAATAACTGACGCCAATGGATGTACAACTTCAGCCAGCGCCACTGTCAATGAGAATGCCGCACCGATAAATACATCAACTGTGGTGACAAACGTCACCTGCAACGGTGATGCCGATGGTGCCATTAACCTGACAGTAACAGGAGGAACGCCTCCTTACTCATTCAGCTGGAGCAATGGTGATGCCACTGAAGATATATCTGGTCTCTCTGCAGGTACTTACAACGTTACAATTACTGATAACGACGGAACCACTGCAAATGCAAGTGCTACCGTCAGTGAGCCTTCCGCACTGAATACTGCAACCAATGTGACAGATGCATCATCCGTGGGTGCTTCCGACGGAGCCGTTGACCTTACCGTAACAGGCGGCACCGCCCCTTATTCATTCAGCTGGAGCAATGGAGCTACCACTGAAGATATATCCGGGCTCAATGCAGGTACTGATATTACAATTACCGATGGTAATGGCTGTACAACTTCAGCCAGCGCCACCGTCAATGAAAATGCTTCTGCGATAAATACATCAACTGCCGTCACAAACGTCACATGCAACGGTGATGCCGATGGTGCCATTAACCTGACAGTAACAGGAGGAACGCCTCCTTACTCATTCAGCTGGAGCAATGGTGATGCCACTGAAGATATATCTGGTCTCTCTGCAGGTACTTACAATGTTACAATTACTGATAACGACGGAACCACTGCAAATGCAAGTGCTACCGTCAGTGAGCCTTCTGCGCTGAATACTGCAACCAATGTGACAGATGCATCATCCGTGGGTGCTTCCGACGGAGCCATTGACCTTACTGTAACAGGCGGCACCGCCCCTTATTCATTCAGCTGGAGCAATGGAGCTACCACTGAAGATATATCCGGGCTCAATGCAGGTACTTACAATGTTACAATTACCGATGGTAATGGCTGTACAACTTCAGCCAGCGCCACCGTCAGTGAAAATGCTTCGCGATAAATACATCAACTGCCGTCACAAACGTCACCTGCAATGGTGATGCCGATGGTGCCATTAACCTGACAGTAACAGGAGGAACGCCTCCTTACTCATTCAGCTGGAGCAATGGTGATGCCACTGAAGATATATCTGGTCTCTCTGCAGGTACTTACAATGTTACAATTACTGATAACGACGGCACCACTGCAAATGCAAGTGCTACCGTCAGTGAGCCTTCGCACTGAATACTGCAACCAATGTGACAGATGCATCATCCGTGGGTGCTTCCGACGGAGCCGTTGACCTTACCGTAACAGGCGGCACCGCCCTTATTCATTCAGCTGGAGCAATGGAGCTACCACCGAAGATATATCCGGTCTCAATGCAGGTACTTACAGCGTTACAATAACTGACGCCAACGGCTGTACAACTTCAGCCAGCGCCACTGTCAATGAGAATGCCGCACCGATAAATACATCAACTGCGGTCACAAACGTCACCTGCAACGGTGATGCCGATGGTGCCATTAACCTGACAGTAACAGGAGGAACGCCTCCTTACTCATTCAGCTGGAGCAATGGTGATGCCACTGAAGATATATCTGGTCTTTCTGCAGGTACTTACAACGTTACAATTACTGATAACGACGGAACCACTGCAAATGCAAGTGCTACTGTCAGCCAGCCTGCTGCGCTCAATACTCCTTTACAATCAGTTGACTGCTCTCCTGGAATTGACAATGCTACAGTAACAGTCACAAGCCCCATAGGAGCAGGCCTTGAGTACAGCATGGATGGAAGTGGCTACCAGACATCTGTAACATTTACAGGTGTGGCTAACGGCATACATTCAATAACTGTAAGAAATGGTTCAGGATGTTCAACTGCAGGAAACAGCTTTACTGTATCATGCGGTTGTGTGAACGGACCTTCACTTAACATGAGCAGCACCAGCGGAAGCACCTGTGGCACTGAATCTGTAACTATAGGTGGGAACACATTTACAAATGCCACTTCGGTTTCTATTTCACATGATGGAGCGGGATCTGTGAGCCCTGCAACAGCAGTTGCATCTCCTTTCACATTTACATACATCCCGGCAGCTGGTGATGAAGGTAATACTGTAATAATTACCATTACCACTGATAATCCTTCAGGAGCTCCCTGTACCCCGGATGTGGCTATTTACACCCTGAATGTAAATTCAATTCCTCTGGCTCCGGTATCAGGAACAATAACCCAGCCAACATGTGCTCTTGCAACAGGAAGCGTTGTATTAAGCGGATTGCCATCCGGAAACTGGACTATCAATCCCGGAGCAATAACCGGAAGCGGCACAAGTACAACTTTAACAGGACTTTCAACCGGAACATATAACTTCACCGTTACAAATGCTGCAGGATGTCCTTCGCCCGAATCATCAGATATTGTTATTGATGTCCAACCTGTTACACCAAATGTTACTGATCAAACAACGTCAATTTCATCAGGAACTACATTTACAGTAACTCCGGCCGGTGTTCCTGCAGGAACTACTTATACATGGGATACTCCGATTTACACCGGCACTGTGTCAGGTGGAACTGCACAAAGTGTTCCTCAATCAGCTATCAGCGGAACCCTGAATGGATCAGGCACTTCCAGCTATACAGTAACACCTGTGTCGGGTGCATGCACCGGATCATCCTTTATTGTGACTGTAACTGTTAACAGCGGATGTGTTCCTGTCACCATTGGAGTACAACCTACAAGTAACAGCATGTGTGCAACATCCGGAAATATCACATTCTCAATAGTTGCAAACGGTACATCTCCATTCACTTATCAATGGGAATATAATAATGGAGGTACATGGGCAGCTGTAGCAAATGGAACTCCGGCAGGCGCTGTATATACAAATGCCAATACAGCAACCATGAGCGTGGCCGGAATTACAACCTCAGGCAGTTATGACTATCGTGCTTATATAACGAACTGCAGCGGTGCTGACAATGCAACTTCAAATGCCGTCACACTTACTACTGTTGATACCCCTGGTACTCCTGCAGTTGGGGCAATCACCCAGCCTTCATCATGCGCATCTCAGACCGGGAGTGTAGTACTAAGCGGACTACCGGCAACAGGAACCTGGACTATTAACCCCGGAGCAATAACCGGTACAGGGACAATTACAACGATTACCGGTCTTGCGGCCGCCACCTATAATTTTACAGTATCAACCGGAACGGGATGTACATCGCCACAGTCAGCCGATGTAGTCATCACTCCGGCTCCCGGAATACCTGCCACTCCGGTTTTGGGTGCTGTCACCCAGCCTTCATCCTGCGCTGTTCCTATGGGAAGTGTAGTATTAAGCGGTTTGCCGGCCACAGGAACCTGGACTATTAATCCCGGATCAATAGCCGGAACTGGAACATCAACGACAATTACAAACCTTGTACCAGGGACCTATAGCTTTACAGTAACAAGTGAAGAAGGATGTTCCTCTCTCGCAACTGCAAATGTTGTTATAAATCCTGCACCTGCGGCTCCGCCGGTACCAACAGTCGGTACGATCACACAGCCTGCTTCATGCGCAGCACCAACAGGCAGTGTGGTATTAAGCGGTCTGCCTGCTACAGGAGTATGGACTATTAATCCAGGGTCAATAGCCGGAACAGGAACTACTACGACTATTGCAAACCTCATCCCTGGCAGCTATAACTTCTCCGTAACCAGTGAAGCAGGATGTATTTCACTTGCAACATCCCCTGTAGTCATAAATGCTGCACCTGTGGCTCCGCCTGCCCCGATAATCGGGACAATAACCCAGCCTGCTTCATGTGCAGCGCCTACCGGAAGTGTAGTATTAACCGGCCTGCCTGCAACAGGAACCTGGACTATTAATCCGGGGGCAATAGCAGGAACAGGGACAACCGTTACTATTGCAAATCTCTCTCCCGGCACCTATAACTTTAATGTTACAAGTGAGCCCGGATGTATATCTGTTGAATCTGCAAGTGTGGTCATCAATCCTGCACCTGTAGCTCCGACAGCTCCGATTATCGGAGTTATCACTCAGCCTGCTTCATGTATAGCTACAACCGGAAGTGTTGTATTAAATGGTCTGCCTGCTACAGGAATATGGACTATTAATCCGGGGGCAATATCAGGAACAGGGACAACCGTTACTATTGCAAATCTCACTCCCGGCACCTATAACTTTGATGTCACCAGCGCCGCCGGTTGTATATCGCGTGCATCAGCTGATGTTATAATAAATGATGCTCCGGCAGCTCCTACTGCCCCGATAGTGGGAACAATCACACAGCCTGCTTCATGTATAGCTACAACCGGAAGCGTGGTATTAAATGGTCTGCCTGCTACAGGAACATGGACTATCAATCCGGGTGGAATAACAGGAACAGGTACAACAACTACAATCAGTAACCTTGCTCCCGGAACCTACAACTTTACTATCTGGAGCGATCCCGGATGTATATCAAATGCATCGGCAGATATTATTATAAACGATCCGCCGGCGGCTCCGACAGCTCCTGTAGTGGGAACTATCACCCAGCCTGTTACCTGCGCAGCAACAACCGGAAGCGTGGTATTAACCGGGCTGCCCGCAACAGGTACATGGACTATTAATCCGGGTGCAATTACAGGAACCGGGACGAGCACTACTATCGCGAACCTTATTCCAGGAACATATACCTTCAGTGTAACTTCTGCTGCAGGATGCATATCTAATCCATCGGCTGATGTTATTATCAATTCTCCGCCTCCGGCACCGACGGCGCCGATAGTGGGGACTGTTACCCAGCCTTCTTCATGTGCAGCGCCAACAGGCACTGTGGTACTGAATGGACTGCCGGCAACAGGGACATGGACTATTAATCCCGGGTCAATAGCAGGAACCGGAACAAGTGCAACAATTACAAACCTTATTCCTGGCACTTATAGCTTCAACGTTACAAGTGAAGCCGGATGTATTTCCCTGCCTTCGTCGGAAGTTGTTATAAATGATGCACCTGCTACATTAGCACCTATAATTGGTACAATCACGCAGCCTGCTTCATGTGCAGTGCCAAACGGAAGCGTGGTATTAAGTGGTCTGCCTGCTACAGGAACCTGGACAATTAATCCGGGAGCAATAGCGGGTACGGGAACTACAACTACTATTGCAAACCTTATCCCTGGAAGCTATAACTTCTATGTCACCAATGAAGCCGGATGTATATCATTCGCATCGGCCACTGTGGTAATCAATGCCGCTCCTCTGGCACCGGCAGCACCAATTATTGGTACTGTGACTCAGCCTGCTTCATGTGCAGCGCCTGCCGGAAGTATTGTATTGAATGGACTGCCGGCAACAGGAACCTGGACTATTAATCCGGGGGCAATAGCAGGAACTGGGACGACCACAACTCTCACAAACCTCGCTCCCGGCACCTACAGCTTTAATGTTACAAGTGAAGCCGGATGTATATCTGTTGAATCTGCAAGTGTGGTCATCAATCCTGCACCTGTAGCTCCGACAGCTCCGATTATCGGAGTTATCACTCAGCCTGCTTCATGTATAGCTACAACCGGAAGTGTTGTATTAAATGGTCTGCCTGCTACAGGAATATGGACTATTAATCCGGGGGCAATATCAGGAACAGGGACAACCGTTACTATTGCAAATCTCACTCCCGGCACCTATAACTTGATGTCACCAGCGCCGCCGGGTGTATATCGCGTGCATCAGCTGATGTTATAATAAATGATGCTCCGGCAGCTCCTACTGCCCCAATAGTGGGAACAATCACACAGCCTGCTTCATGTATAGCTACAACCGGAAGCGTGGTATTAAATGGTCTGCCTGCTACAGGAACATGGACTATCAATCCGGGTGGAATAACAGGAACAGGTACAACAACTACAATCAGTAACCTTGCTCCCGGAACCTACAACTTTACTATCTGGAGCGATCCCGGATGTATATCAAATGCATCGGCAGATATTATTATAAACGATCCGCCGGCGGCTCCGACAGCTCCTGTAGTGGGAACTATCACCCAGCCTGTTACCTGCGCAGCAACAACCGGAAGCGTGGTATTAACCGGGCTGCCTGCAACAGGTACATGGACTATTAATCCGGGTGCAATTACAGGAACCGGGACAAGCACAACTATCCCGAACCTTATTCCAGGAACATATAGCTTCAGTGTAACTTCTGCTGAAGGATGCATATCTAATCCATCGGCTGATGTTATTATCAATTCTCCGCCTCCGGCACCGACGGCGCCGATAGTGGGGACTGTTACCCAGCCTTCTGCATGTGCATCGCCAACCGGTACTGTGGTGCTGAATGGCCTGCCTGCAACAGGAACCTGGACTATCAATCCGGGAGGAGTAACAGGTACCGGCACAACCACAACTATTCTAAACCTTGTTCCGGGAACTTATAGATTTAACATTACAAGTGCGGCCGGATGTATTTCTCTGCCTTCAACTGATGTTATTATAATATCGCCTCCGGGAACTCCGGCGGCACCAATAATAGGCACAATTATCCAGCCATCTTCATGCACTGCCACAACAGGAAGTGTAGTACTGAATGGTCTGCCTGCAACGGGAACCTGGACAATTAATCCGGGTGCAATAACCGGAACAGGAACCACAGCAACCATACCGAATCTCATTGCAGGAACATATAACTTTACTGTCACCATAGAATCAGGCTGTACCTCACTTGCATCAGCCTCTGTTGTGATCGATGTACCTTCGTCAATTCCTGCCACTCCGGTTTTGGGTGCTGTCACCCAGCCTTCATCCTGCGCTGTTCCTATGGGAAGTGTAGTATTAAGCGGTTTGCCGGCCACAGGAACCTGGACTATTAATCCCGGATCAATAGCCGGAACCGGAACATCAACGACAATTACAAACCTTGTACCTGGGACCTATAGCTTTACAGTAACAAGTGAAGAAGGATGTTCCTCTCTCGCAACTGCAAATGTTGTTATAAATCCTGCACCCAGGCTCCGCCGGTACCAACAGTCGGCACAATCACACAGCCTGCTTCATGCGCAGCACCAACAGGCAGTGTGGTATTAAGCGGTCTGCCTGCTACAGGAGTATGGACTATTAATCCGGGGTCAATAGCCGGAACAGGCACTACTACGACTATTGCAAACCTCATCCCTGGCAGCTATAACTTCTCCGTAACCAGTGAAGCCGGATGTATTTCACTTGCAACATCAGCTATAATCATTAATGCTGCACCTGTGGCGCCGCCTGCCCCGATAATCGGGACAATAACCCAGCCTGCTTCATGTGCAGCGCCTGCCGGAAGTGTAGTATTAACCGGCCTGCCTGCAACAGGAACCTGGACTATTAATCCGGGGCAATAGCAGGAACAGGGACAACCGTTACTATTGCAAATCTCTCTCCCGGCACCTATAACTTTAATGTTACAAGTGAAGCCGGATGTATATCTGTTGAATCTGCAAGTGTGGTCATCAATCCTGCACCTGTAGCTCCGACAGCTCCGATTATCGGAGTTATCACTCAGCCTGCTTCATGTATAGCTACAACCGGAAGTGTTGTATTAAATGGTCTGCCTGCTACAGGAATATGGACTATTAATCCGGGGGCAATATCAGGAACAGGGACAACCGTTACTATTGCAAATCTCACTCCCGGCACCTATAACTTTGATGTCACCAGCGCCGCCGGGTGTATATCGTGCATCAGCCGATGTTATAATAAATGATGCTCCGGCAGCTCCTACCGCCCCAATAGTGGGAACAATCACACAGCCTGCTTCATGTATAGCTACAACCGGAAGCGTGGTATTAAATGGTCTGCCTGCTACAGGAACATGGACTATCAATCCGGGTGGAATAACAGGAACAGGTACAACAACTACAATCAGTAACCTTGCACCGGGAACCTACAACTTTACTATCTGGAGCGATCCCGGATGTATATCAAATGCATCGGCAGATATTATTATAAACGATCCGCCGGCGGCTCCGACAGCTCCTGTAGTGGGAACTATCACCCAGCCTGTTACCTGCGCAGCAACAACCGGAAGCGTGGTATTAACCGGGCTGCCTGCAACAGGTACATGGACTATTAATCCGGGTGCAATTACAGGAACCGGGACAAGCACAACTATCCCGAACCTTATTCCAGGAACATATAGCTTCAGTGTAACTTCTGCTGAAGGATGCATATCTAATCCATCGGCTGATGTTATTATCAATTCTCCGCCTCCGGCACCGACGGCGCCGATAGTGGGGACTGTTACCCAGCCTTCTGCATGTGCAGTGCCAACAGGCACTGTGGTACTGAATGGACTGCCGGCAACAGGAACCTGGACTATCAATCCGGGAGGAGTAACAGGTACCGGCACAACCACAACTATTCTAAACCTTATTCCGGGAACTTATAGCTTCAACGTTACAAGTGAAGCCGGATGTATATCCCTGCCTTCCACGGTTATTGTAATAATTTCACCTCCCGGAACTCCCGCTACCCCGACGATCGGTTTAATAACACATCCATCATCGTGTGCTTCTATTACGGGAAGTGTGATTCTGAACGGATTGCCTCCTACCGAAACCTGGATAATTAATCCAGGATCAGTAAACGGAACAGGATCTTCAGCTACAATCCCGAACCTTGTCGCAGGAACCTATAACTTCACTATCTCTATAGAATCAGGATGTACCTCACTTCCAACGGCAGATGTGGTAATAAATCCGGCTCCCGGAGCTCCTCCGGCACCTGTAGCGGGCACAATCATACAGCCAACATCATGTTCAGCTACCACTGGCACAGTGATTTTAAACGGACTGCCGGCAACCGGACCATGGATCATTACTCCGGGATCGATTACCGGAACAGGGACAAGTACAACTATTACTGGTCTTACAGGCGGGACATACAACTTTATTGTGAGCAATGCAGAAGGATGCAGTTCCGCTCCTTCAGCTGATATAATTATAGATTCCACCTGGGGAACTCCAATAGCACCACAGTATATAGTGACGGATCCTACCTGCAGTACAACAACAGGGACCATTACAGTAACATCTGACACCGAAGGCCTTACATTCAGTTTTGACGGAGGACCATTCCTTACATATCCTGCCGGAGGATTCACATCAGTCAGTACTGGTTCACATACATTGACAGCTCAGAATTCAGCAGGTTGCCTCTCTCCTGTTTCAAACATCACGGTAAGTGAACAGCCGCTTTTCACAAATACCTATACCAAAGAGGTATCAGATTACAACGGATTCAATATCAGATGTCAGGGTCAGTCAGATGGCTTCATCCGGATCATTGTTTCAGGGGCAGCCGATCAGTATTCTTACAGCTGGACGGGTCCGAATAGCTTCACCTCATCTGCAAGTGAGGTAACGGGACTTGTTGCAGGAGATTATAGCGTAATCATTTCTGACATAGGAGGATGCTCTGCTACCGAAACCTTTACCCTTACTGAACCTGGTCCGCTTGGTCTTACAATTGAGACCTCACTCAGTCCTGACGGGATAACTAATATCAGTTGTGCTGGTGGAAATACCGGATCAATAACTGCAACTGCGATAAACGGAGCAGGCATAGTCGATTATCTTTGGAGTGACGGTACGAACGGGAATGTCAGAACCAACCTCCCGGCCGGTACATATGATATCATAATTACTGACGCAAATAATTGCCGAATGTCGGAGTCAGTGAATTTAACGGAACCTGAACCAATCTTAATTGACTACGAGGTAACAAGGCCATTCTGTCCTGACATGCCCGATGGAGGAATTTCACTCACAGTAACAGGTGGTGTCCCCGGAACGGAATATATTTACCTCTGGTCCGATAATTCAACAGGAATGAATATTACAAATATTACTTCAGGAACATATACGGTAACTGTAACCGATGCGAATTTATGTTCGGTACAGCAAACTATAGAAGTACATTCACAACAGGATATATGCCTTATAATGAATGATGCAATATCACCCAACGGAGACCTTATAAATGAAGTATGGAATATTGGCAATATCAATTTATATCCTTCAATGGAAGTAACGATACTCAACAGGTGGGGTCAGTCAGTCTGGAAGTCCGGAAGAGGCTATCGTGTTGCATGGGATCGAAAGAGCAATGGAGCTGAGCTTCCTGTAGACTCATACCACTATGTGATCGATCTGCACAACGGTTCGAAACCTATTGTAGGCGATATTCCAATTGTCAGATAATTAACATGAATAAACAACCATGAAAAAGCTGGCATTTATCATAATAACAATCGCTTTCTGGCAGGTCGCACCTGCACAGCAGCTGCCAATTTACAGCCAGTACCTGTATAACAAGTTCCTGATCAATCCGGCTCATGCAGGAAGTGACGGATATACAAGTGTTAACCTTACGGCAAGGGAGCAGTGGATAGGATATTCCGGTGCTCCCAGAACCTATTCACTAAGCTGGCAAACAAGATTTCTTAAGAAACCTTATGAAGTAAAGCAAAAATCATCCAGTCGTACGAGATACAGGCCAAAAACTGACGGAAGGGTTGGTCTTGGTGCATATATTTTCAGTGACAGGAACGGTCTCATTCAAAGAACCGGGTTTCAGGCTTCCTATGCGTATCACATGTGGATCCAGAACAACACCCAGGTATCTCTGGGTATTGCCGCTACCGGTTATCATTTTATTATCAATGCAGATCAGGGAAGCTTTGAAGATCCAAGTGAACCATGGCTTACTGATAACCTGCGCAGAGGCGTTTTTGTCCCTGATGCTGATTTTGGGATTTACCTCCTTAATCCCAGATTCGACTTCGGATTCTCTGCCCAGCAATTGTTCGGGGCAGCTGCCAAAATAGGTAATTATGCATACAGGAATTTCCATATGAACAGGCATTTCTATACTTTCGGATCATACTATCTGCCTATTGCAAGCAAACAGGAACTGGAGCCATCTGTTCTCGTCAAGATGTCGGAAGAGCTAAGGCCCCAGGCCGATCTTGGCCTGACCTATATTTATGACCAGAGCCTGTGGACAGGTTTAACTTATAGAACCGGCGGAGGAATTATAGCAAACATCCGACTTAAATATGTTCCAAAACATACCACCAAAACGGCAATGTTTTTCGGATATGCCGTGGATTTTACCCTTAACCAGATCCAGAGAGTTACATATGGAACTCATGAACTGACCCTGGCAATCAAATTCGGAGACAGCTCCAGAAAATACAGGTGGCTCGACAGGTATTAATCAGTGGGGTTTAGAGGTGTTGCATGCAACACCTCTGCAATCAGTCATTGTCTCTGTAATCATACACTGTTTTACGTAAGGATAAATCCCCGATGTTTGTTCATATTCCGAAAACCCTTAACTTTCGGAAATGATCTGAACATAAAATTACCTTATATATGAAATACAGAAAACTTGGCAGAACAAACTGGGATATAAGTGAAATAGGCTACGGAATGTGGGGTATGGCCGGATGGACCGGTTCTGATGATGCGGAATCGGCCAGATCGCTTCAGCTTGCAGTTGACATGGGATGCACATTTTTTGATACTGCATGGGGATATGGAAACGGGAAAAGTGAGAGAATTCTTGGAGACCTTATCAGGGCCAACAAGGATAAAAAACTCTACACTGCAACCAAAATGCCTCCGAAGAATTTCAAATGGCCAAGCCGGCGCGAATTCACACTAAATGACTGTTTCCCTCCTGACCATATTCAGAGATACGTCGAAAAAAGTCTCTATAATGCAGGATTGGATTCATTTGACCTGATGCAGTTCCATACATGGGAAGACTCATGGCTTGAGGATGACAGGGGAATAAAAAAAATGATGGAGCTCAAAGAACAGGGTCTTTTTCATTCCATCGGTATCAGCCTCAACAGGTGGGAACCATGGAATGGCGTTAAAGCGGTGAAGAGCGGATTGATTGATGTTGTTCAGGTCATCTATAATATTTTCGATCAGAATCCCAGGGATGAACTTTTTCCAGCTTGCAGGGAGATGAATGTAGGGGTAATAGCGAGGGTTCCCTTTGATGAAGGTTCTCTGACAGGAACACTCACCAAAGAAACCAGGTGGCCTGAAGGCGACTGGAGGAATACCTATTATGTTCCTGAAAACCTGATTCCTTCCGTTGAACATGCTGATGCCCTGAAACCACTTATTCCAAATGGCATTTCAATGTCAGAAATGGCGCTTCGTTTCATCCTGGCTGAACCAACCGTAAGTACAATAATCCCGGGGATGCGCAAGACTGAACATACTAAAAATAACCTTAACGCAAGTGACGCAGGGCTGCTGGATCCCGACCTGATGAAAGAGCTGGAAAAACACCGCTGGGACAGAGAACCACAGAAATGGTCACAGTAATATTCATAAAGCAGAAAAGATTACTTTTCCGGATGAATTGGCAATTTAAGACTCTGGTAAAAGGTTTTTTTATACTTTTGTAGTAACAAAGATAAACAGCCTGTATGAAAGGTAAAACAATACTATTTGTACTTTTTATCATCTTCTGTTTCTCATGCAGGAACTCATCAAAAAAGACAGAGGAGTTTGTATTTCCTGAAAATGATACAATCCCTGTTTCAGAAGCTGAAAAACTGAGCCCGGAAGCTATTGCAGACATCTCAAGGAATATATCTTCACCCGTTGAGATTGCTAATCTGCTGCAATTGCTTGAGGTTCCTTTTTCTCAAAAATATCTGGCATCATCAATAGATCCCAATAAACGGAGTTCCGATTTTGACAAAGCCCTGAAATTGGGTATCCTTGGCGCTGACCTTGGATATCTTAACATGTATGAAAAGACAGGATCTTCACTCGACATGCTCTCTTCCATAAGAAAGGTTGCAGAGGATATTAATGTAGGTCAGTTTTTTGATTTTGAATCAATTAAAAGGCTTTCTCACAACAGGTCAAATCTTGACTCGCTGCTGTATATTTCAATTGACTCATATAATCAGATTGACAATTACCTCAGGGCAAATAACAGAGGTCAGATATCAGCCCTCATGATAGTCGGTGTCTGGATTGAAGGTCAATACCTGGCAACTCAGGTGGTCAGCCAGGTCTCCGATAAAAGGCTCAGCGACAGGATCGGTGAACAGAAGATCATATTAAATGACCTCCTGCTTCTTATAAATCCATATTGCGATCGTGACGATGACTTCAGATCTCTTTGCTCGGACCTTCAGAAAATTAAGGATGCTTACCGCCCCGTCAGAATCACATACACCCAGGGGAATCCTGTCAGTGAAGAAAAAGACGAAGGCCTGGTAATTACCCAGACTGAAACCAGCGTTGTTGAAATGTCAAAGGAACAACTTGACTCCATAATAGAGATTACCAAAATTATCAGGAACAGACTAATTTCAAATGATTAGTATGAGAAAAAAAGTATGTTTTCTTCTAGGACTTTTTACGATCAGCATTGTCTCCTTTGGACAGATGACTGATCCGCTTTTACGTAATTGCGCTTTGAATGCCGGGGCTAAAGCCAGATATCTGAAGGATTTCAGGATTCAGCTTGGAAAAACGACAACTCAGGGAGAACTTAGGTATAAAGCAAATATCTCCCTCTGGAAAAATACCAAATACCGCTTCACCCTCTGTAACTCTGATGATTCAACAGGAGAGCTGATACTTAATCTCAAAGACGATTCAGAAAAGCTGGTTGTCTCATCATACGACCCTAAAACCGGCAGGACATATCATTCTATAGATTTTTTGTGCAATAAAAGCGGAATATACCAGCTTAATTATGACTTCCTAGGGGGACAACCTGGCTCCGGAGTGGGCGTTGTCTCAATTATAGAGTAATATCATATAAAGTAAGAAACCTGAATTGCCAGGATAATAAGAAGAAGTAGAGAAAAGAAGATCTCAGGTACAAGTTTCTTTTTTATAAAAACAAAATAGTGAGTCAGTAAATAGCTGGCAGGTATTGCTGATATCCAAACCATTTCCACTGATACCGAAGGCATAATAAAATATATTCCAACAGAAATAAGCAGACACCAGATAAGAAGTGAAAAAATCTTTCTGGATTTTATCTTCTTTGTATTAAGAAGTGCAAAGAGATATACCAGGCTGACAATTACTATTAATGAAGTAAAAATAATGGAAACGATGCTAAGCCTGGAAAAAAGATAACCTTCAGTTCTCTGGAAAAGATTACCTGTGATGAGCCTCTGGAGTGCAATGATATCCCATCCTGCAACATAATAAATACCGAACGTTATAAGATAAGGAGTAATCAGACCCAGTAATGCTAAAAAGACCTCCGGGATACTGACTGTCCTGATTAATGCAATCCCAATTATAACAAGACATCCAAACCATATAAGGTTAGCATAGAAGAGACTGCCGGTACTTATAAGCAGTCCGGCATCAAAAAAATTACTCCCTACTCCGGGCTTTCTGTAACCGTCTATAATCCGGATCATAGCAACCATAAGTAAGATTGAAGCAGGAAGGGCCGGATTCAGAGATTGGTATTCAGGAAAAAAACCACTTGCCAGAATATAAAGTAATGCAGGAAGATAGGTACGCTCATTTATAAAAAAACTGGTCGTATTGAAATTCACCAGAAGAAAAGAGATGAGGATTACTAAAGCCGATGATATGATAACTCCTGGAAGAGATGATTTGCCGGCAAGGGATGTAAGTAATCCAAAAAGAGGCATCGGATCAGTGTAAAATTGCGAAGCAGAAACATCTGAAGGATGTATGAATGCATTCATCCAGACAGCAATGAAGATAACTGTTATCAGTACTATTACGCCAGGATTGTTTCCTTTAAATATTCGTAGGAGCATTTATTTATAGATCAAATCCAATATCTTTCCTGTAGTAATGCCCTTTGAATTTTATCTGAGCTGCATTTCTGTACGATTTCCTCAGGGCTTCCTTCATAGAATCGCCATACGAACTGACAGCCAGAACCCGTCCACCTGAAGTAATCACATCATTTCCTGCAATCTTTGTACCCGCATGAAAAACCATGCAGTCACTCGTCAGGTCAAACCCGGTGACCGGCAATCCTTTATTATAATCTCCGGGATACCCGCCTGACACCATCATCACGGTTGTGCAGAAGCGGTTATCTATCTCAATTCCCCTTTTATCAAGATCTCCGTAAGCAACACCCTCAATGAGTTCAAAAAAATCAGATTTAATCCTGGGGATTATCACTTCTGATTCCGGATCACCTAACCTGGCATTATACTCTATCACAAATGGATCTCCATCCACATTAATAAGTCCGAAAAAGATAAATCCCTTATATACAATGCCATCGGCAGATAAACCTTTCATTGTTGGGTCAATGATCTGCCTGGTTACTTTATCCATGAAAGCCTTATCTGCAAACCCAACCGGTGACACGGCTCCCATACCGCCTGTATTCAACCCGGTATCACCTTCTCCTATCCTTTTATAATCTTTTGCTTCAGGCAGTAGTTTATACGAGGTACCATCGGTGATTATGAATACAGAAGCTTCAATGCCTTTCAGGAACTGTTCTATAACAACCTTTCGTCCGGCAGTGCCGAATTTACCATCCAGGATAGCAGCTACTTCCAGCTCTGCTTCATGAATATCATCTATGATCAAAACCCCTTTCCCGGCAGCAAGACCATCCGCCTTAATAACATACGGTGGCTTAAGCGTACTGAGAAACTGAGGGACTTCCTTAAGTGATGAAATATCAAAACTTTTATACCGCGCAGTGGGTATATTATGACGGTAAAGAAAATCCTTTGCAAAATCCTTGCTCCCTTCCAGACGGGCGGCTGACTTATCCGGTCCAATAACAGGAATGTGTTTTAGCGAACTGTCGGCAAGGAAAAAATCGTGAATTCCTTCAACAAGCGGAGCTTCCGGTCCTACTATAACAATATCTATCCTGTTATCCAGCACAGCCTTTTTTACCTCCGGGAAGTTCCCAGGATCAAGATTCAGATTGGTCCCGGAGTTAACTGTCCCTGCATTCCCCGGACCGATAAAGATTTTACTCACTTTTTTACTCTGGGCAAGTTTCCATGCGAGTGCATGTTCCCGTCCACCTGATCCAAGGATAAGAATATTCATTTTCAAGGAAATAATTTAATATTTCAAAAGTAACAATTCATTCAGATATTCAAAACCTGAATTAGAAATCCATCAGCTAATTTCAATTGACTGATAATATCTTGAGAAGGTTTCCATAACCGGATTTATATATGTCTTTGAAACCGGAATATCGGTTACCTGAGGATTATCAAAACCGAGCTTCAGACCATCCCTGTCTCTTCTGATTACCTTAACTTTTTCAAAATTAACCATATATGACCTGTGGCACCTTACAATCTCGGTTCCGGAAAAAGTCTCCTCAATTTTTTTAAGAGTATCTCTCAGAAGATACTTTGAAACCTTATCCTTATTTATGTAACATATGTTCACATAATTCTCAGCCGATTCCAGATAGAGCAGATTCTCCTTTCTTACAGAAAACTTAAGGATCCCCTTATCGTCATAAAAAGGGATCATGTCTCTTGTATTGGAAGGATGGATCTGACCCTCAGCCAGCCTTTCGATCTGCTCCTTTTTATCACGCCAGGAAAAATAAAGCCATAATACCGAATAGGGCAGTAAAAGAACAAGGGCTGTATTGCGGGATGAAGTTTTTACAAGCTCCGTAAACAGACGAGGATCATTCAGTAGAAACTTTTCAAAAAGAGCGTATGACAATGCCATGGCAAGAACCTCAGCGAATATCCATACCAGGAATTCCCATAACAGTATTGAATATTTTTTTGATACCTGGTACATGATCACCCTGCTTATTACCACAACAAGCACTCCGGTAAGAATAATAAGACTGGAATAGGTAAAAAACTGAAGCGGTGTGACATTAAACCAGGTTTCAGAGCCAAATGGTGAATAGAAATTAATAAATACCAGGGCAAAAAGAGATGTGAAAAATATCAGACGTATAATATTCTGCTTTTCATTTTGATAGGAAGGAATCGGTTTTTGAAAATCAACCATCGGCCCGTAGAATTTTAATGTAAATTTAGTTAATTTATTAATTTATGCCTCAATCAGGGCCCGGGGATGAAAATCCATCCCTTGCAATTCATCCCCTATAAAAGAATTACGTCCCTGAAAGAGCGATTTCATCACACCACACTATCCCCTGACACATAAATTTGTCTGCCTTGTCAGCAGTAATTTATTTTACAAATAAAAACAGGACAAGGCGGTTATGGAATACACCAAAACATTCAACAAATTTAAATCATTGCTCTCTTCAGAGGAATATGAAATTCAAATTCCCGATTCGGAAATAAAAATGTTTAATGTAGGGTTCGGCTCTGAAATCCCGCAAGATGAATTTATGAACAAGAGCGATAAGCTGATCCCTGAAAACTGTTCATTTTTCGTATCCCGTTTTTAGTCCCGGAACAGGTCAAAGCAACAGGGTAATACTCCTTTTTCACGGACTCAATGAAAGAAGCTGGCTGAAATATCTTACATGGGCATATTATCTCGCTGACCAGACCGACAGCTATGTAGTTCTTTTTCCGATCTCATTTCATATAAACAGATCCCCGGCATCCTGGAAAGATCCAAGGGAAATGCTCAACCTCTTAAAAGTCAGGAATTCCTCACTCGGTGAAATTAGCATGTCAAGCTTTGCAAATATCGCACTCAGCAACAGGCTTACAGAAGATCCTATGAGATTTTTTAAGTCAGGCTATCAAACTGTTACGGATATCATAAAGCTCGTATCAGATATAAGAAAGGGTGATCATCCGTTGATTCCCGCGACAAGTAATATAAACATCTTCGCATATTCGATCGGTGCCTTCCTCGCAGAGATCATAATGATGGGAAATCCTGAAAATCTGTTTTCGGAAAGCAAGCTCTTTATTTTCTGCGGAGGATCTGTATTCAGCAATATGAAGGGTGACTCAAAATTAATCATGGATAAGAGGGCTTTCGACAGGGTATACAATTTCTACCTGAATGATTTTGAAAAAACAATAACCGGGAAGAGTCCTCTGTCAGAATTCCTCAATTCCAATCCCGTGGGAGTGGCTTTCCGTTCAATGATCGACCTCGGGAGATTCAGGGCATTCAGGGAAAATACTTTACGAAAACTGAAGGAACAGATCCATACCGTAACATTGTCACAAGATATGATAATACCTGCCGGTGGAGTGCTCTCCACTCTTTCAAAATTCTGTGATAAAAACAGTCTTAAGGTTTGGGATTTCCCCTTCGGCTATTCCCATGAAAATCCCTTCCCTGTTCTTAATTCTCCACTATCAGGAAAGGTTGACTACTGGTTTGAGAAAGTCTTTGCCGAGGCAGTTCTGTTCCTGGCATAAAAATCCTATTTATATCCCGCTGTCTTTTCACGGCACAAGCCTCATTCCTTGTGCCATTCTCCAAGAAAAAGCCTCAACCCCCAGCCCATTATCCAAGACAAGCACTCCAACCCCTCTCCCAGAAAACTTCTCTCCCCTCCCTGAAGGAGAAGGGAGTTAGAAGCTACACAATATCTGTCTTTCAGCCTCTCCCATGGGGTTGGGGATTTGAGAGGCTGAATGGGAAATCCTGATAGCTATCGGGAGGTGAGGCTGACAACTAAATGAGGATAATAAAAACCAGGGCAAAAACTTCAGACTACTACCTCAAACCGATATCCCATATTTAATGCATAAGGTATAAATTCTCTGATTATTTTATTTGCCATCGATGCTGGTTTATCGTGCAGAACAATAACTGATCCCGGCCTTATCTTTTTCTTCAGAATCGCCAGTGATTTTTCACTGCCGAATTTCTTATCGAAGTCGTAGGGCATGATATCCCAGAGGACAATTTTATAATCTTCTTTCAGCTTTCTGTACTGACTTATTTTCATTCTGCCATAAGGTGGTCTGAATAATGAGGAAGCTATTAATCCGGAAGCCTTCAAACATCCTGAACATACTCCTGTGTAGAAGTACGCCATCCGTCAGGATGGCTGAAGCCATGATTACCAGCTACATGTCCTCCTGATATTATGCGATCAATGAGTTCCGGGTACTTTTCTGCAGACTGTCCGTTACAGAAAAAAAGACCTCTTATATTATAGCTCTCAAGAAGATCAAGAAGCATAGGTGTGGAATCCGGATCGGGTCCATCATCAAAAGTCAGGCACAAAAGCTTTTCATCTGTCTTTATTCTGAAAATTGCTTCAGGATATAGCCAGCCAGCGAAAAAGCAAGGCCTGAAAAGCCGCATATAAGTTTATTTTGCTGAATATAATTTAGAATAGTAGTTATTAATTTCCGGTTCAACAATTGATGTAATCGAATCAAGCTTTAGCCTCGACGACATATTATAGATATCCAGCAGTGCCTGCATACTTATTCCCATCGGGTAGTCAAGTCCGAATCTCTCCTCCGGTCGCAGGCTAATTGAATATTCCAGGTAAGTCTTTGCATACTCAAGCACCTCCATCAGCAACTTCTCTCCCTCCTCTTTCTGTCCTGCCCTTATAAGAACTTCTGCAAGGCCTATAGAGAAAAAATCGTTTGGCAATTTTTGCAGGGGTACAAGTGTCATTCCGCGATGTGCCACTTCAATAGCCTTCGCCGTGTCGCCACGCAGAATAAGATCTTTGCCGAGAGATGCAAAAATTCTCTTATAATTGCTGAACATCCTTCTGTTGTTTTCATCAAGATATACCCGCGGATCCTCTGCATTTCCCCATTTGAACTTATTCATAAGGTTATCATACATAACGTCAGGATCTATCATTCCGAACTCTCCTTTCTCGGTCTGGTCAATTTTAACCGGAACGACCCTGTAAGCCAGACCTTCCTGAACGAAATATTTTTCAAGACCTTTATACTGGTCAGACGGCACTGTGGTTGAAAAATATATCGGCCTTTCCCAGTTATTTGTTCCCAGCATATCCATAATTGCAAGATCACCCTTAAAGACATCTTCCCCGGCATATTCCCATATCATGGGGGTTTGTATCCTGTTTTTATAATATTCCTTCACGGTTCCGTTTGCCAGGACGCTGGCTGAATCCACATCTATAATAAACTTACTGGCAGGCAGATAATTCATATAATCGCCTCTTCCGCTCAGGTCCACCATATATTTTCTGTCATCAAGTCCTGCGAATTGAACCACCTCTTTAATGTTTACGGGTTTATCCACCCTGTTATTTACAGGAAGCTGTTCCCGCACACCTTCCATGTATTTATCCCGACTCAATGTGAGAGGAATAGGATCGGAACTATAGGCTTTTTGCCTCATCATCTCAATATACCATCCTGCCTGGATATAACTGAGGTTTGCCACACGGATGTCGGTCCTCACATTTTCCACATCCTGGGCATACCATACAGGAAAAGAATCATTGTCACCGTAAGTAAATAATATGCTGTTGGGAGCACACGATTTAAGATAATTTTCCCCTATATCCCTTGCAGTATACCTGCCTGAACGATCATGGTCGTCCCAGTTCTGGAATGCCATGATAAGTGGAACAACCGCAAGAAGAACAACAAAAGTAACTGCTGCTGATCCCTTATCACCCAGAAATGCACGAAGCTTCTCATAAACGAGCATGAATCCCATGCCTACCCAGATGGCAAACGCATAGAATGATCCTGCGTAAGCATAATCTCTTTCCCTTGGCTGATTGGGATACTGATTAAGATAGAAAATTATGGCGAGGCCTGTCATAATAAAAAATGCCATCACAAGCCAGAATCCCTTATTTTCTCTGTTGTATTGCCAGAACATTCCTGCAATTCCGATCAGAAAAGGAAGCAAAAAATATTTGTTATTGCCGGGATTGGTTCGGAGGTCTGCAGGAAGTTTATCCAGTTTACCGAGCCGTGCCTCATCAATAAACTTTATACCGCTTATCCAGTTTCCATTTATGCTGTTCCCGTTTCCCTGTATATCATTTTGTCGGCCTGCAAAATTCCACATAAAATACCTCAGATACATAAAGCCTACCTGGTATCTGAAAAAGTATCTAAGGTTTTCACCGAATGTAGGGCAGACTATTGTCTCTTTTGAGTCCGGACCGACCGAGTATTTTTTCCCGACTACCTTTCCCCAGTATTTGTAAGCGCTTTCGTGATCAGGATCCGCACTGTACATACGCGGAAATATCGTTTCAAACTGTTTGCTGTAATGATATTCCGGATGGTAGTATGGTTTATACTTCCCATCAACCTTGTTGTAGCCTGCAACGGCTTTCTCAACACCAACAACCGGAGCGCTGTAGTAGTTGCCAAAAAACTTGGGCGAACTGCCATATTGCTTCATGTTGATATAATAAGACAATGAAAATACATCCGAGGGATTATTCTGGTTCATTGGCGGACGGGCAGATGATCTGATCATTATCATTGCATATGAAGAATAACCGATCATAACTACCAGTAAAGATGTCATTACAAAATTAAGTACCACTTTGCCTTTTTTTAAGGAATAGTAAATTCCATAAGAGAGACCTCCAAAGACAATCAGCAGATAGATAAGGAGTCCGCTGTTATAAGGCATTCCAATGACATTCACAAAAAACAGCTCAAACCAGCCTGCCACCTCCGGCACACCCGGGATTACCACGAACACCATAAGCCACAGTAGTATCACAGCAAATAGTATTGCTTTAATCAGGCCTGTTGTTGTAACCTCATATTTTTTAAAGTAGAAAACAAAAACGAGCACCGGTATCACCAGCAGGTTCAGCCTGTGAATCCCCAGGCCAAGGCCCATAATATATGCAATAAGGATTATCCATCGTCCTGAATATGACTCCTCCGCTTCTTCTTCCCATTTCAGCATACCCCAGAATACAAGAGCCGTAACCAGGGATGAAAGGGCATAAAGCTCTCCTTCAACAGCCGAAAACCAGAATGTATCCGAAAAGGTATATGTCAGAGCGCCAATTACTCCGCTGCCGATTATAGCAGGGATATGTACTGATTCCAGCTCCTGTCCGTTAACAAAAACCTTTCTGACAAGATGTGTTATTGTCCAGAAAAGAAACATTATGGCAAATCCGCTGCTTAATGCAGAAAAGGCATTGACCATTACAGCGGCTTTTGAACCATCTCCTCCGGCAAAAAGAGTTGCCACCCTCCCTATCATAAGAAACAAAGGGGCCCCGGGAGGATGACCGACCTGAAGCTTGAAAGCAGAGAGAATGAACTCCCCGCAATCCCAGAAACTAACAGTTGGTTCAAGAGTTAAGAGATAGACTAATGTTGAAATGACAAATAGTAACCACCCGGTCAGATTATTCCACCGGCGATAATTGCCCCAGATTGAATCCATAAATAAATTGTTTTTATGCTTTTAAACAACAAAGAACGTAAAAAATTGTTATATGAAATAATCTCCTATTCTATTTAACTTCATTTTAACCTCGGGAAAAAATACTACTTTTGACAAATTTTTCTACGAAGTCCGCACATGACAAAAACACTGGTCGTCTTCTTTTTCTTATGTTTAACTGTAAAAAATATCTGCGGACAACCCGTATTGGAGGCCAGACCTCAGTCAGGAGATCTCTCCCTGAGGATAAAAAGCATGAACTTCATTGAGAACAATGAATTCTTCAATCCAATTGTTGAAGGTTATACGCTTCTTGGTTTTTTCTTCCAGCCTGAACTCGTATATACACCCACGGAAAAAGTTACCCTGCGTGCAGGAGCTCATTTTCTAAAGTATTACGGCACTGAAAAATTCTCACATATCAGGCCTGTTTTCTCAACAACCCTGTTCTTATCGGAAAAAACCTTCCTGACACTCGGCACACTCTCCGGAGCAGACAAGCATCACTTCCTCGATCCGCACTTTTATACGGAAAGAATTTACAATGAATATGTTGAGGATGGGATTCAGCTCACACATATAAATGAACATATTTTCACCGATACCTGGATAAGCTGGGAAAACTATATTTTTAAAGGCGATTCAACCCGTGAGCAGTTCACCTTCGGGGAATCGTTCCGGTACTCCTCCTCTCCTGTTGCTGATTTTATCCGGATAGAGGTGCCGGTACAGTTGCAGCTTAAACACCGCGGAGGACAGATAAGTGACTACCCTCAACAGATGCAATCATTCATCAACATGGCAGGAGGAGTAAAGGTCAACTTTGATCTGGCTGGGAAAAAATATGGACAGCTGGGGATTGAATATCTTCATTTCTTAAATAAATCACTTGACGGAGATACAACTACAGGTGTTATACGTGGGAATGCTTCATGGATAAGATTACTCTATTCATATAAAGCTTTCCGCTTTGAAACCGGATATTGGAAAGCTCATGATTTCTATGCCCCGAACGGAAATCCCATCTATGGAAGTGTTTCCAATTACCAGCCTGACCTTGTGATCCATGACCGGAGAATTTTCAAAAATTCACTCTCAATTAAATTCTTACCGGCAAATTCACTGGAACTTTACTTTGGACTGGATCTTTTTTATGACATTGACCTTAACCGGATGGATCAGGCATATACTCTTCACCTCAATTTTGATAAGCTCATTAACCTTGCATCATTAAAGAGGATTAAGGAACATCAGGAGTGATATATTCCTGTCACACAAAGAATCGCCATGGTCTGCTTTTCCAGTAATCACCGGCATAGTCGATCCCGATCCGTTCAGAAATTTTAACAGCAGGGGTAAATCCGCTTTCCTCAAACCAGATCCTGTCCGATTTTGAAAGATCTTCCCCATAGAATGTCCGGTCTATCCCAAATTTTTTCGTTAGTTTCCCTGGTCCGTTCAGGTTTTCGACACCCCTTATGAGTACTGCCTGAGGGTCATTCTCGGCTCCGGCAACTACATTCAGCATCCAGTACATACCATATATTAAATAGACATAAAGTCTTCCTCCCTCCATGTACATAACTTCAGTACGGGCAGTTCTTCCTTTGCTGGCATGGCAGGCTTTATCTTCTGATCCCCTGTATGCTTCAACCTCGATTACCCTATACCTTCCGGGCACTCCATCAACTGACATGATAACTATAGTTTTTCCCAGCAGGTCAGGCGCTACATCAAGAACATCACGGATAAAAAAGTCACGTTTCAATCGTATTCCTGTCATCATTTTAGCTCATAAAGCGGGTAAAAATAAGTTAGTTTTATTAAACCAGAAATAATTTCTATCCATTATTCTTTTTTTTTTGGAAATATATTGTATTTTTGCAGTCCCCAAAATTAGGGTTTATTGCATTAAATAGAAGTGTACTAATTAAAAATACAAAATAGTGAATACCTTAAGCTATAAAACAGTATCAGCAAATAAAGCTACTGTAAACAAGGAGTGGGTTATTATTGATGCTGATGGCATGATCCTCGGAAGACTTGCTTCAGTTGTGGCCTCTATGCTTAGAGGAAAGCACAAAACCAACTTTACACCTCATGTTGACTGCGGCGATAATGTAATAGTTATAAACGCTGAAAAAATTAATCTTTCGGGTGCAAAATGGTCTGACAAGATATATATCAGACACACCGGATTTCCGGGAGGTCAGAGGTTTACCACTGCAGAAGCCATGCTGAAGAAGAAACCAATCAGTCTGATTGAACATGCTGTTAAAGGCATGTTACCCAAGAACAGGCTGGGAAGCGAACTCTACAGAAATCTTCATGTTTATCCGGGAAGTGTGCATCCTCATGAAGCACAGAAACCAAAAAAAATTGAACTTTAATACAATAAGCAACAGATATGGAACCAATCAATGCTCTTGGAAGACGTAAGGCAGCTGTAGCCCGGGTATATTTAAGTGATGGCAAGGGAAAGATTACTGTTAACGGTAGGGATTATAAAGAATACTTTGGCGCAGAAACACTTCAGTATGTAGTGACACAGCCATTGGTTCTTTTAAACGTTGTTGACAAATATGACATCAATGTCAATCTTGATGGTGGCGGAGTAAAAGGACAGGCTGAAGCTCTTCGTCTGGGAATTACCAGGGCCCTTGTAATGATTGACGCTGAAGTTAAACCAGCTCTTAAGGCACAAGGATTTCTTACACGCGACCCGCGTGAGGTTGAAAGAAAGAAACCAGGCCAGCCAAAAGCCCGTAAGAGATTCCAGTTCAGTAAACGTTAGGAATTAATTAGTCAGTCGCTATAGATGCAAGTTTAGTATCTAAATTGTGAAGACTTCCGCTTTGCGGGACTACTTTGCAATTGATTGAAGGAATGTAAACTTAAAAAAAAGACAAAATGCCAAGAACAAATTTTAAAGAATTGCTTGATGCAGGCGTTCACTTCGGACACCTGAAAAGAAAATGGAACCCTGCCATGGCTCCTTATATATTCATGGAGCGCAACGGGATTCACATCATTGACCTTGAAAAAACAGCCGTTAAAATTGAAGAGGCTGCATCTGCAATGAAACACATTGCTAGATCCGGTAAAAAAGTTTTGTTTGTAGCAACAAAAAAACAGGCTAAAGAGATTGTAGCTGAGAAAGTAAAAGCGGTCAATATGCCGTATGTTACAGAACGCTGGCCAGGTGGAATGTTAACAAATTTCCCGACAATCCGTAAAGCTGTCAAGAAAATGTCATCGATCGACAAAATGGCTACTGACGGAACTTTTTCAAACCTTTCAAAACGTGAAAGACTCCAGGTCACCAGGCAGAGAGCCAAACTTGAAAAAACACTTGGCAGTATAATTGACCTTACAAGACTCCCTTCAGCACTTTTTATTGTTGATGTAAGCAAAGAGCATATAGCCGTAAGAGAGGCAAAAAGACTTGGAATTCCTGTTTTCGCAATGGTTGATACCAATTCTGATCCGTCAGATATCGAATTCCCGATCCCGGCAAATGATGATGCATCAAAATCGATCTCTCTGATCATAGGCATCCTCTGCCAGGCCATCGAAGAGGGTCTTAATGACAGAAAAATTGAAAAAGACAAGGAACCACAGCCAAAAGATAAGAAAATCATCAGGAAAGAACTTGAAACCAAGGATATTCCTGCTGCAATTATCGAGGCGATAGTTGAAGAAGACGAGGAAGAGGAAGAAGAAGTTGAGATTGATGATGATGATGATGTTACTGTAGAATTGGAAGAAGAGGAAGATCTCATCAAAACTATCGATGAAACTGAAGAAGAATAAAATAAACTATTATTGATTACCATAATAAAAGAAATACCATGGCTGTTATAAATGCTGCAGATGTTGCCAAATTAAGGAGAGTCACCCTGGCAGGAATGATGGATTGCAAGAAAGCGCTTGAAGAAGCTGAAGGCAACTTTGACAAAGCAATAGAAATCATCCGCAAGAAGGGACAGGCAGTTGCGAACAAACGTGCTGACAGAGACGCCACAGAAGGAGTTGTACTTTCAAAAACTTCCCAGGATGCCAAACTGGGAGCGATTATCGTTCTGAACAGTGAAACAGACTTCGTTGCAAAAAATGCCGATTTCATGGCTCTTGCAACCAAAATACTTGATATTGCCCTCACCAGCAAACCTGCCAGCCTTGAGGAGTTGAAATCCCTTTCAATGGATGGCGGTAAAATTGGCGACAAAATCGTTGAATACGTTGGAATTATAGGTGAGAAACTCGACCTTTCATACTACGAAAAGATCGAAGCTGCTCATGTTCAGGCTTACATTCACCCGGGAAATAAACTTGCCACACTTGTTGGCTTCACAAAAGCTGGTGTTGATATTCAGGTTTACAAAGATGTTGCAATGCAGATCGCTGCCATGAATCCTGTAGCTGTTGATAAGGACTTTGTTCCGGAATCAGTTATTGCCCAGGAGATCGAGATTGGGAAAGAACAGGCAAGACGCGATGGTAAACCCGAAGAGATGCTGGATAAAATAGCACAGGGTAAACTCGCAAAATTCTTCAAGGACAGCACACTCCTTAATCAGGATTTTGTAAAGGATAACAAAATGACAATCAAGCAGTATCTCCAGTCTGCAAACAAGGAGCTGACTGTAACTGATTTCAAACGTTATTCTCTTAATCTGTAATACGTAAGTTCATATTTAAATATTCCGGTGGCGCTCTAGGGCGCCACTTTTTTTTCCAGACATAATAACCTGGGCCCCCCTTCCTATTATTTTTCCCCTTTCGGTGGGTTTTTGGTTATATTTCTATCTTTACATAAAAGAACCATTTTTATGAAATACTCCAGGATATTATTAAAGCTCAGTGGCGAATCACTCGCCGGGAACGGAAACCAGGGAATAGATGATTCTGTGCTTACTGAATATGCAAAGCAGGTAGCTGATGTCGTAAATGAAGGATGTGAAGTGGCGATAGTCATTGGAGGAGGAAATATCTTCCGTGGACTTAGCGGTACGGAATCAGGTTTCGACAGAGTCAAAGGCGACCAGATGGGAATGCTTGCTACTGTGATAAACAGCATTGCACTCGAAAGTGCCATTACAAGGCTTGGTGGCAGGGCAAAGGTATTTACCTCAATCAGAATGGAGCCTGTCGGTGAACTCTACAACAGGGACAAGGTCCTGGAAGTAATGAAAAACAAGGCCGTAGCCATCCTCTCCGGAGGCACCGGGAATCCATTCTTCACCACCGACACCGCCTCCGCATTGAGAGCCGTGGAAATAGGCGCTGATGTGCTACTCAAAGGTACCAGGGTGGATGGCGTCTATTCTGCAGATCCTGAAAAAGTGCCTTCAGCCGTTAAATATGATATGATCTCTTTCGAGGAGGTAATAAATAAAAGGCTTAAGGTGATGGACTCAACGGCTTTTACAATGTGTCGCGACAATAATATGCCAATTATAGTTTTTGATATGAACACTCCCGGAAACCTTTTAAATCTGGTCAAGGGAGAGAGTATCGGAACTGTGGTCTCAAATTGAATTTTTATTGCTTTTCCACCTATTTTATTATTTTTGCTATTCCGTTTTTAAGAAGATTTAAAAAGGAAAGAACCGACTTAAGATCAAACCACCTAAACCAAACCTTATGAACGAAGATATTGAACTGATAATCGAAGAGACCAGGGACCGTATGGAAAAAGCCCTTGAACATCTTGAACATGAGCTTGCCAGACTTCGTGCAGGCAGATCAAACCCGGCCCTGCTTGATGGCATCACAGTAGATTATTATGGAGTTATTTCGCCACTGACACAGGTATCCAATATTAATACTCCCGATGCAAAAACAATACTCATACAGCCATGGGAAAAGAATATGCTGGGTACTATCGAAAAAGCTATTATGGCTGCAAATATAGGGCTGACTCCTGTCAATAACGGCGAAGTTATCCGTATCAATATCCCGCCCCTGACCGAAGAACGACGCCATCAGCTTGTAAAACAGGTACGGAATGAGGGTGAAACAGCTAAGATCAGTATCCGCAATTCACGTAAATGGGCAAATGATGAACTTAAACAACTCCTTAAGGAAGGTCTCCCTGAAGATCTTGAAAAAGAAGCTGTTGATAAAGTACAGGAGATGACCCACTCATATACACTGAAGATCGATAAGGTGATGGCCGTAAAAGAGAAGGATGTTATGACAGTATAAAGAGGGTATCCGGTATCCGGTATTCGGTGTTCGGTGTTCGAAATTCGAAATTCGATGTTCGGTGTTCGAAATTCGGTGTTCGGTCTTGACCACCGATTACCGATTACTGATTACCCGGCTCATACATTCACTCCCCTCATTCCCGAGGTACAGTTCCTGCAAATTTCAATATCTCCCCTGCCCGAGAGCAATACCCTTCTGAACAACCGGTATTTAGCCCCGCTCCAGATATCACTGAACGATTCCTGGTTAAGATCGCCCATGATATGCTCAGCATCTTTATCAAAACAGCATGGGAGGACCTTGCCATCCCAGGTGACGACGGGATTAAACCACAGCCTGGCACATCTGTCAGGCTGTGAGCTTTTTAAAATGTACTCTCCGTTCCTGAGAGTATACCTTCTGAATTTTTCGTCTTCCGGAAGCCACGATTCAAAACTGTTACTGCTTAGTATCTGCATGGATTTAAGCTTTAACGCCGTCCGGTTGGCTGCTGCAAGTTTCCGTATTTCAGGTATCTGATGCTCATTATGTTTGTTTACAAGAACCTGTATCTCAACTTTCAGTGATGAGTTGAATTTTTTCCTGGCATTCGAAATGTTCCTGATCCCTTCAATCACTGTCTCAACATTTCCACTGATCCTGTATGTGCCATAGGTTTTCTGATCTACACCATCCAGTGAAATAATCAGTTTGCTAAGCCCCGATCTGGCAATTTTTCCTGAGTTTTCCTCAGTTAAGAAATGACCATTGGTCGATATTACACTTCTGATTCCTCTGCATTTACTGATAAAAGAAAAAAACAGGGGATGAAGAAGTGATTCTCCCTGGAAATAGAGATTTATATTCCATAGATATGGCTTAAGCTCTGAAATAATCCTGTCAAACAGGTCAATATCCATGAAGCCCCTTTGCCGTTTCATAAGTCCTGAGCCAGAAGCACACTCGGGACAATGCAGGTTACAATAATTTGTTAGCTCAATCCCTATTGCAGGGGGCATTCCGGATAGCGATGCATGTCCCGAAGAAGAACTTTTCAGAAATGAATAACCGGAAAGCAGGAGATTTAAAGGCTTAACAAGACCATTTATCATGTACACCGAAAATATTGAAGTAAGATAAGAAAATATTTATAACGATTGAGATAGGGTACAAGATAACCATGGAGGTCATAATGCTGAAAAGAAAAGAATACAGTATTCGATAATTAAATGAAGTGTTATTTTAACTTAATAAAGTGCAGCCATGAAAACTTTTAAACACATTTCACTAATTGCAGCAGTTCTTATCGGAGCTTTTGCAGTGCAGGACGCCTCTGCCGGAAACTATCCGGGCAGAAAAAAAGACGATCAGCAGAATATGATCACAATCAAAGGAAAGGTCGTTGATGCTGAAACCAGGACTCCTCTCGTTTTTGCTACAGTTGCCGTATTGGAGAGCAATGTCGCTATTGTAACAAATATTGACGGAGAATTCACACTTAAAATAGGAGAAACAGTCACATCCAAAAATCTTGAGGTCACATTCCTGGGTTATAAGAATAAAGTTATCCCTATCAGTGACCTTAAAGATAACGGAGGCAAGAATATCATTGAACTTGAATCGGCTCCTATTCCAATAAAGGAGATAGTCGTAAAACCTCTCGATCCTTATGATATCGTCAAGAAAGCCATCAGAAATATAGGTAAAAACTATGAGGATGTACCAAATCTTATGACAGCATTCTACAGGGAGACTATCAGAAAGAACCGTACATATGTATCTATCGGTGAAGCGGTGGTAGAGATCTTCAAAGCTCCTTATTTCGCCGATGGCAGGTTCGATGGCGCGAGGATTTACAAAGGACGCAAAAGTTCCGATGTTCAGAAAATGGACACAGTATTATTCAAACTCCAGGGAGGTCCGGTAAGTGTTTTGCAGCTTGATATAGCAAAAAATACAGAATCGGTACTCACTGCAGAAGCCATGGAGTATTACAACTATTCAATCTCAGGAGTAATTGAAATTGATGAGAAACCTCATTATGTAATCGACTTCATACAGAAACCATCTGTTGATATTCCATTGTTCATGGGAAGCCTGTTTATCAATATGGAAACCTTCGGAATAACAGAAGTAGAGTTCGGTTTCAATCTTGAAGACAAAGAGGCAGCTGCATCCATCTTCATCAGGAAGAAGCCGATGGGTATGAAAGTTATACCAGAAATCGCAACCTACAGGACAAAATACCGCGAACAGAATGGTAAATTACATTTTGTATATTCGAGAGCAGAAGTTAAATTTAAAGTAGACTGGTCAAAAAGACTATTCAATACTTATTACACAACTATGTCTGAAATTGCAGTGACTGACAGAACTGACCAGGAAGTTATTAAATTTACAGGGAAAGAAAAGATAAAATATTCGGATGTATTTACAGAAAAGGTAAGCGCATTTGCTGATCAGGAATTCTGGGGTGACTATAATGTAATTGAGCCTGACCAGAGCATTGAATCAGCAATACGTAAGCTTAGCAGGAAACTTAAGTTCAGCGACAGGGAAGACAATTAAGCGGAATTGGAAACAAGATGATCAGTGATACTGATATTATAGGGAGGATCCGGCAAGGTGATGTAAGACAGTTTGAGTCACTTTTCAGATCCTCCTATGTTTCCCTGGTCCGGTATGCAAGGAAACTGGTAAAAGACCAGGACGATGCTGAAGAGATAGTTCAGGACCTGTTTTACAGGATCTGGCAGGACCGGGAAAAAATCAAAATAGAAAGTTCTTTGAATGGGTATCTCTTCAGGGCGGTTCACAACCGGTGCCTTCATTTCATAGAACACAACAGGATCGTGGTAAAACATGCAGAAGAGATGTCATTCCGGCTTCCGGAAAGCCCTGAAAGCCCTTCCGATATTCTTAACTATAAGGAGTTACAAGCCAGGATTGCAGGAATACTGGAGAAACTGCCTGAGAGATGCG
This sequence comes from Bacteroidales bacterium, assembly GCA_016715075.1. Lineage (GTDB taxonomy): Bacteria > Bacteroidota > Bacteroidia > Bacteroidales > VadinHA17 > LD21. The sequence goes on from JADKBK010000011.1 coordinate 35,729, forward strand.
GAAAGATCTTTTACATGAACAGATTTGAAGGATTAAAATACAATGAGATAGCTGAAAAATTATCAGTGTCGGTTAAAACGGTTGAAGCCAATATGGGCAGGGCACTCAAAGAATTCAGAAAAGAATTGACAGAAAAATGAAAGAGATGAATAATAAAGGGAAATATAGCGACAGTGATTGGGAAGAACTGGCTTCACTCCTCTCCGGTGAAAAGAATGAACATTCTGAACTTCTGGGACGGTTTATTGATGAAGACAAAACGGATACCGCTAAAAAATGGAAAGAATTACGGAGTATGAGCGATGAAAAGGAAATAAATGTGGATAATGCCTGGAAAAATGTCTATGACAGGATAAATGAGGATGCAGATAAGAGAGTAATCAGCCATGTCAGGTCAGGGTTCTTACGCAGCTCTTTCATGAAGGTGGCAGCAATAGTCCTGATTATTCTTAGCCTTGGGACAGCTGGTGCATATCTTATAAATCCCGATATCTTCAGCAAAAGAATCACTATCGCTACAAGCAATGATCAGAAGAATGTACAGGTCTCACTGCCGGATGGTAGCACAATATATCTTAACCGCAATTCCGAATTCAGCTATCGTTCAAATTTTGGCCATCATGCCAGAAATGTGATGCTTACGGGTGAAGCTTTCTTTGAAATAGCGCCTGATGCCTCAAAACCATTTATCATTGATGCAGGTAAAGCTAAAGTAAGAGTTGTAGGAACATCATTCAATGTAATATCAAAGAACAGAGAATCGGCTGTTGAAGTATTTGTAAAGACCGGGAAAGTCACTATTTCTAATAATACGGGGGCGGAATCTCTTTCTCTTGATCCGGGTTATGTAGGTACAATGGACTCAGGGACTTCCCGAAAAACAATGAATAATAATCCAAACTATATCTCGTGGAAGACAGGATTACTTATATATAACGGACAAAAACTTGATGTTGTTATCAGCGACCTTAAAAGGGTTTATAATATGGATATTGATGTAGCTGATCCGGCAATTCTTGAAAACGAATGGACATCCCCGATTGATAATCAGCCACAGGAGACAATTATTCGTTTAATTTGTGCTAGTTTTAACCTCAGTTATACCAAAGATGGAGATGTTTACCATCTGACAAGGAAATAGCTCAAAAACTGAAATATGTCATCGCTTAATGGCTTTATATTCAGAATATTTCAGGCCATTCCACTTTTTCTGCTTCTGATGATTCCACAGAAAACAGATTGCCAGGAGGGTATCCTGGATTCTGTTTTTACATTCAGGGCAGGATCTGTAAAAACAAGCGAAGCGCTTGATATAATATCTGGACAGACAGGCTATAACTTCACTTACGACAGCCGCCTCATCGATAAGGAAGTGAAAACTGAAATGAATTTCAATCACCTCCGCCTTGGAATTATTCTTGACAGTATCTTTCAGAATAATACTCTCGCTTTTTCAGTAATTGATAAATACATAATTATTTCCCGTTCTGAAACAATCCATTCGCCCTCTCCCGACACATTGCTCCCTGAAATGGTCAGCTATATTACAGGTATAATTGTTGATGAAGAGAATTCAGAACCGTTGCCGTTTGCAACTATAGGATTAAAGAATAAGGGCAGGGGGACAGTAACAAACAATAATGGTGAATTCGGACTTAAAATCACTCCCGATCTTTACAATGACACTCTTTCAGTATCATATCTGGGATACATCAGGAGTGAAATACCTGTTAGACAGGCATTTCGTGCTGATTTTTCAATTCCGATGAAAAGAGAGTTCATCTCTATTCCGGAAATAATAATCAGGAACCAGATCCCGCAGGAAATAATCAATAAGACAGTCCTGGCAATACGCCGTAATTACAGCAATGACCCTGTCCAAATGACAGGCTTTTACAGGGAAGGTGTTTTAAAAAAGAAAGAACTCCAGAACTACTCGGAGGCAATTGTGCAGATCTTCAAAACATCATATACAGGATCACTGCTTGGCGATCAGATGAAAATATTCAGAAGCAGGAAGATTGAGAACATCAAACGCACTGATACACTTGCTGTAAGGCTGAAGGCTGGATTAAGCACTTGTCTTGAGCTGGATGGTGTCAGACATCTTTTCGATTTTCTTAACAGGGAAAGCATGTCCGATTACAGGTACAGGCTTTCTGATATCGTAACCTGGGAAGATGAATCGGCCTATGCGATAGAGTTCGAACAGAAGGAAGACATTGATCAGCCTCTCTACAAGGGTATGGTTTACATCAATACTGTGGATTTCGCCATTCTTCATGCAGAATTTGAACTCAACCCGGCTCTTATTCACAAGATGAAGGAGTCGTTTATCTCTAACTCTTCCAAAGGATTCAATACCTGGCCTTTATCTGTAAAATATTCAGTAAGCTATCGAAAAATAAATGACATATACTTTTTAAGCCATGTAAGAGGCGACCTGATGTTTTCATCAAAACAGAAGAAGAAGCTTTTTAACAGCCAGTACCTTGTCTTTTTTGAATTGGCAATAACCGATATAGTTCAGAAAAACGTCAGACGCTTTGAAAGGGAAGAACTCGCCCCAATACATTCCGTCTTTTCCCGGACAATTACAAGTTATGATCAGGACTTCTGGGGGAACCAGGACTTTCTCAGACCCGAAGATAATCTCCTTAAAGCCCTTAAAAATATGAAAGTAAGGTTACAGGAATTCTCTGAATGATACTGAAGAGAGTCTTGAATAAACAGTGTTACATGCTACTTACCAGCAGTGCAATTCTTCAGAATTCAAGTAATAGTTTATTTTTGGAAGTCTCCCCTCCTTTTGAAACTACTCTTTGTACACATCTTTATAATGATCAGAGGACTCATTACATAATACGCTGAAATACAATATGAAATTTTGATTGCAAAAGATATATGAGATTCCTCGCGCTGCTCGGAATGACATTTCATTCTTAGGAGAGAGAGGGAGAAGCGGCGATTCGAACTATACTTATTTATTGATATAAATATGCGACGAATCGCCGTTTCTCCCTCTCTAACAATGTATTATACTGTCATTCCGGGCAAAGCGAGGAATCTCCTTATCCATTGCCGATCTCTCTAAATTTTGAATCTGTTTTAGAATTTATCCAGAAGGCAAGAGGTGTACAAAGATTAGCTTTTGAAAGATGGGTGGCCAACTGCCAACTGGCGGTTGGCCGGGGTGGTTGATTATAATTCCTTTCTAAAATACATAATGTTAATTACATAAGCAATCAACCACCTCCCCCCTTCGCTTTCGCTCCGGGGTACTCCTCCTTCAAAAGGAGGAGAAACTTCCCTTAATAATGAGCAACATCAGATTATTTAATCTGTTCCCGGAATTCTGAAGAATTACATGGCAGGCAGGCGTGAAAACTCAGTGCGACTCATTAATATTTATTGATCAGCTCGTAAAGCTCCGTCAGATCCGGAGTAAGGACAATCTCTGTTCTCCTGTTCTTCTGACGTGCATCAGATGTACTATGGTTATCAACAGGAAGATATTCGCTCCTTCCGGAAGCAGTTAATCGCTCAGGCTTGATCTTTGAACCCTCAAGAAGGACCCTGACAACTGTTGTTGCCCTTTTTACACTCAGATCCCAGTTGTCTTTTAGCTGACTGTTCCCCGGGTTATATGGTACATTATCGGTATGTCCCTCAATTGTTATCTGTATTCCCGGGTTTTTCTCAAGCACTGCGGCAAGTTTTTTAAGGGCATTCCTTCCATTCACATCAATTTCCCAGCTTGCTGATTTAAACAGTAGCTTTTCATCGAGTGAAATATATACTTTCCCATCTTTCTGGGTCACAGTAAGACCGTTGTTCTCAAATCCAAGGAGTGCTTCAGATACTTTATTCTTCAGGTCCTGAACAATTCTTTTCTGGGCATCAAGGATCTTCTCCAGCTCTGCGAGCTTTGCATTTCTCTTGTCGAGCTCAAATGTAAGCTCATCCAGGGATGCCTTCTTTGAATCCAGATTCTGGCCAAGCTTACGAAGAAGATCTTCTTTTTTCTGAAGATTATCCTGAGCTGCGTTCAGTTCTGCAAGTAATCTTTGTGTCTCCTTAACATTTCCCTTTATCAGATCTTCCTGTGCATTCTGAAGTTCAGTATATTTCGATGAGAGCTTACTATAATCATCAACTGCTTTGTCACGCTCACTCTCAGCCCTGGATATATCCTGTTTTATGCTTCCAATCTCTTTTTCAAGCGAAGCCATTTTTGCCTCAAGTTCCCTGTTTTTCATCTCCAGCCCTATATTATCCGTCTTAAACGCATCTCGCTCATTCATAAAGTGCTTGCTTGTCCCCTCCAATTCTGCATATTTCTTCCCGGATACACATGAGACAGAAGATATTACTATAGCTATTGAACCAAGAATGGCAAATATTGATTTAGTCATGATCTGAATATGATTAAGATTATAACATTCAAACTTTCGAAAAATTGTTACCTGAACAGTGAATTAAAAACAAAAATAAGAAAATTGCGTATAAGCTATCCCAAACACAAGGGAATAATAATTGTTATATTTGCTGGTTGTTTTTTTCAATTAATAATGGATAAGGAAGAGAATCTGCTCTCTAAAATATCAACACCTGAAGATCTGAGGAAACTTGAACCCTCTGACCTTATGCAGGTCAGTGCGGAACTACGTCAGTTCATTATAGATGAAGTATGCAATAATCCGGGGCATTTTGGAGCCAGTCTGGGAGTTGTTGAACTGACTGTTGCCCTTCATTATGTATTTAATACTCCATACGACAAGATTATATGGGATGTGGGACACCAGGCATACGGACATAAGATACTTACAGGGAGACGTGAACAATTCTCTACAAACAGGAAATACAGAGGGATAAGCGGTTTCCCGAAAATGGCCGAGAGCGAATATGATGCTTTTGGCACAGGACACTCATCCACTTCCATCTCTGCAGCGCTGGGAATGGCACTGGCAGCACAGCTACAGGGAGAAAAGAGACATGTTGTTGCAGTTATCGGCGATGGTGCAATGACAGCGGGTCAGGCATTCGAAGGACTGAATAATGCAGGTATCGGGAAATCTGATCTCATCGTTATACTCAATGATAACAATATTGCCATAGATCCCAATGTAGGAGCACTTAAGGAATATCTCCTTGATATAACCACAAGCAAAACATATAATAGATTCAAGGACAGGATCTGGAAGATGCTCGGAGTATTCGGGAAACACAGTCCTGATGCAAGAACGCTGGCTGCCCAGATTGAAGCTGGATTAAAAAGCACCATCCTCGACAGAAGTAATCTGTTTGAAGGCTTGAATTTCAGATATTTCGGCCCAATTGACGGCCACGATATCCTTCACCTGATAAAAGTCCTGGAGGATTTGAAAAGGATACCCGGTCCTAAGCTGCTTCACTGCCTGACTGTCAAAGGGAAAGGCTTTAAACAGGCTGAAGAGAACCAGACCACTTTTCATGCTCCGGGCAAGTTTGACAAGGAGACCGGAGAGATCATTGAAAACACAGCTGATAATAAAATACCTACCTGGCAGGAGGTCTTCGGATATACAGTTCTTGAACTTGCCAGAATGAATGATAAGATTGCAGCAGTAACACCGGCAATGCCGTCAGGAAGCTATCTGTTACCCATGATGCATGAGTTTCCTTCCAGAACATACGATGTCGGTATAGCAGAACAGCATGCAGTAACATTTTCGGCGGGACTCGCAGCCCAGGGAATTATACCATATTGCAGCATATATTCATCATTCCTTCAGAGAGCATATGACCAGATAATCCATGATGTTGCATTACAAAACCTCCCTGTAATTCTCTGCGTCGACCGGGGAGGACTGGTCGGATCAGATGGCGCAACACATCATGGTTTTTTTGATATTGCCTTCCTCCGCAGCATACCCAATATGGTTGTATCGGCCCCGATGGATGAAATTGAACTAAGAAATTTACTGTACACCGCCCAGCTTAAGAAAAACCATTCTCCATTCTCAATACGCTATCCGCGCGGACGGGGACAGTATATCGATTGGCAAAGGCCATTTCTTGAGATAGAGATAGGGAAAGGACGCATAATAAGCGAAGGCAGCGACCTTGCTGTTTTAACTATCGGACAGCCCGGAAATACTGCTGCTGCCGTTATTAAAAAACTATCGGCAGAAAAGATCTCCATCGCACACTATGATATGAGATTTGCATCTCCGATTGACAGGGAGCTCCTGCATAAGGTTTTCACAAATTTCAGGTATATTATCACTATTGAGGATGGTATACTCAGCGGAGGATTTGGAAGCGCAGTAGTCGAATTCAAAAGCGACAACGGCTATGAAGCTGAAGTCAGGCGTCTCGGCATACCCGATTATTTTGTTGAGCATGGCACCCAGGATGAGCTTTACAGGGAGTGCGGATATGATGCCGAGGGGATTGAGATTGCAATAAGGGAGATGATTGTGAAGATTGAAGGATAATGGCTCGCCGGTCGCAGGGAGAAAAGACTCAAAGGGTTGATCTTTGTCACAAATCTGTGCATGTAACTCCGTGGTAAAAAAAATTAATACCTGAAATATGATACGGATAACTTATTTTTCATTTTTGATGCTATTTCTCATTGCGTGCTCATCTCCGGCTCCAAAGAACAAAGAAGATGGCTGGGTCAGTCTGTTCAACGGGAAAGATCTTGATGGCTGGGACATAAAGATCTCGGGCTACGAGCTCAACAATAATTATAATAATACTTTCCGTGTTGATGACGGTCTTTTAAGAGTATCCTACGACCAGTATGATAAATTCAATGGTGAATTCGGGCATATTTTCTATAAAACCCCTTACTCCTATTACAAGCTCCTGGTCGAATACCGGTTTACCGGCGAACAGACACCCGGAGGACCTTCATGGGGATTCAGGAACAGCGGCGTTATGCTTCATGCGCAATCGGCAGCAACGATGGGTTTAAACCAGGATTTCCCCGTTTCAATTGAAGGACAGTTCCTCGGTGGTGACGGAATATCCGAACGTCATACTTCAAATGTCTGTACTCCCGGGACTAATATTGAGATGAACGGGCAGCTTGTAACACAGCATTGCACTGAATCCACTTCAAAAACATATAATGGAGATATATGGGTTAAGGCCGAGTTTGTTGTTATGGGAGACAGTGTTATTCACCATATCCTTGATGGAGACACTGTACTTACCTATATGCATCCGCAGGTAGGAGGCAATGCCATTCCGGAAGGATTCCCCCTGCCTGAAGGCACACTTCTGAAGAAGGGTTACATTTGTTTGCAGGCAGAGAGTCATCCTGTTGAATTCAGGAAAGTTGAAATTCTTGATCTGTCAAAAGATAAAAGATAAAAGGCACAAGACAAAAGTCTAAAATATTTTCTATTTTCGCAGTCCTGTTCTTTGCCTTCAAACCGATTGACTTGCAAGACTGCAAGACTGCAAGACTGCAAGACAGTTAACCGCCCGGATGGCAGGGCCGAGTGTTAAAAAAGCAGTTACCGCCATTGGGAAGCAAATGTTCTTTTGATATAGATTGATAAACGATAAAAACCAATTTTATTTGATGCCCGGATGGCGGAATTGGTAGACGCGCTGGTCTCAAACACCAGTGGCAGCAATGCTGTGCCGGTTCGATCCCGGCTCCGGGTACTAAAAAAGAGTGAGTGTGTGAGCGAGAGCGAGCAGCTCACTCTTTTTTTCTCACTCTCACTCTCACACTCACACAAATTTTAATAATCATGATCTTGTTAACCGGATGGCAGGGCCGAGCGTTAAAAAATAGCCCGGGCTAGCGAGGAGCCGGCCTGCCAGAAGCTCTGATAAATAACTTAATAAACTCATTTAAAACCAAGGGAGTAAATCCAAGTACAAAAATAATCCCCCATGCCCTAATATCAGGCATCTGCAAATGAAATGCATCTTTGATGGCCGGTATTCCAACCACAACCAGTTGAAGGGCCAATCCAATCAGAATAGCTCCCATAAGAATTTTATTAGAAAAGATTCCTGTTGTGAAAATGGATTTCCGTTCATTCCTCAGAGCCAGCGAATATACCAGCTGACAAACCACTAACACCATGAAAGCCATGGTACGGGCATATTCTACTATGTTTTGTGGTACCTGCTTATCAAACGGGGTGTAACCCTTCTCATAATAACCAAAATAGTAAGCCGCGATAGTTAATGCCCCGATTAAAAATCCCCCTAGCAAAACATGCATGCCGGAGCCATTTGCAAAGAAACTCTCTTTTGCAGGTCGTGGCTTTTCTTTCATTACATCAGGGTTTCCCGGATCCATTCCCAGAGCTATCGCAGGCAGTGAATCGGTGATCAGGTTTATCCACAGAAGCTGGGTGGCAATTAATGGGGATTTCCAACCAATAATCAGTGCTATGAATATGGTTATTACTTCACCCAGATTACAGGTGATCAGAAAAATTACAGACTTTTTAATGTTATTGTAAATATTTCTTCCCTGCTCAATGGCTGCAACAATAGTTGAAAAATTATCATCAGTAAGGATCATATCCGAAGCGCTTTTGGCAACATCGGTGCCGCTAATGCCCATCGCAACTCCTATATCGGCAGTGTTTAATGATGGTGCATCGTTGACCCCGTCACCTGTCATGGAAACGATGTTGCCCATGGATTTCAAGACCCTTACAATTTTTACTTTATGTTCGGGGGTGACACGTGCAAAAACATAATAATTGTTAATCTTCTCCGCGAATTCCTGGTCAGTAAGCTGATCGATTTCCTGTCCGGTAATTGTCTGCTCCATTTTCTCCGCAATTCCAAGCTGACTGGCAATGGCGAAAGCGGTATTCTTATGGTCCCCGGTAATCATAAGTGTTCTGACCCCGGCACTTTTTGCTTTTAGAATCGAGTCCTTAACACCTGCCCTCGGAGGGTCGATCATTCCCACGAGGCCAACAAGAACCAGGTCTTTTTCCATCCCGGAAGGTTCAATTTTTTCCTTAACCGGCTTATATGCTGCTCCAAGGGTACGCAAAGCCTGGTCAGACATTTTAACAGCTGCATCAAGGTATCTCTTTTTATGAGCTTCGGTAAGAGGGGTAGTTTTTCCTTCTTCTGAAACGTGGGTGCAGATCTTAATCAGATTTCCGATGGCGCCTTTGGTATAAACAATAAACTTCCCCTTTTCGACAACCAGTGTTGACATTAACTTCCGGTCAGAATCAAATGCTGATTCATCGATACGCTTGTTGCTGTATTGCAATGCTTTAGTGTCAACCCCCAGCTTTTCTGCCATGACGAACAAGGCTATTTCGGTTGGATCTCCGGTCCCAGCACCATTGTCGTAGCTTGCATCCGAGCAAAGGATCATGGCTTTTGCAAGAAATTTCAATTCTTCTGAAGTCGGATACATTATTCCGGTGTCCACCTGACCTTCAAGGGTGAAGAAGCTTGTAACCGTCATTTTGTTCTGCGTCAGGGTGCCTGTTTTGTCTGAGCAGATAATATTCAGGGAACCAAGAGTTTCAACAGCTGAAAGTTTCTTAACTATGGTGTTTTTTTTCGAAAGGCTGGTTACGCCTATAGCCAGCACGACTACCACTATTGCGGCCAGTCCTTCGGGTATGGCAGCTACAGCGAGGGAAACCGACATCAGGAACATTTCAGACAAATCCCTATCCTGAAAAATTGCAATGATGAAAATCAATACACAAATTACAATTGCAATGATTCCTAAGTTCTTTCCCAGTTTATCCAAACGGATTTCCAATGGGGTTCGCGTCCTGACCTCCGTAGCCATCAGGGAAGCGATTTTGCCAATTTCGGTATTCATGCCTGTTCCCACTACCACCCCTACTCCCCTTCCATTGGTAATGATCGTCGACATATAGCCCAGGTTTAAACGGTCTCCCAAGTCAGTTCTCAGGTCAGCCTGAATAAGGGAAGCGTCTTTTTCTGATGGAACTGATTCGCCGGTCAATGATGATTCATCGACCTGAAGATTAATGCATTCAATCAGGCGAATATCTGCAGGAATGATTCTTCCCGTATCAAGGATAAGGATATCTCCGGGAACGATTTTTCAGAATCAATCTCCTTAACTACCCCGTTTCTGCGAACCAGTGCTCTGGGGAATGTCAGTTTCTGCAGGGCTTCAATCGCTTTCCCGGCTTTGACTTCCTGAACAACACCCAGTAAAGCATTAATATTTATAACTAATAAAATTATTGCCGCATCAACATACTCACCCATGAAGATGGTTATAACCACCGCTCCAAGCAAGATATAAATCAGCCAGTTCTTTAGCTGTGCAAAAAAAAGCAGGAATATGCTTTTCTTCTTTTCAGTCAATAGTTTATTCGCACCGGATTTCTTCAATCTGGTTAAGGCTTCTTCGTCAGAAAGTCCATAAGCCTGATCAACAATTAGTTCATCTAAAACTACATCAGCTGATTTGGAAAACCACATGTTCTGTTTCGGATTGGTTTTTCAATGTAATATAGGTGTCTTCCATTAAAAAATCTTTACAGAATAATTGTAAAGACTTGCATAATTCATTGCTTTATTGTGCCATGGTGGCAGCCCGCTGCGACTCCAGCAGCCAATTCAATAATGATTAAGGAAATCTTTAGTTTAAAAAACAAACTCATCCTGTTAATAGCGAGCACTTAACTTGATATAAGTTGCTCAATTTTATATATTTGCTTTTTTTGCACCGAATTAAAATGAATCTGTCTTTTCAGAAACTGTTTTATGCATTGGCCACCGTATTTGCGCTTTTTGCAATCTTAATTTTGGCGAAGTCTATTCTGATTCCATTAGGCTTTGCTTTGTTTATGTCCTTTATACTTTTTCCTTTAACAAAGAGGTTTGAGTCATGGGGGATGAATAAAATATTCGCTGCTTTTCTCTCCGTTTTAACAGTTATTTTAATAATTGGAGGAGGTATTTCCCTATTCTCAACTCAACTTATCGAACTCTCAAAAGAGTTATCTGACTTTCAGGATAGAATCATCCGTGCCTTTGCTGATGTCACATTATATATCAACAAGAATGTGAATATTATATCAGATCTGGGAAAAAATGAGCTATCTGACAAAATCAAGGATTGGCTTAACGAATCAAAAGGCTCATTGGTAAGCAAAACCTTCACCACAACGACAACTTTTCTCGCCGGACTTTTTGGAACAATTATATTTACTTTTCTAATCTTAATTTACAGACATGGATTAACACAGGCATTAATTAGCTTTTCTCCGGAAGATAAAAGGGAAAGAGTTGTAAAGATGTTTAAATCCGTTCAACAGGTTGGACAAAAATATTTGTCCGGAATGATTCTTCTCATCATAATAATTGGACTGGCAAATAGCCTTGGGCTCTGGATTATCGGTATCGACAATCCATTCCTGTTTGGCTTTTTAGCTGCTGTTTTGTCCATTGTTCCTTACATAGGGACAGCTTTTGGAGCTATAATTCCTATCCTTTATGCTTTTGTGTCATATGATTCTCTGTGGCCGGTAATAGCAGTTGCAGTATTATTCTGGGCCGTTCAATTGATCTCGGATAATTTTCTCAGTCCAAAGATTGTAGGAGGTAGTTTACATATTAATGCAATAGTAGCCATTCTAAGTCTGATAATTGGGGCTTTAGTCTGGGGTGTGGCCGGAATGATATTGTTTTTGCCGTTCGCTGCAATGTTGAAAGTTTTTTGTGAGGAATATGAAGAACTTAAACCTATCGCACTATTAATTGGCGACCAGAATTATAAAGAAAAAAATAGTGGAGGGAAATTTATCAAAAGCAGGTTTGCAAGAATACAAGGTTGGTTTCCCAAATTCCATTCAGGCATCAAAAAAAACTCAGGAGCCAAACATTCAGATAAATCCGTGAAGTAGTCAATTTCCTTTTCTGCAATCAACAGATAACTGGATTTTACAATTCCACCCTGAGAAATTACAAATAACTGGTAAACCCTGTTCCATCAGCATTGATCTCCAAAACCATGCTAATGCGATCGGGAAGAATTCAGCAACATGCCCGCATAATCGGACAAGATAAAAAAAAGCAGGGACACGTTTTAAATATGGCCCTGCACTGAAATATAACAGACTTTCTAGAACATCAGTCCAACACTTAACAATAGTGAAGATTGTCCATAATCAAGTTTAAAAGTCTGCCCGCCAATGTTGACCGAATTACCATATTTTTCACCCAGACTACCTGCATATCTGACATCAAGAGTAAGAGGTCCAAGGTCAATACCTAAACCTGCCTGGTATCCGTATACCGTTCTCCTGTACATATTTTCAAAATCGGGATCATTGATAAGTGCTGATGGAGAACCTATCATCACTGATGCAGCCGGACCCGCGTTTATACGCAACGGACCCAGTTTAAGTCCAAGCAACACCGGTATAGAAATTCTGTTGAATTTCTGGGTTCTTAATGCAGTCATATTTACCGTGGTAACATTATAATCAAAAGAAGTAGAAGCAAATACTGCCTCAGGCTGCAGATATACAGGGCCCAAACCAAACCGCAGAAATATGCCGGCATGATATCCCCAGGAAGCATCCTTAAGAGCATTAATAGTTGCAGCTCCGTTACCAAGCTGGTAAGATGGTACAGTTGTGGTTTCACCACCAGCCTTAATCCCGAATTTAATCTGGGAAAAAACAGGAGCTGTAAGAATAATAACAAATCCGAGTAATAATAATTTTTTCATCATCTTTTTTTTAATCTGTTCTTTTAAACCAATGCCACAAAGGTAACCTCAGTAAGTCTCTGGTGATTTACAAAATTCCTCATTAGAGTTACAATATTCACACCTCGATCTCTAAATGTCTATATACAAAACAAGTTATAAATCAGTCTGTTTCCGGATGATAAGTCATTTCCCGACAAGTAGAATCAGAGCTTCTTTCTTTTCCGCTAATGACAGGTATCATGAGCAGACAATTCAGATTTTACTTTGAATGCCTTTAACCTGACAAATCAAACCTTAACTTCTAAGAAAAGATCCGGTAAAGAATTTGGTTAGTGGTCACGCGTAAGGAAACCTTTGCCAGGCAAGGTTCCCTGCTGAATGCCAAAAGGCCGGACTGCCCGTATATTATAACTATGAAATTTATTATTGCAGCTCTGCCGGCCACTAATAAAATACTGGGCATATGCACTTAGATAATCATACTCTGAACTACTCCAGTAGCTGCTATTCGTAAAATTCCCAAATCCATTTTTTTTCAAATTGGTATACATTAGTCCCAATTCATCTCTGGAAGGTAAAAACCAATCATCAAAACCATTTAAAACCAGGTCATCGCAAAACTTAGCAGCATAAAAACCATTTCCAAGAATACTGACAAGGGAGCTGGTATTTGTTTGCCCTGAACCAATTGCAGTACTTGTTGTACCATAGTAAATATAATTTTGAGAATACCAGGGGACAATTGTCCCCTGGTCGCTATGAGCACAAACAAGTCCATACTGTTCAGGGAAGGTCCCCCCCAGGTAGAAAATTATTCCACCCTGGTATGTATCGCCTATAGATAAGGAAGTTGATGAAACAGTTGTAAAAGCAATATCCGGTCCATAACCGACACCTTCTGAATTTATAGCATAAGCCCGGGCATGATACAGCTTACCAGGGAATAAATCATCTATATAACATGTAAAAATACCGGCACCTATCCCATCTGAAGTTTTAAAATCAGCTATAGTCGGATTGTCTGAAGTAAACCAGCAAACGCCTCTTGCTGTAATGGGTGCACCTCCATCATTTACAATATTGCCTCCCACTATTGCAGAAGTTTGAGTTATATCAGAAATCTCAGCTGAAATTAAAGTGGGTATCTGAGCAGTTTGTTTGTATTGATCTGTTTCACAACTATTGAAAAACGATAGCAGTATAAAAACCTGGATGAACTGAAGAGTAAAAAAGAATTTTCGCTTTTTCATAATCTCTAATACTTCACAGGGTATCGATTCCGATTCCATTATTCCGGATTTAAAAAAATCGCAGAAACTCCTTCAAGTTAAAATCGGATACTTTTCGCGTTCCCGAAGCTCTAAAATATCACCTGACAAGGTATAACACCCAATCCTGACTCACATGCGAGGGTTTCTCGAAGGTTCTTTTGCCACCAGTCCAACCACTGATTTTTGATGTTTCGGAAGAACTGTCGTCAGTATCAAAGGTCTCCACTTTGTATGAACCCTTCGCCAGATCCAGGGTGATGCTCCCCGAAACATCCGGCTGGTACGCAATGTATTCTTTACCAATTGAATACAGACAATACCCGGTGGAACACATATTCGTATCTTCGGTTGGCTGGGTATCCTCCAGATACTTCATCTTGTTAGCAAAGCGAAGTGTATTCCCCAGACTCCTTCGTTGTGGATCCCATAGCGGGCAGGTTGAGACTCCCGGAATCGGATGGTCTGCAATGGTTAAATTACTGCCGCCTGTATATTTGGGATGAGCATCATAGCAATCCATGAAGAGTGTATGGTAACCGCGCAGGAATGATTTCCAGGTCCAGTTCCTTTGGTCAATCGCGGTAAAAGTCTTCGGCGAGGTAATATTTCCCACATGATCAGCATCCAGAATCTCCGGTTTATGATGGGAAACGACTGGTGGGTTATTGAAATACACATTTTTAATTGTTCCCCATTCATAATCATCAGCCTGTGGACCATAAATATCGGCATCGCTCGAATAGATGGCTTCATTCCCTGTAAAACTCCCGGCGGAATAATATATCAAATGTTGCTTGGGCATTGTCCTTTCATAGGCTCGGATGACATCAATAAAGTGCTTCGAAAAAGGTGGGTAAGGATCCTCATTCCCCATTTCCCAAATCACATTGTTGCAGTCGTTGAAGGTATCAACCATCTTCTTAACATAGACTTCCCAGTAAGGAAGGATAGTTGTGTTTTCAACATTGTGGATTTCTATTCCGTATCCCTTCCGGGTCGGATCGCCATCAATGCCATTAACGTTGTTTTTTGCGTTCATGGGATGGAGCGTCCAGCTCAAAAAATTTTCTTCATGGAAAGAGAGGGCTCCGCTGAAACCCTGAAAAAGCATCACGCTGACGTAAATATGCCGCTTTTCAGCTTCACGTACAAAAGAATAGAGCCGGTCAAAATAGGCCTGATTCAACTTTGTCAGGTCGAACTTACCCTTCTCATTCTTCACCCAGATACCCTCTGCTCCAGCATCATGTTCCCACATCCATGTCCTGATGAAATTCAGGTTCCAGTATTGGATAAAATCGAGATATTTATTCAACTTGTTGGCATCCCAGTCACCCTGGGGCCAGCCAGGCGAAGTCAGGTCCGCCATCCATGTGTGTGAAGAAACGAGATAAACCGGTTTTCCGGTGCCATTATCAAAATAACGCCAGTTTTTGGGGTGTTGTCTTAGAAGTGCCATTTCCGGTTCAGCAGAAACCTGTGACATCAAGGCAAAGATTGCAAGAAAAGTAAAAATGAATGTCGCTTTTTTCATAATTCCATTTTTTATTTAAAGTCTAATATACCAGATTGCTTCGAATTCCTGCTTGATTTGGATATTTAATTAATAGGCTTATTTCCCATCTTCTCTGCTGACCTAAATCTCGCTGTGACTTCTGACCCTTGTAGACTAATTGATTTATTAATACAATTGGTAATTTCATAGGGCTTATCTGTCCCAATCCTATCACTTTTAAGAATTCCGTTTTTATCTTCATAAGTTATCTCTACTGAAGGTAATGCCGATGAAAGCACATATGATTTGCCGCCGTCAGGAAGATTCTCGAAACTAATCCTGCTATAGATTGAGAATTTACCTGGTACTGGTTTACAATTCTTAATCATGTCTAGTCTATACTCCTTCTTAATCAAACCTATACCAAACTTAAAAGAAACAATTTCATCATCAATAGAAATTGTCAATTTGTAAAAAGAAAGGGCGAGGCTTAAAAAAAGAATGAAAACAATCCCAAATACTAATGATAAAACTGGGTTGTGCGATCCTGTTTTTAAAACTAAAAAAAACATTAATATTAAAATTATGAAATATGCTGACAAAAATAGTTTGTTATACTGCGTAGATTTCATAATTGAACCAATTATGGTGTTAAACTAAAGTTGATTAATTTCAGTTAAGATCGGTTAGCCTGCCAGGCAATTGGTTACCCTTGCTGTTGTATGCAGTATAAATCATTTCTTCATTAGTCGTGCTATCTCCAAAGAATTTATGTCTCCTTTTTGTTCCAATCCATTTATAACTCTGTCATAGTTTTTATCATCTCTGTTCTGAGATAATTTCATCACGGCCTGAATATCTGTAATCTCTATCTCAAATCCAACTATCCCTTTAATTTGGCTCTCAACAAATTCTTTCGTCATCTTATCCACTTTCACCGGCCTTTGCATATCGGATTCATATTTATCTACAAGTTTACTTAGTTGCTGTATTAAAAATTCCCCTTCTATTATATGAATCCTGCCATAAACATGGACTGCAATATAATTCCATGTTGGTACATTTTCGTGGTCGTACCATGAAGCTGAGACATAAGCATTGGGGCCGGAAAACACAACGAGCATTTCCTCATTTGCATCAAAATCCTTCCATTGGCTATTTGCTCTGGATATATGTCCAATTAAAATATCCTTATCATTGACATCTTTGTCAAGTAATAACGGAATATGTGTTGCCCATGGTTTTCCGTCAACCTGACTTATCAGTATCACAAAATCATTTTTATTTATGAATTCTCTGACTGAATCGAGATTTTCGTTTTTATAATATTTAGGTGGATGAATAGGACAATTCACAAGATCACATGGTCGTTTCTACATCACATTATCACTACTGTGGCAGGTTGTATACATCTGGATATAACTAAGTATTTAAAGAATGATCATGGAAGTGATTTGGAGATTTGTGTAAAAATGCCAGTGTCACAAATGTTGAAATTGTAAAGGTAAACAGTACAATGATACAGATTCGGACAACAAACCATTCCAGAGTTTGATCCGCCTCATGATTAGCAATATCATGGAGAGCAAGAAATAATGAGATCACTGCCAAAACTGAAAGGGATCCAAGAATTGCAGTAATTGTCGCAGAAAATTTTAACCTTTTCATTTTAAGTATTTTAGGATGAATAGTCTGCTGCAATTCAAGGGCAAAAGTTCTCATTATCTATGCACAACCCCGCCAGTCACACAAATTAAATCCTTCAACCCGGCTAATAATGAATCAGTATTCCTTTGCCTGACTTTTAATTCTCATTACAGAATTAAAGTTAAACATTATTCCAGAAATGAGTAAATCTTTGGAGAAAAATTTTTACGTAACAGTCTCTATGGTTACATTATACAATAATCCCATGAATGGTAAGAGCCTGATCCATTGAATAAATAGTGGTCCGGTGAACTATTAATAAAGTAAAAGGGGCTTTAGAAGAAGTACTTTTACCGATGAGCAGACAAAGTATTGTTCAAAGTACACAAAGACTCAGATTTTTTTTCAAACCCTTTGCGAACTTTGGTCACCCCTGATAGTTATCAGGGCTTTGCAAACTTTGCGGTTAATCGGTTTTGCCGCCTTTAAAACCCCTTTTATTTGTTTGATTCTGCTAAGAAATCCGGAACCATTCAGTTACAGATCTCATTGTTATTGGTTAAGTGTAACGTCTGCGGTAACACTTATTAATTCATCAATATCATCACCATTAAGATCCTCACTTACAGTTTCTTCAATATGAAGCTTAAGTTTGGATGAAGTAAGCTCAACTACATCATAAGTCATTGGCCCATCTACGGCAGAAACCATTGTAAGCTCGGAACGGTCCGAATTGAGACTCCATGTCCCTGAATCGTCACTGCCTCCAAGATTGGATGTATAAGTCTTATCTGCCTTTATAGTTATTGATCCTGTGAAAGCCTGTTTTAAAGCCTGATCAATAAGATTTACATAAAGTGCAGCCTCTTCAGCTGTTAATCCAGCTACATCTACAAAGTATTCTGTAATAGTCTTTGTTCCAACCATTGCGGTCATAGTGGATGATCCTGCAGTCCATGTACCAATAATATTATCGGTTTTAGTGTCATCCTTGCTGCAGGATGATAGCATAATACCTGTTAGAAGTATATATACTGCGTACCGTAGATTTAATAGTTTTCCTGACATAATCGCTTGATTTTTTTGGTTAAGATTAAGTATCAGGAATTAAAACAATACATTAAAAGTATTGTTCAATAAACCTTAATCCCTGTGAAGAAGGAATATCGTGCACAATGAAAGTACCGCCGATTATATGGAGTTATAACCTTTAAAAACCCTCGATTTATCAAGATAGACAAGATGTCCGTTCCATGAAAGTCGTCCGGAGGTTGTGCCGGATATTGTAGCTGTAGCATTATTGTCAGCAGAAACGAACAGTATAATATTATAACTTCCGATATTCGTGACCAGATTGAATGTTACGGTACAGCTGAGATTTTTGAGGTTTCTGGTAATCTTATAATCGCCGATATTACCCTCTGCAGTTACACCCCCCACACCATTATATCCCAGCCTGGTATCGGATCCGGTCTGTAATACTCCTTTTGGCATATCAACCCTGATGTAGTTCAATGTTGAAGAAACAAAGATCCGGGAGCCATATTTATTCTGCAGATAATCAGCTTCCAGCACATATTTTCCGTTATAAAGCAGTGAATCAAGAATACGGAAGTTAATCTCCATCTCTGCTCTTCTGGCCTCTTTCCGGCTCTTCTTATCAGGCTTTACATCCTGAGAATTGCCATTTATTGAAATGATGAATAATCCTGTCAGTATTAAGAGGCCCGCCATATAAATCTTCATTGTTTTCATAACCTCTGATTTTAGTTTAATTGTTAGAATCTCAAATTATGTGCCACTGCGATGTAAAGAAAAATCAAAATTCTGATATTTAACATTCTATTAATGATTAACCGGAAAAATCCTTTAATCACGAGGGTACAGAGTCCCTCCCGATAACTATCGGGACGCTATCGGGATACACAAAGGAACGCAAAGGTTAAAACAATATCAATCTTACACTTGAATTAAAATGAAGTTATTTTATATATTTGATCCTGACCTCATTAATTAATAAGCAATGAAAAAACTCATTCTCAAGGGATTTGCGGGGATTGCATCTGTGCTACTTGCCGGCTGTACAGGGAGAGTCATGATCGCTGATAAAAAGCCAAATATAGTGTTCATTCTGGCTGATGATTTGGGTTACAGTGATCCGGGGTGCTACGGACAGAAAATCATTGAGACTCCAAATATTGATGCCCTTGCAGCAGGAGGGATAAGGTTTACTCAATTTTACTCCGGTGCTCCGGTATGTGCACCCTCAAGATGTGTCCTGCTTACCGGTAAACACACGGGTCATTCATATATACGCGGAAATCATGAATGGGCAGAACGCGGTGAGGTATGGAACTTCAAAAAGATGGAGGAAGATCCTTCTCTCGAGGGTCAATATCCTATCCCGGCACAAACGATTACTTTCAGCAAAGTCTTGAAGCGTGCAGGATACAAAACTGCCTGCATAGGCAAATGGGGCCTGGGGGCTCCATTTAGTGAAGGGTCGCCTGATAAACAGGGTTTTGATCTCTTTTTCGGATATAACTGCCAACGGCAGGCTCATACCTATTTTCCCTCTCATCTTTGGAAAAACGGGAAAAAGGTTAATCTTGAAAATGAATTCATTATTCCTCATACCAAAATACTTGATGGTGACGAAGATCCTGAAAAGAGCGGTAGTTATGCAAGGTATTGGCAGAAACAGTACGCCCCGGAACTTATGCTGAATGAAGCTCTTTCGTTTATCGGGTCAGTAAAAGATCAGCCCTTTTTCCTTTACTATACCACTACAATTCCCCATGTACCGCTGCAGGCTCCGCCGGAATGGGTCGAAAAATACAGGAAAAAGATTGGAGATGAAAAACCGTATACAGGCGGGAATGGCTATTTCCCCTGCCGGTATCCCATGGCTACATATGCGGCAATGGTTTCATATCTTGACTTTCAGACCGGAGCCATTGTCGATGAGTTAAAGAAAAAGGGGGTTTATGAAAATACAATTATTATCTTCTCAAGTGATAACGGACCGGTCACCACAGGTGGCTCCGTAAGTGAGTTCTTCAGAAATGCAGACCCTTTTAATCAGTCGCCCGACCGGATTAAAGGATCAGTATATGAAGGAGGTATCCGTGTACCATTAATAATTTCATGGTCTGGAAAGTGTTTAAAGCCGGCTGTAAGCGATCTGGTATGTGCAGCATGGGATATATTCCCGACTCTTTGCGAGATCACCGGATCAGAGGTTCCTGCCGGACTGGATGGAATCAGTATTCTTCCCTCAATCACAGGTAAAGGGCAGCAGACAAGCCACGAATATCT
Organism: Bacteroidales bacterium; assembly: GCA_016715075.1. Taxonomy (GTDB): domain Bacteria; phylum Bacteroidota; class Bacteroidia; order Bacteroidales; family VadinHA17; genus LD21. The sequence continues at coordinate 56,160 of JADKBK010000011.1, forward strand.
TTACTGGGAATATCCCGAAAAAAGAGGAGAACAAGCTGTCAGGATGGGAAACTGGAAAGCTATAAGAGACTCAATAATAGATGGTAATACAAAGATCAGATTATTTGACCTCAAAAAAGATATTACTGAGGATTCAGATATTTCAGGTGCATTTCCCGATATAGTTACGCGGATGAAGGAGATCATGGCAAAGGAGCATCAGAAACCGGAGGTTGGAAAATTTGATCTATTCCTTCAGAATTAGCATCTTTTTTTTATATAAACAGATTACTTGCTGAATGTTATTTTACATTTTATTTTTGAGTGAAAGTCTCAGCAAGGGTTTATTTACCTTTATAGTTGTAAAGACTACAGCAAGGGTCATAAAACCGCCGAATACCACTGAAGGCACAAGTCCCATCAACTTAGCGGTTACACCTGATTCAAAAGCTCCAAGCTCGTTCGAAGATCCTATAAATATACTGTTTACCGAAGCAACACGTCCGCGCATATGATCAGGAGTATAAAGCTGAAGAATAGTGCCTCTAATGACAACGCTGACATTATCAAACCCGCTGCTAAAGATCAGCAGTAAGCCTGATAACAGGTAACTTTTTGAAAGGGCGAAACCTATCATGCAGAGACCAAACCCGATAACTGAGATAAAAAGAATCTTCCCCGTTTCTCTTACCGGAGGCTGGAACATCAGGATTATAGCCATAATCGTTGCTCCTATTGCAGGGCAGGCTCGCAGGAGTCCTAAGCCCTGAGGCCCTATGAATAAAATATCGGAAGCAAATACGGGGAGCATCGCAACAGCGCCTCCAAACAGAACAGCAAACATATCCAACGTAAATGCACCTAAAAGTTCGGGAGTCTGAAAAACAAAACTTATTCCACTGCGGATCCTGGAAAAAACTCCTTCTGTACTTTCAGTAACTTCATGCTTGCCTATTTTGATAAACAATAACATAAAGAAAGAGACAGAATATAAGCACAGAACCAAAGAATAGGCCGGCACAATACCAAAGAATCCATATACCATTCCTCCGATGGCAGGACCAAGCACTGCTGCCAGCTGCCAGTTGGCACTATTCCAGGTAGCTGCATTGGCATATAAATTCCTTGGAATGAGCTGCCCCATCAGAGCAACCTGGGCAGGACTTAAAATTCCACGTGCAAGCCCGGTAAGAAAGATTGTGACAAAAAGAGGTAAGATGCCGAATCGTTGCGAGAAATAAGCTGCATCTGCACTGTAGATCAAAAGTATAACTGCCCCAAGGATAAGTAAGAGAGAGGTATATTTAATCATTTTGTGTCTGTTCCAGATATCACTGTAATGCCCTGCAAACAATGAGATTGTTACCTGCGGAATTACTTCCACCAGGCCTATAAAACCAAGCCAGAGGACATTGTGAGTCAGATCATAGATCTGCCATCCGACAATAACTGACTGCATCAGGGCAGCCATTGTCATGAACACACGATAAAAGAGGTAAAAACGGAAATTTTTAATTCGCACTACAGCAAAAGCTTCACCGGCAAACCAATTTTCCATAGCAGATTATTTCCTGCTGCAAAAATAGTGAATCGAAGTGGAAATAAATCCGGGTCCGAGATATTCATTTTTCACTGATGAATTGCCTTACCATCCACAATTTCCTTTCCATCAATAAACAGCTGGTAAATAAGGAATCCTTTTATAATGTTATGAGGTCTGTACTCGAAGGTGTAAAAGCCTGGTTCAACATTACCCGAGAAAACAGTTGCGAGCTTTATCCCAGTGAAGCTATATAGGACAATACTGATATCTGCACTGTTATTTAATTCCAGTTCAAATACTATATGATCACTAAAAGGATTAGGGTAAGCCTTCATTTCAAATTCAGCAGTGATCCTGAAATTTGCACCGATAAATGTGAGATCATAATTACTCCTCAGTGCAAGATCTCCCTGGGAAATAGCATAGGTGCCAACATCCTCGCCGGCATCGCGTATCAAACCTCCGGTAAAGGAATCTGATCCGACCAGATTTCCTGATGTAATTCTGTATATCAGCTCAGGATCAGATTCTCCAAATACCTTTTTCCTGGCAACTGCCATAACTGTTACAGGCCTGGGAGTGATCTTAAAAGTTGCTCCTGAAAAAACCAGTGTGTAGTTTGTATTCAATTGGAGAGATCCTTGATTAATAGAATATTCACCGACATCTTCACCATCATCACGTAATAATCTGCCTGTAATGGTGTCCGTCCCGACGAGTGACCCGGAAGTGACTTTAAAAGTCAGTTCAGGATCAGGATCTCCGAATGATTTTGACTGAAAATCGGCAACAATTGTTAAAAAAGCGCTTTCGATTGTAAGGGATGCTCCCACAAAGGAAATTCTATAATTGTTGCTTATAAATAATGTTCCCTGCCTGATGGCATAAACACCAACATCTTCACCGGCTTCACGGCTTAAAACTCCGCTCACAGCATCTCCTTTGCTGACCAGACTGCCTGATGTGATCCTGTAAGTAAATTCAGGATCCGTTTCGCCGTATTTTTTAGTCCGGGAATCAGCAGTAACACTTATATTCCTGGGAACAATTGTCAGATTAGCGCCTATAAATGTTACAGCATAGTTACTGTTAACAGCCAAAGTCCCCTGCATTATTGAGTATGAACCAACATTCTCTCCATTAACACGTGACAGAAATCCGGTAAATGCATCCGACCCGGCCAGAGTACCGGAAGTTATCCTGTATGTGAGATTATCGGGATCTCCATATACTTTTGTCCTGGGATTGGCGGTTATTGTTACAGGCCTCGGAAGAATTGTAAGCTCAGAGGATTCAAATGTCATTATGTAATTATCGCTCAACGATAAAGAACCTTGCCTAATGGAATATGTACCGACATTCTCACCGCTTTCCCTGACAAAGGGAACCGTGGAAAGTATCTGTCCCTATTAGCCTGCCGGAAGTGATAATAATTGTCAGACCGGGGTCAGTATCGCCGAAATTTTTCATTTTTGATTCGGCTGTAACAGTCACCGGCCTTTCAGTAATTGTAAAACTGGATTCAAGGAAAGTAATTATGTAGTTATCGTTCAAATTAAGGGTTCCCTGGTTTATTGAATACTCACCAACGTTTTCACCCGGTTCTCTGCTCAGACCTCCACGGAAAGTATCTGAACCCATGAGTGAACCTGAGACTACCTCGTATGTCAGTTCAGGATCTGATCTCCCGTATACCTTGGTCTGAGAATCAGCTCTGACAGTAATTGATCTGGCGTTCACAGTTACAGATACCGGCAGGGAAGTTGCAGTGGAACCCGCATTATCTGTAGCCCGGACTGTAAGTGAATAATTACCGGCTGAAACACCACTCCAGGAGATGCTATATGGAGCACTGATGTCCTCCCCTATTTTTGTTGAACCCTGGTAGAATTCTACCTTAGTCACTGATCCGTCAGAATCCGAAGCATTAGCACCGATTGTAATAATGGCCGGCGCTGAAAATGTGCTTCCGTTTGAAGGAGTTGTTATTGAGCATACAGGATGTTGATTTGAACTTCCTCCGGAGATCCATATCGGAGAGGATATCGCTTCGTCGCCATCAGCCTGCCTGACCTTCACATAATAATAGTCTCCGTCAAAACGTGGTTAAATTTGCAGTTACATTTATGTTACCTGAATTTAAAGACCATTGATTAACAATATCATGGTTCCTATTGAATAAAATTACCTGATTAAAAGTTTCTCCGTCAGCATCAACTGCCTGGATTCGTGCAGTATAATTACCTCCAGCGAGAGAGGATCCCATTTCCATCCCGTTTATCTTAAATGACAATGCGATGTTTTTGTCCAGAGTTGAGAAAAACCTGCGCTCCCTGATCGCGTCTAAAACGCCCAGCTTCCAGCCTACTTCATTAGCCTCGTCAATAAAGCTTTTATTATTATCCCCTGAATAATAACCGTCATTATAATAATATGTACTGAACCCGTTTCCGCTATTCCAGAGTTCTATACCGACAAACTGATCTGATGGGCTGAATTTGAAATCCGAATTCAATCGTATTGTAGGTATCTCTCTCAGGATGATTAAAAAATGCCACTCCGCCTGAACGGGCGGACAATAACCTGTTAATCCATTTAAGCTATTTGTAGGAGATCAGTTGAACAGTAATCAGCAGTGTTTACAACAATAATATGCCCAGTAAGTGCCGTCTGCAGACCATTCAAATCCATAAAAAGAGGTAAAAACCCCATCCTCATTGTAATCATCGGCCCGGCTTTGAATATCTTCCCATTCATCTGAAGATATTGAATATGCATGGTCGGACAAACCAAAAAAATCAAGGTGAGAAATATTTTTGGCATAATTGTAAGCAGTGGCAGGGGTTCGGAGCTATCGGATCCATTTGAATGATTATGAAGGCATCCATAATAGACGTTATAACCGCCAATTACCGGATGTTGTGCGGAGGCAGAAATAAGTAGCAAAAGAATTACACAATGGCAATTTCTTATCCACTATGCATGGTTTTAGGTGAAGACTAAACCACTAATTTTCTTTACTGTAATATTCGCTTCATGCTTCTTGAAGCAACATGTTGTTAAAGTATCATAAAGATATAAAGAGAGGGATTGGAGGCTCCAATCTATGAACTAAAAAATTTTTAGTTCCGGGTTTTGAGTTTCCTGACGGAGTCAAGACCTCTGATGATTTGCACCTTTATACATAGGATTCAGACGGTCTCTTTTAAAAGTTCAAGCATTTTTCTGTCCAATAACAGACCTTTGTACTTTTCGTATTTAACATCAGCACGGCCACTGTTAAAGATACCAAAGGATCCTCTGAAACACCACGTTGGCCATCCCCATTTATTGAGTTT
>JADKBK010000012.1 GCA_016715075.1 Bacteroidales bacterium
TTTGGCCTGCGGCCGTCATTCTTTGGTCATTTGGCCTGCGGCCGTCATTCATTGTCATTTGGCCTGCGGCCGTCATTCAATGGTCATTTGGCCTGCGGCCGTCATTCTTTGGTCATTTGGCCTGCGGCCGTCATTCATTGGTCATTTGGCCTGCGGCCGTCATTCAATGGTCATTTGGCCTGCGGCCGTCATTCATGGTCATTTGGCCTGCGGCCGTCATTCATTGTCATTTGGCCTGCGGCCGTCATTCATTGTCATTTGGCCTGCAGCTGGTATTCAATAGTCATAAAAACAATGAATGACAATTGAATGACAACCGAATAACTTCAATTTAATGCTCCGGGAAACATGCCTGGAATATAGGATTCTGTGAAATCAAAAAATTCTTCCCTCTTTATAGATAATGTTTAACAGGTTTGTTATAGTTTTGATACAAGTTATTTTACATGCTTGATAAATGCCTGAAATGGTAAGTACAAAATATTCTTTCTGACTTAACCTGATTGAAGTAATTTATGTTACCACATCCCGGACTGGCAAAGCTTAATAAGATATTGCTTTTCGTAATACTAATAAGCGTTGTATTATATTTTGGCAGACAGTTTTTTGTACTGATAAGCTTTGCCGGATTACTCGCAATGCTGATGACTCCCATGTCAAACAAACTTGAAAGCAGGGGTGTTTCAAGAATTTTATCCTCTGTAATTTGTGTTTTGATAATTGTGACCATCTTTTCCGGAATAATCCTGCTTCTTTACGCCCAGATTAGTAGTATAGGAAAGGAATTGCCAATAGTATTGTTACGTTACGAGGAGATAAAACTGGAGATCCAGGCATTGATTAATGACAGTCTTGGTGTAACTACCCAGCAGCTTCATGTAAACTCCTCAAATGTATTTCGTAATGCCGGCAGCTTGCTTACTGATATGGTAATGAGCACTTTTACCTTTGTCGGAAGCGTATTCCTGGTTATGGTATTCATATTCCTTTTTTTGATGCAGAGGAATAAATATGAAAATTTTGTTGTGAGGCTTTATAATGAAGATAAGAGGGCTGAAGCAAAAGAAATGGTGGACAAAATAAGTCAGGTAGCGCAGCAATACCTTACCGGTAGACTCATAGCTGCTTTGATAATGGGCATCCTGTTTTTTATCGGGTTTATAATTATAGGACTGAAAAATGCAATAGTACTTTCTTTGGTTGTTGCCGTTATGACAATTATACCATATGTGGGTGCCTTGATTGGCGGACTGGTCCCGTTTTTTATTTCAATTATAGACGGTTCCATTGATCAGTCAATATGGGTCATTATTATTGTGCTGCTCGTGAACGTCATCGATCATTATTTTATTGAGCCTTATGTAGTGGGAGGCAGTGTGAATATCAGCCCTTTCTTTACCATTTTTGTCCTGATCCTTGGCGGTCTGATCTGGGGCATAGCCGGAATTATTTTATTCCTGCCTTTATCAGGGATTCTCAAAATAATTTTTGAAAACGTTCAGGGCCTGGAGCCTTATGCCTCTTTGATAGGTGACCAAAGCGACTCTTCGGAACATCAAAATATCTTTTCGAAATTTAAGAGTTGGATTTATCTGCGGAAGAAAAGAGAATAACCGGCATATCTGCTAAAAGTCATTTGCCCTGCGGGCGTCATTCAATGGTCATTTGGCCTGCGGCCGTCATTCAATGGTCATTTGGCCTGCGGCCGTCATTCTATGGTCATATAATGTAAGCGGCCTCTGCCCGTTATTTATTTTTTAGTTTCAGACCGCTGCCGTCAATGAGCATAACTCCTTTACCCCTTGTGGCAACGGCAATCTGGACGTATGCGCCTTCAACAGGAAAAAATAATATCCTGTTTACCGGTACTCCCAGGTGACCCTTATAAATACCCTGCGACCATATTATTTCAATTGTCCCTCTGAGGCTGCCAAAAGCGTATGCATCCCCATCTGCTCTGTAGGATCCGCAGAGAAGCCAGTTACTGCCATATTTTATGTCTGATATTTTATTTATGTTTTTAAGGTCTGAAAAATCCCAGGTTATTAATCTGCAGTCGTCGCCGCAGCTAAGAAGCTTAGCTCCATTGCCGCTGAATGAAAGATCTCTCACAAAACCTGAATGTCCGTTCATTGTGGTAATTAAGTCACCTGTCCGGCCACCGACAAGTTGACAGGCAGTGATACAACAAGCTTATCAGAACTTGCTTCTGTAATTATTGCAGTTGCCTTGCCGAACTTAACAACATTTCCTGTAATACTGCTGCTGAAATTTCTCCCGTTTATTGTAACAACTGTACCTCCGGCACCCTCAGTCGGATTAAAATCAAGAATCAGGGGAACCAGACTGCCGGCACTTTTGAATTTCACTACCCTTCCGTAGGTTGTATAGCCTGAATTACTGGCAAAAGCGCGCACATAGTAAATGGTATCAGGAAGCAGGTCTGATGAGATTTTGATATTTATTTTGCCATTACTGACGGGACCGTCTACGGCGATTTTGGATGAATTAAGATCAGGATTCTCCTTCAGATCCCATACAAATCCGTATTCAATAATGTTTTCCTTGCCAGCAGCTGTAATACTTGCATGAAAAACTGCACCTGTACTGTCAATACCGGTTACTTCGCCGGTCTGAATAAGGGGATAAACAAAATCCTTTGGCTCACAGCAGGAGAGGATTATCAATAATAAGATGAATATACATTTAATACTTTTCATAGCACCCGGGTTGTATACTTTCGATATCAGACTCATATAACTAGACTTTGCAGACTTTTCATGTGCAGATTGACTGTCAATTTATCAAAAATTTCACAGAATAGAATCCTGACCTCCAAAATAATTAATCAATGAGCATTGGACATATACCATGGTTACAGGATCAATAAGCTGGATAAGCGGAAATACAAAAACGACACTCAGAGCTCTGTTTAAGCTATAACCCTTTTTCATGGGAATGACAGCTCTTGCGAGATTTTATTTTTTTGGAATCCTGAACAGGAGGTAAGAATGAAAATCAATCACCTGCAGTTTTTACTTCGAGTAACAAGCTTCTGCTGAAAGCAATTTCCGGCGTGGAAATAATTTGAAATCCTGCATCTTCAACCCTTTTAATCAATTCATTAAATGACTTCCTGGTAACATGTATCTTGGGTTCTGCAATCATGAACCTTCCTCCGGGATTCAGAAAAGACTTCATCTCCTCAAGGAACTTCTGCTGATCAGGAACTTCATGGATCATCCAGAAGGTGAGGATAAAATCTGTTTTCTTATCAATCCCGGTACTTTCTGACTGACATTTGTGTGCCTCCACCCTTTTTTCAAGTCCCAGGCTGCTCACCTTAAGGATCATCTTGTCAAGCATCTCCTGCTGAAGATCAGCTGCAATTACCTTGCCCTTCTCACCTACAAGCCGTGCAAGCTCAGCTGTAAAAAATCCCGTGCCGCAACCCATATCCAGCACTGTCATTCCTTCCTTAATGAATGGGCTGAGTATTTTGGCTGGTTTATGCATCAGTCTTCTCAGGAAGTTATCAAGACTACCGGAATAGGTTGCCGGGCAAACATAGGGTGTTGACATGGTTTGTGAGTTAGTTATTCAAAAATAGTAATTTATTGTATTTAGCACTGCGGGTGTAATTAATAGTCATTTGCGCTTAGCGCGTCATTTGGCTTCACCATCATTTGGCCAGCGGCCGTCATTCAATGGTCATTAATTGTAGTACTGAATGACTATGAATAACATTATTTCTTTACCTGGCATGAGTAATAACTCCGGATATAAGTCTTAAATTTGGATTCAGGCCAGGGCAGACAAATATAAGATCCGGATAATACTTAACACCCTATTAAGATGAAGCAGGTATTCCTTTTTATTATTATTGGAATGGTGTTTGGCAGCGGGTTTGCTCAATCCGGTAAAAAGGCCGGAAGCAAGGCTACTGTGATCACTAAAAAAGCCGGATTACCGGCAAATGTCTTCTACTTATCAACTCATGGAGCAATTTCTGATGCCGAGATAGGAATGAACAGCGTGACCTTTGGTACTGATAATACACCGTTAATACAATCAGTACTTGATAAAGCAATAAACTCCCCGATAACTGTCTACTGGGATGGTAAATATTCCGTTACAGGATTGAAAATTTACAGCAATACAACAATAATTGCCGGCGCAGGCTGCGGGGCTATTCTTAGAAATCACTCCGACCGATCCATTTTCATTAATGCAGGTCAGTCATTTGGCACAAAAAAAGATTCCAATATTGTAATAAGCGGTGGAATATGGAATGGTAACTATTACAATCAGGAAATACCACGCGGGGCGCAAAGTAAGGGCGATAGTATAAACGGTCTGGTCGGATGCTTCAGATTTTACGGCGTCGATAATCTTATTGTCAGGGATGCAATTCTCTATAAACCGGCAACATATGCATTGGCTGCAGCTAATGTGACTCATGTTCTGTATGAGAATCTTATTGTGGATGTGGGTCCCGATCCATTAATAAATAATGACGGGTTGCATATTGACGGGAATTCCCGATATGGAGTGATAAGGCATTGCATTATCAATGCCCATGATGACGGTATAGGGCTTAACGCTGATGATCTCTACCTCTACTGGTTTAACTGGAACCGTAAAAGTAAAGATATACAGGAAAAAAATCTGTTCTATCCGGAGGCTGCTGCCGGACCGATATCTGATATCCTTATCGACGATATAACTTTTAACAGTTCCCTTTTTGGTATTCGGATACTGAGCGGACAAAGCAGGGTTGATCGTATTACAATCAGGAATATAAAAGGCTATACAAAAGGATATGCCATGGTTTTAGATAATTATCAGCATAATCCTGAAATAGTATCATATGCAGGGCCCGGTAATATAGGGACAGTGAATGTTGAGGATTTTGATGTTGCTATCTACCCCGGTCCTGAAAATATGCCAAATGAAAGCTGTATCAATGTCAGTACCAATGTCGAACAGCTCATTTTAAAGAATATAAAGAGGAAAGAATTTTCAGCACTCGAGCCAACAGTTCTTATAAGAGGGAAGAATACAGTGATAGGATCCCTGGAATTGGATGGCTATTATAGTCTTGATACAACAAGGGATTCGGAAATTTCACATGTACTTATTGATGGTGCATCAGTAAATCAGCTCAGCATTTCCAATGTATCAATAAGCAGAACACAAAAATTAAGCGCGAATCATAGCGTATTGCTTAAAACTGAAAATGGCGGAAATGTTAATTCCCTGCAGTTCAACAGGATTAATACAGAAGGTATTGCTTCATTGATTTCTAATGCTTCAGGAAAGCTTAGTATCATAAATGCTTCCAATGTTATCCATACCTATTCTTCCGGCTTCCCTTTTTTCCTGGATAATGAGCTGAATATTGTAAAAGCCTTGACTATCTCAAATTTTTATGGGACAGATCAGATTGCAGGCGGAAAAAGTAAGATTTTGAAGAAAAGCGGCGATGCATTTTAACCAACCTGTGCAATTGTCCGGACCGGGTTTGATATCAGAATCTATCTCTGCCAATTTATGCGGCTCAACAGATCGATCTTCCAGTAAATATAAATTGTTTGGTTCAGGTATATACTAGATTAACAGGCGTATATCTTAATTAATTATATTTTCTCTTTTTACGATTTTTTTATACGAGTGGTCTATCTTCTTCGCCTTATGTTTGGAATAATATCCTTTATTCCTTCCAAGCTGGGTATTCTCCAGTAGCATAAGCCCTCTCTTCTCACTGTAGTTTTTTTTACCTGAAGCACAACCGGTAATACCGACAGCCAGAACTATTAATACAAGCACGGATGTGATAAGTCTCATAAATCCCTGCGTATTTATTTACAGACATAATATACAAACAACGGAAAATTGATGTTATTAATCTGTTCTGTTACAAAATTACTCTTTATTTTAAAACAATATGAATAAAGAATTTTGATAAATTCATTCTGCTCATTATTAGTGTGTGCAGAAAAAGTGGAAGCTTCCACTTCTTGGTCTCTGGGCTACTCTGTGTTTTCCCCGTGTCCCGATGGCTTCCATAGCTATCGGGAGGGACTCTGTGTAACAATAAGCTACAAACTAACACAGAGAGCACAGAGGGGGAACAGAGTTACACAGAGTATTTTTCTAAACCCCAGACTTTTTCTACGCTCCGTATTTACATTTTTCCTTATGTTGAAAGAAAGTCAGGAGTGATAATGCAGTATATTTAATAGCTTTTTGAGTCAATATTATAACAGACAATGCTCTGTAAATACCTAAGGTATAGTTTGCCATTTGCAATTACAGGTGCTGTCCATGCAGGATTTTTTACATTTGGGACTGCATTTTTGAATTCTCCAACCTTTACAAATTTTTCGGGATTAGCTTCAACAAGACAGATGTTCCCTTTAATATCGAGGCAAACCAGGTAACCATCGGCATAGGCAAATGTTCCCATTCCTGCCTCACCTGTTTTCCACATTACCTTTCCGTCAGAGAGCCTCAGACAGACAAGATTTCCCCTGTTAACGCTGCTGTTGCCGGAATACCCGTAAACATAGCCATTCACGATTACCGGGTCAGTCTGTTGTCCTTCAAGGTCCTTGCTTTCCCACAAAACTACAGGTTTGCTGTTTTCCACTTTAACAGCCATGCTGCCTTTACTATATCCTGATGTAACGAATACTGTTTTCCCTTCAGAAAGTGGCAGTGCCGCATTTACATTGTAATCAACTTTCCATGGAAGAGACCATTTAATTGCGCCTGTTTCATGGTTTAAAGCGGACAATGCCTCACCTGAGAATAACAGAAGGCTTGAATCTGCTAAAAAGACATTCAATGGAGCATAGCCTCCGGGGCCGGTGCCAGCTGTCCAGAGCACCTCACCTGTTAATTTATCATATGCTGCAGCAAGAACTTTGCCTCCGGTCTGAATAATTACCTTGTTGCCAAAAATCAGGGGTGAAGAGGAGTAGCCCCAGTCTGGTTCAATCCCTCCTGTCTCAGCGGATTTTTTATGCCATAATATTTTGCCGTCATGCAGATCCCAGCACACCAGATCGCCGCCACGTCCGTAAGTATATACCCTTTCTCCGTCAATAACCGGGGTTGCCCTGGCACCGGGGCCATGATTATTCTTTGTCTTAGCCTCATATGATCCTTTCCAGAATAGTTCGCCTGTCCCGGAATTCAGGCAGAAGACCAGATCATTATTTTCGTCACGACCTGGAACAACGAGTACATTGCCCTGTATTACAGGTGCGGACCATGATGCAGTCTGGTCTCCCTGACATAAAAAATTCACCTCCCACTCTTTTTTCAAGCCCTTCGACCACTCCTTCACTATTCCTGTGAAATCGCTTTTCTTATCGAAATTTTGTCCCTGCCAGCTGCTCCAGTCGGAGCTGCCTTTTGATAATAAATCTATCTCGGTCGTACTCACAGGAATGGCATCCTGTTTTCCGGAAATCTTCTCGCTCCCCTGAGTAAAATTATAAATGTAATAAGCAAATCCGGCAGCAAAAAGTACTAAGACACTAACAACAATTAAGATGATTTTTACGATTTTCTTCTTCATAATATAATCTGGTTCTTCAGATCAGTGAGGTTTAATTAATAAGTTCTGTTAATTGTTGTTTATAAAAAAATGCTGAGGCGCCTGCCTCGCGGGCGACGGGTGGGCCGTTAGATACTTATATTGATCAACTTTGATTAACACTGGTAAATTTCGAAAATCCTTCTGACTCCCCGCGTAGCTGATTCTATTTTATACAGGTTTTTGCTGCATCTCCTGCTGATTTATTTTTCAGGTTCCCTGTTGACCTTAACTAAGGCTGAGGCCCTTGGCGGGTCGGGCTTTCCGGGGGGGGTTCACCTTTGGGGGTCCGCCTGATATTAAAGCTCTTTTTTTTCGGTCGTACCACTGCGAATTTTATTTGGCTTATTTTGTTCTTCGTTGTGTCCTTGGTCAGGTTTACATGGAGTCGGGGAGGGTCTTGGGGTGTTTTTGCGAATCTGCTTTCTGGGTTGGTGCCCGGGGTGAAGAAGAAACCCGCTTAGCCTTTATCCGCTAGATTTTCCATTTGTCCCGCCGGAGATTTTGGTGCAGATTTACCCCAATTCTTAAGGGCGCTGATGCCTTACTGATTATACTCAGCATAAAATTTGGTCAGAGGGCGCTGGTGAATTGTTGCATCATGATTTTAAACCTTAACAAGGATAAGAACTGATTAAAAGCCTCGTATTATGGTTAATTTCAGGTATTACGGATTATTGGCAGTATTTACGGTGATGTCAGCCTTTTTTTGAATGAGCCCGAGAAATAATTGTAACTTGAAACCGGCCCTCCTCTTTTGGGCCCGAATGCGGGTGATTAATCATCGGTAACCTGGTCAGTACGGAGGAACTCGGTTCAAAATTATCTCTTTGGGGGGGGGGGGGCAGGGGCTGGGCGCTGAAGGTTTTAACGGAATGGACACTGGTTGCAAAGCTCTGGCAACCGAATATACACTACATATGGCCTTTTTTGGGAGAGGTTTGTCTGGATGGTCTTTTTCCTGTATCAACATTCAATCGTGTGTTGACTTTCAGTTGTTTCAATTCAATGGATAAAAGACTTTTCGTTATGTCCTCTTTATACTCCGAATTGTTAATCTCGGTCGCTTTAATGGCGTTGGGGCGTTTTTTTTTGGATGTTCCGAAGTGGGGTTGGTAGTTTTGATTGCAAACGCAATCTGTAAACTAGGTTGGGGTCCGGGTCCTGTGGGTTTGTTTTCCTAAAACTTTTGTTTGGCAGCTTCCACAGAAAGGTCCCCAATGAAGTTTCCCGACGGACTTTTTCATAAAGGGTGATTCATTGTTAATTTCCGGAATGCAAACAGCACGATTGCAGAATCAAAGAGGAGCAACCTTACTTACGATTTCTGTAGGAATCAGCCGGATTATCTTTATACTTTTGAACCACCTCTGCTGAATTTAAGATCATGCACTGACCTGTCGATAGTCAGGAGTCTTGATATTGGATATTATTTCTATAATATTGACTATTGCAATGACAAAATTCTTTTAGGGAGGTGAATAGGCCGAATATTTATTTTGGATTAAAATTTTATTTTGGGTGGGGGGGGGGGGGGGGGGGGGAGGGGGTTAAGGAGAGGGGGGGAAAAAAGGGGAATGGGGTATTTTTTTTTTTTGGGGGGGGGGTTTTTTGTTTTTTTTGGGGGGGGGGGGGGTTTTTGGGGGGGGGGGGGGGGGGGGGGGGGGGGGGGGGGGGGGGGTGGGGGGGGGGGGGGAGGGGGGGGGGGGGGGGAGGGGGTCCCCGGGGGGGGGGGGGGGATAAAAAAAAAAAAAAAGGGGTGGAGGGAGTGTATTTTTTTTTTTTGTTTTTGGGGGGGGGGGGGAAAGGGGGGGTTTTTTTTGGTTTTTTTTTTGGGGGGGGGGTTTTGGGGGGATTATGGGGGTTTTTTTTAAAAAAAAGAAAGATTTAAGGGGGAAAAAAATCTCCGGGAAATAGTTTTGTAGTGTCCGGGGGGGGGGGGGGGGGGAGGGAGGGGGGGGGGCGGGGGGGGGGGTTTTTGTTTTTTTCGGGCGGGAATATTTTTTTTTTTTAAAAAAGGGGGAAAAAGAAAGAATAAAGTATAGGGGGGGGGGGTTTTTTTTTTTTTTTTTTTCCCGGGGGGGGGATTTTGGTAAAGGGGGGGGGGGGGGGTTTTTGGGGGGGGGGGGGGAGGGGGTTTTTTTTTTTGGGGAGGGTTTTTTATTTATTTTTTTGGGGGTTTGGGGGGGGGGGGGGGGGGGGGGGGGGGGGTTTGGGGAAAAAAAGAGGGGGATATAGGGGGGGGGGGGGGTTTTTGGGGGGGGGATTTGGGTTAGAAAAAGGAAAAAATGGGGGGGGGTTTTTTGTTTTTTGGGGATTTTTATGAAAAAAAAAAAATATTTTTTTTTTTTTTTTTTTTTTAATAAATATTTTTTTTTAAAGAAAAAAGATTTTTTTTTTTTTTTTTTTTTGGGGGGGGGGGGGGGGGTTTTAAAAGAAAAATAAAAAAAAAAAAAAAAAAAAAATTTTTTTTTTTTTTTTTTTTTTGGGGGGGGGGGGAAAAGAAGTTTTTGTAGAAAAGATTTTTTTTTTAAAAAAAGTTGTTGGGGGGGGGGGGGGGGTTTGTTTTTTTTTTTTTGGGGGAGGGTTTTGTTTTTTTTTAAAAAAAAAAGAAACAGTAGGCACCTTTTGTGGTGTACGGTTTTACCCGCCTGGGGGGTAGGAACGGTGTTATACAAACAACAATGGAAAAACGAATTTTTTTGTTCATCATCCTGGCAGGGTTTTTTATTACAAATGCTGTCATGGGCGAGATGATAGGCAGCAAGCTAATCCAGGCAGGACCCTTTCTTTTAAGTATGGGGATAGTACCATGGCCAATTGTATTCCTTGGTACTGATTTAATTAATGAATATTATGGACGGGACAGTGTCAGGCGTTTGACCTTCCTGACAGCTATATTTATCACTTATGCTTTTATCCTGTTATTTATGAGCATGCAGTTTAAAGCTTCACCTTTTTCACCTGTTACAGATGAAGCCTATAACAAAGTGTTTGGACAGAGTATGTGGATCATAGTAGGCAGCCTGGCCGCTTTTTTAAGTTCACAGCTGGTTGATGTAGTTGTTTTCTGGGCGATCCGGAAAAGGACTGGTAAAAAATTGCTCTGGTTAAGGGCTACCGGTTCAACAATCGTGTCGCAGGTGATTGATACTTTTGTTGTCGCAGGAATAGCTTTCTGGCTTCCCGGGAAGATATCATTTGCAAATTATTTAAGCTTATCTGTGAGCGGATATTTTGCAAAACTGCTAATTGCAATAGGACTCACACCATTGATATACCTGGGTCATATAGCAATTGACAGGTATCTCTTCAAGGGTCATCCCGCAGAAGAACAGCATGGTCACTGATTATTCAGCACAAGTATCACTACAGGCAAAGAGTACAATCGTTCAGGCTATGAAAGCGGTGTGATAAAACGGGTTATTTAGCTTTTATTGAATATACCCCAAGGTAGTCGCCATGTCGTACAAAAAGTCTTCCTTTATCTATAACAGGATGGGACCAGTATGGTCCTTCACCTTGTGAGATCCTGAATGAACTTATTATATCAAGTTTTTCGCTGTTTGGATTTACCAGGGCCAGGTTGCCATTCTTCTCCTCGAGTATATAAAGTAACCCGTCAGCTGAAATTACAGCTCCCTTGTTGTTCCAGGCAGTAACCCACTGTGTCTTTCCAGTTGTCCAGTCGGCACAGATCCATCTTCCCTTTGAGTTGCTGTCATGGGTGGAACTATAGATGTAATTACCAAGCAATACCATTCCCCCGACATGTGGATTGACCTCTTTATTTTTCCATACAAGGGCAGGCTCAGTACCGTCAAAGCTTATTTTGATTTTTGCGGAGGTCTGTCCGTAGCCATTGGCAGCAAACAGGTATCCGTCACGGTAAAGAGGTGTCTGGATGAAGTTCCTGCCACCTTTCTGGTCATCGTTGACAGTAGAAAAATTGAACTTCCAAACGAGCTTGCCATTAGCTGCGTTCACTCCGATAATGTATGTTACTGTATGGGTTACGATAAGTTTCATTCCCTTATCCTCTATCAGCAGGGGGTTAGTATACTGGGTACCTTCATTCAGGGGTGGCGTTTCCCAGACTAAATTGCCGTTTTCAATATTGAATGCAACAACTGAAGCTTTGTCGCCTCCGGGGGTTACTATTACCTTATTGTCAACGACAAGGGGTGATTCCGATATTCCAAACCGCTGGATAGTTGCATTGTACTTCTGATAGTAGTTTACCCTCCATGCTACCTTCCCGTCAGTTGTAATACATGCAAGGTCACCTACTCCGCTGGTTACAAAGATCTTACCCTTAAAAACAGTAGGAGTGCACCGGCTTTCAGGATAGGGTACATCTTTTGTGATGGTCCCGAATTCAGTTTCCCACTTTTTCTTACCGTCTGTTGTAAACGCGACAAGAAATTCCTTTTCATCCCTTGCACCGGTTATGTAGATGGCATCCTCTGTTACAACCGGACTTGAATAGCCTGTTCCGAGACCAGTAGTCTCCCACAGAAGTGCAGGACCTGATTCCGGCCATGATCTCATCAGCCCTTTCTCATTGTAAATACCTGTCCGGCCCGGGCCGCGCCAGCCAATAGGCTGACCATTGGCGAGGTCAATTATTGATGTAATAATGAAAACCGATACCAATAATTTCATGTTCATTTTTCTCATAACTGTCCCTTTAACTTTGGTCCGCAATATAATAAACAAGCGCTTAAACTTCTGCAAATGTGATATCCTAGATGTATTATAGGAGCGATATTTAACATATTTTAAATATTTAAACAATCCGGCATATCATATCTCATATTGTTTTGAGACCTAATTAGATGTTCTTAAGGCTCGCATATTCCCAAAAGCCTCAACCTAAATAAAATTGATATGAGTGAGAACAACTCATTTTCCAGGGAAGTTATTAGTGATATCAGGAAATATAATTTGCTGGTAAAATAAAGGAATAGACCTATTGGATGAGCTAACTACGGTTGTGGTTACGGCGAGAGTGCTTAAAGATAAAACCCTGCAGGATAAACAACCTGCAGGGTTTAAAATTTATGGACAGTTGAGATTATCTGTGGATCACATGTTAAGTAATTTCATCAGTTCATCCAGTTTAGGAGAAAGGATGATTTCTGTTCTGCGGTTTTTAGCTCTTCCTTCAGGTGTATCATTACCAGCTTTAGGGAAGAATTCACCTTTCCCTGATGCAGTCATTCTGGTAGGGGCTATTTTGTAATCAACAGCCAGGATCCTTACTATAGAGGTAGCTCTTGCCACGCTTAAATCCCAATTATCTTTATAAACTGATGTTTTGATAGGTACATTATCAGTGTGTCCTTCCACAAGAATGTCGATATCAACATTTTTGTCAAGTACACCTCCGAGCAGTTTCAATGCCTCTTTCCCTTTGCTTTCCACAGCAGAGCTTCCTGATTTGAAAAGCAGCTTATCCGACATGGAAACATATACTTTACCATTTTTAATTTCAACTGATAATTCATCAGAATTAAAACCGAGAAGGGCATTTCTAAGAATATTGTTCAGACTTTTAGTTATTGAATCCTGCCTTGCAATTACCTCATTCATCTCCTCCAGGGTCTTCTCCCTTTCAGAAAGTAATTTTTCCTTGGCATCTAACTCTTCTGATTTTGCCAATAGAGCCTTGCTTAATTTGTCTGTCTGTGACAGACTCATGTTTACCAATGATTCATATTTCTTCTGAAGATCATTATTCTTGGTTGTCAGAACATTGAACTGATCAGTCAGATCAGCCAGATTCTTCTTTAAGCCTTCATTTTCCTTTTCCTTTGCTGCCAGATCGGTGCATAGTCTATCTCTTTCATTTACAACTGATTTAAGCCTTTTTCCCCAGCCTGAAGGTTGTTTTGCAGGTTTGGCGTCTCCGCACATATAAACCGGAGCACAGGAATTCAATACTACAATCAGCATTACCGGAATTATTACATAACAGATCTTTTTCATTTGTATTCGTTTTAATTCTATACAAAGGTACCACAATACTGTTAAATACGGTAAATGTCTGTGCTTATTGAGTAAAGTAAAACCTTAAGTCAAAGGATTCTTTAAAATCAAGTACAGACCCATAACCCGAGACTGCAAGACCGCAAGCCCGCAAGCCCGCAAGACCGCAAGACCTTTTCTACATGACCAGCAATACTTTCCCGGCCGACATATTTCCAAGGTAGGTATCTACAGCTTCCTGCACCCCCGGCAGAGGAAACCGGCCCTGTATATTGATCTTCAGATCGCCGCTCATAAGCGCGCTCACCTCCCTGATATTCATCATATTCCTGAAGAGACCATTCTCTTGCACGGGCGCCAAGGTAAAACCCTCCAATCTTAATATTATTTGCAATAAGAGTTCGTGGTTTTAACATTATCTGTTCCTCGCCTGAGAGATTTCCGTAAATTATTATTGTACTGCCTGAGGGAAGCACATCACACATCTCTTCAAGCTGCCTGCTGCATACCGAATCAAAAAGTATTGTTGCCTTAAGTTCGTGAGAAAGTGTCTCAAGATCGTTTAAAAATAAGGGGTCCGAACTGTCGAGTACGTACCTGGAGCCCAATTGGCGGAGAAGCTCAGACTGTTTCTGGTTTCTGACCAGATTAATTACAGGGATCCCCTGTTTTTTCCCAAGCAGTTCAATCATTCTTCCCAGAGCACTGGCTGCAGCGTTGTTTATTATAGCCCTGTGCCTGTTCTGTTTAGCTATCTCAAAAAAAGCAAGAGCGGTAAGGGGGTTCACCAGCGACATTGAACCCTGTTCATCTGAAACCTTACTTCCAAGAGGAAAGCATTTCCCGGCTTTGGTGACCATATATTCAGCCCATGTGCCGCTCGTATGATTTTCATTTGAGCATGCGACCCTTTTTCCCATCCACAGACGCGGCAATATACCCTTTCCTGCAGCTATTACTCTTCCACTGCCTTCCAGCCCCGGGATAAAGGTATCCAGATCATACACTGCGGGAGCATTTCTGATCTGCGCAAGGTCCGAAGGATTGACAGGTGCTGCACTCATCTTTATAAGCACCTCACCGGGTCCGGGTTCGGGGACTTTTGTCTCTTTAACAACAAGCTGGCCTCCGGCTTTTTCAAGAAATACTGCCAGCATCATTTCGGGATATGCTTTGTTACCTGACATATTTGATATATTAACTTTATGCTTTATATTCCGGGTTAAGGCTCAGAGCTCAGGGCTCAGGGCTCAGGCTTTGCAAACAGAAGATTTCCCCAACAACAGTAGCCTTAGCGAAGGCTTGGCTTAAAAGGCTCCTCATTCCTCACATCTAATCTCTTTTTCCCGATCTGAATAACCTGGGCAGAAACTTTGGCACCTTCTTTTTGTAATCAGCATACGCCGGATATTTTGAGCTGCTTATACGTTCAGTCATTTCAGAGCTCCCAATAAACAGCAAAACCAGAAGAACTGAACCAGCGAGAGTCCAATTCAGCCACTTACCGGAGGCTGCCACACTGAACAGATAGAAACTGATCCAGATAGCCTGCTCCGAAACAAAATTCGGGTGACGGACATACTGCCATAATCCTTCCGACAAAAATCCATTCTTCAGTGATTTGGAATAGAGTCCATCTGATCCAGGGGCCTGCCGTTTGAGCTTGTGAAATCTGAACTGCTGGTTATCTGAAGTTCCCTCAATGAAGATGAACAGACCCATTAATGAAGCTGCTGTAATATCTATCCAGTTGACAGGGGAATTATTGTATTTGGCTGCTAACAGGAGAGGAGTCGAAAACAGAAGTATAAGAAAATTCTGATAAATTGAGATGAACAGAAGATTGAAAAGACCAAAACGTATCCTTCCCTGCAGAGCCGGATTCTTGCGCAGGATCTGCCATCTGTAATCTTCCTCACCTTTCCATGGGATTATGTTGTAACCACCCTTTCTGTGAAAATTGTAGCTCAGACGAAAACCCCATGTGATAACCAGGAGCGACATGATCAATAAGCGCGGTGAAGGGCTGGAAACAAGAGTGACAATACTGTAAATTACCGGAAGGAGGCTCCAAAGCTTATCCACCTGACTGTAATTCCTTGTAAGTTCACTGACCACAAAACATAATAATGCTGAAGAGATCATTATAATGATCCATAGGGAGCTTAGTTGTTCAGGATGCATATCGGTGCAAATTAAATCGTTCAAATTTTAAAATTTCAGATGCAAATGTAATGCAATAGTCTGACAGAATTTGTTTTCAGTACTTTCACAGGCAATTAATTCCTCAATATGAGTATTCTTCTTATATCAGATCCTATTTAATAATCTCTTTATTTTTAAACTCTATCTGAATATAATTGTTTAATAATCCCGGACGGCTTCTTTCCTTAACAGAAAGATTGGCGTCAGGTAAATTATTTAAAATATACTGCTATGAACTTAGGTGAGAAAAAATGTCAGCCTTGTGAGGGAGGAATTCCAACACTTGATGCTAAGGCGATTCAGGAGTTAAGAGTACATATTAAAAGTGACTGGGAAGTTTCAGAAAATAAAAAGCTGATCAAGGAGTATTCATTTGTAAACTATAAACATACCATCGATTTTGTTGATAAGGTGGCGCAGCTTGCCGAAGAGGAGGGGCATCACCCCGTAATGCATGTTTACTATGGAAGAGTAACAATCGAGCTATGGACACATGCCATTGACGGCTTATCGGAGAATGATTTCATTATGGCTTATAAGATCGATAAGATTTAAAATCTTTCAGAATAATAAATCTTTAAACAGCAAACTTTATAAGGCTGATGATTGGTCTTTTGTATTTCTTCGCAGAGTTGTTTGTGTTTGATTAGCAAAGACTTAAACACAAAGTCCGCCCGGCTGACTCCGGTAGGACGGGGCACACAGAGGATATCACAAAGGGCACAAAGGATTAGTACAACTGGAAGTAACGAATCCAGAAATCTCAGGACGATAAATGATCACTTAATGATCGGATTCAGCTTCTTCCATATTTCATTCAAAAACAGGAATGGAACAGGGACGCTTGAAGGATCTTCTCCCATTCGGATCAGGACCATCTTTTCAGAGGGTATAATACTGACATACTGACCGTTTTTTCCTAAACCGGAATACATATCATCAGGGGCATCAGGTGAAGTACTGCCTGGAAAAACGAGCTGTGACTCAGGCATCATAAATGATTCCTTTCCGTTCAGCCAGAAGAGATATCCGTAACTTTTATTTAAATTCTGCGAAGCACTTATCATTTCATTAAAGTAGTCACTGTCAGTCATAATCTCTTCGCCGTCCCATTTTCCATTATTCAGCATCAGCAAACCAAATCGTGCCATTGAGCGGGCAGTACTGTAGTATACATGGTCATTATCGGTCCATATCCATGTTCCGTCCATTCCTGTTTTGTCACGGAGCACAGAGTTGAAGTAACTTTCAAATTTCATTGATACCGCGTTTTTCACAACACTTTCCAGAAGTGTATACGGACCATTGTGGTAGGCCCAGCGGGTTCCTGCATCAGCTTTGTAGATCAGATCCTCCGGCAGAAAGCTGTGATTGTCAGCAACATCGTCGTCAAGGCCGGTGGTCATTGTAAGCTGATGCCTGACAGTTATCAAAGCTTCTTTCTGTGATGTCAGCGATGTCCATCCCTCACCAAGATAATCAGAGGTTTTATCATTAATATTAATAAACCCATCCTCCTGTGCTTTACCAACGGTAAAGGATGTGAGTGTTTTTCCGGCTGAAGCCCAGTACCATAATGCGCTTTTGCTGAAGGGCGCGGTACCTGCAAGATTATTCCCAAAGTACTCCTCCATTACAATTTTCCCGTCTTTCAGAAGGATGAATGCCCTGGTGCCGTTATTCTCAAGAAGGTCAAGCAGGGCAGGGATCTCAGAAGTATTCCATCCAAGTGAGGCAGGAGAGACCGTTTCCCATGTATCAGTACCTTTTGGAGGGAAGTATAAAGAGACATTTTCAGCCGGTTCATTTTTGCTGCATGATTGAAGAAGCAAAAATATCAGAACAGAGAGTGAAATTCGATTCATTAAATCAGTTTTATTAAAAGTTAAATCTTTTGTGCAATCATTTGTCCCAGGCCTGTTTCGAATTCTGTTTTTGAAATATTTTTAAATCCTGCGGCAGTCAGTATTTCAGTAACTTCCAGTTCTGTAAAGCAATCACCTGCTTCAGTTCCGACGAGCATATTTATTGCAAAAACAGCTCCGGCTACAGGCTGTGTTCTTTCATTGTTCATTATCCAGTCCTGGATAATGATTCTTCCCTTTTTATTTAAAGAGCCATAGCATTTTTTAACTAGTTCCCTATTTGTCTCCAGGGGATTGCTATGGATTATGGCTGATAAAAATACAAGATCGAATCCTTTTGGCAGGTCATCAGTTGTATAATCGCCGGAAAAGGTTTTTATTTTATCTGAACAGCCCTCTTTCTCAAGAAATTTCCTTGTTATTGGTACAACGTTCGGCAAATCGAAGACTGTTGCTTCAATTTCAGGTTTCTTTGATATAAATTCCATTGAATAGGCGCCGGATCCACCGCCGATATCAAGGACCGTATTTACTTCAGACAAATCTATTCCTGCCAGCTGTTGCGGAGCCTGTTTTTTAGCCCTGTCATGCATTGCATTTATAAAAGGGAAAAGCCAGTCATCACCTCTTTCATTAATCTCTGCAGGTTGAGCCGATTTACCTGTTTTTACAACCTGTGTAAGATTACTCCATGTATTCCAGAGATGGTTTGAATGCATCAGGCCGCCGAGATACTCAGTGCTTTTTTTCGAAAGGAACATAAAGCTTTCCGGAGTATTGAAGAACAGATTGTTTTGCTTTCGGAGGAAGCCAACAGATACCAGTGCATTCAACAGACGTTCACAGGCATGCTCATTTAAATGCAGCCGGCTGGCAATCTGATTGTTTGCTGAACCGGGTTCATCAATATTTGTAAATATGTCAAGTTCAAATCCGCTTAACAATATTCTGCTTTTTTGAAAGGATGAAGCAAACTCCCTGATTGTATTAGGATTCATCATAATATTAAAAGTTCTAATGGTTGTTTTTATTTATAAATATTATATAATCAACCAGATACTCGATCTCCTCCCGGGAAAGATTCAATGATGGCATCTTACTTTTCTGAAAGCCTGATACTTTTTCAAACTCCGGATCCTTCATGGATCTCAGGATATACTCCCGATCGACTCTCACTTTCTCTGTGTTTCCGTTCCGGATTACTACCACCTCTTTGTCAAATATGGAATTAAGTGGCGGACCATATTTTTTTTCTCCTGAAACTGAGTGGCAGGCAGTGCAACCAACACTTTTAAATATAGCTTCACCTTTTTCAGGATCGGCGACATGCATTAATTCAGGCTTTTTTTTACCTCCGCAGCCAGCAAGCAACGCTATTAAAATAAAAACAGAAAGGTTTTTTACCATGCTTATACCTCGTCTCCTGTTTTCAGATAATATCCAACAACATTCAATGATTCACTCTTTCGGTAATATTCAGGTTCAACCAGTTTGGTATGTTCAGCTCTTTTGACCTTTACCATTGAACTGCCATCTTTTTGTTTCATAACCTGAACACCTTTTGTGGTCCTGCTTTCAACAGCATTAATATGAGCCGTATTGAACAGGACAACTTTTTTGATATTGCTGAGTGTGACAAGGTCAATATCATGATCGATCAGCTCTATGAATATCAGTTTTGATTCACTGTTGAAGGCATTCTTCAGCTTCTTTCTGTTATAATCGGTCTGGTAACTGTTCATTGCAATTTTACCAATCTTTCCGTTCTCAAAAGCGACAATGAGGAACCCTTTATAGTGTTTTTCACCAGTAAGGTAAATTGGTTTTTCACCAGGCTCGAATTCAATCTTCTGCAATGCCTGAAACCTGTCACCGATCTCCTTTTTCTGAACCTTATAGACATTATTATTGGTAGTGAACACAAGGATCTCATTCGAATTGGAATCGTCAGAAACCTTTATCGTGCTCGAAGGCTGATGGGTAAGGTGTTCAGTATTTTCATGTCCGTTTACATGTTCAGCTGAAGCCATTTTTCTTTTATAATCTTCTTCACTATTCATATTTAAATCTTTTCTGATTATCCTGATATTAAACGTTCTATTTATATCTATTTATTTTCCTGATATTTAAATGACTTATCGGGGTATTTTGGTATCGGGGGAGCAACAACCGGCTTCTCTTTGATGAGTTTCAGAAGATACTGAACGGCAGCCTCCATCTGGGCATCTTTCCCTTTAAAGGTTTCAAATGGAAGGTTATCAACCTTCATATCGGGTTCCACTCCCCATCCTTCAATAAGCCATTCGCCTTCAGGAGAGTATACTCCTGTCTCAGCCGCAGTTGCAATACCGTTATCAACGAGTCTGTTCCCGGAGGATAGCCATATTTCACCTCCCCAGGTTCTTTCCCCGATAAGTTTTCCGAGGCCAAGACGTCTGAATCCCTCTGAAAATGCTTCGCCGTCAGAGGCTGTATGCTGGTCCATCAGGACAACCATATGACCAGTAAAGGCATATTGCATATTTGGCACGGATTTGCCAACCCGGGGAGCCCAGTAAAACCATGCCTTTCGCATAAGCTTTTCAAGCACCCAGCTGTCGATATTACCGCCCCTGTTATGTCTCATATCAATAATAAGGCCTTCCTTTCCGATAGCCGGGTAGAAGCTCTTTACGAAGTCATCATAATCGCCGCCTCCCATGGCCCTGAGATGAAGATATCCGATCCGGTTCCCGGATGTTTTGTCCACCTCCAGCCGGCGGGAATATTCCCAATCGTTGTAACGCAGATCAGAGAATTCACTGGCACTGAGAGGCTTAATCACCTCATCAAAGGATTCCCCTTTTTGATTTTTAAGCTTTAATCTGACCTGCACATCTGCTTTATTAACGAGCAGTTCATTTATATGAGGGACATCGAGTGTATTTATGCCATTCACAGCCGTAATTATGTCACCGGTGCGGATCTTAAGTTCCGGTTTGGCGAGTGGTGACAGTTCAGATGGAAAATCGGGGTCAGACCTGTAAATATAGTCGATAGCATACCCTCCAAAGTTTTCAGCACGGGTGAGCCTGGCTCCCAGGTAACCATTTGATATATTATCTTTTGGTGTGCGTTTGTCTCCACCATACACAAACATATGGAGAGCTGACAGTTCCGAGATCATATGAGCCAGAAGGTCATCAAGCTCATAACGGTCAGTTACCCGGTCCACAAGAGGGGCATACTGGTCGTAGACGGCCTGCCAGTCAACACCATGCATGTTCTTGTCGTAGAAATAGTCGCGTTCCATGCGCCAGGCATCCCTGAACATCTGCTTCCAGTCCTCAACCGGATCAATGTTGAATGCCCATTTGGTAAGGTTGATCATATCTTTTTTAGCATCAGGCTTTGAACCGTCAGCATTGAGGACCATTATACCGGTTTTATCCCTGATAAGAATTTTCTTGCCATCGCCTGAGAGACTAAAATTGTATATCCCTGAAGCAATATTTACTGCTTCATTATTCTTTTTATTGGTTATTTTCAATGCGTTAAGGCTCATCGCATTATCTTCTTCATTATAATCCGACCAGTAAAGCCAATCATTGTTGAGTTCCAGTTTCCCTATATTGCCGGTTTTCATTGGCACCGTGTAGAGATTGGAGCCCACGGATGTAAGGTCGGTATTCTTCTCTTCAGGCTT
The DNA here is from genome assembly GCA_016715075.1 of Bacteroidales bacterium. Lineage (GTDB taxonomy): Bacteria > Bacteroidota > Bacteroidia > Bacteroidales > VadinHA17 > LD21. The sequence goes on from JADKBK010000012.1 coordinate 21,353, forward strand.
TGTTTTTGATATATCACTTTTCTTCTTTATCTTTTTATCGGCCACTGTTTTTGTTGTGTCGGGTTTAACAGGGCTGAGTTCAGTGGCATCGCAGAACGGGAATACAGCAGCAGAGTCAAGTGCAATGGCATAGATTTTTGATGTTTTGGCGTAATAAGGTTCGGGCTGCCTGTTTCCCCACGGGCTTCTAACTGATGTTTTAAAATCGCGTTCGGAAAGGAAATAGAGCCAATTTCCATCCCTGCTGAATCTGGGGGTATAGTTTTCCTGCCTGTCAGTTGTGACCTGGTAGGATTTTGCCGTCTTAATATCATAGATCATTATATATCCGGCCAGGTTTGGAGCTCTGTCGGTATAAGCGATCCATCTGCTGTCGGGTGACCATGAAAATGGCCCGGAGAAACCAAAGTCATTGGTTGCAATAACAGAAGAGATCCCGGTATTCCCCGAATAAAGCATCAGCCTGTTATCTTTTTCATTAAAGACAATATGTTTGCCATCAGGAGAGGGAAGAAAATCTTCGATAAAATTCTTCGAACCCCTGGTTAATTGTATCGGGGCATTGAAGCCATAATTGTCAGCTTTCCAGATTTCAAACTCTCCCGATTCATCTGAAAGCATCATCAGGTCGTTTTCCTTGTTTATATAGGTGGCACTCTTATACCGGATACCATATTTGCGTGTGACCTCTGACCATCTTTCAGTCTCTACCGGAACAGAAAATACCCGGCCACGGGAAGTAAGTACAACATGGTTGCCCGTATATGAAAGATCAGCAGAGGTGAGCTTTGATTTCGGATCACTTATCCACTGAACCCGTTTCTGATCAAAATCGGAATTAAGTGATATATCAAGAAGCGTTGATTTGCCGGAGGAGATGTCAAAAAGCATAAGATCTGCACCCTGCTGACATACTATCTTACCATTGTAAAGGTCAGCATCTTCAAGATCCCAGCGGGTTATCTTTGTATGTTGTTTCAGGTCCTTCCCATCCATACCCATAGACCAGATATTCATTGTACCGTCACGGTCAGTAAGAAAGTAGATCCTTTCATTATAGTACATCGGATTTTTACTCGTTCCGGGATAATCAGCTGTTAAAGGCTCCGCCTCATTTGTGCCGTCAAATTTCCATAATGTCTGAGCAGTACCCCCTTTATATCTTTTGGTATGACTTCCCTGATCCCTGAGACGGGTGAAGAACAGCGTCCCGGAAGGGGAGTAGGTTCCCTGATCAGCCTGTGACAGCGGAATGATTTCTGAAGTCATTTTTACAGGATTAATCTTTACAAGCTGGTGATTTGGAATTGTGGAATAGTAAGTGGTGGAGTATAATACAGAGCCATCAGCAGTCCACTGATAGATGATCGGTCCGCTCTCCTCATATGTAAGCCTTTTGGGTCTGCCTCCGTCAATTGGTATGACATAAACCTCCGATGGCCCTTCATACTGAGCGACAAATGCAATCCATTTGCCATCAGGGGATATTCTTGCATGGGATTCCACCCCCTGATTAGTTGTAAGTCGTTTTGTTTCATTTGTTGTAAGGCTATATTTCCAGAGATCCCCCTCAGAAGTGAAGATGACCGTTTCTCCGTGAATGGCGGGGTATCTGTAATAACCTTTCACCTGGCCGGATGTCGACTGTACTGCAACAAGCAGCAAATTGATAATCAGAAATGTTTTCAAAGTTTTCATGACTTTGTATTTGTGTGTTATTTTGAATATTGTAAAAGGGCTTGATACTGCATTTCATTATAACAAGAAAACCCAAATGTCGGAAAAAATTATCCATGACTAATATTTCATTGTAAAAATGATTTGTTAATCCTTCCGGAGCCTGAACCTTTCTCCCGGACTTAGCTACAACCATCGCTAAGGCTACTGTTGTCGGGGAAAGCTTTGGCTGGCAAAGCCTTCATCTTTCTTTCCATATAAAAACCATATCTTTGTATACCAAATAAAATACCTAATGAAAGCCGTATCGGTAAAAGAACTCAGTCAGGAATTACTTAACCGGTCCCCCAAAGAACTCCGTGATCTATGTCTAAGACTGTCGAGATTTAAAAAAGAGAACAAGGAACTTCTTACTTATCTGTTATTTGAATCTTCGGATGAGGAATCATATATCGAAAGCGTGAAAAAGGAAATTGATCTGCAGTTTGAGCAGGTTAACAGGAAAAGTCCCTATTTCATAAAAAAAGGAGTCCGGAGGATCTTGCTTAATACAAAGAAATACATCAGGTATTCACAGAATAAGAAAACAGAAATCGATTTACTTATCTATTATTGTACCGGACTGAAAAATTTTAAACCTTCTATTCAGAAGAATAAGGCTCTGCGGAATATGTTTTCAAGACAGACAGAGACATTAAGGGAAAAGCTTTCCCAGCTTCATGAAGATTTACAGTATGATTACGAGGTGGAAATCAGTGAATTGCAAGACTGAAGCATTTTCTGGCTCACAGGGCAATTAATACTCAGATATTCAAATAATAAAACTTATCCAGGCAACAGCATCAGGCAGTTATTACAGGTTAATACTGTAAAAGTCCGATTTATTACATTGGATGAATATCTCAATCTTCTGATTTGTACTGCTGCTCCCTCTCCGTTATTTAATTATACTAAGGATGGTTGTGAATATATACAAAGGAGAAGCGCATTATTACTTAATAAATGTAAATATGACAGATATTATGCTTAATAATTTTTTTATTTGGATTTGATTACCGAATTTTGTTGTCGGGGAAAGCATTTTTTATTTTTTATAATCATACGGGGATTATTAATAACCAGTATTCAGACATGATTATAGGTGAGGTACATATTTTACCTTCAGATAAGACACCTGAAATATTCCTTAATCCTGAGGGAACGATAAGGATAAAAGGTCGTGGCTTGAGTATAAACAAAAATCATATTAATGATCAGATTCTGGAGTGGATTGATATGTACTTGTGCAATCCTGCGGAAATTACATACGTCAGCATCTCTTTCGAATATCTAAACAGCCACAGTACTACAACATTATTTTCCATTTTAAAGAAAATCACCCAGGTTATCCTGAAATCAAAGAAGCTCAAAATCATCTGGTATTATGAGGAGGATGATGAGGATATTCTGGAACGGGGAGAGTATATTGCTTCAGCACTGAATATCCCTATTGAATTTCTTATGACACAAAAAAGTCCTGAATAACAGGAAATTCTTCAGGATGTTTAAGTCGGTTCGTGCGGAGGGGAAGCGACTGATCAGAGTTTTTTGGTATAGCCCGTTTTCATGTTGACAAATTCCCGGATTTACTACATAGAAGGCTTTTCCTGCAGTACAGTCCGCACACCGTATTTTGTTCTGCCCCTGGCAAGGCATTCGTCAAACAGCTCTTCCAGCTTACTGTTTACTCCCCGCAGGCCTGCCACCACATCTTCTGCCCAGTCGAAATAATCCTTTATACGCTGGAGGGGCCAGTCTTCCGGAGGGTTATCTGTAATATCACGAAGGTTCATTATCTTATCTGCAATCTTGAGCTTCCTGGCATTCATCGACTTATGTGAAGCATTCACAACCTGTAACCTTTTTCGTTCTTTTTTTTCAAGAGTTTTGTCATCCGTGACTTCCATTGTCAGCGACAGGATCTGATCGCCAAACATTCCTGATATGATTCTGATCAGTTCATCTCTCTCATCCACAGAATTGACTGTGTCTTCAATAACATCATGCAGCATTGTGGCTGCAAGCAGAACAGGATCTGTCTCACCAGCCTCATTAATGAGCAGATTAGCAACCTGAATAGGATGATTTATGTATGGAACTCTATCAAGGCCTTTACGGAATTGGGCCTTGTGCCTGCCAGCAGCAAATTCCAGTGCTTTAAGTATTAATGCTGTTTCTGACATTATATCCTTCAGATTAAATTAAGTAATTATTATTCAGGAAAGCCGGAATGACAATTCCCAAATATAGTGAAAAAATCTCACTATGACCTGAAGGGCTGTACTTTAGTCGATCCAGATCCTGTTTTGGATTCCATCCTGGTTTTGACTTTATAGTAAATCCAACAAAAAAGGGTAATGGTTGTTAAGTATTTATATAACAGGTTTAGAAAACCAAAATTCTTGTGTAATTTTCCTGTTTGTCAGATTATTAACAAATTAAATTCATTTACCATGAAATACAATCAACTTGGAAAGACCGGAGTACTGGTCTCGGAGTTATGTCTGGGAGCTATGACTTTTGGAGGAAAAGGTTACTGGGAAGCTATCGGCAAGCTGCCGGAGGATGAGGTGACACTTTTAATCAAAACAGCCATTGACCATGGAATTAATTTTGTTGATACTGCAAATGCATATTCAGAAGGTCTTTCGGAGATCTTACTTGGCAAAGCTTTGAAAAACCTTGGTATCCCGAGGCAATCACTTGTTATTGCAACCAAAGTAAGACTACGGATGGGACCGGGAGCAAACCAGGTTGGTCTGTCAAGACTTCATATAAGTGATTCTGTAGATGACAGCCTTAAGCGAATGGACATTTCACATATCGACCTTCTGTATATACATGGAGTAGACCCGTTGACACCACTTGAGGAGACAATGAGGGGGCTGGAAGATGTTGTCAGGTCGGGTAAGGTAAGATATATTGGAATAAGCAATCATCCGGCCTGGATGGTAATGAAAGCCAATAGTATTGCCGATAAAATGGGCTGGACGAAATTTGTTGCTTCCCAGAATTTTTACAGCATCGCCAGCCGCGATATTGAACGCGAAATTGTACCAATGGCTCTTAGTGAAGGGATCGGTATAATGCCCTGGAGCCCGCTGGCAGGAGGATTTCTTTCCGGAAAATTTGTAAGGGGTAAGGAAATTGCAGGAGACAGCAGGAGAGATACCTTTGATTTTCCTCCAATTAACAAGAACAAAGCTTATGATATTATTGATGTTATGGCCAGGATCGGAAATAGTCATAACACCTCTGCAGCACGCGTTGCTTTGGCGTGGATGCTGACCAAACCAGGTGTGACAAGCATAATCATAGGAGCTAAAAAGATTGACCAGCTGATAGACAATATTGACTGTACAGGACTTAAGCTCAGTGATGAAGAGCTCGGCGAACTGGAAGCTATAAGTGCTTTATCTCCTGAATATCCGGCATGGATGGTCAGCAGGCAGATGACAGGCAGGTACCCGGATGAGCTATAGTTTTTTAAAGGGTATTAACCCGGAGCAACAATAATTTTACCACGTGTCCTGCCGGTTTCTATCTGCAGGTGGGCAGCCTGTATCTCTTCAAATTTGAATATTCCGGAGATGCAGGATTTGACTATCCCTTTTTCCAGCAGGTCAGCGATCTCTTTCATATGAGACCCATCTGACTGAACGCGGAAATGATATCCTTTAAGACCCTTTCCGGCTGCCTTTTCAGTAATATCTTCGGACGTGCCTGAAGGTATACAGATAATCGTCCCGCCCGGTTTTAATACTTTAAAGGATCTATCTGAATATCCGCCGCCTATTGTGTCAAGAACAAAATCAATATCATGCAGAAGCTCTTCAAAATTCTCATTCTCATAATCGATATGCCTGTCAGCTCCCATGTTCAGAACAAAGTCCCTGTTTTTGCCCGAAGCTGTGCCTGCAACCCAGGCACCCAGATGTTTAGCCAGCTGTACAGCATAATGGCCTACTCCGCCAGCGGCTGAATGGATCAGTACCTTGTCTCCTTTTTTGATTCCAGCATTATATTTCAGTATCTGCCAGGCTGTAAGGGCAGCCAGGGAAGCTGCTGCAGCCTCTTCGTGCGTAATATTTGAAGGCTTTAGTGCAAGTTGATTTTCGGGTACAGCTACATATTCCGAATAGGCTTTCCCGTGTCCCGGAAAATTTATCATACCAAAAACCTCATCACCTTTATGTAACAAGTTTACTTTAGTTCCGGTATGAGCGATAATTCCAGAGATATCCCATCCCAGGATGATCGGATTAAAATCTTTCAGCGCCCCGGCCAGACCTTTCCCCTTACGGGTTTTAATATCTATCGGATTAATTCCAATGGCTTTCACATTGACAATTACTTCATTTTCTGACATCTCCGGAATGGGAAGCTCTTCAATAGCCAGATTTTCAGCACCCCCGAACCCTTTTAGAATTATTGCCTTCATAGAATTATGATTTTTTGACTGATGATAAAATTAACATAGAAATTTAATAATTGTTCGTGGGCTCAAACTGATCTTTTAGCGTTTATTCAACCACTTTCAGATAGCTTCAATCTGATATATGTGCGGATCAGTTCTGATTCAGATTGGTTTCCAAGAAAATGATCAGAATAAATTTGGTTACCATACACCTTAATTTATGAAGAATCATTACTACTGGTGCGTTTGATTTCAATATATCGTACTCCGAAGTGGTCCAATATGAATTGGCGTTGTTGAAAAAGTTAAAATCCGTTAACCGCAAAGGTCGCAAAGATATTGCGCAAAGATCGCAAAGATCATATTGTCAATGCTTTATCTTTGCATGCTTTGTGTCCTCCTTCGCGTGCTACTAGATAACTCTTTGCATTCATGGTCGGAAATTGATTTTCTTCGTTTACCCCGACCCCAGGGGGAGCGAAGAAAATCAATTTACTGCCGCCTAAGCGGCATGGGGTAAATAAATTGATTTTCGAGCGGAGGTTATGAGAGTTATTATTTTTGAAGTTCCTGCAATTTCTTAGGTGAGGGACTTTGCGGTTAAAAAGACTTTTTTAACAGGCACAATTCAAATTAAGCCCTGCTGGGTTAATACAATAATTCAGATCAAAAATCGAAAAACACTTCTATTTTATTTATTATCAATTATCTGAGATTGTATTTTTCAAATCAGAACATCACATTTAAAGAATCATTACAAAATTGAAATTCGAATGGGAAACATAATTTTGAAAACATAATTTAAAACATAGATTATTGCGAAAATGTGATCTACATTTATTCTAATTTTAGTAGAATAAACAACTCTGTTTATTTAAGCCATAAAACCAACCGACATGATAAATTTTAATTCTGAAGTAAAAAAACTGTTATCATTATCAGTTATCTTTTTATTTTTTCAGACGGCATTTTTACCAGTTGCAAATTCACAGTATCCGGGTATTGATGAATCAATTGCACAAAACAGAAAAGGCGAGCTGATCATAAGATCAAAGCCCGGTGACAAGGTAACTGTTGAACAAATAAGTCATGAATTCTGGTTTGGATGCGCCATCAGCAACAGTCTCGCAGGCGGAGGAATGTCAGAGAGCGATTTGCGGCAGTATAAGGAGAAATTCCTTGTGAATTTTAATTCAGCTGTGACTGAAAATGCAGTGAAGTGGCTGAGTATGGAGCGCAACAAGGGTGAAGTGAATTATGATATTGTAGACGGGATACTGAAATGGACAGAAGAGAACAATATTCCTCTTCGTGGACATAACCTGTATTGGGGAGTTCCTGATCGGGTACAACCCTGGCTTAAGGAAATGAATGATAATGAACTCCGACAGGCATTACAAACAAGGGGCGAGACAGTAACCTCGCGTTACAGGGGGCGTTTTGCCGAGTACGATCTGAATAATGAGATGGTTCATGGTAATTACTATGAAGACAGACTTGGCCCGGATATAACCAAACAGATGGCACAGTGGGCACATAACGGAGATCCTGATGCAAAACTCTATTTAAATGAATATGATATTCTGACCGGGAAAAGGCTGGCCGATTACATGGCCCAGATAAGGACACTTTTGAAACAGGGTGTCCCTATTGCAGGGATTGGTGTTCAGGGGCATCTCCATGCAGAGACTTTTGACAGGGATCAACTCAGGAACGCATTGGATTCACTGGCTGTTTTCAAATTGCCAATTAAGGTTACCGAGTTTAATATGCCGGGTCAGCGCTCAAAATTTCTTGTAAAGAAAATAACTGAAATGACACCGCAGGAAGCGGAATTAAATGCCAGTGAGATAGTCGATTACTATAAGATCTGTTTTGCACATCCTGCTGTCGATGGGATCATAATGTGGGGATTTTGGGCAGGAGCCAACTGGATACCTGTTTCATCGCTTTATAAAAGAGACTGGTCACCTTATCCTGCTGCTGAGGCGTATCATAATCTTATATTTCATGAGTGGTGGACCAAAGAATCGGGGATTGTCAACAACAATGGAATATACACAACCTCTGCTTTCGTTGGAAAGTATAAGGTAACAGTTAATGGTAAAACAGAGGTGATTGATCTTCCAAAAGCTCAAGGGAAAGTTATTGTTAACTTCATAAAATAGCCTTCCGTACGGAGTAATTCAGGTTTTGTGATGATTCTTGCAGAATCTTTATGCTGTTTCCTGAGATCGGGATTAATTACTATTGTTTATTGACTTCTTCAACATCGAAAATTTTGTTTCTGTCCCATTCAAGCCAGTACTTCAAAGCGTTGTGACGTATGAGCTTCCAATAGCCATCATCCATAAGGCCGAATTTCAGAATACCCTCATTAATATCTGAATCGACCTTATCCAGATATTCCTGCTTAAGGCTAATTCTTACAGACCGGCCTCTGAAGGTAAAGAGTGCAGCTGGCTTCTTTATGCTGTCGTCAGCAAGATGAATAGTTCCCATTCCAAGTGTTGCTCCGGTGCTGACCTGAAGGCCGTCATTCAGGCAGCTGTAGGGAGGCTTTGATCCTGCATAGGTAACAACATCCAGCATATCGGGTCCTGCGCCAAATATTTCCCTGGCCCTGATACCCATCTTTGCCCCTACGATCGAAAAGACTCCTAGATGCCCGTGGAATTCATCCGTCATTACATTTGCTTTCCATTCGTCCATGCCATAGCGTGCTATTGCTGAGTCAATTATAGGCCGAACATCATATCTGAATAGTTCTCTCTGTACCGGGAACATGCTGAATACAATATTCCTGCCTGGAGCATAGCTCCCTTTAATCATATCAGATATTGCCTCATTTATCCCTGGCAGATCGTAATCCTTATTGTATCTTACCTTAAGACGATCCGTCATTGTGTTGATGCTGAAAAGCTCAGGATTTGTAAGATAAAGAGCAACAAGGTCATCTGAGAGCCGGAAATGATTCTGTTGCAGCTTTTCCATAACAGCCTTCTGACTGTGAACTGTAAAAATTGCAGTTGCCAGTCTGGTTTTTGACTGACTGCAAACGTTATAAAGTTCCTGATCGAATAATGCATCGCTCTTTCCCAGATTGGAAATAACATCTATTCTCAGTCCTGATTTGAAAACAATATCTGCACTCTCCCTGTCGCATTCATAATTAAATCCCTTCAATGGCTTTACGGATTCGGTATACCATATTATCCTCTCTATCTGTGATAACATTTTTACGTCATTATTAATAATGGCGGCAATATTTGTGAGAGGGCCAAGACAGACAAGAATGATTTTTTCCTTACTGTTCCTTAAACAATCAGTCAGACAGGTTTTGGCATTAGTTTCAGATGGCTTAATATGTGGGTCTGTTCCCCATTTTATCTGCCTGTTGAACTGACGCCATGGCGGATTGATACCTTTCAGGGCAGGTCCGGGAGCAACAGGGATGCTTTCAGCATCAAATTCATTCAGGAGTGAAGCAACTTTTTGAGCTCCTTCCTCCGGAGGGAGTGAACCATCTGAAACCAAAACGGCCTTAACAGTTATCTCGGGTCGTGAAAGCAGATAGCTTATGGCACGCATATCATCAATGGCGCCATCTGTATCAATTATAATAGTATGGTTTATTTTAGCCGTCAATGGCTGTGACCAGGCACTGGTTACGGCAAAAATCAGTACGAGAATCAGAAAGGGGTGTTTCATGGATCTTCTTTCTCAGGCAAGCAGTTCCTTCACTTTGGCAGAGATCTCTTTCCCATCTGCTTTGCCGGCAAGTTCTTTGGTGGCGACCCCCATAACTTTACCCATCTCTGACGGTGACTTTGCTCCGGTTCGGGCAATTATCTCCTTAATGATTTTTGTAAGTTCCTCATCTCCCATTTTTGCAGGAAGGTACCTCTCAAGAACATCAGCTTCAATGACTTCCTTCTCATAGAGGTCCATTCTGTTCTGTTCCTTGTATATCGCGGCGGATTCCCTCCTCTGTTTAACCAGTTTCTGTACGATCTTCAGCTCCTCCTCAGGGGCGAGTACTGAAGTTGCACCCTTTTCTGCTTTTGCAAGGATAAAGGCTGTCTTCGCTGCACGGATGGCCTCAAGAGCAACTTTATCCTTCGCTTTCATGGCATTTATCAGGTCGCTTGCAATTTTTTCGGCTAATGACATAATTCTTGTTTTTATGATTCAAAAATACATATTTTCTCTGATCTTTTTTGTCATTCAATGGTCATTCAATAGTCATTAGGTAGTCATTAAGTAGTCATTAGGTAGTCATTAAGTAGTCATTAAGTAGTCATTAAGTAGTCATTAAGTAGTCATTATCATTATTCCCTCTGGTTCCCGAGCGGGGAAAATTATCTGTTTGTCCGGCCAGTTATTTCAAAATTGAGATCTTAATTGTTTCGGTAAAACTTTTAGTCCTCATTACAAGAAAATAGATCCCTGATGAAAAATTTCCTGACTCGAATTTTATTTTATAGTTACCGGCCACCATATAATCACTCACAAGTGATCTGCACTTAATCCCTGCAAATTGTATAACTCCATAGATACAGGGCCCTCCTCAGGCAGATCATATTCTATCCATGTAAATGCATTGAAGGGATTGGGATAATTCTGATGAAGCAGATTCGGATTTACCTCAAGATTCACTTCAATTTCAAAAGGGTAAAAGATTTCATCGGGAGATGAGATAGTGATAGTCTTCCGGTAATTTCCCACAGGTAAGCCACTACTATTCACAGAGATCATGATTGTATCATTCAACAGGCCTGAATTTGGCGTAATACTTAACCTCCAGTTTTGACCACTTCCGTTTACAGATGCATTCCACCTGACAGGATCAGCTCCCTGTGTTAAAATAGCAAGACTCTGATTATCCGGATTTCGGTTCACTACAGTGTTAAAATTCAGAATATCGGGATTAAGACTTACAGGGACAGCGTATTCGCTCCTGAAATTTATCCTAACAGGTTTTTCCATCCCTGGTTCCAGCCGTACATTTGTAAACAATATAATGTTACCTTCCGATTTTTCAGTCCTGAAGGAGTTTATAACCCCGTCAATAACTACATTTTCCACCAGTCTGTTATCTTCAATATCAATCTCCATTGTTACTATATCTTCTACTCCGAAAGATTTTTCAAATTCCCTCGACGCAGTTGAAGGAACCGGTAGTCGTGATACAGCAAATGAGACATTATCAGAAGCTTCAGAGTAATTGCTTAGGATAACCCCGTCGCGCTGAATTATGTACTTAATTATAGTTCCGATAGGAGCAACCCAGATATTTTTTGATTTAGCATAAGTTATCGCGCCGTCATCATTTGTCATGTTGTGCAGTACCAGATTGAACCATTTATGATGGGAAACAGCTGAATCAACCAGTGGTTTCAGATCCGATGGCGGAAAGGGAGTGTGTTCATGGGAGTTATAACTCTTCAGGTTCATGAAGTTATCAGGAGTGGCATCCTCGAGCTGATTTATGTTATAACCTCTCGCACTCATGAAATATTCGGAGGCAACAGCCTGTTCCCTGTAATTTGTATAACCGCATGGCCAGACAAGAGATATGAGCTTATCAGGAAGCAAAGGTGTATATGCACACAAATTAGTAATGTTTGGCAGTATCTCCTGAAATTTCAGGTTGAGGTCGGAAACAGTATTGCACGGGTGGTTCACAAGGTGTGATCCGAGTTCCATTCCGGCATGATAATAGGCAGTATAAAATGCTGGCGGAGTTGTGCCGTTAGTGACATATGTCCCCTTAAACCCGTTTTTGGATAGTTCGTCATAACCTGAAGGCTGACCATCGTCAACTGATACGCTCATTGCTCCATCAACCCCATCTTTCCAGAGTGAAATCTTAACCGGAACATTCGGATTGACTATTAATGAAACCGGAATAATTACTGGTTCCCCTGTTGACTGGACAGATTCAAGTTTAATATTTCCATGATAGAGACCCGGTTCCAGTCCTGAGGTATTTACGCCTATCTTCAGAACAGCGTCCGTCAATCCATTTTCTGTATCGCAAGTTATCCATGAGGCATCAGATGATTGCTTCCATCCGATTATTTTGCCCATGGCTGAAAAAATAAAAAGTGATCGTTTTTCAGACAGCAGGACTCCCTTCCTTGCATTGAAAACTATCGCACCGGGATGGGCTCTGAGTTCATCGGTTATTGGCGGCAATGGCTGGGTACTTATCTCCGCCCAGCCAAAATCAGCTTCGGGAAATCCTCCTGGCGAAGCTCCTGTTTCAATACAAAACCTCGGATTCACGAGTTGCTGAACCACAGTTCCTGTCTGAATCCAATCTATTCCGTCGAGGGAATAATAAGAAGTGATCGTTTCTGATGCCGGATCCCTGTCGAGTCGCAGAAAGATATTTGTGGTGGCGGTTTCCGGAAGGGTATTCAGGTTTACTGCATTTCCGGCTTTTTCACTTGTAAACATTATGCAATTTGAAACCTCGAAGGTGCGTGATACCTGGACATAATTATCATCATCCTGATAAGCTGCCAGAGTGGCCTGCTGATTATTCTGAGAAGGATTAAATGATACAATCTTTAACCGGATGCTTGTCCATTCGCCGGGCAAATCGCGGAAGAGGCAATTTTTGGTATTATTGATTCCTTCCCACAGATCCCCGTTATCGACAGGTATTCTTAGTACACCCGGATGGATAAGCTGATCGTATGAAACTACGGCTCCTGTTGTCTGTTCAGTGTTTCGTGCGGCACCTGAAGCTGTTTTGGCTGTAAAATCCCAGCCATCTGATACTATAGCGTTCCTGTCGGGATAGGTAAAGTCTAAGTGAACCTGAGCCTTAACAGGATAAAATACACTGGCGACCAGCATTATGATCAACTGCCGGAATATGAATCTGCTAATTACGGAAATCATCAATTATGGATAATGTGAAGATCTCTGCAAGATAGTCAATAAATCTTTGTCCTTACCGAGGAGAGCGAATCATTGACTGTCTTTCCGCTGTTAAGCTTCCCATTTATGGCATCCTGTCTGTATGGTTTGCTGGCATCATAAAATTCTTCAGAAAGATCCGCCTCAGATATCAGAACCCCGGGTGTATTTGCCTGAAGCTTATTTTGAATTAGCCCGTCGGGGGTAATAAACTGACAGGGCCAGCTCTCCGGTGCAGAAGAATTGGTAAGTGATAGATAGAAATAATTAGTTGCAGCATGAGCCTGTGCTGAAACAGGCATTATTACAGGATGAATACTCCCTGTCAGCTGCCTGGCATTGTAAAAGGACTGAAACAGGACATCACATCCCAGTTTCCTGTACTCACGATATAGCTCCGGAAACCTGACGTCATAGCAGATCAGCAAACCGCATGTTACTCCCCTGATCTTAAATGTTACAAAATGATCCCCGGGGGAACAGTATTCCAGATCTGTCCCAGTACAGAAGCGCTTATCATACCTGTCGGTAATTTTACCTTCAGGATTAATTACATAGAGAGAGTTATGAGGTTTATTATTCCCGCTTAGCTTATGAAGGGACCCCAGGATGACCCAGACATTCAGCTTTTTTGCCAGCGACATCACAGAATCTGTCATCCTATGCAATTCATTCCAGTCAAAATGCTCAAGTGACATCATGTCTGTGCCGGGATAGCCCGATAATCCACATTCCGGAAAATGAACCACATCAGCCTTTTTAAGCCTGGCCTCCAGCATCTGAGCTTTAATATAGCGGAAATTATCTTTTATATCTGCTGATACCGGGAACTGGCAGGAGGCAATCCGTATCCTGCCTTCTCTATTAATATCTGACTTTTTCTGGGCATATACCTCTGATGATCCTGAGAAAGCAGTCAGTAATAGCAGCATGATTAATGTGACTATATTTTTGCTCATAATAAGAATCTTTTAAACGTTGGAATATTTTAAAAGTGATCTTCAGAATATCAGATGCCTTTCGGTTTCTATTTCAGGATTCTTGCGGCGTTATCGTGATAGATCTTTTTAAGTATGTTTCCGGGGAGTCCGAAGCCATTCAGTGCCCAGTGATATCCAAACAGATCAGTTTCGTAAAAATGTTCATCCTTTGACTCCAGTATTCTGAATGTTGTCCTGTACATCGGGATGTCGAAAGACATATCGGTACCGTATAAAAGTCTGTCCTGATATTTTTCAAAAAATGCCAGCATATATCTTGGCACCGGGGCAGACTCAGCATACCTTGCAGAGATATCTGCGAAGAAGTTAGGGTACTTGTCAAAAAGGACTCCCAGCTTTGCCAGATCGTGATTAAGGTTGGCATAATGACAGGCAATAAAAGTAGTTTTAGGATTGTTTTTTACTGCGTTCTCAAGTGTTTGAAGCAAGGCATCAAATCCTATTATCCCAGGTTTAGTCATGTCAATGCGCCAGGTCTCTGCATTCATCAGACCATCGTTGGTAGAATCCATTTTTTCATACATCCAGATAGGATCTGCGACGTGAATACTTATCGGCATTCCCAGCTGGGCACATTTCTCAAAAAGAGGTTTCATCCTCGGGTCATCGAAGTGCATTCCCCAGGCTTTGACCGGATCGCTAAAGAACATCCCAAGACCTTTGTCACCCTCTTCGCCAACACCTTTTGCTCCCATTTTGAAACAGCGTTCTAGCTCTTTTACTGCAGCCGGACCGTAACCTGGTTTATCATAACCTGTGTAATCAAATCCGCACCATACCTCGAAGCGGTTGCTGTATTTTCCATAGAGTTTGCAGACAGAGTCAAAATCTGATCCCGATGTTTCAGTCAGGATAACTGATTTTTCAATGCCGCATGCGTCCATTGCCTTTATCCATTCCTTAATCCCGGCATCATTTTTTGCATAAGCGTGGGTATGTGCATCTATTATTGGGTATGCAGCTCTTTCAATATTACTTACGGGCACTTTGAAAATTGATACCGGCCTATAATCTTTCAGCAGGATATTTTCTGCTTTCTGTGCCTGCAGGGAAGTAAAGGCCATGATAGCCAGAACCAGAAGAGTAAGCTTTGTTTTCATATCTTTATCATGCTTTATTAATAGTTAACAGTTTTTTCTCGATCAGATCCACCACTGCCTGCGTGGCATCAGGGAAAACAATACGAAGATCAATCTCATTGTTGAATTTCAGTCTCTCTTTCAGTGCAAGCATAAAAGTGTTTTTCGTCTCTGTAGCCAGGTTTATTTTACAAATACCGTTTGCGATTGCCTCACGTATCATGTCATCAGGTATTCCGGAGCTGCCATGAAGAACCAGTGGAGTAGTTATTGTATTATTTATAAGTGACAGCAGTTCAATGTCAAGCTTTGGAGCCTGTTTGTAGAAACCATGAGCGGATCCAATTGCAATTGCAAGTGCATCGACCCCGGTGTTTTCAACGAACCGTGCAGCATCTTCGGGCTGCGTAAACGGATGCTGATCCTGGATCTGACCAAGCTTTGCAACAAAGCCAAGTTCAGCTTCAACAGAAGCATTATACCGTCTGGCAATTTCCACAACTGTGGATGTTATATGAATATTCTCATCGAGTGATTTTTCACTTGCATCAATCATTACCGAATCGAATCCGGCATCAAGGCATCTTTGTACCATTTCAATTGAGCTCCCGTGATCAAGGTGCAACCATGCTTCAACGCCATACTCACGGATTGCAGTTTTTCCCATTGCTGTTGCAATTGAAAGGCTCATGTAGCGGATTGAACTTTCCGAGAGTTGCAGGATCACAGGCAGCTTAAGATTTGAAGCAGCCTGAAGGATACCTGACAGGGTTTCGAAATTATAGAAATTGGCTGCTAGGATAGCCTTTTTTTGAGCCTTGAGCTGTTTGAGTTTATCCTGTAATTTCATTTCTTACAATTTGTAATTGAATCTTTCCAGTGCTATTTTTCTGACTGTCTCCTGATTTTCGAAAGCACCGGTGCCGCCTGCCCGGGTAGTATTGATGGCACCTGTCAGAGCTCCCGTTTCCAGACAACTCTTCAAAGGTAAATTCTGTATGAAGTCCTTTATGAAGCCTGCATCAAAGCTGTCGCCGGCTCCGACACAATCAACAACTGTGTCATTAATGAAAGCTGGCTGTTCAGATAGATCGTTGCCATCCCACATCAGGGCTCCTTCACTTCCGTTTTTGATTACAATGATGCGGGCAAATTTTTTCAGCTTGCTGATCCCTGCCTCAATGGTACTGCACCCCGACAGAAATTTAAATTCTGCCATATTCGGAAGGAAAATATCCACGTAAGGCAGCAATTCCTCAAGCGGCAACTCCCATTTTTCTTCAGGATCCCATTGTGTATCGAGAGATGTTGTAAGCCCGAGTTCTTTTGCCTTTCTGAAAAGCGGAATAAGATCATGCCTTATACCAGGTTGCATGAAGCAATTCGCAAAATGCATATGTCTTGCTCCGGAAAGAAATCCAAAGTCGATATCCTCAAGCTTCAGATCATTCATTGCCCCGGGATAAGTTACATTGGCACGGTCCTGGTTATAGTTCAGCACGATTGTTGCTCCGGTTGACAGAGATTCAGATCTTATTATGTGGCTTGTATCAACATTTTTCCCTTCCAGTGATGAAAGGACTACTTCGGCAAAGTTGTCTTTACCTATCTTTCCTATGAATGCTACCCTGGGACCCAGAGCGCTTAGGTTGCTGGCAAAGATAGCTGAGGAGCTTCCAAGGGTAACCGACATCGATTTCGCCATTATTTCCTTGCCGATAACAGGCAGACTATCAATCTCATTAAGAATAATATCGACATTCAGTTCACCAATAACTATTACGTCTGTCTTTTTTTCAGTCACACTCATAATTTTTTGCCCTTGATAAAGGTAGTCTGTAATATTTGCATTACTCCGGTTATATGCAGAAAACTCACGGGTAAACTGTTAACCGTCCTGTTGTTTATAACAGTTTATTCAATCCTGCTATGTTAAACCTGTAAAAATAGCGGTCCATGGCGTTTTCAATAGAAGACTCAACTATTCCGGATGGATCAATTCCCTGTATTTCTATGTTCCTGTAAAGCCGTGTGCGGGCCGATATGACTTCCGGATCTTCCCAGATATAGCGACATCCTGTTTTTATCAGCCAATCCTGACGTTCCTGGGCAAGAGAGTAAAAATCCTCAGCATTTTCTCCGGGTTGAAGCCACTTTTTCCAGCGGCCTGACCGTATTACCGAGTCCCAGAGTTGTTTTTTCAGGGATGCCGGCTTTCCTATCCTGCCTTCTTTGTATAGAGAGTTTTCCAAATCCTCCAGTTCTTCAAGTGCCTCGTACTCTTTTTCTGTAAACTCCGGACCGACATTGGCTGCACCCATTCCTGATTCAGGGTAGGCTTCCGGGTTTGTAACATTATCTGAGTAATGTCCTTTTATAAGGCTTCCATATGACACTGCAATTTCTGTGAGTTGTCTTGCAACCAGAGGATCAAATGTTGAGGTATGCAGATCGGTACCCACTTTGCCAACGACAAAGCATGGCCATATTTCTTCAATACCTTCTTTTTTCAAGCCATGTTTCAGCAGTTCCAGAAATCTTTTGAATGTATCCAGGTCAGCCAGGCCTCCATGCACCTCTTCAGTGCCTACTTCATATGAAATCCTCGGATATTTATTTGTTGTCCTGAATCTTTCAGTATGTGATATCAGTTCAATTGTTCTTTCGGCAACAGTCTCAATACTTATCTGTTGAGTGCCATTGAGTGTAATATCTACTGTCGGATCAACATGGATGAGATCAAATCCGGCTTCAATTGCTGCCTCAAAGGAATGTTTTACTGCTGACATTGTTTTGTCATATGACCAGTTTTCAGTTCTATGGAGATCTTTAAGCCAGGGCCCTCCATGATCAATAGCGATTATTACAGGCGATTTAACATTCAGATTGCGCGCATGCATCCTTATTGTCTGTACAAATTCCGCATGGGTAAGACCGGTATATCCGCCATCGAGATCCACCTGGTTGAGGGTTGCAGCAAATTTTATGGGAGCATCACACCGTTTGGAGGATTTCAGTGCAGCCCTGATAACTGAAACAGAATTAGGGCAGGCTGCAAAAATAGTTCTTTTAATACCTGAGATGGATTCCGTCTCACGGATCCTTTTCAGGATAAAATCCACTAGAGGTAAACCTGCAGAAGCAGCCCTCTCTCTGAGTTCCCTGTTCATCTGAGCCGATTAATACTTATAAATTGTTACATTTTCCACAACACGGGAAATAGCTCCGCTTTCTGACGGTGAGTCGGGATTAAGCCCAAGGGAAAGTGACTTGTACATTCCCAGCAGCTGAGCAGGCAATATATCACATATCGTAAGTATCTCTTCATCAAGATGACTGCCTGATTCTGAGAGTTTTATTTCCAGATCGAATTCCAGTCCGTTGGCTTCAGTCTCGAAGATCCCTATTGTAAACAACGGTTTTTTACCCTTTCGCATTGAAAGCACCAGGTCTCTTTCATACTGCATCACAAAAGGATTGTTGGAGAAAATAAAAACAATGAGTGTCTCTTCATCAGTCACAGCTTTGGGGCCATGCCGGAATCCAAGATAGGAATGGTTTTTACAGATTATATTGCCGTCAGTAAGCTCCTGCAGCTTGAGGTTTGATTCCGTAGCCGTTCCATAGAAGGGGCCTGAACCCAGGAAAACAACTCTTTTAAAATCAATTGATGCCACCTCCTTGATTCTGGGTGCAAATACTTCAAGGATCTTTTTTCCGTAGGAATGAAGAGTATCGATCTGGGGAGCCAGTTGTGTTATCTCCTTCAGCCTTGCCAGAAGCAAACCACTCAGGAGCATACCTGAATAGCTTCCTGTCATTGCCAGACCCTTATCGTTTGCCTCAGGAGGCAATACTATCAGAAACTTTGGAGATTCAGTTCGCCATATGGCAAGCTGTCCGTCAGGATCACATGTTATTATTAAATGGAAACATTTTTTACATAGTTTATCCGCAAGATCAACGACTGCAGTACTCTCCGGACTATTTCCTGAACGGGCAAATGATACCAGCATAATGGTATCATAGTCAAAGAAATAATCACCCGGATGAGAGACCAGGTCAGTTGTTGCCACTGCATCAGTATGAACATGCAGCGATCTGTTGAAAATGCCGTGGAGTGAGAGCCCGATATAGGCGCTCGTCCCGGCACCGGTCAGTATGATCTTTGAAACCTTCGGCAATGCTTCTGTCAGGTATGAAGATATTCTATCCCTGTCTTCCAGTATCTGTCTGTATATTTTCAGCCATAACTCAGGTTGTCCGGCAATTTCATTAGCTGTATACAAAGCCCCGGCTTCTTTAATCAGTGGGATTTCCAAGTCTAGTGGACACATAAATATGGATTTGTGGTATTTTAATGTTGCAAATTTACATTTAAAGAGAGATAAATACAAATTTAATGAAAGATAATAATACTTATTTGTAAGTTTTTGAAAGATATTTTCTCGCAATATTAATATTCTGTTTCAGATTCTTTTTTAATTAATTAAGATTATTATCTTTACTTTCACAACAATTTTTTTAATTACAACACTTTTTTTTATGAAGACACGTAAAAGGAGTTCAACTGTTGAAAGAAGAAAGAGTATTTTAAATCAGATAAATGATTCCGGACAGGTTCTGGTTCATGAACTTAGCAGGGAATTCAGCGTGAGTGAAGTAACTATAAGAAATGATCTTGAACAGCTTGAAAAGAAAAATATGCTTATCAGGGCACGAGGTGGTGCCATCAAGGCTGAAAGAGGTGTTGGGATCGATTACCGTTTGTCTGATAAAGATAAACTGAACAGTGACGAGAAATCGAGGATAGGGAAAAGAGCATCCCAGCTGATAAATGAGCATGATACTATAATTATTGATTCAGGGACAACCACAATGGAGGTTGCGAAAAACCTTGGTCATCTGACCGACCTCACTGTGATAAGTAATGCAATAAATATAATCAGCCAGCTCATCCAGCTGAAAAATGTTAACCTTATCATTCCAGGAGGTTATCTGCGGAAAAACTCACTTTCACTGGTAGGACCTCTGGCTGAGAAGAACCTTCAGAACCTCTATGTTGATAAAGTTTTTATTGGTGTTGACGGATTTGATACAAAGCATGGAATCTATACCCCGAATATTGAGGAGGCCTATTTTAATGAAATTATGATTAAGATTTCAAAGGAGGTTATCGTTCTCTGTGACTCCAGTAAATTCCTCAGGCGCAGCCTGGCATACATTGCAGCATTGACAAAATCCATACTGTCGTTACTGATAATGGTGTTCCCGATGAAGACAGGAAGCGTCTTGAAGATGCAGGGATAAAAGTCCTTATCGCTTAAATCCAAATACTTTTACCCGGGAGTTACAGGGAGTTTCACTGAGTAGTATTCTTCATCGATTGGTATACTTTTCAGAAAAACTAATCGACTCTGAAAAATGGCTGAATCAAAAAATCAAAAGCATTGTCACCCAGTGATAACACTGTGTCACGCGGTGGTTAAGCTCTTTTAACGCTTAAACAGGAAATCTCTCATTCTATGAATAATATTATTACTGCAGCGGAACTCTATCCATGGTGTAAAATTCCATATCAAAAGCTGGAAAATAATCCACTGCTAAAAGTGCCGTTCCGGCTTGTGAAAGACACTAATGAAATGGGAATGATTATGGCCAGGGAGCTGGCTGATGAAATTTCAGCAAATAATAAGGCAGGTAAGATTACAAGGGCTATAATTCCTTGCGGGCCGGCCTGCTGGTACAAGCCCTTCACTGATTTGATTAACAATGAAAAGATCAGTCTTAAGAACCTGGTCGTTTTTCATATGGATGAGTGTCTCGACTGGCAGGGAATGGAGCTTCCAAAAAAGCATCCTTACAGTTTTAGGGGATTCATGGAAATGCACTTTTATGGACCTGTCTTACCAGGTTTATCGGTGCCTGAAGAAAACAGAAAATGGCTGAATGGCAATAATGTAAATGAGATTAAGTCTGAAATTGAAAAAGCTCCTGTTGACATTACTTATGGCGGATGGGGGCAGGACGGTCATATTGCGTATAATCAGGCAAGAAGACATCCCTTCAGCCATGTTACAATCGATGATGTGCGTAATTCCACTGTCAGGATCCAGGAGAACAACCTTGATACAATTATTGCCCTTGCGCAAAGAACTTTTGGATCTGCTTATCAGTTCGTCCCTCCGATGTCGGTTACTCTGGGAGTAAAGGAGTGTTTATCTGCCAGGAAGGTAAGACTTTTCAGTGATACCGGTGCCTGGAAACAGACAGCCTTGAGGGTTGCCCTTTTCGGACCCCTGACTCCGGAATACCCTATAACTCTGTGTCAGGAACATTCCGATGCTCTGATTACTGCCACCGTTGCCACTGCTGGTCACCCTATAAGTGAGAACCCTGACTGGGAGTTAATTTATTGATTATCTGAATATTTTCAGGAATGCTAAACTTTGATCCATCCCGATTGTGCTATGATGGAATTGTTGGAACCGGAGGGATCGGATCCGGGAAATTTTTCATGCTCAAAGGAAACCATACCCTTGGACGGGAGGAGAGCCGGGCAGGCCATTTCCTGAACATTAATGATTATTGCAAACAACATATAATTCTGCATTATATTAAAGTTTTGCTGGGACAATCTTTCAGAGTGATCCCGGCAGGGAAAACCGGTGATGATGATATTGGATGCACCCTTTTCAGGGAAATGGAAGAGACAGGCTTTGAGATGGACCTGGTTGAGAAAGTTAATTCAGTATCAACTCTTTTCTCCTTTTGTTTCCAGTACCCCGACGGTAGCGGAGGTAACCTGACCACTGATAATTCGGCCTGTTCAATGGTTGATACAGATTTTATAGAAAAGGCAAAGCCATCTGTTACAGCACTTGGCTCTAAGGGAATCGTTATGGCAGCACCGGAGGTGCCTCTGCCATCGCGACAAAGACTTCTTGAGCTGGGCCGGATGCACGGGCTTTTCTGTGCTGCTTCCTTTACAACCGGTGAACTGGAGAAATCATTTGAAGAGATAGATTTCGGTAATATAGATCTTCTTGCAATAAATGCAGACGAAGCCTCTGCAATTGCAGGATCTGATTCAGTCGGGAGGGATAAACTTTCCCTCATTAAGGCGGTAATAAGCAGATTACAATCAGTTAATGGCGGAATAGTGATTACTATTACTGATGGCAGGGAAGGGAGCTGGTGCTGGGATGGCATGGAGCTTAACAGGATTCCTTCCATCGAGGTAACCCCGGTCAGCACTGCAGGAGCGGGAGATGCTTTTTTCTCCGGGATACTGACGGGGCTTGCCCTGGGACTTCATTTATTTGAGGCACAGCAACTCGCTACACTGATTGCAGGACTGAGTGTATGTTCACCTGATACAATTCATAAAGGGATTGATAAGATTTCAATTCTGACATTTCTTAAACAATCGAAAATGACCGTTTCACCTAACATATTAAAATTACTGGAGGACTAAAATGGGAATAGTAATGCGTATTATACAACAGTTCGATCCTGCCCGTGAAGATGATTTCATGGCTCTTGAACGTCAATTTGATGAACTCGAAAAGAAGCGTCCCGATTTTCCCAAGGGAAGGCGTATGCAGCCTGTGTCATCAGCTGAGCCTGTTAATACCCTTATCTGGCAATGTGATTTTCCGGATATTGAAACAGCATTTATGGCATTAAATTTTTTTGATGGTGATGAAGCGCATGAAAAGCTTTTCAGGAAGCAGGTAGAACTGATGAAATCTATTAAGATAGAGTTTTATAAGACGTTGGATTTCTGAGGATGATTGGAGTTGGGATATTGGGGTCCTTCGCTGCACCCGGGCTGAAGGTGAATGGAATTATGCTGTGGGGATTGTCTCTCGATGCGCTCGTGATGAGCGATAATAAAAATAAGCTGGTGCCGGTATTCAAATAATATTCTTAAACTATTGTGATCTGGTTTCAGTTGCTTAAATTTGATTTTTACAACCTATAATAACTTCAACTATGCTTAAAAGGAATTTGTTCTTTATGTTTTTAATTGTCTCCCAATTACTTATGGGGCAAAAAGCTACCATAACAATGCAATCAAGAGACATACTAACCTATCCTTATAATGATCCCAGTCCGATACCTCTTTTAAGTGAAGGGCGGCCTGAAATTTATCCATATTTTTCTTTCAGCGGATACAGCCTGAAGGGGCAGATGCAAAAGTGGAATGTGGTAAAGCTTGAGAATGATTATATTGAGGTTTATGTTATGCCTACTGACGGTGGGAAAGTATGGGGTGCGATTGAAAAATCCACCGGCAAGGAGTTTGTGTA
Source organism: Bacteroidales bacterium (assembly GCA_016715075.1). GTDB lineage: Bacteria > Bacteroidota > Bacteroidia > Bacteroidales > VadinHA17 > LD21. The sequence continues at coordinate 44,814 of JADKBK010000012.1, forward strand.
CCGCAATGAAGTAATGAAATACAGGAATATTTCCATGCGCGGCCCATGGACCTCCGGGGGTATTGAATTTAACTTCGGTTATATAGGTCATAATCCCTCCACCTGTGTGCCTGTAGATTATAAGACGGTTGAAAATCCTGACGGCAGTGTGAGTTGTATAGTTGGCAGCCTTGATCTGTCTTCAAGGACTAAATGGATTGTAGAGGTCAGGCTTCCCAAGGATAAGGCTTATTTTGAGACCTATGCTACATGGAGCAATCCGACCCCCCTTCCTCAGACATATTATAACTGGATGACAGCAGCAGCAGTTGTTACTGAAGATCTTGAATTTGCATATCCCGGAAGTGCAGCTATCGGACATGGAGGCGAATGGCAACCCTGGCCGGTTGACAGTAAGGGCCGGAATATAGCCTGGTATAAGAACAACAATTTTGAATCGAGTAAATCATATCATGTCGTTGGTGAATTCAATGATTTCATGGGAGGTTACTACCATAACTCAAAGTTCGGCTTTGGTCACTGGGCCCTTAATGATGAGATGCCTGGTCATAAGCTGTGGTTATGGTCTCTCGCCAGGGATGGAGGAATATGGGAAGATCTCCTGACAGATTCTGACGGTCAGTATATGGAATATCAGGCCGGACGTATGTTCAACCAGTATGGAGGCTCTTCAGCATTCCAGACTCCGATCTCACAGACTCCGTTTAATCCGGGGCTTACCGACAAGTGGCATGAGATCTGGTTTCCTGTTAAAGAGATTGGTGGTCTGACAGATGTGTCACCAATGGGTGTAATGAATATCGAAGCTGAGAATGGCAAGCTGGAGATTGGCATAAACTCACTTTCTTTTGCCCAGGGTAAAATAATAGTGAAATCGGAAGGCAAAGTTGTGTTTACAGAGGAGAAGAAGTTCAAGCCTATGGATGTTTACAAGACTTCTGTTAATGTGAAACAGAATGCTGATTATGAGGTCGCTGTTGAGGGTATGGATCTCCTGTACAGTCCTTCAAAAAGAGTTATTCTCAAGAGACCATTCGTCTCTGAAATGCCTAAGGATTTAGTCACCGGGGCTTCTCTTTACCAGGAGGGTATGGAGCTTAAGGAAGGGAGGATTTATCTGAAGGCTGAAAAACTCTTTAAAAGCTGTATTCTGAAGGATCCACTTTATATTGATGCATGCAGCTCTCACAGAATTATATTATCGGAGAATGCAGTATGATTCAGCACTCTATTATGCCAACAGTGCACTTCAGCTGGATACCTATCATCCTGCGGCAAACTATTTCGCAGGGATTACATACCTGGCTACTGGTGATCTGAAAGATGCTACGGAAAGCTTAGGATGGGCAGCCCGTTCACCCGAGTACCGTTCTACGGCATATGCCTGGATGGCAGCAATAGAACTTATGCAGAAAAATAAACCACTCACTGAGCACTATGCCAACCTTGCGCTTGATTATAACCGTACAAATATCAATGCCCTTCAGGTACTGACTGTTCTTTACCGTACCTCAGGCGAAACGGTCCTTGCCGATAAGTATATTCAGACGTTGAGCTCCATTGACCCCCTTAGCCATTTTGCTGATTTTGAACGTTATCTTATTCATAATTCATCTGAGAACTTCACAAGATTCACCTCTTCCATCACTAATGAGACCCCATATCAGACCTATCTGGAGTTAGCCATGATATATTATGGATTCGGACTTAAGGATGATGCACTGGCAGTGCTGGAGAAAGCGCCTTCAGTTCCGGAGGTTACATTGTGGAAGGCATATCTCAAAAATGATATCGCGCTTGTGAATGAGGCAGCAGCAGCTTCACCTGCTTTTGTGTTCCCCTACAGGCCGGAAACAATTTCAGCTCTGAAATGGGCCATATCCAAAAACAACAGCTGGAAATTCAAATACTATCTGGCTCTGAATACCGGAGCTGTCCAGCGTCCCGGAGAATGTCTGAAGCTTCTCCTGGAGTGTGGTCAGGAACCTGATTTTGCAGCATTCTATCTTACACGTGCATCCCTTGTAGCTTCAACTGATGACGGACAGGAACTTAAGGATCTTCAGACTGCCCAGAAACTGGCTCCGGATGACTGGAGAACAGCGCTCAAACTGATAAACTACTATTCTGCCAGAAAAGATTTCAAAACAGCATTGACATTGTCGACAGCTGCTTACAAGAAGAATAAAGAAAATTTTGCAATTGGGCTTCAGTATGCTACCGCTCTTAATAATAACGGACTGTATGCAAATAGCCTGAAAACTCTTGAAACAATGAATGTAGTTCCTTCCGAAGGCGGACAGGAAGGTAAAATTGTTTTTGAACAGGCAACCCTTTTCCTGTCAATGGATCTTATGACAAAAAAGAAATACTCCGATGCTCTCAGGATGATAGAGAAATCTAAAGAATGGCCTGAAAACCTTGGTGTTGGAGAACCATATGTTGTTGACACCAGGCTCCAGGATTATCTTAAAATTAAATGTCTTGAAAAATTGAACCGCAAACCTGAGGCTGACGCTCTTAAGAAGTCGACTGTTGAATCTGCAGGACTCCACCAGGGCTCTTCTTTTAATAATCTTCTTACCATTAAAGTGTTAAATGAGATGGGTAATAAAGCAGCTGCTGATGAAATGGTTGCGAAGCTTAAAGGTTCAAAAAATCCGGTTCAGAAATGGATTGTTGCAGTTATTGAAAACGACCAGGCAGCCATAACCCAACTGGAAAAGGGATTTGGTTCAGATAATAATTTCCTTATCATGAAGAAACTAATGGAGGTCTCAGGGAAATAGGGTCTTTTGCTAATATTTATATTCATCTTAAAAACTATCATTTATGCTTAGGCGGAATCTGCTTTTTGCATTGTTAAGCTTGTCACAGATTCTGACAGGACAAAAGGCTTCGGTCTTGGTTGAGTCGAGGGACATCCTTACTTATCCTTACAGTGATCCAAACCCGTTGCCTGTTTTGGCTGAGGGAAATAGTGAGATCTTTCCTTATCATTTATTCAATACCTATAGCCTAAAAGGTATTATGCAGAAATGGGAGGTGGTAAAGCTTGAAAATGATTACATAATAGTGTATATACTTCCCGGCAATGGAGGAAAGGTCTGGGGGGCTGTTGAAAAGTCGACAGGCAAAGAATTTATCTACCGGAACGAAGTGGTGAAGTACAGGGATATATCAATGCGCGGACCATGGACTTCAGGAGGTATAGAATTCAACTTTGGTTTAATTGGCCATAATCCATCAACTTCAGTTCCGGTTGATTATAAGACAACGGAGAATGCTGATGGGAGCGTGAGTTGTATTGTTGGAAGCCTCGATTTACCATCACGCACAAAATGGGGTGTCGAAATAAGACTCCCCGCCAACAAAGCATATTTTGAGACCAGGGCATTGTGGACTAATCCAACCGTATTGCCTCAGACATATTATAACTGGATGACAGCCGCCGCCGTAGTTTCAGATGATCTTGAGTTTGCCTATCCCGGAAACCAGGAAGTTGGGCATGGAGGTGAACAATTCCCCTGGCCGGTAGATCGTGAAGGACGTGATCTCTCTATGTATAAAAACAATGCATTTGGATCTGACCGTTCAGCACATATAGTGGGTGAATATAATGATTTCATGGGTGGCTATTATCATAATTCTGAATTCGGTTTTGGGCACTGGGCTTTGTATGATGAGATGCCCGGACATAAGCTTTTCCTTTGGTCGCAATCAAGAAGCGGGGGGATCTGGGAAGATCTTCTTACTGATACCGATGGGCAGTATTATGAATTTCAGGCCGGACGAATGTTCAATCAGTACGGAGGTACCACTGCCTTTGAAACACCTATTTCTCAGACTCCATTCAACCCCGGTCTATCTGACCGGTGGACTGAAATATGGTTCCCTGTGAAAGATATTGGTGGCCTTAGCGATGTTTCGCCAATGGGAGTGCTTCATGTTAAAGTTGCAGACGGAAAACTTCAGGTTGGGATCAATGCCCTCTCAGATGCGAATGCAAAAATTATAGTTAAATCGGGAGATAAGGTTATTCTGACTGAGGAAAAAACTTTCAGGCCGATGGATGTTTATAAGAATTCTATTTCATGGAGTGCGGGAGATGATTATGAGGTAGTTGTTGAAGCTATGGATCTGAAGTACAGCCCGTCAAAAAAAGAATATTTAAAAAGGCCTTTCGTAACAACAATGCCAAAGGGTTTAACCACCGCGGCATCTCTTTATCAGGAGGGAGTTCAATTAAAGGATGCCAGAAAATACAGCCATGCAAAAGTGCTTTTTAAAAAATGCCTTGAGAAAGATCCTCTCTATATTGATGCTTTGGCTTGCCTGGCAGAACTCAGTTACCGAAGTGTCAAATATGATTCCGCTTTATATTATGCAAATAATGCCCTTCAGCTTGATACCTACCATCCGGCAGCCAATTTTTTTGCAGGAGTAAGCTACATGGCCCGGGGTTCCCTGGTTGATGCTGTTGAATCTCTGGGCTGGGCCGCAAGATCGCCTGAATTCAGGTCCGTAGCTTATTCACAAATGGCGGTGGTTGAATTAAGGCTTAACAATAAGGAACTTGCCGAACATTATGCTAACCTTGCTCTCGACTATAACCGTTATTGTTTTAATGCAATGGAAGTCCTCGCAGTCAGCTATCGCAGATCTGGCGAGACAGCACTGGCGGATAAATATATAAATAGTATTTCGCAGTTGGATCAATTGAATCATTTTGCTGATTATGAACGGAGCCTTCTGCATCCTTCCGCTGAGAACGACCTTAAATTTACCTCTTCCATTAAAAATGAAATGCCTTACCAGACTTACCTGGAGTTAAGCCTCATTTATTATGGATTTGGATCTAAGGATGAAGCTTTGAAGGTGCTGGAAAAATCGCCGGTTCATCCCTTGATTACACTATGGAAGGCTTATCTTAAAGATGATTCATCCCTTCTTAATGAAGTAGCAATTGCTTCACCTGCATTTGTTTTCCCTTACAGGACCGAGACTGTATCAGCTCTTAAATGGGCGCTGTCGAAGAACCCCGGCTGGAAGTTTAAATACTATCTGGCCCTGAATTACTATGCCATTCAGCGTGAGGCAGAAGCAATGGAACTCCTGAAAGCCTGTGGACAGGAACCTGATTATGCACCGTTCTATCTTACAAGAGCTGAACTTATAAAGCCCATGGATGATAAAAATGTGCTTTCTGATCTGGAATCAGCCCGGAAGCTCGCTCCTGATGACTGGCGGACAATGGGGAAACTTATTGACTATTATGAAAAAAATCACGACTATCCAAAGGAATTGGATCTTGCGACTATCGCCTATAAAAGCACAAGGATAACCAGATTATAGGGATCAAATACGTCATTGCCCTGATAAATAACCGGCAGTATGCAAAAAGCGTCAAAACTCTGGGAGGTATGAATATTCTGCCAAATGAGGGTGCTAGTCTGGGAAAGGTAGTATTTGAACAGGCTAATTTGTTCCTGTCGATGGACCTGATAGAGCAGAAAAAGTACGGAGAAGCAATCAAAATGATTGAAAAATCAAAAGAATGGCCTGAAAACCTTGGAGTAGGACAACCTTATAATGTTGATACCAGGATACAGGACTATCTCAATGTATATTGTCTTGAGAAATTGAGAAAGTCAGGAGAAACCACAGGGTTAAAGAAATCGATTATAGATTATGCCGGTAAGTATGAATATCCGTCATTCAATGATATTCTGTCAATCAAAACAGTGAATGCAAGCGGAGATATCGCTGCGGTTGAAGCTATAGTTAAGAAGATCCAGGATTCAGATAATCCGGTTCAGATGTGGGTTGTTGCAACTGCAAAAAATGATCAGAAAGCCATCGCAGGTCTGGAGAAGGAATTGGCTGCAAATACCAGTTTCCTGATTATTAAAAGAGTTCTGGAAGTTACATCCAAATAGGATTAACGATCTGAGACCGGAATTTTAATTTATATAGACTATGGTAAGGTTTGCAATATGAATGATAAATTGAACCAGCAGGAGCAGCATGAAAATCCGCGTCACGATAGTATTTCTGAGTTTTATTGACCATATGAATAGTAAAGTAAACACCCTTTTTTCTTATTTTATCACGGGAAATGAATTCACAAACCAGCACTCATATCTTTCGTCTGGCTCTGGTACAGATGTACGTAGAGCCGGGCTCCCTTCAGAAAAACCTTGATCATGCGAAAGAACTTATATCAGAGGCAGCTATTAGCGGAGCTGACGTTGTTCTTCTTCCGGAGGTAATGGATCTCGGCTGGACGCATCCTTCCGCCAGACAGCTTGCAGATTCTGTACCGGGTGGCGTTGCCTGCTCAGTTCTCTGTAAAGCAGCAATAGATAACAATGTATTTCTCTGCGCAGGTATTGTTGAGAAGGAAGGTGACAATATTTACAATTGTGCAGTTATAATCGACAATCATGGAAAGGTTCTTATAAAGCACCGCAAGCTTAATGAACTCGATATTGCGCATAGTGTATACGACCAGGGGGACAGGCTGAATGTCTGCCAGACTCCTTGGGGTACATTCGGGCTTCTCATCTGTGCCGATGCAAATGCCAATGACCATGTGCTCACCCGTTCACTAGGCTATATGGGAGCCGATGTGATCCTTTCTCCTTCAAGCTGGGCGGTTCCTCCTGATCATGACAATGTAAAAGAGCCCTATGGAGATACCTGGCGTAAAGCTTATATGCCTGTTGCAAAGGAATTTGGAGTATGGATCGCCTCTGCCAGCAATGTAGGTCCCGTTACTGAAGGTCCATGGAAAAACTGGAATTGCATAGGGTGTTCGCTGGTAGTGGCTCCTGATGGAGTCGAGCTACTCATGGGACCATACGGTAAAACGGCAGAGAAAATACTTTACTGCAACATTAATCCAATACCAAGACCAGCAAGGGGAACCGGATGGTCGAAGTAATAATTAAAATAAGAAAGAGCTAAATCTGTCAGAGTTTAATGAAGATTTTGCGTTTATAGAGGAAGTAGCATATATACCATACCATAGCAGCAACCAAGATAGTCGTTATCACTCCGAAAGTTACTTCACCACCCCAACCGAAGAGCCTCCAGGTAAAAGGTTCTAGCATACTTTCGAGTAAATGTTTCCCTCCAAGATTCGAGAACAGATAGATAAATATAGGGTTCATGCCTACAATTGCAAAGAACAGGGCAAATTTTCTGTATTTGAGAACATCTATGAGCCAGTATGATAAAGCCATGGCAAGCAGGCAATAACCACCGCTGACTAACATAAAAGAACTTGTGCATGTACGTTTGATAATAGGGATGTAAGGACTCATACAATACCCTATAATTACTGCAATTATTCCAGGTATCACTAATGTAAGGATCTTTTTTCTGTGAGGAAAATCTTTCATCAGCAGCTTTCCTACAAGGACACCCCATATCGTATGGGCACTTGTCGGAATGGCGTTGAAGGCAACCCACCTGTCGTTGCTCAGTTTTCCGGTTATGGCAATATCAACCCATGATCCGAAATTGTGATCGGCAGTAAAGGGCTGATTAAAGCCATCCACACTCCATAACTGGTAAATAACATCAGACAGAATGATCATTCCAAAAGAGACAGCCAGCTGCCATTTGAAATCTGTTTCCATCAGCAGGAATGCTACCATATATGTAAAAGATAACTGTGCCAGCACATTTGTCAGACTGAAGCCATCTTTATCTGAGCCTAGCATAAATCCGAATGCAAGGAGAAGCAGGGAACGCCTCAGAACATGATAGAAGGCTTTCTTCCAGCTATCACCTCTTGCAATTCGCTTTGACACCGCGAAAGGCATCGAAACTCCAACAATGAACATAAAGAATGGCTGGATGAGGTCCCAGGCATAGAGCCCGCTCCAGTCAGCATGCTCAAGCTGCTTGTTAATAAGAGCAATTACAACACCCCCTTTTTGACTATCTGCCAGTATATGAAATACTCCGGTAATACCTGTTACAAGCATGAACATTGTGAATCCCCTGAAAAAGTCTATTGAAAGGATCCTGTCCTGCTCCTGGTTTAACTGTACCTTATCGCTCATGATTTATCAGATCTTTATGTATAACTTGTTTTTAAACAGCCAGTAACAGAGGTACCATTGAGCTGCCCATGAACAAAGGCTTACTAAGATGGCAACCATTATCTCTCCACTCCACGAAAAAATTGTTGTGGCAAAGGGTGTGAAAAATTTTCTGAGTATTTCTGCTCCTCCCAATGAGAAGAAAAGATAAATGAAAATGCTGTTCATTCCGACAATAATAAAAAACCTGGTGCCGGAAATAATTTTCTTAACATCGATCAGCCAGTAACAGAATGCGAGTGCGAGTATAGCCCAGCCACCACTGGCAAAAACGAATGAAGAAGTTGCTATCTTTTTAATTATAGGTGTAATATTAAGGAAGTCGAGGGAGTAGCCGATAATTAGTCCTGAAAGACCCGCAATTATCATGATCTGAATCTTATTTTTGACTGCACGGTCGCTCTTGAGAAGCTGACCAAAAAGAACTCCCCATACAGTGTGGGCAATTGTCGGGAAAGCGTTTATTGAAGCCCAGATACTTGCCTTATCAACACCTTCGATCTTATTATTGGCCCATGCTCCCAGATTTTCATAAGGAACCCAGGGATGATTAAAGCCCTCAACAGGGAAAAACCTGTAAGCAAGATCGGTGATCAGGAGAACAATAAGGGTGAAAATAAGCTGAAAGGAAAAGCTTTTTTTCATTATAAGGAAAGCGACGAGGTAGGTAACAGATAGCTGAGCCAGTACATTCTGAAGCCTGAAGACTATTCTCCCCGGTTCCATACAGTATAGAGCCCATCCGAAGAAAAGGAGCAGAGCTGATCGTCTGAGTGCATGCAGCAATATTTTCTGATCGCTGTCGCCTTTCTTTTGCCTGTTTGTAACCGCAAATGGGATTGCAACTCCAACGATAAACATGAAAAATGGTTGAATAAGATCCCAGAAATGCAAACCATTCCATTCATGATGACTGAACTGTGTGCCCAGGAATTGCATTATGCTGCTTCCCTGGATTGACTCTATGTGGCTGTAAATCTCGGTACTTTCACCTATCAGCAGGAACATTGTGAGTCCTCTGAAAAAATCTACTGAAAGAATCCTTTCCTGCTTCTGGTCGAATTGAATCGGGTTAGACATTGTAGTAGTATTAGTTTATGTTTTCATTCTTTTTTACCACGGAGTTACACGGAGTTTGCACGGGACACACTTTTAATGAACAAAGGGACTCTTATACTTCCATTCACCCATTCCCCCTTTCACCCATTCCACCTTTCCTCTTTTCTCATGGTAAGATGATCAGAAGAGGTTAATTAATTTTCGTTTCCGTTCAAAACAAAAATATAATATTATAATTCATTTCAAATACAATTATTTAAATATTTCGAAGTAAAAAATAAGGAAATGAAATAAGTGTTACAGCGATCAGTTTTTTTGTCGGGTAAAGATATCTCAGTGTTTGGACGAAAGAAGTTCAGCCAGTTGCCTGCGATACTGGTCAAATTTGTATCCCCTGGCCGACCAGCTTATGTTACTATTGGATTTTGCTTCCCAAAGGGCGGTTGGTATGCAGTTGTCAACTATTAGTTTAGCTTCATTTGAAAGCCCCGCCTGCTTCGCCAGCCATAAGTATTCATAATCCTGTGCTCCTCTCCTCCAGTTTTTTGCCCTGATAGAAGATAGAGGACCAATCAGACCCCTGTTTTCTTTCGGGAAAAGAATATCCTGCCCTGGGTATAAAAATGTACCGTCTCCATTTACCTCATTGTTGTATGTAAGCGGATCAGTGAAAACATTGGTATTATTCCAGTAGTTAACCAGCCAATAAAAGTACTGGTCAATGTCATATTTCCATATTATCCATGGCATAACCCTGAATTCAACTGCATCTCCGTCAATAACTACGGCACCCATGCCGGGACGATAGCCATTGTATATTCCGTATTTATGACCAAGAGCTCTTTCAGATGCCACCTCCTGTTCAGTGGCACTAACAGTCGCTTCCTGGCTGGAAACCGACCAGAAATCCACATAGCCTGTTAATCCTGGTTTAATTTTATTGGTTACCAGCGATGGTATAATTCTTCCGATCCCCGGATTGGAGTGAGTCCAGTCTGCCTGCATTCTGATTGTATCCATAGAACCGGTTCCCAAAGCGCCAGCCGGGCCTTTCCAGTCAGGTTCATCGGGAAACAGATATTTATGGTATTCCACTCCGGGAGCATTGTTATTGAACCAGTTTACCCAGGCATTTGAGCCACTCCACCAGTCTGACTTGTTCATATTTTCAAGGCTTCCTCCATACTCATCAGGGAATGAGCCATATAATCCAATTGAAAAGTATTGTTACCAATATTTTCTCCGGGGCCTGCATAGTTATACCCGGCTGAATATAATTCTCCTGTAAGGTATCTCCTGTGGAAATCTGTCATATCCGAGAGGTTTGACACTTCCCTGACAAGGTTGAAACGGTGACGATGAGCCATCTGGTGATACTTTGCTTCCAGCTGATAGTATGAAGAGCTGCCTTCGGTTTCTCCATGCCGCTTTGCCAGATCCCAGGGTGAAAGAGCGAACATATTTTTAATATGGGTGGAATCGGGCAGCGTAAAATCATAAACCTCCAGAAATACAGGTATCACCTTGAATAAAGTATCTGAATTGGTTATTGTTGCAGTTCCTGTATAAGCTCCTGATGAGGCATTTTTGGGAATCAGTATATCCACCCATATTCCCTGATTGTTATTGCTGACTATTGAAAAGGGAGCTCCGCCTTTACCTGCCGGAGCAGAGAAAGGAATAAGACAATCGGGGACCCATCCGGTATAATAGGCTGATGGTGTTGCACTGGCAGAATAGAACCAAAGCGGAGGGGTTCTGCTTGTGATTTCAAGATAATGTTCTGTAAAAAGCTCAACGTATCGGTCCCTGTAATCGAAAGGATCAGCAGGACCTTGAGCCGATCCGGGAATGACTGTGGTTCCATTGGTTAGATCACTGACAACCACATTAACCTTTCCGGCACCTTTCTTTTCAGCCTGGATAATAAGCTGAAAAGCTACTATCTCATTCCTGGCACCGAAAATATTTATACTGCTGTCATGCCATACGGCATTGTTAATATCCGTTGCAAGTGCATTGGTTATATCATCACGCTTTATTTTCTCCCCGTCATCAACGGCCCAGATACGTCGGATCCCAGTATCTTTGTTTGTATCCGGCGGATCAAATGATTTATCCTTGCGGCATCCGGCAGCTACTGAGAGAAATAGTAAAACAGATGTTAATAATCGAATATTCATTAAATAGAATGCAGATATAGTTCCGGGAATCTTATTGCCTGAGTGCTTCTCATCTTGTCGGCGGTACTTTACCTGAATGAATATCAGGTAGTTTTGCGAATGTTTCCCGGGTAGCTTTGATCATGTCTGGATAGGGCTGATCTGTGACATCAACCAGACCGATATTGTAATTCTCCCCGTCAAAACGTCCGGTTGAAGGCTGGTCTATCCACTGAAACCAGTGAGCTCCGATGAGAGCGGGGTGGGAGGCGGCATTTTCAACATAATATTGGTAAGCGACAGCCCTCTCTTCCATATTCTTCGTTTGAGCCAAGCCCGGTGCCAGGCCGCGGCCTGGCACTCCAAAATGAAATTCCCCGATAATAACCGGTAAGCCGGTCTGGCGGTAAATCTCTTCTATCTCGTCCAAAGGAGCTTCATACCCATAGTGATTGATGCTGAAAACATCGAAATAACTCTTTGACGCAAGGATTATCTCAGTGGCAGGGGTATCGCCGAAACGCAATCCCAGGTTCAGATGGTTGGGATCATATTTCTTTATTGCAGAAGAGACGATTTCAATAAATTCTGAATAAGAATCATAGGCAAATTTCTTTCGTTTTTCAGGTGTATCCCCATCCGAAAGATATTCCTTTAAAGCCTTCTTTATAGGGGTTTCATCTCCGTCAAGAATAACCTGGGCAAGCTCTGTCTCCCTTCCTGGCCAGGGAAGCTCGTTGCCAATGAAATAGCCTATAAGATAGGGATCATCCTTTTTTGGCCTGCATTGAAGTGCTGCGGCTGAATCAACCATAGCCCTGTAGCCGGGAGCATATACATCGGGCATACCCATTTTGCCGCTTTCAATCCCCCATCCATCAAGTGTTGCAACATACGCTTTTTGATGACTTTCCCCAAGGTTTGGATCCGACCAGTTCCCTATCGTATTGATACCCCAGCTGTTCATGCGGAATGCGCTCAGATTTATCCATTTCTGATACCAGTCAGGCCCCAGCCTTCTGAAAAGGTTCCATGAATAAAACGAATTGATACGGTCTCTTTTCTCCGAATGTCTGTCAGCTGCAGGATCATTATCGGGAGGTATTGAGGCAAAAATATACTCCCGTCCCTTTATGCGTGCTAAGTCAGACTGGGAATTTATGCAGCAGCTGCCGTTTGAAAAGAAGAGGTAGCCTTCAGGGTCTACGAACCACCATTTTCCATCAATCTTTTCAACATGAAAAAATCCTGTTGCCTTAACCCTTATATCCTGGAAACCTCCGTATTTTGATATTCCGGAATCATCAGTCCGAAGTGACTTTTCTTCCTCCGACCATGCTGTCTTCAGATCATCAATAGTTTTTGCCTTGCCCTGCCATTCGTCACTGATCCACTGTCCGAATTCATCAACCAATGGTTTATTTGTGAGAATTGTATCTTCTGCAGTAGTTGTCAGTCTGAAATTGCGAATCTCCAGGGTTGGTGAACCAATCGGCATGTTCATAGCAACTCCCAATGAATCAATGTTATTAATTGAACCCACAGCACCTGTGAAACCTATCCAGTACCCGGGGCGCGGAGTTTTCCAGATTGAAGCCTGATCCATTCCTTCCGTGTTCATCTTTTGGAAATGAATGAGAGGAATTGACGCTCTTACCCAGACATTCTGAAAAGGCACTATTTCCAAAGAACGGACTCCGCCTGCATCATAAATGTTTAGATCAAAACGGTGAGTAGTCGATGAATTAAATTCAAAAGTTATAAAACCGGAACCAGACCAGTCCGAGAGCATGTCAGGATTTAATTCCTTTATTGACCATCTCTTTTCAGGATACGAACCATCAAATTTTACACGTATCTGTTGTTCATTTCCTGAGCATCCCGAAAGGAACAATACGAATAAAGTCAGTAACTTCAGAATTATAGTTTTCATAATCATTTAATTTCAACAGAATGTAATACCTGAAGATTTCGCGATGTTTCTCACATTTGCAGCTGCCTGTGTATATTCTTCCTTTGTCTTGAGATGTTCCAGCATAAGGGGAACGTTCTTCAGCTTACTGAGCTCTGTCAGAAAGACTTTATAGTCGAGACCACCGGTGCCAAGAAGCACTTCATCGAGGTGAACTGTGAGATTAGTCTGGAGCAGGATATCTTTGGCATGGCAGTTTTTAATGAATGGTCCGAGCTTCTGAAAGCATTCTTTTATGAAAGCTCCGTTATTATAATATCTTCGGGGTGAGTTAATCATGTTTACGGGATCGAGGTGTACTGCCAGTTGTTTACGGTCGATGGCTTTAATAAGCTCCAGGTATGAATCAGCTGAGTCGGGGAGGGCCCATGGCATGGTTTCCAGTGTATAGAAAGTGCGTACCGGTTTGACATCATCAATTATTTCCCTGGTAACCTGAACAATAAGATCAAATGTATCACTGGACATATTTTCCGGATCAGGGCCATCCCATTTAGCGCCTCTCGAACCTGTAATGTTGACACAGCAGCCTGCTCCGATAAGGTCAGCAAGTGCCAGTGAATCCTTGCATTTTTTAATTGCCTCTTTTCTCTCTTTATCGTCCTTACTGATCGGATTGCTCCATGCACCTACCTCCGAGATGACAATATCCGCCTCCTTTGCAGCTTTTTCAAAAGCTTTTACAGTAGCCGTATCTGCCCCGACCTCTACCGGACAATAGGATGCTTTATAGCCTTCTGCTTTTACGGCTTTTATCCACTCCTGCGGGTCCTTCAGATCGCCGAATACTGGTCCGCCGAGTCTGATGCAATTGGAAGCAGGTTGTGGCTGTGACTTCAGATCGCTGAATGACAGTAGAGCTGCTGCCCCTGTGAGTGACAGTTTTGTGAAGTTCCGGCGGGAAAGTCTTTTATTCATGGCAGTTAATATTATTTATTTATCGTCAGCAAAAAATCTTCCTATCTTTTTCATGATCTCTTTTTTCAATTCCAGCACATCAATAACACCCTGATGGCTGTAAACAATCTCTCCCCCGGGGGCAACAAGAATTGTATAAGGTAGCGCTCCGGGCCAGTTTTTATCGACAGCTTCTATCAGCGGGTATTTATCATCCGAAGTATAGATATAGTTTTTTGTTGCGGCATTCTTTTCCCTGAGGAACTCCAAAACCTTATCTTTCTTTTTCAGTCCGTCGGTGCTTATGGAAACAAATTCAAAATTACGTGCTCCGTACATCCTCTGCATGGTTACAAATTCAGGAAATTCTATTACGCAGGGGCCACACCATGTCGCCCACATGTTTATCAGCCTGTATTTACCTGATTTGTTGGCCATTATTTCCTTAATACTGTTGATGTCAGCATTGGTCACCTCTACCGGTTTGTTTTTCCAGTCAGCATCCAGCTTGGTTCTCCATTCAACTTTACTCGCCCATTTTATTGAACAGCCAAATGTTTTGGTCTTTTCTACCGGAACAGGTTTTCCTTCCAGGAGGGCTGCAATGGCGTTCTTTGTATCAGGCTGGGTGGCTTTTTCATATGGATTCTCCATTTCATCTATCCTTCCGCAGAATCTTAATTTACGCTGATTGTCAAAGATGAAAACATGAGGAGTTGTTGTCGGTCCGTAAGCTATTGCAGTTTCCTGCTTGTCACCGTCATAGAGATATGGCATCGGGTATTTCTTATCCTTTGCCCTTATTTTCATTTCATCAAATGAATCACCCAGATCACTGTAACCAATCTCTTCGAGACAAACCGCCATTGGATTGTTAGGGGAGATCATAACAAATTCCACACCTTTGGAGTGATATTCCTGATAAAGTTTCATAACCCTGTCTTCATATGCCTGGGCTGTAGGACAATGGTTCGCAGTAAATATTATTACCAGGATTTTGCCAGCCTTGAAACTTTCAAGGGTATATGTTTTCCCATCCACCCCGGGCAGGGAAAAAGAGGGTGCTGAAGCTCCGATCTCAAGTGTTTTCGGATCTTCAGCAGCTTTGAGAGCTGTGCCTGAAATCAATCCTGTTAATATCAGCAGACTGAATAAAAAGTTTATTTTTTTCATGTATTGATTTAGTTTGGTTTTAAAATTATCCTATTCCCCTGTCAATCAGCAATTGCCTTGAATCAGCCATGTATGCAGGATCCTTTTCAGGGGAAAGTAAAGATATAAAAGTTTTCAGAAGTTTATTTTTTCAGGGATTCATAAATAAGAAGAGCATCCTTAGCCTCTTTAATAGCTTCAGTGCGGTCGTCCGGGTTCTCAAACGTTGGATTGCTCTTCAGCCAGTTTATGGTTCCATTTACATATTTCATAAGGTAAAGTATTGAAGCTTCCTCTTTGACTTTTTTCCCATCCTTAATGAAATAAACAGGATTTGTATGAGCAAATACTGATAATCCTCTGGGCAGTATTCGTTGTTTATTATCCGGATCCTCTGCAACCCTGGCTGCAATCCAGCTGCTTTTATTTAAATCCAGATCAGCTTCCACAGACATGGAATAAATACCATTTACAGGGGGATTATCTGCGGTAAAAATTGTTTTATGTCCTGCTACCCGTCCGTTCACAATTATTTCAAGGGTTGCGAATGGGAGTATTGATTGTGCTGTCACCCTGGCATGTACTTTTTTAGTTCCTTTGAAATCAACCGATTCTCCCGGCATATGGCCATCCGCATCGAAAGTAAGGATGGGGCCGTTTGTAATAAAGCCAGCTCCTGATTTTATTGCTCCAAGCCACGCTTTATATGTGGTATCACCCGTGGTATATGCGTAGAAACGGTTGCTTCCCATGGGGATGTCATCTGCCATCTTGTCGGTACCGGCAAGAATAGGAATCCGGAAGCCTGCATTCAGATATTGGTACCATAAATCCATTCCCCGTAAAACAGGAAATTCCGCAATTGGCATTCCTGAATTTTTCCATGGTCCCCAATGACTGGGGAGCTGGGTTGGATCATCGTATGTCATTAGTTCCAGGCCATCGAGTTTGCCGAGGGCAATTGCCACAGGTGATTCAGCTCCTGGTAAATTGCTGTAATGCGACCATATCACTATTCCTCCCTGCCTGTGCGTTTCATCCATTGCATGGCTCATCAGCCAGTGTGTGTGTGAGTAGCTCTCCAGCGTTCCACCAACAATGGGGTATCCCGGGACCATAGAGGATAGACCAAGAAGTGTCAGATGACCCATCTGCCAGTCACGTACCTCCTGGGCTACATAGATTGTATGGCCGGGGCTTGATGCAGGATCAATATTGCCGGTAAACTGCCTGTTTTTAACAGCATCCTCACCAACAAGAATATTAAGGACATCCAGATCTTCAGCTTTCATCTGAAGGTGAGCAGTCTCTGCAAAAGGTGTATGTATATGAATATCCCCGTTCATATATCCCTTTTGTTGCATGTCAATCCAGCGATGAAGCTTTATCTTGCTGGAAGCCTGACTTTTGCCCGTAGATATTTTGACCGGCAGGGTTTCAGGTCCGCGGCGAACTTCAATCCCTGTATCTTTCGTATCTGAAGTAACAGAAAACAATCCATCAGTATAACACCATATTTTCCCAAGGTATTCCACATCAGTATGAATTCCGTCAATATGCACCGACTGACCAAACCTGTCAGTGACGGCAACCCTTGCAGACTGCTGTTCACCTGAAATGTCGTCAACTATTGAATACTGGTAGTGTTTTTCTCTGTTGCATGAAGTGAGAAGTAAAAAACAAGAGACAACTGTCAGCTGTAATTGTTTTATATGTAGGTTTTTAAGAGACATAAGGATAATTTTTTGTCATGTACCGGATTAAAGATGATAATAAAATCAAATTTACCTAAAATTAGCTTTGCAGCTATTAATGAAAGCAATCACTTTTAAAAGAATCAGCCATTTCAATTGATTAATGGGACTTAAATTTTACTGTTTATTCTGATTTAGATTCGATAGAATTTTACAAAACCTTATATTTAAGGTGTGAAATTCTTTCCTGACCTTTAATACTATAACAATAATCACAAAACTGCTCCAACAATTTTTAATTATGAAAAAAGCATTATTCATTGTATTGATTCTGTTTTACCCGGGAATCATTTTAATTGCTCAGTCAGTAGCCAACTCTACCGGTTCAAAGAAAATCGATGGGGTATTAAGAGTATCCGAATCCAATCCGCGTTATTTTACAAATAACAGTGGTAAAGCTGTTTTTCTTACAGGATCACATACCTGGGCTAATTTTCAGGAGCACTATACCAAAACAGATTCAGCTATTTTTGACTGGTCAGGATACCTTGATATGATGGAGAATAACGGTCACAATTTCATGCGATTCTGGATGTTTGAACAACCGGAGGGCCAGGCATGGACACAGGATAAAGCCTATGTTTCACCAATATGCTATGCAAGGGTGGGAAAAGAGATGGCAAATGATGGAAAACCAAAATTTGATCTTGATAAATGGAATGAGGAGTATTTTAAGCGGATGAGATCCAGGATTATTGATGCCGGTAAGCGTGGTATTTATACTTCTGTAATGCTATTTCAGGGATGGAGCCTGAATAAACTTGGAGATCCAAAATCAGATCCTTTCCTTTCTCACCCATATAATAAATTAAATAATATCAATGGCATTGATGTTATTAACACCAACAATGATCAGGCTGACAAACCCACCTTGCATAGCATGGGAAACAAGGCAGCACTTGCGAGACAGGAAGCTTATATAAGAAAAGTAATAGAAACGGTCAATGATCTTGATAATGTACTTTATGAGGTTGTAAATGAGGGTGGCACCACTGAATGGTGTTATTACATCATTAATTACATACGCAAGGTTGAGAAAGGATACCCTAAACAGCATATGATCGGCTTAGGTGCCAGGATTAACCCTCCGATGCTTAACAAGGAATTATGGGATAGTCCGGCCGATTATATTTCTCCATCGTGTGAACCTGCCGGATGGTCACTTCCCGGATGTATTTTTGTGGAGGACTATGAAGCCAATCCACCTGCCAACCACCACAAGAAAGTATGTATAACCGACACGGATCATTTATGGGGTCTGGGAGGTAATTATATCTGGGCATGGAAAAGCTTTTGCCGGGGGTTGAATCCGATTTTTATGGATTCGTGGCAACCAGTGGTCGGCTCGACAGATCCTGCGGTGGCCGATTTTATGTTTACCGGGGATATTACAACGAATCAGCGTTTTTATCCTGATTATGAGCCGCTTCGTAGAAATTTAGGATATGTCATTAAATATGCTGATAGGATGGATCTGACATCAATGGTACCTCATGATGAACTCTCCACTACCCATTACTGCCTTGCCAATCCTGAACAGGAATATCTTATTTATTTCCCGGAGGGCGGAAAAGCAACAATAAACCTTACTTCGGTAAAAGGTGACCTGGTTGTGGAATGGTTTATTCCTGCCACCAATCAGACGCTGCCCGGACCAAGACCGGTTAAGGGAGGTTACTTTGCCAATTTTGTATCACCTTATATAGGAGATGCAGTACTCTATCTGAAGAAAAAGCAGTAGTTAAAAATCATAATAATACAAATCCGTTAGCGCCGTCCCGATTACGATCGTGATGTTTTCGGTGCTATAGAAATTCTTGACCTTAACTCAGGTTTTGGGACGGATTGCAAATTCGTGCCCACGAAGCAAGGTTAGTCAGGTTGACGACATTTTAGGGGTAGGTAATATCTCCCATCTGAACAACCTCAAAATCAGTTGCATTCAGATTTTTAAGCTGATTGAGATCATCATTGTCCCATCTGTCATCCGTCGCCCCGGAAAAAAAGAAATCAGAACCTATATCACAAAGAATCAACCCGTAGTTTTTCATTGCAGTCAGGATAACCTTGTTGTCGGTAGAAAATCCTGAGATATCAAAACTTCCCTTCAGCCGCATTCTGATTCCCATTGGTACCGGAGTGGCGGGATGGTTGTTGGTTCCGCTGACAAGATGATTTGCAGGTGCAGTGTATGCCCTGGATACTTTGCTCTTACTGAGTGTAAAGCGGATTGCATGATCAATAGTACCCTTTTTAACCTCCTCATAACGTACAAGAAGTGGGAGGATAGGTAGTCCGGCTGCATCAGCAGAGGTCCACCCATCAGGCCGGGTATCATTTACCTTCAGGTCCCAGACAGCTCCGCTTGAAGCTTCCCATGAATTGTTGCTTACGTTTGCATTATAGAGTTCATATAAAACTTTATTATCCACGTCGACTGCCAGCACGTGGCTGTCATCTGATCCATCGCCCTCAATGGGTGCTGTGAGCGGGATAGGGTAGGGACCTGCATCACTCTCATTACCATAGTTATCATCATAATCATTGCCTCTGAAGATAACAGGGATCAAAGATTGATTGTTGCAAACAAGGATGAAAGGGATACCAAAATGCCTCCCTTCATAAAGGCCGCTGCCAAAATCAGGGTGGATAGAATGTGATCCAATAAGCGCCATAATGGCATCTGAATGAGTGTCAGTCGGTTCTGCTGCAATATTTTTGTTTAAAGGATTATCTGATGGGAAAATCGCGATATCCTCCAGTTTTGTCAGGTCAGTGACTATGCAGGTATTCGTTTCAACCGGCGGATTATCTGTTGTATTATCCGAACACCCTGTAAGTAAGAGGAAATGTAAACCTAATGTCCAGATAAATTTATGATTTAAAGAGAGCATAATATACCGGATTTCATGTTTTGTTTTCTTTATTTCATTTCGACACCGGAGGATAACAGCTCTGCAAGTTGTTTACGGTATTCCTCAAATTTATATCCTCTGGAGGACCAGCTTACGTCTTTCTGTGACTTTGCTTCCCACACTCCGGTTGGAATACAATTATCAACGATCGTTTTCAACTCTTTTTCAAGCCCCATCTGTTTTGCAAGCTGCATATATTCATAATCCTGTGCTCCCCTTCTCCAGTTTTTTGCCCTCACTGATGATAAAGGGCCTGCCAGATTTCTGTCCTGATCTGGAAAAACAGCATCCTGTCCGGGATAAAGGAAAGTTCCGTCGCCATTAATACGGTCTTCATATGTGAGTGGATTGGAAAATACATCAAGCTTTCTCCAGAAGGTTGTTGACCAGTAAAAATACTGATCGATGTTATACTTCCATACAACCCAGGGCATTACCCTGAATTCTATTGCATCGGCATCACTTACCACAGCCCCCATGCCTGGTCTGAAGCCATTATAAATCCCGAACTTCCTGCCGAGTGCTTTTTCAGCAGCAACCTTGTCTGAGGTAAGTTCTGTTACCCACTCCTGCGCTGATATTGACCAGAAATCGACGTGTCCCTTCAGATCGGCTCTGATCTTGTTTGTAACAAAGGTTTGTATATTTTTTCCAGGCCCCGGATTGGTATGTGTCCATCTCGCCTGGGTGATTATTGTATCGATTGATCCTGTACCCTTTGCATTTGTAGGCCCTTTGAAATCAGGCTCGTCGGGATAAAGGTATTTAAAGCGTTCAACATCCGGGGCATTGTTAAGGAACCATGTTTCCCATGCATCAGAACCTTTCCACCAGTCAGCCCTGTTCATCTTTTCGACGCTGCCTCCGTATTCTTCGGGAAAATCACCACCATAACCTATTGAGAAGGTGGTATTACCTGTTCCTGTACCAGGACCGTCATAACCTAGTTCATTTGTATAAGTCTCACCGGTAAAATACTTTTTGAAATGATCCGACATATCATTTAGGTTTGAAACCTCCATTACAAGATCAAATCTATGGCGGTGAGCCAGCTGATGATATTTCAATTCAAGGTCATAATACTCTTTTGTACCTCTTGCAACATTATGACGGGCAGCAATTTCTCCTGAGTAATATCCGAACATTGTCTTCATGTGTGACGTATCGGAAAGGGTAAAATTATAGACCGTCAGAGAGAGAGGAATAGTTTTATACACTTTGTTTTCCGTTGTGATCAATACTTTTCCGGTATAGCTTCCGGGCTCGGCATTTCGGGGGATGAGAATATCTACCCAGACTGCCTGGTTTTTATCTGCTTCAACCTGGAAAGGAGCTCCCCCTTTTCCCTGAGCTGCTGCAAATGGGATGAGACAATCAGGAACCCATCCGGTATAATAATCTGATGGAGCTGAACTGTCGGCAAAAAACCAGAGAGGAGGGGAACGTTTTATCATATTCAAATAATGCTCCGTAAAGAGTTCAGTATTTCTCCCCCTGTAGTCGAAAGGATCGGAAGGACCAGTAGCAGACCCCGGGATTGAAGAACTTCCGTTTATCAGGTCGCTTACTGTGACATTGACATTTTGCGCTCCAATGGCATCAGCCTGAATTATCAGCTGGAAAGCCACAATTTCATTTCTGCCTCCAAAGATATTAATTGAATTATTCTGCCAGACCCTGTTATTTATATCAGAGGCGAGCGGATTTGTGATGTCCTCCTTTTTTATCTTCTCACCATCATCTACAGCCCAGATCCTTGCAATACCTGCCGGCTTGCTACATGAGATCGCTGTAAAGATTATAACTGTAAGTAAGATTCCTGTTAGGTTCGCAAAAGGAGAGCTGAGCTTTCTTTTCATTGTTTCAGTTTTTTTGGTTGAATGTGGTTATTTTCGCGGATGGTGCAGACAGACTGCAGGATGCATAGTGAATAGTACATAATTTTCACCTTCACTGACTATAACAGGGCTTGATTTGTTTTCTTTCAGGATAGGATTAACGGGATATTTGGTCCAGTGGATCAGATCTTCAGACATTGCTATGCATGATGTCCATTCATGCCAGTCCTTGAATTCCGTAGCATGATAATAGCCATAATATCTTCCATTGTATTTGATAATCTGGTCCATAGCTACCCCAAACTGGTCATAGGTTTCAGGCCCCATTTTTATAACAGGATCATCCTGTATATTGGTCCAGACTTTCATATCAGTTGAAGAGGCCAGCCAGATCCCCAGATCGTCCCTCTCATAATATAGATAGAATTTGCCATCCTCATACCATATTGCAGGAGTTCCGAATGCTCCTTTGCTGAGAGGTCTGCCGTCCGACATACGAATATCCAGGGGGCCTTTCTCCTCCCAGTTGACCCGGTCAGTGGAAGTCATCAGATGTGCAGTATCTCCTCTTCCCTCCGCAAACATATAATAGGTACCGTCATGTTTTATCACTGACATATCCTCGACCCAACCCGAACTGTAGATGGGATTATCACTAAATCTTGTCCATGTTATTCCGTCGGGTGAAGTGGCAAGTCCAAGATGCTTTTCAACATTATCATCGCCCTTATATCCCGTATACCACAGGTAATAAGTGCCATCCTCGCGAAGGATATATCCCCTTTCCCGGATCTTCTGATCCCAGGTGTCTGTCCCTGTACCTGCGAAGACCGGATTACTTTTGAAAGCGACAAAATCGGTAAGTTCTGCAGGAAACCTTGCTGTATCTGTTTCCATTGAAATGATTGCAGAATTTACAGGAGGCTTTTGTTTGCAGCATGTAAGAAGTAACGCCAATACTACAATGTAACCTGGAATTTTCATAAGAATATCTATTAATTCACTGTTTCTGTAACATCGTTGGATATAATAAAGCATGAATAATATCGCTTCATTTCCGACTTAAAATTAATTAAAATAGGCTCTCTGCAACTGTTAATTCATCTTTAATTCAAGATCTGTGCAGCCGCCAGCAGGACCATCCCGGGAATAAAACCCAGATAAGCCTCATCCATCTGCAACAGTTTTTGTTCTGCAGGTATCGCCCAACCGGTATATGCATTCTTTATTCTGCCGTCTTCGGATACAGATCCTGAAATAAATTGCCAGGCTTTTTGAACATAATTATTGTAATCTTCAGGTATCCATCCTTCATCCATCGCTTCCTGGATACATCCTGCGGTCATCGCTGTTGAGGTAACCTCTTCAGGAGATCCAGGGTCATCCACCCAGACATGCAGGCCGCCATTAACACCCTGCCGCGCTGCCAGTCCATCTGCAATCTGACAGAATGTAGTTGTAAAGTATTTATAATCAGGGTGATCTTTTGGCAGGTGACGCAATAGTGCAGTAAGTGTATATACCATCCATCCCGAAGCTCTGCACCAGTATGTTTTTCCTGGTTCTTTCTGTTCCAGGTAAATTGTCCTTGTCAGATTTTTCTCAGTATCATAAAAAAGGCTGATCGATGTCTTTGCCTGAAATACTGCATTCTTCAGAAAAACCTCTGCTGTTTGTTTATCAATAAGGGCAGAGGCATCAGCCATTCCCCTGACAGAAAAATACCCAGCGTCAGGGATGCACCATTTATAGTAGCTGAAATCATCATGACCAATATATCCAAAGCGATCACGTGCTGAATAGTGCAATATGGCATCAGCAACGGTAAGGCAAACATTCCTGGCATCTTCGTTTTTTGTTTGCTGGTATAATACAAAACAGGGGAATGATACTCCTAAGGTACCTGCATAAAGAGAAAACGGAAGCACGCCGTCCCTGATGATTCTGGCTTTGTTTCCGCTATAAGTTTTTAAATACTCTTCATCACTCAGTTTATTATCGTGATCTATGTGATAGCTAAGCCATTTTTCAACATATTGAGTTCCTTCAGGATACCCTTTTTTTGCCCACCTTAATATGGCTTCAGCCCGGATAGTCCCAAACCAATCGGTATTTAGCTTATCATAAGGCTGTTTCAGGGTCAGGTTAATTAGCGCTTTAATATTGGAGGTTAAAGCAGGTTTTCCGTGAGCGATGTGTGAAGCATCACTTTTATTCTGAGCATTCCCATTCAGGAAAAAGCAGAAAGAAGCAATGGAGAAGGGCAGTAATATTTTCAGGCGGATTCGGTTTATTTTGGTCATTGTCTTATCATGAATAGCAAGCTTAATGTTTGGACCTTGAGAGAAGAGGAGTTGTAATATCTTCATGGGCATTCGGATCTCCTTTTGCAGGTCCATGCCACACTCCGCCGCCAAAGGTTATTATATAGATCTTTTCCGGATCAGCAGGATCGGGATCAACCCGTTTTCCCCATTTGAAATTATAGCCTTTGAGCCGGGACCAGTTTTTCCCCTGATCATCAGACCTGTATGCTGAGCCATTGAAGCCGCATGCATAGTAGGTATTTTTGAGGGGATCAAATGTAATATCATGAATATGCTGATCTTTAGCAAGCACCTGGCTCCATGTTTTGCCATTATCTGAGGAGAGGAAGATGCCCCCACCGGTATCTTCCGTGAATTGTCCGGGGGTTGCTCTTCCCCAGGCCGAAAGAAGGAGACGGCCATTATTTTCAGTATCGATTACGAGGCTCATGGGGCCATTTGTACCTTCCGGTAATTTCATTTTTGTCCAGGTTTCAGCGCCGTCGGATGAGCGGTATAATGCTCCGTCGAAATCGTTTCCAATTGATCCGTCATCGCTGCGTCTGCAAACAACAAGGAAGAGTTCTCCGTTTTTCTCATTCATTGTTATCCTCCAGGCGAAAGGTTCCTTTCCCTCGAGGCCTTTATTTTTCCGGGTCCAGGTTTTCCCGTTATCGGCTGATTTATACACACCTTTTCCGAAGGCACATGCATAAAGGGCAGCCGTTTTTTCATTGACTGAACGTTCAGCCAAAAGATGAGTGATCGCTGATTCACCAATATCACTGCTAACGGGTTTCCATGTTTTCCCGGCATCTTCTGTCATAACAATGCCTCCTTCATATCCTGAGACTCCGTTCCTTCTCCACATTTTTGGCCTTGGAAGATCATGAACATTGCTCATAGCTGCCCAGGCTCTTCCTTTTACCTTCGGATCGAATGTCATCCAGTAGGTGCTGTTTACCCAATTGCGCGGAATACCATTTTTCATCGTGGCACTTTTCCAGCTCTCCCCTCCGTCGCTGCTCTCCATCAATCCTATATCAGTATTCGCGATAAACATATGTTTAACATCAAATGGATCAGTGACTATTGTATAGCCTGTAGTGACTTCCAATCCC
This sequence comes from Bacteroidales bacterium, assembly GCA_016715075.1. Lineage (GTDB taxonomy): Bacteria > Bacteroidota > Bacteroidia > Bacteroidales > VadinHA17 > LD21. The sequence goes on from JADKBK010000012.1 coordinate 70,104, forward strand.
CTCGAAATCCATCCTGCTGATTCTTTCCGGTTCGTGTATAGCTGTTCCCATGTTTTTCCGCCATCCCGGGTCTTAATTGTCCTTCCGAAATCAGTTGTGTAACAAATGTCAGGGTTGGAAGGAGACACGGCAATTGAAAAGGGATTCTCACCCCACGTAGGTCCGAACCGTTCATCAATCCATCCCTTTTTATAGTTTGGAGAATACTGGTCACCCCCTTTTATAAGCCTGTCTTTCCATGCCAGGTTCCATGTCTTTCCATAATCCTCGCTTTTGCCGACTCCGATGCAAATTGTATCGCCCGGTACTATGAGACCGGCATAGGAAACATATATTACTGCCGGATTATTTGCACTTGTTGCGACAGCCCTCCATTCAGGCAATCCTGCATTTTCGGGTCGCATTTTAAGAATGCCATCCTGCCTGTTTTCCCAGGTTTTACCTCCGTTTTCTGTAAAATAAATTCCGGATGGATCACCATCAGGATTGAAATAAGATTTCCCTGAAATGGCATATATTATAAATTTGTTCCCTGTTTTGTCAAATCCGGCAGAGAACTCGTTAAGATTTTTTACACCTTCTGGTGCGGGATTGACATTCCAGTTTCCGTTTTCTCTTACGATAACACAGTTATCGCATGTAATATATTTAGTCCGGTTTTCTTTTGGAGAAGAGGGAACGATAAAAATATTTTTTGCCTCCTGTTCCAGCTCTTTTTCTTTTGCCCAATGACCTCCCTGATCATGAGATGTGTAGTAGCCCGGAACGTTATTGATCGAGATTACTGCATGCAATACCATTGAATTATCAGGATCGACAGCCAGCGCCGTCACATTCCTTCTGGTACTGTCGTTTGTAATAATCCTTTCTTCCGCATGATCACCTTTAGAAACGACCCCTTTAATTTCAGAATCTACCGGATATACAATGTTCCATGTATTCCCGCGGTCGGTGCTTTTAAAGAGGGCAATAGATTTTGCATAAGCTACATTCGGATCGACGGGATCAAGTACAAAATATTTTACTGGTCCGAGCAATGAGAACATTCTCCATGATTTTCCACCGTTGTAAGTAACAAATGAACCGGTCATGTCGCATGCAACATAAGCATAGTCGGGGTCATGGGGACTTACAGCAGGCCAGAACATGGCACCTCCGCCACCGTAGCCTGTATAGCTCCAGGCATCATTTCGGCCGTTAGGATTTTTTGATGTAACAAGTTTTTCTTTAGCTGAAGAACAACCCATTAAAAGCATGCTTGTGGACATGATTAGAATGCAGGCTTTGCTTATCAATTGTAATGCTATGTTCATTTCCTTTTTTTTTAAATATAAAGTATATTTCTTAAGCAGCAAAATTTGCGGATCTGATAGATTTCTGTCGGCTCAGAGGTCAGATAAATAATATGTTAAGCATCTTGATATAAAAATAAAAGATATACCGGCTTGCGGGTTGCTTACCGGTATATCTAACTTAACCCCAATCTAACCTAAAAAACAACTAATAACTAAACCCTATAAATTATATGATACTTAATATGCAAGATTATTGGGTCATTATCTTTTATTTAACAATAATTTCTCCCATTGGATACCATCCGTCCTCCATTATCCCGGCGATAGCCAGTTTCACCCTCGGTTCAAATGAAACCGGTGACACAATTGCGATTTCAATATTATAGGAACCGGTTGGCATGTCATAAGGAATATAGAGTACTTCATCACACACTATATCACCAGGCAACCAGTCTGGCAAATAAGCACAAGTGGTAAGTACCTTTGTGCATTGAGTATTTTTGAGTCTTACAGCAAATTTATAGTCTTTGTAGATCGGGGCTACTCCAATATTTTCCCATAAAGAATTTATCGATAATTGGCCCTGGGGTTTGACAATTGGAGGATACTCAAATTTACGAAGTACCAGGCGGTACCCCATTTTATTTAGCCACTTGTCAACCAGCGGGCTCCATACATGGGGTACGTCTGAGCTTTTTGCATTAAAAGAACTTATATGCCATTTAAGTGCTTCTCCAAAAATATAATTCACTGTATTCTCATCGTATTTAAGTGAATCGAGCCAGTGTAAGAAAGTCCAGCAAATCTCCATTGTTACAGGAGATTTTTTCCAGGCTTCACTCATACCGCTTTTAATGATATCTTTTGGATAAATGTCAGTCATATGGCTCCAGCGTTGTTCAGGCCAGATTTCATTTGTCATATCACCAAGACAATCCATCCGATAACCAAGATTACGTATTTGGGGTCCGGTGCCATTATTCCTTCCATCAGGCCAGGAAGCGGCAATGGGTGTTCCCTTTACCAGTATTCCAGGATCAGGGGCATCCCCGTTAACCGGCTGAAAAGTAAGGGGAGTCTTTTTGAAATTATCGAGGTAACAATTTATCAAAGCAAGCCGTGTAACATCAGTTAAAAGGTGAGATCCATCACCCTCGCCCCAGAAGCCTACAATTGAAACATCGACCGACTCCAGATCGGGATGTCCGTCATATCTTTGCCCCAATGCTTTTATCATACCTCCAAAATATTGTACATATCTTGGGTCTTCAGGATCGATTCTCCATTTTTCTGAAAGCAATTTATCCCCCTGGCCGACAATTTTTCTATACCAGGCCGGAACATCGTTTTCATCTTCTCCGTAAGGCGCTATACGAAGCATTAGTGTTTGTCCACGTTCCGCAGCTGTCCGCAAAGCTTTATCAATCATAAACCAGTTATACTGGCCGGCCTGGGGTTCCATAAACTTCCAGTAAACCCTTAAGTAGGCTATGGAAGTCTGAGGGTAGTTTTTGTTAATGAGGTCTCCGTCGAAATCCTGGTATACAGGGGGTAGCCCTTCTGTCCATGTTGAGCCTTTATTGAGATTGTCTCCGTTAAAACGTTGAAATGTCATAAATCCGATACCCGGATTGTTTAGTATATCAAAAATTTCTACAGGTTTTACAACCACTTTGGCAGGTACTTCCTGGGCAGGCAGGACTGAATTTGCGAGTATAGCACTCAGGAAGAAAAGCATTATCCTTTTTAATTTCATAGCAATGTTGAGTAAAAAAAATGTATCAGATTTTTTTTGAATATTAATACGATAGCACCGGAGTAATTATATCCTCAATTGCCTTAGCATCTCCCTTTGCAGGACCGTGCCATACACCTCCGCCATAAGTATTTATATATATCATTTCCTGATTTAAAGGATCAATATCAACGCGTCTTCCCAATTTGTGATTAAATCCTTTAATTCTTTCCCATGTTTCCCCATGGTTTTCTGAACGGTATGCCGAAAAGCTAAACCCGCAGGCATAGTACATTTTATTCCTTGGATCAAAAGTCAGATCGAAGATGTACTGATCTTTTTTAAGAGTTTGTTTCCAGGTATTACCTCCATCTTCGGATAAATAAATTCCACCCCCTATGCAGGGAGAAAATGGATCTTTTGTATTTCTACCCCAGGCTGAAATTATAATTTTATCAGGATTATCCGGGTCAATCAGTAAACCGGTTAAACAATTGGTTTCCGCGGGAAGCGGTTTCTTAACCCATGTTTCTGCTTCATCTATTGAAGTGTAAAGGGCTCCATCCTGATCATTTCCAATACTGCCTTCATCATTTCGCCGGTGTACAAGTAAAAATAACATCCCATCCTGAGTTCTTCTTGTTATTTTGAAAGCCAGAGGATCTTTCCCGTCAATACCATTATTTTTGAGCATCCATGTTTCTCCACCATCAATTGATTTATAAACACCTTTGCCAAATGCACATGCATAAAGAGTTCTTTTTTCTTTCCTGCTTTCAGTATCAATCAGAATATGTGTAAACGCTCCTTCTCCAATATTTTTACTTTGGATTTTCCACGATGCACCGCCATCTTCAGTAACAAGAATTCCACCTGTAAAACCAGCAGTTCCGTTTTTCCTCCACATCTTATATAAGGGAAGGTCATGTACTCCACTCATTACCGACCATGCCTTTCCTTTAACATCGGGGTCGAATACAAGCCAGTAGGTTGTATTAATCCACTTCTCAGGTATTCCATTATTCTTTGTTGCGCTCATCCAGCTTTCACCTCCGTCTTTACTTTCCATAAGACCGACATCGGTATTCGCATTAAATACATGTTTCAGGTCGAATGGATCAAAAACTATTGTATATCCTGTAGTGACATCCAGCCCGGTTGAGCTCCATCCTCCACTGTTTTTCTTTCTTGAGTACAACTGTTTCCAGTTTCTGCCTCCGTCTGTTGTCTTTATTGTTCTTCCAAAATCAGTTGCATAACTGATATCCGGATTATCAGAAGATACTGCGATTGCAAACGGATTTTCACCCCAGGTTGGACCATATCGTTCATCCAGCCATCCTTGGGAATAGTTACTTGAAAATCTGTAATTCTGATCTATTAAACAATCTTTTAAAGTCAATTGCCAGGTTCTTCCAAAATCTTCACTTTTTGCTATTCCGATACATGTGGTGTCTGCCTGGACTTTCAATCCATTATATGATATGTATAAGACATTTGGATTTAATGAACTTGTGGCAATGCATCTCCATTCAGGCTTGTCAGAGTTTTCCATTTGGAGATTTATGAGTCCCTCTTCCCGGTTTTCCCAGCTTTCACCACCATTTTCTGTATACCAGATTCCTGATTTGTCACCGGCAGAATTAAAATAAGATTTTCCTGATGTGGCATAGATAATATACTTATTCAGTTTTTGATCAAACCCTCCGGCAAATTGTGTAAGCTTTTTCACTCCCTCGGGTCCCTTATTGATTTTCCATAGCCCATTTTCTTTTGCCGTTACAGTATTTTCCCCGGTAATATATATAGTTCTGTTATTTGCAGGAGAGGAGGGTAAAACAAAAATATTTTTTGCACCATCCGTTAGTATCTGATCTTTTGTCCAATGGGAACCTGCATCATTTGAAATGTAAAAGCCAATTTCACTATCTATTGAAATAGCTGCATAAAGCATCTCTGAATTGGCAGGGTCAACGATGAAAGCCAATACTTTTCTTTTAGTACTGTCTTTTGTAATAATATATTCATTTGCTTCATCACCTTTTGATACAATACCTGTTATTTCTGATGGATCAGGATATATTACATTCCATTTATTCCCCTTATCAGTGCTCCTGAACAAACATATGGATTTGGCATATATCGTATTTGAATCCAGTGGATCGAAGGCAAAGAATTGGACCATTCCGCGTAAATTGATCATTCTCCATGATTCTCCACCATTATGGGTAACAAAAGACTGGCTCATATCGCAGGCCACAAATAAATAGTCTGCATCGTGGGGACTTACACTGGGATTGAACATGGCACCGCCTCCTCCGTATCCGACTATGGCCCAGCTATCGTTACGGGCATTTGGATATTTTTCTTTTTCGGAACCGGGATTTTCTTTTATTTGTTTACATCCGTGCAGCAAGCCAGTCATAATCAGGATTACAAGGAACACGAAAGGTAAATTTACTAGCCTGGTTAAAAAATTATTATTCATTTTGTGAATTTTAAAAAAGATCATTAACAAAGAGTTCTGATGCCTGGTAAATTATAAAACTAAAGCCCCGCCCGTCATTGCGGGGCTTTAAGTTTTATTCAGATGATAATAATTGTTTAGTATCCGGGATTCTGGCCCAGCAAATTAGCATCAAACTCAGGTATAGGGAATAAATCCGAAGTCACATGATATTGAGTTAATTCTTTTCTGATCATGTCATACCATCGGCTTCCTAATTCAAAGCATAGTTCAAATTTTCTTTCCCTGATCACCATATCTTCAAAGGCCTGCATTGTCAAGCCTGTTGTAGCAAGTGGCTCAGTACCTGAAATCCCGTTTGCCCTGTTAATTACTTCATTAATTGCATCAACAGCTTCCTGTGTCGGACTGCCATTCTCCCGGTTGGCAGATTCGGCATAGATCAGTAAAACTTCTGCATATCTTAAAATCGGGACATTCATCGGATAAACAGCTTTGGCTAGTATGTCTTGAGGATCAACATATGGATAATTGAATTTAGCTACAATCGGAGCATATTCAAAAGCCTCTTTCCATGGAATCATTATGATATTTCCCGGATCAGCCAGAACATCCGGAATAACCAGTTGAATATAGGCTTCTCTTCTTGGCTGATCAGGAAATTCATAAGCAGCAAAAGTTGTATCTAATGCACCATCGCTATAACCTCCGGAGTTTTTTGAAGCTAAGCCGTTAGGGATGCCACCCGCATCATCAGTAGTTGCTTCGAAAGCAAACATCATTTCGGAGGCACGTTTACTTTCTATCTTAAACACATCAGCAACATCGGGTATAAGAGCAAACTTATTACTTTCAATTATTTCTTTTGCGAGGCTGGCAGCTTTGGCATAATTAGTTGTTTGTTTCATTGGCGCAGTTGCCATTGTTAAATAAACCTTTGATAAAATTCCCCTGGCAACCCAACTGGTTGGTCTTCCGGGAGTATCATTCCACGAATCAGGCAATTTATTTACCGCATCTTCCAGGTCGCTGGTGATTTGAGAATATACTTCCTCAACAGGAGTTCTTGTATATAAATTGGTTACAGGATTTGGTGAATTTTCCAAAATCAATGGTACGGCACCATAAAGTCTTACCAGATTAAAATAATTAAGTGCTCTGATAAACTTTGCCTGACCTACAATCTCAGAGAGTTCATCTTCACTTGCCCCCTGAACCTTTCCGGCATTGACTGACCTGATCACATTATTTACGTTAGTGAGCGACTTATAAGATCTTTGCCAGTTTACAATACCATAGTCAGTTCCAAGAACTATGGGAGCGTCTCTTATGCCATCATTATTTAAATCTGTATATCCATTCTTCTTTATATCATCTGGTCCCAGCGCAACATCAATATTCATTTGCGACATTGCTCCTATTAACCCGGATTCAGCTTCTCCCTTGTTTGTGTAGAAGTTGACTTCGCCGACAATGCCCAATGGATTTTCAACCAGGCTTGTTTCACATGATACCATGAAACAGAATGCTATTAATGGCATCATTCTGATACTATATCTTTGCAGAATATGTTTTATATTATTTTTCATTTTTGAATACATTTAAAACGTTACATCAATACCCATTGAATATGTTTTGGACTGAGGGTAATTACTATTATCTATTCCTGAACGTCCGTCACTCGCTGAAAAAGAACTCGCTTCCGGATCATAGCCTGTATACCTCGTAATAGTAAAAAGATTAGTTCCTGACAGATAAACTCTTAACCTGTCAATTTTAATTTTCTGGCATACAGATTGAGGGAAATTGTATGCACGATTCAATGTTTTCAGTCTGATAAAAGATCCATCCTCAACAAAATGTGAATTTCTTCCATTTACTGAAACGTTGGTGGCAGTGATAGCATGATCAAGATTATATTGTACTCTGTACGACTGAACTGTCCATGCTGGAATATCGGTATCCTGGTTAGTCTCTGTCCAGTGATCCAGCAGCCGGGTGCTGGTACCTGTCAGCAAACCCCAGTTAGTCTTTTCAGTAAAAATCCTGCCAGCATTAAATATTTGATTTCCATATACTCCCAGGATTGTCGCAGTAAGCTCAAAAGCCTTATAGGAGAAGGTATTATTAAAACCGATACTGAACTTTGGAGCAGTGCGGGCAATTATAGTCAGATCCGAAGCATTTATTTTATAGTCGCCATTCAAATCCTTATATTTGGGATCACCGGGCATCTGACCGAATTTGTTTGCCTCTGCTTCCTCACTTGTACTCCAGATACCTTCAAAAAGATGACCTTTAAGCGTTCCAAGAGGTTCACCCTCGATCAACCAGGCTATGTTGTTAAATCCATATCCACCTCCCTGGCTTGTTGACTGGACAAGTTCTTTAATCCCTGACCCAAGGTCCAGTATTTTACTTTTATTGGACGAAAAAATAAAACTGGTATTCCATCTGAAGTTACCAACAAGCGGGTCCCCGCCAATTACAAACTCAATGCCTTTATTCTCCATGGAGCCTACATTCTGCATTACGGACGGAGAAGCTGATGATTCTGACAGACCATACCCGGTATACCATGGGATCTGGCGGGCAAGCAGCATATCTGTTGTGGTTTTTTTATAGACATCTATCGAAAAAACAAGTCTCCCGCTGAACAGACCTAAATCCATTCCTGCGTTGATCTGCTCAGTGCTTTCCCATTTAAGCTTGTCGTTTTCAGCTGTAGCAGCGTAATAGCCTATATTTGTCGAGCCAAGACCATCGTAAGGATAATTGGCTCCGGGAGCAATTGTCGAAAGTGTAGAATAGGGTCTGACAGCCTGGTTACCCAATATACCCCAGCTACCCCTGAATTTTAGATTTGAAATAATATTCAGATCTTTTATAAAGGTTTCATTGGAAGCTGTCCAGGCAAAAGCCAGTGATGGGAAGAACCCCCATTTGGTACTAGCGCCAAACACAGATGAACCATCTGCACGATAGGAAGCTGTTAATGCATATTTATTATTAAATGAATAATTAGCACGCCCAAGATAAGAATTCAGTACTCGCTTTGAAATACCATTACCTGTTACAATCAGGTTTGTGGCACCCGATAATGCATAAATGCTTGTAATATCTGTACCAAAACCATCTCCCTGAAAATCATAGTACTGATAGTTATCAACCTGGTATTCAGCAACACCCGTGAATATTAACCGATGTTTATCCCTGAAAGTCTTGTTATAAGTTAAAATATTGGAATTCTGATATACTCCACCGGCTCCTACGTGAACCTCACCTAAACCATTAACACCGGCTCCTTCAAATGTCTTCCTGTTAAGATACCTGAGATTGTTCTCGTTATAAATAATAGCCCCTCCTGTAACTTTAAGGTCAAGCCCTTTTAACAGTTTGAAATCCAAGTAGGTATTTACATTATTCCTGTTCGTCTTAAATTCATTAAAAGTTTCCATAGCAGACATGACAGGATTTGCACCTTCATCATGTCCATATCCCGGTTCATGCACCGTGTAATTGCCATCAGCGTCATAAACAGGAGTGGTTGCATCCCATTGGTAGGCTTCATTTGATGCCTGACCAATAACAACGCCGCTTGCTGTCCCATTTCCAAATGGAGGGACATTTGATACTTCTCTGGTGCCTGACCAGTTCAATCCAACTGTAAGCCATTTTTTTACATCTGCATTAATATTTGCACGAAGAGAGTAACGTTTATAATGGCTATTTATCATAATACCTTTATTATACAGGTAACCACCCGAGAAGAAGTAATTCATGTTGTCTGTTCCTCCATCAATGGAAAGCTGATGATTATCTATCTTTCCTGTTTTGTAAACCTCTCTCTGCCAGTCTGTACCCCCGTTTTTCTCAAAACCGGCAACTTCTTCATCTGTAAAAGGTTTGAACCCGGACGGAGGATAGTCTACATCCAGAGTAGCTGAGAATTCATTTGCCGCACGTGCAAATTGACCGGCGTTCATAACATCAATTACATTTGCAAGTTTCTGAAATCCTCCGTTATAACTATATTTAACTGAAGGTTTGCCTGCTTTCCCTTTTTTGTTGTAATCAGAATCACCCCGTTAGCGCCCCTTGAACCATAGATAGCTGCAGCTGATGCATCTTTCAGGACTTCAATTGATTCTATATCATTTGGATTCAGGGATCTGAGATCTCCGCCCTGCAGCCCATCTATAACAATAAGCGCATTGCTGTTCCCTGTAAGTGAATTGCCGCCTCTGATCCTGATAGTTGTATTACCTCCCGGAGCGCCATCCGTATTTGTAACACTTACGCCGGCAGCACGTCCCTGCAATGACTGATCAACCCTTTGTGTTGGAAGAAGTGTGAGGTCTTTTGATTTAACACTGCTTATAGATCCTGTCAGATCGCTTTTTCTCTGTTGACCATATCCTACAACAACCACTTCTTCAAGATTTTTAATATCGGGCGACAGAGTAACATTTATTGTAATTTTTCCCCCGACAGGAATTTTAACAGCAGTATATCCGATATAGGAAAATACAAGGGTTGCATTTTCTTCCTGTACCTCAATTGTGTAATTTCCATTTATGTCTGATATTACCCCTTTAGTAGTACCTTCTATTGAGACATTTACTCCGATCAGGGGTTCATGTGTAGTTGAATCTGTGATTGTTCCGGTTACCTTACCTGACTGATACAGGGCATCTTCCCTGGCAAATACGATAAGTTTATCCATTACAACATATGAGAGATGAGTGCCATCAAGTGCCTTATTTAAAACTGATGCCACTGTAGCTTCATTTTCATCAATACTGACCATCTGGGTCACATCAACCTGATCTGTTTTGTAGAAAATTTTATAATCACTTTGATTTTCAATGGCTTCAATTACACTTAAAAGTGTCTGACTTTCTGACTCAAGCTTAATTATGCTCGATTGTCCGTACCCGGATGAAAAGCATTGAAGTGTGCCCAGGATAAGGAAAAACGTTGCTAGTTTCATAATTAATGAGATTTTTTGAAGGCATTTCTTTTGGGAATGAACGCCCAAAATCAATTTCTTTTTCATAAATTTGATATGTTTTTAATTAGTAAATACCCATTTGGCTTCTTGCGGAGGTTGATGGGGAAAATTAGTTTTAAATTACCGGAAGATGTTTCAGCATTTTCCGGTTTTTCATTTTCTGTAAGTAGTGGTTTTGCTTTTTTTTCAAGGGCATCAGGTTTTTAAGGTTTATACTAACTTCAATTTATTCCGGATATGATTATCGTATCTTTTTCGACCCTGAAGGTGATAGGAGTAGTAATTTTAATGGCTTCAAGTACCTGGTAAACAGTTTCATTATGAACGAATTTCCCGCTGAAGCGTTCTGATTTTAATTCCTCAGTTTCAATTTTGATTTTGACATTATACCATCTTTCCATCTTCAGTGAAAGATCCTCGAAAGACTCCCCGTCAAATACCAGCATCTGATCCTTCCAGCTTACCAGCTTAATCGGATCAACTTTATTTACAGTAAATGAAGATATTCGTGAAGTCTGCTGTTCTTCAGGTACCTTCGCCATTAAAGTGGCCATTTCATTGGGTTTAATGATAATAGCCTTCTGCTCACCAAGGATGTCTTCAACTTTAACTGAGCCCCTGACAACTGTGGTTTGAGTTTTCTTGTCGCCCGGGTAACATCTGACATTAAAGGCGGTGCCAAGTACATTTACTTTCACATCATGTGTATTCACGACGAAAGATTTTCCCTGCTTCTTTTCCACATCAAAAAAGGCCTCACCCTCAAGTGTTACCTCTCTTGATAAATCACCAAACTTAACAGGATATCTCAATTTACTTGCTGAATTTATCCAAACATGGGAACCATCAGAAAGGACGAGCTGAGCCTTTTCGCCCAGGGGGACAATGATTTCATTATATGCAAGATCCTGATTATTTATGTTCCGGGTATGGAATACATTCCACAGGGAAGATAAACCAAATATTAATAAACCCACTGCCGCAATCTTAACCCAGATTGAATTGAAATTTCTGATGGTACCAACGGGTTTTGGTTGTTCCTCTTCAATGATCTTCATCAGCTTTCCTAAAGCCTCGTTTTTATTGATGGGCACATGAGATTTTCTATTATTCAAAAGAGCCTTAACAACAGTGACAGCATCATCAATTTCCTTTTTTTTATCAGGATTATCTGAAATGTATTCATTCCATAAATTAACAGATTCCGGATTTGTATCTTCCACGTATTCACGAAATGATTCGTTCAGAATCAAATCTCCCAGTGTATCAAACTCCACTCTTTCCAAGATTTTATGCAATAAGTTATTTATTCGATTCTATAAGCAACACGGGAATAGTATCTTTTTATACTCAGTTTCCCGGAGTATTTTTAAAAAATAAATTAAAATGAAGGGAGTGAGTTAACCGATAATGATAAAGCAGGATAAAATCACACCAGAGTTACGCATAACCTGCAAGCCTCTGCTGATTGAATTACGAACTGACTGCACATTCATGTTCATAACCTGTGAAATATTTTCAAATTCCATCTCTTCAAAATACCGCAGGTATATTACATGGCGCTGACGCGGAGGTAACAGATTCAGCAAACTGATGATTTTTTCCTGCATATCTTTCTCAATCTGACTGGATATCATGAAATCTTCAGCATTGAATTCAATACCATAGAGCTCTTCAGCTTCATGGTTAATAGGAAGGGTTTTTTTTTCAAGCTCAAGGATGTCAACGATATGATTACGCAGTGATCTGAAAAGGTAGGGTTTGATTTCTCTGACAGGTTTCAGATTTTTCCGGTTTTTCCAGAGCTTCAGGAAAAGGTTCTGAATGCAATCATTCACTGTTTCAGGATTGCGGCTTAGTTTTATTCCATAGCGGTATAAATCATCATGGTAGGCAAGATATATTTCTGAAAATGCATGCTTATCACCCTGAAGAAACAGTGGCCACCAATAAGATTCATTCATCTGGTAAAACCGGTTAGCTTAAAAGCAAAATTCTTAGTGTCCTAAAATAACATTACTGTCAAATTTATAAAAATATTATGCATATTCATTATGTACCAGACTATTCTGATTACTCCTTCAGAAATATTTTATATGTCTTCCATTTCAGGTACCCCATGCCACACACACTTGACCCGAAGGTAGTTATATAGATTTTTTCAGGATCATTTTCGTCTATAATAATTCTCTGTCCCCAGTGGAAATCATAACCTTTGATCTTCTTCCATGATTTTCCATAATCGTCACTGCGGTATGCTGCCTGGTTGAAAGTATTGCAATACAATCTTCCCTTGTGACGGGGATCGACAGTAACATCATAAATGTACTGATTCCTGTCGAATATTGATTTCCACGAGTCACCTCCGTCTTCTGACATAAATATTCCTCCCGGCATCTCAATCCGCTCATTTTGTCCGTTTGCTCTGGCAATATCGCCTCCGACAAGATCACTCAGGTCGATATCAGCCCAGCATCCCAGATAGATCCGGTTGGCATCGTCCCTGTCATAATCGATCCCGTTCGGGAAAAGCGCCCCATCGGCAATTTTCAGTTTTGTCCAGTTTTCTGCACCGTCGGTTGACCTGTAAACTGCTCCTGAATAGAATTCTCTGCCCTTTTTCCCATTTTTATGCATCGGCGTAGCGCTGACGGTAAGAAAAAGTACACCTTTTGTGGTAAGAGTTAATTCAAAAGCACACTTATTATCCTCTATACCATTACTTTTAATCTGCCATGTTTTTCCATCGTCTGTTGACTTGAATACCCCTTTGCCATAGACAGTTACATATAGAGTACGATTGCCTGGTTCGGACGCCGGGTCAATTATTATGGAGGTTGCAGGAGAATCAAATCCCATTCCTGTAGTTTGAGTCTGCCATGTTTTGCCACCATCAGTAGAAATACATACTCCGCCTTTCCCGAATTCTTTCCATTTCGGATTACGGGTCATCTTTCCCCTTGGAAAATCATGGATGAGTGACCAGACTGACCATACTTTTCCTTTAACAGAAGGATCGAAGGCCACCCAGTAACATGTATTGATCCATTCTGCCGGTACACCTTCTGTTGATCTGGTCCAGCTTTTACCACCGTTGAATGAATGGTGATAGCCAATATCTGTATAGCTGATGGCAATATGATTCTTGTCAAACGGATCAAAATGAACTCCATAGGCGGTTGTAACATCCAATCCTCTGCTGATGAATGATCCGTCGGGCTGGCTGATACTGTAAATTTCTTTCCAGTTTTTTCCGCCATCAATAGTTTTCATTGTCCTGTACCAGTCGGTTACAATAGCAGTATTTCCGTCAGACGGTGCCACCCCGACATCCATCAGTCTTATATATTCTCCTCCGAACGCCTTTTCAGCCCAGGCGTCATTAAGGTTTGCAACGCCAATACCATCTTTGACAGCATATTTACCTGATCCGCCGCCACCTTTCCATACCCAGTTCCAGCTTTTCCCGCTGTCTGAGGTTTTCAATGCTCCATACCAGTAGATAAATCCTGCACCCTGGCTTTTCTCTTCATAGCGATTGGTGATGAGGTAAGCCTGCTTCGCATCAAATTCGGCACATGCAATCATCGAATAGCTTGGCTTTATTCCGGCGGCATTATTCGTTGCGACGGGGTCTGTAATCTGATTCCATGTATCACCCAGATCCTCAGAGATCCATACCTCGCTATGTCCGAATTCACCATCGATCTCGAGGGAAGAATCATGGTGAAGGGCATAGAAGATCACCTTTCCGCTGCCAGAGTCGGTCCCGCCAGTAAAGGAAAATGAGGGTGACATCCGGGCAGGAAGGTTCTTATTCCTGACTGACCTGGTAGATTTATTGAATACTGCTACCGATGATTCCGTGAAAATGTAAACTTCATCTGCACTTACAGATTTACCGGCAAATATATAACTTACATCATGTTCCAGAGTTATTCTATTCCATTTGCTGTTTGAGTTATCGGGATAATAGAAATGACGGCCCATGCTGAAGTAAACAGCCCCTGCATTAACAGGATCAGCACGGATGGCACCTATTCTGCCTGATTCCTGGTCGTACAATGAGTTTTCTGAAGTTTTTATGCTATAATCGGCGTGATCTCCGACAAACTCTTCTCCTGTTATCTCCTCCTTGGCAGGGAAGATACGTTCCCAGCTTTTGCCTCCGTTCTCAGACCGGCTTAACGCTGCTGAACCGATATAAACAATATTTGAATCCAGAGGATCCCATGCATAGGAAGAAGCTCCCCCGGCAAGATTGATCTGCTGATAGGAGTTACCTCCGTCACCTGTAAGATATGATCCCGTCATATCGCAACGAAGAAGGAATTTATCAGCCGATTTATATGAAAAAGTAGGGATAAATATTGCCCCTCCTCCTCCCGGGCCGATCTTTTCCCATTGGGAGTAGTTCTCTTTTAGTTTATCTGTTCCCGCATTCTGACATCCTGTAAAAGCTGACAGCATAAAACATATAAGTCCGGCAAAAAGTATTCGTATCGTCATCATTTGAAATTTTGATTGAAATGAATAATACATTATTAATTTTGTGATTTTCACCATCTGTTATGAGATGGAAAAGATACTATTTTCTAAATGAAATTATCAGGCTCAATAATATTAATTTTTTATCCATTACTGTGGGAATAAACTTTATAGTCTCCCAAAAAAAAAGTATTCTTGTATATGATTAAAATTAACCAAAAGCTTAAGGCCTCTGATCTTTCAGAACAGCTCGACAGGTTCTGGCAGCTCTCTGATCAGAAGATACACATTATCGATTCGCAGTACGATGAATCAAAAGGCTCTCCTGTATTTACTGCAGGAGGCAAGTATACTACCCGGGGTTGGACTGAATGGACACAGGGTTTTCAGTATGGATCTTCGTTGCTTCAGTTTGATGCCACAGGAGAACCGGCTACACTTGAGAAGGCAAAAAAGAAGATCATTGAGAAGATGGCTCCGCATATCAGCCATATTGGTGTACATGATCATGGATTTAATAATGTGAGCACCTATGGAAACCTGCTCCGGCTGATGATGGAAGGCAAGATTCCGTTCAATGAGTGGGAGAAAAACCTGTATGAACTGGCTCTCAAAATCTCAGGAGCTGTTCAGGCTTCAAGATGGACACCGGTAAAAACAGGAGGTTTTATTCACTCTTTCAACGGTCCGCATTCTCTCTTTGTCGATACTATCCGGTCGGTGCGTGCACTTACAATCAGTCATATGCTGGGTCATATCTTCCAGGGAGAGGGTGATATTAAGATCAGTCTGCTTGAGCGTGCAATACAGCATATGAAGGCAACAGCTGATTATTCTGTTTTCTACGGAGAGGGCCGTGATATATATGATACATGGGGACGTACAGCACATGAAAGCATTTTCAACATAAAAGACGGTAACTTTCGTTGTCCCGGTACACAACAGGGTTACACCGGTTTCAGCACCTGGACAAGGGGATTGGCCTGGGCAATGTGCGGCTTTGCCGAACAGCTTGAATGGATGGATATTATTGAGGAAAAGGAGCTTGAAGCCTTTGGAGGCAAAGGATCCATCTATGGACTCATTTTGAAAGCAGCAAAAGCAACATGCGATTTTTACATTGACAATACACCGGTGGATGGTGTACCCTACTGGGATACTGGCGCT
This sequence comes from Bacteroidales bacterium, assembly GCA_016715075.1. Lineage (GTDB taxonomy): Bacteria > Bacteroidota > Bacteroidia > Bacteroidales > VadinHA17 > LD21. The sequence continues at coordinate 86,270 of JADKBK010000012.1, forward strand.
CCCGGACTTAGCAGGATGGGTGATTATCTTAATAAACCATCCGATCCTTTTAATGATTTTGAACCGGTCGACAGTTCCGCTGCAGCAATAGGTTCACAGGGATTGCTGCGTTTAGGCAGCTATCTGATAGGGAAGGGTGAAACTGACACCGGGAGCCGTTACTGGCAGGCCGGACTGACTGTTCTGGGCACCTTGCTGGAAGAACCTTATCTCAGCACAGATCCTGATCATCAGGGACTGTTGCTGCATTCAATTTATCACAGGCCGAACGGATGGGATTTTATACCTGAAGGAAGCAAAATTCCATATGGAGAATCAAGCATGTGGGGCGATTACCATATCCGTGAAGCATGTCTCTATCTTCAGAGGATAATCAATAATGAGAAGTATTACACTTATTTCAATTGCGTCAGATGAATCAGTTACCTGCTCCCGGTTTAGAAAGGCTGTGTCTTCATACAATTACCACCAAACCATGGAAAATTGAGGAGGCTGCCCGAAATTATTCTGCAGCCGGAGTTAAGGGGATAACCGTATGGAGGGACACGCTCGAAGGCCGCAACATCAGTCAGACAGGCGAAATGTTACACCAGCATGGTCTGGAGATTGTTTCCCTTTGTCGCGGAGGATTCTTCCCTTCCATCGATCCGGAAAAGAGAAAAGCGGCCATCGATGAGAACAGGAGGGCTATTGATGAGGCATTCACTCTTGGAACAGATAAGATTGTTCTTGTCTGCGGCGCTGATCCTGCACAATCGCTTGAAGATTCAAGAAAACAGATACATGACGGGATAGCGGCAATTATTCCGGAGGCTGCTGCAGCCGGAGTGCGATTAGCTATCGAACCGCTTCATCCGATGTTTGCGGATACCAGGTCAGCAATCAATACCCTTTCCCAGGCAAATGACCTGGCAGAAATGTTGAATACTCCCTGGGTTGGAGTCGCCGTTGATGTTTATCATCTCTGGTGGGATCCTGAACTTGAGAATGAGATAAGGCGTTGCGGACGTAATAATAATCTGCTGGCATTTCATGTATGTGACTGGAAATCACCTACCACAGACATGCTGAATGACAGGGGTCTGATGGGGGAAGGTTGTATTCCTCTCAAAAAAATCAGATCATGGGTTGAGGAGGCTGGCTTTAAAGGATTTATTGAAGTTGAGATATTCTCAAATGAGTACTGGAAAATGGATCAGTCCATCTTTCTTGAAAGAATAGTAAAAGCGTATAAGGAGTTTGTTTAAAATTACCTCCTAATGATCAGGCCTCTTCCCCCTCCCAGGAAATGCCTCATCCCCCTTACCCCTTCTCCCGGGGGGAGAAGGGGAGAAAGAACAATACAATCAGTGTCTTAGCCCCTCTCCCCGGGAGAGGGGTTGGGGTGATGTGTGAGGTTGGGAAGCTGTTAGTGACAGGTAGAGAAGAATTAGAATGGCGAAAGATATTATTACAACAAAACATATTTAAAATGAAACAGCATAAAGTAGGAATAATAATGAATGGCGTAACAGGCCGTATGGGAACCAATCAGCATTTGTTACGATCAATTAATGAGATCATTAAGCAGGGAGGAGTGAAGATAGGCCCGGGTGAGACGATTATGCCTGATCCGATACTTATCGGCCGTGATGAGAATAAGCTGAAGAAGCTTTGCAGTATGACCGGTCTGACAAGGATGAGCACCGATCTTGACAGCGCCCTTAAGGATCCTGCAAACATAATTTATTTTGATGCCCAGACCACAGGCAGAAGGGCTGAAGCTGTCAGAAAGGCGGTAAAGGCCGGTAAACATATCTATTGTGAAAAGCCTATTGCTGTCAGCACAGAAGTTGCGATGGAACTCTACCAGCTATGCACGAAGGCCGGACTCAAGAACGGAGTGGTTCAGGATAAACTCTGGCTGCCGGGAATTGTTAAGCTGAAGAGGCTGATCCAACAAGGTTTCTTCGGCCGGATTCTGTCAGTAAGGGGTGAGTTCGGGTACTGGGTTTTTGAAGGGGATACAATTGCTGCCCAGCGTCCATCATGGAACTATCGCAAGGAGGATGATGGCGGAATTATTGTTGATATGCTGTGCCACTGGAGATATGTTCTTGACAACGTTTTCGGTAAGGTAAAAGCAGTTTCCTGTCTGGGTGCAACACATATAGATAAAAGGGTTGACGAGAACGGAAAAGAATATAAATGCACTGCTGATGATGCCGCATATGCTACCTTTGAACTTGAGGGAGGCATAATTGCACATTTTAACTCATCCTGGACAGTCAGGGTACGACGCGACGATCTGCTCACACTGCAGGTGGATGGAACCAAAGGATCAGCAGTTGCCGGACTTCGGGAGTGTTATATCCAGCATTACGGTAATACTCCGAAACCTGTCTGGAATCCCGACATAGCTCAGCCAATTGATTTTTATGCCGGTTGGTCGAAAGTGCCTGAACAGGAGAGTTATGATAACGCCTTCAAAGTGCAGTGGGAGCTTTTCCTGCGACATGTAGTGAAGGATGAGCCTTTTCCATGGACCCTGCTTGAAGGAGCAAAAGGAGTCCAGCTGGCGGAAAAGGGAATTGAAAGCTGGGAAAAAAGATGCTGGGTGGAAGTGCCTGAATTATAAACTTATAAACTAATGATATGAAAACGTCAAGAAGGAATTTCATAGCAAAATCCGCAATCACGGCAGCGGGTATAACAGGTGGTTTAAATCTTTTCGCCGGAACTTCCGGGAAGAATCTTCTCAGATCTGCAGGCGAAGCAGTTTCGGCGGTAAAAGACCCTGACTCTTTTAAAATATCCATTTTCTCAAAGCATCTGCAGTGGCTCGATTATAAAGAGATGGCAAAAGCTGTTGCAGACATCGGATTTGATGGTGTGGATCTGACAGTTCGCCCCCAGGGGCATGTTCTGCCGGAAAGAGTAGAAGAGGACCTGCCTAAGGCTGTTGAAGCGATGGAAAAAGCCGGAAAGAAAGTCTATATGCTGACCACTGCAGTTATTAATGCAGATGATCCGGTAAGTGAGAAGATCCTCAGGACTGCAAGTTCGCTTGGAATACGTCATTACAGAACCGGATACGGATACTACGATAAGAAAAAGTCAGCAGAGGAGAGTATCAGCATAGTAAATGCCCAGTTGGAGAAGCTTGCCAGGCTTAATGAGAAATATTCAATTTCAGGTGAATATCAGAATCATTCGGGAGATTATGGTTCCGGAATATATTTTGGCGGTCCGGTATGGGATTTGATCACTGCCCTTAAAAGAATCAATTCACCGTTTTTAGGTTCTCAGTACGATATTTATCATGCAACAGTAGAGGGGGCCAATGCCTGGCCTGTTGCCCTTGATCTGATAAGTCCTTATATACGGTCTATGGACATAAAGGATTTCTACTGGTCGAAGAAAGATGGTAAATGGTCATCTGAAACGGTACCCCTTGGTGAAGGCGCTGTTGATTTCAAAAGATATTTTGGGTTGGTTAAACAGCTTAATATCAGCTGTCCGATATCAGTCCACTATGAATATCCGACAGGCGGCGCGGAGAATGGCGCCAGTAAGATAACCATGGAACGCGATGAGCTGTTATCTGTTATGAAAAAAGATCTTGCAACCCTTAAGGGTTATCTGACTGAGGCAAAACTGGTATAACTATCAATCTATGTTACGTGACTGTCTTTTATTTGCGATAATTCTCCTCTTCACCGGAACAACACTGGCATCACAACCGGCTTCATTGACACCGACTGCAGGAGGAAATGATGTATTGAATTCATCTTCTGACAAAACCGGACCATATTTACTGGCTTCCGGGAAAAAATCAGCGTACAGGATTGTACTGGATCCTATGGCTTCCGAATCAGAGAAATGGGCTGCTGATGAGCTTCAGCACTGGCTTAAGGAAATTTCAGGTGCAGAACTGCCTGTTCAGTTGATTGCTGAAACTGATTCTGGTCCGCAGATAATTATTGGGTACAATAATATCTTAAAGAAAAAGACAGGTGCGGTACCACCTTCCAAATCCGATGAATCATTCAGGTATTTCAGTTCAGGTCCTGATATATACATTTATGGCGGTAGTCAGCGCGGCAGTATGTATGGAGTGATGGCATTCCTTGAAAACGAGCTGGGATGCAGATGGTACACGCCGGCAGTAAGTGTTATTCCTAAGAGGGATGAGATCATATTCAAATCGTTTGATCATTCGGAGGCTCCAGGAATAAGAGTCCGCAACGACTTTTACTTTGAGGCATTTGATCCAGTCTGGTGTGCCAGGAACAAAATGAACGGGGCTATGGGATCGACAAAGGATACTCTTAACAAAGAGGAGAAATGGGCAGAAGTCAGAAAACAGCCGGGAGGAGTTGAGAGTTATTGGGCTGTGCATACTTTCTATCCCCTGGTGCCGCCTGAGGAGTTTTATAATACGCATCCTGAGTATTACAGCCTTATCAATAATAAGCGTGTTCACGAAGATGCACAGCTCTGCCTTACCAACCCCGATGTACTCAGGATTGTTACTGAAAGGATTAAGAAGAGAATGCGTCAGAATCCTGAATATCTTATATACGATATCTCCCAGAATGACTGGGATAACCCATGCCAGTGCGATAAATGTCAGTCTATCGTGAAGCGTGAGGGGAGTGAATCAGGTCCGGTTCTATGGTTTGTCAACCAGGTTGCGCAGGCAGTTGAGAAAGAATTTCCGGATAAATATATTGGTACCCTTGCATATAAATATACAAGGAAGCCCTGTAAAACGATTCATGCCCGCAAGAATGTCGTTGTCCGCTTATGCAGTATTGAATGTTGCTTTTCCCATGATATAAAATCATGTCCGCGAAACGAACCATTTCTTGAAGACCTGAAGGGTTGGTCAGCTATAGCCCCAAACATGTATATCTGGGATTATGTAGTATATTTCCAGCACTATCTGATGCCTTATCCCAATATCCGTGTCCTTCAGCCGAATATTCAGACTTTCAGGGAGAATAATGCTATCGGGATTATGGAACAGGCAGCTTATCAGAGCCGTGGAGGAGAGTTTGCTGAACTTAGGTCATATGTTATTTCCCGCCTTTTATGGAACCCTGATTGTGACGTTGAAGCAGTTATTGATGATTTTCTGTACGGGTATTATGGAAGAGCAGGGAAGTATGTGCGTCAGTACTTCGATTTGCTATATACAAGGATCACTCCTGATACCCATATTCATATTGAAACAGCCAATTATCCGCGGCTGACAGTATGGGATACCTTATTTTCAGGTGATTTTGCTGAAAAGGCAAAGACTATTTTTGAAGAGGCCGCCAGAGTAGCTGATAACAGTGAAATATTGCATCGTGTTGAGCTGGCTTCACTGCCGGTATTGTATCTTAAATGCAAAAGGACGCCTGTTGCAGCACGGAATGACGGGACTTATACAAAATTCACCGAAATCGTCAAAAGGGAAGGCATTACCCGGTATGCAGAATATGGTGAAGAGACGGTCAGTGCATTTCACTCCACCGTTGAGAACGCAAAATAAGTTTTATTTCAACCATTTGTCAAACCAGTCGAAGGCTTCCTTCTGCATCTCAGCGTCAAATTTGTGTTCCCCGGGGTAGAAGGAGCATTTATATCTTTCCGGATATTTGGCTTTTTCGTAGATCTCCTTTAAGATCCGGTCTGAGGCGTGCATTTCCGGGACAGTGTACAGGTCATCATCAATATCATTTAGCACCATTGTCGGAAGCGGCACACGCAGTCCGAGTATCTCAGGAAAGTCAAGTTCGTTTGGCAGTATGGGAACATAAGTCATCCAGGTATGGGTAAAGGATTTATTGAGTACAAAATCCTTCCAGGTTGTCATGAATCCGACGCAGACAGCACATTTGATCCTGGGATCAAGGCCCCCTGTGAAAACAGTGCGCATACCTCCTCCTGACAATCCGCCGCATCCGATCTTTTCCTTTATCACATCTTTTCTGGCACTCAGAATATCAAGAGCAATCCTGTCTTCGGCCATAAAGACACCCGGCCATGTGGTACCGGCACTGAAAAGTGATTTTGCCATAATATCTTCGTGGTTTCCTGCCCACTCGTTATATGCTTCTATGTTCTTCGGATCTTCAGGGTTGTTATCATTAAGTCCATTTCGATGTTGTTCAGGAACATCCTGAAGCCAGACTCTCCTGCTTGCAAAGGGGAAAGCATCTGAGACCATTACAACATAACCTCTTCTGGCAATTTCATTCGCCCAGGCCCTGCCACTGTAGTAATTGTGCTGATGTTCTTTCATGAGCATGTGTTGATCGTCACCGGTTTTGGTTATCTTCCTGGTTCCAAAATATTTATTACCTCCGTGATCATGAAATGCCATTATCCCCGGTAAGGGTTCTTTAGCATCTGAAGGTTTCAGGATTATCGCATCAGTTGGCCGGCCATAAGGCAGTTTCCATGAGAGTTCTTCTATATGAAGCCCATCATAGGTGTACTGTTTTTTTATGGTAACCTCAGGCATACTACCTATATCAGGGATCGAGATCCTTTCCCTGGCCTTAGCTTCTGCAAGCGGATGCCATTTACTTAAATCACTGAACTCCTTTCTTCTGAAAGATAGAGACGGGACCTTGTCATTGGCCAGTGTTGTTGCCCATTTACCGTATTGTCCTATTAAACTTAAATCTGTATTCTGAGTCATAATATTGATTTTTCTTTTTTCAATTATTGAAGGAGTGATAGCAGATTCAATACCTGTAATAGATGCTCCTTTCAGAAATCTGCTTCCGGCCATACCCAAACCTGCCATCCCGGCATTCTTCAGGAATTTTCTTCTGTTGTTTTTCATTTTAATCGTGATTTGGATTATGAAAATCTGCCTGGTCAATAAATTCCATAATGACGGATGAATTTACAATAAAAATCATTTCAGGAGATAAAATTCATAAAACAATTCCTGCTATCACGATAATGGAATCATAGGGACGGGTCTGGTTTTGTAAGGGACAGGTCGCGACCTGTCCCTACATGCATTCTCCGGTCATATCGTAGGGACGGGTCGCGACCCGTCCGTTTATTTACCATGCCCCGCCCGATCAATTACCATGCCCCGTCCGATCAATTACCGCGCCCTGTCTGATCATTTACCATGCGCCGTCCGTTTATTTTCGCATCCCGGCCCAACATCATTATCAATTTATATCTATATCAGGGAGGTATGATACAGGTCATATTTTGTAGGGTATGTGTCGTATATTGCAGGGACAGGTCGCGACCTGTCCCTACATGCATTCTCCGGTCATATCGTAGGGACGGGTCGCGACCCGTCCGTTTATTACCACCCCACACCCAACGGGAAGGCAACAATTTTTGGGGGTGTGTCGCTGGCGGGGGCCGGGCCCCCCCCCCCCGCCCCCCCCGCCCCCCCCCGCGGGGCGCGGCCCCTTACCATGCCCCGTCCGATCAATTACCGCGCCCTGTCTGATCATTTACCATGCGCCGTCCGTTTATTTTCGCATCCCGGCCCAACATCATTATCAATTTATATCTATATCAGGGAGGTATGATACAGGTCATATTTTGTAGGGTATGTGTCGTATATTGCAGGGACAGGTCGCGACCTGTCCCTACATGCATTCTCCGGTCATATCGTAGGGACGGGTCGCGACCCGTCCGTTTATTTACCATGCCCCGTCCGATCAATTACCATGCCCCGTCCGATCAATTACCGCGCCCTGTCTGATCATTCCAGCGCCGTCCGTTTATTTTCGCTCCCGGCCCAACATCATTATCAATTTCATCGGGTGGTCTTTGGTGTCGCGCAGTCGGACCGCGCTCTGGTCGGGGGGTCGGCGTCCGTTTCTTTCCAGCCGTCGATCAATTACGCGCCCTGTCGATCTTTACCATGCGGTCCGTTTATTTTCGCATCCGGCCCAACATCATTATCAATTTATATCTATATCAGGGAGGTATGATACAGGTCATATTTTGTAGAGTATGTGTCGTATATTGCAGGGACAGGTCGCGACCTGTCCCTACGTGCATTCTCTGGTCATATCGTAGGGACGGGTCGCGACCCGTCCGTTTATTTACCATGCCCCGCCCGATTATTTACCATGCGCCATCGGTTTATTACCATTCCCTGTATTCAATTTCTCGTCTCGTGAAATTATTTTCCCAAATCATACGTTCATCTCGCCCCGGCCCTGCATCAATAATAATTTATATCTTTATCAGGGACGTAATCATTAAACTTTACAGAAATGAGAAAATTCAAATTTCCCCTGGTATTAATCTTCGCAATCAGCCTGCTCTTTCAGTCATTTAATTCAGCAGGGCAATCGTTTTCACCGGAGAAATTTGCCAATCCGCCGATTCAATACTGGCCGCGGCCGTTATGGTTCTGGAACAATACCGAAGTAACCGAGAATGGAGTACTGCAGCTAATGCAGGCAATGCGTGATAAATGCGGTTATGGAGGATTCGGTGTTGTGCCATTTGGAAATAACTTCAAACCGGAATATCTGTCGGAAGATTATCTGAAGATTTATGGTGCTATGCTGGCAAAGGCAAAGGAGCTGGGTTTGACTATCAGCCTTTATGACGAATTTGGGTTTCCAAGCGGTTCGGTAGGGGCCTTCGCCGAAGGTGACGGGAAACCTCGTTTTCAGCAGAAATATTCGGATATGACTATCCAAAGGCTTGATAAAGCTGAAGAAGAGATAACGGGTCCGCTTGCTTATAAGAAAAAGATACCCGGAGGAAAACTTATGGGAGCAGTAGCAATGGAAGCTGAAAGTAAAGAAAGGGTTGATATTACAGGCAGTATTGCCGATGGGATGCTTAACTGGAATGTGCCGTCGGGGAGATGGAAAATCATGTTCTTCAATTGTGTGATCGATGGCAATCCTCTGGCAGATTATCTTAATCCGGAGGCTGTCAGTCATTTTACAAAAATGGTACATGATGTATACTATGAGCATTTCAAAGAATATTTTGGTACGGTTATTTATGGGACTTTCTTTGATGAGCCTTCCATGTATCGGGCAGATTTCAGGATGTGGACTGACAGTTTCAATGAAAAATTCATTGAGAAGTATGGCTTCAATCCTGTAACAATGTATCCGGCAATGTGGTATGATATTGGTCCGGTAACAGAATCAGCCCGTAACTATTTGTTTGGACTCAGAGGTGAATTGTTTGCCAGGGGATTTCCCAGGGTGGTCAATGAATGGTCTGTATCTCATGGAATTACTGCAACAGGCCATATAGCTCCGGAGGAGGCGCTGATCCCTGCAAATTCATCGGGCGATCTTATGCAGACTTTTAAGTACCTCGATATACCCGGCATAGATAAGATAGGTGGTCACCGGCCCGCAGAGAACTTTTATAAGTTAGTCAGTTCTTCTGCTTATAATTGGGATAAGAAGTTGGTGATGTCTGAGACATTTGGAGCCATGCCAAATTATGAAGAGCCGGGAGATCTCACATGGAATGATATATGGTCGGTTGCCAACGACCAGTACACAAAGGGTATAAACATGCTCATTCCTCATGCTGTCTGGTATGATAACACAAAGGTTACATATAAGCCTGAGCTTTCATACCGTAACCCCCTATATGCCGACAGCCTGAAGGCTTTTACAACTTACCTGTCGAGGCTTAATGTTATATTACAGGCAGGGGGAAGGCATGTTGCGGATGTTGCAGTCCTTTATCCTGTCCATTCTCTTTTAGGTGATCATTATTTCTACACTGAGACAGGGCCCGCCAATGTTGACGGATTTGTTGACCCCAATAATCAGTTCTATAATGAAGCAGTTTCCAAAATCGACTATGTAAATGTCGGTATCTCTCTTCTGAATGGGAACGGTTTGGATTTTACATATGTTCACCCTGATGTTCTTGATGAAAAATGTGTTATTTCAGGCAACCGGCTTGAATTAAAAAACAGTGTGAATAGTGAGAGTTTCAGGGTGCTGATCCTCCCATCCTGTTCCATGATATCATTAAGTAATCTTGTTAAGGTGATCGAATTCTATAATTCAGGGGGTCTGATTTTATTTACGACCCGTCTGCCGCAGAAATCAAGTGAGCCGGGAAGGGACCGGGAAGTTGACAGCCTTATCAGATCTGTCTTTCCTAAGTTGGAGGATGATGCCTGGGTTATGCTCGAAAATAAAATGGGAGGCAAGGCCTGTTTTCTCCCGGATGGGGATGCCATAAATCTTTCAGAAATTCTGTTCGGTTCGGGTTTGGAATATGATGTCAGTTATTCGTTAAATGCCGATATTCAATATATTCATAAAGTAATAGATGGCAGGAATGTTTATTTCTTTGCCAATAAGGGGAAAAGTCATATTCAGACAGATGTCACCGTCAGGGGTAAGATGACTCTGGAAATGTGGGATCCACATACTGGTGTAACAGGTGGAATATCTTCTGAGTTTGTAAAGAAGGATATTCCTGAGCAGGTTTTTACCCGGACAAAACTGGATCTGAAACCTTACCATTCGTGCTTCCTCGTTGAGTATTTGTAGGGACGGGTGCAATTTGCAGGGACAGGTCGCGACCCGTCCCGATCATTTACCATGTGCCGTCCGTTTATTACCATGCGTAGGATTCATTTTTCGCGACCTGTCCCCCGGCCAGGTACAGTATTATTTGATTATTTTTTCGATTGATGGCTGAATGGATTTGGCAAAGCGCATCATTCCTAGATCATTTGGATGGACGCCATCGACTGTACCTTCAAAATCATCACCGATCATCCCATCGCCTTTCCTATAGTAGATCTGTTTTAAGCCTGATTCTTTTAATGTATTATAAGCCCGCTGCAATTCCGCATTCTTTTTTGCCTGATCTGATTCCTTCGGATCTCCGAATCCGCTGACATAATAGAAGCCTTCAACGAGAAGTACAGGGATTTCAGGCCTCTTCAGCTTCAGGAATTTCACTAGTTCAACAGCTCTTTCATATACTAGGTCAGTTTGTGTATTTGGATTACAGTCGATGACATACAATGCAGCATCTATTTCGCTCATGGCTTCACCTACAGGAATATCGAAGGTTCCGCTTCCGCTGAAGCCCATATTTATAAAGCTTCGGTCCATTGATCTTTCCAGGATATTCGTAAATGCCATTCCCGGACGTGATGCACAGCCCCCCTGTGCAATACTGCTTCCATAGTAAACCACCGGCTTTTTATCAATCAGGTATTTTTCATGAGGCACCGTTATTTCCGCGTTGCTGTTTACTCCTATTGATATGGAATCAATACCATCATATAAAGGCAGATTAAGGAGATATTCCCTGAAAACGGTTCCGCTGGTTTTTACCAGAGTAAATTCGTTCACTTTACCTTTTACCCTGGCAGTATTGACATATTTCCAGCCATTATCAACCCAGCTGTACAGATCAACACCCTTAATTCCGGTTGAAGGCATGTGGTCCATAGTATTGTCACCAAGCACTGTCCATCTTACATTAATTACATTGGCATTGGTCCTGAAGCGGATTGAAATGCCTGCAGAGTGCTGTCCCAGATCCCAGACATCTTTTCTGAGTTTAGTCTCATAAGATTTTGGGAATCTGGCATAATTTTTTTCGGAATGATATTTCCCGATGATAGTAAGGGATTGTCCGTCGGCATATTTTAAGGTGTCTCCATCTTTTGGGTTTTCACAGAAGACATAACCAGTGTTTGTCACGAATAATATGCCAGCAAGGAATATTACTCTGAAGATAGAGCCGCTCAGGGAAATCGTTTTCATTTTTTTATCTTATTAATGTTATATACTCTTAAATATAATCTGAACCTGTTTTCTGTGGGTATTGAGGATATTCTCTTCTCAAGCTCTGCAGCCTTCTGATCCTCACCAAGATATCGGGCGATCAGCCACTGGGTTTTAGGAGATGAAGATCCTGATGAAATGCTCCATGTATATAGTGTGTTCATTATCCTGTTCATGAGTTTCTCAGCCAGGTCGTGTTTTCCAAGTTTTTCATAGCAGAAGGCAGAGATGTAATCCTGAAGTCTGGTATCAGGGTCATAGGGCTTCCCGGCGCCAAGGTTTTCGGGCCATTTCCGTGAATTTTCAAGATATTTCAGAGCATCCCTGTACTTCCCTTTTTCAGCCATTCCTACAGCAATGGAAAGATTTGCGAGTTCAAATATGTCATGTCCCTCATGAGCTCCCTCCTGAGGGAGGATTTTCACCTTCTGAAGAACAGCCAGGCATTCGCCAAACCTGCCTGAGTTGAGTAAGGCTTTTGCATAGTCAGTACCTATTACGGGATTTAGTGGAAATAAACTCCAAGCTTTTTCAGAATTTTCAACCTCCTTCTGAAATGAGCCATTTGCCTGCAGGAAATTATTCAGATAATGCCATGTCCGCCATTCGGCAGGATTTAATTTAACAGCTGCAGCAAAGTCGTTACAGGGGTGGCAGTATTCACTCTGGATATCCTGAAAAAGAGTACCGCGGGCTATGTAAAACGGTGCATAATCGGGAATATCTCCGCATTGCTCAAATAATTCAGCTGCTTTTTCTGTACGCTGTATGTGCCAGTAAATAAGTCCAAGATAATATTTTGATTTCCACGACTGGGTTCTTTCCGATGCCCAGCTCAGTACGGGAATGGTCTCAAGGCGATGGGGAAATACAAGGAATGGCGACATATCCTCTGCCTTAAGGAGATAATTGTTACATTTTTCCTCTGAACTGTTCCTGTAAAGATAGGCCAGCCAGTAATAAACAACCGGATAGGAGGGAGCCTGTTCAAGAACTTTTACAGCTTCATTCCCAAGCCCCAGGTTAGCATATTCCACTGCAAGCTCGAGGTAGGTCTCATATGGCAGTTCATTCCTTATCAACGATCTGAAATTGTTCAGATTACTTTCCGTTGGATCCAACAGATATTGTTCAAACCTGGCATAATGATCAAGAGGATCAATCTCAAGCAGTTCCTTAAGGATCTTTTCTGCATCAGTACGGTTATTCAGTTTTCTGTAACTTGTCGCCAGCAGTTCATAGGCCGTGATATTATACCGGTTGAAATCCAGGGCTTTCCCGGAATATTCTGCCGCCCCTCTAAAATCTTCCTTTTGAATTTTCAGGCCTGCTATCTGAAGGTACGAAGCAGAACGGTATTCCATTGTTCTTGCGGCTACGCTGAAAGCTTCTTCAGCCTGATTCAGCTTTCCAAGTTTAATAAGGATTGTTCCGAGGATAAAATTGGCTGATCCGTCATATGTATCATTCCCCAGTATCTCTTGTGCAAATTTAAGCGCTTCGGCATAATCTGCCCGCCTGTAATAAATCTCTGCGATCCTGTACAATGCCCTGCTGTGTGTTGGCTCTTTATTAATGCATTTGAGGTAATTATCCAGGGCATTGTTATATTCACGCATTGCATTCATATCCTCGGCAAGCCTGAAAAGATGTTCCGCCGAATTGGGATCAAGACCTCCTTCCGTTTTAGATGGTCTTTCAGTGATCAGATCCGTTTTGTCTGTATTAAAGGAAAGCAGGTTTTTACCGATTCTGACAGATATATTTTTATTTTCAGCGCCCTTAACCTGAATTTTCCTGTTGTAAAGCTCTAATGGCCGGAGCTTGATCAGTGTCGAGAGTACAGTTCTGTTATCTATATTGATCATGAGTGAATCTTGCATTTCACTGTTTGGGCTGAACAGGATCTCAAGTGAATCTTTTGAAGGGATTACATTAAGAGTGCCATAATCGGAGGCATCAACCATGCCCTTTGTTTTTACAGCCGGAAACGAGTATTCGGTTTTTGTTTCTGTGTAATGGGGCCGCATTGAAAGCTGATTATACGGGCTGTTAAATCCGCTTTCCCTGTTGGCCTGATTGAATTTCACACCCGACTGAGCTTCAATATACTGGCCATCGCTGTCAGTAAGGAGATCTTCCCAGATAGCTCCATCCCTTGCGAGTGACCAGATCCAGATCTTCTTCCCGGGGACATCACTATATGGTGAGGAGTGACCGAATCCAAAGTCTTTATCATGCCAGTATCCTCCGAACCAGTCGGTATATAATCCGGAAACATGATATGATTTGCTGGTGCCGAAGTTATTGTTTTTATACCAGGAGAGGTCTCTGCCCTCTTTATCTACCGGCCATGGATTAACTGCTCCATCGTGGCCGATATAGAAATTACCCGGGAAGAAGAACTGGAGATCACCAGATGCACTGAATCCACCGTTTTCCCATGAGAGATAGGCATCATGAAGCGGAGTTGGGTTGTACCACATGCTGCGTGTTTCAAAATATGCTTTGTCTTTCGGAAGCAGGATATTTACGCGCCATTGAGTCCGCGACGCCAGATCCAGTCCGCCTACAATACAGCTAACGCTTCCGTCGCTGTTTTCCTTTATCATGTAATCCACGGCTGATGAAGTCCATGGGGCATGTCCGAGATCGAGTCCGAAATTGTGCTCTATCCCTCCGCTTGTCCATGGACCACGGATCCCAATCGCCCGGAATTTCATCACATGGTTTTGATAAACGAATTCCATTCCGGTAGATTTCTCGATGGCACCCCACACTTTTCCTCCAACTTCCGGCAGTACAGTCACATTTATCAGATCATTGTCGAGTGAGATAACTTTCCACTCCTTTTTTAAGCCGTTATCTGTATACCCGTCAAAAACAAAATAGGGATAAAATGGTGATGTCATCGAACTGACTGCCATAACAGGAACCGGATTGGGATCGGAATAGGGATAGGTAAGGATTGACCTGGATTCCTCTTTTATTATTGCTTTCTGCGCTGATATTTCAAAACATGGCAGCACCATAATGATTGTTAGAACAGAAGATTTTAGATATCTCCAGGAAGATGAATTATGCATCATTTACGCTTTTAAAATTTCATGATGGTAATTATAGTTGAGTCTTCAGCAATTCTTTTATTGCCACCAGGTTAACAAGGCACTAAGTATCACCAAGACTTGACAAATAGAGATCAATCCTTGGTGAACCTTTGAGTCTTGGAGCCTTTGTGGCAATTTTAAAATGTATAAGTAATTTTCTTTTTAATTTTAAATAAGACTGATTATTTCAGGATATTCACAATTACGTTTGAGGGATTTTTTTTGTCGTGGTAGATCCTGTGAGTGGCTTTCTGGAAATCCGACTTGTCTGCGTGGTAAATATCAACGAATTTTTGCGGATTGAGGTCGACCAGGGGGAACCATGAATTCTGAACCTGTATCATTATCCTGTGGCCTTTCCTGAAGCAATGTGATACATCGGGAAGGTTGTATTTCACCTCTGTTATCGTACCGGGATTGAATGGTTCAGGGTTTTCATAGCTGTTCCTGAATTTACCTCTCATAACCTCTGCGCGTACCATCATCTGGTATCCGCCAAGGTGAATATCACCCTTGTCCGGATAATTATCAGGATAGACATCGATGAGCTTTACAATATAATCGGCATCGGTACCGCTTGTCGATACCAGCAGGTCCGCAATAACTGGTCCTGCAAGCGTAATATCCTCAGTTAATTCCGGGGTCTGATATACCATTACATCAGGTCTTCTTGATGCAAAACGCTGATCACTTATCATGTAACCCTGAGTTCTTTGCAGGTGTATTCCGTCATCATATGGAACAGGTTTTCCGGGATCGCTGACATATTCGTCGTAACTGAGATCCTTATCAGGAGCTGTGAATGAGAGGGCACCATCTTCCTGAAAGAAGAGATTCTTCTGAATCCTGTTTTCAGGTGGCCATTTATCGTAGCGGCGCCATTTATTACTGCCTGTTTCAAATATCATTGCCTCAGGAATGCCTGCATCGGGCTTATCATTCAGATATTGCTGGAAAAAGGGGAATTCAATATTCTCCTGGTACCATGTGCTGGTGTAAATATCAGTTTTAATATCACAGAATATTTCTGCAGATTCGCCATACCAGCCACCTGTTCCGCCTGACCAGCCTCCGTGGTACCATGGTCCCATGACAAGAGTGTTAATATTGCCTTTGTTCTGTTTTTCAAGCGCTTCATAGGTATGAAGGGCCCCGAAACAATCTTCAGCATCAAACAACCCGCCCACGACAAGGGTGGCGGGTTTAATATTTACCAGATGCGGACGAATATTCCTGGCTTTCCAGAATGCATCGTATGTGCCATGAGTCATCAGCTCATTCCAGAATTTCACAGAGTCGGCAAAATACCTTGCCTTCACATTTTTAAGAGGTTCAAGCTCAAGATAGAACTTGTAATTATCCTGTGTATAATATTGAAAAGGTTTGGGTCCCTGGTCAGGTGTTATCGGCTTTGGCCTTGGTACACCGAAGGAGGAGTAAAAAGTAAAAGCATCTATCATCATGAATGCTCCGTTATGATGGAAATCGTCACCAATAAACCAGTCTGTAACCGGAGCCTGAGGTGAAACGGCTTTAACTGCCGGATGAGCTCCCGGCAAGGAGGCTGATGCATAGAACCCGGGATAGGATATTCCATAAATTCCAACCTTTCCGTTGTTTGATGGGATGTTTTTCAGGAGCCATTCAACAGTATCCCAGGTATCACTGCTTTCATCAATATCGGTTTTGCTTTTCTTTTCAGGGTTATGCGGACGGATGTCAACAAAATTGCCTTCACTCATCCACCTGCCCCTTACGTCCTGATAGACAAATATGTATCCCTCTTTTACAAAGAGCATCGAAGGTACGAGACCACCAGGATATTCTTTCTCTCCATATGGTTTAAGGGAATAGGGGGTTCTGGTTATCAGGATCGGATATTTCCTTTTCTGATCCCTTGGAACATAGATAGCAGTATAGAGCCTGGCGCCATCGCGCATGGGAATATACCTTTCCATTTTTGTATAATGATCCCTGATATATGTTTCCCTGTCGCCAGGTTGGGCTGTTGCCGCTAAGCCACAACAGAGAAGAATGAGTATAATGCTTTTTTTCATCTTATTTCTTTTCATAAACGATCTCTTTCGATCCTGATATTTTGTTGCCTGTTGCTGTAATTTTTGAACTCTTCTCACCGACAAAAATAGCAGTCGTCTGATTTCCCTTTCCTGTAGACCGGATTGTATTATTAGTAATTTTTATATCATGTGTAATGCCTCCGATGTAGAATCCGCTTGATTCCTGCTTCATGCCGTTATTTTCAATTATGTTATTTGTAAAGGTATTCCGGTGACCGCTGTTCTGTTCATTCTCATCACGGAAAAGTACTCCCTGATTGGCATTTTCATAGACATGGTTGTTCTCGAAAATGTTATCAGTGTCCTTATGTCCTATTGAAATCCCGTTATCACCATTCAGGTATGATGTATTATTTTTGAATGTACTATTTTGAACACGCCAGCAAAGGAAAATTCCATCGCCTTTATTATGATGACTTATACAGCTCTCTACTATTGAGCGATCCGAGCCTGTTCCGGGGTGAAAGCCGAGTCCGTCACCATTGGAAGCTTCGCAGCCTTTTACAGTTATCCCTTCGGTTATCTGCCAGCTGAATGAATCGCCATTGAATTCATTGACAGTCACATTCTCAACTAAGCAATCTTTTGATTTGTGTATGTATACTCCCCCTCCGCGGCAACCGTTTATATATTCATTCGTTTTTTTATTCCCCTCAATAACAAGGTTTTCAATCTTGGCATTCTCCACACCGACAGCTTCGATTATGGAGCAGCCATTTGATATTGTACCGCCATATTCCGCGATGTAATCATACACTGTTCTGTTATCAAAATAGATGACGTTGTCTTTTATATCGGTTATAATGGCTGTTGTAACATCCCAACCCTGGTTATGATCATCATCAAAAAGCTGGATTCCCATACCGATTTTAAAACCACTTACATCCTTTACAGCTGCTTTTTGCATACCCCAGTCTGCGTCAATTGTATAACTGGTTCTGAATCCGTCACATTTTTTGAGTATCGTTGTTTTGCCTGATCCTGTCAGGGCAGCATTTGAGGGTATTCGCACCGGACCTATTATATCATAGACTCCGGGATTTAATTTTACTGTTCCGCCACCCCTCGATTTGATGGCATCGAGTGCGATCTGAATTGCACCGGATGTAAAACCCGGAATATCTGCACCAGCTCCTCCTACAGTAATTATTTGTTCAGCATATCTGATATCAACGAGACCGATCACCTGACCATACATCGTATTAGTAAGTGTAAAATAGAGTATGATAGTTATTAAGCATGCAATTGACTTTTGTTTCATAGTTTTTTACCTCCGGTTATATTTATAATCATTTAATTCATATATGGTTTACTTTTCAAAACCTAAAACCAATTTACCGCAAAGGTCGCAAAGGTTTTTCGCTAAGGTCGCAAAGGACACATTGTCAATATTTTGTCTTTGCGTGCTTTGCGTATTTCTTCGCGTGCCCCCGTCCGACCGGAGTCAGCCGGGCGGGCTTTGCGGTTTATAGATTTATTTTTTTACAACCTTTGTTTATCATCTCTCCCATAGCTATCCGGGCTTCATCCCATTTTTGAGCATCGAAGCTCCATACATCGAGGTTGCCGATCGATTTTGGCCCGAATGGCAGCTTGATTATGCTGTTGACAACGGAATCGACGCGGGCGCTGCTTTTATCTATTTCAGATAGCAATCGCATATACTCATATTCCTGTACTCCGTCACGCATTGTTTTTAGCCGTATTGAAGGGCAGGGTCCATCAACATTAGGAATGACTCCGGGGCTGTATACGAGAAGGGCATTCCCGTTCAGCTTTTTGTATGTGAATTCTGAATCTTTCTCTGATGCAGCCTTGGATGCATCTTTCCACGCTTCAGGATCATACCAGCCATTTACCCATCCGGCTCCTGCTCCCCAGCTGATCCATGAATAAGCTCTGTATTTCCAGCAACTCCAGCTGATTGCCCTGTCATTGACCAGGGGAAGGTCAATAAATGTTGAGCTTCCTACCCAGCTGTTTACCTTGCTTTCATATAGCATAGGACCGTAAAGCCAGACCTTAATGCCCATATCCTGGTACTTTTTTAATGTCTCGTAATCATACTCAATAGTATGGGATGCCCAGGAATTAATGGAGTTCTTTACAATCTGCAAGGCCTCTTCCGAATATCCTCCATCGATTCTGAATCGGGCTTCAGGATAATACTTACGAAACATATCTCCGTAGTAAACCATACGGCTCCACGCCTCGGGGAAATATGATTCATCAAGGCCGTTGAGGTAGACAGTTATTTCTGTCTTTTCCGGATTAATAAGAGATCCGAAGTGTTCCCTCACTTTTTTAATACAATCGATATATACTGACTGATTTGATTGATTCCGCTCCACATCAGGTTTTCCGACATCAGGCCATCCTCGTGTATCGTGTTTGCCGTAAACATCAAATGGGAGAACGAAGGTTTCTATTGGTTCGCCATAACCGGGTCCGTATTTATAACCATAATCTGTTGTGAAAGCACTTCCTGAAAAATATTTGCTGAGACGGTTGTCAAATGAATTCCAGTTAATGGAGATTTTTTCATTTTCTGAAACCTGCAGTTCCGGATCATATGTTGGATCCAGAAGAGCAATGCGGTTGCGTTTAAACAGCTGGTATAGTTCAAGTTCATCTCTTTCAGACATGCTTCTCATGAAACCTTCATGCTGAAGGCTTGCCTTAAATTTGTTCTCATTGGGTATTGCAAAGTCCCAGACAGTAAGATCAACAGGGATGACCTGGGTTTGTCCATCAATTGTGACAGATATTTTGCTCAAATATTCTCCGGGCTGGGCCTCTTCTTTTTTAAAAGGAACATACTGGTCAATCCAGACAACCATTGATTTCTGATTATCAATCCGGTTATTGAAATCCGGAAGCCACAGAGGATAGGTCCAACGGTGTCTGACCGCAGCAGAATCGTCCTGGATATAGCTGAAAGGGATCAGGGCATCAGGATACCATCCATTTCCAAGGGAGGCTTTCGGGTAACCTGTACTGGGTGTTTTTACCTGAACCGACCATTCAAGGAAAAATTCGGGTTTAATTTGAAACACGGTTTCACTATTGCTGAATTCAGGCATTGAGATCTTTATATTCTTCAGACTCGTACCTGTATTATTTGTAATAACCACCTGAAAGGAGATATATTCTCCCCTTGCAGCAAACAGGGACACCTGTTTACCATCATAAATCAGATTCTTTTTACGAAGGTCATGCTGCTTTTCTCCTTTTTTTACCGGAAGGCAGAAGCGCTGATCAATTATCTGATTTGTCACAGGATCAAGCCTTATTGAAGAAGGGATAACAGATGTGGTCCATCCTGAATTCTCCGTAGTTTTACTTGCTGTATTACAGCTATATAGAGAAATCAGAAGAGCGACGAGCAGGGTGCAAACCAATTTCATAAAGATTTGATATTTATGTGAACAAACTAACTTATATTGATTCCTATAAAGTTGGCAGATTATTTTCAGATTCATAGAAAAAAGGTCATTTTTTTGATCGAGTGGATGAAAAATACAAAAAAGAATGAATTATTTCTACAGTGAACGAGAGCTGACCTTATGCAGAACATGAGTAAATCTTATTTTCCCCACTCTTTAAATCAATCCATGAAACCGTTTCCTGTATTCTGTGGGGGTTACGCCTGTCCTTTTCTTGAATTGTTTATTGAAATTGCTGCTATTATTGAAACCGCAGTCAAGGCAGATCTGTAGAATGCTCATATCCGGATCCATCAATAATTTGCATGCAAAATCTGTTTTGATCTGGTTCAGGTAGTCAAAGAGGGTAATCCCCATCTTCATTTTGAAAAACCTGCATAATGAACCTTCAGCCATATTTACCAGTCGGGCCAGTTTCTGCAGATCCACCTCTTCCCTGTAATTGTTCATTAGATATTCATGAATGGCAACAATACGCTTATTAATAGTAGTGAATCTTTTTTTTATGTATTCGTTGCTTGCAAGGTGGATATTTGTTTGGCTGCTCCCAATAATGTTCATCAGATTAAGAAAATGGAGCATTCGTTCGAAACTTTTCAGGTATGGAAGCTGAAGCATTAATTCGCTTACTTCATTCAACGTCTGGCCAACAATCTGTATGCCTCTTTCAGACATAGCCAGGGCTCTTTCGACATATCTGAATTCCGGAAGTGCGAGTAACTGCGGCGTCAGTACGTCTGATCCGAACTGCAGATACACCATCTCCAGCGTTCGTCGAGACAAAGTGCTCGTCTCCTTTTCAGCTATCCAGACATGTGGAAGATTATGACCGATGAACACAAGGTCGCCTGGCTGGAATTCCTCAATAGAATCTCCTACTATCCGTTTTCCTGAACCTTCAGTTATAAAGCTGATTTCATAGCTGTTATGATAGTGCCAGGTACATTTTTCAAGAGAGTCCTGAAAGATCCCGATGAAAAATGATTCATCATCTTTTGTAACCAGTTTTTCGAGTTGTGCTGCCATGATATGTAATAAATGTACAAAAATATAACATAATGTTAATTTAGCATCAAAAGCTGTAAAAATTGATGTTGATAAGTGGAAAGGCTGATTATAGATTTGTAATGTTGTTCATTTTAAATCTCTTATTAGTAGTCATGTCAGAAATTCTTGAAAAGCTTTCAGAGGCTGTTGAACTTGGCAAGGTAGACAGGAAGGCTCATTATCCTCCGCATTTGAAGGGTTTTGAAGGATCTTATGAAATTACTGGTACGGCTCTCGATGCCGGAATTACTCCTGGTCAAATACTTGATGAAGCTCTCATCCCCACTATGGAAAGGGTAGGAAGGAAATTTTCCGAGAAAAAGATATTCGTTCCCCAGATGCTAATGTCGGCAAAAGCAATGGGAGCAGCGATGGTTCAGCTTAAGCCATATTTTATCTCGGGTGAGATTAAGACGAAGGGTAGTTTCATTATGGGGACAGTAAGGGGAGATCTGCACGATATAGGGAAAAACCTGGTTTCAATAATGATAGAAGGTGGCGGATGGCGGGTGATTGATCTCGGCGTGGATGTAAACACGGCCCGTTTTCTCAGGGCTATTGAGGAAAACCCGGGCTCGCCGGTTGGTATTTCCGCGCTACTCACTACCACAATGGAGAATATGAAGGAAACTGTCGCATCGATCAAGGAAAAGTTTCCAGGAACATTGGTTTTGGTAGGTGGAGCACCTGTGAATGAGAGATTCTGCAAAAAAATCGGAGCTGATTTTTATTCACCAGATCCTCAGGGGGCTGTTAATTACTTATCAATGATTCAATCAAAATTTTAAAAGCAATTGTACTATGGAATCAAAAAGAAACATGAAGGAATGGGTAGATTCCATTTTAAATTCTGATCATAGAAAGGCCATGCCAATTATGACTCATCCGGGTATTTCATTAATCAGAAAAAAAGTCATTGATGCAGTAACCGACTCTGAAACACATTTTCAGGCCATTACAGCCCTGAATGAACATTTTCCGTCGGCGGCTTCTACAATAATAATGGATCTTACAGTTGAAGCTGAAGCATTTGGATGTAAACTAAATTTTAGTGATGATGAAGTTCCTTCCATTTCGGAGAACCTTGTTAACGACATTGGATCGGTTGAAAACCTACAGGTGCCAGATTTAATACACGGCAGGATGAAGGAATATCTTGAAGCAGCCCGGTTATCAGCAGCAAATATTTCTGATAAGCCTCTTTTTGCAGGATGTATTGGTCCTTTTTCACTCGCAGGGCGGCTTTTTGGTATGACAGAGATTCTTACTGCAATTTATCTTGAACCTGATACAATCATAAAGCTGCTGAGGAAGTGTACAATACTGATCACCGAATATACCAGGGCTTTTAAGAGATGTGGGTCAAGCGGTATAATAATCGCAGAACCGGCGGCTGGTCTTCTTCCTCCTGAAATGTGCGACCAGTTTTCTTCTGATTTTGTTAAGCATATTGTTGATGCTGTTCAGGATGATCATTTTCTGGCGATTCTGCACAATTGCGGAAGAGCTAATGAGCTAATACCATCCATGCTTGGAACAGGGGCGGGGGGGCTCCATCTGGGCAATGCATCTGATATCATTGGTGCACTTGACGTAATACCATCTGATATTCTAGTGTTTGGAAACCTTGATCCTGTAGGGATTTTTAAAAACTCATCCCCAAAAGACGTCGAAAAAGCGACTATCTCTCTTCTGGAGCAGACCAGATGGAACAGGAATTTCATAATATCTTCGGGTTGTGATGTTCCCCCCGGTGTTCCTTTTGCAAATATCAGAGCCTTTTATACGGCACTTGAGAAATACCATTGGTGCAATTTCGAATGCAGAATGGATGACAGTCAGAGAAGAGCCTGAACTAAGTTTTTAAAGGAATTCAGTGTTAGTACTCCAAACATTTTTTTATTATATTGTAGGCTCTAAACATAATTTTATTTTATTGATTACTGGTATGCAAAAAACATCTGAAAGGGCTGCACAGGCAAATTGGATGACAGTTGGAACGATAGGACTGTTTTTTTTCATCTTCGGCTTTGTCACCTGGCTTAACGGAATACTTATTCCTTATCTTAAAATTTCATGCGAGCTCACCCATTTTGAATCTTACCTTGTAGCATTTTCATTTTATGTTGCTTATGTAATTATGGCTTTACCCTCTTCCTGGCTTCTCAAGAAGACAGGACTGAAAATGGGCATGATGCTTGGTTTGTTTGTTATGGCAGGGGGAGCACTTTTCTTCATCCCTGCTGCCATGACCAGGACCTATGGCCTTTTCCTCTCCGGGTTATTCATCATGGGGACAGGACTGGCGATTCTTCAGACAGCCGCAAATCCATATATTACTATCCTTGGTCCGATTGAAAGTGCAGCCCAGCGGATAAGCATAATGGGTATCTGCAATAAGTCGGCTGGTATAATTGCCACGCTGCTTTTCGGCGTAATGGCCCTTAAAGACGGTGATGCACTGATAGCGAGTCTTAAAGACATGGATGCAGCACAGAAAGCTGTTGCGCTCAATGAGCTTGCCTCAAGGGTTATCATACCATATATCGGGATGGCTGTAATACTGGTTGTTATCGGAATACTGGTAAAGATCTCAGGGTTGCCGGAACTCGATCCGGATACTGAAAATACCGGAGAGGATCTGGAGTTTTACGGAAGCAAGACTTCCATTTTCCAGTTTCCGTTCCTGCTGCTGGGTGTAATAGCCATTTTTTGCGATGTGGGTCTGGAAATAGTTGCCGGAGATACAATAATAAGCTACGGGTTAAGCCAGGGAATTCCGATTTCAATTGCCAAATACTTTACCTCATTTACTATGATCGCCATGATCATCGGATATACAATAGGTGTGATAGCTATTCCCAGGTATATATCCCAGAGCCAGGCACTGAAGATATGTGCTATTCTTGGGATAATCCTGACCGGGCTGGCCATTATATCACCCAGTATGATGTCAGTTATATTCATAGCTTTACTTGGCATGGCAAACTCGCTGATCTGGCCCTCTGTCTGGCCCCTTGCAATTGAAGGGCTCGGCCGCTTTACCCGGGTCGGATCCTCACTTCTCATCATGGCTAATCTCGGAGGCGCTCTTTTACCTTTGCTTTATGGCCGTATTGCAGATATTGCTACACCTCAGCAGGCTTATATTGTTGTTCTGCCATGTTACTTTTTCATTCTATACTATGCAATCTCAGGTCATAAGGTTGGAAAGCGTGTTAAACATGTTCAGGAAGCAGCCTGATCTTTGCCGTATCTTAATCGGTATCGGTCAAATTTAAATTTTAACTTCATTTTAAATATTTTAATATGGATAAGGTATCAAGGAGACAATTCGTAAAGACAGGTACTATTGCGACTCTTGGGATGACAATGTTGCCCGGACTGGCATCTGTACCCGGAAGCTGAGAGACAGGTGCGGGGCGGAGTTATTGGAACCGGTAACCGGGGGACCGGACATGTCGGTACATTACTGACAATAGCAGGTGTCGAGATCACAGCCGTTTGCGATGTGGATGGAACCAAGGCGGCAAATGCTGCAAGCCTGTGCGAAAAAGCCGGAAGAAAACCTCCAAAGGTTTACTCAGGTGACGCAACCGTATACCGGGAGATGCTTGACAGGGAAAAGCTGGATGCTGTAATTATTGCTACTTACTGGGATTCTCACACCTCCATTGCACTACGGGCCATGAAAAACGGGATATATCCGGGTATTGAAGTCCCTGCTGCCCTCACTGTGGAGGATACATGGAAACTGGTGGAGACATCAGAGGCTACAGGTATTCCCTGTATGATGCTTGAAAACTGGAGCTTCCGGCAGGATAACCTTGCGGCCCTGAATATGAAACGCCTTGGGATGTTTGGTGACATAGTCCATTGCCACTGTGCCCATTCACATGACTGCATAGACCATTGGTTTTTCGAAAATAAGACAGGAGACAAGAGATGGCCCGCAGAATACCTTCTGAAATACAACAGGGATCAGTATCCTACACACAGTGTCGGCCCGATAATAAGCTGGATGGATATTAACCGTGGAGATATCTTTACAGAAATCTATTCCTCTGCTTCAGCTTCAAAAGGTATCAATGCCTATTTTAAACGGGAGTTTGGAGAGAATCATCCAAATGCAAATCTCAACTATAAACAGGGCGATATCGTAACCTCCCTTCTTAAAACAAAATCAGGGAAGACTCTTGTCATAAACTATGATATGCAGCTTCCACGCCCTTATTCAAACAGATGGCTCCTTGAAGGTACGCTCGGTGTTTATGATGAAGAGAAGAGCTCAATTTATCTGAGAAAAAGTAGTCCGAAGTATCACGAATGGGAACCATGGAAACCTTATGAAGAAAAGTATAACCATAAATGGTGGCAGGCGGACTTATCATCGCAATCTCATGGCGGTACTGATTATGTAATGCTGAACCAGTTCGTGAGTTCGGTCAGGGCAAAAGGACCTACTCCGATTGATGTCTATGATTCAGCTGTTATGACAGCAATTGTAGAACTATCGGGTATCTCAATTGAAAAGAATGCACCTGTGGCATTTCCTGATTTTACAAAGGGGAAATGGCAGACAAGCAAGCCATATTTTGCGATGGATAAGAGTCTTTGATACCCTCTCCCCAAAGGGGCTGTTGAAAAAGTCAAAATCCATTAACCGCAAAGGTCGCAAAGGTTTTACGCAGAGTTCGCAAAGAATATATTATCAAAGCTTTAACTTTGCGTGCTGTATGCTGAAAGGCCTGTGACACATGGCTTTGCGGTTAAAAAGACTTTTCAACTCATAAGGGAGTAAGTAGGGGTGAGGCAACCTCAATTGATAACAGAAACAAAAAACGGAAAAGATTGTTAGTTTAACAAGTTGATTTCGAAATGTTTGTTGTTTCTTCTATCAATTAAAGATTTAATATTTCCTAAGATGAAAGTAAAGTTTTGTAAAACAGAGGTTGAATATCCCGGGGAAAAGCTTGGGGAGCTGCGCGATTCCGGTCATCTCAAAGATAATATGGATGAGTTGAAGGAACGAATAAAGCAGGATGGGTATTTGTTCCTGAGGAATTTCCTTCCTCCTGAAATGGTCATTAAAGCCAGGGAGGCGATTGTTGGTTATCTCGATGAAAATAATGCGCTTGTAAAAGGAGAACCATTGCTGGAGGCTGTTATGCCAAATAAGGGCAAAGAGGTGGTAATGACGGGCAGAAGCGCCATCACACATCATCCTTCATCCACAGCAGTATTCGAGAATAAGATATTATTTGATTTTTTCAAGCTGTTTTTTGGCCAGGATGCAGCGACCTATGATTATAAGTGGCTGAGGGCGGTAGGCAATGAGTCCTTTACAGGCTGCCACTACGATGTTGTTTATATGGGAAGGGGTTCGCAAAACGTTCATACGGTCTGGATACCAATCGGGAATATTCCTGTAAGTCAGGGAACCCTTGCAATCCTTGAGGGATCTCATAACCTTGAGTCATTTGCCCGTTTAAGGAACACCTATGGCAGAATTGATGTTGATCGTGATATGATTAGTGAGGGATGGTTCACAAAGGATCCTTATGAGATCACTGAGAAATTTGGCGGAAGATGGCTGACAACTGAATTTAATCCGGGTGATGTATTGATTTTCGGACTTTATACTATGCATGCTTCCACCACAAATCTTACTGATAAGTTCCGGATAAGCTGTGATATCAGATTTCAGCCTGCAGGTGAAGCGATGGATGAACGGTGGGCAGGCAAAAAGCCAGTCGGACACTATGCCTGGGGCAAGGATGAGGCAAAAGAACGACCCATAACAGATCTCCGGAAGGAATGGGGAATTTAAAGCGAGATTATAATAACGTGGATTGACAACACATTAATAAAATACTATGATAACTATTGAAGCAAGTGTTTCCAAGGGATGGCTCCACAAGAACGGAGGGTTTATTTTTGATAACCAGTATTATCTTGATCCTGTTCATCGCTGGGAGCAGGATGGTATCATCAATAAATTTGTAAGGGAGAAGTTTCCCCGGTATGCAATTTACAATATGGAAGCAAACCTCCTGCAGGCTAAGCATGTGAAGGAAAACCATGTACTTGTCGGAGCAATTCAGCCTAATATGATACTTGCGACACTCCTTGGCGCAAAATTCTCATTTTATGAAGACACTGATGCAGATGTCTCAGGTAAACCTCTCGAATTCATATCAGATAGCAGTGAACTGCCTCCGGTTTCAGCAATCCTGGAACACTCACTTGTTAAAGATCTTGAAAATCAGATTAACCTGATAAATGAAACCAGGCCCGGATTGAAAGTCATTCCTCCTTTTTTCTGGGATGATTCGGGCAGGGCAACAATCCATGGAATTGTAACAACTTCTCTTAAACTCACAGGTGATAACATTATGATAATCATGATGTCAGATCCTGAACTCGCCCATGCGATCCACCAGTGGATCGTTGATGCCTATATAATTCTTATCAATCACTTTTCGCGGCTGGCAAAGCTTCCTGTTACCTCTGTCCATGTAGGCGAATGTTCCGGGACAATGATTTCTCAGGACCTTTTCGAAGAATTCATCGTACCATATATAAGTCAGCTGGGAAAACAGTTCGGGGCAGTAAGGATTCATTCCTGCGGTATTTCTGACCATCTTATTACAAGCATGTCACATATAAAAAATTTAAAAATTATCGACACCGGTTCAGGCACCTCAGTAGGTAAAATCAGGAAGTTAATGGGACCTGAATTTGTTATACATATTGCACCTCCCATGGAGATGATGATGGAGGGTGTGCCATCTGCGGAGATCCTCAGTTGGCTTGACCTCACTCTGAAAGAAAACGAAGGCGGCCCTCTTCAGATTGCATATCATATTGAGCGTGATTATGAGATAATGAATTGTTTGTCAATGCATGATGAGCTTGAGAGAAGGGAACTTATTACAAATAAGAGACTTTACTGACCAGATTACCGGGATTGCGAGTTCTGTGTCACTGTATTGTCTTACAGGTCACGAAATTAAAGGACAGGTCACGAAATGGCAGGTCACGAAAATAAATGGCAGGTCATAAAATTATAGGGCAGGTCGCGACCTGCCCCTACGGCCGGCAATGATAATAACCCGACAGTAATCGAAAGCATGGCGCTGAATGGGTCTGTTAAATCCTTCCTCGCTGAATTCATAACTTTCACATTGAAGCCAGAGATTCAATTTCATTCCTTCAGGTGTATCAGGGCTTAATTTTATCCTCGATTGTAAGTTGGCTGCCCCGCTGTATTCATTACCCTTAAGATTATATTTGAGTTGAGGCACAGTTATCCATGGTACCTCGTCCTTATTCAGAAGAAAAGCAGGATGAAATGTATTTTTATCGCCAGGTCCAAGACCCTGGGGAATACGTACCCATACCTCAATTGTTTCGCCAGGTTCCGCAATAGAATTTCCGTTGCCCGATCCGCCTGAGATTGTCATTATTGTGTCCTTGTGCAACTGGTTGTTATAATATTTTATTGTTCTTGTAGTCCCGTCAAGAATTATTAAATCAGAATCAGAGGTAATTTGTGGTGTCCTGTTAACCGGGTAGACAAATATTTCAGAGACATCATGAACGGAATCATTAGAAGAGACCTCGAGAGAGACCTTTGTAATAAATTTTTCATTCTCCGGATAGTTATATTTCTGACTTGCAATTACAAATGGGAAACGGTCAGTTATCTGAATATGTTCACCTGGTTGCAGGCTGCCCCGGGTCATCGTATCAGTGTTCAGTGTCAGAAAAGATTTCGGGGTTTCCGCTTTTATGAGCACAGATCCTGAAGGGCTTGCCCCGGCGTTTAACAGGGTAAAATTCATTGTGTTAATTACGTTTTCCTCACAGTATCTTCCTTCCCTGTTAAATTCAGGGATCAGAAATAATTTTGCAAAATTACCCCCTCTAATTATTCCTATAGCGTGCCCTCCACCGGACAATGTTATTTTCAGTCTTCCTCTTTTATCAGAGAGTAGCTGTGTTGTTTCTACCCTTCCTGTTGTCCGGTTATAATCAGTCAGAATATAGGTTGCAGAAGGGGAATAAATTGTATCTGTAACAATTATTATTTCTTCATCCCGGATGATTGGTCCGTCCGGTAGATAGGGGCGGGAACAAACCATCATGCCTGAAGCTGTCACCTTCTCTAATATTGTGAAGGCAGCCTTATCACGTCTTACATCGACTTTGTAATTCCAGACTTCAAAGTGGCTGTAAGGATCGGTGTGATGCCAGTTGACAGGGAAAGGATGAACCTTTGAAAATTCAGCCATATGGAAATTAAACTGTCCGGGAATATCCACAGCTCTGTGATCGGGATAGTTTACCTCATGAAATTCAAAATGAGTGAGATCAGCCAGTTCCCAGACTGCTTTCTGTTGGCGGTAATACTGGCGGTAACGATCACCGCTGGCTGCGGTAAGTCGTAGTGGAAGGCCTTTCAGACTCCTGTAGAGTTCCCTGTTTGTAAAACAAAGTTCCTTACCGTCAGGGCCAAACATTGCCGCATCAGGAGATGGAGAGAACATACTTGCACTACCGATAAGATCTTTATTCTGACTCGCAATCCATGGGGACATTAATCCACCCATGCTCTGGCCTGAAACGGCCCTGTGATCACGATCAGGAATAGTTTTGAAAAGTGAATCGATAACAACTATCAGTTCCCTTAAGTACTTTGAGAAATGCATGCCAGTCAGAGCCCTGTTATTCTCCTGTGTCCTGCTGTCATATTCGAACGCCAGTCCGTAATCCCATGTGGCTCCGCTTACGGTAGAGCCATCCACATTCACAATAATAAGGTCATGAGAGTTGACATAATCCTCAAATTCAGTTTTATAAGTTTCCTGTTTACTGGTGCCACCGCTGCCATGAAACCAGTACAGGACAGGATAGCGTTTTCCCGACTGAAAATAATCGGGAGGAAGGAATACTCTGAAATTACGTGTCGATCCAAGAACATGGCTGAAATGAGTGTGATCCTCAATTATTGCACTGTATGCATTTGTCTGGACAAGTAATGCGAATAAAAATGTTGCACCAATTAACCTAAGCATTTGAAATATGTTTTTGTTCTGCTTTACATTAAGCTGAACTCAATATAAGTGGTTTGAAGAAATAAAATCATCTGACAGGCAATGTCTCAATTCCGACCACTCGGGATAACAAAGCTCACAAAGATAAAAAATGTAAAGGTTTTGACTTTATCTCTTCCAGAGCACACCGGAGGATTCTTTGCGGTAATAGGGTTCATATTAATTTGAAAAATGACTAAATTAGACATTTATTATTTGTCAACCGGGAATCATACATCGACAACGCAACAATCAAATGAAAATCTGGATTTACCTCATCACAATATTTATTATGGCAGCATGCAGTAAACCTGAAAAAGTTCTTTATCAGGAACTTACTCCTGATGAATTTTCAACACGGCTTGAAAAGTGTCCTGTGGCCTACCTGCCTCTGGGTACACTGGAATGGCACAGTAACCATCTTCCTCTTGGATCCGATGGTTTGCAATCTCTTGGTTTCTTTGAAAAGCTTGCCGCAGAGACAGGAGGCATTGTAATGCCGATGCTATTCATTGGTCCCGATGGTTATGATACACTGATAAACGGGCATGAATACTACGGGATGGATTGTGCCAGTATGTTCAGTGATCAGGGTAATTATGAAATACAACAGCTCAGAGGGAGCGCCTACTGGGTACCTGATTCGACCTTCGATATGATGATGAATGGGATCATGAAGCAGCTGAAGCGGGCCGGATTTAAGGTAATTGTGGCACATGGTCATGGTCCCTCAACAAATTATATAGGATCCAAAGCCCAGGAATTTAAGGAGAAATATGATCTTGTGGTTATGAATTGCTGGGGCAATGACACTGATGAGCTTTGTCTTATGTGTGATCATGCAGGGGCAAATGAAACCTCCATCATGATGTATCTCCATCCTGATCTCGTTAAGATGGAAAACCTGCCATCAGATACTGCTGTTTGGCCTCTGGGTATGCTTGGAAAGGATCCCAGGCTACATGCCAGCAGCAAACACGGCAAGGAAATTATTGATTTCGAGCTCAAAAAGATGAAATCTGTCATTAACCTCGAATTAGAAAAACTGCAATAGTTATTTAGTTTCTTCAATCTGCTTAAAAACTCCGACATGCGATACATTATTTTTATTCTGTTACTGTTCCCTGTTTCAGCCTTTTGTCAAAAAGCAGTCATCAGTGAGGTCGACAGATCAATGACTACTTATCCGTTTTCAGATCCTGATCCTGTGGCTCGTCCGGGACGGGTCTACCCATATTTTCGCTTCGATGTATTTACAACTCACCCGGTGATAGAAGACTGGAAAATTATTGAACTTGAGAATGACTACATACGGCTTGGCATTATGCCTGATATGGGAGGGAAGGTATGGGAGGCTTATGAAAAATCAGAAGATTTCCCGTTCATCTTCTCAGGTCATTCGGTGAAATTCCGGGATGTAGCTTTACGTGGAGCGTGGACTTCCGACGGACTTGAGTTTAATTTTGGTGATATTGGCCATGCTACAACTACCTCCACCCCGGTGGATTATTTTATACGAACCAACACCGATGGCAGTGTCAGTTGTTTCATTGGCGCCACTGAATGGGCATCCGGAACCACCTGGCGCGTTGAGATAAACCTTCCACCTGATAAAGCTTACTTCACAACCCGTTCATGGTGGTATAACGGAACACCTGTTGAACAGGAGATGTATCACTGGATCAATGCCGGTTTCAGGGCTCCCGGCAATCTGGAATTCATCTTCCCCGGATCACATTACATAGGCCATCAGGGTGAATATGATACCTGGCCACTGGATTCAGCAGGCCGCAAAATCTCTTTTTATGATCATAATAATTTTGGCAGCATGAAATCCTTTCATGTTATCGGACGTCCTACCAATTTCTACGGAGGATTCTGGCATGATTACAATATGGGTTTCGGGCATTATACTCCCTATTATGAAAAGCTGGGAAAGAAAGCATGGTCATGGGGCCTTTCGGGAGAAGGATTAATGTGGGAGAAGTTATTGACCGATACTGACGGGCCTAATGTTGAACTTCAGTCGGGCCGCCTTTTTAACCAGGCTTCCAGAGGAAGCGAATTCACTCCATTCAAGCATGTAGGCTTTGCTCCCTACACTGCTGATACCTGGATTGATCACTGGTTTCCTGTCAAACATACAAGGGGTCTGACCAATGTCTCTCCGAGAGGTGCCTTGAATCTGAGGGTTGAAGATGGCTGGCTCAGGATCGACTGGATGTCGCTTATAAATAACACAGATACTTTGCGGGTAATGGCTTCCGGATCTTCACTCTTAAGCCGTAAACTGACTCTTAAACCCATGGAGCTTTATCGCGACTCAGTAAGGTGGGATGGGAAAGCTGATCAGCTTGTAGTTAGGCTGGGTGCAGATATATTAACTGACGATCCTGCAGGATCTGTTAACAGACCACTTAAATCTCCGGAAAATTTTGACTGGAGTTCGGAATATGGATTGCTGGTGCGGGGTACTGACCTTAGCAGACAGAAAAATTACAGCGAAGCGGAAGAGTACCTTATGAAGGCGCTTGAGAAAAATCCTAATCTGGTACCCGCCCTTTGTCAGATGTCACAGATAAGGTACAGGCAGGGTTTGTATGAAAGTTCCAGGCAGTTTGCCGGCAAGGCTCTGGCAGTCAATACTTACGAGCCTGAAGCCAATTATTTCTGGGGCCTTTCAAGTGAAAAAGCAGGAAATTATGCTGATGCCCTTGACGGATTTTCGGTGGCAACACTTTCTCCTTCCTTCAGAAGGGCTGCCTGGCTTAGAACAGCCTGTCTGGCTATGAAGAGGAAAGACTGGAAAGAGGCGGAAAATGTTATAAATAAATGCACAGCAAATTACCCTCCTGATGAGCAGGCCATGAATGTAAAGGCTCTCATTGAACGGAAACTCGGGAATAAAATTGCTGCACTTAATATTCTGAATGAACAGATTGAGCTCGACCCTCTAAATCATCTTGCCAGGTTTGAAAAATATTTAATTACGAATGTTGAGTCTGACGGAGATGAATTTGAAAGCCTTATCCGTCAGGAGCTGGCACATGAGACATTCATTGAAATGGCTGTTCAGTATTATGAGTGGAACCTGGAGGAGGAAGCATTGCATGTGCTTGACTTTGCCCCCGAACACCCTATGGTACAGATATGGCAGGCCTGGCTTCTTGACAGGGCCGGAAATGACCAGCTGGCAGAAGAAAAATTAACACAGGCTGCAGATGCATCTCCCGATCTCGTATTTCCCTTCCGTCCTGCAATGGTAGAAATGTTTTCATGGGCTAACCAGATAATTCCAAGCTGGAAGTGGCTCTATTATGAAGCTCTGATATGCTGGCAGAATAACCAGCTCTCACTTGCAAAATCATTGTTTAACTCCTGCGGTATGGAACCTGATTTTGCACCTTTCTATCTGGCTAAGGCTAAATTATTTAAAGAGGATCCTGCAATTGTTAAGGAATCAGTTGAAGAAGCCTATTATCTTGAACCCGATTCCTGGAGGGAGGGATTGGAGCTGGCGAAACTCTTTGTTAAGGAATTAAAGTATGAGGAGGCGCTACAGGTTTCCGGAAAGAATTATAAATCACATCCTGATAATTGCATGGTCGGTCTTCAGTATGCCAATATTCTTAGTCATAATGGAAAATTTACTGAGACACTTAAGATATTGAGCCGCCTTCAGATGCTGCCGGCCGAGAGTGATAAGTGGTCAGGAGACATTGATGCCCATAGCCTTTTCAGGGAGACAAATATCAGGTTAGCCCTTAGCCAGATGAAAAGAGGTAAATGGGAAAAAGCTCTGGATTATCTTAGGGTTGCAGAGACCTGGCCTGATAATCTGGGCTGGGGAGAACCCTATTTTACCGATAACCGGCTTACCCAATTTATCGCAGCTTACTGTTATGATAAGCTTAAGGATAAAGTTCAGTATGATAAGTCATTCAACTACCTTGTAACTTATCACAATCCGGATGGCGAGACCGGTCCGCTTGAAAACAAGCTGTCAGGAATGGTTAGAGATGGCAGCAGGGATTTTAAATCAATTTCTGAAACTCTGATAAATGACCAGAGCAAAAACAGGGGGATTGACATTATAAAAACATTTCTGACAATTCTATGAACTTAAAGATATTTTGAGAGCGGAAACTGGCAAAATACATTATAATTGCCAACTGCCTTTTGCCAACTGACCTCTAAATATTCTATCAAAACATATTTGACTTAATACTGCTAAAAATATCATAAAATGAAATACCGGTTCCTACTTCTGCTTTTTATTCCGTTTTCAGTAAATGCTCAGCAGTCTGTCATCAGGGAGGTTGCACGGCCAATGACCACCTATCCTTATTCCGATCCCGATCCTGTAGCGCGTCCCGGAAGGGTTTATCCCTATTTCCGGTTTGATGGCTTCACAAATACGTCAGTGATCAGAAACTGGAAAATGGTGGAGCTTGAGAATGATTACATAAGACTGGCGGTTATGCCTGAAATGGGTGGTAAGGTATGGGAGGCGTATGAGAAATCATCTGATTATCCATTTGTTTTCTCCACACATGTGGTGAAATTCCGTGACATCTCTCTCAGGGGAGCATGGACTACAGGAGGCATGGAATTTAATTTTGGAGATATAGGTCATGCAACCACTGTATCAACTCCGGTTGATTATTTTACCAGGACAAATCCAGACGGGAGTGTTAGTTGTTTTATCGGAGCTACTGAATGGGCTTCAAGGACAATATGGAGGGTGGAGATAAGGCTGGCACCTGATAAGGCTTACTTCACCACTCGTTCATGGTGGTATAATAACACACCTGTTGAACAGGAGTTTTATCATTGGATAAATACCGGATTTAAAGCGGAGGGCGACCTTGAATTTGTATTCCCTGGCACTCATCACGTAGGCCATGGAGGGGAATTTGATACCTGGCCTCTTGATTCGATGGGACGTAATATTTCATTTTATGAACAGAATAATTTTGGCAGCTACAAATCGTACCATATTTTCGGAAATCCATCCAATTTTTATGGAGGTTACTGGCACAAGGATAATATGGGTTTCGGGCGTTATTCTCCCTATTATGAGAAACTTGGAAAGAAAGTATGGGTGCTGGGGCTTTCTCAGGAAGGGACACGGTGGGAGAATCTGCTTGGCGATGGTGATGGTCTGAATGTTGAATTGCAGTCGGGCCGTCTCTTTAACCAGGCATCGCGCGGCAGTGAGCTTACACCATTCAAACACGTAGGTTTTGCGCCTTACACAGCAGATACCTGGAGTGATTCATGGTTTCCGGTCAGGCATACAAGAGGAATGACAAGCGCTTCACTAAGGGGAGCTTTAAACCTGCGTGTGGAAAACGGATGGCTTAAGATTGACTGGATGTCGCTGGAGAACCAGTCGGACACAATTAATATTCTTGATTCGAGCACTTCAGTACTTAAGAAGGCTCTCGTTCTTAAACCAATGGAACTATTCCGCGACTCGTTAAAATGGAGCGGTAGTACAGATAAACTTGTCGTTAAGCTTGGGAATGATGTTCTGAAAGAGGGTCAGAGTCAATCCCTGAACCGTCCCCTGAAAGCTCCTGAGAATTTTGACTGGCAGTCGGAATATGGATTAATGGTAATGGGAACTGATCTGAGCCGACAGAAGAACTATGCAGAGGCTGAAATATACCTTAAGAAAGCATTGGATAAGAACCCAAATCTGGTGCCTGCGCTTACCCAGCTGGCTCAGATAATGTACAGGCAGGGATTGTATGAAGAGGCCCGTAGCTATGCAGGTCAGGCTCTCGCAGTGGATACGTATGATGCGGCAGCCAATTATTTCTGGGCTTTATCAAGTGAAAAGACCGGCAGGAATTCTGATGCACTTGACGGTTTTTCAGTTGCCACTCTCTCACCTGACTTCAGACAGGCAGCATGGCTTCGTCTTTCATATCTTGCAATTAAACGAAAGGATTGGAGCGAAGCTGAACATCTTATTGCCAAATGCCTCGACAGTTATCCCCCCAATGAGAATGCCTCGGTTGTCATGGCAATGATTGAGCGTAAACATGGCAATAAGGATGTCGCTGTTACCCTTTTGAATGAACAGATTGATCTGGATCCGCTGAACCATTTCGCCCGCTTTGAAAAATATCTGAATACTGGCCGGGAAGAGGACAAATTTAGTTTTGTCAGTAATATAAGGCAGGAATTTCCGCATGAGACCTTTATTGAGATGGCTATCCAATACTACGATTGGAACATGGAAACGGAGGCTTTAATAATGCTTGAACTGGCACCAGTTCATCCCATGGTTCAGCTATGGCAGGCATGGTTGCTTGACAGATCAGGCAATAAATCTGAGTCAGAGAAAAAGCTGACACTCGCCATGACTGCCTCCCCTGAACTGATATTCCCTTTCCGCACAGAAATGACAGAGTTATTCTCATGGGCAAATAAACGGAAACCAAACTGGAAATGGAGATACTATGAAGCGCTGATCCAATGGCAGAATAACCATATGGAAGCTGCCGGATCATTATTCAACTCATGCGGTGCGGAACCCGATTTTGCACCATTCTACCTGCCAAAGCGGAGTTATTCAATAATGATCCAATTGTATCAGGTGCATCACTTGAGAAAGCTTCTAAGATGGATCCACTGTCATGGAGGGCAATGTTAAAGCTTACTCAGTATTATTCCGGACAAAAGCAACCGGAAAAGGCTCTCGAAACAGCAGGGAAAAACTTCAGAGCACATCCCTCAAGCTTTATTGTAGGGTTACAGTATGCACAGATGCTGAAGATCAACAAAAAATATGATGAAGCGCTAAAGATACTTGGAGGCCTTGAGATGCTTCCTGCCGAGGGTGATGTAAATGCCCACAGCCTGTTCAGGGAGACAAATATTCTTTATGCGATTGATCAGATGAAAACAGGGAAATGGAAAAAGGCGGTTATTTATCTTAATCAGGCCGAGACATGGCCGGAGAATCTTTTTTCAGGTGAACCATATCTTGCCGATAACAGGATAACACAATTTTTAAGGGCCTATTGTTTTAACAGGCTTAAAATCCGGTCAGAGGAGGAAAAGGCATTCACCTATATTATTGAATACAAAAATCCGGATGGATGGACCGGTGCTGCAGGAAACAGGCTTACTGACCTGGTGAATGCCGGAAACAGGGATTATAAGAAAATCACAGAGATTCTTATGAATGAGAAAATCAGTGACAGGGATAGTGATCTTATGTCAATCTTTATGACTTGTCTCTAAGAGCTTCAATTAGCCTCATGCTGGCGCGGATTTAGCGAAGCGTAATCCGTCACTTTGCGACCTTCGCGGTTAAAAAATCTTATTTGACAACTTCGCACCAGCCTGCTTATCCTCTTACCCTAAAACCCGGTCAAGCTTATAGATTCTGAGAGCATTATCCCAGTATACTTTGCTGAGAACCTCCGGCTCCAATCCTATTCCGTCAATTTTCCAGTTGCCCTGAATAGGGGTAGGGTGGTCGAATTGTATATCCTTTGTCTGGAAATAGCGCCAGTGAATGTCATAGAACTTCCTGTCCTCCTCCAGTGTGAAATCTTTACATGGCCCTGCACCCTGAACGTCACAGCCATTCCAGAAAGCCAGATCGGTACCGAACATTATGCGATCCTGGTATTTTGTGAAGAAGTCGTGACCTTCGCTGGCGGGGTGTTTTCCGAGTTCTCCAATCCGTGCTGCAGTATCAAGGGCCAGATTTGGTATCTCATCGAGCCATCTGCCTACCTCTTTAAGGTTTTCTGAATAACCGCCGACATGTACGGAGACAAACTGTAAATTTTTGAATTTCCTGTAGACGTTGCAGGCCTGTTCAAAAAGCTTTTCAATTGGCGGATATTTGCTTTGGTCGGCAAATGACCATTCCGGATGCAGTTTAAGCTCATCCCATCTTTCATTCTCAGAATTCCAGGGCTTGAAGAATGCTACCGGGTCGGCAGTATGAAAAGCCACAGGGATAGCCAGCTTTTCGGCACGCTCCCAGATCGGAAACAGACGGGGATCATCTATTGAAATCAGCTTGCCCTCATGATCTCTGGCTGTAAGTCCCAGTTGTTTAAGGTTTTTAAGTGCAATAGCGCCTGCGTTAACTGCCTTTTCCAGCATATCAGGAGCCTTTTTAAAGAAGTCAGGATCTGTTCCTGCCAGATCCCAGTCATAGGTATAATGTAGACCCAGTCTGTTTTTGAAGGGTTTTATTGCTTCTATGATCTCATAGAATGCCTTATCTCCGACATACTGGTTAGGATCATCTCCTGAGATGGAAGCGATCACCACTCCATAGCGGACACTGTTGTCATCCATTACCTCCAGTGCTTTTTTTACCTTGACCGGTGTAACATGAATATGTGCATCGATCACTTTACCTCCAGTCATTCTTATCTCCTGTTTAGCCGGGCTTGTACCGCAATCGGTCAATCCTGCGAGTGAAATAGCTGCTGCTCCCATACCTGTTTTCCTGATAAAATCTCTTCTGTTAATCATATTTTTTCTTTTTATTCTCCAAGGGTTCCAAAAATATCTGATCTGCGGTCTTTTCTCCAAACACCTTTCCATACTCCTCTTCCTGCATTTCCGATCCAATCCCACGGGGGGTTATAATTGAGATCGACTGTGGCGGTAAGCAGAGTGCCCTGTGTACCGCTTTCCTGCAGAATTTCCCCTGCAGGGTTTACAATTACGCTGTGACCGTCGAAAATATTTGTGATGAAAAAGACACCATTATCAATAGCGCGGCTGCGTGCCGTGACTTTCCATGATTCAGGTCCCCTGACATCTCCCCAGATAGGGCAGAACAACATTTCGGCACCATTAATTGCGAGCATTCTGGAGATTTCAGGAAAGGCGCTGTCCCAGCAGATCAGGATCCCGATCCTGCCGAAATCGGTTGTAAAAACAGGGAATGTATTTCCGGGTACAGCTCCCTGCTCAGTCTCGGAATCAGGCAGCTGGATCTTTTCATAGATGCCCTGTATTTTTCCCTGGCGGTCATAAAGAACAGCCACATTTTTAAGTGTATCACCAACCCAGCTGTATAAGCCTGATACAATGTACATTTTATACTGCCTGGCTTTTTGTGCCATCATCTTTGAAGCACTTCCGTCCAGTGTGTTGGCTTCAACTTTAGTCATACCCAGTCCGGTATCGCATGTAGGCCACCCTTCGGGCAGACAAACAATATCACAGCCTTCTTTTCCTGCCTTATCAAGATATTCGCTCATCATGCTGATATTTTTCTCCACAGTCGGTCCATGGGGTCTGAAATACATTGTAGCGACCTTAACATTACGTGGAGGGTCGGGCTGACAGGCTTCCATGGAGATATCATCCCACCACACTCTTCCTGTACTCCACCTGAATTCGAGTGAGATCTCTGCTGAGGTTGCTCCTTCAATAGCCTTTATCTTATCTGAAGCAAGAAACCATCCATCCGATTCCCCGGCAATATCATAAATAAAGTTGTAGCCAATCTGTTCCTTCTCCTGCAGCCATCTTACCCTTATCAGAACATTTTTATGGGCCGATTTGATCTTATCAGTTCTGAACCTTGCTGAGAATAGATATGTCTGGCCTCCTGTTACATTCACTGTCTGAACTGCCCTGCCATGACAATTCGGATTTGAACTCTCCATTTTAAGCCCGAACTGACCGCTGAACCTGTTGACATCATCAATAACCGTGAGTGGTTGCATAGTCTGAATGGGTCCGGTAATTATCCAGTTTTCAGGTTTTCCGGCAGAAGCCTCAAACCCCGGGTTCTTTACTAGATTGACTGCACTGATATTATGGGATACAGATAACCATATAATCAGACACATTAATGCACTCTTTATTACCGGGTTTTTTCTCATAATATTTTCTCTTTTTACTTTTATCTATTGTCTTTTGTCTTTTGTCTTTTGTCTTTTGTCTTTTGTCTTTTGTCTTTTGTCTTTTGTCTTTTGTCTCTCTCCTTTACCCTGTAATCCATTTATAAGTACAACCCTGATTGAAATGAATTGTTTCAATAGCCGGAAATTTTTCCCCGATTATCTTATTAAGCATTCTCATTCCCATCTCCTCAGATGTCCCATGGTTAATAATTATCAAAGGATTACCCGTATCAGCGGCATAGGCGGTCTGTGTCCATGTTCTAACCACATCATCAATGGCAATGGCGATATCCGGTTTCAGGTCGGCAAATTCCATCGGATCGCAAATACATCCTGTTCCAAGACCCACGCTTTGAACGACCCTCTCCGGATCGCCATAGAATGCAACTCCTGGCTGGCCTATTTCAGATAACCTGCCGGCTACATTTTTGGCAAAAACGGCGGCTGTCTGGCTATTGATTTTGTATACATTATAATATGTCCTTGATCTTATAATGTCCGAGTTGCTGAATCCGAGGAAATTCCCTAAAGCAAACGGAATTCCTTTATCCTTCAGTGCATCCAATGTGTCGTGGTTCCTGATTATCACCAGTCCGTTTTCATTTATCCACTTCTTTTTTTTCTCAACCTGCTGAAGGTAAAGTTGTTTTGTATACTCAGGGGAAGAAAAATAGTCTCCTTCCCTTTCATCGAGGTCCCAGTGAGTATAAAAGGTCGGTTCATGGGTAATTAATACATTTACTCCTGATTCCACTGCCTTTTTACATGTCTTAAAGTCCGACATCCAGCAAGTTCCTATCTTTTTTATAGTAGTTTCAGGATTCCCGATGATAAACCGGTCAACTGTTCTGGGCTTGAGTTGGGTAAGTGAGACGAGAAATTTCTGGAGTTCTGCAGCGGAAACAGGGTTCAAATTATTTATATTGGCTGCTTGTTCTCCGCTAAGTACTTGTGATGCAGCGATATATCCGCCTGTAAGTGCTGAAATTCTTATAAAATCTTTCCTTTTCATAGTAACTGATTTTTTTTGTTCTCCAGATTCAGAAACAGATAGTTTAATGATGCCTGCGTGCCACTTTGAGCTATCAATTATCTCTTTATGTTTAAAACATTTTAAATTAAACCTGGGGCTGTAGAAAAAGTCCAAATCCATTAACCGCAAAGATCGCAAAGCTATTGCGCAAAGATCGCAAAAACTACATTGTCAATGCTTTATCTTTGCTGACTTTGCGTCATCCCTCGCGTTCTTTGCGGTTAAAAAGACTTTTTCTACAACCCCAAGAAGAACACTAAGGACTACACAACGGAGGATGAACTTATTCAATCGTCATTAAAACTTTCAATTCGTTACAGAAACAAATATATTGATTATTTTTACTTATGGTATCAACTTAAATAATATGAAAGAAAAGCGTCTCTGGCTTTTTTACGCACTTATAACAACTCTCTTCTGGGGAGTATGGGGAGCCTTCATAGAAATTCCGGAAAAATCGGGTTTTCCGGCAACCCTGGGATATGTGGTTTGGTCACTTACGATGATACCCTGCTCTCTATTTGCGCTCTCAAGGATAGGATGGAAGCTTGATCATGACAGGCGCTCTGTCCTTCTTGGTTCCGCAGTTGGTCTGCTTGGTGCAGGAGGTCAGCTTTTCCTGTTTCAGGCCCTGAGGCAGGGTCCTGCATATATCGTATTCCCGATAATATCTCTCTACCCGGTGCTGACGATTTTTTTGTCACTTATTTTTCTCAGGGAGCGCACTCATTTCAGGCAATGGACAGGGATAATTCTGGCGATAGTAGCCATG
The DNA here is from genome assembly GCA_016715075.1 of Bacteroidales bacterium. Lineage (GTDB taxonomy): Bacteria > Bacteroidota > Bacteroidia > Bacteroidales > VadinHA17 > LD21. Next base: position 128,524 of record JADKBK010000012.1, read on the forward strand.
TTTTTTCTTTCCAATCCCCAGATTAATCCTGTAAGTTCATCAGCTGGAATTGGTTGGCTGATACTTGCCATCCTTGTTTTTATTATGTGGGCCCTGCAGGCATATGCAATGAAGTTTTCCAATATCACAATGAAGGCGGAAAGTATCTTCTTCTATATGACAGTCACAGCACTTGTTCTGGCACCGGTTTCTATAGCAATGACCGACTTTTCTGCAGAAATAAACTGGGGATTCCGGGGTCCGTGGCTGGCCGCCATGATTCAGATCCTTAATGCAATAGGTGCCCTGACACTTGTGTATGCTCTCCGCTATGGAAAAGCGATCATAGTTGTGCCAATGACAGGTCTTGCACCTGTCATAACTGTAGTGCTGTCTCTTATATTCTATGGAGTTGTGCCTGGCGGAATATTATTGACCGGACTGATAATTGCATCAGTTGCTATTGTTTTATTGTCGGAATAACTTATAAAATTGTGTAATAAACAGATAATAAATTATTAACCACGGAGTTACACGGGGTTTAACACGGAGTTAAACAGAGAGTACAACTCAGAGTAATGTCTAAAGATGTTTATGTTTTTAACCAACAGTGTTACTCGATGCCTGCCGGCAGGCAGGCGTGAAAACTCAGCGTAACTCTGCGGTTTCCTGATTTTAAAATTTAACTTATTAATTATTATAAGAATATGGATAAAGAACCTGAAAAAAGTTTTCGCAAGGATAATAAGGGCTCCAGACGGGATTTCCTGTCAAAAGGTACTGTATTGTTAGCCGGAGGGGCTGCAGCATCTTTTGGGATGCCTGAGATATTTCTGAAAAGCGGCAGAAAAGAGAACCCATCAGGGGATAATGATTCGTATGAGATATTTGATTGTCATCTTCACTCACCTGCTGACAGCGGAGAAGAGTGGCAATGGCACAAGGTAACAGAGACTTTTGAGGATTTTACCGGTTATCTTGAAAAAACCGGGGTAAAAAAGGGTATAATAAACTCTCAAAGAAGCTATGCTATTAAGCCTGAGGAATTTCGTGCAGGGAACCGTGAAGTGGCAAGGAATGTAGAAAAGTATAAGGGCAGGTTCCTGGGAGCATGCGTTGTTAATCCGCAGTATATTGATGAGGCCTTGAAGGAGATAGAATACTGCCACGATCAGTTAGGATTCGTATGGGTTGGAGAGTTGTGCAATTACATGATTCCGTACAATTACTCCTTAAAGGAATTTGAGATGCTTGTGAAACATGTAATTAAGTTAAACATGGTTCTTGCCCTCCACACCGAGCACGGTGAGATGGAGTATGTTACACAGAAATTTCCGGATGCCACTATTGCATTTGCTCACTTCGGGGATGACCACGAGTATGATGATATATTCAAGAGGATTGATATGGTGGCAAAAAATCCGAATTTTTATCTCGATACATCAGGTTATGGACATGACCGCGTCGGTGTTCTTGAATATGCAGTTAAAAAAATTGGTCCCGACAGGGTCCTCTTCGGATCCGATTTCAGCATCAATGATCCATCGACTGTCATTGCAAGAATAAAAAATTCATTCCTTTCACCGGAACAAAAGCAAAAGATTTTCTCAGGGAATCTGCAGAATCTGCTGAAGAAGGTTCAGGTAGTATAGTTTTATCTGAATATCCGGTTTTTATTGGAGAATAGCTAGCTTCTCAGGTCGGTTCCACATGGATAGTTACCGTCAGGTTCTGATATGTCTGTGTAAGCTCATTTTCTATCTTGTCGCAATATTGATGTGCGCTGCCCACAGATACATCTTCAGGTATCTGTATGTGCAGATCTATGAATTTATAGTTCCCTGCAGCCCTTGTCCTGAGGTCATGATAATTTACATCCAGTTTTCTGAGAGTTCCTTCGAGCTCCTGAATTTCGTCTTCTCCCCATGCTGTATCGAGAAGCGGGGTAAAGGCTTTGCTGAGAAGATGATATGATTCCTTAATAATGAACAGAGCCACAAGAATTGCCACTACCGGATCCAGCCAGTTAATCTTTGTAATCAAAATGAGCCCAAGTCCAACAGCCACACCCAGTGAGGTGTAAACATCTGTTTTAAGATGTAGAGCGTCGGCCTCCAGAGCTACGGAATTTGTTTCCCTTGCCACCTTGTACAATTTCTTTGAAACAATTGTATTCACAATTGCAGATATAAGCATCACTACTGAACCTACAGCTATCGAGTCCAGTTCAATCTGCTCTCCCAGCAGTTTCTTTACCGCTTCAACAATAATCCATATAGCAGCAATAAATATCAGAATAGCTTCAATCACTCCCGAAATGTTTTCAACTTTTCCATGTCCATACGGATGCCTTGAATCAGGAGGATTATCCGAAACTCTTACAGAGAAGAATGCAATTATTGCGGCAACCAGGTCCATCGAAGAGTGGATGGCTTCAGAAATTATACTTACGGATCCGCTAAGAATTCCTGCTGCAAGTTTCATTATTATCAATAAGGTATTAGACAATATTGAAAGGCGGGCGATTCTTACTTTAGCGTTCATGCGATCATCTGGATAATGGAAATATTGGCAAAATTAATGATTTAATACCAAGCAGACAAAGCCAAAAGAAAAGTAAATACTGGTTAATCATCTCCTCTGATGAAAATCAACAACGATTATTCCATCAGGGAATAAATTCCGTCTGATGTATTTTAGGGTCAGTACGAACCTGTGTCAGGGAAGAAACACCATCCACCCGAGGTCATCCGGATTGTCAGATCCAAGTATCAACCGTTCTGTTGTCGGATTATCTGACCTCCATGAACAGGATCCTTCATCTCTGGTCTCTATTTTAACATCCATTCGTATTGGGTGAAGATTCTCGCCATTCAATCCAATAATATGAAATGGAATGCGTACAGCCATGTACCCGATTCCGGTTTCACCTATTTCCCTGAAGCCACCCCTGTAAATCAGAGGATATCCGATAATATGTACGGGATCATCATTATTTTTTTCAGTCAGGTAATCAAATATAAAATGGTATGAAGGGAATAAACGTTCAGGTTCTATTTTAACCTCGATAGAGGATAACCGGGTTTTACTAACAGTATTTACTGAGGATTTTTCCTCAGATACGAATATGTATAATTCATTTTTGCTATAAGCCGATGCCCATTTTATTTTTATTTTACATGAATCATAACCGCACAATTGCCATTTAAGACCCGCAGGAAGATTAGCAGATTTTGCAGAACAGATTGAAGAATCTGAAGCTATGCAGTCAGCAGTATTACCTTCAGGTTCCTGACCGGTATAACCAGGAAAAAGGAGTTGTCCTTTGAGAATAATGTTTTTTATATCTTTTACATCATTTGTAAGAACATTTCGTAATTGTTCCATCCGCCATTTAATTTTATCAGGAAAATACTTATATCCTTCAGCCTCCGAATGAAATCCCAGGCGGGAATCTTTTTCGCACAATAACAGAAGTTGCTTATCGAGTTCTATCTCTTCCCTGATTATTTCGCTTAACTGATCGAGGAGTTCAAGGCGTTGCATCCCTTCCATACGGAACATTTTTTCACGCAGAAGGTAGAAATTCAATATGTTATATCCACTTTTGAACTGAACAGAGAGGGCCTCCGCCACTCCAATATCTAATAATCGTTCAGGTTCATTACTGTAATTATCTTTAAGTTCGTTGAATATTGCCATCCCTTTTTCCCATGAGCTTGATAATCTTCTCGTAAGCTCAACCACTTCTTCAAGAGTTAATGTTTCACCGATAGATTCACCAATACGGTCCCCGCTTGGAGGCCAGGGCTTAAGTGTTTCGCTTGAGCCAATCTGCCAGGTCGGCGACAATGGTGAATCAGCGGGCTTCATTAATAATGGCCACACTGGGCCATCATGCATTGGACCGTAATATTGGAACATATTTATCAGCGGATAATTTTCATATCCTTCTCCGAAGAGCTTCCAGGCCTCTGCCACTTTTTTGAGTATCCTCCTGTTTCCAGTACAAGTTAGCGAGCTGCTGCAGAAAAGCATCTTCATTTTCAGGAAATGGTTCCATGGAGAGTAAACCGGCTGCCTTATTCATCAGTCCGGGGTAGTTGCCGAAATACCAGCACAGCATAGTATGAGTAACCCCGAGACTTCTCATTGCACTGAATTTCCTGTAAAGAAGTGAGGGTACTGGCACGTATGGAACTGTAGCTACCTCATGTGAGTTACCTGTCTGAATTTTTGCGGAAACTTTTGTGCCATTCTCTTTTGCTGCAGAAGCAATACGACTGAACCTGTCACTCGGGCCAGGATTTGAAATCCAGTAGTCGCCACCAACAAGTAGCTTCCCGAATTCAGTCCTGGTTATTCCTGATTCGAAATTAAATTGCAGTATAACCCCTTTTGGTGTATGAGCAGGCAAATCATATACCCAATCGGCCAGAGCATAAGGATCGTCTTTTATAAAACGCTGAGGCTGGGGCATATATAGCCAGCTGATAAGTTCAGCCCCCGGTGAGGCATCATGCATCCCCTTTTCCATGGGGGATAAAGAAGCGTATAATATCTCCCATGGTTCCTTACCGGAACAACGGGGACAATCTATATTGCCTTTAAAATTTTCTGTGCAGGAAACGGCACTCAGGCAAGTTGTGCCTCTCTCCCCATGTGTTATATTAATCATACCTCCAAGTTCAGGGACGGCCTTGAAAATTTTGTTAACCGATTCATACAGATAATTGTAAGCCGTTCTGCTCATCGGACAGAAAAAATTATCCTGCCCTTCTGAAGCACCTGCCAGTTCGGGATATTTCTTCAGCACAGGGCTGTCCGCATCCCAAGCCCGCGGTTCGATGCAAAAGATGTAAGTCCGTATTCCATACCGCAGGCAGGATTCGACTGTTTGCCGAAGTTTGGCCAGTCGTTTTTCTGAATCTATTCCGGCATCCGGAGTGAAAGAAGCAGCAACAAGATCACGGAACTCAACTGTAAGCCAGAGGCCGTTAACTCCTTCATGAGCAAGCCGATTCAGGTATTGGTCAGGATAATAATTCACATCATCCATTAATTCATCACGCATCTTTGGGGCCCGTTTAATTGGTCCAAAGAAACATCTGGATATCCGTCTTTGAATAATCGGGTGATTTTCAACTTTCCCGATAGTGAGAAAAGGCCCCCTCTTCCTGAGCATCTCATCTTCCAGGTAGAAAATACCACGCCGTATACCGTCAGCATCACTGGCTGCAAGCCTGCATCCTCCGGATTGAATATCCAGACTAAAGAATTCACTCCCGAGTTCCCTGTCTTCAAGGGTTTCAATAATATATTTTCCATTCTTATGAGATACACCACCTGCAGTAAGGAACGACCTGATATCATCATATGCTGTCTCAAGGCGCCCCTTCTGATCAGGAAATCCCTGTTGAAACCTTACTCCCGACGACAGGTCCGCCAGAAGAGGGCCTTGATCACTCTTAATCCATTCATGTTTTTTCCACATTGGAGATTTGAGTTCCTCGATGAATTTCCAGGTATCTTCGCCGGGTTGAGGAGGTACATTTTTTAAAAGAATACTATCTCCTGAACCTGCACCATACTTAATTGCATCCCGATGGGAACAACTGCATGTAATCAAAGAAGCAAGAATTATTATATAAATTCCAGTTCTGAAGGGTCGGATCATAATGTTATTTTTATTTCAGAAGTATGATCCGCCAGCTGTTTAAACTTCGGAGCATAACCGCTCAGACAGATGAAGAGTGTTAATAAGCATAATACCTGGTTTCTCATTTCATATGGATATTATGTTTTAGTTCTGACCTTACTGCCGTTTAAAGCGTAATACATAATATAAAGGTAAGCTGGCAGGCAAACCAGGTACGCAACCTGGTGGGATGCAAAATCAGCAATATAACCGAACAATAACGGAAGGAAAGCTCCTCCTATAATTCCGGTAACCAGTAATGATGAGCCCATCTTGGTAAATTTTCCAAGATCAGCAATGGCTAATGGCCAGATTGCAGGCCACATCAGGGCATTTGCCAAACCAAGAAGCGCCACAAAGTAAATTGAAACAGCTGACGGGAGTATTACAATCATTATTGTTACCAGTATCCCGGTTATTGTAGAAATCAGTAAGGCTTTCCCCTGGCTCAAATATTTCGGAATGAATAAAACACCTGATAAATAGCCAGCCACCATCCCCGCGGAAACTAACCAGACATAATTCTCAGGTGATGCCAGATTCAATATTTTAGCATAGTCATTTATAGTTCCTAAGGCAAGATATTCCACTCCTACGTCAAAAAATATTGCAACCACACCCAGTAGCAGATGCGGGAACTGAAATATAGTTTTTTTAGAAGAAGAGTATGTATATGCACCAGATGAAGTTGTTTCATCATCCTCCCCAACGGCTTTTATCTCGGGAAGCGGGGCGAAATAATACAAGACCCCCATAACCACCAGTACGCCGGCTATTATATAAAAAGGAATAATCGTGTCCTCGATATGAACATTGGAAAGATCCATAAAGAATGCAAGCATCAGTGAGGCAACGGCAAAAAATGTCTTGCTGCAGATCCCCATCAGCGCTATTCTGCTTGCTGCACTTTCGGAAGGCCCCAGGATAGCAACATAGGTATTGACGGCACCAGTAAGTAAGGTCTGCCCCATTCCGCTAATAAACAAGGCCAGTAACAAAAGAGGAAAGCTGACAATTTTTGCTGCCGGCGCTATGAGATAAAACCCTGCAGCCATAATAACAAATGCAATAATCATCGCTCCTTTATATCCGAACTTTTTTATAATAGCTCCTGATGGAATACCAAAAACCACAAATGATAAGAATGTTGCCGTCATAACAAGATATGACATTGTTATTGAAATATTGAATGCCTCTTTTACAAAAGGCACAAAAAATCCATTTATTCCCAGAGCAAATCCAAGAACGGCAAACATTGAGCCTATAAGCATCATCGGAATAATGAGAGTCTTCTTAGCGTTAGTCATAAAGAGTTAAGTTAAGTGCTGTTAGAACTTATTTGATTGTTTAAACCGTATTCTGTATTCTATTTTCGATATTCGATATTCGACATTTAATATTCATTATTCATTTTATATTCCGTAATAATCTTAACACTGAGTTCGGTACCAGGCAGAAGAATTTCCGGACAGCCTCCGCAGGCCTCTATTTCCATAAAACCTGACGGATCGCAATAGATACTCAGGCTGACACCTTTTTCGGAAGGAAAATGATCAGGAGGGGAATCAGAAATATCAATAAAGCTCTGTCCCTGTGGCAGAATTCCGGCAAAACGTTTTACATGAAAATCATTATATTTTATATATTTAATCCATGGCACATTTTCTCCCAGGCCAAGCTGAAAACGAAAATCAGTTTTTGTATCCACTACGTAATTTCCTTCCGACAATTTTCTTTTTGACAGACTCGATACATACATATCCCATATATCTGTCTGTGCCGGAGGAGGCATAATAACATTGCAGCCATCACCCGAATCAAACTGACACAAAGACCATGGAGCGAGTCTGAATTCATCGTTAGTTAATCTCTTTTCACCAATATACCTGATAATTTCGGTAACATTCTGGATCAGTGATTTCTCATTTGCTTCGATTTCTATATGCCGTTCGAATTCACAGGGGATACCGAGCTGACGATTATTTACCAGGTCAATTTCCGCCCTTATCACTGATCTTCCGGTTGAATATTCCGCAACCTCCCACACTGCACCGGTTATGGCAGGAGGGACTCTCCATTTTCCAGCAGCATACTCGTAACCGAAACAAGTACCTTCCGGTGCTGGCCATAAGGCATCTCCGCCGGGATTCAGGAAAGCATTTTTATTGCTCCGGTTGGTGATCGCCGACGGTACAACTCTGTTTAGCACCCTTCCGTTAATTACAGCAAAAAGCCTACCTTCCAGATCCAGTGCAGCAATAACCCCGTTTTCAGGAGTACCGGTAATATGTACCCGGCGGTGAGACTGGTGCATCAGAGATATAAGTTCATGTCCTGTCATCTGTTATTTTCCCATTGCTTTTTTCAAGTCACGAAGAATCAGTTCTTTGGCGCGATTGCCATACTCAAGTGAAGCTTTCTTCGCTCCCTGTGAATACCATTTTGTGTCATTAAAACGTGCCATGTCCACACCTTCCGGGCAGAAAGCCATCATAAGAGATGTCTCCTGTTCACCGGCATGATCGATCGGGAATATGGCCTGTGCTTCAGAGCTCATAAACGGGCATATATGTATCCAGTTGAATGGATCTGATCCTGCGGCATGGTCATCATAATAGCTTGAGGAAGAGTTATCTCCCCACCAGCCATCTCCGCGTTCTTTTTCAATGAAGGCAAATATCTCCTGTCGTGCTGCCAGCTTAAAAGATAGGTCGGTTGGCATGCCGTTGGAAAAATTTTCACTCTGATGGTGTACAAAAACATATATGTTACGGAATCCTATCCGCAAGAGGTTGTAAAATAACTGACGCGCGAATTTTAGAAGAACCTGTGAATCAACATGTATTCCTCCGTTGCGTTCAGGCGCTGCCACTGCGTAGGTCCCAGCTCCGTAATAGAATGGCGGCAGGATTACAAGAGGCATCTCCTTTTCCAGCATATCAAGTGCGCGGACAACCAGCAGAGTATCAACACCCGGTGTCAGGTGTTCGCTGTGATATTCAAGGACACCAAGAGCCATCGCTACCGGGGTGTTATTATCTATTGCTTCCCGGATCTGGTCAGGGAACATCATTTCGTAATGCATAATTTATCCTTTCATTGGTTAATAGTCATTCATAGTCATTCATAGTCATTCATAGTCATTAATTGTCATTTATAGTCATTCATTGTCATTCATTGTCATTGATTGTCATGCATTGTCATTCAGAAGTTACAACCTTATGACGCCGAAGGCTAATGACTATCAATGACAGCGAAGCGAATGACCCTTAATGACGGCGAAGCCTAGTGACCATAAATGACACGCGAAGAGCCAATGATAACTTTCTAAATCTCTATAACTTTCATGAACCTTGAGGATAGTTTTTCGACCCCTTTTTCATTTATTATTACTCCGTTTTCCCAGCGAAGACCGAAGTCATTATCATAGAAAAACGTATCTACCTGGAAGGTCATGTTCTTTTGCAGAACATAATTCGAAGTCGACTCCATCCATGGCTGTTCCACCTCCATCATTCCTATTGCATGGCAGGGGCCATAAAGCATATATTTTTCATATCCGCGTGATTTAACCCATGCTTCATAATCCCTTACAACGGCACCGGCTGGTTTTCCTTCGCTCATCATCCCGATAGTCTTAAAATGTGCTTCCAGACCAAAATCAATCAGCTTCTTTTTGCGTTCAGGCAACGGACCAATTGAGACCGGCACTCCGACACTTGAGGAATAGCCGCTGACACGTGCACCAATATTCAGCTGAATGACTTCATTTTTAATTATTTTGTTGTGTGTTGGCCGGGAAATAGCATTATTTGTAGAAGCCCCGCAGAAACAATAAAGAGAGTGTCCTTCATATTCCCCGCCATGCTTATAGATCTCACGTTGTGCAATTCCAATAACCTGAAGCTCCGTCATCCCGGGTGAGATCTCATTAATGATTGCCTCAACTGCCAGCTCCGAAATCTCATAAGCTTTACGCAGGCAGTTAAGTTCATTTTCACTTTTGATAAAGCGTAATGGGAGTAATGTAATATCTGCTTTTACAAGTTCAACTTCCGGGAATTGTTCCCTGATAGACATGTAGACCGGGAGAGGAGTGATCGACCAGCCTACTATTCCAAGTTTTTTTATACTGCCTTTCCGGGTCTATTTTGCCACAATATCCTTATAGCTTTTAAAAGCCATTCCAGGGCATTCCGGTTCCGCCGATTCACGATATTCGAGCATCCTTTCAATATTCGTAAATACGCTTCGGTGAGCTGCGTATATCTCGCTTTCCGGACCAACAAGGAGAACAGACTCGCCTTCTGCAGGAACAAATACTGCGGCTGCTTCAAATGTAGGCCAGTATTCGCTCAGATACCTAACATTAGCCATGTCTGATTCACTGGCATGCACCAGGCAGGCGTCAAGCCCGGCCGCTTTGATATTTGCCTGAAATTTAGCAATGCGGTCGTAAAATTCTTGTTTTGGGATGGTTGTTGTGTTCATAGTAGATGTTATTTGTCTTGGTGTATTTATATTATTCAGCTGTTCTTTCTTGCATTTGGCAACTGATAATCCAGTGTTTTTATCAAAACGCCCAGTTTCTCTTTAAGCGAGTAGGGAGAGTATACATAATCCTGCTCAAACTGAAATCCCAGACGTGAATCACGTGTTGCCGCCAGCAGTGAAAGCTCTGTACGGACAATCTCCTCCCGGACGATTACTTCCATTTGATCCAGTATTTCTGATCTTCTCCCGGCATCCTTTTCTCCTGAATGCTTCAGACGAAGATCTTCAAACTCAAGGATAGCACAGTCACTCTTCATCATACGGTGTAATTGTTCTGCCACAATAACTTCTTTTACAGCAGATTGTCGTTTGGATTCAGGAGACGAAAGCGCTGCTTCCCTGTAAAGGCTTAATCCGGCTTCCATTTTGTCAGCAGCCTCATTCATATATCTCAGAAAGACCGGCAATAGTTTTGTTTCATTTCCGGCCTCAATACCTGTTGCGTTCCTGGCATATTCCTCCGCCCTGTTGATTTTACCTGTAAAATCAGGAAAGAAGACCATGCGTGAAACCGTAAAAGGCCAGTATGGATTAAGCTCACTTCCAAAATACCCCATCCATTTATCAAAATCTGTCCAGGAATAATTGTATGTGTTTGTCCTTAGCGGAGGTACCCGGAAGAAAAGAGGATTTCCTACAGCATTATTTGTTCCCATGTTTGGACCTGTATCGGGAACCAGTTGAATTGCCTGGCTGAAGTATTCCCATGCTTTTACAGCTTTAGCTTTTCCTTTCTCACCAAACATCCTTGCTGCCATTTTGTCGAAAAGCTTTTCCGTTGAAGGGGCATCACTCCAGCAGGTCCAGGCACGCAGCTCGCTTATGAAGTTAGGTTTATAACCGCTGCTCCAGCTCTCGAGCGTACCTTTCACCGCATATTTTTCAAGGGCTGCGTATCTCTTGAACCACTGCTGTGGGCAAGGTAGGTAGGGGATGGTTCCAAACTGCCAGCTGGCAAAGGTATCAACCTTGGAAAATACTCTCATTCCGCGTTTGCCTGCTTCTCCAATCTGAGCCTCGGTCACCTCTGCAGGGCCGATCTGACTCAGGGAGTAGTCGCGCAGATACCCCTTCATGCCATCCAGTTCAAAACTTTTTCCATTCTCCCATGTGAGCATCGGAATTGTTCTGTCAGGCAGCTGTTTTATGAAATAGCGCTTCAGTTCAGCTTTTTGTGATCTGAAATCAATATTGTATTCCCATGGGAGAATTTCAATTGAGGGATCTATCCTGTGGCATTCCTCTTTAACCATACTGACAGCCTTGCACCAGTTGCGTGCCCAGTCTTTCATTAGCTCATCATCATCAATATGACCGGCTGTCCACTCTTTATACCAGAAACCTTCTGTAAGGAGTACATAACCACTGATCCCGGGGAATTCAGTTACAATATCACGTACAAGTTTACGTAAGCCTGCTTCGCTTTCCGGGGTTCCCAGATATTGGTATATTATTGGTGTATAAACCTTTATGCCGAACCGTTCTGCCCTTGCAATAAGATCATGGATCTTTTCGGGATCCTGCTGCCGGACCCTGTACATAAGCCGGGCATAGAACTCGGTAGAAGACTCAGCTGTTGTACGGTCTCCGTTAGGGTTAGCATAAACTGAAGCAAAGATGCCATCATAACCATCATGAGCAAGATGGGAGAGGAGCTGGTCGGGAAACTCCATCCATCCCATCCATGAAAGCACCATACGTGTATCATAAAGGCTGTGACGAACTGTCTTCAGATTATCGGGCAAGAATGGGGCTTCCCGGAGATTCATCCTTGCCTCAAGGTTATGCAGGCCGTACATTGCTCCCGATTCATCATAACCGCATACTACGATTTGTTCTGGTGTAACTGATATTTCATAATCTTTTTTACCCCTGAGTGTCAGCCCGCATCCCTTAACTGAGCAGGTGTACCCACTACAATACTTTGATTAAGCTCATTCCAGTTTATCAGAGAGTCATTCTCTTCAACTTCCACCTTGATATCGTGTGATTTGTCGAGATAGTCCTGAAAATCAATTACTGCATTCCGGATTATAACTGAGCCTTCCCTGTTATATATCAATTTCCATCCTTTACCATGGATTGCCATTTCGTCTTTGGCCTGCTGTGCTCCCTTATCCCTTCTGTATATGTGGACAGGCGATGCTGAGAGCCTCCGGTGATATTCATATGGTTCTTCGGCAGGGAGTTTTTCAACTTCCAGTGCAAATGTTCCTGCTGAATATTTTCCATTATCAGCTCCAGGAGAAGCTCTTTTATCCGAATTTAAGCCCAGCGGGGATATTCCTGATGAAACAACTGCTGCGGCTACACCGGCTGATGTCTTTCCAATGAAATCTCTTCGGGTAAAGTTTTTCTTAACCATTTAAATATGTTCTTTCTTAACTGGTATTATTTTTCTTCTGCGTGCAGCTGGCAACTGTACATTCAGCGTCTCATGTAAAACCACAAGTTTTTCGCTGAGGGAGTAAGGAGTGTAAACATAATCGCACTCCTGTTGGAACCCCAGGCGTGAATCCCTGGAAGCAGCAAGAAGAGAAAGTTCCGTACGTGTAATTTCATCCCGTAAAATACTTTCCATCCTGTCGAGTATGTTCCCTGCTTTCCCGAGATCCTTCTCCAACGCGAACTTAAGTCGCAGGTCCTCAAACTCGAGTATAGCATGATCGCTCTGGATGAGGCGCTGCAGTTGTTCGGCAATTATTACTTCTCGGATAGCCAGCGGCCGTTTGGATTCAGGGCTGGCTATTGCCGCTGCTCTGTAAAGTTTTAGTCCATCCTCCATCTTATCAGCAGCCTGACTAAGGTATTTCAGGAATACCGGGAGTACAGATATCTCATTACCTGCCTGTATCCCGCTGGTGTCCCTGGCATAATTTTCAGCTTTATTCACCCTGTTGGTGAAATCAGGATAAAAGACCAGGCGTGAGACTGTAAATGGCCAGTATGGATTTATCTCTCCCCCCAGATAGCCCATCCACATCTCCTGATCGGTCCATGAATATCTGAACGTTGCCGTTCTGGCAGAGGGCTCCTGAAAGAAGAGAGGATTCCCGATTGAATTACTGGTTCCCATAGTGGGGCCTGTGTCCGGGACCAGGCGAACTGCCTGACTGAATATATCCCAGGCTTTCACAGCCATTTCCTTGCCTCTGATGCCAAAACTCCGGGAAGCCATTGTGCCAAGCAATTCTTCAAGGGGAGGTGCATCGCTCCAGCAGTACCACGACCGCAATTCAGTCATGAAATTCGGGTTGTATCCTGTGGTCCAGCTTTCAAGTGTGCCCTTCACACCATATTTTTCAAGTGCAGTATATCGGTCGTACCACTGATATGGAAAGGGATGGTAGGGAATAGTCTGTAACTGTGCGCCGCAAACAAAGGTATCCGCATTGGAATATACTTTCATGCCCCTCTGATGTGCCTCTCCTATCTGGGCTTTTGTAACTTCAGCCGGCCCGGTCTGACTGATTGCATAATCGCGAAGGTACCCCTGCATCCCGTCTATCTCAAAACTTTTCCCGTTTTCCCATGTGAGGAGCGGTATTGTATCTGCCGGTAGTTGCCGGATGAAGTAACGCTTCATTTCAACATTCTGAGGACGGAAGTCAATGTTATATTCCCATGGGAGGATCTCAATTGCCGGATTCACCCGGTGACATTCCTCAGCCACAATACCTGCTGCCCTGCTCCAGTTCCGGGCCCAGTCCTCCATGTACTCCTTACTTGCTCCGTGACCACCTCCCCATTTCTTGTACCAAAAGCCTTCAGTGAGAAGGATATATCCCTGGATGTCAGGAAAATCATTGATTATATCCTTTACCAGCCTGCGAAGCTCAGTTTCACTTTCGGGAGTCCCAAGGAACTGGTAAATTATCTGTGTGTAGACTTTAATTCCGAAGCGTGCTGCACGGCTAATCAGGTCCCGCATAGCGACCGGATCCGGATTACGCATCCTGAATAATAGTCTGGCATAAAAATCGGTTGAACCATCTGCTGTGGAGCGATCACCGTTAGGATTAGCCGATGGGACGGCAAATATGGCGTCAAAACCCTCATGGGCCAGATGGGAGAGAATAGGGTCGGGCCACTCCATCCAACCCATCCAGGAATGGACCATCCGCGTATCATAAAGGCTATGGCGGACCGTTTTCAGATTATCAGGCAAAAATGGTGCTTCCCGGAGATTCATCCGTGCCTCAAGGTTATACAGGCCGTACATTGCTCCCGATTCATCATAACCACATACTACGATTTGTTCTGGTGTAACTGATATCTCATAATCTTTTTTTCCCCTGAGTGTCAGCCCGCATCCTGGTAACTGAGCAGGTGTACCCACTACAATACTTTGATTAAGCTCATTCCAGTTTATCAGAGAGCCATTCTCTTCAACTTCCACCTTGATATAGTGTGATTTGTCGAGATAGTCCTGAAAATCAATTATTGCATTCCGGATTATAACTGAGCCTTCCCTGTTGTATATTAATTTCCATCCTTTACCAGGGATTGCCATTTCGTCTTTGGCCTGCTGTGCTCCCTTATCCCTTCTGTATATGTGGACAGGAGATGTTGAGAGCCTCCGGTGATAGTCATAGGGTTCTTCAGGAGGTAGTTTTTCCACTTCCGATTCAAATGTTCCTGCTGAATATCTTGCTTTATCAGTTGCGTAAATATTTCTCTTGCTGGAATTTAAGTCCAATGGAGGTATTCCGTTGGACACGACTGCTCCGGCTACACCGGCTGATGTTTTTTCTAAGAAATCTCTTCGGGTAAAATTCTTCTTAATCATACCTCTTAACATCAAATTATAGAACCCTGACTTAAATATTTTTGCTGTTATGAACCAGGACGGGAGGGAAGGTCATAAACAAGAATTGGAAAAAGCTTTTACATTTCATAAACTATCAAAGAATATCCCTTGCTATATGGTATTGTGACATTAATATACCCGTCTGTAATTTTGAATTTGAGAGATTTTTTCCCTGGAGCGAGATATACCGACCTTGGTATTTTTCCATCACTTCGAAGGGAAATCTTCACGTTGGTAAGTTCAATAGGTTCCTCGATCATCTGTGTCTTTGAGCCCCTCATTTCAGGCAGATAAGATATGAGATGTACCATTTTTCGTCCTGGTTGTTCCGCAACGAAAACCCTGCTGAACGAGGGAAGATTTTCATATCTGATTAATGGTTCCGGCAGAAATTTATCGAGCACATTGGAGAACACCTTCCTGAGTTCGACAGGAGCCTGATCATAATATCCGGTGAATATCCTGTGGCTGAAACAGGCGACATTTCCATTGATTGTGAGGGCCGGTTTATCAGTAACTTTATCGGGAGGGTTATAAAAAAATGCATATTCACCATCCCATACACGATTATAATATGGTTTAATAAGACTCGCTTCCACAGTGGTTCCAGGCAGCGGTTCGATATCTATCCCTGATGAATAGAGTGACAATGGCATGTCGGGCAGTCCCTGATTGAAGTTTTGCCAACGGAAAAATATGCGGGATCGAAATCGTTCTCTCCGATATATTTAACTCCCCATTCTTTTGCAAGCACAAATTGTTTCTTATCCTTATCCAATCCGGAACTCCCGGTTGTTATCACGGCTTTTCCTGCTGCGATGTGATTTTTTACACGACCGGCAATTTCATCATTAAATATAATATTATCGGGAATGACCAATATCTTGTACTTGCTCCAGTCGGAAGCGGGAGTGACAACATCGAATTGCTGTTTTAGCTCGGAGAGCATACGAACGGCGCTTTTTAGCTGACCATCGCCGCGAATGTTTGCTATAGTTCCGGGATAAACAATCGCAATTTCTGTAATATTCTTTGCATTGCTGAACCATGGCTCCATTGTCTGCAGCTCTTTATATATCTTTTCAATTCTGTCCAGAACAGCATTTTCCAAATCGCCTCGCGGGTGAAAATGGCCACCTATATTAGGACGCATTCCATTTGCAAGGCCATATATTAATTCTGATTTAATTGCATTTTCGGGCCGCAGGCCGCCGAAATCTCCCCAATCGTAAAAACGTCCGTTCATATTCAGAATCGGTTTGTCACCCAGTGTACGCATATAATGCGCCATTACAGGCAAGTACTCATACCCCCAGCTTCCCGTGGGCAGGCATTCGCATTCCAGGTATGTGCCAAGTTCGGCCTGTTCTTCAAATCCAGGTCCGTTAAAATATATCCGGTAATCAGGATTGATCTCCCTGAGAACTTTTGAAATATCACCAGCGAGACGGAGTGCTGAAAACTCTGAAAATTTTACTGCTTCTTCCTCTTTACTCCAGTCTATTCCTTTTTCTTTCATCTCCTTAACGCAGGTAGGACAAACGCATGGATATCCGGCAAGACAGTCGATAAAAAATCCTGATACCGGGTAATTATGTGCAATTTCCTTTATCATCCCGATCAGGTGATCGCGGTAAGGAGTATTATAGCACATTGTACGGACATACGGAGTGAATCTGGGTTCGCGATTTTCGCGGCCATCGAAATAGAGGGTTGTCCATTCGCGGTACTGAATTCCTTCTGCACTGCTTATCCCTCCGTTGAGATAGGCGATCAGGGCAATGTTTTTCCTCTGGCATGCATCAGCCAGTTTACCGAAGAGGTCATATTTAAGAGTGGGATGTTTGATTCCTAATTTGGTATCATAGTAAGCCATGCCAAGATTACATCGGGCATGAAATGTTAGCTGATCGACGCCACAGTCTTTAATACGGTCGGTAAATGCTTCAGCATCAAAATTTGCACCTACATCCGGGCATGCCGGCATTGTATGATTGTCATAGAAGAGGCAGTACTTTGGCTGCATTAACTTAACAGAAGTTTTCAACTCCGCGGTTTTTATCTGTGGAAAAACATTGGCTGCAGCAATAAGCCCAAATATTGAAAACACTATTCTTTTCATTTGCAAGAGATATTTATTAAAAAATCAGAAATCACCAGTGGAGTTCCGGTGCTTATTTCTATAGAAAATCTATTCAAATTTCTTCAATCTGTGTTTTCTCAAGATCAGAAACAATGTATTTGTAATACATCTCTACCAAAGATAAATTAAAATATAATAGATTTTCAGTAAAAATTTAAATAGGATCTCAAAAGATAATAAGAATTATCAGCAGAAAGTCTTTTTGTCTGGATGTTAAACCAGGTGCAGATCCGTAAGATATAATGATGTGTGAGCCAGTCAATTGGATGCAAGGCTGAATCCATTTAACTGCCAAAATGAGATGTTGGGATAACTATTTGTAAGATATCCTGTTTAGGATTGAATCGGGTTGCTCTGACTTATACAGTTACAAGTTCATAGTCCATCCTGCCCAGACCAATCTTCACACCATGCTCCAGTCCGGCCTGCCAGAAGGTATCAGGGTGGGCAAGTTTGAACTTGTCCTGGCCCGTAAGGTCCGAATTACTGTGGTCATGGCGGATTCTGCTCCCGGGTAATGCAGGAGCTGCCATAACCATGTCAGCGCATGCCTTATCAAGAGCCACAGGGTCGAAGGAGGCGGCAATGCCGATGTCAGGTACCAGTGGATAATCATTATAGCCCCAGCAATCGCAATCGGGGGAGATGTTCATCATGAAATTAATGTGAAAAGATGGTCTGTCCTTCACTACAGCCCATGAGTATTCGGCTATCCTCTTGCATACAATTTCAGAGGAACTTTGCCAGACTACCCTTGCGGAATCATACTGGCATACAGCAACGCACTGACCGCAACCAACACATTTTGTATAATCGATATGAGCGATTTTGTCTTTTCCGACTGCAATAGCATCATGGGCGCAGAATTTCTCACACACTCTGCATCCGGTACAGTTCTCTTCTGATATTTCAGGAGAAGCTCCTGAATGAAGAAATAGTTTTCCGCCAACGGAAGCACAACCCATTCCAAGGTTTTTAAGTGCACCACCGAATCCTGTCATCTCGTGTCCCTTGAAGTGGTTCATTGAGATTAAGACATCGGAGGCAGTAATGGCACTTCCTATTTTGGCGGTGGAGCAATACTCCATGTCCAGTTTGATTTCGGAGCAGTCGTTACCCCTGATACCGTCACCTATAATAACCGGGCAATCAGTTGACAGTGGGTTGTAGCCGTTCTCAAATGCTACCTCCAGGTGAGAGGGGGCATTTGAACGGCGTCCTGAATAGAGAGTGTTGCAATCAGTAAGAAAGGGAGTAGCATCTTTTGCCTTAAGCATCCTGACAATACGGGCTGCATAATTAGGCCTTAGATAGGAGAGGTTACCCGGCTCTCCGAAATGAATCTTTATTGCAACAATTTTCTTTGAGAAGTCAATAGTGTCAATACCTGCCCTGACAACCAGGTTGTCGAGCTTTTTCAACAGATTTTGAGATGGTTTTGCTCTGAGGTCAGTAAAATAGACTTTCGAAGAAGACATTTTCCGGGTATTACTAAACAGATAGGATTTTTGCCAGTTCAACCAGGCTGTGATTAACATCTTTATGGAGTTTAACAGCTCTGCGGAATGGTACAAGGGTTATTTCGCCATTCATGATTCCGACCATCACGCTCTTCTGATCGTCAATCAGGGCTTCGACTGCAGCATGCCCCAGCCGGCTCGCGTTAACTCTGTCCATAGCTGACGGAGATCCTCCGCGCTGAAGATGACCGAGTACCGAAACTCTTATATCATAGTCAGAAAAATCGTTTTTCATTTGTTCAGCAATTGCAAAGGCACCACCGCCTTCGTCCCCTTCTGCAACAATGATAATATTGCTTGATTTCTTACGTGAGTTGCCTGTTTCTATCAATGCCTTAAGATTTCGTTCTTCTCCCTTTGTTTCAGGGATTATAATAGCCTCAGCACCGGTTGCAATTCCGCTGTAAAGAGCAATGAATCCTGCTTCTGCCCCCATCACTTCAACAAAAAACATCCTGTTGTGAGCGCTGGCTGTATCCCGTATCTTGTCAACAGCTTCAACAACAGTATTAAGAGCTGTATCATAACCAATTGTATAATCAGTACCGAAAATGTCATTATCTATTGTTCCGGGTATTCCAACAAAAGGAATATCATACTCTTCATTGAATATCCTTGCCCCGGTAAATGAACCATCACCACCAATAACAACCACACCGTCTATCTGTGCTTCCCTGAGATTACCATAAGCTTTGGCCCTGCCTTCCGGAGTTCTGAACTCTTCACATCTTGCAGTTTTTAGAATTGTCCCTCCCCGCTGAATTATATCACTTACACTGTGTGACTGCAACGGCTTAAAATTGGCATTTATCAATCCCTGGTAACCATGACGGATACCTATTACTTCCAGTCCATTGTAGATTGCTGTACGAGTTACACCGCGAATTGCCGCATTCATACCGGGTGAATCTCCGCCTGATGTCAGCACCCCGATTTTCTTAATTTTTCCCATAAACTTATTATCTAAAATAAGCTGACAAAGGTAGTATATTTTATTTGCATTTCAAATGACGGAACTTGCCAATGGTCAGATATTTGAAATAATATCACGTATTTTTTCTATGAGCCATTTCGGGGTAGAAGTGGCGCCGCATATACCGGCAGATTTCTTACCATCGAACCAGGCTTTATCAATCTCTTCCGGTGATGAAACAAAGTGTGTATCAGGATTGATGCTCTTGCAGACAGAATAAAGCATCCTGCCATTTGAGCTCTCCCTTCCGCTTACAAAGATTATCGTTTCATGTTTTTTTGCAAATTCTTTAAGATGCGGTTCCCTGTTTGAAACCTGACCGCAGATAGTTCTGTTCACCGTCAGCATATTTTCAATGTCGGCAACTCCGTTTTTCTCCATTTTTTCCCTGAGGATCTCGGCAAAGGCATGATAAGCTTTGAGCCCCATCGTGGTCTGGGCAAAAAGATATACTGGTCTTGTGACATCAATTTTTTCGAGATCGGAAGGTTCCGAAACCAGTATCCCTTCATTGTTAATCTGTCCCAGCAGGCCAACAACTTCGGCGTGGCCGTATTTCCCGAAAATCACTATCTGCCCGTTTCTTTCCCTTGTTGAGAGCCATGTATCCTTTATCCTTGATTGTAGCCGTTTCACTATCGGGCAGGTAGCTTCAATGATGTAAATATTATTCCTTGCTGCGGTATCATATGTCTCGGGAGGTTCTCCATGGGCACGGATAAGTACCTTACAATCCCTGAGTTGCGCGAATTTATCATGATCAATTGATTCGAGGCCCAGGGATGAAAGCCTTTCCACCTCCTTGTCATTATGTACAATAGATCCCAGGGAAAAAACCTTTTCACCTGCAGATAACGCCTTCTCAGCTATCTCAACAGCATTCTGTACTCCAAAACAGAATCCTGAATGCCTGTCTATTTCAACTACCATTTTTCTTTTTTTCAATTAACTTCTCTATCCATAACATCTGTTCTCCGACACTCATCCTGCTGTTATCCAGGATGATGGCATCATCTGCCCGCAATAGGGGACTGATATCCCTGTTTTCATCGGCAATGTCACGGGCGATAATACTTCTTTTTATCTCTTCAAACTCTACTGAAATCCCCTTCTCTTTCAATTCATCGAATCTTCTTCTTGCCCTTATATCCACTGAGGCTGTCATGAAAATCTTTATGTCGGCATCAGGGAAGACAACTGTTCCGATATCCCTTCCATCCATAACTATACCCTTTGATGAACCTATCTCTCTCTGCAGCTCCACCATACGTAAACGGACCTCATAGATCTGGCTTACCCTGCTTACGTGTGCTGTCACCTCCATATTCCTGATCTCTCTTTCAACATTCTCCGAATTAAGAAAAGTCTCATATTCCTCTTTATCCGAATTATAAACAAAATCTATCTGTATATCCTTTAGGCCTGAGATTATTCCTTCGATATTTATACCCCATACTCCTGCAAATTTTTTCCTGAGGGAATAGAGAGTAACAGCCCTGTACATAGCGCCGCTGTCAATGTAGATGTAATTAAGCATCTTTGCTATTGACTTTGCAAACGTGCTCTTGCCACAGGAAGAATACCCGTCTATTGCAATTATCAGTCGTTTTTCCATATTTTTTAAACTCAATTATTGATGTTCTCCTATTTAGTTTTGTGCTACATTCTTATTTCTCTATATTTTCACTACCCCACCTTATCATTCTTTTCACGCCTCAACCGGCCATATCATTCATTTCATTCCCCAACCTGTCCACCCCCCAACCCCCCCAAGTGGGGGCTTAAAACTCAGGAAGAGTTATTTTTTAAACCCCCTTCAGGGGGGCAGGGGGGCCAAATTCCCCAGTGGGCAGCAGGGGCTAAATTCCTGAGGCAGCAGTGGTGTACACAAAGTTTACAAATAAACCATTATATACCAAGGAAAGTTTAATTGTGTAATTTATTATATATGTTATTTGTTTTCAACACTACCGACAGGTGGGTAGACGCTCCGGCCAGGTGGTAGGTCGCCCTTCCGAATTCAATGTTAAGCAAAGAGGTATTGATGCCGAATCCCCAGGTGAATCCTACTGTTGAAACCTTGGAATCGACCTGTAATTCCTTTCTTCTCTGATAATTGTATCCACCGCAAAAATAAAAGTTCTTATGTGGTATCAGTTCCGCTCCGACGATTACATGTCTCATCATATTTTCAATGAATCCTGAGTTTTCAGATTCCCCTGTTTCCTGGGTGGTGGAAACAATATACTCATGAGTAAGGTCATACTTTTCAAGGTGTCTGAGGGTCAGGGAGAAACGAAAGGGAGCATAGGCCAGTCTCTGGGATATTCCGGCCTGTATTTCGAAGGGAAGCTGCTGATGCGGTTCTCCTGCGTATGTAGTAACCTGGTATCCTGCATTTTTTATTACTATTCCTGCTGAAAAAAGATTCGTGGGATTGTGCCAGGATGCTCCGATATCCAGTGCAAATCCATATGAGGTATATCTTTCAAGATATGATAATACTGGTTTAAAATTCACACCGACAGAGAATGATGAGTCAATTTCCCGGCTGTAGATCAGAGAAAAGGCATATTCAGACGCTCTGAATGTTCCGGTCACAACTCCTGAAATGTCGGTTTCGGTAAATGTTCCGTAATTTAAATATGTCAATCCGGCTGCAAAATTGCCTGTTCCGGAAAAAGACCCGGAATAGAGCGCCATTCCGTAGTTTATACCTGCAAAATAATTTACATAATTAAGGGCAAGCGATTTATTCATTGTGCTGCTTAGAAGAGCTGGATTATGGTAAGCCATATTTACATCATTGCAACTGAGAGATACATTCGATCCTCCAAGCGCCGAAACGTGCCCCGAGTGGGTTAGATTGAGAAACTCATATACATTATCACCTCCTGTCTGAGGGAATAATGGCAACATGATAATGCTGAACAGAAGAATATTCAGAGCCTTTTTAATCATACCTGTCAATCAGGCTTAAAGATAACATGATTTATTATAAGGTCCGGTTCTTTTAAAATCTATTGTTAAGTTTGGCATAACAACAAAGTCATGCCGTTTTACCGGTGAGAACAAGAGCCTCGTCAACCTTATTAGCCCTGCCATTAAACTGAGCCATCAGGATGCCTGAGATCACCACTATCATGCCCAGGATATTTTGAAATGTCAGTTTGTCTCCCATCAGAATAAATGAAAAGAGGGCTGTGAAGAGCGGTATGAAATTGGTAAAGACATTGGCTTTTACTATCCCTATTTTTGAAACGGCATAAGCAAACAATATAAACGCACCGGAGGATGCAAATGCTGCAAGTGCAATCAGCGGCAGAAACATTACCGGTGTATAGCTGCCATGAATAAAAGTGTTAAAATCCAGAATCATAAACAGCGGAAGAAACAGGGTTGCCCCAATTACATTCTGTACATTTACGATATATACCGGACTGTAATTTCCAACCAGGCGGCTAAGTACAAGGTTATATCCAACTGCGGCGATGACAGCAAAGAGAAGAAGTGCAATTCCTTTCAGATTATACGACAATGATCCGTCCTTGTTAAGCAGGAATACAAGAATGCCGATGAAAGAAATAATAATCCCGGCATAGTTTATCAGCCGCAATTTCTCCTTGAAAAAAAGCCATGCCCCGATAGTTGCAAAAACGGGAATAATTGAAATCATTACCGAACATACTGTAGCGGAAACATAGGTAAGTCCAAAGCTTTCACCAAGAAAATAGAAGAATGGTTCGAATAATGCCAGAAAAAAGAAAAGCTTGAAATCGCCCTTCCTGATCTTCATGAAACCTTTTGCCAGAACAAGGTATAATGTAAGTAAAACAACCGAAAAAAGGAGTCTCAGAAATACTATGGTAATAGGCTGGAATGTCTTGTTGGCTATCTTGAACCAGAGGAATGAAAACGCCCAGAAGATCATGGACAGCACCAGGGAGCTATATGTTTTTAACTTGTTATTCAATGGTTTACTTAATAAATGATTTCAGATTTAAGGCGTGGCGAATTTAATTTTAAAATTTCATTTTTAAGCCTGGCTTTAATGAATTTCTTGTCCTTATGCAGGTTAAATTTTATGGATAGTTCGAATCTCTGAATTATTTTTCATTCGTGGGATAAATAAAAGTCAGTAATAAAGGAGGTTAGGAGGGAGTGTAATTTCGAATATAAAATTGAATGATAATTTTCAGATTTGATTGTGAATCATAAATTATTATATTTGCCGCCTTAAAGGTTGTACCGAATCAATTAATCAGTTTAGGATAAGTTAAATAACTAATAAAAATTTTAGATGAAAATTCTGGTTTGTATCAGTAATGTTCCCGATACAACGACAAAAATCAAATTTGCCGAAGGAAATGCTTCTGTAGACACTGCCGGTATTCAGTGGGTTATTAATCCATGGGACGAATTGTCTCTGACCCGTGCGCTTGAGCTTAAGGATAATCCGGCAAACGGTGTCAATTCAGTGACTGTGGTTCATGTTGGGACTGCAGCTTCAGAACCAACTATACGTAAAGCTCTTGCAATTGGTGCTGATGATGCAATAAGAGTGAATGCTGATTCAAGCGATGCATTTTTTGTTGCAGCCCAGATTGCTGAAGTTGTACGGAAGGAACAGTTTGACATTATAATGTGCGGTATTGAATCGAGCGACTATAATGGATCGCTTGTAGGAGGCATGATATCCGAATTCCTCGGAATACCTTCCGTTTCAGCCGTATCAGATCTTAAAATTGAAAATGGACAGCCGTTACTGACACGTGAAATTGACGGGGGAAAAGAGGTGGTTTCCGTATCAGTACCACTGGTTGCAATAGTTCAGAAGGGGATAGCCAAAGAACCAAGGATAGCAGCAATGAGGGGAATCATGATGGCTAGGACGAAGCCTGTAAAGCTTGTTGAACCAATGGCGGTGGAGTCACTGACGCAGGTTGTTGTGTTTGAAAAGCCTGCTCCGCGTGCTGCATGTAAGTACATTGATGCTGAAAATCCGGCACAGCTTATCGATCTTCTTCAGAACGAGGCAAAGGTTATCTGATAATTATTTAACTAATAGAAATTCATTACGATATGTCAGTATTAGTATATACCGAAAACTGGGACGGAAAATTCAAGAAACTTTCCTTTGAGCTTGTTTCTTATGCATCAGGAGTCGCTAAAATGGCTGGTACAAGTGTAACTGCCGTTTCAATTGGCAAGGTTGATGATACAGAATTGAAAAAACTCGGCAATTACGGAGCTTCAAAGATAGTTGCTGTTACAAATGAGAAGTTATCAACGCTTGATAACCAGGCTTATGCAAGTGTGATTTCAGAAATTGCCCTGAAAGAAAATTCAGGTGTGATAATAATATCAAATAATAATGCTGGCAAGGCAATCGCACCGAGGTTGTCGGTCAGATTGAAAGCCGGAGTCGGTTCCGGTGTCAGCCGACTGCCTCTGAACCTGAATCCGTTTACTGTTTATAAAAGGACATATTCAGGAAATGCCTTCGCACACCTGGTTATTAAATCAGATATTAAAATACTTACACTCGCCCAGAACTCTTTTGATCTGGCTGAAACACCCGGCAATTCCTGTATGATAGAAAATTTTAGTTTAACTGTTGATGAGGCTCATCTGAAAACAGTAGTTAAGGATGTTCAGAAACAGACGGGCAAGATCTTATTGACAGATGCTGACATAGTAGTGTCAGGAGGAAGAGGAATGAAATCGCCAGACAACTGGTCACCCCTCACGGAACTTGCTTCTCTTCTTGGTGCTGCCACGGCTTGTTCACGGCCGGTTTCAGATGAGGGATGGAGACCTCATGATGAACATACCGGTCAGACCGGGAAGATAATTGCTCCCAACCTGTATATTGCAGTTGGAATTTCAGGTGCGACACAACATCTTGCAGGTATAAGCTCCTCAAAATATATTGTAGCCATAAACACAGATAAGGATGCTCCGATTTTCGAAGCTGCACAGTACGGTATCGTTGGCGATGCAATGAAAATACTTCCGAAACTTGTTGAAGCAGTTAAAGCTAAAAAATAAGAAAGAAAATATGGGGCTGACAAAAATGTTGAAGTTCATCAATGTTAACACCCCCCTTCCCCCCCAGGGGGGGGTATATTCCGGCAATACCTCTGTGGATCTCTGCGTAATCCTGAGGAGCTTGAGACAATGGACTCTGAGTTCTTCTGTGTCAGTTCTTTGCATGACCATATTCAATGCATGCACCTTAAGCTATTCTAAAGTTCATATTCAGTTCTACTACTATGCAAAAACAGATAATATTTGCACTAACGCTTCTGGTGACTATAGGAGTATTTTCCTATACCATTAAAAGGCTTGTCAGTTTTTTCAGATTTACGAGGCCTGCATTTCCTGTGCGTGATATCGGAAAGCGAATAAATGTTATGTTGTCGGTTGCTTTCGGACAGACCAAGATATTCAGAAAACCAGTCATTGGCCTTTTTCATGCGCTTGTCTTCTGGGGATTTTGCGTTATTCTCTTAGGAAGCCTTGAAATGGTTATTGATGGTCTCACGGGAACCGATAAGGTATTGCAGTTCCTGGGACCTGTTTATAATGTAATAATGGCTTCAGGAGATATTTTTGCCCTTCTTGTGGGTATCTCGATACTGATTTTTCTTAGCCGCCGTCTTTTCTTTCACATAAAAAGATTCGAAGGGATCGAGATGAAAAAGATATCTCATATCGATGCCAATATTGCCCTTTCCATTATCCTTCTGCTGATGGTATCACTGCTTGCAATGAACACAGGGTATGTTGAATATAAGACACTTGCAGGTGAGGCTATTGTGGGCGTTTATCCGGTTGCAGCCTTTCTGGCAGGATTAACAGGCGGCACTTCTGCCGAGAAATTCAGAATTCTGTTTGAAGTCTCCTGGTGGTCACATATACTTCTTATATTTATTTTTGCCAATATACTTCCCTATTCCAAACATTTCCATGTTTTCATGTCAGTTCCGAATGTTTTCCTTTCGAGGCTTGATCCTCTCGGGAAGCTTCCTAATATGGACAGCATTACAAGGGAAGTAAAGCTGATGCTCGATCCGAATGCAGCATTTGCAGCACCTGCCGCTGATGCACCTGTAGAGAGGTTTGGAGTAAAAGATGCCGAAGATGCCTCATGGAAAAATTATTTTGATTCGCTTGCATGCACCCAATGCGGCAGGTGCACATCAGTGTGCCCTGCTAATATTACCGGTAAGAAATTATCTCCGAGGAAAATAATGATGGATCTAAGGGCAAGAATGAATGAGAAAGGTCCGCTTATGGTTAAAAACGGAAGGGATTTTAATGACAACAGGTCACTGCTCAGGGATTATATATCGGAGGAAGAGATCTGGGCCTGCACTACATGCAATGCCTGTGCGAAAGAGTGTCCCATTAATATCAATCATCCGACCCTTATTGTTGATATCCGAAGGTACCTTGTAATGGAAGAGGCATCCGCACCCGGAGAACTCAAAGCAGTATTCAACAATATTGAGAACAACGGTGCTCCATGGCAATATTCCGCCGAGGACAGGCTTCTCTGGGCTAAGGATCTTGAAATCAATATCATTTAAACTCTGTGCTCCTCTGTTTTTTCTCTGTGTCACTCTTTGTAACGAAAAGTCTAATAGATAATATATAATATGGAAACCCGGAAAATAGAAGTCCCAGTTATGGCAGATCTCTTTGCAAGGGGAGATAAGCCTGAATACCTGTTCTGGGTAGGTTGTGCCGGCGCTTTTGACGACAGGTACAGGAAAGTGGTAAGAGCTTTCACGAAAATCCTTACCTATCTTGATATAAGCTATGCGGTTCTGGGAAAGGAGGAGACATGTACCGGTGATCCTGCGCGAAGGGCAGGAAATGAGATGCTCTACCAGATGCAGGCGCTGCAGGTAATTGAGATCTTTAAAATGTATGAGGTAAAAAAGATAATTACCATATGCCCTCACTGTTTCAATATCTTTAAGAATGAGTATCCCGACCTTGGCGGTAATTATGAAGTTATAAATTATCTTCAGTTCCTTAACAGCCAGATTGAACAGGGAAAGCTGAAGATTGATCAGACATCGCTTGAAAATATTTCAGTCACTTATCATGATCCCTGTTATCTTGGAAGGTCAAATGATATCTACAATGAGCCGCGTGCTATTCTCTCGAAACTTACTGTCAATTATGTTGAGATGGAAAGGAACAGGAGTTTTGCTTTATGCTGCGGGGCTGGTGGAGCCCAGATGTTCAAGGAAGCTGAAAAAGGTGATAAGGAGATCTTTATTGAAAGAACTGAAGATGCCCTTAAAACGGAAGCTGCTGTTATTGCGACCGCCTGTCCATTCTGTATGACGATGATGACTGATGGACTCAAGTATAAAAACAGGGAGGAAGAGGTCAGGAATCTTGATATTGCCGAACTTATCGCACAATCACTAAAAATATAAAAATATCCAAATAATAATCTGATAAAATGGAAAACAGTAAACTCTTGAAAAGCGGTGAATTTCTTGTACACGAAATTGAATCAAAAGATATTTTCATTCCTGAGGAATTCAATGAGGAGCAGAGAATGATCGCCCAGACCTGCAGCGACTTTCTCGAAGCTGAAGTATACCCCAATCTTGAGAAAGTTGAAAAAAGCGACAGGGAGCTGATGAAAAGCATGATGAAGAAATCCGGTGACCTTGGTTTATTGGGGATTTCTATTCCCGAAGAGTTCGGCGGATTTGGACAGTCATTTGTTACCCAGATGCTCGTCGCTGAAACTACCGGTGCCGGATACTCATTTTCCGTTGCTTATATGGCCCATTGCGGAATTGGAACATTGCCGATAATGTATTACGGGAACAAGGATCAGAGAGAACGTTATGTAACAAAGCTCGCCTCGGGAGAATTTCTTGGAGCATACTGTCTGACTGAACCGGGGGCAGGAAGTGATGCAAACTCAGGAAAAACAAACGCGAAGCTGAGTGAAGATGGTAAGCACTATATCCTTAACGGACAGAAGATGTGGATCACGAATGCAGGATTTGCTGATACACTTGTGGTCTTTGCAAAAATCGATACCGACAGGGTTCTCAGCGCATTTATAGTTGAAAGCAAATTCCCGGGCGTGGTTATAGGTCCTGATGAGCATAAGATGGGTATAAAGGGTTCTTCAACTGCACAGATATATTTCAACGATGTTAAAGTACCTGTAGAAAATCTTCTTGGTAAAAGAGGTGAAGGTTTCAGGATTGCCCTCAGCATTTTACATATGGGAAGGCTTAAGCTTGGAGCCAACGTCATAGGAGCTGCAAAAAAGGCGATTAATGATTCAGTAAAATATGCAAACGAGAGAAAGCAGTTTGGAGTACTTATTTCATCTTTCGGAGCATTAAAACATAAAATGGCTGAGCAGGTTATTCGTCTTTTCGCGTCTGAATCAGCTGTTTACAGGGTAAGCAGCGATATTGACAGGCTTATGAAAAATCTGACTGTTGACTGTGGTGATTACGGCAGGGCAGCTATTGAAGCTATCAGCCATTATGCTGTTGAGGCTGCAATACTTAAAGTGATAGGTTCCGAGATGCTTGATTTTGTTGCTGATGAGGCGGTTCAGATACACGGGGGAATGGGCTATTCAGCGGAAATGGCTGTTGAGAGAGGTTACCGTGACTCAAGGATAAACAGGATTTTTGAGGGTACCAATGAAATAAACCGTCTGCTTGTCGTCGATACTGCTATGAAACGTGCAATGAAAGGAGAATTTGACCTTTACGGAGAAGCTGAGAAACTTTATTCCGGATTGAACAGTATCACAGATGGCAAGAAAGAAGGAGAAAGTTATTTTACTGAAAAGAACAGATATATCAAAAACTTCAAGAAAGTCATTCTGCTCTGTATTCACGGAGCAGCAAAACGGTTCGAAAAGGGCCTTATTAACGAACAGGAAGTTCTCAATAATATTGCAGAGATGATGATGGAAACGTATGTCTCAGAATCTCTTTCACTAAGGGTTGAAAAATTGGGCTCGATAAGGAGTGATATATCGCTGTATAAAGATATGCTTGATGTTAATCTGTTCGACACTGCAAATATTGTCAGAAAATCAGCACTTGAGGCATTAAGCACATTCTGTACCTCTGAATCATGCCATACACTTACCAGCGCTGTTGAAAATCTTACTAGAGTGGATTGCGTCAATGTTAAGGATGCCAGAAGGAGAATTGCAGACAAACTGATTGAGGACAATTCGTACAAGTTCTGATTATCATTTTATATGATTTGGGTACCCGGGTAGAGACGTTGCATGCAACGTCTCTACTGGTTTTATTAATCAACGTCTCTGCTGGTTTTATTAATTAATGTCACTGCTGGTTTTATTAATCAACGTCTCTGCCGGTTTTAATAATTAATATCATCGGATGAAGTGATATAGATCAATTTTCAATATGCTATACAGCACAGCACAAAACCCAATTTTGTTCATCTGATGAAATTGTTAGTCATTAAAATGAGATATCTTTGTGAATTAATTAACAATCTTAAAAACATGAATCAGAGATTAAATATGTTAAGACAATTGCTGGCTGCGATAGTTGTTGTTGCAGCGATCGTGGGATTTTCGTCGTGTGAAAAATATTCATGGATGCCGGAGAAAATAAATCCGACTGATTCAGTTCATTTTCAGGCGGAGATACAACCCATCTTTTCTGCCAACTGTAGCTCATGTCATGGTGCAATCAAGGCTCCTGATCTGAGAGACGGACATTCCTACAAAGCTCTTACTGAAGGAGGTTACGTAAATCTGCCGGGGGAGACGAGTGAACTTTACACCAAGATGATCGGTACCGATCATTCACCAAGATCAAGCGATGTTGATAAACAGAAAGTTCTCATCTGGATAAACCAGGGAGCTCATAATAATTAAGAAATAAATAAACCAGATAAAGCCTAAAAACATGAAAAAGATTTTTATTGTCTTCATTTTGTCATTATTCCTCTCTCCGATTTTTGCTCAGGAAGAAGCACAGGCTCAGGAGAAATCAAAAACCCCGGTTACTAATACGTTTTCAAATGGACTTCTGATTGAAAATCAGACTGTTGCAACGCCATATAAAGGAGGTCTTGAATTGCAGATTCAGCATAGATTCAGCAAGATTGAGAGTATTCATAACCTTTTTGGCATATATGGATCTGCCAATACACGTATTGGTTTGAATTACGGAATAACCGACAGGTTAATGGTAGGAGCGGGTACAACAAAAGATTATGCTCTGCAGGATTTAAGGTGGAAATATCTCATCCTTCAGCAGACTGAGGACAACAGTATGCCTATTTCTCTTTCCTATTATGGTAACATGGTCATAGATGCGAGAGCAGAAGAGAATTACGGCCCTACCGGCGATTTTAAACAAATGCACAGGTTGTCTTATTTTACACAGCTGATTGTTGCCCGTAAGTTCACTGAGAAGATCTCTGCACAGATAGCTCCCTCACTAATTTATATGAATACAGTAAAACGATACTCTGATTCAACCGGGTACAAGAATCTGAACTTTGGTCTTCATGCCGGTGCAAGGGCTAATCTGTTTGGAAATCATTCACTGGTACTGGAATATGACCAGCTGCTGACCAAACAGGATGAAGGAACTGAAATGAAACAGCCAAAACCAAATCTTGCCTTCGGTTGGGAGATAGGAACCGGAACCCATTCATTCCAGGTATTTGCATCGAATTATAATCTGATAATCGATCAGTATAATCTGCTTTACAGTTCTTCTTCAAGAGATTACATGTTTGGCTTTAATATTTCTGTTAGATTCTAATAAATACCCAGGACTACTGATGAAGATTTTCAGATTCCTGATTATATCCTTTTTATACCTGATCTGTAATACTTCTGCTTCCAAGGCAGGAGTATTCAGTTTTAAGAAGATTAATCAGATTGACACGGATACATCAACCTTTGTATCACCCTTTCATGAGGACAATGAACGCTGTCTGAAATGTCACGGGCAGGCTAAGTATGAATATACAAATGAAAACCTTGGCAGGCAGATTAAAGAATTAATGTGTTCTGAACGGATTATTAAAAGAGATGAGTTCTATAAATCAAACCATAAGAACTTCAGCTGTACTGACTGTCATTCTGAGCAATATACCACTTTCCCTCATTTAGGGGAGCTCAGGATGGAACAAAAATTAAACTGTATTGATTGCCATGGAGGAGATGAAAAATTTGCACAGTATCATTTTGAAGCGATAGAGGCAGATTACCAGCAAAGCACCCATTTTAAACTTGAACAGGAAGGTTTTTCCTGCTGGAAATGTCATAATCCTCACTCTTACAAGATTAACGTCAGAATGAACACTAATCTTAAGGAGGCTATCACATATGACAATGCCATTTGCCTTAGCTGTCATTCCGACTTTAACCGTTTTCAGCTGCTTACTGACAGGGAAGAGATAAACCTTATCAAAAAACATGAGTGGCTGCCAAACCAGGCTGCCCATTTTGCTAATGTAAGGTGTATTGAGTGCCATACTAAAATCAATAATGATATTCCTGTTGCTCACCAGATAAGGCCAAAAGCTGAAGCCGTAAGACGTTGCAATGAATGTCATTCAAAAAATTCAATCCTGATGGCTTCACTGTATAAGTTTGAATCCAAAGAGCAGCGTCGCGACGGATTTTTCAACGGAATAATATTAAATGAATCCTATGTGATTGGTGCGAACAGAAATGAATACCTGAACGTCATAAGCCTGATTATTTTTGTCGGCGTGCTGGGAGTTATTGTTGGCCACACATTTTTCAGAATCAGAAAACACAAAAAAAATAATTAATCAAGATTACAATGTATCTATACCCAAAATGGATAAGAATCTGGCATGTACTGAACGCTGTTATGTTTCTTATTCTTATAATTACAGGGCTTAGCATGCAGTATACCGGAAAAGACACTACCACATACATGGTGGGCTTTGCGATTGCGGTAAAATGGCATAATTTTGCAGCTCTGGTACTTACTGCCAACTATATAATATTTGTCACAGGGAACCTGCTGACAAAAAACGGCAGATTCTATAAAATTGAAAAGGAGAATTTCTGGTCTGATCTTCTGTCACAGATGAAGTATTACGGATGGGGAATGTTCAGAGGGGAGAAACACCCTTTTCCCGTAACAGAAAAGAGAAAGTTTAATCCTCTGCAGAAAGTAACGTATGTTCTTGCAATGTATCTTGCACTGCCATTATTGATAATTTCAGGTATCGGACTCCTCTTCCCTGAGATTACAATAACTACCTTTTGGAGTCAGCGGGCTAATTCTTACCGATATTCTTCATATCACGATGGGTTTCTTCCTCTCAATATTCATGATAATTCATATCTATACATGTACATTGGGAGCAAAGCCTACTTCACTATTCTGGGGAATGATTTCAGGCTATCACAGGTCAGATGATCATTAGAATACCTCTGAATGACTATCAATGTGTGTTAAGAAACATGTTGAGATGATAGCTTCAGGAATCAGAGGGCTCAGACACTGATAAATAATTCCGGAATGAAGGGTGCAGGAAACTGCACCCTTCGTCATTAAGGAGGATTAGACAGCCCCTGGCAACGAAAATCAATTTACTGCCGCCTAAGCGGCATGGGGTAAATAAATTCATTTTCGAGCGGCGGTTATGGGAGTTATTATTTTTGAAGTTCCTGTAATTTCTTTGGTGGGGGACTTAGCGGTTAAGAAGACTTTTTCAACTGCCCTGGCCAATCGCCAGCCGCCGGATAGCCTGTATGGTTGATTAAAATCATAATTAAAGAGACCGGAGAATTGGTATAAGATAAAAGAAAAGGCCGTCTCATAATTGTTTGAGACGGCCTCTTAATGTTATTTTATGTACTTACTAAACCGGAGCGTTCAATGTCTCGAGAGTGTTTGTAAGTAAAGCTTTGGTATATTTTGTATTGTGAATTCCAAGGCTATATTCCCTGAGGCACATCTGGAAATTGATCATTGCACCCATAATACCATTTGTAAGTGATGGGAATGTTGGCAATGCATTATTGATGTCTTTCTGAGCCTGAGTGTATGAGTTGGTATTTCCCGGGTTTTTCCATGCTCCGCCAGGGTTGGATGAAGGATCATAGATATTCAGGTAACCGTCCCAGTTGCCGGTGGTATTTCCAGCCCAGAGATTTGCTTCGGGATCAGTTTCTGTGTGAAGAATTGGTGTTGCACCGCCTACCTCATTGATTTTTGCAGCAAGCTGATCAAGAAGAGTTTTTACACTTGATCTTGTAGCTGTCCATAAATCAGATGATGAGCTAAGACCTGTATGGCAATTGGTTGTATTACATCCGTTGAAGTTTCCTTTTACATTAAATGTATGTCCACCGGCTCTTCCGCTGATGGATGCCATGTGGCAGTCCTGGCATGAAGCAGTTGCAGTGTGTGGTGAACTTTCATATGCGAGTGAACCAGGGAATTCAACCCCGCCGATACCTGCATAAATAGCACCAACAGTTCCATAATGAACATGTGTTCTGTATGAAGGAACAACTTTATTTGGAGCTCTGTTTCCAACTACGTTATCATAGAAGGTAATTGCCGGGTATGTTTTGAGTGAATCATAATCAACAACCCTGCCGTCGGTAAGAGTTGAACTGGTGGTAAGCGGACGTGGCTGGTGGCATTTAACACAAAGGTTGCCCATACCTCCGTCAGAAGCAATATTGATCGATTTTGCTCCGGCCCACATTGTCATAGAAACAGCAGCGGTGTTTGTCAAAGGAGAAAAATCGGTTCCTGCATAGGTTGTATGCAGGCTGCTGTGACAGGTTGAGCATGTCAGTTCACCTAAAGCTGTTGCAGGTGTAGCAACATACTGGTTTGCATATTTACCGTTTGAGCCTTTTACAAAAGTCGAAGGAATATTGTTTGCACAAACATATTTAAAAGCTTCAGAAGCATGACAAGGAGTACAACCAGTGTTTCCGGCTTCTTCAAAATCAACTTCACCATATGAATGTTTTGACAACTCAAATTGTACTGCAATTGCATCAACAACATCAGGAGTATGGCACTCTTTGCAGGTTTCATTGGCATCCTGGCCATCGGCCCCATCAGCTCCATTGGCGCCGTCTTTTCCGGCAGGTCCCATTGGGCCTTCGCATGAAGCAAACAGAAAGCCTGCTGCAACTAACACAGAAAATAGTTTAAAAAGGTTTTTCATATCGGGTTTATTTAGTTAATGATTTCTATGTGCAAGCTATGAAAAACCTCTGTTAAACTAATAACAGACCTTATGCTATTTGCGAGGTATAAAGTTGATAGATATAACAGGTGATTGTGATATATATCAATTTATACAGTGATATTTATTAGCTTTGTGATGTCTTGTTTTGATTAAAAGCTATTTTTGAACCCCTTAAAAAAAGGAGATATGTCAGGGATAAATTTAATAAACAGCTGTGAAGGTTGCACCCATGGGTGGAAGAATTTTGAGCATCTGACAAAAAACGAGCTTCAAATGATAAATGCCAACAGGTATGAAGCGACATTTAAACCGGGTGAGGTAATGATCAAGCAGGGATCCCCAACCTCCAATGCACTTTTTCTTGCCAGCGGGATGGCTAAAATGTATATTGAAGGCAGTACCGGTAAGAATTTTATCATAGGGATTGCTCTCCCGGGGATGCTTGTCCTGGGCCCTGGGGCATTCGTAAATTCCCGGCATACTTATTCAGTTTCGGCTATATCTACCGTGCAGGCCTGTTTTATAGGATTCAATATCTTTAAGCAGCTCGTGAGAGAAAATGGAGAATTTGCAGAGGGAATGATTGAAGATATAAGCAACAAGTCTCTCCAGGCACAACACAGGATGGTTAACCTGTCACAGAAGAGAATGTCGGGCAGGGTAGCCGATGCACTTCTCTATTTCTCAGATGAAGTGTTCAGGAGCGATGAATATGATATGGTCTTTTCCCGGCAGGAGCTGGGTGACATGACAAGTATGGCAAAAGAATGCGTTGTAAGAATATTAAAGGAATTTGAAGATTCGGGAGTGGTCTATTCCGATTCTTCAAAGGTAAGGATACTAAACAAGGAAAAGCTTGTTCAGATTTCGGAAAAAGGATGAATTGTAGCTCAGGGCTCAGGGTAAGAAGCTCAGGGCTCAGGGCTCAGGGCTCAGGGCGCAGGGCAAGGGCTCAGGGCTCAGGGCTCAGGGCAAGAAGCTCAGGGCTCAGGGCGCAGGGCTCAGAGCTCAGGGCAAAAAGAAGAGAAAAGAGGTTTAGCTATAACTTATGGCTTCTGACTTCCGGTTTCTGACTAAAATATAAACTATAAAAAACGTAATTAAGATGAAATACCTGAGAATCCTGTTTTCCCCCGCCTTAATGGGGTTTTTGTTTCTGGCATTTGCACTGTCAATGGCGGTGGCTACAATAGTTGAGAATGACTTTGGCTCACCTGTTGCCTACAGTATGGTTTATAATACAAAATGGTTCGAACTTATTTTGCTGCTTCTCTCGGCAAACCTTGTTGGC
Source organism: Bacteroidales bacterium (assembly GCA_016715075.1). Taxonomy (GTDB): domain Bacteria; phylum Bacteroidota; class Bacteroidia; order Bacteroidales; family VadinHA17; genus LD21. Next base: position 164,756 of record JADKBK010000012.1, read on the forward strand.
CAGTTAATAATTTATAAGCTATTCAGACAAGCCAAGCTGCCGACTGCACTTTTCCATCTTTCATTCTTACTGCTGATAATAGGAGCGGGAATTACCAGGTACTTTGGATGGGAAGGTACAATGCATATACGTGAAGGTGAGGAGCAGACCAGGTGTTACTCCTCTGAAAAATTCATTACATCTACTGTAAGGGAAGCTGATGGAACGATTTCCTACAGCAGGTCGGATAAATATTCAATGACCTCGGTTTCAGCCGATGAGTATTCTAAAGTGATAAAGATCAGCGGGAACGATTACAATCTCGTACTCTCAAAGATTATCCCCAACGCTACTGAGTCTTTGAAATCAAGTCCCAATGGCGTTCCGATAATTTCACTTATTGTGACTGCCGGTATGATGGAACGGGAGTCTGTTATTCTGAGAAAGGGCGAAAGGAAGCTTGCAGGTGACATTTCAATAGGGTTTGATTCAGAAGATTCAGCAGATGTGAATATAACTTTCGATGGCGCATTCTATATGACCTCACGGTTTGTTATCGGTGAGATGAGCATGATGTCGCAGGAAGTGACCCCTTTTGAAAACGGCAGCCCGGTGAAGCTGAAAGAGATGCAGATCATTTCTGTAAACGGAATTAAGATTGTGCCTCAGGAGATGCTGGCAACAGGAATACAGAGTGTAATTGCAGTCAATCCGAAAGAGCAGACAACAGGTCAGAATGCTTTTATTTTTGAGCTTTCCGGAGAACAGAGATCAACTGAACTTACTCTCTGGGACATGGAATCAGAAACTGCAGGTACAGTCTCTGAAATCATTGACGGAAAAAATGTTGAGATAAGCTATGGCTCAAAGAATACCAATCTCCCTTTTAGTATTAAGCTTAACGATTTCATTCTTGAAAGATATCCGGGCTCGAACAGCCCGTCAGGTTACAAAAGCGACGTAGTTCTTATTGATAAATCGGCAAATGTTGAAAAATCTTTCATGATATTTATGAATAATATTCTTAAGTATAAGGGTTACCGCTTTTACCAATCTTCATTCGATAAGGATGAGAAAGGGACTATACTGTCAGTTAATCACGATATGGCAGGGATGGCTGTTTCATATACAGGTTATATTATGCTTTTCGTATTCATCATTATTTCTCTTATAAACAGGAATGCCTTATTCCATAATATTACTCCTGGTTACTGGAGCTCAATATTAAGGAAATCAGCTGTTGCAATTCTCCTGATGATCTCGTTTTCAGGTCTTTCGGTATTGAATGGTCAGGAACTGATCCCTGACAAGTCTGCTGCTGAGGAATTCGGTAAAGTTCTTGTCCAGGACCAGAAGGGAAGGACCAAGCCCCTCTTCACATTGAGCAATGATATCCTTCGCAAGGTAGCCCGCGAGAATGATTTTGAAGGGCTTACCTCAATGCAGGTATTCCTTGGACTTTATCTCGATTTTGATAACTGGAAAGATGTTCCGTTGATAAGGGTTTCAACCCAGGATGTCCAGAGAAAACTTGGGATTAAAGGAAAGCTTGCCGCCTTTTCAGATATTGTCAATATCACTGGTGATGGAACATATAAGCTCTCAGATGATGTCAACCAGGCATATGCCAAAGCTCCGGGTGACAGGAACAAGACAGATAAGGAGGTAATGAAGATTGATGAGAGGTTGAACATTGTCTATATGATTTATAAAGGGGAATTTCTTAAACTGTTTCCGCTTAAAAATGGTACGCACGACTGGGGTTTGCCTGAGAGTGCACTTCCCCATGCGATAAATAAGGATGATTCACTCTATCTGAAAACAATTATTCCTTTACTGGCAGATGCAATAAAGGCAAATAATATTTCTACTACCCGTCAGATAACTGAATCAATCAGCGGTTACCAGAAACGATTCTCGGAATATGATCTTCCTACAGCCTCAAAAACAAAAACGGAATTACTGTATTATAAGATGAGTATTTTCGAGCGGCTGTTCCCTTTCTACGCAACAATTGGCCTTATTATGCTCATAGTACTTATAGCCGGGGTTATAAGAGGAAGTAAAGAGTCATCTGTAGTGATTAAGACCCTGGGCTGGGTGTTATTCGCAGGATATCTTTTCCACACTTTCGGACTTGCGATAAGATGGTATATAGCTGGTCATTCCCCGATGAGTAATGGTTATGAATCAATGATCTTCATCTCATGGGTGACACTGCTGGCAGGTTTTATCTTCAGCAGAAAGTCGGCCTTTGCCCTGTCTGCAACAGCTGTTCTGGCATCAATGACACTGATGGTCGCCCACCTTAGCTTTATGGATCCTGAGATTACCAACCTTGTTCCTGTTCTGAAATCATACTGGCTTACTCTTCATGTATCAGTAATTACCGGCAGTTACGGTTTTCTTGGTCTGGGTGCAATACTGGGACTCATAATTATGGTACTGCTGTTATTCTCCAATGCCGGAAACCGTGATCGGATATCTGCTACGATTGATGAACTGACCCTGATCAATTATAAGACTATGACCCTTGGCCTTTATTTTCTTACTATAGGAACCTTTCTTGGAGCAGTCTGGGCGAATGAATCATGGGGAAGATACTGGGGATGGGATCCCAAGGAGACATGGTCGCTTATCACAATAATTATCTATAGTATTGTCATACACAGCCGTAATATACCCGGAATGAAGGATATCTTTACATTTAATCTGTTATCCCTTTTTGCCTTCTCCTCGGTTCTTATGACCTATTTCGGTGTGAATTATTATCTGTCAGGCATGCACTCCTATGCCGCAGGTGATCCGGTACCTGTACCATCGTTTGTCTATATCGCAGTCATTCTCCTGGCAGCAATATCATTTGCCGCCTATATGAAATACAACAGCCATAAAATTGTACAGAAGAAATAGTTAAGTTGCTGCAAAAAAAGTAGAGCCGTTGCATGCAACGGCTCTGTTTTTTTAAAAGGTGGGGTGGAAGATGGGGCTCGAACCCACGACCTTCGGAACCACAATCCGACGTTCTAACCGACTGAACTACATCCACCGTTTATGGAGTGCAAAATAAGGTCAAAATTTCTATATCACAAAATTTTAATTTTATTTTCTCAAACTATCCTCAATTACTATCTTTGAAATGATCGATAATTAAAGACATTTCTGCACAATTTTTGTTGTCAAAGCTTGTTATCTCTAATATATTTTCAAGTACTTGTACCTGGTTGAAGAAGCTTAAACTAATAGACAATATCTCAGGGCTCCAGCTATTCCAGCTGATGAAACCCGTTGTTTTTCTGATCATCAGTATAGTTTTTACTAAAAGTCATCTGACCCGCGCCGATATCGGACAGTGGGAGATGTTCATGTTTATCGCCGGACTGATGACCTTTTTCTGGGTTACCGGGATCATTCAGTCACTTCTTCCGCTCTATCACAGGAATAAAACCTATCATAAGATGGGTGATAATGGAACTTCCAGGTCACCGGAGATTTTCAATGCCTTTCTTTTACTCTGCTTTTTCAGCGTTCTCTTTTTTATCCTGGGCCATTCCCTGAAGCATAATTTTTCAGTTTTTCACTTCTCGGGCAATGTTCCGTTTATTAACCTCCTGTTACTCTATATTCTATTAAGCAGTCCGGTATGCATTATCGAATATATTTACCTGCTCAATAACAGATCTTACAGGATTTTTCAATATGGACTGATAACCTTTACGGCACAGATGATCCTGATTATAGCACCTCTTCTTCTCGGGAAGGATATTATCTGGTCTATCTGGGGATTACTGGCGGTAACAGCCGTGAGGTGGGTCTGGCTTCTGGTATTGCTAAGGAGATATACCGAGATGAAGATTTCTTTTGAATTTATGAAGGAACACCTTTATCTGGGTACTCCCCTGATCCTTACTTCCCTTATCAGTGGTTCAGCTCAGTATACCGATGGAGTAATAATTTCTGCGGTCTACCGGGATCCAGCTATGTTTGCCTGGTTCCGTTACGGGGCAAAAGAGTTTCCCCTGGTGCTCATGCTGGCTAACGGGCTAAGCAATGCAATGCTTCCGGAATTCTCCACACGGGAAAGGATGAGAGAATCTCTTGCAAAAATCAGGGTTAAATCAAAACGGCTGATGCATATACTATTTCCACTTGCAATGGTCGTAATGATCTTCTCAAGGTGGCTTTATCCAAGAATGTTCAACCCCGGATTCCAAAAGAGTGCAGATATATTCCTGATCTATTCTTTGCTTATTGTTCCAAGGATGGTCTTTCCACAGACCGTGATTGTTGGCAGGAAAAAGACACACATAAGCCTGATCTCAGCACTCCTCGAACTGGCTTTCAATATACCATTAAGCCTGCTTATGATAAAATGGGGTTATGGACTTGTAGGGGTTGCACTTTCAACATTTATTGTCTATTCTATCGGTAAGGTTTTCCTTATTGGCTACCTCTGGTTAAAAATGAACATTAAGCCTTCGGAATATATTCCGGTAAGGGTTTATGTACTCTATACCCTTCTTATTGGCATCGTTTTTATACTCATCGACCACAGGATAATAGATATACATTAGGCTCAGAGCTCAGCTCAGGGCTCAGGGCAGAATGCTTCCTGCTTCCGACTTCGGACTTCCGACTTCTGACTTCGGACTTCCTACTTCCGACTTCAATATTTTAAAAATCTCTTTATATTTGCCTCTGCAGGGAAATATCCTGTTCTGATCATTAAATTTTCAATCAGATATTAAACAGCAGATATCATAACACTAACCTCATGCGGATAATAGAGGTCATTACAAAACAAGACAGGGAGGAATTTATCAATTTTCCAAAAAAACTGTATAAGGGAGACCCCTATTGGGTTTGTCAGCTTGATACAATGCTTGAATCAGTTTTCAATCCCAAAACCAATCAGGCTTTCGGACACGGCGAGGCAATCAGATGGATACTGAAAGACAATACCAATAGAACTATTGGCAGAGTGGCTGCCTTCATCGACAGGATCAGGTCGGATGCCAACCGTCAGCCCACAGGGGGGATGGGCTTTTTTGAAGTAATAGAAAACAGGGAGGCTGCATTTATCCTGTTTGATACTGCCAGGGATTGGCTGGCGGGTAAGGGAATGGCGGCTATGGATGGTCCGATAAACTTCGGCGAAAACGACAATAACTGGGGATTGTTGGCAGAGGGCTTCATGCAGCAGGGTTTCGGGATGCCATATCATAAGAAGTATTACAGGAGTTTATTTGAAGAGTATGGTTTCAGGAAGTATTTCGAACAATATTCTTACCACAGGGACATACGTGATGTGAATAATGAGATTGTGCAGTTTCCTGACAGGATAATGAAAATTGCAAACTGGATATCTAAGAGACCTGGTTACTCATTCCGTCATTTTGAAATCAGGAATAAGGAGAAGTATATAAAGGACATTGCAGAGATTTATAATTCAACATGGTCAGTTTTTAAGGAGGATTTTACCCCTATTGACCCTAAGTTTTTACTGGAATCGTTCAATAAGGCCAAGACGATTATCGATGAAGAGCTAATATGGTTTGCCTATTTCAATGACAAGCCGATTTCATTTTTTATTCTTTATCCTGATCTTAACCAGATTCTTAAGGAGCTGGATGGCAGACTTCATCCCTGGAATATGGCACGGTTCATGTACTATAAACTGACACACAGGATGACGAGGCTAAGGGCTATTGTGGGTGGGGTTCATCCATCATATCAGAATAGCGGGGTTGAATCTGCTATCTTCCTTCAACTCTATAATGTCTTTAAGAAAAAACCATGGCTTAAGGAACTTGAACTCTCCTGGGTCGGAGATTTTAATCCGAGAATGATCGCCATTTATGAGGCTCTTGGTGCAAAACAGGCTAAAGTGCATTTCACTTACCGGTACCTGATTGATAAAAATCTGCCTTTTCTGACATATAAGGAAGAAATGGCGGTAAACTGAACCTCAGAATACTGCCAATTAGGCTATAAATAATAATTTTATAATTCATTTTGTATTTTAAATAATCTTGATTAATTTTGCAGTCCCTAATCCGAGGGATTTATTTTTAATTATTAAGGACGAAAAAATATAGTACAATGAAAAATGGAATTCATCCCGGCAATTACAGGTTTGTGGTTTTTCAGGATATGTCAAATGGTCATTCTTTCCTGAGCAAGTCTACCGCGCCTTCCAGAGATAGCATTAAATGGGAAGATGGAAATGAATATCCGCTTATCAAACTTGAGATATCAAATACATCTCATCCTTTTTATACCGGCAAGATGAAACTTGTGGATACAGCAGGTAGGGTTGATAAGTTCATGAACCGTTATAAGGATCGCGTTGTAAAGAAAAAATAACTGTATACAGAGTCATATCAGTGAAGAGACGCCCAAGCCCGGCGTCTCTTCTGTTTTTATAAATTCTGTGGCACAATCATTGCAATACCCCCTTTCAGACCTAATTTTAAAATAATGTGTAATTTTGACATATTGGGAAATGAATAAGTTGAATGCCGGATGAAATATAAACAAAAGCTATAGTTGTTTTGATTGGTTTCCTACCCTGAAGAGCTTGTAATGCATCAATTAATGGGGATGGGGTGGATTAATAAATTAATAAGAATATAGAAATTCAATATATGGACAAAAAATTCAGGAAACCGGTCAGCGAGATATTTCTTCCTGAGATACTTGACGGAGAAGGAGATATAATTCCAATAATTGCTGACGGAGATGACGGAGACCTTGAGGATGTTGAGGTTCCTGAGACTATTCCGATCCTGTCGCTCAGGAATACGGTGTTATTTCCAGGTGTGGTGCTGCCGATCTCCATCGGTCGCCCAAAATCGATTCAGCTCATTAAAGATGCCTACCGTAATGACAAAATAGTAGGTACAGTAGCTCAGATAGATCCGGATATTGAAAATCCAAATTACGCGGATCTTCACTCTATAGGTACTATTGGACAGATAGTTAAGCTCCTCGAGATGCCTGACGGATCGACAACGGCCATTATTCAGGGAAGGAAGAGAATGGTTTTGAATGAACTGGTCTCTGATGATCCTTATTTTATTGCAAAGGTAAGGGCTATCCCTGAGGTAAAACCAGAGAGCCTGAGCAAGGATTTTGATGCGATTGTTGGTTCACTGAAGGACCTGTCGCTCAAGATTATAAAGATCAATCCCAATATCAGTCCAGAAGCCTCATTCGCAATCAAGAATATCGAGAACAATACTTATCTTATAAATTTTATTTGTTCCAACACCGATATTAAAGTTCAGGATAAACAGCGGTTACTTGAGATTAATAACCTGCGTGACAGGGGTTTTATGCTGCTTGAATTTCTTGTTCAGGAGATACAGGTTCTGGAGCTCAAGAATGAGCTGCAATCAAAAGTGAAAAGTGATCTCGACCAGCAGCAGCGTGAATTTCTGCTTCATCAGCAGATGAAGACCATTCAGAATGAACTGGGAGGCAATCCGATTGAAAAGGAGATTGAGGAATACAGGCGAAGGGCTTCTGCCAAAAAATGGAATGAGGAGGTCAGTAAGGTTTTTGACAAGGAACTTGAAAAGCTTCATCGTCTCAACCCGGCTGCTGCCGAGTATTCTGTTCAGGTAAACTATATTCAGACGCTGCTCGATCTGCCCTGGAATTTTTACACCCAGGATAATCTGGATCTTAAAAATGCCCGTAATGTCCTTGACTATGATCACTTTGGACTGGAGGAGGTTAAGGAACGTATACTTGAACATCTTGCAGTGCTTAAACTTAAAGGTGACCTTAAGTCTCCGATACTCTGCCTTTACGGACCTCCCGGAGTGGGAAAAACATCTCTCGGACGATCAGTTGCAAAAGCTCTTGACAGAAAGTATGTCAGAATGTCATTAGGCGGTTTACATGATGAGGCGGAAATAAGAGGACACCGGAAGACTTACATAGGGGCGATGCCCGGACGTATTATACAGAATATAAAGAGAGCGGGATCATCAAACCCGGTATTCATACTTGACGAGATTGACAAGGTAGGTCAGGATTTCAGGGGAGATCCATCATCAGCTTTGCTTGAGGTACTTGACCCTGAGCAGAATAGTACATTTTTCGATAATTTTCTCGAGATGGAATATGATCTTTCCAAGGTCCTTTTCATCGCTACTGCCAATAACCTGGCTGCAATAAGTCCTGCCCTCAGAGACAGGATGGAATTGATCGAGATAACCGGTTATCTCGTCGAGGAGAAGCTCGAAATAGCTAAGCGTCATCTGCTGCCCAAACAGCTTGAAAACCACGGTGTAGGAAAGGAGATGCTCACAATCGACAAGAAGGTGATGGAATCGGTAATTGAAAAATTTACAAGGGAATCGGGGGTGAGGGAGCTTGACAAGCGCCTGGCTAAAATTGTAAGGGTAACAGCAAAAAAGATAGCATCAGAGATCAGATTTGACCCTGTATTGTCATACCCTGTACTGCTTGAAATGCTTGGTCCTCCAAAATATACGCGCGATCTCTATTCCGGAAATGATCAGGCCGGGGTGGTAACAGGTCTGGCATGGACAGCTGCCGGAGGCGAGATCCTGTTTGTGGAGACAAGTATCAGCAGAGGATCAGGAAAACTGACTCTTACCGGAAACCTTGGAGAGGTGATGAAGGAATCTGCTATAATAGCTCTTGAATATCTTAAGTCGAATGCAGAAATGCTGGACCTTCCGGATAATTTCTCCGAGAAATGGAATATTCACATACATGTTCCTGAAGGAGCCATTCCAAAAGACGGACCTTCAGCCGGAATTACGATGGCAACCTCAATAGCTTCTGCTTTTACACAGCGAAAGGTAAAAAAATATCTCGCAATGACAGGAGAGATAACTCTCAGGGGAAAAGTTCTTCCTGTAGGTGGTATAAAGGAGAAAATCCTTGCCGCAAAACGGGCCAGTATAAAGGAGATCATAATATCGGAGGATAACAGGAAAGATGTGGAGAATATAAATGAGATATATATCAGGGGATTAAAATTCCATTATGTTGACACTATAATGGGTGTGCTTGAACTTGCATTACTCAGGCAGAAGGTTAAAAACCCTAAAACAATATCATTTGAATGAAAAAAATAGCAGTTTTTCCCGGATCTTTCGATCCCTTCACTATCGGACATGAAGCTATCGCGAGAAGGGCGCTGAGCCTGTTTGATGAAATAATTATTGCACTGGGCGCCAATGCTCTGAAAAAAAACTACTATCCGCTTGTCACACGAAAAGAGATGATATCGAGGATTTTCAGTGATGAACCAAGGATAAGTGTCGATCATTATGAAGGACTTACTGTAGATTACTGCATTAAAAAAAATGCAGGATATCTTATCAGGGGGTTAAGAACTGCAGCCGATTTTGAATTTGAGAGAGCTATTGCTCAGGTAAATAAGGTTTTAGCACCTGGCGTGGAGTCGGTCTTCCTTCTGACAGTTCCGGAACACAGCCATATCAACTCATCAATTGTGCGGGATATTATTAGAAGCGGAGGTGATGCCTCCCGCTTCGTCCCCTCGTCAATTAATCTCAGAGATTATAAGGGGGAAGATTAGGGATCACCTGAGAATAGAAGTGTTTATCAGATCCATAAGTGACAGCCATGCATTATTCTTTATTTTATTCAATTCATCGGGAAAAAGCCATATGACTTTGGTTATTCCCTCATCATACTGGGGTTCCGTAATCATTTCACCCTCATAATTCATCAGGAACCAGCTGGTTTTCTTAAGATATGAAATTCCTTCCCAGCTGTAGGTGTGATAACATGGCGGGATACTTTTAACAATTGAATGACCGTTTATGCCGCACTCCTCGCTCACCTCCCTTATAGCACATACCTCCGCCTCTTCTCCAGGTTCAATATGTCCTTTGGGAAGATCAAGCTTTCCCTTTTTTTCGATAAAGAGATATCTGCCTGACATATGCTTAACCAACCCTCCTGCAGCACCCACTTCGGTAAAATAAATTCTGAACATCTTCCAGAGATGCCTGATATCAGTGCCATAGATATTTATAGATTCTATGCTGGTATCTGACTGAAATTCAGCAATTAACTTATAAAGTACATCAGTAGCATAGAATTTATGGAATAAGCCGTATTTTTGTAACCTGTCGGGTTCAGAGCTTACAACGATGAATCTGTTTTCAAAATAAACTTTATACATACTCCGATGGAAGATTATTCAAAAAAAACAGCTGAATATCTATTACAAATTAAAGCAATTAAATTGCAACCGTCAAATCCTTTTACATGGGCTTCAGGTTGGAAATCACCAATTTATTGTGATAATCGCAAAACGCTCTCTTTTCCGGAGGTAAGGTCATATATTCGTGATGCATTTGCAGGACTTGTCCGCACACTCTATCCGGAAGCTGAAATGATTGCCGGAGTTGCCACAGGAGCCATAGCACATGGTGCTCTTGCCGCTGATAAAATGGGTCTTCCGTTTATTTATGTCAGATCGGGAGCCAAGGAGCATGGACTTGGCAATCAGATTGAAGGTTATTTTGAAAAAGGTCAGAAAGTAGTGGTTGTCGAAGATCTTATTTCAACAGGAGGCAGCAGTCTGAGCGCTGTCAGGGCGTTGAAAGAGGCCGGTTGTGAAGTTCTTGGAATGGTGGCAATTTTTACATATGAATTCAAAAAAGCATCTGACGAATTCAGGGCTGAAAACTGCACATTAAATACCCTTTGCAACTACTCTGTTCTTGTTGATACTGCATTAAGCATAGGTTATATCGGTGATTCTGAGGTGGAGACGCTGAAAAAGTGGAGGATCGACCCTGCCTCATGGGGGAAAACAGAATAATGCTATAAAATACGTAACGATTCAATTATGGGTGATTTATCACATTATGAAAGCAGGACAGGCACTTTGTCATGTACTCCCAAAGAAGTATTTGATTTTGTGACAGATATAAGAAATTTTGAACAGTTTATCCCGCAAGATTCTGTAACAAACTGGCAATCGGCAAGAGATACCTGCAGTTTCACAGTTTCCATGGTTGGAACTGTGAGTGTCAGACTGGAAAAGCAGGAGCCTCATAATAAGGTGATCTTCAATGGAGATGCCTTGAAAAAGAATGATTTTTCACTTATACTGAATATCAATAACGGTCTGACTAATTCAGCTGAGGTTAAAGTATTACTTGAAGCTGAACTAAATCCGATGCTTAAGATGATGGCAAAAAAGCCAATAATACAATTCCTTGAAATACTGATTACAGAGATGGAGAAATTCAAAGGGTGGAGGAATATTATAAAAGAAACTCCACTTCCTTAAAATCATATTCGTTCAGAGAGCCATCCTCCCTTTCGATAATTAATCTTCCTGTATCACTTACTTTTAAAATACGGCCCGTAAATATCTCTGCCTGATCCTGATATTTGTGCCACTGATCCCGTCTGTACAGAAGAGACAGGTAATCACTCCTCAAGATATCATAATTCTCCGAAATCAGCAATTTGTACCTTTTATCCAGGCAGGAGGCGAGCAGAGAGAGCGACTCGGTAAGATCATATTGTTTTCCTGTGATGTTAGCAAGTGAAACCGGATTTGGGGCATTGCTGATAAAAATCTCCTGATTTATATTAATTCCAATTCCTGCAATAGTGTGTTCAATAATATCTCCCATGATGGAGTTTTCGATTAGGATACCTGCTATTTTGTCATTTTTTACATAAATGTCATTAGGCCATTTGATAGATATTTCACCTGTATGAGCTCTGAGAAAATCACAAATCCCCAGTGAAACAGCTGTTGATAACAGAAACTGCTCTGCAGGATGTATCATGGAAGGAAAGAGTACAATGCTGATTAACAGATTCTTGTTCTCTTCACTTTCCCATCGGTTACCCATCTGTCCACGTCCTGCGGATTGATAGTCAGTAATAATTATTGATCCTTCCGGCACAGAATTCTCCCTTACCATTGCTGCAGCAAATGTATTTGTAGATGGCAGGTTCTTATAGAATAATAATTTAGAGCCTATGATCATGATTATCAGATATATAAAATATTATTAATCTTTTTATTACCTGGTTGGGCAACTTGTGTCAAGATTGGCATTGTAATTGCAAAATGGTTTAACGTTGACAAAATTACAGATAAAAGTGGTACTTTTGTGACTTAATATCAAACGGATAACATTAATGAAGAAAAAATCTGACGGAGCTGAACTCCTTTTGAACAGTATAGTGGAGGGGATTTTTGAGAAGAAGGGGCTGAATGTTCTGAAAATCGATTTAAGAAAACTGGAGAACAGAATAACTGATTATTTTGTTATTTGTCATGCTACATCCACAACGCAGGTTAGTGCAATCTGTGATTCGGTGGAGGATCTTGCCAGGGACCAGGCTGGTGAGAAACCGCTTCATGTTGAGGGGCTTGATAATTGTTACTGGGTACTTTTGGATTATGGCACAGTGATAGTTCATATTTTTCTTGAGGAATACAGGAGCTTCTACAGTCTTGAATCGCTTTGGGGAGATGCAGTTATTGCAGCCATGGAGGATAAAATTAAGTAAGTTAAATTTTTATGACAGAAAATAATGCAAATAATCAGGGTGCTGAAAAAAAACCTGATAAAAATTCAAAACCACGTTTTAATACCAACTGGATCTTTGCAATCCTTGCTCTATCTGTAATACTTTTTCAGCTGTTCTATGGCGGGAAAACAGTAGAGAAAACAACGACCAGTGAGATTAAACAAATGATCGCAAGCCGCGATATTGAAAAAGTTGTTGTTGTTAATAAGGATCAGGCGGAGATATATCTCAAAAAAGAAGCTTTGGAATCGGGAAGGTACCCCAAACAGCCAAAGCCGGGTACCGGTTTCAGTGTTTCGCTGCCAAAGCCTAATTACACCTACAATATAGGTGACATAAGCAGTTTTGAGCCATTTATTATTGAGGCTCAGAAGTCTGCAGGATACCAGGATAAGGAACTTATATATCCTGACTATGTAACCAGGAAGAATTATCTGGGTGAGATACTTTCATGGCTTTTATTCCCTGCCCTGCTGCTGGTACTCTGGCTTTTCCTGATGAAGCGGATGTCAGGAGGGGGTGCCGGCGGAGCCGGTGGAATATTCAATGTCGGGAAATCACGGGCCCAGATCTTTGACAAGGATACAAATGTCAAGCTGAATTTCAATGATGTTGCCGGGCTTGAGGAGGCCAAGACAGAGGTTATGGAGATCGTTGATTTTCTTAAGAACCCGAAGAAGTATACACAGCTGGGAGGTAAGATACCAAAAGGCGCTTTGCTGATAGGTCCTCCGGGGACAGGTAAGACAATGCTTGCAAAAGCAGTTGCAGGTGAGGCCAATGTACCTTTCTTTTCAATTTCAGGTTCTGACTTTGTTGAGATGTTTGTCGGTGTCGGAGCTTCAAGAGTGCGTGATCTGTTCAAACAGGCCAAGGAGAAAGCTCCCTGTATAGTCTTTATTGATGAGATTGATGCAGTTGGCCGGGCAAGGGGACGCAATGCAAATTTCGGATCAAATGATGAAAGAGAGAATACTCTTAACCAGCTTCTTACAGAGATGGATGGTTTTGGGACAAACATGGGAGTAATAATACTGGCAGCAACCAACAGGGCCGATATCCTTGACAGGGCTCTTATGCGTGCCGGACGTTTCGACCGGCAGATACATGTCGAACTTCCTGATCTTAATGAGAGAGAGGCTATTTTCAAAGTCCACCTTCGTCCAATAAAGCTTGAGAAAAATTTTGATCTGACTTTCCTGGCCAAGCAGACTCCCGGTTTTTCCGGAGCTGATATTGCTAATGTATGTAATGAAGCTGCCCTTATTGCAGCCAGAAAGAATAAGACAGTTGTTGAAAAACAGGATTTCCTTGATGCTGTCGATCGTATAGTGGGTGGTCTTGAGAGGAAAACAAAGATCATTTCATCTGTCGAAAAGAAAACAATTGCATATCATGAAGCAGGTCATGCAACTGTAAGCTGGCTTCTTGAGTATGCCAGTCCATTGCTTAAAGTGACAATAATACCCAGGGGCAGGGCGCTGGGAGCTGCATGGTATCTTCCTGAAGAGAGACAGCTTACAACCAGGGAGCAGATCCTCGATGAAATGGCTTATGCACTGGGAGGAAGAGCTTCAGAAGAGATGATATTCGGAAAGATTTCAACAGGTGCTCTCAGCGACCTCGAGAAGATAACAAAACAGGCATATGCCATGGTAGCATATTTCGGGATGAGCGATAAAGTAGGTAATATCAGCTTCTATGATTCTACCGGCCAGTCTGATTATGGATTCACAAAGCCATACAGCGAGAAAACTGCAGAGCTTATCGACCAGGAGGTAAACCTGATCATCGCCGAATCATATGTCAGAGCCAAAGATGTTCTTAAAGATAATTTAAAGGGACTTACTGAGCTTGCTGAACTCCTTCTTGAAAAAGAGGTCATATTCAGTGAAGACCTGGAAAGAATATTCGGAAAGAGAAAGGCCGATCACCTTAAGGAACTCAGGGAGGCTGAAGCCCAACCCAGACCTCGTGCAAAGAGTGTTGGCGCAGTAGAACCGGAAGTTGTTAAGAAAAAGAAAAAGTCAGCAAAATCAACCCCGGCAAAAGCTGACACTGCAGCGGAGAATAGCTCCTCAGTAGTCAAAGTGAAGGGTTCAAAGAAGGCCGAAAAAAAGGCAAAGACAAAAACCTAAGGTGCGCACTAGTTTAACATTAAACAATTTTGAATAATTTTTTCAAACGTACTCTTACAGGAGCCGGGATCGTAGTTTTCATATTGGGCGGGTTCTGGCTTCATCCTGTATCATTTGTAGTAACAGGATTGATTTTGCTCTTTGGGACACAATATGAGTACTATAACATAGTGAGGAACTCCGGGGTTAAACCAAGGATCATACCCGGGCTGGCAGCAGGGATTATAATATATGTTCTTGCAGCAATGATTGCTTCCGGAATGATTCCATCCCGTTCATTTCTGTTCATAATTCCGGTAATAATAGCAATAATGATTCTGGAGCTCTACAGAAAACAGGATAAGCCATTCGATACCCTGGCACATACATTTTTCCCGCTGATATATACTGTTGTACCTTTCTCACTCTTTCCTTTTGCGGCTTTTTCACATACTGGTCTCCAATCAATAATTACGCAGAAAGATATCACTTTTTCTCCCGGAATAATTATAGGGTTTTTTCTGCTGATATGGGCCAATGATACAGGCGCCTATCTGGCAGGTGTATCTATGGGCAGGCATCGTCTGATGGAAAGCATATCTCCAAAGAAGACCTGGGAAGGTTTTTTCGGAGGATTGATTCTTGCACTTGTCGTTGCCTGGCTGCTCTCACAATGGCTTGGAGTGGTGAGCAGGGCAGGATGGATAACTATATCTTTAATTATCTCAATTATAGGAACTTATGGAGATCTGGTCGAGTCGATGCTTAAGCGCAGCGGGGGTGTAAAAGATTCAGGAAATATATTGCCCGGACATGGTGGTTTTCTGGATCGCTTCGACAGCACAATAATATCGTTCCCCATAGTGTATCTTTTTATCTCACTTTTTGGATGATTGAGAGGACTTGATTAGTTTTGTGCAAACTTTATAAGAATGAGTATTCACAAGGAAGGATATAAAATACTGGCTTTCGGTTTTATCACATTACTCGTAATAAATCTTATCGTAAACATAATATGGTCTGATTATGATCTTGTTAAATGGGCATTCATAATCTGTTCATTGATGCTTTACATATTTCTTCTGTTCTTCTTCAGGTGGCCGGCACGCCATCTTGAACCCGATCATGGACTCATCTATGCACCCGCTGACGGGAAAGTTGTAGTGATAGAAGACACATTCGAGAAGGAATATTTTAATGATACACGTCTTCAGGTCTCGATATTTATGTCGCCTTTCAATGTTCACAGTAACAGATATCCTGTTTCAGGCCGTATCAAATATGTCAGATATCATAAGGGAAGCTATATGGTTGCCTGGCATCCCAAATCTTCAGAACTTAATGAGAGGAGTTCAATTGTCATTGAGACAAAGGACGGGACTGAGATTCTTGTAAGACAGATTGCAGGGGCTGTCGCCCGGAGGATAGTGACTTATGCGAAGGAAAACCAGGAGGTGATGCAGGGAGATGAGCTTGGTTTTATAAAGTTCGGATCCAGGGTGGATGTATTTTTGCCGGTTGGAACAGAAATTGAAGTTCCTATTCTTCAGCAGGTTAAGGCAAATAAAAGTATTATTGCCAAAATCTGAAAAACTACAGATTACAAAATGAAAACGGATAATAAAATTTTAAGCTTAACAGAAAGTGTTAAGTGGATCGGAGTGCTTGATTATGATATACGGACCTTCGATATTGTTATGCATACGGAGTACGGAACAACATATAACTCCTATTTTATAAACGCTGAAAAAAAAGCGATTGTCGAAGTAGCAAAAGAAAAATTCAGTGAAACATATCTTGCCAAATTAAGGACTGTTACTGATCCCGGAGAGATAGAATACATAATTCTGAATCATACTGAACCCGATCATTCAGGAAGCCTCAGTCTGCTTCTTGAACTGGCTCCCTCCGCCACTGTTGTTGGCAGTGGAAATGCCATCAGATATCTTGAGGATATGGTGAATGTCCCGTTTAAATCACTTGTGGTTAAACATGGCGATAAACTTGACCTGGGAAATAAAACGCTTAGCTTTATAGCTGCGCCTAATCTTCACTGGCCCGATTCGATGTTCACACTCCTTGAAGAGGAAAAAGTTCTGTTTACCTGCGATTCATTCGGCGCCCATTACTGCTCCGAAGATTTATACAGTGATTTTTCAGGACCTTATGCTGAGGCATTCAAATACTATTTTGATGTTATCATGAGACCTTTCAGCAGGTTTATGACCAGAGCCATTGACCTTATAAGGCCGATGGATATAGAGTTAATCTGCCCCGGACATGGACCTGTTCACAGTCAGAATAATATAAAGGTTATGGACCTGTCGGAATCTTATGCCAATGATTATCTGAAGCTCGTCATTGGGAGATCCCCCAAAAATATTCTGATTGCATACGTATCGGCTTATGGATACACCAGCCAGGCTGCTGAATACATAGCTGAAGGTATTCTTGAGGTTGAGAATATTAAAACTGAAATCCTGGATATTGAGAATCTGTCACTGGAAGCACTCGAATCAAGTTTAATAACTGCTGATGGCATCCTGATAGGCTCGCCAACTATTAACCAGAACACTTTGCTCCCTGTCTATAAACTATTCTCAATGATAAATCCCATCAGGGATAAAGGTAAGCTTGGTGGTGCTTTTGGTTCTTACGGCTGGAGTGGTGAATCTCCAAAGATCATCCTGGAAAACCTGCGGCTTCTTAAGCTTAAGATATTTGAAGATACTGCTCATTTTAAATTTTCTCCTTCCGGCGATAAGATAGCTTTCCTTAAAGATTTTGGAAAAAGATATGCCCTTAAGTTCAAGGAAGAGTGCGGGGCATAAAAGTCAGAGGCTATCTCAAACGGCTAAAATCATGTTTGTGTTTTCTCTGTGTCACTCTGTGCTTCCGAAAGTTGCGGTAAGCTATTGGGAGGAGACTCTGTGACCTCTGTGTAACAAATATTAAGAACTTACACAGAGACCACAGAGTTAACCCAGAGGTCCACAGAGGACTTTTAAGATAGCCTCAGCTTTCTCTCAGATTATGCAATGTCGATCTGCCTTGTGATCTTTGATTTCTCCTCTTCCTGTTTCGGCAAGCCTACAGTGAGAATTCCATCCTTATACGAAGCATCTATTTTCTCCCTGTTTACATTTTCAGGTATGTAGAAGCTTCTGCAGAATGAAGAATAGCTGAATTCTTTTCTCTTGTAACCATCCTTATTCTCTTCAGTTTCGTTTTTTGATTCGGAAGAGATCGTCAGGACGTCCTCGTTAATGTCTATTTTGAGATCTTTCTTCTCCATACCCGGAACCGCAAGCTCAAGGCTGTACTGTTTATCATTCTCCTTGATATTTACTGACGGCATAGAATTGGCCCTGTTGTGTAATGCTGGAAAAAAATCCTCATCGAAAAGATTAGACAGATAAAAAGGTCTGTAACTTCTTCTTGTGATTGTTGGTAACATGGTTTTGTCCTCCTATTATTTAAGTTTAACATTTTATTGTTTCTATCCCCAATATTTCAAACTCCGTTCCAAATATAATATAATGCCATAATGACATGTTTTGTCATAACACACAAGACAATATGGCAGTATGTGTTCCGGAAACTCAACTGAGTATGTGAATGTCACCGGGCAGCAAAGGGCAAAGTTCATTTTGACGGTAATCAATTTTAGCGAATTCAAAAAATTTCGCTTAGGTTTGCATAGAGAAATGTTTTTATCAATGACTGCCACTTTAAGAAACATTCTGATCTTTATTGGGATACTGCTGCTGCTGGCTTGTGCATGGTATTTCCGCAGTATTGTGGTCTACATCCTTGTTTCAGGGGTATTCTCGATTATGGGACGGCCATTGGTTGATCTGTTCTGCCGGATCCATTTCAGAAAATGGTATTTTCCACGCTCCTTCAGCGCACTTGTTACACTCTTCATTATCTGGGGATTAATAATACTCTTCTTCTCTATCTTCATCCCTTTGGTCACTACCCAGCTTGACTATCTGTCAACTATTGACAGTGAAAGAATAGTTATGCTGATCGAAGGACCAATTAAAAGGATTGAGACTCTCTTCAGGCTTATTAACAAGGATATTTCCACTGAGCTCTCGATACAGGATTATATAGTTGCAAAAGTTGCAGGGGTATTGAATATTAACATGATCCAGAATTTTCTTGGATCTATAATGAGCACACTCGGGAATCTTATTGTTGCCATATTCTCAATTACCTTCATCACTTTTTTCTTTCTGAAGGATCAGCATCTGTTTTTCGAATCGATCTTAATGTGGGTACCCGATAAATATGTTGATAATGTCACCAGGGCTTTGTATTCCATCAAAAGACTGCTAACCAGGTATTTCATTGGTATCATAATACAGAGCTCATGCATAATGATACTTATAACTATCGGGATGACAATTGCAGGGATAGATTTTCAGCAGGCTCTGGTAATGGGACTAATACTGGGCATTTTAAATGTCATCCCTTATGTGGGTCCGTGGCTGGGATTGTTTATTGCGATAATAATGGGGGTGGCATCTCACATGAATCAGGATTTTACTACAGTGGTTATTCCCCTTGTTAGCTATATGTTTATTGTTGAAGCCATTACTCACCTGATTGACAATGTGGTTTTTCAGCCGGTTATCTTTTCAAACAGTGTAAGGGCGCATCCGCTTGAAATATTTGTTGTAGTGCTAGCCTCGGGTTTTGCAGCAGGAATCCCGGGTATGATCCTTGGAATTCCGGCTTATACAGTTATGAGAGTATTTGCCAGGGAATTTTTTTATAACTTCAAGGCAGTGCAAAAGATCACTTCAGGTCTGCCAACAGAAAATCTTGAAAACAGCAGGAGGTTTACGGCGAGGGAAGAAGAAGATCCACTGAGCAAGAGCAGTACCTGAATGAAGGCTTAAAATTTTCGGTATGAATATTTTAGAAAGAGAGGTCATTTTATGAAAAATGGTTCCGCCATATTTGCAAGAGTATTCCGTTTTTATTACGAAGGCTTCAGAAATATGTCCGGTTGGGGTAGGAAAGTATGGATAATAATAATAATCAAGCTTTTTATAATGTTTGCCATACTCAGGCTTATCTTTTTTCCTGATTTTCTGAAGAAGAAATTTGACAATGATAAGCAGAGAAGTGAATATGTAATGGATCAATTAATAAATTCCCGCTGAACTAATGATTGAAAATGCTGATTTGACACTCGTGGACTGGTCGAGGGCGCAGTTTGCCCTGACAGCGATCTACCATTGGCTTTTTGTTCCATTGACACTTGGATTATCATTTATCCTTGCAATAATGGAAACAATTTATTTCAAAACAGGCAGTGAGGAGTGGAAACGGATTACCCGATTCTGGATGACACTCTTTGGGATAAATTTTGCAATTGGAGTGGCCACGGGTATTATCCTTGAGTTTGAATTCGGAACTAACTGGTCAAATTATTCATGGTTTGTAGGAGATATTTTTGGCGCTCCGCTTGCGATTGAAGGTATTCTTGCATTCTTCCTTGAATCAACATTTATAGCAGTAATGTTTTTTGGCTGGAATAAGGTGAGCAAAAAGTTTCACCTTCTTTCCACGTGGCTGGTTGCCATCGGAGCAAACCTTTCGGCCTTATGGATTCTTGTAGCAAATGCCTGGATGCAGAATCCTGTAGGAATGGCTTTTAATCCGGAGACAGCGAGAAATGAAATGGTCAGTTTTTGGGCAGTTCTTTTTAACCCGGTGGCAATTGAAAAATTTCTGCACACAATCTCATCCGGATTTCTTCTGGGATCAATGTTTGTTTTGGGAATAAGTGCCTGGTATATTCTGAAGAAAAGAGAGCTTTATCTGGCTAAAAGGAGTATGCTGGTTGCTGCAGTTTTTGGACTGCTTTCATCACTGATGGTTGCATATACCGGAGATTCATCCGCAAAAACTCTTGCTCAGGTTCAGCCTGTTAAATTCGCCTCCATGGAGGCTCTGGCCGAAGGTAAGACCAATGCAGGACTTATAGCCTTCGGAATCCTCAAAGACAGTGAAGTCAGGGTAGGTGAGAGAGTTATGCAGGATTTTGTCTTTAAGATCGAAATCCCGGGACTCCTTTCCGTACTCACCGGGGGCGACAGGGATATATATGTTCCTGGTATTGCCGACCTTGTATCAGGTAACAAAGAGAAAGGAATATTGTCGGTATCTGAAAAGAGAGAGAGAGGAAAAATTGCCAGGGATCTCCTTATTGAGTTCCAGGACGCCAGAGCGGCTGATGATAAGGTGAAAACCGACAGTATAAAAACGCTTTTCAGCGATACTCAGTTTCAGGATAATTATTTCAGGTATTTTGGTTATGCATCTGTCAGTAAAGCTGAAGATGTAATTCCAAATGTTCAGATTTCCTTTTATTCATTTCACCTGATGGTTATGCTTGGCTTCCTCTTCATAATTATTTTCGCCACCGCCATTTACCTGTTATACAAAGGTGATATTGAAATCAACAGATGGTTTCTCTGGATTGCCCTTCTTTCTATTCCGCTGACTTATGTTGCAAGCGAACTTGGATGGATACTGGCGGAGGTTGGGCGTCAGCCATGGATTATACAGGATCTTATGACTGTTTCAGGGGCCGTCTCTCAAATAGTATCAGGATCAGTAATAACTACATTTATTCTGTTTGCATTGCTTTTCACACTTCTGCTTGTCGCAGACGTATCTATAATGTTGAAACAGATCAAAACAGGACCAAAACATTAGGAGGAGTTACTATGACAATGGCTGTATCACATATTTTTCTTCAGCATTACTGGTGGATTATTGTCTCTTCTGGCCGGACTTCTTGTTTTGCTGATGTTTGTTCAGGGCGGACAAACCTTCATCTTCTCGCTTCCCGGAAGCGACATTCAGAGGACAATGCTGGTTAATGCCATGGGAAGAAAGTGGGAATTCACCTTTACCACACTTGTGACATTCGGAGGAGCCTTCTTTGCATCATTTCCCCTCTTTTATGCAACCAGCTTCGGAGGTGCATATTGGGTATGGATAGCAATCCTCTTCAGCTTTATTATTCAGGCTGTGGCATATGAATACAGGTCGAAGCCTCAGAATGTATATGGTACAAAGACATTCGATATTTTCTTTTCATCAATGGTTCCCTGGGGCCATTCCTTATTGGCGTTGCAGTAGCCACATTTTTTACCGGCTCCCAATTCATTCTGAACAGAATGAACCAGGTGCACTGGAACACCCAATGGTATGGACTGGAAGCATTACTGAATATCAGGAATCTGTCGCTTGGATTTGCAGTGCTGTTCCTTTCAAGGATAAATGGATTGCTTTATATAATGAACAGTGTGAGCGATGAAGATCTGTTTTCCAGATCGGTCAGGAAATTGTTACTTAACACTATCCCCTTCCTCCTCTTTTTTCTGTTTTTTGTTATCACTCTGCTTCTCTCAAAGGGATTTGCAGCTGATCCATTAACAGGAATGATAACTGAAGAGCAGTTCAAGTATCTGCATAATTTTATTCAGATGCCATTAGCCGCTATTCTGTTCCTGTCAGGAGTGGTTGCCGTTCTCTTCGGTATGGGCTGACCCTGCTGAAAAGGAGTAGCAGGGGTATTTGGTTTACAGGTTTGGGAACTGTCCTTGCTGTTTTTGCACTTATGATAGTGGCTGGTTTTAATGGGACCTCATTTTATCCTTCTTCACTGGATCTGCAGAGTTCCCTGACAATCAGAAATGCCTCTTCAAGTTTCTTCACCCTTAAGACAATGATGTTTGTCTCATTTATAATACCAGTGGTTCTTGCCTATATCTGGTATGCCTGGAAAGCAATAAACAATGAGAAGATCACTCCGGAGGAGATGAATTCGGATGGGCATAAGTATTGAATAAAGGCGGAAGGCTGAAGGCGGAAGGCGGAAGGCGCAGGGCGCAGGGCTCAGGGCGCAGAGCGGGGAGCAAGAAACTCAGGGCGAAGGGCTCAGAGCAAGAAGCACAGGGCTAAGGCTTGGCGCAGGGCAAGAAACTCATGGCAGGAAGTAAAAAGATAAAAGGACCGCAAGACCGCAAGACTGCAAGACTGCAAGACCGCAAGACCGCAAGACCGCAAGACCGCAAGACCGCAGGACTGCAAGACCGCAAGACCTTAAGACCGCAAGACGAAAAAACTTAAAGACAATGTATATAAGTGGAATATTAGAATACCTCATCTGGCCCGGCTTTATTCTTATAGCCTGGTTTGCAGTGCAATTCGCATTATCTGCCTATGAGAAAAAGTTTCCGGGAAGGAATGACTTTGATCAGAACAGAAGTGAAACAAGCGAGGATAATAAATATACCGGTATTATAAGTGTAGCTGAGGCTGCACCGAAAATCGCAAAAGAGATAAGGATCAATACGATCATTATGTATCTGCCTTCATTCCCCTTAAATCTGAGGTCAGTCACTTTAAGTGACAGCAATGGGAGCCTGCTGACCATGAGGACTGACAAAATAACAGTGAAGATAATCAGCAGAACCGGTGAGCCTGCAAAAGCTGTTACAGCAGCGGATTCTGAGTAGTGTGCAGCGATTACAAGGGTTATCACTGCCAGGGCATTTGCGGGAGTTGGCATACCTTTAAATGTTTTTGCCTGTGTTTCATCGAGATTGAAAATAGCCAGTCGCAGCGCTGCGCATACAGGCATGACAGCAGTTATTGCTATCAGAAGTATTGTATTTATACCGTCAGCATTGATATCGGCAGGCTCTCCTGGTGCAAAAGAACTCCTGAGAAGATTATAGATTATTATTCCGGGTGCTACACCAAAGCTGACAACATCGGCAAGGCTGTCGAGCTCTTTTCCGATAGCCGAATAGGCTTTAAGCAGCCTTGCAGAGAAGCCATCGAGGAAATCGAAAACCATTGCTGCGAGAATCAGCCACGAAGCTGTTATCAGATCTCCTGTGGCTGCAAAGATGATAGCTGTGAATCCTGAAGCCAGATTGAGGGACGTAATAAAATTGGGAATATGTCTCATTATTGACAGAAGTTGTGTTCAGAAGGAAAACAAAATTAAGATAAATTTCAGTAATAGGTAAGTTAGCTGAAAAATAAAAGAGGCCGATCTTTACTCTTTTATTATTAGATTTGCACCAAATAAAACTGATTTTAATGGTTGACTTCTCTGGCATTAAGATAGCTGTGGATTTTGATGGAACAATTGTTGAACATGAGTATCCTGAAATCGGGAAGGAAAAGCTTTTTGCCTTTCTCACCCTCAAGGAACTCAATAAGAAAGGCGCCAGGCTTATTTTATGGACATTCCGTACAGGGAAGGAACTTGATGAGGCTGTTGAATTCTGCCGTAAAAACGGTGTTGAATTCTATGCTGTCAATAAGAATTATCCTGAAGAGATCCTGAATGAAAATATTGGCCGTAAGATTGACGCTGATATTTTTATTGATGACAGGAATATAGGTGGTTTCCCGGGTTGGAGTGAGGTTTGGCAGATCCTTAATCCATTCGAATCTGATCAGAAGGTTGCAGAAAGGAGGCTTTCTCAAAAAAAAGACTAACCTTATCACACGATTGTTGAAAAGGAATACGGATTCAAATGAAAACTGATTTTACAAAGTCCCTCGTTATTATGTCTGTTTTACTGCTGGCTACATGGATAATTTCATGTTCAGGGCGGCCCGGCGAGAAAACTGAAAATGTGGTCCCTGCAGCAATGCTTCCTGGTGATGCTATGGCTCCCAAACTTGTTAAGCTAGTTTCTCCTGAGGAGAATAGCTCTGTCAGATTAAAAGAAACTGTCAGGGTTCTCCTTGAGGTATTGGATAAGGATAAATTGCCTGATTCGGTAATGATATCTTTTGACGGAAAGAATGTTGCGACGTTAAAATCGGCGCCCTGGGAGTTTACTGTTTCATCTGCCCATACTGTTACAACAGGAAGAAAATCATTAAAAGCCACTGCCTACAGGGGAGGCCGGTCTCAGAATGCCCTGACACGATTTATTATAGTTTATTCCGATATAACCCCTAAAAGGTACGGTTATAAGATTGTACATACCTATCCTCATGATATTGACGCATTTACACAGGGGTTGGTTTATGATAACGGAGTATTACTTGAAGGTACGGGACAGAAGACCGGATCAAGCCTGAGGGAAGTTGAATTGATGACAGGGAAGGTGATCAGACAGCATAATCTTGATCCAAACCTCTTTGGTGAAGGTATTGCTTTGTATCGCGACAGGATATACCAGGTCACATGGGAAAATAAAGTTGGATTCATTTATGATAAGGCAACTTTCAAACTGATTAACAAGATATACTATTCCTCCCAGGGGTGGGGACTCACAACTGTTGATGATAAGATAGTTATGAGTGACGGTTCGAATGTCCTTGCCTTTTATGAACCAGATATGTTTACAATAGTCAGAAGGATCGAAGTCTATGATAATGAGAAAAAAGTAGAATCGCTTAATGAGCTTGAGGATATAAATGGGGAGATCTGGGCCAATCTGTGGATGAGCGATCTGATTTGCCCGCATTGATCCTGTCAGTGGTAAAGCACTCGCCTACATTGACCTGAAAGGGATTCTGCCGGAATCAGACAGAACACCCGAGACGGATGTGCCCACGGTATCGCGTATGACAAGGAGCTGACAGGGTTTTTGTTACCGGCAAAAATGGCCGAGGCTTTTGAGATCAGGCTTGTTGAGTAATCTTCTCGCCATATATAATATTAATACCAGATGGTATTATACTGAATTCGGAAGGCGTATGTCCTAGTGATTCCCCGTCAGCTTCTGCCCAGAGAATAGAATCTGAACTTACTTTCAGATTTTTGCACTTGTAACCGTTTATTTTAGGATGGCTTAATATTGAACCGTCATAAAGCATCTTAAGACTTCTGATGATCTCGAACTTTCCTATCCCGTTTATCACAGTTACATCGAGCAGACCATCATCGGGTAATGCATCTGGTGTTTGCCTCATCCCGCCTCCGCAATACCTGCCATTGCCTACATTAATTGAAAATACATCGGCTGAATGTCTTTCCCCGTCAACTATGACTTCCGTCCGGGTATTTTTATAAGAAAGCAGGCTCATTAGCAGGTTGTAAAAATATATTGCTTTCCCGCTGCGTCCTTTGTCTTTCTGATGATTTGTGCGTCTTACGACAACCGATTCAAATCCCAGTCCTGCAATATTTATGAAAAACCGTTGTCTTTTATCTTTTCCATCGAAATACGATATCAATCCTACATCATGACACATACGTTTGCCTTCCTTTATTATGCTGATGGCCTTTTCATAATCAAGAGGTATCCCGAACATTCGTCCCCAGTCATTGCCTGTACCTACCGGAATAAGTGCAAGAGAGATATCAGTCGGGGCACATTCATTGCAGGTAAAGATCCCATTTACAACCTCATTCAGTGTCCCATCACCTCCGACTGTCAGAATGTTCCTGAATCCCTTCTTTACAGCTTCCTGGGTTAATGTTATGGCATGACCTTTTGCTTCGGTAAATTTAACATTGACTGCTAAATGCTTCTTCTCCAGGATTCCTGCAATCTGATTCCAGTCCTTATGTCCTTTGCCATTTCCTGCATTGGGATTCACAATTGCAAGCCATTCGTTCTGATCGGATTTCTGATTCATATTAAGGTTCGGTATCTGCAGGCAAAGATGGAAATAATAACTATTATTTTTTTTAAAAAGTAAATATTATCATCTTGTGAACTCATTGTTAAACCGGCCTGTGTTAAATGAAGAAATGACAATCTCTTATTCTCACCAGTTACTCAGGTAAGCTGTTTTAGATCAGATCATTATGACTACATCCAGTGAATTCAGCTGTTAATAACATGTTGAAAACCATGAAAAAAATGTTTACAATTACAGCTTTTACTACCGGCAGCCATAGTTCTTTAATAGTAAATTTGAAGCTCAAAATATACACTAATAATTACTGAATCAGATGGGAAGGATTATAGCGATAGCGAATCAGAAGGGTGGAGTCGGGAAGACTACAACAGCGATAAATCTTGCGGCCAGTCTTGCTGCGCTTGAAAAGAAAGTGCTGATTGTTGATTCTGATCCTCAGGCAAATGCAACCTCCGGGATAGGTATAGATACGCGTCAGATCAGATGTACAATATACGATTGTCTTATAGACGGGAAGGAGCCCGAAGAAGCTCTTATGGGATGTGAGGTTGAGAATCTCTCCATCATGCCTTCTAATATTGACCTTGTTGGTGCCGAAATAGAAATGCTTGACAGGCCGGAGAGAGAAAAAATACTTAAAACGGTACTGAAGAAGATAAAAGATAAGTTTGACTATATACTTATTGACTGTTCTCCTTCGCTTGGATTACTTACTGTTAATGCACTGACTGCATCAGATTCTGTGATAATTCCGGTACAGTGTGAGTATTTTGCGCTGGAGGGGCTTGGCAAACTGCTTAATACAATAAAGATTATTCAGACAAATCTTAATCCTGACCTTGAAATTGAAGGATTTCTGCTTACAATGTATGATGCAAGGCTGAGGCTTTCAAACCAGGTTGCTGATGAGGTTAATAAGCATTTTCAGCAGATGGTCTTCAATACAATAATACAGAGGAATATTAAGCTCTCGGAAGCTCCCAGTTTTGGTCAGCCGGCAATACTTTATGATGCAGATTCAAGAGGAACAGTCAATTATCTGAGTCTTGGGAAAGAGCTCATTGAGAAACAGGAAGCAAGAGTAAGTCAATAGTGATCTAAACATCTCAATTGCAGATAATTTCATGCATATGGCTAAGAAAAATGCGTTGGGAAGAGGTCTTGGTGCATTGATAGATGGAGTGGAGAAAGAGGTATTGGAAAAAAAGGTTGAAGCAAACCTTGATATCTCAGTTGATTCAATAGATGCGAATCCTTTTCAGCCAAGGACAAGCTTTGATGAGCAGGCTCTGGAAGAGTTGGCTTCATCAATTAAGAAGCTCGGTATTGTACAGCCACTGACTGTCAGGGAGACATCCGGCGGACGTTACCAGCTTATTGCCGGCGAGAGGAGACTGAGGGCTGCCCGCCTGGCTGGCCTTACACATGTTCCTGCATATGTCAGGACTGCCGATGATCAGGCTATGCTTGAGCTTGCCCTCGTTGAGAATATTCAGCGGGAAGATCTTGATGCAGTTGAAGTAGCAATAAGTTTTCAGAGGTTGATTGATGAGTGTAAACTGACACAGGAGCAACTGAGCGACAGGGTTGGAAAACAACGTTCTACAGTAACAAATTATCTGAGGCTGCTGAGACTTCCGGCAGAGATTCAGCTAGGTATAAGGAATAAAATCTTATGATGGGGCATGCCAGGACCCTTGTCAACATAGATGACCCGAAAAAACAGATAAATATCTACTATAAGATAGTTGATGGCGAACTGTCTGTCAGACAGGCAGAAGAGCTGGTCAGACAGCTTCAGACGGAAAAGGTAAAAGATCCTGAAAAGATCGAAAAAAAGAAGCGTCTCAATTCTGATTTCCTTCAGCTTTCCGATCATCTTAATAAGATATTTTCCACCCAGGTAAACTTCAGAATAAATGAGAAAGGTAAAGGGAAGATAGTAATCGCCTTTGAGTCGCAGGAGGAGATGGAGCGCATTTTAGGAGTATTTGACAAGCTAAACTCCTGAAATTAATTATCTTTACCGCGCCACTGCAAATTTTCCACTTGGAAAATACTGGCATTAATTATTTTGAAGAGCTTTCAGAAAATAACAGTTTTATTGATCGTGCTGCTGATCTGCATCCAACAGAGTGGTTTTGCACAGGATACATTATCTGTTATAAAACCACACAAACAACATTTTAAAGCGGAACCACTTAAAGCAACAATGCTTGCTGTTGCTTTGCCCGGTGCCGGTCAGATCTATAACAGGAAATTCTGGAAGATACCCGTTGTGTATGCAGGATTCGGCGCTCTTTTCTATACTGCCGGTTTCAACGGAAAGAATTATACAACCTATATGAAGGCTTATCAGGACTTCACTGATGCTATTCCTCAGACAGACAGTTATTTAAAGCTGATACCTGACAATCCTGAAGACTATGATCCAGTACTGCATCCTGATACATACGACCCGTCAAGTGCCTCATATTATCAGGATGGATTGTTAAGAATGGTCGATTATTATAAAAGATACAGGGATCTTTCTTATATTGGCATCGCAGCGTGGTATCTTATTTCCATACTCGATGCAAATGTTGATGCCAGCCTGTTTGATTTTGACGTTACAGATAACCTGGATCTTAGTTTAGCTCCCGTGTTAATGCCCCTGCCGGGCGGATACACCGGAGCAGGTCTGAGTGCGAGTATTAGATTAACATTTTGAAACTTAACATATATTATACAATCTATGAGATTTAAAATTTTCTTTTTTCCGTTTTTTTTATTGATGCTTAATGCAGTCACTGCTCAGCAGAGTGATACTACAACCATTCAGTCTGATGAGAGTGCAGCGAGAATCACCCGTGACCTTGACAGCCTTGTCAATAACTGGTACGTCAGGATGGCATACAGCAATCTTCCGGGAAGTTCTTACAATGATACGGCCAGTGCAGCTATTACCGATTCAGTATATATCGACAGGCTTAGTAAAATTAATTCAGTAATCAGGTTGCCATATAATAATATTATCAGAAATCATATTCAGGTATATACCGTCCGGCAGAGGGAGAAATTCTGTGCTGTACTTGGTCTGGCTGACTATTATTTCCCAATGATTGAAAATATATTCGACAGCTATGGTCTTCCGGCTGAATTTAAATATCTGGCAATCATTGAATCAGCTCTGAATCCCAATGCTGTGAACAGACATTCAGGTGCAACAGGCATGTGGCAGTTTATGTACTCTACCGGCCGTCAGTATGGTCTTACTATCAATTCAGTGATTGATGAGCGGAAGGATCCGGTTAAATCTACCCATGCAGCGGCCAGGTTTATCAGGGACCTGTATAATATTTATAATGACTGGGTCCTTGTTATTGCAGCATATGACTGCGGCCCGGGCAATGTTAATAAGGCCATACGGCGATCACAAAACAAGAAAGACTACTGGGATATTTATTACCGGCTGCCAAGGGAGACAAGAGGATATATCCCACAGTACATTGCTGCAGCCTATGCTGTCAACTACAATGCTGAACATAACCTGAAACCGCTGCCTGTCAATATTCCCGTTTCCACTGATACAATCATTGTAAATAAGGATATCCATCTCTCACAGATTTCTGAGGTTATGGGCATTCCTCTTGAAGAGCTGCGTGCCCTCAATCCCCAGTATAAGATAGGTCTTGTGCCCGGGTCATCAAGGCCTATGGCTCTGATACTTCCGATGAATCACCTGAGTGACTTTATTGATCTTCACGACACAATCCGGAGTTATAAAAGAGATGTATATCTTAACAAATCAACCCAGATAGCTGATCCTACCCATTCATCTTATGTTACTGCAGATGTGAAAGGAAAAACAAAACTGTTTTACACTGTGAAGGATGGTGATAATCTTGGATTTATCTCTGGCTGGTTCCGTGTCACAGTTTCTGATCTGAGGTACTGGAATAATATTTACCGCAATACCATCAGGGTTGGACAAAAGCTTGTTGTCTATGTTGACCCTTCAAAATCGGAGTTTTATTCAAAGCTCAATACAATGTCATTTGACGAAAAACAGGCCCTGGTTGGTAAAACGGCTCCATCCAATATCCAGCCTGTTGCAATACAGCAAACGATTGAGACTGAGGGTGAGTTCATTACTTACACTGTGAGGAACGGAGATACAATCTGGGATATCGTTAAGATGTATGATAATGTTACAACAAGTCAGGTACTGACATTGAATAATATTTCTGATCCGGAGAAGATAAAGGTTGGGCAAAAGCTGAAGATCAAGAAGAAAGGCTGATTCTTTTTCTAATATATGAACCCTGTAAGGTCATTCTTGTTATTACTGATCTTTTTGGCAGTTTTAACCGGTCTTCACTATGTTATTCCGGTTAGCTGGTTGTTTCCTCCTGTCAGTACTTTTATTCCGGATAACCTTATAAATAGCTTTTTTTCAGTAAGTAACAGATCAGGATCTGATCCGTCTGAGACTGATTCCGTTTCAATACCCAGGGTATTACCTGATACGGCTCCGGTAATTGATACTCTTTCCCATCCACAGGTTGAGATTAAAGCTGACCCCTTGGATATATTCCTCGATTCCCTGAGATACTCAAAAGGTCAGGTCAGAGTTATGTACTACGGCGACTCGCAGATTGAAGGAGACAGAATTACTTCATACCTCCGGCAATCATTGCGGAAGGGACGCAGCGGTACCGGGCCCGGACTGCTTCTTCCATTAATGCCTGTGATGTACACCAAGTCGGTATGGGTGCGATCATCATCAAACTGGAAAAAATATAATTATCTTTCTTACAGAGATGGAAAAATAAGCCATAATAACCTTGGCCCTTTCATGGCAGTATGTCGTTTTCTTCCTGAAGGGGAAAAAACTTCCGGCCCGGAAAAGGCCAGTATCAGGATAAGGTCATCTAATGTGTCAGACAGTTTATCAGCTCAATATGATTACCTGCGGATTTTCTACGGAAATACAACTGATTGGGTAAGAGTGGATGTGAAGACACAGGATGACATAATTTTCTCAGATACCCTGAAATTGGGCAATGGCTTCAATGAGACCGGCTGCAGCCTGAACAGAGCGAAGGAAATAATCATTGAATTTGAAGGAATTTCCAGTCCCGATATTTATGGTTTAAGTATTGAAAGCAGGAATGGAATCATTGTTGACAATATTCCGCAGCGTGGAAGCGCCGGGCTCGAATTTACAATGGTTGGTAAAGCCAACCTTGAAGAAACATACAGGACTCTTAAGCCTGATCTTTTTATACTTCATTATGGCCTTAACATTGTAAAAAATGTCAGAAACGATTATTCCTATTTTCAGAAGGGTCTGGAAAGACAGCTGGATCTTCTTAAAGAGATAGCTCCCACTACACCCATACTCGTTTTAAGTCTGACCGATATGGCTGAGTCGAGAGGCGACAGCATACGATCGTTCAGAAATATTCCAGATATAATTGAAGCTCAGAGAAGGGCAACAAGCGATGCCGGAGCGGCATTCTGGAATTCATACAGGTCAATGGGAGGGGAGTCATCTATAATCAGCTGGGCTGAAAAAAATCCACCACTGGCTCAAAAAGATTATGTGCACTTTACTTATCCTGGAGCAGATACACTTTCAAAAATACTTACAGATGCGCTCTTTTCGGCAAAAGCGGCTGATACAGCCACTCTGGCAACTATTATTATTAAACCAGATACTGCTCGCAGTGCCATAGTTACCTCCGTTCCGGAATATAAGGTTGACAATGATAAGAGTAATTTTCCGGAAACACTTATATCAGCAATATTCAGCTATGATCCTGACAGACCAATGATATTTACCACAGGTGTCTTCTGGCTCTTTTTTCTGATTGTACTAGGCGGATATAGCCTGGTTTATAAAAAGCTGAATATCAGAAATATATATCTGTTCCTGAGCAGTCTGTTCTTCTACTACAAAGCCGGAGGTCTTTTTTTGTTTATCCTGCTGTTTGTAACAGTTGTGGATTACACCTTCGGTCTTTTATTATACAGGGCTGAAAGAAAGACAGTAAGGAAATTCTTTGTTTTTCTCAGTCTTGTCTCGAACCTTGGACTTCTTGTTTATTTTAAATACTCTGGATTTATTGTCAATTCGATAAATGAAATAGCAGGTACAGATTTAAAAGTCTATGACCTGTTTTCATCATTATCAAATTCTCTCCTGGGGACATCCTTTGACATTACTGGTATCATACTTCCGGTCGGAATATCCTTTTTTACATTTCAGTCACTCAGTTACATAATTGATCTCTACAGGGGGAAAATGGAACCGGTAAGGAATATTATTGACTTTGGTTTCTATGTATCATTCTTTCCGCATCTCGTTGCCGGTCCTATTGTGAGGGCATCTGTTTTTATTCCTCAGATATATCAGGAGTTCAGACTCTCCAGGCATGAATTTAGCCATGCTGTATTTATGATATCCAAGGGGCTGATCAAGAAGGTTATTATCTCAAATTTTATTGCTCTTAATCTTGTTGACAGGGTTTTTGATGCCCCATATATCTATTCAGGGTTCGAGAACCTGATGGCTATATATGGATATGGACTTCAGATTTACTGTGATTTTTCAGGCTATACCGATATTGCAATAGGAGTTGCTCTGATAATAGGCTTCAGACTGCCGATAAATTTTTATTCCCCATACAAGGCCTCAAGTATTGCGGACTTCTGGAAAAGATGGCATATTTCTCTTTCGCAATGGCTTCGGGATTATATCTATATTTCGATTGGAGGCAACAGGAAGGGAAAGATCAGGACCTATATCAACCTTATGATTACCATGCTGCTTGGGGGCTTGTGGCATGGCGCTTCATTAAAGTATGTTATCTGGGGAGGTCTGCATGGCACAGGCCTTGTATTTAACAAGATCTGGAATTCAATTTTCAGTAGTCATAAAAGGAGTGGCTGGCTTGGAAAGGCAGCAGCTATATTCATAACATTCCATTTTGTAAATTTCTGCTGGATCCTCTTTAGAGCCCGCTGGCATGGCTAGTGTAGGTGCAATGCTTAAACAGATCTTCGGGAGTTTTTCGCCTGGTTCGTATATGACTGTAGTACCTGCTTATATTAACGCCTTTCTGCTTATAGCTGCGGGATATGCAATCCATTTTCTGCCGGAAAAGATTAAAGAGTCATACCGGGGACTTTTTATCAGGATACCTCTTGCAGCACAAATGGCGGTAGTAATGGCTGTAGCCATCCTCCTGTTCCAGATGAGGGGCACAGATGTAATACCGTTTATATATTTCAGGTTCTGAAGATGTTATCCGGAGTGAACCTTCATTTGTTCCGGAGATGTCATCCTGTGAGAAGCAACGGATCTCCCGGATTTTGTTCTGTACTTTATTAATTTACTGTCTTATGAAAAACTATCTTCTGTTTCTGTTTTTACTGCTGCCTGGATGTAAGCAGACAAATCAATACACTAAAATTTCGGACTCGATTGACTTCAGGGAGTTTGAAAACCCATCAAAGAATTACAGGGCAGTTCCTTTCTGGTCTCTCAATGACCTTCTTGATTCTGCTGAACTGGACCGGCAGATAGTTGAGTTTACCAAGGGCGGATATGGAGGAGTCTACCTTCACAGCCGTACAGGCTTATTAACGGAATACCTGGGAAAAGACTGGTGGAAGGCAATGGATGCAGGTGTAGAGGCATGCAGAAGAAATAATGTGTATGCATGGTTTTATGACGAAGACAAGTGGCCAAGCGGATTTGCCGGAGGTATGGTTCCTTTGAAGAGTGAAGATTATCATGCACGCTGCCTTATGCGTTTGAGTAAAGGGAAAAAGGTTCCTGACGGAGCAACTGTCTTACATGAAGATAATAACTGGTATTACCTGTCATACAAGGCAAGGAGCGGTAGCGCCTGGTTCAATGGGACATGCTATGTTGACCTGCTGAATCCCTCAATGGTAAAGGAGTTTATTGAATCCAGCTACGTTCCTTATGCAGATCGCTACAGGAAGGATTTTGGAAAAACTGCCCTGGGAATTTTTACGGATGAACCACAGTTCTTCCCGATAACGGATGGAATTGATCATGACGGAGTACAACCTTTTTCACCTGTTCTTATTAATAAGTTCAAACAGGATAATGGATATGATTTAATTCCGGTAATTACATCACTCTTCGATACAATTCCGGGTTATGAGAAGGTCAGGATTGATTATTACCGGACTTTGTCACGACAGATGGAAGCAAGTTTCAGCAAGCAGATCGGAGATTTCTGCGCCTCGCGCAATATGATGTTCACCGGACATTACAACGGGGAGGACGGACTCACCAGTGTCAGGAATAATGTAGGTGATCTGATGATACAGCTCCGTCATATGCAGCAACCAGGACTTGATCATCTGGGCCTTCATATTGATGGCGCCTTATATGCAATAAGGAATATATCTTCCGTGTCCAATCAATACGGGATCCCACGCAGATTATCCGAGGCATATGGTATCAGCGGTCAGAATATGAATTTTGAAGACAGGGCCTGGATTGCCTCATGGCATACCCTGAACGGCGTTAATCATCTTTGTCCGCACCTGGCCCTCTATAGTATGAAGGGGACCAGAAAAAGAGATTATCCTCCGACGCTAAGTTCCCAACAGCCATACTGGCAGTATAATAAGCTGCTCGAGGATTATGTTGCAAGGTTGTGCTATGTGACAACCGTAGGTAAATATTCTTCTGAATTTCTGGTAGTCAATCCTCTGGAGAGTGAATATATAGAAGGAGGTATCAATATGAAGTCAGGAACCAGGCGAACATGGCATCTCCTTAATCTGCTTGAAGTGTTACAGGTTACGCATCGGAACTATGATCTTGGCGATGAGCAGGTCCTCTCTGAAATTGCACGGGTAGAGAAGAATAAAATTGTGGTTGGCGAACAGACCTATAAAGGAGTCATTCTGCCTGGTATGCTTACTATCAGGAAGTCTACAGCAGATCTCCTCAGACAATTCGCAGCTTCCGGCGGAAGGATTATTGCTACTGAAATGCCGTTATATATTGACGGCAATAATGATCCCGAACAGATTAAGGCTTTAAAGGATATTATCACACTTACAGATGCAGGGAATTTTCAATCAGTTTTGCAGAAGGAGGTATTGCCTGATGTTATGATTACTGGTGAAAACACAGGAGATGTATGGATAAGTCATAGAATATCAAGTGATAAACATATATTGCAGGTGACAAATACATCGAGACAGAAGACAATCAGATGTAAAATAGCCTTTAGGGAAAACCCTGTAAATATTATACTTCTTGACCCTTCAAGCGGCAAAGCTTATACTATAGAAAACAGTGAAGGCTATGAGTTGCTGCTTCATCCTGCCCAGAGTTATATACTTGCTGATGAGAAGCTTGTACAGGGCTATATCTCGTCTGGTGCGTATTCTGTTCCTGAAGGTGAAAAAGAGCTGCTTACGATCTCAGGGGATTGGACAGGAAAACGGCTTGATGTAAACGCCATGACACTGGATTTTGCTCGATATTCGGTTGACGGAGGAAAATCGTTCAGCCAGCCAGAACCTGTAATAGGAATTCATGAGAGGTTCACAGCCTCGCAGTATAATGGTCCGCTTATCCTTGCATTTGATTTTAATGCCGACTATATCCCATCAAAATGCGACCTTGTCATAGAGCAGCCTGAGATGTTTTCAGCTATTGAGGTTAACGGTAAAGCTGTGAAATTTGATGGTAAGACCTTTTACAGGGACCTGACCTTTAAAACCGTTGCAGTATCTGATCTGGTAGCGGATGGATCCAATACTGTACTGCTTTCACTGAATTACAGGGCGCCTGTTCCGGAGAGCCGCAATCCTTTTGAACGGTACGGAAGCGAGATTGAGAGTATATACCTGACAGGTGAATTTGCCATAAAAGCAGATACCTCAAAAAGACCAGCGGAGCCATCGCAGCATAATGCCCGCGGTTTCCTCGTGTCAAAAGCGGTTCATCATTTTTCATCCTTCACAATTACAGAAGAAAAATCACTTTTTACCGGGGACCTTGTCTCGCAGGGATATCCCTTTTATAATGGTAGTTTCATGCTTGAAAAAAGCTTCGAAATCACCAGACTGGAAAAGGATAAAAAATATCTTCTTAAGTTTCCTTTGAGTGAAGCCATTATTATAAAGGTGAAAATTAACGGAAATGACCTGCCCCCTGTGGCGTGGTCACCATGGGAAGTTGATATTACTGACGCTTTAAAAGAGGGTACCAATGAAGTCAGTATTACACTTATTAATTCGTTAAGGAATCTTCTCGGGCCGCATCACAATGCAGAAGGGGAGCTGATAGAGCTTTCTCCGGAGAGTTTTACAGGAGCCAGTACATGGACAACTAACCGGAAAGGGGAGGCTGACTGGTATGAGCGGAGACTAAAGGGGGATGAAAATACCAATATCTGGCGTGATGATTACTGTATGATACCTTTTGGGCTGCTGGAAAATGCTGTGATAGTGGAACGAGCCAGGTAGGAATTCTATAAATAAACCTGCGTGTTTTTATCTTCTTTCACAAATGGTGCAATTGCCCTGTTGTAAATTCCCTGTACATATGCAATTGCCATTCCATAATTGGTAACAGGTACACCGGCTCTGACTGCCGGCTGAAGACGGTTATGGATCTGTTTTCTTGTTATCATGCAGCCCCCGCATTGTACTACAAGCGCGTAATCATTAATCGGTCTGGGTAAAGGATCATGTCCTGCAACCACATCATATTCGATTTTTTTACCAGTGAATGCGGTGATCCACCGTGGTATTTTTGTTCTGCCAATATCGTCACATGACACATGATGGGTGCATGATTCAAGGAGAAGAACCCTGTCTCCGTCTTTCAAATCAGATATCCTTGGAGTTCCTTTCAGATAGTTATCGAAATCACCCTTGAACCTGGCAAGCATAATACTGAAACTGGTCAG
Organism: Bacteroidales bacterium; assembly: GCA_016715075.1. Classification (GTDB taxonomy): domain Bacteria; phylum Bacteroidota; class Bacteroidia; order Bacteroidales; family VadinHA17; genus LD21. The sequence continues at coordinate 202,044 of JADKBK010000012.1, forward strand.
CGGTATGTCACTGGGAACAGATGCATCGGCTTTTACAAATACCTGCGAGTCGGTAACAACAAGGGCTGGCTTTATTTTTGTCTTCTTAAGGAAACTGTCAACTTCCCTCTCTTTCAGGATAATAGCCACAGCATCATTGTCGAGGATATCCCTGATTGCCTGTACCTGCGGAAGAATTAGTCTTCCCGCCGGCGCTTCTACGTCTATTGGGGTAATAAGCAGGACAATATCCCCGTAGCTGATCAGATCACCCAGCAGGGTGGGAGTCCTGTAGGAGTGCTCAGGGATTGTTTTGCTGATAAGAGATATAAGCTCTTCGTAATTACGTTTGTCGAGTGAGGAGAATTCAAAAAGTATTGTCCCGGTGAGAGCGGTGATTTTATTTTAAAATCAGTGGTAGCTTCCTCAAGATCCGATTTGCTGTGAATTACAATAAAGGGAATATCCTGTTCATGGAACCTTTTTATCAGGCCATCCTCAAATTCCCCCCAGTAATTAGCCGTAACGACGAGGAGTGCCAGGTCGGTAAGTTCCAAAGTTCTTACTGTCCGTTCAACTCTTTTATCTCCCAGTTCCCCGTCATCATCAATCCCTGCAGTATCTATCAGGATAACAGGTCCGAAGCCGGTTATCTCAAATGATTTCTTTACAGGATCGGTAGTAGTTCCGGCCTGCGCCGAGACAATGGCAATATCCTGTCCTGCAAGACAGTTAATGAGACTGCTCTTACCATTATTGCGGCGGCCGTAAATACCGATATGAGGTTTTGACTCTCTTCCTCTGGACATCCTGTAAATTTTTATTTCAAATTTAATAAAATTACTCTCTGTGTTCCTCTGTGCTCCCGAAAGCTTCCCGATGGCTATCGAAGGGACTCTGTGTTCTCCCTGCCTTCCGGCAGGCAGGCGTGTCAGTTATTTTCTTGTTATACAGGTATTCACAGGGATCAGCTGAGATCAATTATAATGTCAGATCATCAAGAGTGAACCCCAGTTTCAGCAGATTACCCGGCTGGAGAATAGTCCGGAGTTTTGAGTCTTCAAGATAATTCAGAATACTGTTTGCTTCAAAGATATCGAGCTGTTTCTCCTTCATCAGCCTGGCAATTTCAGCTGCTTTATGATAACCGATATGCGGAGTAAGGGCTGTGGTGGCTGAAGGACTGTGGATAAGAGCATTATAGCCTGTTGACTCGTTGATTTTAATTGCATCAAACAGGTTAAGCAGGAGTGAGCTGTTACCTGATATCAGCAGATTGATGCTTTCTATCAGGGCATATCCTATTACCGGAAGATATGCATTCAGCTCCAGTGTTCCCTGTGAACAAAGCGAGCTTATAAGAACATCATTTGAATAGATCTTGTGCGATGATGATATTATGAATTCAGGTATAACCGGATTTATCTTCCCTGGCATAATTGTGCTTCCAACCTGACGTTCAGGTAGGGATATCGATCTGATGGCTGAAACATCAGAGGAAAGAAGACGCAGATCGGAGGATATCTTTTCAAGGTTAACCGCATGGGCTTTTAATGTGGCGTGGATCTCAACCCACCTGTCAAGATTTGAGGTGGCGTCGGAGAGATTTTCGCTGTGCGCCACCGGGAGACCGGTAAGGTTTCGCAATTCGGGAACAACTTCCATGATAAAAAATCTTGGTAAGGATAATCCAGTACCAATGGCCCCGCCACCGAGATTTACCTGTTTTATTCTCTCGGAGCATTTGGATACCCTCCACCAGTCACGCGAAAGAGCTTCATTATAGGTGCTGAAGAGTAAGCCGATTGATGACGGAACAGCCTCCATCATCTGTGTATATCCGGGCCGGAGCTTCTCCCTGTTTGCCTTTTCCAGTTTCTCAACTCTCTGTCTCAGGAGGTTTATATTCTCTTCAAGTGATTGTAACAGCTTCATGACAGCTATAGTCAAGGCTGTTGGTATTACATCATTTGTCGACTGGAAAATATTTGCATGTTCCAATGGGTCAATAAAAACATAATCACCATACATATGCCCTGATTTCTGTAGAGCTGAATTAGTTATGATCTCATTGATATTCATATTAATACTTGTCCCGGCGCCTCCCTGCACAGCCGGCACAATAAAGTGTTCATAGTGGATACCGTCGGCAACTTCAAGAGCAGCACTGATCAAAGGATCGAGTATGTCATTTGTAATAAAATCAAGTTGAGGTATCTCTCCGTTCTTTTTTACTGCAGCATCCCTGAATTTCTTATAAGTCAGGTAACAAGCCAGTTTGGTTGTACCAACAGCTTTATACCATTCAAGCGGAAAAACGGTATTCCCGGGAAAATTCTCTTTCGCCCTCTGCGCATGTATTCCATAAAGGGCATTGGCAGGTATCTGCTTCTCTCCCAGGCTGTCTTTTTCTATCCGGTACATTCATTTATCTGTTTTCTCTGTGAACTCTGTTCTTGCACCGTGTATACACGATAAAAGTTAATCGGGTAGGAACCGGGGATCACAGAGGTACACTGAGATTTATGTATTGTTTCCTGAAACAGGTTTTGCATAAGCAAGCACATCTTTCCCAGTAATTTCATTGGGGCAGAGGATGATCAGTCTTTCCAGGACATTCCTGAATTCCCTGATATTCCCGGTCCATTGTATTTTCTGGAGTTCATCTATTGCATCCTTCGTAATATTCTTCCTGCTCATGCCGTACTCGCCGCAGATAAGTGAGTTAAAGTGTTCTGCCAGCAGGGGGATATCGTCCGATCTCTCATTCAGGCTTGGTACATGTATCAGGATGACGCTAAGCCTGTGATAGAGATCCTCTCTGAAATTGTTATTTTCAATCTCCTTTTTTATATTCTTGTTGGTTGCCGTTATGACTCTGACATTTACATGAATATCCTTATCAGATCCGACCCTTGTGATCTTGTTCTCCTGCAGGGCTCTCAGAACTTTAGCCTGAGCTGAAAGACTCATATCCCCGATCTCATCAAGAAACAGCGTGCCTCCGTTAGCCTGTTCAAATTTACCTATCCTTTGCTTGATAGCTGAGGTGAAAGATCCTTTTTCGTGTCCGAATAATTCACTTTCAATAAGTTCAGATGGTATTGCCGCGCAATTAACTTCTACAAACGGTCCTTTTGCCCTGTTGCTTTTTTCGTGTATCTGGTGAGCCACGAGCTCTTTCCCTGTACCATTTGAGCCTGTGATAAGCACTCGTGCCTCTGTGGAGGCAACCCTGTCGATCATTGTCTTAACCTGATCTATAGCTTCAGAGTTTCCGACGATTTCATACATCTTGCTTACCTTGTTCTTCAGCACCTGTGTCTGAGTGATAAGTGTTGACTTATCCATTGCATTACGGATGGTTATCAGGAGTCTGTTCAGATCCAGAGGCTTTTCGAGAAAATCGTAGGCTCCCTTCTTTATTGCTTCAACGGCTGTGTCTATATTGCCATGACCTGAGATCATAATTACAGGCACATCAGATGATGTCTCCTCAATTTTCCCCAGAACCTCAATGCCATCCATCTTTGCCATTTTAATGTCGCAAAGGACCACATCATATGAGTTTGAGGCAAACATTTCAATGCCTTTGGGACCATCTTCAGCAAGGTCAACCTCGTGCTTCTCATACTCAAGAACCTCCTTGAGTGTATTCCGGATGGCTCTTTCATCGTCTATAACAAGGATCTTTGACATTATTGTTAATTTTTAGTTTTTTAAACACGGAGTACCACGGAGTCTTCACGGAGTTACACTGAGTCAGGAAGTCTCCCTGTCATCTTTCCTTCTTGCCCTGCGCCCTGCGCCATGAGCCCTGAGCCCTGAGCCCTGAGCCCTTTTTTACCCACTGTATCTCAGCCACTTCCACATCTCTTTCCAGGAAGTCTTTTTCCCATACATAAGAATTCCTGTTCTGTAGACTTTTGCTGCCATCCAGACAAAGGCCAGAAATGTAACAATCATCAGAGCCATTGAAACTGCTATTTGCCAGTAGGGTACGTCAAACGGGATTCGTGCCATCATAACTATCGGTGAAGTGAGCGGGATCATAGAACACCAGAATGAAAGTGAACTTTCCGGGTTTTGCATGGTCCCGATCGCTACCATAAGTGCGATAATAATAGGTATAGTCACCGGAAGCATAAACTGTTGAGTCTCAGTTTCATTGTCGACTGCGGAGCCGATGGCTGCAAAAACAGAAGCGTAAAGCAGATATCCTGTTATAAAATAGAAGATAAAGCAGAATATAATAAGGCCCCAGGGTTGATTCATAGCGCTGTCAAACATTTTTGAGAATTCTGCAAGCTGAGGCGAAACATTTGCACTCTGTGCTGCAACAGCAGCCTGGTTATCAGCTGACATCATATTCTGCGGAACTGATTGTGTCAGTTCTGTCAGGTTGTTTTTCGGCAATACGGTGGTTTTCACAACAGTAGCGATACCTATTGTCAGGAAAATCCATATAAAAAACTGGGTTAGTCCGACAAGAGCGATGCCTATTATTTTCCCCATCATCAGCTGTATGGGTTTAACAGAAGAGATTATCACTTCAACCACCCTGCTGGTTTTCTCCTCGATAACTCCTCTCATAACCTGGGCTCCGAAAATAAATACGAGCATATACATCATGAATCCAAACAGATATGCAAGAGCCATTGCTATTCCTGTACTCGTCCCCTTTACGGCTCCTGTTTCATCAATCTTTTTTGTCTGAACTGACACACTGGTCTCGATGTTTTTCATTATTTCGTCGAGATTTTCGATCTTGTAGGCCAGAAGCTTCTGCCTTTCTATCTCCTTCTTCAGGGAATTTTCTATATACTGAAGGAGTCCTATCGGAGGTTGCTGTTTGGATATAAGCTGAACCGCATTCGGGACATTAATGAGTTCGGGAGAAATATATAATATTCCGTAGTATCCGGCACTTTCAAATGTTTTCTGGAGATCCTCAACCTTCACATTCTCGAGATAAACGAATTCGGCGTCTTTGGTATTCCTGATAACTCCTTTAAAGAGGTCTGAATTGTCCTCGATCACGGCAATCTTTTTATACTCACCATCCTGATTCATCATAATCATTGTGGGAAGAATGATGATAGAAGCCATCAGTAAAGGTGCAAGAATAGTCATTATTATGAAGGATTTTTTTCTTACCCTGGTGACATATTCTCTTTTTATAATGACAGATATCTTATTCATAACAAAGAACTTGATGTGTTTTACAAAGAATTTAATTTCTGTTTTCAATTACCCTGATAAATATCTCGTTCATTGATGGCAGGGCTGGATTAAAGGAGATCAGGTTACCTGATTTCAGTACTGTCTGGAGGATATCATTTGTTTTTATACTGCTGATAGTTTTGAGACGGATGATACTTTTGTTACCCTCCTTTTGCTGATTGAGAATATTGTAATCTCCGTTACCTTCAATTTTCACGTCTCCGTCAAAAACAAGATCATATTCATTTGCAGCCCATTGGCTTCGTATATCATGAACACTGCCTTCCAGCAGTGTTTTTGCTTTATCAATCAGGGTAATATTGTCGCATAGTTCCTCCACAGATTCCATATTGTGGGTTGAGAAAATAATTGTAGCACCGCGTTCCCTCAGATAGAGGATTTCTTTTTTTATAATATTTGTATTCAGTGGATCGAAGCCGGTAAAGGGTTCATCAAAAATCAGGAGCTTTGGTTCATGCAGGACAGTTGTTACAAACTGGACTTTCTGGGCCATCCCTTTTGATAATTCCTCGATTTTTTTCCCCCACCACTCGGTTATTTCCAGTTTATTAAACCAGTACTTTAGTCGTTTCATCGCCTCGGCTTTTGACAGGCCTTTAAGCTGTGCAAAGTAGAGAGCCTGTTCACCGACTTTCATTTTCTTGTATAAACCTCTCTCTTCAGGAAGATATCCGATTACCTGCACATCTTCAGGCATGAGTTTTTTCCCATTTAGATAGAGTTCACCTGAATCGGGGCCGGTGATCTGGTTAATAATTCTGATGAGAGTGGTTTTTCCGGCGCCATTGGGTCCAAGCAGTCCGTAAATAGACTGTTCCGGAACAGATATGCTGACTTTGTCAAGGGCCAGCTGATCACCGTATTTTTTTGTGACATTTACAGCTTCAAAAAGTGCCATAAGGGAAAATTGTTAGAAATTCTTTATGAATTGTAAATATAAAAAAACTCCATGAAAATTATTGCTTCTTGTTGATCTCAGTGCATTATCTTTTTATTGCACACAGGGAGACAGAGTTCTTTATTACAGACTCTTCAGGATGAAACAGCTATTTACAGAGTATAAAACAGAAATAAAATATTCTGACAGGATTTAAATAATTACTCGAAATACCCTTTCATCCTGTCAAAGAATCCCCTATCGTTTTTGTCAGGATTCGGGGTGAAAGAGCCTGATTCCTTGAGTTTTTCGAAGACTTTCATCTCTTCTCTTGTCATATTTCTGGGAATCCAGACATTTACATTAACAAGAAGATCACCTCTTCCATAGCCGTTTACTTCAGGCAATCCTTTTCCTCTTAATCTGAGTATTTTTCCAGGCTGGGTTCCTGGTTCTATCTTTATTTTCACATTATTATCGACAGTAGGCACCTCAACATGTGTGCCGAGTACTGCATCAGGTATACTGATAAACATATTGTAAATAAGGTCGTTTCCCTCTCTTATCAGGTCGGGATGCTCTTCTTCATCAAATACAACAAGCAGATCGCCGTTTATCCCGCCTCTTCTGGGGGCATTTCCCTTTCCGCCAACTGTCATCTGCATTCCTTTTGCAACACCTGCAGGGATGTTTATCTTAATCACCTCTTCTTTTTGTACAATGCCTTCTCCGTAGCAGGTGGTGCATTTTTTTGTTATTGTTTTACCTTCTCCGCCGCATGCCGGACATACAGATGTTGTCTGCATTTGCCCAAGCATCGTATTTGTAAGACGGGTAACATGTCCTGAACCATGACATGTTGAACATGTTGACATGCTGGATGCATCGGCTGCGCCAGTTCCGTTACAGGTGTCGCATGAATCGTATTTTGTGACTTTTAATTTTTTCTCTGTGCCTGTGGCGATTTCCTGCAGGTTGAGTTTTACTTTTACCCTGAGGTTGGTTCCCTTGCTTACTCTTTTACCCCTTCTGCCTCCGCCTCCAAACCCTCCGAAGCCTCCGAAAGCATCACCGAAAATATCCCCGAATGATGAGAATATATCTTCAACTGTCATTCCATGTCCGCTGAACCCATTACCGGAGTTTCCCATACCTGCATGGCCAAAACGGTCGTACCGGGCTTTTTTCTCCTCGTTGCTCAGAACTTCATAGGCTTCAGCTGCTTCTTTGAAATTCTCCTCCGATTTCTTATCGCCTGGATTTTTATCAGGATGAAACCTCAGGGCCTGTTTCCTGTAAGCCTTTTTTATCTCCTCTTTTGTGGCCTCTTTTGATACTCCGAGAACTTCATAATAATCTCTTTTCCCCATCCTTCTTAATTTTTATATTATTCAGCCACTTTATCTCCTGTCTTCCTTTCAGGCTTATATTATTCCCCTACAACTACTTTAGAATGTCTTAGAACCTTATCCTGAAGGTAATAGCCCTTTTGCACCACATCAACTACTTTACCTCTTTTATCATCTTCCTGTACAGGAACCTTTGCTATCGCTTCATGGAGATCAACATTGAATCCAAGGTTCATTGATTCAATTTCTTTCACACCGTTCTGCTTTAAGAAATCTGAGAATTTATTGTATATAAGATCAATACCATCCTTAATAGCAGTACTGTCGGCTGTGGTATCCATGTGTGCAACAGCCCTGTCAAAATCATCCATAAAAGGTATGATCTTCCTGAAGAGGTCTTCGGCGGCATATTTTGACAAATCCATTTTCTCCCGAAGTGTTCTTTTCCGGTAATTATCAAATTCAGCCGAGAGACGCATATATTTGTCCTGCATTTCTGCCAGTTTTTCTTCAGCGCTCTTAAGGTCAGATACAATTTTGTCAGCGGAGAAGTCGCCCTCACCTGTTTCGCCTGAAGCATTTACGGTCGACCCATCCGAAAATGAGTATTCATTTGCGTTACCGTCACTATTCTCAGATCCGCGACTAAATTCTTTATTTTCAGTAGGTTTGTTGGCTGTCTTTTCTTCTCTCTCTTCCTGCTCCCTATGTTTTTTCTTCATCATCACTTACGCTGTTTCGGTTTAATAACCTGTTTAGCAAATTGCCTGCCAACAGTCGAAGTTTGACAAATTGGCAGAAGGGGCTGAATATTTTGAGCCCCTGCTGCTGCCAATTTGAATTGGGTTATTCTATTCTTTGAATATTAGCTCCGAGGGCATTGAGACGCTGGTCTATATTCTGATAGCCGCGGTCGATCTGTTCTATATTGTGAATAATGCTTTTGCCTTCTGCGGAAAGAGCGGCAATGAGCAGGGCAACCCCTGCCCTGATATCGGGGGAAGACATTACTGTGCCTTTTAATCGTATCATTTTATCTTGTCCGATTACAGTTGCCCTGTGAGGATCGCACAATATTATCTGTGCACCCATGTCAATAAGCTTATCTACAAAAAAGAGACGGCTTTCAAACATTTTCTGGTGAATCAGAACAGCTCCTTTGGCCTGAGTGGCTGTAACCAGGAAGACGCTTAACAGATCCGGAGTCAGACCTGGCCAGATAGCATCGGCAATTGTCATTATTGATCCGTCAATAAATGTCTCAATCTCATAATGTTCCTGTCGGGGGATAAATATATCATCTCCTCTTCTTTCAAGTCTGATGCCAAGGCGCCGGAATGCATCGGGAATTATACCAAGCTGATCGTATGCAGTATTTTTGATTGTTATCTCTGATTCAGTCATTGCTGCCATCCCGATAAATGATCCTATTTCGATCATATCGGGAAGTATCTTATGCACGCATCCTCCGAGACCTGTTACCCCGTCAATATATAACAGGTTTGACCCGATACCGCTTATTCTTGCCCCCATTGATACCAGCATCCTGCACAGCTGCTGAATATATGGTTCACAGGCTGCATTATATATTGTAGTGAGTCCTTTCGCCAGAACCGCGGCCATAATTATATTGGCTGTCCCGGTTACGGACGCCTCATCAAGATGCATGTATGTGCCTGTGAGTGAAGGAGCCTCTACTTTGAAGAACGGATCCAGTGTATCAAATTCGAAGACAGCGCCCAGCTTCTGGAAACCAATAAAGTGAGTATCGACCCTGCGGCGGCCGATCTTGTCGCCTCCGGGTTTTGGAATGAAAGCCTTGCCGAATCGGGCCAGAAGCGGACCAACTATCATTATCGATCCCCTGAGGCTGGAACTTTGGGCTCTGAATTCTTTTGTCTGAAGATAATCGAGATTTATGTCAACAGCCTCAAAGCTGGTTATGGAATCTGACTCTTTTGTAACTCTGACTCCAAGGGAGCCAAGAAGTTCAATGAGTTTATTGACATCACTTATATCAGGTAAGTTCTTTATGGTGATTTTTTCACCTGTCAGAAGAGTTGCACAAATCACCTGCAGAGCTTCGTTTTTTGCTCCCTGCGGCGTTATTTCTCCCCTGAGTGATTTACCCCCATGGACAATAAAAGTACCCATTAGTGCCTGACGTAACCTTTTTCTTATTGTATGGTTTATTCTGTTGCTTGTTATCGGCTTTTCCCTGAGGCTTTCTTTTAACGGCTGGAATCAGCTCTTTTACTTCGAGGATCTTTACGCCATCAGTGATCTTCAGTCTCCCCTTTGATAATAATTTCATATCGCCGATAATGACCTCATCAGCAACCTGTGCTCTGTTCCAGGTGATGTATGACTTCTTCATCTGATTGACAATGAGGTTGGTGAAATATTCCTTTTCCTCACCATCTTCCATCTCCGAGGCAGCATTGATCATCAGCTCGACTATCCGTCCATAATGAAGGAATCTAATCTCACCCTGCCTGTAAGGCACCTGTTTTGGTTTTTCAACAAATTTCGACGGTTCGGGAACAGGATATGGAGAATCAATATCAAGTTCAAAATTAGCAATGAGAGCAAGATGATCCCATAATTTGTGCTTGAAATCGCCTACATCGCGTATATGGGTGTTAAGGTTACCCATTATCCCAATAATGGTCTTGGCAGCACGGTTCCTCTCATCCCTGTCCTCAATGGTCTTGATGTGATCAACCATTTTCTGGACATTCCTTCCATATTCAGGCAATGCCATCCTTTTTCGTTGTGTATTGTAATCGTAATTCATTCTGAAATTTTTTACAAATGTACTAAAAAGAAGTAACTACAAACCCAGAAACTGAATTGCCAGCCCGGAGAAAAAGATCATGGCGCCTGCAATCAGATGGCTGTACTTTTCTACCGGCTTCAGATTTATCTTATTCAATCCCATCTTAAATGCAAGTACAATGGACATCATGGTTCCGATTGTGACTGCTGAGAAGAGAATTGATACAAGGAGAGTACCAGGAATATTATGCTGAGCAGCAGGATACATCAGAATCGGAATCAGTGGTTCACAGGGACCAAAGACAAAAATAAGAAAAAGTACCCACGGGGTGGTATTGGCCATCTCTTCATGATGAATGTGGGTGTGTTCCTTATGGTGATTGTGCTCATGTTCATGCTTTTCACCGCTGACATGAAAATGAGAATGGCTGTGCTTCCTTTTCTTTATCAGGTTGCGTATGCTTATAATCATATATACCAGTCCGAATGCAATAAAAAGCCATGCAGCTATATTACCCCTGAACGATTCAAACGATACCAGTCTGGTGACGGATATCCCTACAGCTATTCCAACAAGTCCAAGTATTACGGAACTCATTACATGCCCAATACCACAGAAGAATGTGATAAGCATTGTCTTCCTGAGGCTCCATTTTCGTGCCTGGCTAAGTACAATGAAAGGCAGATAATGATCTGGTCCCAATATCGTATGAATAAAGCCGATTGAGATTGCTGTTAACGAAAGAAGTGCAATGGAATTTTCCATCTGGATTATTTAAAAATAATGATGAAACCAATCAATATGCAATTATATTTATAAAAATCGACATAATTAATTTGATTTCTGTTTATTAATTGAAAGGTTGCGAATATTATTAATTGGAGAGTCGGAAGTCGGAAGTCGGAAGTCGGAAGTCGGAAGGAAGTCGGAAGTCCGAAGTCCGAAGACCGAAGAGAAAGTCATTCGATTGTCATTCAATTGTTACAACATAATGACGCCGAAGGCTAATGACCATCAATGACAGCGAGGCGAATGACTCTTAATGACGGCCGCTGGCCAAATGACAACTGAATGACGCGCGAAGCGCAAATGACCATTGAATGACGGCGAGGTCAAATATTTAGGTTACATCCAGTCAGTTCCGTTATAGATTCTCTCCCTGATATTGATATTTTGATTGTAAAGGAGTGACCTGGCATCCTGTATAAAGCGCTTCATCTGATTGTATTCTGCCGGTTTGCTGAAGAACTCAGGCGTGTTCTCAAATTCAGAGCATGGGAGGATGAAGAATTTTTTCCTGTATTTCTCAATAGGAGTATACACCCAGGTCAGGTAGAATCCTGCATCTGAAATTTTCATTTCGTTCCCCTGCCGGGTGAATTCGATCCTGACAATAGCTCCTCCGTCAGTTTTTGGCTTCCTCTGGTTTGAGATAAAATTGCCCATGGAGTAGACAACAATACCATCTTTGCCGCCGGTGATACTTTTTGACCAGATCATCTTTTGCAGCACATGAGGATGAGAACCAATAATCAGATCTACTCCAAGAGAGAAGAAGTAGTTTGCAAGATCGGTCTGGAATTTTGAAGGCACGGTATCATATTCGGTTCCCCAGTGAAGAAAGAGGATTGTGATATCGGGGTTATTAGCCTTTGCCTTCCTGATATCTGTTGTAATGACGCTCTTATCAAGGATATTTACAATTACAGGTTCAGGTACATTTATGCCATTAGTGCCGTAGGTGTAATTAAGAAGTGCTATTGAAACTCCGTTTTTTTTAAACATTAAAGGGTAAAGGCTATCTCTGGATGCAGCATTAAGAAAAGTACCCGTATGTGGAATGGCAAGACTGTCAAGCCTGTTAATGGTTCCTTCGATGCCTTTTCTGCCCCTGTCTGCAGCATGGTTATTGGCAGTCACCATGTAGTCAATTCCTGCATTTTTGCAGGCTGCTGCCAGGGCGGGAGGGGAGCTGAACTGAGGATATCCCATATAAGGGGGTCCCCCGAGAGTGACCTCAAAATTGGCAATGGCAATATCAGCTTCTGAAATTACCGGTTTAATAAATTTGAAAACATCATCATATTCAAACAGATGCGTCTCCCTGTTTTCGGCAGACCAGATCTGTTCATCGTGTCCCATTATATCCCCGATGAAGAGAAAGGAAAGTTTTTCGGAGGCAGGGGTCAATGTCTGACCTCCCGAAGATGTAAAACTGACTAATAAAAATATGATCAGTAGTATATTTCTGGTATTGTTGAATATTATTTTCATTACTGTTAGAATGATGGAAGTTGTAAAACCGATAGTTATTGTGAATAGTGTCAAAGATACATTTTATAATAAAATTATTCCTTTGAAGCTGATTCTTAAAATATTTATAATTACTAACTTTCGCCGTTTTTGTTCAATTTTTTTTTGAAGCGGCAGAAAACTAAAATAATGGAAGCGCCTGAACGGCATCTGGATATTAAGAAGCTCTCTGCAGTAGGGGTGATCGTTACACTCGGTATTGTGTTTGGCGATCTGGGAACCAGCCCTCTGTATGTTATGAAGGCTATTGTCAGGGGAGGAACAGAATTCAATGAGCTGCTCATCTATGGAGGGTTGTCGTGTGTTTTCTGGACTCTCACTCTTCAGACCACTACGAAGTATATACTTATAGCTCTCCGTGCTGATAACAAGGGAGAGGGGGGAATAATTGCCCTTTTTGCCTTGCTTAAAAGAAAACCCTCATGGGCAGCATTGCTGACAATGATAGGAGGGTCAGCTCTGCTTGCCGACGGAGTGATAACACCTGCAATTACAGTAACTTCATCAATTGAAGGTTTACAGCTCTACAATCCTGATATACCTGTTATCCCGATAGTACTTTTTATTTTTGCAGTTCTCTTTTTTATACAGCAGTTTGGAACAAATTTTATTGGGAGTTCCTTTGGCCCGATAATGGTGATTTGGTTTTTGATGCTCGCGACCCTTGGAATGTCGAAGCTTGTCGATCATCCGGAAATTCTGAAAGCCCTCAATCCGGTATATGCCTACCAGTTTCTTGATCATTATCCGGGGGGCTTTATCCTTCTGGGTGCTGTTTTTCTTTGTACCACTGGTGCTGAAGCGCTCTATGCCGACCTGGGTCACTGTGGTCGGGCTAATATTCAGATTGCATGGATCTTTGTCAAGATCTCTCTTCTGATAAATTATTTTGGACAGGGAGCATGGCTGATAGCAAATGGCTACCCGGGTGAAGGGGTAAATCCTTTCTATGCCATAATGCCAAAGTGGTTTCTGTTACCGGGAATACTAATAGCAACTGCCGCTGCAATCATTGCAAGCCAGGCAATCATAAGCGGATCATTCACAATAATAAAGGAGGCTGTATCACTTAACATCTGGCCTAAAGTAAGGGTATTGAATCCTACAATCAACAGGGGGCAGGTATATATTCCATTTGTAAACTGGTATCTATGGATCGCCTGCAGCATCGCGGTGCTCTTTTCAATCAGGCTGCCAACAT
>JADKBK010000013.1 GCA_016715075.1 Bacteroidales bacterium
CATGGTCAACATTCCTGCTAAGAAATTTACTGTCAAATGCCGATTTTAAAAACCGTTTTATACAACGCTATGCCTTTTATCTGAACACTACATTCAGGCCCGACCATCTTGGAAGTATTGTACAAAAATTCAGGGAGACACTTGAACCAGAGATTCCCAGGCATATAGCCAGATGGGGAGGTCAACTGGATCCTGATTTTAATGAACCATGGACCATATCTCCCACTTTCAGTTCCCTGGAACAATGGCTTGGAAATGTTAACTACATACTGGATTTTATTAGTGAGCGACCAGGAAATGCAATTAATCATATAAAGAGCAAATTCGGACTTACAGGAATGGCTGCGTTGAAAATAAAAACTAATCTGACAGCTGCAGGAACAGTGTTGATCTATGACAGAAAGGTGACTCTGCCGGATTTCAATGGTAACTTCTTTAAAGATGTGCCTTTATCAGTGAAAGCTTATCCAAATCCGGGCTACAAATTTTTACGCTGGGAATTTTCAGGATCAGGATCAGATCCATCTACTGAAATTATTTTTTCGATGGAGAGCGACAAGGAGATTACAGCTGTATTTGAGAAAAGCCCGGAGAATGAGCCTTACCTGATTATTAATGAAATAAATTACAACTCATCTCCCGATTTTAACACAGGAGACTGGATTGAGATTTTTAATTACTCTGGTAATACACTTGATCTTTCAGGGTGGAAACTGAAAGACAGCAATGATAAAAATGTCTTTATTTTCCCTATGGGGACAGAAATTCAATCAAAAAGATATCTGACGATTTGCGAAGACATCGCTATATTCCGGTCTGGATTTCCTCATGCATATGACTATATGGGAAATACCGGCTTCGGTCTCAAAAACGAAGGTGAAGTAATCAACCTGTATAACTCTGATAATGTACTTATTGACTCTGTGCATTATGGCAATTCGAACCCATGGCCTGAGCTGGCCAATGGCGGAGGATATTCACTAATTTTAAAATCACCTGAACTTGACAATGATCTGCCTGAAAACTGGGCTCCATTTTTCAACGGATCTCCCGGCAGAAATAATAATGAAGTTACCGGAATTCCGGAAATCCCGGATAATGAGATGTGGCAGCATAAAATAGATCAGAATTATCCTAATCCCTGCTCATCAGTAACAACTTTATCATACACTTTAAAATCACAGGGATATGTAAGCATAAAAGTATTTGATATTTCAGGCAATGAGGTCCTGACAGTGGTCAGTGAAGATCAGTCACCTGATTTATACTCAGTTACACTCAATGTGACATCATTGAGAAATGGAATGTATTTTTATTCCATGAAGGTGAATAACATATTAACCGGAGTAAGAAAATTTGTTGTGGCACATTGAGATTATTTAATTAAATTATGGCAAAATACTATTATATCGGTTGTCACGTGTTGTGGAGAGAAGTATGCCACTATATTTCTGTTTCAAAAAATTATTTCGATATAAAATTCTTTGACTGGGGTCTGCACTGCTACCCCGATGATCTTCGCAGCTCGCTTCAGAATGCAATAGATAGTGTGACAAAGGATTATGATGCAATATTGGTGGGTTACGGACTTTGCAGTAATGGCATCGCGGGGATTAAATCCAATAAAAACAGGTTAGTTGTGGTGCGGGGACATGATTGTATAACTCATATGATGGGTTCAAAGGAAAGGTACAGGGAGTACTTTGATAAGAACCCTGGGACATACTGGTATTCACCCGGCTGGATTGAAGATCATCTTGAACCTGGGCAAGAGAGGTATGAACAGCTGCATCGAAGTTATGTTGAGACTTTTGGTGAGGAAAATGCAGACTACTTAATGGAAATTGAACAAGACTGGTTTAGAAAGTATTCAAATGCTGCCTATATAGATTTAAATATTGGTGACAATGAACGTTTTAAAAAATACACAAGGGAGTGTGCAGACTGGCTGAAATGGAAGTACGATGAATTAAAAGGTGATCCGGCTTTATTATTAAACTTCCTGGATGGAAACTGGACTGATAACAGCAAGTATTTAATCGTCGAGTCAGGCTACATTATACAGCCTTCATATGACAGCTTAATTATTGAAGCTGTAAAAGCCGAAGATTAACCTTCCTGTGCGGACACCACAACAGGAGTCGATTGTTGTTTTTGATAATAAATAACCGTTAAGATCTATTTAACTGATATAGTAACAGATAAATGAAAAATAACAGACGTACTTTTATTAAGGCCATGGGACTTGGTTCTGGTGCTTTAATGATAAATCCTCTTAACTCTTTGAATGACCGGGAAAATGGAATTGTGGAGATTGATAAAGATGTCACGGTTTTCGCAAGGCGACAGATTGAGACTGAGATTTTAATTGCGGGAGGCGGGATGTCAGGTGTATGTGCTGCTCTGGCTGCTGCCAGAAACGGAAACAAAGTAGTTTTGATACAGAACCGATCAAGGCTTGGCGGCAATGCCAGCAGTGAGATAAGGATGCATATTTGTGGTGCGACAGCATTGAATCAGGTCTGGAGGGAAACTGGCATACTTGAAGAGCTTATGCTGACTGAATCTGTAACGAATCCGCAGGTTTCTCATGAAATGCTTGATTATGTTCTTTATGATAAGGTATTCTCTGAAAAGAATATAACATTATTGCTTGACACAATTGTTTTCGATGTACAAACAGTGGAGAGGGAAATACTTTCAGTAAAAGCTATCTGCTCTCAGACAGAAGAGCTTTATGATGTATCGGCAAAATGTTTTGCAGACTGTACCGGCGACGGCACCCTGGCTGCACTTGCAGGAGCTGAATTTATGAGCGGCAGGGAAGCTCGTGAAAAATGGGGAGAATCGCTTGGACAGGATAAGCCTGATGATATAACAATGGGTAACAGTTTGCTTTTCCAGGCAAGGAAACACGACAAAGTAATGCCTTTTATTGCTCCCTCCTGGGCCAGAAAATATACTGCCGCCGACTTTGTACACCGGAAAATAAACTCTTATGAATATGGATACTGGTGGCTGGAACTGGGAGGTGTTGACAATATAATAAATGACGGACAGCGTATAAGAAACGATCTTATGGCAGTTGTTTTTGGTGTGTGGGACTATATAAAAAACTCAGGCGACCACCCCGGTTCAGCCAATTGGGCACTCTCATGGTTTGGCATGATACCCGGAAAGAGGGAAAGCCGTCGGATTACAGGAGATTATATTATAATACAGAAGGATATCCTTGCAGCCAATCTGTTCGATGACAGGGTAGCATACGGAGGCTGGCCTCTTGATGATCATCTTCCGAGGGGCATGGATGATACATCTGAGAGCCCCTTCAGATCGATCCCGTTAAGAGCTCCTTACTCAATTCCGCTAAGATCCCTCTACAGTAAGAGCTTTGACAATCTTTTTATGGCAGGAAGGAATATCAGCGGTTCACATGTTGCACTTTCATCAACCCGTGTTATGGCAACCTGTGCCACACAGGGTCAGGCCATCGGAACTGCTATGAATTACTGCCTGAAAGAATCAGTCACCCCCTCAGCTCTCAGTTCGGATAAGACCCATTTGCAGAGGCTTCAACAGATCCTCCTTCGACAGGATCAGGCATTGCTGGGAATTCAGAATGAAGATGATAAGGATATGGCCCGATCTGCTCAGATTAAAGCTTCGGGGGAAACCAGTAATGGACCTGCATCAAGCGTGATTGATGGTTATAACAGGAATGTACTGGATGGCAGGAGCCATCAGTGGCAGGCCGATATGAAGGATAATGGCGCCTGGATTGAACTCAGCTGGATCAAAAGTCAGAAAATCGGAATTATTGAACTGACATTCGACACCGGACTGAACAGGTTCCTGCGCCTGTCACCTGAATTGTCTGTCTTTCAGGATCAGATCAGGGGACCACAGCCCGAAACAGTTTCTGACTATAAAATTGAGGTTAAATACAAGGGCAGTCTTGTATTTGAAAAGCAGTGCACCGGCAATTTCCTCCGGAAAGTTGTTCATACTTTTCCGGATGTTGAAGCAGATTCCATTCGTATAACCGTGCAAAAAACAAATGGTGATGAACTGGCAAGGATTTTTGAGGTAAGGTGCTATTAAAGGGCGCAGGGCGCAGGGCGCAGGGCACAGGGCACAGGGCGCAGGGCACAGGGCGCAGGGCACAGGGCGCAGGGTGCAGGGCAGGGCACAGGGCGCAGGGCACAGGGCACAGGGCGCAGGGCAGGGCACAGGGCGCAGGGCGCAGGGCGCTGGTATTAAAATGGAAGAAGATAACAAACCAGAGTATTCAGAAGGATCATAATTTATTTATTATCACAAAAAATGGTCTGTTGACCGGAGATATTATAAAACCTAATGGAAAGATAGTAATGAAGCGAAGAAAACTTTTATTTATCATTTTACTCGTATGCGCAGGTGTATCTGCCCAGGAGAATCTAATCAATGAAAATACGAATGTCTGGAATGATCTCAATCATGCCTGGAAATCGTGGTGGATATCGCATCCCTCAGCCCCGCTTTTGGAATATGGGGTCTTCAATTACCGGAAATCTTTTGAAATGAATGATGTTCCAAACACATTTATTGTTCATGTCTCGGCAGACAACCGTTACAGACTGTTTGTTAACGGATCGTTCATCTGCGAAGGTCCTGTTAAAAGTGATTTTCTCCACTGGAATTATGAATCAGTGGATATAGCGCCATATCTGCAGAAAGGCAGGAATGTCATCTCCGCCCAGGTGTACAATTTTGGCAATTACAGGCAGCCGTCACAATTCACAAGGTACACAGCTTTTATCCTGCAGGGAGATTTGCCTGAACATTACCTTGTAAATACAAATGAAACATGGAAAGTATATCATAACACTGCTTATTCTCCTATTTTAATCACCGAGCAGATGGCTCATGGGTTTTACGTTACAGGGCCCTGCGACAGCATTAATGGTGCTTTGTATCCATGGGGATGGGAAAAACCGGAATTCGATGATTCAGGCTGGCCTCAGGCCAAAGGTTTTGTGCAGGACAGGGGAACCGGAAGAGGATACATTCATGGGACACCATGGTCGCTGATAAAAAGGTCTGTTCCCTTTATGGAGCAGAAAAAAGAACGGATAGCCACTATCGCCAGATCCTCGGGAATTAAACCGGATGATGGCTTTTTAAAAGGCACTGTACCACTCTCCATTCGTCAGAATACAAATACCGTTATCCTCCTTGATAACAAAATCCTGTCTGTTGGCTATCCTGAAATATTAATAAGCGGAGGAAAAAAATCAAGGATAAAAATAATATACAGTGAGGCGCTCTTCGATCAAAAAGGAATAAAAGGAAACAGGAATCAGATTGAGGGTAAAACTATTTCAGGCGCTTATGATGTATTTATTTCAGATGGCTCCGCTAAAAGAGTCTACAGACCATTGTGTCTCAGAACATTCAGATTCATACAAATGGAGATACAAACTGCAGACGAACCGCTGGTAATAAATGATTATTACAATATTTCCACAACATACCCATTAAAAGAAAATGCTGTTTTCAAATGTGTACCTGATACGGCAAGATTATCAGAGATCTGGAATGCCGGATGGCGTACAGCACGGCTGTGCGCAAATGAAACTTACTGGGACTGCCCCTATTATGAGCAGCTTCAGTATGTTGGCGATACCCGTATACAGTCATTAATATCGCTCTATGTTTCCGGTGATGACAGGCTTATGAGAAATGCTCTAGTCCAGATTAATAATTCAGTAATACCGGAAGGTCTTACATTTTGCAGGGCACCATCACAGATTCAGGCTATTATACCACCTTTTTCCCTTATCTGGGTATCAATGGTACATGATTACCATATGCACCGCAATGACAGTGCTTTCCTGAGACAATTCCTGCCAAATATCCGTTCAGTTTTATCCTGGTACGAAGACAGGCTTCAGAAAAATGGTTTGCTGGGGCCACTAGACTGGTGGCAGTTTAGCGATTGGACGGATGAATTTCCAAATGGTGTTCCTCCGGGAGCCGAAACCGGCAATTCAGCTTTATTGTCACTTACATATGCCTATACCCTTCAGCGGGCAGCAGATCTGTTCAGCTTTTATGGTTACAGTTATGAGGCAGAAAAATACAGCGAGAGAGCCGAAATGATCAAAAAAGGAGTTCTGACATCATGTTACGACATGAAAAAAAAGCTGTTCGCCGAAACACCTGATAAAAAAATATTCTCGCAGCATACAAATATTATGGCCGTTCTTACCGACCTGGTTCCTGCCATTCAGCAACAGGAGATAATGAAATTGATCCAGGCGGACAAATCTCTTATCAGGTGTTCAATATACTACAAATTTTACATGATGAGGGCTCTGAACAAATCAGGACTTGGAGACACATATATCAGCCAGCTTAAAGTATGGCAGGATATGCTTGATCTTGGTCTTTCCACTTTTCCGGAAACAGAACCAGACTCAAAATCAATTGTCGGAGCAAGATCCGACTGTCATGCCTGGAGTGCAAGCGTATGCTATGATTTCCTTTCAATTATCTGTGGAATTAATCCTGCTGAACATGGGTTCAGATCAGTTGAAATAAAACCGCAGCCTGGTTATCTTTCCCACATAAGAGGGAAAGTGCCCCATCCGCTGGGATATATCGAAGAAGAGCTGGATTTCGCGAAGGGAAATGTCAAGGGGGTCGTCACCTTACCCGTTGGTCTTACTGGCAAATTTATATGGAAAGGGAAAAATGTTCCTCTTATACCCGGGACCCAGAAAATAGATTTGTAATTATGTACACCAGTGAAGTTTATGATCGCTGTCAGGCTGGATCTTTTTATGGTCTAATAACCATCTGATAACCTTAATAACCTTCTCCTCAGGGCAGTCTAACAGTTTAACAAGTTCCTCTGCATCGCGGTTTTCCTCAGCCAGAAGAGATTTTAGGCAGTCAAGGATAAGATCAAACTCATATTTGCTCAGGTCAAGTTCATTTCTTTCACGACATACATCGCAGATACCGCAACGGTCAGATTCCTCTCCGAAATAATCAAGGATGATAACTGACCTGCAACGATTCTCCGATTCGGCATAAAAGATCATTTTATCGAGCCTGATCTCATATTTCTCTTTCACATGGAGATAGTTATCAGGAGAGATCCAGAGTGCCTTGCGCTCTAACCTTTCTTCAGTGAAAATTGCCAATGCAGTCTTTTACCAGGAATGTAACGGATTATATTCAGAGAAGATAATTTAACAAGATATTTGTAGACAGTGTCACGCGTGGCAGCTGATTTTCTTGACAGGGCTTCCTCATTGACAGCAACAAAATCGGTGAACATACCCGTATATGATCTCAGCAGAAGCTTAATGAATGAATCAAATGATTCATTAGCCACCTGAAATTTGTAAAGATCATCCCTGCTCACGATAAAATGAACTCTTGAGGGATTATTTATCTCCTCAGTGAACTCCATGTATCCTTCACGCTGAAGAAACTGAAGGCTGTTGAATGTTTCGATTACCGGTAAACGGTATCTGGTTACAAAGTCCGACATATTAAAGTCAAAAACATTCTCTTTTCCTGCTCCCAAAGGCACCTGGAGATAGTTGCACAGAGCTTCATAGGTATCTTTGATTTTCTCAACAGGCGGAAATTTCTTACGGGTGGAATCCTTTAGCCTGCTAATGTCGGCAGGTGAGATCAGCAGAACTGCGAATGATGGTTTGCCATCTCTTCCGGCACGGCCACTCTCCTGATAATAGTTTTCAATGGAATCCGGAATATCCCAGTGAATTACAAACCTTACATCTGATTTATCAATCCCCAGTCCAAACGCATTGGTAGCCACTATTACCCTGGTGTCACCTGCGCTCCATGCTGACTGCTTTCTGTCTCGAAGCTCATCACTCAGACCTGCGTGATAGAAATCAGCTCTCACACCATATGAAACAAGAAGTTCGGCAACCTCCTTGCATCGTTTCCTGCTCCTTACATACACAATGCCGCATCCATTAATCTTTTTCATTGTTTTATTAAGATAGGCTGCCTTATCTTCGACTTTTCTGACCAGGTAAGAAATATTCTTTCTGCTGAAGCTTGTCCTGAGAACATTCTCCTTACGGAATTCCAGCCTCTTCATGATATCTTTCACTACCTGGGGCGTTGCAGAGGCAGTCAGTGCCAGGAATGGGACCTTATCTGAAATATGGTCCCTGAGCCTTGCTATTTTCAGATAGGAAGGTCTGAAATCGTAGCCCCATTGTGAAATGCAGTGAGCTTCATCTATGGCAACCAGTGAAAGATTAAGCCTGGCAACCTTGCCCTGAAAAACTCTTGTGGAGATCCTCTCAGGTGATACATAAAGAAACTTATAATCACCGTAAATGGCATTCTCAAGTGCAATATCTATTTCTTCGGATGACATTCCGGAATGTATTGCTATTGATCTTATTTCTAAAGCATTAAGACGACTTACCTGATCCTTCATCAGAGAAATAAGCGGAGTGATGACAAGACATATTCCTTCATGTACCATAGCCGGAACCTGAAAAGTAACAGACTTGCCACCCCCGGTAGGCATCAGGGCCAGGGTGTCATTACCCTCCGCCACGGAAGTGATAATCTCCTCCTGCAGTGGTCTGAAAGATGAGAAACCCCAGTATTTTGTCAGTATCTGCCTGTATGGCTCAATATTCATCAACAGTAAATATGTAATGTCATGTACAGACGTTGCATGCAACGTCCGTACGTCATGCAAATGTAACAACTGTATTTCAATTTTTTATGAAGGTTAATTGAAAGAGAATATTACAGGAGTTCTGATTTTTTTTGTAATTTGCGCCATCGAAATTTAAATTTTCAACCAATGTCATTTTTAAAAGATAAGATACTTTATGAAGGATTAACTTTTGATGATGTCCTTTTGGTTCCTGCATACTCTGAGGTACTTCCAAGGGAGGTAGATCTTAGTTCCATGTTCACAAAAAATATAAGGATCAATACACCGGTCGTTTCAGCAGCGATGGATACAGTCACTGAAGATGTACTTGCAATAGCAATAGCAAGAGAAGGAGGCATAGGTGTTATTCATAAAAACATGACGATCGAGAAACAGGCTGCCCAGGTCAAACGGGTAAAGAGGGCGGAAAACGTAATGATCTTTGATCCTATTACAATTAACCTCGATGCCACTGTTGCAGAAGCCGTAAATCTGATGAGCGAATACAGGATAGGCGGAATACCTGTTATCGACGCAAATGGAATCCTGAAAGGGATTGTAACAAACCGGGATCTCAGGTTCGAAAATAACCCCGGAAGGAAGATCACAGAGGTAATGACTACCGACCTGATAACCACAAATCACCAGACTAATCTGGAAGCTGCCGCGCGGATACTTCAGAAGCATAAGATTGAGAAGCTTCCCATGATTGATGATTCAGGCAAATTAATCGGGTTAATAACTTATAAGGACATTACTAAAACAAAGGACAGGCCTAACTCATGTAAGGATGACAAAGGTAGGCTGAGGGTTGCCGGAGCTGTTGGAATTGCAGCCGATACCATGGAAAGAGTTGAAGCGCTGATAAATGCAAGTGTTGATGCTATTTCAATAGATACAGCACATGCTCATACGAAAAGCGTCATTAATATCCTAAGAGAGATAAAAAGAAACTACCCCGGCGTTGATGTCGTGGCAGGAAATATAGGAACCGGAGAGGCTGCTAAGAAGCTTGTTAAGGAAGGTGCTGATGCTGTCAAGGTCGGAATCGGTCCTGGTTCAATCTGTACTACAAGGGTTGTTGCCGGAGTCGGTATCCCGCAGCTATCAGCAATATATAATGTTTCTAAAGCTATTGACGGTTCGGGTATTCCGGTAATAGCTGACGGAGGTATAAGATATTCAGGCGATATTATAAAAGCAATAGCGGCCGGGGCTGATTCAATTATGGCCGGCTCCCTCTTTGCAGGTGTCGAGGAATCTCCGGGCGAAACCATCATTTACAATGGGCGAAAGTTTAAGGCCTATCGTGGTATGGGATCAATAGAGGCAATGCAGCAGGGTTCAAAGGATCGCTATTTCCAGGATATTGAAGACGATATTAAAAAGCTCGTTCCTGAAGGAATTGCAGCAAGAGTACCGTATAAAGGAACACTTTCTGAAGTCATATATCAGATGACAGGAGGTCTGAGAGCCGGAATGGGCTACCTCGGAGCAAAAGACATCGAAAGCGTCAAGAGAGAAAGTAAATTTGTGAGAATTACCCATTCAGGCATTATTGAAAGCCATCCTCATGATGTTTCGATCACCAGGGAATCGCCGAACTACAGCAGAAAGACATTAGAATAACCTGAATCAGTAAATTCTGATGGGAATCAGATTATCTCAACTACTCATATCAATCTTTGTATTGCCGCTTATTTGCCAGGCTCAGGATATGAATTCCGGTATCCTGATGTATGTTGGCAATAACTCTACGGAAGCCGGAGAATTTATCAGAATGTACAAAAAAAGCCTGGAGCCTGATAATACTTTACAGGTTGATGACTACCTGAAACAGTTCACACTATTCAAGTTAAAAGTGGCTGACGCTATAAGTGAGGGATATGACACTACAAAAGCTTTCAGGAGCGAACTAAACGGTTACAGAAGCCAGCTTGCCCAGAATTATCTTACAGATTCACAGACAAAGGAAAACCTTCTCAGGAAAGCCTACCAGAGATCGCTCACAGAAATAAATGCCTGGCATATGCTTATTGCATTGCCCCAGGATGCCTCGCCTGTTGATACCTTAAAAGCCTGGAAAAAAGCGAACGAGATAAGGGCACGGATATTACAGGGGGAATCATTTGACCTGGTCGCCCGAAGTACTTCGGATGATAAGTCAGTAAAAATAAACGGTGGAAACCTTGGTTACTTTACTGCATTTCAAATGATAATGCCATTTGAAGATGCTGCATATTCAATGAAAAAAGGCTCTCTCTCAAAGCCTGTAAGAACACCTTATGGCTATCATATTATCAAAGTTACTGATATCCGTCCTTCAAAAGGCAGGATACTGGTGGCTCATATTATGAAGAATGCACCTCCCGGGACAAGTGAATCAGATATTAAAAGGGCTGAAGAGGAGATCTACAAAATTTATAAAGAGCTGCTGGAAGGTGGTGTTTTCAGTGAACTGGCTAAAAAATATTCTGATCACAAGGAATCTGCTGCAAAGGGAGGTGAACTAAACTGGTTTGGATCGGGGAAATGATACCTGACTTCTCGGAAGCAGCTTTCTCACTTAAAGACACCGGTACCTACTCAAAGCCGTTCAGGACAATGTACGGCTGGCACATAGTTAAGCTGCTCAACAGGAAACCTCCTGGCAGCTACGAAGAGTCGACATCGTATCTCGAAAGCCGGATCAACCAGTCTTATCTGAATTCGTTGAGCAGAAAAACATTTGTGGCGAGACTGAAAAAAGAATATAAATTCAAGATCAATAAGATAGCATTTAACTGGTTTATTGAAAATACAGATACACTGATAATCCAGGGACTTAAAAAATACATTCCGGCTGAGATTCCCGATGGCATCATCTCTTCTTTCAACAACAAGGCACTCAGTAATGCTGAATTTGCGGAGTATATAGAGAAAAGAGGAACTATGATAATAACGCGCGATCCTGCCATCTTCATCAAAACGCTCCTGGATGCCCTTACCTCCGACCAGCTGATAACATATGAGAATTCAGTGCTTGAGAAGAAATATCCCGAATTCCGTTACCTGATGAACGAGTTTCATGACGGGATCCTTCTTTTTGACATTTCCAATAAAAAAGTATGGGACCGGATTAACCATGATTCTGCAGGTCTCCATCGATACTATGAGGATAACAAGTACAACTATCTGTCAAAAAAGCAGATAGAGGCTAAGGTATATACTCTTAAAGTGGTAAACGGGGAAAAAGCCCTTGCCTCCGCATACAAAAAATTTGCTGGCAGGAGTGATGGTGACAAGTATATGAACGAAAAATTTAATAATAAAAATGATACAGTCCTTGTTATAAAAGATGGAATATGGACTACAGGTGATGATCCTGATATTGACAGAGTTGAGTGGGTAACAGGAAGCAGCAGCTTCACAAGAAATGGCTTCCCTTCAATAATTCTGATAAAAAAAGTCAAAGAACCATTACCTTTGAAATTTGAAGAGGTAGAGGAAAAGATGATGACAGGTTACCAGGAATATCTCGACAACGAGTGGATCAGACAATTAAAGGAAAAATATAACGTTAAGATTGATAGTTTGGTACTTGAAGAAGTAAAGAGGAAGTTGAACAATGAATAAAATAATTCTTTTATTATTAATAATCTTTATATCTGCGAGTTGCAAGGAAAAGAGCATAGCAGTAAAAAGAATACCGGTTGCAGAAATAGACAATGTTGTACTCTACTACGACGAAATACCGCAGCTAATACAGAAAGGGATTAATGAACCCGACAGTGCAGCCATAATTCAGAATTATATTAATAAATGGGCGAAAAGAGAGCTCCTGCTGAAAAAAGCTGAAGAGAATCTTGCTCCGGACATGAAAGCCGATATAGCCAGGCAGCTTGAGGAGACACGGAGTAATCTGGTGATCTACCAGTATCAGCGACAGATGATGCTTGAGAAGATGGATACTGTAATCGCGGAAACTGAACTGGAGAATTATTATTCGGCAAATGAAAAAAGCTTTCTTCTCAATTCAAACATTGTGAAAGCACTGTTCATCAAACTGCCTCTGGAAACTCCTGACCTGGATAAGGTAAGAAGACTTTACCGGTCAAACAACCAGGACGATCTTCAGCAGCTTGAGAGCTATTGCTTTCAGTTCGCCGAAAAATTTGACGACTTCAGTGAAGAATGGATTCCTATGACAAGGCTCTCGGTTGAACTGCAGCAGGATATTGACAGTGAAGAAAATTTCCTCAGGAGAACGACTTTCTTTGAAACAAGCGATTCATCCTCGGTTTATCTGATTTCAATCCGTGACTACAGGCTCAGGACAACGCTGGCCCCTTATGAATATGTTAAGAATGATATAAAAAGAATAATCTGGAATACAAGAAGATTCGATTTCATTCAATCGCTGGAGAATGGAATATATAATGATGCTTTAAAAGAAAATAGTTTTAAGATATATTAATGTTAATGATGAAGAAAAAGCTTAGTTTTTACCTTGTTCTTATTTGCCTGTTCATGCCCGGAGTATATATTCTGAATGCACAGGTCCTTGTAGAATCAATTGTAGCCATCGTGGGGAATGAAGTAGTTTACATGTCTGATCTGGAGAATACAATCGCTGATCTAAGAAGAAGCGGAAACAAAACACCTGGTGATGAGTTAAGATGTCAGGTTTTTCAGGAAATGCTTATATCAAAACTTTTTCTTGACAAAGCAAGGATTGATAGTATCATTATCGGCGAAGACGCCGTTGACAGTGACCTGAATATGCGAATGAATGATGCCATAAGAAGAGCAGGCAGTGAAACGGCACTCGTGGAATATTTTAAAAAGAGCATGGTTGAGATCAGAAGGGATATTAAAAAGTCACTTATTGAACAGGAAACTGTCAGAGAGGTACAAAGCAAGATAGCTGAGAATATCTCAATTACTCCCGGCGATGTGAAGAGATATTTCTCTACAATACCAAAAGACTCGCTCCCTGTCATTCCTGCAAGATATGAAATTGGAGTGATTAAGATAGACCCTCCGTCAAATGAGGACAATAAATCAGAAGCCCGTCAGAAGCTGCTCGACATCAGAAGTCAGATACTTGCCGGAAAGAGCTTTAATGTGCTTGCTATTATGTATTCCGAAGATACCGAATCGGCTAAAAAGGAGGTGAAATAGGATTCCTTACAAGGGGGGAACTTGAAAAACCTTACGCCGATGCAGCCTTCAGTCTTTCTATGGGTACTGTCTCAAAAATAGTTGAGTCTAAATTTGGTTTTCACATTATACAGCTCATCGACAGGAAGGGTGACATGGTCAATACACGTCATATTCTCATAAGACCCCAGGTTAAACCCGAACAGGCTGAACTTGCCATTGCAAGGCTCGACAGCATAGCCAACCAGATCCGGAAAGACAGCATCAAATTCGAAATTGCCGCAATGAGATATTCAACACATAAGGACTCAAGAATAAACGGAGGCATTCTTGTAAGCCCGAATCCATCCGACAGAGTATCCTGGCTGACGCTTGAGGAGCTGAATAAGGAGATGTATGTTAAAGTGAGAGATCTGAAGGTTGGAGAGATCTCTGATCCTTTTAAAACTACTGACGAGAACAATAATCCGGTTTTCAGGATTGCCAGGCTTATCAATGAGGTCCCTGCCCATACTGCCAATATGAAAGATGATTACCAGATCCTCTACAATGCAACCCTGATGAATGAAAGAACCAAGGCTTACGATAAATGGATCAAGGAGAAGATCAAAACCACTTACATAAGATTAAGTGATGAATATAAAACCTGTGACTTTTTAAAAATAGGATGGTTGAAATAAAATTCTTCCGGTATTTTTTCATTGTCCTGCAATTCAAATCTTTACAGTTATTTGTGGTATTTTTTCTCTTTTCCTTAAACCTTCATTCACAGGAGACAAAGGAGCCCAGGCCGGGACGAAGGGCAATAGACCTTAAAAATGCTGATGTTGATTATATAGAAAAGGATATCCTCACTGGAAAAGACTGGCATCGTCTGCTGGGGAATGTTTTATTCCTGCATAACAATATTACCCTCACCTGCGACAGCGCTCACTATATGCCCGATAAGAACCAGGTTACCTCCTACAGCAGAGTACATATAGAACAGGGAGATACATTGGATCTTTACAGTGATTACCTTTTCTATGACGGGAAGACTGAACTGGCCCTGGCAAATGGCAATGTTGAACTTATTGATAAGGAGACCCATCTCTATACAGACACAATAAATTATGACGTAAGGAACAGGATAGCCACATACACCGACAGGGGAAGGATGACAAACGCTGATAATACTCTTACAAGCATTATCGGTATTTATTACGTTTCTGAAAGTCTTTTCCATTTCAAGGATAGTGTAAAGATTGTCAATCCTGAATATGTAATGACCGCTGACACGATGGACTATAACACCAATACTGAGATATCGTATTTCACCGGTCCTACTGAACTTAACGGTGACAGCATTTATCTGTACTGTGAAAAGGGCTGGTATGACACCAGAAATGATGTCACATCTTTATGGAAAAATGCATTAATTGATAACAGGAAACAGGTTGTAACCGGAGATTCTCTCTATTTTAACAATATTTCAGGTTATGGCGAGTCTTTCGGAAATGTCGTCATTCAGGATACCACAAATAATCTTATTGTTAAAGGTGAATATGCCTGGTACTACAAGGAACCGGAAAAGTTTTTTGTAACTGATAAGGCTGTATTTATCCAGGTATCAAAGAGCGATACACTCTTTCTTCATGCCGATACTATCACATCTGTGACAGTCACAGATACATCATCCATAGCCTACAGGCTGATGAAAGCATACCACGGATGCCGGATCTTCAGCAACGGACTCCAGGCCAAATGCGACTCTCTCTCCTATTCATTCCAGGATTCCGTGATCCGGCTATACACTGACCCTGTACTGTGGTCAGAAGAGAATCAGCTTACAGCAGATTCAATGGCAGTTTTCACAAAAAACCAGCAGACAGACAGGCTGGAATTATACTCTTCTGCTTTTGTTACAAGTCAGATAGACACCATCCGGTTCAATCAGATTAAAGGCCGCGCACTTACAGGCTATTTCAAGAAGAATGAAATCTACAAGATAGACATACGGGGTAACGGGGAATCAATATACTATCTCCTTGACGGAGAAAATATTGCAGGTGTTAACCAGTCAAAATGTGTGAATATTGAAGTATTAATTACGGATGGTAAGATCTCCGAGATCTATGAATACCAGGATCCGGAAGGGACTATCGACCCGCCGGAACCAAAAATACCTTCTAAACTAAGACTTACAGGTTTTAGCTGGCTTGAAAGCCTGAGACCCAAAGACAAAAACGATATTTTCAGGAGATGAACTGAGAGAGAGACCTCTCCTGTAACCCATGCTGCTTAATATTCATCCTCATTAAAAAAGAAGTCATCCTTGCTTGGATAATCGGGCCAGATATCTTCGATACTCTCATAAATATCGCCCTCATCCTCAATTTCCTGAAGGTTTTCAATAACTTCCATAGGGGCACCCGACCTAATGGCGAAATCAATCAACTCATCCTTTGTGGCAGGCCATGGAGCATCTTCAAGTTTTGATGCCAATTCAAGTGTCCAATACATATCTTACTGATTAAGTTTGGCTATTTAAAGTCGCAAATATTGAATTAATTTACTTAAAAAACAATACCTTTTTTAAAGAATTTTAACATATTAAACAGACCACTTAACCTCCTCATTACCAAGCTCTAAACTCAGCGAGCGTGATAATACGAACAAAAAATCCGAAAGTCGGTTAAGAAATCGCGGGACTATTTCCGGTGATTCTTCAGTTTCATGAAGCCTCAACACTGCCCTTTCTGCCCTGCGGCATACACATCTGGCTATGTGACAATATGATACAAGAACACTTCCGCCGGGGAGGATAAAATTTTTCAAAGCAGGCAGAATTTCCTCCATTTTATCAATTTCTCTTTCAAGTACAACCGTGCAATCATTTTCAGGCAGCACTTTTCTGCTTTTTTCATTGGTACTGTCATATGCCAGTGCTGCTGCACATCTCATCAGCTGATCCTGAATATAGATCAGAATAGAAGTATGTGTCCTGTTCTGTTCGTGTACCCTTAGCAGCCCAATCCATGCAATCAACTCATCAACAGAGCCATATGCTTCCACCTTCACTGAGTGTTTGGGTACTCTCCTTCCCCCTGAAAGTGACGTACTTCCATCATCACCTGTAAGAGTATAGATCTTCATAATTAACTATATCAGTATGGAAACAGGAGAAAATCTAAGCCTTAATATATTTTTGGTTACGGTAATCCTGAGCGATCTCCCCGTCAAACAACCTCACGATTCTGGCTGCATGATTTGCAATATCCTCTTCGTGGGTAACAACAATCACCGTATTGCCTTTTCTGTGAATCTCGTCAAGCAGGCCCATTATATCAATTGATGTCTTGCTGTCGAGGTTTCCGGTCGGCTCATCAGCGAGGATAATAGAGGGCTTGTTAACCAGGGCCCTCGCTATTGCAACACGTTGCCTCTGACCACCCGATAATTCATTGGGCTTATGAGTCATTCTGTCACCCAGACCTACCTGCTCAAGAGTCTCTGTAGCCATTTTTTCCCTGTCAACCTTAGCCACTCCGGCATAAATCAAAGGCAGTGTAACATTCTCAAGTGCAGAATACCTTGGAAGAAGATTAAATGTCTGAAAGACAAAACCAATTTCCTTGTTTCTTATTTCGGCAAGATAATCATCCTCCATTTTGCTCACATCGGTACCGTTCAGAATATATGATCCGCTGGAAGGAGTATCAAGACAGCCAAGAAGGTTCATGAGTGTCGACTTGCCTGAACCTGAAGGTCCCATGATAGCAACATATTCATTTTGTTCAATATTAATCGATACTGATCTTAATGCTCTTACTATTACAGATCCAACCTGGTAATTCTTTACAATATCGTGAATTTCAATTACATTGTTCATATCTCCGGAAATTTGAATTTTCGAAATTAGATTAAATATGTCAAATAATAAATTATTAATCCTTAATTTTTGTTAATACCTGATTATATACTCTTTGCGGCCCATACCGCTTCGGAAAAAAACAATTCCCATCCTGAAAAGATCTACTGTAAGAGTTACCTTTTCACGTTTCCTTATTTCATCCCATGCCTCTGACATTTCAGCAGAAAAATAAATATCATCTATGATTATAACAGTCTTATTATCCGATACTTCAGCCATTTTATCAAAGTATTCAAGAACAGGTTCCTTCCTGTGATTTCCGTCAATAAAAACCATCCCCGGAGTAATCCCCATTTTAACAATCTCAGAAATTATATCTTCAAAGGGCCCTACATGCAATGTGATGTTCGTGAGTCCGGCCTCTTTAAAATTTAAATCAGCAATTTCAGTTGTCGCCGGACAACCCTCCATTGAAGCCACATGAGTATCTCTGCATGAAGAAGCCATATACATCGTGCTTATACCAAATGATGTGCCGAATTCAATAATAAGCGGGCCGGCAAATTCGGCAGCCATTTTGGCCAGCAGCATGCCGTATTTTTTATTTACAGCAGAAAATCGTGCAATTTCTGACACTTTCTTCAGATTACTGCCTGGTTTTTCTGATCCGCTACCCAGATCCCTTACAGCAATCTTCCTTTTATCACCCTTCAGTCTTCTTCTTATCTTTTCAATACTATAGACAACTGTTGAGTCTGTTTTATTCCTGAATACCCTGTTCACAAGGTCAAAAACAAACGGACTATGAATGCCATGGCCTCTCCGGTTATCTGATACAATAATGTAATTCAGATACTTTGCTACTCTGAAAAAAATCAATCCGCTATTCATACTGCTATTAGGACAGGTGCCCAAAAATACTTATTTTCGACTAGCTTTTTATAATTATTTTCTCAGAACTGAATGTGATGACACTACCGGACTTTCTTGATACAAACATTACATATTTGTCAGGAGTTGGTCCAAAAAGGGCGGAATTTTTAAATAAAGAGCTGAATATTTTTACTTACAGAGACCTGCTCACCTATTTCCCTTACAAATATATTGACAGGACCAAATTCTACAAGATTTCAGAGCTTGATCCGGACCTCCCGTTTGTCCAGATTAAAGGAATAATAAAGGGATATTATACTGAAGGACACGGGCCAGAAAAGACTGGTGGCTGATTTCCAGGATGAAACCGGAATACTTAAGCTTGTCTGGTTTAAAGGGGTGAAATGGATAACAGGTAATTTTGCCCCGGGAGCTGAATTTATTGTATTTGGCAAGCCTGGTGTATTCAACGGGATGATAAATATTATACATCCTGAGATAGAAGCGGTAAATAAGGTGGCTGAGAGAATAAGTTCAGCTCTCCAGGCCCAGTACAGCACAACTGAAAAGCTTAAGAACCAATTTATTACCTCAAAAACACTGAGTAAGCTTACCGGTACTCTCCTGCAGCAGTTAAAATTCAGGATCCCTGAATCATTACCATCTTACCTTGTTGCAAAATATAAGCTGATGGATCTTCATGACTCCCTTAACAAGATCCATTTTCCAGGAAACCCGGAGGAACTTGAAAGGGCCAGATACAGACTGAAATTCGAAGAGCTTTTCTATATTCAGCTGAACCTGTTAAGGTATAAGACAATCAGGAATATAAAACAGAAGGGATTTGTCTTTGCCAATGTTGGTGAAAACTTTAATAATTTCTATTTCAATAATCTCCCTTTTGCGCTCACAGGAGCTCAGAAAAGAGTAATGAAGGAGATAAGAAAGGATCTGGGATCAGGCCGGCAGATGAACCGTCTGCTCCAGGGAGATGTCGGCAGCGGGAAAACACTTGTGGCTTTAATGAGCATGCTGATTGCTATCGACAACGGCTATCAGGCCTGTATTATGGCTCCAACGGAGATCCTCGCCAGCCAACACTACCAGACTATTACCAGGCTGCTGTCGGGGATGGATCTTAAGGTTTCTCTTCTCACGGGATCTTCCAAAAAAAAGTCAAGGAAGAACATCTCAGAGTCGCTTCTTGACAGTTCACTGAATATTCTTATTGGAACGCATGCACTGCTGGAGGATAACGTACAATTCCATAATCTTGGACTTGTGATTATTGATGAGCAGCACAGATTCGGAGTAGAACAGAGGGCTCGTCTGTGGCAGAAGAATCTTAATCCGCCTCATATACTTGTTATGACAGCTACTCCTATTCCCAGAACACTTGCAATGACTCTCTACGGCGATCTGGATGTCTCGGTGATAGATGAGTTACCTCCGGGAAGAGTGCCTATACGTACAATGCACTTCACCGATTCGGAAAAAAACAAGGTCTTTGGATTTATGAGGAGTCAGATTGCCGAAAACCGCCAGATCTTTGTTGTTTATCCTCTTATCAAGGAATCCGAAACCCTTGATTACAAAGATCTTGAAGATGGCTGGGATACCATTTCCCGTTCATTTCCCCCTCCAAAATATTGCATAAGCGTGGTACATGGAAAAATGACAGCTGCCAACAAGGAGATGTCTATGAAACTTTTTAAAGATGGTCATGCGCACATTTTAATTGCCACAACAGTTATTGAAGTCGGAGTGGACATTCCAAATGCAACCGTCATGATCATTGAAAGTGCAGAGAAATTCGGACTTTCGCAATTACATCAGCTGAGGGGACGGGTAGGAAGAGGCGCCGAGCAGTCATATTGTATCCTGATGAGCACAGACAAGCTTTCAAGGGAGGCTGCAAAAAGAATCGAAGTGATGGTAAGGACAAATGACGGATTTGAAATAGCAGAAATGGATCTGCAGCTCAGAGGCCCTGGTGATATAGAAGGAACACAACAGAGCGGTATACCATTTGACCTGAAAATTGCCAACCTTGGAAAAGACGGACAAATAATTGAATATGTCAGGAATATTGCAGATGAGATTCTTAAAAAAGACCCGGCGCTGGAGGATAATCAAAATCTCTTATTGAGAAGTGAATTAAAACGACTATTCAGCCAGAGACAATCATGGAGCAATATAAGCTGATCTGTTGTTTAAAATCGTTATAAACTAGAGATTATAACCAAAAACCTGATAAATAACAGCTAGTTTTTCTTGTGCAATTATAAATTTGCCCTGTGAAAACTCCATGATCTGAAATGCGCACCTTAGGGCACCACACGACCTTTTGTCATAAAGGTATAGTTCAAAAAATTGAGAATAAATCTGTTCTGGTCGTTATAACGGCTCATTCAGCCTGCTCAGGATGTCATGCTGCAGAGGCATGCACTATGACGGGGAAGGAGGAGAAAATCATTGAAGTGAAAGGTTTATATAATGTAAAACCAGGCGATGAGGTGACGATTTTTATGAAACAGTCCAACGGATACTTAGCAGTATTGCTGGCTTATGTAATTCCTCTCGTTACAATTCTCTTCTCACTCATAATATTTTTAACTCTTAAAATGCCGGAATTAACAGCCGGACTTTTATCATTAATAATGCTAATCCCATATTTTACGATTCTCTACCTGTTCAGGAATCGGATAAATGAAAGATTCATTTTTACACTAAATGTATAACAGATGAGCCTTACCATACCACTTACAATATTAAGCCTGAGCTTGCTGGCCTTTGTTTCGGCTGTAATTTTATATTTTGTAGCTCAGAAATTTAAAGTTATCGAAGATCCGAGGATTGATGAAATTCAGGCTATTCTCCCGGCTGCTAATTGCGGAGGTTGCGGTTTTGCAGGATGCCGTAATTTTGCTGAAGCCCTGGTGGGCGCCGATACTCTTGAAAATCTTAATTGCCCGGTAGGCGGCATTGCAGTGATGACAGCAGCTGGCAATATTCTTGGAAAAACAGCACCGGTTTTCGATCCCCTTATTGCAGTTATCAAATGTAACGGTACTGCTGAATTCAGGTCCAGAACATCTAACTATGACGGGGCACCCGATTGCAGAATAGCTCATAATCTCTATATAGGAGATACAGATTGCAGCTATGGATGCCTGGGTAACGGTGATTGCGTAAGGGCCTGTACATTTAATGCCATCAACATGGACTATGAAACCATGTTACCGGTGATAATGGATAATAAGTGTGTTGCATGCGGTTTATGTGTAAAAGCGTGCCCAAGAAACCTGATAGAATTGCGTAAAAGAGCAAAAAAAGAGAAAAAACTCTATGTCGCTTGCTCCAGTTGCGGTAAAGGGGGTACCGCCAGGAAGGCATGTAAAGTGGCTTGTATTGCCTGCAGCAAGTGTCTGCAGATCTGTGAGTCAGGCGCTATTACAATAAATAACTATCTGGCTTACATTGATGCTAAAAAGTGTACACTATGCAGAAAATGTGTAACAGAATGCCCTACAGGTTCAATACTTGAGTTCAATTTTCCCCCGCGAAAATTAAAATCGGAGTTAGAAACTGCCAGTATTAGCGGTTAAAGTGTTAACAAAATAAAACAATAAACGTGTTTAAAACATTCCCATCCGGAGGCATTCATCCGCCAGAGCTAAAACTGACAGGCTCTGCTCCTATTTTGTATCTTCCTGTTCCTGAAACAGTGACAATACCGGTTTCACAGCATATTGGCGCCCCTGCAGTTCCGTTAGTGAGTAAGGGCGACTATGTGAAAACAGGTCAGCTTATTGCTGCCGGACAGGGATTTGTCTCTTCCAATATCCACTCATCTGTTTCCGGGAAGATAAATAAGATAGATACAATAATTGATAGCACAGGTTACAGACAATCAGCTATTTTTATCGATGTTGAGGGTGATGAATGGATTGATTCGATTGACAGAAGCAGTGAAATTATAAGGGAGATAAAACTTACAACCCCTGAGATTATAAAGAGATGCCAGGAATCAGGAATTGTTGGAATGGGAGGAGCAGCATTTCCTTCGCATGTAAAACTGGCTATACCATCAGGCAAAAATTGTAATATACTGATAATAAATGGCGTTGAATGTGAACCCTTTCTTACTTCCGATCACAGGCTTATGGTTGAGAAGGCTGCTGAAATAATAACCGGTGTTTCTATTCTTATGAAAGCCTTAAACGTTGATAATGCTATGATCGGCATTGAGGCAAATAAGCCGGATGCAATAGCCTGTATGACGGAAGAGGCCTCTTTGGTCAGAGGAATATCTGTTCATGGCCTCAAGGTAAAATATCCACAGGGAGCTGAGAAACAATTAATTAAGGCATTGACAAACAAAGAAGTACCTCATGGAAAACTTCCGCTCGATCTTGGCATAGTAGTCCAGAATGTAGCCACAGCTTTTGCCATTTATGAAGCCGTGCAGAAAAATAAACCATTGTTTGAAAGAGTGGTCACAATAACGGGAAAATCATTAACAAATCCGGGAAATTATTTTGTAAGGACAGGAACGCCAATAGTGCGACTCATTGATGCTGCGGGTGGCTTACCGGAGGATACAGGAAAGATAATCAGTGGGGGGCCAATGATGGGAAAGGCAGTAAATAATACAGGAGTACCCGTTGTTAAGGGCACATCAGGTATAGTTCTCGTCCCCCTGGAAGATGCAAAACGGGAAACTATCAAACCTTGCATACGGTGTGCAAAGTGTAGTTCGGTATGCTCCTTTAACCAGGAGCCATATCTTATGATGGCTCTTGCAGAAAGAGGGCTTTGGGAAAGGGCTGAAGCTTCAGGCATTACTGATTGCATGGAGTGTGGTTCCTGCAGCTATGTATGTCCTGCAAACAGACCTATACTGGATTACATTCGGCTGGGTAAATCAACAGTCAACAAGCTTAAACGCGAAAGAAATGCAAAATAAATACAATCAGTAAATACGATGAGTAATCTTTTCAACATATCTCCATCCCCGCATACACATGGACCGGAAACTACCGATAAACTTATGCGTGGTGTGGTACTTGCTCTGATACCGGCTCTGCTGGCATCAGTTTTCTATTTCGGAACAGGTGCTTTAATTGTTACGGCAACATCAGTAATATCGTGTGTCGGATTTGAATATCTTATCCAGAGATTTATTCTAAAAAAGCCAGTGTCAATTACTGATGGGTCAGCAGTTGTAACCGGTATCCTTCTTGCATTTAATCTTCCTTCAAACCTTCCTGTATTCATAATAATTATCGGTAGTCTTGTTGCAATTGGCATTGCAAAAATGACATTCGGAGGTTTAGGCAACAATCCATTCAATCCTGCACTCGTTGGAAGAGTCTTCCTCCTTATATCTTTCCCTGTTCAGATGACTACCTGGCCGCTTCCGAAAGGTTTTCAGACTGGCTATATTGATGCGTTAACAGGAGCCACACCTCTGGCTGTCATCAAAGAGGGGATT
The DNA here is from genome assembly GCA_016715075.1 of Bacteroidales bacterium. Lineage (GTDB taxonomy): Bacteria > Bacteroidota > Bacteroidia > Bacteroidales > VadinHA17 > LD21. The sequence goes on from JADKBK010000013.1 coordinate 24,073, forward strand.
AAAAATGGAGAATCACTTGTTAACCTGATGGAAAAGATTCCATCTACGCTCCGGATGTTCCTGGGAAATATGGGAGGATCAATGGGTGAAGTAGCTGCAATTGCTTTACTCATCGGATTTGCTTATCTTCTTTTTAAGAAAATCATCACCTGGCATATTCCGGTATCGATAATTGGTACAGTTGCCGTGTTTACAGGAATATTGTGGCTGAGTAATCCAGGATCATTTGCGGATCCCCTTTTTCATATTCTGACCGGAGGTCTGCTGCTTGGTGCAATATTTATGGCAACAGATTACGTCACTTCACCCATGAATCCTAAAGCTATGATAATTTACGGATGCGGCATCGGCTTGCTGACCGTAGTTATCAGAGTTTGGGGAGCCTATCCGGAAGGTGTTTCATTTGCCATTCTGATTATGAATGCCTTTGTTCCGCTTATGAACTTATATATAAAACCCAAAAGATTCGGAGAGGAGATCAAAAATGGCTAAAACAGAATCCACATTCAAAAATATGGTGCTTTCCCTGACTTTAATCTCACTTGCAGCATCTGCTTCACTTGGCTTCGTTTATCAGTTTACAAAGAAACCAATCGAGCTGTCAAATCTCAATAAGAAACTCACTGCTATCAGGCAGGTAGTGCCAGAATTCAATAACAACCCCGACAAAGAGATGTACAGATTACCGACAGGTGACGGAGACAGCCTTGACATATACCCAGCCAGAAAAAACGATGAGATAGTCGGTTATGCTGTAAACACATTTACGAAAAAAGGGTTCAGCGGAAATATTAATCTGATGGCAGGTTTTAAACCCGATGGAACAATTTTCAATATCAGTGTCCTTGAACATAAGGAGACACCAGGACTGGGGAGTAAAATGAATGATCCCGCTTTCAGGAACCAGTTCAATGATAAAAATCCAACAAGCTTTGAATTGAAAGTTAAAAAAGACGGAGGACCCGTTGATGCCATAACTGCAGCAACCATAAGTTCCAGAGCGTTCTGCGATGCCGTTTCCAGAGCATATGTAACTCTTCAGAAAGGAGGAAAGAAATGAACCAGATCAATGTTCTTACCAAGGGTTTTATTAAGGAAAATCCGATACTTGTCCTTGTATTGGGCACCTGTCCTACCCTTGCCACAACGTCATCATCGATGAATGGAATGGGAATGGGAATTGCCACAACTTTCGTTCTGGTAGGTTCGAATGTGGTGATTTCAATGCTTGCTGATCTGATCCCTGATAAGGTCAGAATCCCTGCATTTGTAGTGATAATCGCGTCTTTTGTCACAATAGTTGACCTTCTGATGCAGGCATATGTTCCAGGCCTTTATGATAAGCTGGGTATTTTTATCCCGCTGATTGTCGTTAACTGTATTGTTCTGGGACGGGCTGAAGCCTTTGCAAGTAAAAACTCAGTCTTCTCTTCTATGCTTGACGGTCTGGGAATGGGACTCGGATTCACCATGGCACTGGGAGTCCTTGGAGCTTTTCGGGAGATAGTTGGGAGCGGTTCAATTTTCGGTTTCAAATTCATTCCGGGTGACGGAATTCTTATATTTATTCTTGCCCCTGGCGCATTTATCGCACTTGGCTACCTGATTGCCCTGATAAACAAGATCAAAAAAGCTTAAAAAGTTCAGAATGGAATACATATTAATCATAATATCAGCGGTCTTCATTAATAATGTTGTACTGGCCCAATTCCTGGGTATTTGTCCTTTTCTTGGCGTTTCTAACAAGGTTGAGACTGCCCTGGGTATGACAGGGGCTGTAACATTTGTCATTGTGCTTGCCACGATGGTAACATACCTCGTTCAGACTTATGTTCTGGATAAACTTGGAATAGCTTTTATGCAGACAATAACATTTATTCTGGTCATAGCTGCCCTGGTCCAGATGGTAGAAATCATCCTGAAGAAAGTAAGTAAATCCCTTTATCAGGCACTCGGAATTTTTCTTCCTCTTATAACCACAAACTGTGCAGTCCTTGGTGTTGCCATACTAGTAATAAAAAAAGATTATAACCTGATTCAGGGTGTTGTTTTCGGAGCTTCAACAGCTATCGGATTCGGTCTCGCCCTGGTAATACTTGCAGGAATAAGAGAACAACTTGAACTGGCAGATATTCCAAAAGGAATGAAAGGGGTGCCGATTTCACTCATAATAGCCGGAATTCTGGCAATGGCATTCATGGGATTCACTGGCATAGTCAAATAAATGATAGTGCAAAGGTCCGGACAGCAGACCTCCTGATTCAGATTTAAAAACAAGCGGATCTCAAACCACTCCATTATCCCTGCTTTAAAATATCCGCAGGTTGTCCGCTTCCTTTCACTTCTTAAAAAAGCTTAAATTCTCATACCAATTATAAGAATTTAATTAAATTTGTTCATAACCGTACCTGTAATTGTAATTCAGAAATCAGTAACATTCAATTTCACCATGTCAATTCTGAAATCCTTTATTTACCTTATCCCTGTTTCCTGTCTCATTATTGCCTGCAAACAGCAGACTGCGTCACCCGAATTATTCAAATCTGCCGTAATAATGCCTGCTAACAGCTCCACAAGCGGAGTTGAAGGCCCTGCTGTCGACAAGGCAGGAACTCTCTACTGGGTAAATTTTGACCATGAGGGTACTATCGGACAATTAACACAGGGAGGAACTCCCGGTATCTTTACCGAGCTGACCGGGGGCAGTATTGGAAATGGTATCAGGTTTGACAGCCACGGAAATATGATGATTGCCGACTATACAAACCATAATGTTCTCAAGGTTGATATGACAACCCATGAAGTGACAATATTTGCCCATGAGCCAAAAATGAGCCAGCCAAATGATATTGCCATTGACAGCAAGGACAGGCTGTATGCAAGCGATCCTGACTGGAGCACCGGTAAAGGAAGGATCTGGAGGATTGACACTGACGGGAAGGTTACTCTGCTCGATAGCCTTGGAACTGCAAACGGCATCGAAGTCAGTCCTGATGAAGCAAACTTATATGTCAACGCATCCGGAAGCGTCTATGCTTATGATCTCTCTGCAGATGGCAGTGTTAGTAACAAACGGGTGCTCATAGGCTTTCCTGACCAGGGTATGGATGGAATGCGTTGTGACATTGAAGGAAATCTTTACATCACAAGGGGTGGTAATGGCCGGGTGGTTAAAATATCTCCTTCAGGTGAAATCATAAGAGAGATTCAGCTTACCGGAAAAAGCCCCACAAATATCGCATTCGGAGGTATCGATGGATGCACAGCCTACGTTACTCTACAGGATCAGGGAAATCTTGAAAGCTTCAGGACCGATCTCCCGGGCAGGGAATGGGAAATGCAAAGAAAATTTATAACGAAATAATCAATACATTAAGAAAGATGAAGAGATCGAGGCTCCTGCTTTTAATTCTGACTATTATGATAACCGGATTATTAAAAGCACAGACATACAATATTGTTATTAAAGGCGGACACGTGATAGATCCCAGGAACAATATCGATGAAGTAATGGATATTGGTGTGAAGGAGGGAAAAATTGCACTTATAGCAAAAAACATCGATGAGAAGGACGGGATCCAGGTGGTTAATGCCAAAGGATTTTATGTTACACCTGGCCTTATTGATATACATGTTCATGTTTTTAACGGTACCAACCTGGACCAGCAATATATGAACGGGCCTAATGCTATCCCACCTGACGGATTCACATTCAGGGTTGGCGTAACGACTGTTGTTGATGCCGGTTGTGCTGGATGGCGGACATTTCCTGAATTCAAAAAACAGACCATTGACATATCGCAGACAAGAATACTGGCATTTCTGAATATTGTTGGCGAAGGAATGCGGGGCGGACCATTTGAATAGAATCAGAAAGATATGGATCCAAAACTTGCTGCCGATTTTGCATTGAAGAATTCGAAAGACATCGTAGGAATAAAGCTTGCACATTATAACGGAAGAGACTGGAATCCTGTCAAACTAAGTGTTGAGGCAGGCAGATTGTCCAATATGCCCGTAATGGTTGACCTGGGAGGCGCTACACCGGCGCTTTCACTGGATACTCTTTTCATGCAGATTTTCCGACCAGGTGATATTTTCACTCATTGCTATAGTCAGCTGGGTGCTGGCCGGGAAAGCCTTGTAGATGTAAAAAAAGGCCAGGTAAGACCATTTGTATGGGAAGCCCATAAAAAAGGAATCATCTTTGATGTCGGCTACGGTGGGATCAGCTTTGCCTATTCACAGGCCATTCCTGCAATTAAAGAAGGCTTGTATCCTGATGCCATCAGTACAGACCTTCACATTGGAAGCATGAATGGCGCCATGAAAGATATGCTCACCACAATGTCCAAATTCCTTGCAATGGGAATGGATCTGAAAAGTGTAATAAATGCAAGCACATGGAAGCCGGCCCAGGTTATTAACAGGAAAGAACTTGGAAGTTTGTCTGTTGGGTCAGAGGCTGACATCACCATACTGAATATCAGGAAAGGTAACTTCGGATTGTTTGATTACACCGGCTACAAAATTGAAACGGATAAAAAGCTTGAATGTGAGATGACAATCAGAGCCGGTAAAATCGTATACGATGTTAATGGTATTGCCAATCCGGTCACACTAAGCGGGAAAAAAGCAGCTAAATAAATCTTTATTAAATCTGAAAAATATTATTTATCACTCTAATAACTAACCTAGATGAAACGTAGAGACGTAATTAAGAATTTATCCATCCTGCCCATGTCAGGAGTAGTTTTGGGAAGTGCCATGCCTCTTGGATCTGTTCTCGGCTCCTCTGTCAGCGAACCGCCAGCCGCTCCAAAGAGGGATCTGATAAAGGAACTTGGGTTGCGGAAATTCATCAATGCTGCCGGCACATATACATTTATGTCAGGCTCACTTATGCATGATGAGGTTGTGGAAGCCATCAGGGCATGTTCAAAGGAGTTTGTCCTTATTGATGATGTACAGGACAAAGCCGGAGAAAAAATAGCTGCCATATGCCATGCAGAAGCTGCCACTGTTACAGCAGGCTGCTGGTCTGCACTAGTTCTTGGAACGGCAGGAGTCATAACAGGCATGGATCCTAAAAAGGTTGCTCAATTACCTAATGTTGAAGGAATGAAGTCGGAAATTCTGGTTCAGAAAACACATAACCATGGTTATGTTCATGCCCTCACTAATACAGGTGCAAAAATTGTTGAAATAGAAACAGCCGAAGAGCTGGACAAGGCTGTTAATGATAAGACGGCTATGATGTGGTTCCTCAACTACTGCGCAAATGACGGAAAAATTTCTGATAAGGAATGGGTGGCACTGGGTAAAAAACATAAAATTCCCACTATGATTGATATGGCTGCCGATGTACCTCCGGTTTCAAACCTTTGGAAATTCAATGACATGGGATTCGACCTTGTATGCGTTTCAGGCGGCAAGGACCTTCGTGGCCCGCAGAGTGCAGGAATCCTTATGGGTAAAAAAGAATTGATTGCTGCAGCCAGGCTTAACGCACCTCCAAGAGGAGGAAATATTGGCAGAGGAATGAAGGTCAATAAAGAAGAGATCCTTGGCATGTATGTCGCTCTCGAAAAATTCGTGAGTATCGACCATGAAAAGGAGATGCAAATGTGGAAAGAACAGATAGCTGTTATTGAAAGTGCAATCAAAAATATTAAGGGTGTCACAACAAATGTAAGTATTCCTCCTATTGCAAACCAAACCCCTACCCTTAATTTTTTCTGGGATAAAAATATAATTAAGTTAACCCGGGAGGAATTCCAGGACAGGCTGCGAAAAGGCGATCCTTCAATTGAGGTGATCGGCGGTAAGGATGAGAGTATTAATATAACTGCATGGATGCTGAAACCCGGACAGGAAAAAATAGTTGCCTCACGGGTACAGGAGGTACTTAGTAAAGGAGTCTAGCGGTTTTTCAATAATCTTAAAATTTCAAAATATGAGAATAAAAACTTTCATAGTATCGGCAGCTCTGCTCTCAATAACAATCCTCGTCAGTGCGCAGAATTATACCACAATAATCAAAGGAGGCCATGTCATTGATCCTAAAAACAACATCGATGATATTATGGACGTCGCCATAAAAGACGGAAAGATTGCACTGGTGGCAAAGAATATCGATCCGAAGGAGGGAAAACAGGTTATTAATGCCAAAGATCTCTATGTTACCCCCGGATTAATAGATATGCATGTGCATGTCTTTCAAGGAACAAGGTACGATCAGGCTTTGATGAATGGAGGAAGTTCTGTGAGCCCCGATGCATTTTCATTCCGTGCAGGTGTAACTACCTTTGTTGATGCCGGAAGCTCGGGCTGGAGGGCATTTGATGATTTTAAAAGACAGACAATTGATGTATCCCAGACCAGAGTGCTTGCCTTCCTGAATATTGTTGGCGAAGGCATGAGAGGCGGTCCGTTCGAACAGAATATCAAGGATATGGATGCCCATAAAACTGCTGATTACGCCAAAGCTCATCCCAAAGAGATAGTGGGCATTAAGCTTGCACACTATGACGGGCATGACTGGGCTCCAACCGACAGCACTGTTGCTGCCGGAAAGCTCTCAAACCTGCCGGTTATGATAGATTTCGGGGCAAGCGATCCGCCACTCTCCCTTGAAGAGCTTCTGATGAAACATCTTCGCCCTGGCGACATCTTCACTCATGCATATGCCTATTGGCCAAAAACACGTGAGGCTCCCGTAGATGAGAATGGAAAGGTTAAACCTTATATTTTTGCTGCCCAGAAAAGCGGAAGGATTTTTGACGTAGGCCATGGCGGAGGATCATTCTTCTGGAGCCAGGCTGCCCCTGCCATCAAACAGGGATTTATTGCCGAGGTAATAAGTTCTGACCTCCATACGGGAAGCATGAATGGTGGCATGAAGGATATGTGTAACCTTATGTCGAAATTCCTTAATATGGGCCTGTCAGTTCAGGATGTAATTCTTCGCTCTACATGGAAACCTGCAAACGTTATAAAAAGACCCGAACTTGGCAACCTGAGTGTTGGTGCAGAAGCTGATGTTGCAATATTGAGCATCGACAAAGGCAGTTTTGGATTCATCGATATTACAGGTGAAAGACTTGACGGAACACAAAAAATTGTGGCGGAACTTACAATGCGGGCCTGCAGGGTGGTGTGGGATCTGAATGGGATCGCTGCAACCTCCGTGAGGAAATAGCACATTCATGAATAAATAATAATACAACAACAACTTTATATACAATTATTTTCCAATTTAATTTTAAACAATTATGAAAACAGAAAGAAGATCAGTAATCAAAAAAATGTTCGCCTCAGTGGTAGGTTTAACAGGTCTTGGAATTGCAGCCAATGCAAAATCAAGCGGAACTATGGATAAGGAAGCAGGTAACGTAACCACATTACAGGATGTACCATTGTTTTCAGGCAATACAAAATTTGGAAATCTCCTCTTCGTTTCCGGTAAGGGCGCTCATGTTGCTCCTTTTGAAATCAAAGCACATACAGAAATTGTACTCCAGGAACTTGAAAAAGAACTGAAAAATGCAGGCTCTTCAATGGAAAAAGTTCTCAAGGTAAATGTATATCTCAATGATATCGCCGATTACAAGGGGATGAATGAAGTTTTCAAGGGTCGTTTCGGAGCCAAGCCTCCTGTAAGAACAACTGTTGCAGTAGCTAAAGGCGGCGTACCAGGAGATTCACTTGTTGAAATGGATTGCATAGCTTATATCTAAAATTTTTGAAAGTATATTAGTTCAGAATCTTCAAGATTGGTGAAAACTCTCTGTTTATCTCTACAGCAAATCCCATGATCTCAAGTGCGCAAAGGTACCTTAGCTATGGGATAGCAAGATCGCACATTAATTATCAATGCTTTTACTTGCGACTTTGCGAATACTTTGTGTCCTTTGCGGTTAAAAATATTTATTCGCCAGCTTTCTTTTTTTCTTTAGGTATAAATGATTATCAGTTTAATTTTTGATCTGATCATCATGATATTTACATATTTCAAACCTGTTTTACTGCCATTAATATGAAAAGCATGTTAAAATCAACAGTAATGATCTGTTTACTGATAATGGTGACCGGATTATTTTCCTTCACAGATATAACTGATAATAAAACTCATCTGAATGATATTCGCATAGAACGGCATAAAGCTATAACCATGAGCGATGGGGTTATATTATATGCAGATGCTTATCTGCCTGCCAAACCGGGCAAATACCCTACCCTTGTAACACGTACTCCCTATGGAGTTCAGCGTGACGGGGCGCATGAGACGCTTGTAAAATTTGCACAACACGGGTATGCAGTATTGTCGGTAGATGTCCGCGGACGCTACGAGAGCGAAGGAAAATGGGATCCCTTCAGGTACGAAGGCAAGGATGGATATGATATAATAGAATGGGCAGCCGCCCAGCCCTTCTCGAACGGTAAAGTAGGCACCAACGGTGGCAGTTATGTCGGACATAATCAGTGGGCTACAGCAAGCCTTCATCCTCCTCACCTTGTAGCAGCTTTTCCGGTACTTGCCAGTACAAATATTTATGCCAACTGGATAACAATGGGAGGAGCTTTCAGGCTTAGCTTCAACTATGGATGGGGAGTTGTCAGAATGCCAAACAGGATAATGCTGCCTCAGTACTGGCATACTGAAAACTATATGCCTGAAAACATGAAATATGATAACATACTTATGCACCTTCCCCTGAATGATGCGGATGTTGTCAACGAAGGATCACCGGTACAGCATTACCGCGACTGGCTGAAACATGAAAGCTATGATTCTTACTGGAAAGCGATAAGCGACGAGGAGCATTTCGGTGATATCAATGTGCCGGTACATACACTCGGGGGATGGTTTGATATCTTCCTGATGGGGACAATTAACGGGTATGTTGGCATGAAGAATCACGGAGCCACACCTGAAGCAAGAGCAGGAGCCAGAATGATAATCGGACCATGGGGACATGGCTCAACACAAAGCTATGGCGGTGTAGACTTCACACCAGTAGCCTTTATAGATATGTTCGAGACTCAATTGCGATTTTATGATTTCTACCTGAAAGGGATACAGAACGGATTGGACCAGGAAAAGCCTGTTCAGCTCTTCTACATGGGTGCCAACAAATGGCGTGGTGAAACAGACTGGCCAATTCCGGGTACAGAGTATAGGGAAATTTATCTTAACAGCGAAGGTTCTGCAAATTCAATACGTGGTAACGGTTCTCTTTCATTCTCAAAGCCTGAAAAAACCAGCTCGGACAATTACATGTATGATCCGTCAAACCCGGTGCCAACCACAGGCGGTAATAACTGCTGCGGCACTCCTACAATTGCAGGACCAGTAGATCAGAGACCACTTGAAAGGCGCGAGGATGTACTCGTATATACCAGCCCTTATCTGACAGATCCACTGACAATAGCTGGACCTGTAAAAATTAAACTCTATGCCGCTACCGACGGTCCGGATACCGATTGGATGATAAAACTCGTTGATGACTATCCCGACGGAAATGCAATGCCTGTGTCTGAAGGTATTCTCAGGGCAAGGTTCAGGGAAGGCCTCGACAAGATTAAACTGCTGACTCCCAACAAGACATATGAGTATGATATTGAGATGACTGGCACTGCAAATGTTTTTAAGCCGGGTCATCGCATCCGTATAGATATTACTTCCAGTAACTTTCCTCAGTTTGACAGAAATCCAAATACAGGAGATCCGTTGGGCAGCTCAGCTAAAATCAGAATTGCCCGGCAGACCATTTTCCATGGAGGAACTAATATGAGCCATATACTTCTTCCAGTAGTCCCGGCATTAACAGAAAAATAGAATAGAATAAAATAATCTAAATCATATTTCAATGAAACGCAGAGAGGTCATCAGAAATCTGTCAATACTGCCTGTGGCCGGGGCAGTTTTCGGAAGTTCACTTCCGATTGAATCGTTTTCAGCAGCCACTCCTGCGGAAAAGGCTCCAAAGCGTGATTTTTTCAAAGAACTGGGGGTAACACCTGTTATCAATGCAGGGGCAACTATGACCTATCTGTCGGGATCTCTTATGATGCCCGAGGTGCTGGATGCCATTAATTCAACTGCCCATGACTTTGCCAATATGTATGAGCTCCAGGACAAAGCAGGTGCAAAAATTGCAGAGCTGCTTAAATGCGAAGCTGCAATGGTCACTTCCGGTGCAGCTGCTGCGCTTGTTCTTGGCACCGCTGCCTGTCTGACAGGCTCAGACAGGGAAAAGATAGAGCAGCTACCTTCCCTGCCTGGTCCTCAACGCGAAGTTATCATCCAGAAATCGCATCGCTATGTATTCGACCAGGCCGTACGCAGCACCGGAATTAAGTTTACTGAAGTTGAAGGTCCTGACGAAATGGAAAAAGCCATAAATCCAAATACAGTGATGGCTCTGTTCTTTAACGGAGCCCTTTCCTGGTTCGGCGTACCCGACAGCATCACACATGAGGATTTCGTAAGAATTGCAAAAAAACATAACATCCCTACATTTATCGATGCAGCTGCGGATGTTCCGCCAGTGGAAAACCTTTTCAGGTTTCAGAAAACAGGATTCGACCTGATAACTTTCTCCGGAGGCAAAATGATCAGAGGCCCTCAGAGTGCAGGATTGCTATTCGGAAGAAAAGACCTCATTGAGGCTGCCAAACTGAATAATAGTCCGCATGAATGTCCGATCGGAAGACCGATGAAGGTAAACAAGGAAGAGATTTTCGGTATGTATGCCGCAGTGAAGTCGTACATTGAAAGAGACCACCAGAAAGAGTGGCAGGACTGGCTTGACAGGATCAAACATATTGCAGCCCGTCTTGAAAAAATACCAACATTAAAGAGTGAGACAGTAATAAATCCCGGACCGGCCAATGCTCTCCCCGGAATGATTGTAAAATGGGATCAGTCAAAGGTAAAAATAACACCAAAAGAAGTAGTTAAGGCACTACTTGAAGGGACTCCCAGTATCGTCGCCGGAGACAGAGGTGATGCTCTCGGAATAGGAGTAGTACTTCTCAGACCGGAACAGGTTGATATCGTTGCCGGAAGAATAAAAGGTATCCTTGAAAAAGCTGTTGTTTAGATAATGATTTCCCCGGGCAGATGTATGCCCTTCACAGGTGTACTTAAAAAGCTGCATCTGCTGACTACCAGACAGAATTGAAGTGATAAGTTCCTGATCCTACATTAAAAACGACGTAGTTGTTGCCAGACGGGTATACTCCGTCAAGACCGGAATAGCTTACTCCGGTTACTTTGCCTGCAGCAGAACCATCATTCCATAAAGCTGTTCCTCCTTCACTTATCCTTACTCCGGCTAAGCCAAATGTCGGTATGTATACCTTGGCTGAACTATTCACCGGTACTGTAACTGTCAGGGAATATTTATTGCTGCTTTTGGTCCAGTCCGAAATTATCATTCCTCTTACCGTTTCCAGAGAATATGAAACAGCAGCCGGGACATATGATGTTGCCGAAGTAGGTCTTATGCTTATCTCTTCAAAACCCGGCTTAATATTTGTAATTCCGGCCAGATTTCCGCATACCCACTCAGGAAAGGCATTGTTCATATGATGCTGTTGTGATCCGCCTCCATCCCACTGCTCAGGAGTATTGGTCTTGCCCTGGGTAACCCAGTGACCAAAACCCGGTCCGGTGGAGTTGGTATGAATTCTTCCCACCAGGTCATCCCTGCCATATTTTGACAAAACCTGAAGCATGTATCCATGTGCATTCTGACCGCAATTAATGTGGTAACCGCTGCTGACAATGCTGTTAATCAGGGCATTTAATACATTGGTCTCCTCTCCATCAGGCTGCATTCCATGATGCAGCGGCACTGCATTAGCAGTCTGCTGGGGACCGTAATTATGTTTTGAATGATCAAAATATTTTTTATTGAACGCCATTTTTATGTTATCCGCAAGAGAGCTGTAATTCATAGCATCTTCAGAAAATCCAAGGACAACAGCCCATTTCTGCATTGATGTCACAAAATCATAATATACGCATGTTTCTATAAACTTAGTGGTCACCGTATCAGGATCCAACCAGTCACCAAGGCCATAACCTACCAGATAATCTGAAGTTCTTGACGTTATGTATGAAAGTGATTTTTTGGCAACATCATATTGTCTCTGAAGTATTGAGGTGTCTCCATAGTATTGGTACATCAGCCAGGGGAATCTCATTGACGAGATATCGTAAAACGGGCTGCAGGAGAAAGCAGTTGTTGTATCCAATGGTTCCCTGTAAAAGGGAGACATGCCTGGTATCCATCCGGCTTCCTGCTGCGATTCGGTTATATCCCTGTTAATTTTTCCAAACAGTGTCTGAACATCGAATAAAACCGGAAATGAAGGGCTTGTAAAATTTATATCATTCATCCAGGCAGCTTTCTCACGGTGAGGACAATCGGTTATACATGAATAGAGATTGGACATAATTCCCTGCCTGTTGATTGCAAGTATGCTATTGTACAATGAATCAGAACTATGAAAAGTTCCTGCTGGTTTGGCCGAGCTGCTTAACACATAGCCCCTGGCACCGGACAAGTATGGCAGGCTGTCTCCGGCTTTAAGCGATACACCGCTGACAGTAATTGTATTTTGTCCGAAATAGTAAAATTTTGGTCTGAACACTTCAGCACCGGAACCTTTTAATGTATACCGGCAATATGTATTGTATGGACCGGTACCATCATTCAGTGTTACGGTAACTGATTGTCCTGCCTTCCCGGTCACTGTAATGTCAAAAATCCCGGCATAAGTTTTCCCAAAAACAATATCAGCATTATTCCCGTTTTGGGTCATTTTAACCGGATTCAGAGTCTCAACAACTTTTACAGGAGGTTGTGACTGTGCATATAACCGTCCTCCCGGTGATGTTGTCTTAATAGCATTTATCCAGCCTGAGTCATTGTATCCTACAGTATTCCAGCCTGTTTTCTCTTTCCGGGAATCATAATCCTCTCCTCCAAACACAGTTGAGAATGTAATCGGTCCCGAAGAGGTTTTCCATGTAGTATCACTTTTTATCTTGTCTGTTGTTCCGTCTGTATACCGGATATTAAGCTCCAATATCATACATTTTTCCGCATCGGTATGATTGGAATAGCCAAAGTATCTGTCACCCTGCTTTTTTATGTCAATGAATCCGTCGGCCAGCCAAACACCTATCACATTTTTCCCTGTTTTTAACAGGCTTGTAAGATCAAAAGTAACATACTGCTGTGATTTGGAATATTCTGTCCATCCAGGATCCAATTCGTGATCCCCGGCTTTCAGGCCGTTCAGGCTCAGCTCAAACTGGCCGACACCGCAGATGCTCGCCGAGGCATAACTGATAGTCTTCCTGATACTAAACTGCTTTCGCAGCATATAGGGTTCGGATGTAATATTGCTGCCAGACTTTATCCAGGCTGCTGACCAGTCAGATGGATTCAGAAATCCAGTGATAAATGTTTTAACCGCACTCCAGTCCGACTGTTTGTTGTCTTTATCCCATGCAGCTACTTTCCACCAGTATTTTGTGTTGCTGACCAAAGCCTTACCGGCATATCTTACACCGTATTGATTTGCTGAGGTGACTTTTCCGCTGTCCCATACGTCTCCTGTATTTGAGTCAATTTTTTGCTGACTTGAAGCTACAATGATTCTGTATGCTGTCTGTTTCTCTCCCCTGTCGGAGTCAATTAGATACCAGGCAAAACAAGGATTTTTCACATCAATACCAAGCTGATCGGTATTGTCCTGAACTCTCAGATTTACAGGCGCTCCGGGTCCAGCTGCCAGTAAATAATTAAAACAGCCAATTAATGCTGCAGATAGCAGAAGTCTGTTTGCCTTTTTCATGGATTTATATGGTTATATCAAGGGTTATTTTCATAATACACAGGAGATCTCAATATACGCTTTTTCAGGTACATAAAGATCCATTCCGTGAACGAACGGAAGAAAAAATCAACCGGTATTAAGAAAAAGAGAGATTATAACCTGCCTCAGGTAAAAATTACCATTTCGCGTTCAGCATCCCAGCCCATACCTTTAACATACATATTGTACAGTCCTGGTGATGAGAAACCATCCCATACAACTTCGTGCTTGCCCGGCTCCAGGTGGTCGGCGTGCATTCTCCACACCAGTTCTCCATGACGGTTAAGGATATCCACATATACATCACCCTTCTCCGGAACATTAACCTCCATAACCACCTGGTTATTTGGATCTGTACCGAGAGCTCTTATCGAGGGGGCTTCAGTTTTTGCAATTTTACCCGATTTCCAGGCATTATAGTTAAAGGGTTCATCACACATGTGATATTTATCTTCGTTGAACCCGTTGTTGTTTTTTCTCAGATAATAAGTCAGAAGCGGAGTCCTCTTGATTGTATCAAGTTTAACCAGTTTCGCTTTCCCGTTTTCCCAGAGGTAAATTGGTATATCAAAAGGATCGAGAACATTTGAAACCCCGCGTTCAATTCCGATATGGAAAAGACCAAAGTTTCCGGGTTCGTGACCTGCAAGCCAGTGGGTTATTATATCGACTCTGAAAGTATCCTTTCCAAAAATTACATTGTTGCTCATAAAATCCATTGCCTTACCGCTATGTGGTCCACCTGAGAAACCATCACCATCACGGCCGTATATACCTTCCACGATATTGATCCCGGTTGGAGTGGCGCTGTAAGAGTCAATCATTCTCTGCACCCAGTGTTCCATAAAAAGTCCTCCTCCATATGGCGGCCGGTCCATTTTTGTATCCCATCTGGGGATCCCTGCTTCCATATGTTTTTTGTGAAGGGCAGCATTACGTTCCATGTAGTCCTCCTGGAAAAACTGATGGTAACGCTTATCATACGACTTGAAGATATCAAAGTGTCCGCCGCAGAACTGATGGAACTTTTTACCTGTTATCCCCTGAAGGTTTTTAATACCTGCAGTAATACCCATCTGGTGAGACTTAAACTTGGCAATATTGATAAGGAATGTACCTTCAGCGTTCATAGGCGCCATAAAACCGATTTCCTTGAATACATTACCGCCTTCAACTTTCTTAAAGATAATCTCTTCGCCAAGTTCCCAGTAATCCTTTGAAGACGGGTGTTTCAGATCAAAATTATTCCTTTTGGCCATGTCGGTCCAGCCATTGGCATCCCACATCTGGGGACAGGCACATTCTCTGAGGTAAAACTGTTGCGGTCCCTTTGCCTTTACTGAATTCAGATAACCTTCAATAAAATTGAGGTCAGTATTTATTCCGATCTGGGCATCATGATCTTTATTGTATCCGCTGCAGGTCCAGTTGGGTTTGCAGGTAACCTTGGTGCTATTCGGAAAGCCGGCTCCTTTTGATGTTTTTACGAACATCTCACCTGCAAGCTTGTACGAAGCATCATAAATTGCCTGTTTATCTGTTTTTTCCTTTACTGAGGTCAGATTGATAAATACAGCTTCAGGGTGTTCCTTAATAAAGGGGTGAAGGTCAAACCCTTCGCCACCCTTTGCATCAGCCGAGGCAAATACATCCATGCCAGGACCAACAATTCCCATTATTCCTGCTGCAGAAGAAACTTTTATAAAATCACGCCTTTTCATTTTTTCACTGTTTTACAAGATAACAGCCAGATTCTTCAACCTCCCAGTGTTCCGGAATTAGTATAAACCATTCTGTACAACACTCTGACAAATCAACACCAAACCAACAGAACTGACCTTTTACTTCAACTCAAAAATAAACAAATATATTGCCCATTTGTTCCTGCAAAACTTAATTATTGTTAAAAATAAGCTACGCAATACAAGGTTCAAATGGTTGCAGCATCCACAACTAAAAATTCCGCAAAAACAGTTAAATCACATCATATCATCAAGTTGCCAGAGGCTGGCCCTTAGGTACCCTGATAGGCTTGTGAACAGATTTCTGCTCATGACGAGTTGCAGTAAAGCTGCTCCTGATGTACTCACCCATGAATATCTGTCCCGACATCTTGCCATCGGCAACAGTACCATAGAAAATAAATGGTATATAATCAGCCACATGTTTATCTGAACTGCTGAGCTTCACCTGGTCACCATCAAGAATACCTACCATGTCGCGCATCGAAAAATCGCCCTTATGAGATCCCTTTATCCAGTTGCCATCCTGTTCAATAAAGAAGGTATGCTGGCTCCTGCTGCTGTAGAATTCAATATCTACATCCCATCTCCCTGTAAGGTTGGCAACCGGAGCGGCCATATCTTTGGGTTTTGGGTTTGACTGGGTCAATACTTCAACGATGCGTTCATCCACTACCTTATCATTGCCAGGCTGCATCTGTCCTGATGATATTGTAATTGAAGTATTGCCGGCATCGTCAGGCCAGTCGCTGTGAACCGCAATCCTCGGCTGTTTTGTTGCAAGGCTCTCCTTCACGTCAGCTCCGCTAATACTAATTGTGTCGGTATTCCATGAAATATTTAATGATGGACTATGATTGGAGAGACCCTGGGGCTCTTCAATGGCGCATTTAACTCCCTTTACTGAGGATACCTTTTTGGAAATAGTTTCCAGATAGGTATGCCAGATTCTCATTTTTTCCACATGATCCCTTGTAACCCATGACTCAATTGCTGCAAGCATGCCAAGCATCTCCTCCTTACCTACCTTATTGTCACGGCCGGGTCCATGATGTGGTGAACTGGCCTGCCATGCCGACATCAGCAGATCTTTTTTCCCCAGCAGCAATCCAGCACATTGCGGACCGCAAAGAGCTTTTCCACCGCTGTATGCTACAACAGTTGCTCCTCTTTTCAGATGAATATTAGGAATCGTAAGATCTTCAGCAGCAGCATCGATAAGAACAGGGATCTTTTTCTTTCCTGCTAATCCGGCAACCGTCTCAAGTGAAAACTGCTGACCCGGCTCCGTTTCATCGCTCGCCATCAGATAAACCATTGCTGTTCTGCTGGTCAGTGCATTTTCAAGTTCTTCTATTGTATCAACAGTGATTATCTTCACTCCGATGTTGCGAATTCCATGATCATATGCATTTCTGGAACTTCTGGGAATTACAACTTCTGTCTTGTCGAATCCGGCAAGATCAGGGATCCTGATAAGCTTTTCCGGATTTCCGCCTGTAACGCAGGCTGCAGTAACATGTTTTATTCCTGCGGCACAACCTGCAGATACCATTCCCCACTCTGCTCCGGTCAGATCGGCTAAGCGCTGTCCCACACCGAAGGCAAGTTCATCATACTGCACAAAAAAACCTGATGCGGAATGCATTGCAGCTACAACCTCAGGGCGCTCAAGTGATCCGCCGATAATTGTGTAAGTACCCACACAATTTATAACAGGCTCCACGCCTATCGACTGGTAAATATTAGGTCCGGGGGTTAGGGGCCCTTTGGGTCCAGCCAGAACAGATTCAAGCGGAAGAATAGTTCCCGCAAATGGTAAAATTGACAGACTCTTGATTATGTCTCTGCGTTCCATAGTGTTTTATTTTAGATTGTATAAATATATTAATAAATGCAATTATTGTTAGCAATTCAACGAATCTGTATCCGATCACAAACGATCTGCCGTGTAAGGAGATTATTTTTTCGTCCACTCCTGAGCAGCCAGTCCATTCTGATCCCAGACAATCTTTCCTGCACGTATTGTCATCTCAGCTTCGAACTTGCTGTCTCCGTTCATCCTGGCACCGCTCGCATCAATAAAGCCAAAACTGCCCTTTTTTACATTCAGGATTGCGATGTCAGCATCGGCTCCTTCACTCAATTGACCCAGGTCAGGGCGCTTTATGGAATTTGCCGAATTCCAGGTGGCACGCGATATAACATCCTGGATTGTCATACCCATATTTAAAAATTTCGACATTATATCGAGCATATTTTTCATTCCTGAATTCATGCTGAAACGATGCAGATCAGAACCGAATGAATCTGGAAAAAGTCCCTGTTTCAGAGCAGGTACAGCAACTGCAAAGTGAAACATACCCCCGCCATGACCAACATCAAACCGTATACCTTTTTTCTGCGCATCAAGCACACATTGCCTCAGCTTACCATTTTCATCCAGAATACAGGTTCTATCGACGGCAGTACAATAGGTATGGGTATAAATGTCTCCTGGTCTCATCCGTTCCAGTAAACCCTCGAGTGGCAATAAGGGAAGATGACACTCCAGAAACAGAGGTACATTTGCTATACGACCAGCCTCAATTGACCTGTCCATAGGGGTCCATTCGCTGCCCCTGTAATGACCCAGTTTGACGCCGACAATAATCTCCGGATATTGCTGAATGACAAGTGATGTCATATGCGGATCCATATCATTTATATCCTCCTCTGAGGGGAAACCTGTCATGCCCGATCCTGCTATGTTGAGAAAAGCCAGAACACGCGTAGATGATCTGTCAATCACCTGCTTTTTGAAGAGAGGAAAATTACGCCATCCTGAAGTCCCGGCATCTACAACAGTCGTTATGCCTGCCTTGAATGTAATATCATCTGGTGACAGGCTAGAAAAGCCGTCGGCAAAGCCGTCTTTGCTTCCAACAAAGACATGGGTATGGAGATCTATCAGACCAGGTGTAACATACATGCCGTCAGCATTTATAATCTTCTTCGCTCCTTTTACCGGGATATCGCTTGCAACCTTTAATATCTTACCATTGGCTATGGCGACATCCATCTTTGAGTCGATATTGTTTTTCGAATCAATAAGATGGCCTCCCTTTATGAGAATATCTATCTCCTGGGCATTAAGAGATGATGAGAGTGCACAAAGCATTATGCCCGCTGAAATACCAACAAAAGCGGCAGAAAGAATCCTGCTGATTCTCTCTCTGATCGGGGAATAGTTTACAGACATAACAAATTAAGTATAATTAATTAAAGTAAGTCATCAATATCCGGACCAAGGTTGCCAGGAAGCTCTATTAATCAGGGCTTTGCATCCCATGACTGGGAACCTGTTCCGTTGAGGTTCCAAACTATCTTTCCGGCCCTCACAGTCAATTCAGCTTCAAGCTTCTGGTTTCCTTTCAGTTTCTTTCCGCGGACATCGAGAAATCCGAAATCGCCCTTTCGCAGACTGAATACAGCCACATCGGCCACACTTCCAACGCTAAGATTACCAAGTTCAGGTCTGTTTATCACCTGGGCGGGTTTCCATGTTGATCTGAGAATTACATCCTGAATCGTCAGCCCCATGGCCATGAATTTTGAAAGCAGGTTAGTCATATCCTTCATGCCGCTGTTCATGCTACCCGTATGAAGATCAGAGCTTATAACATCGGCAATAAATCCCTGCTGTATCGATGGCACTGCCTGTGCAAAGTGAAATGCACCGCCGCCATGCCCGACGTCAAATATTATTCCTCTCTTTTGTGCTTCAAATATAAAAGGCTTAACCTTTCCGTTTTCATCAACCGGGACCTCCCTGTCCAGCGGAGCATTGGCATATGTATGTGTCCATATATCCCCGGGCCTGAGATGTTTCATGAAAAGCTCTTCAATTGATAAGGGAGGATGATGTTCGCCCAGATCCACCATAACCGGAACACCGGCAAGTTTACCAGCCTCAACAGCCTTATCAACCTGTGTAAAATCGGGGCCCCAGTAATGAGCCGATTTAACTCCTACAATAATATCGGGGAATAATTTTGTTATCATATACGAGGTCATCACAGGATTCATATCCGTCACATCCTGTTCTTCAAACCTCCCATACATTCCTGCTCCCACTATGTTCAGGAAGGCAAGTATTCTTGTCTGTGCCCTGTCAATAGTCTGCTCCTTGAAAGTCCTGAAATTCCTCCAGCCTGCAGAACCCGCATCCACAACTGTAGTCACCCCGGCTCTGAAAGTAAATCCATCAGGAGGCAAGGCATCCCATCCTCCGGAAATATAAGCGCCCTTGTCAGTCCCGTAAAACGAATGAACATGCATATCAATAAGTCCCGGAGTAACATACATCCCGCTTACATCAATGACATTCTTCGCTTTATCAGCTGCAATATCGGGAGCTACCTGTGAGATCTTACCATCAGTTATTGCAACATCCATTCTGGAATCAATCTTATTCCGGGGGTCAATAACATGTCCGCCCTTAAGCAGCAGATCAATCTTCTGGACCTGTGCCATTAGTACGAATTCAAAACAAACAAAAAAGAGTATCAGAAGAATTCTGTATGCTGCACCAGCATGTTTCTCATTCTTAAGTAGTAGCATAATTATAATAGTGTTTGAAAGTGTATAATCATTCAGAATGCTTAATTTTTAAAAAATCCGGAACCTGGATGCTGGTAAATGTACAAATTTTCATGACCTTCCTCTCCAGGGTAAATTGTAAATAATGTTAAATAAATAATGAAGTAAAAAATTAAAGTAAAACTATTCCTTCATATTTTATACTTTTACTGTGAATATTAATAAAAATAAAAATGAAGCAGAATAATATTTTCAGATATCCGCTGCTGGCGGCAAGTATACTTTTTGTGTCAGTTTTTTCAGGGCTTGCATTCTCAGGTCCTGAAAATAAGACAAACAGCACTCTGCAGAGGCAGGTACCAATGGTACTCCGGTATGCAAACAAACAGTACTGTTAAAACCGGACTGCAGGCTAAGTCTTATTATGCTGTTCTGGTCGACAGCAAAAACACCAAATGGTTTCTCACTGATGCTGGTATTGTAAGTTTAGCCGGAGATAAATGGACGCTTATTAACGGTAACAATAAAATAGGATCTTCCGATCTTAAGGATTTTGCATACCGTAATAATCCGGCTGGTTCCGAGTTCTGGGTTGTTTCACCGAAGGGGGCAACAGTTTCCTCTCTCCCGTTTGATGAGAAAACCGAGGCCAAAACATACATTGCAGAAAATGGTTCTTTACTTAGTAATAATGTTGTGAAGGTCACTTTTGGAAACGGCCCTCTGCGTTGGTTTGGAACAGACCAGGGTATTGCAGCTTTCAGCGATAATAAATGGCTTACTCTTTCTTATGATGATACCTATCCATATGCTATGTTCCAGGAATATCCGATAACAGCAATTGCCACTAATCCTGCCGGTGATTCTCTGTATGTAGCAACTGACGGAGCTGGAGTTGCAAGGGTCTACAGGAATGATGTTGATGTCATTTCAGGAGCTTCTGTCTATGCTCAGTGGGGTCCGATAATAATGCCTTCCGACAAAGTATTCAGCATTTATATCGCTCCTGATGGAACAAAATGGTTCGGCACAGACCAGGGGGTTGCCACTCATAAAGGAAACAATACTCTTGAAAACTGGACCGTGTACACAACAGAAGAGGGATTGGTGAATAATTTTGTCCAGGCAATAACAGCGGATAAAAAGGGTAATCTCTGGTTCGGAACCAAAGGTGGCGGGATCTCAGTGTTTGATGGATCAAAATGGACCTCATATACAACCGCTAACGGACTTGGCAGCAACAATATTCTATGCCTTACCGCAGATAACGACGGTACTGTCTGGATCGGAACCGATGAGGGAGTGACATCATTCAAAGAAGGCATTTTTACAATTTATAGATAACTGTGAAGTCATATTATAAACATTCCAAAATATACCTGTTATGAAAAAAATTTCCAGAAGAGATTTCCTGGGTAAAAGTACCCTGGGAATAGGTTCAGCTGTGCTGCTGTCTCAGATCCCTTATGACCTGAAGGCAAATGTTTCTCCCGGTATTGTTAAAATGCCGGTTGGATTCCAGGTCTGGACTGTGAAGGATATGCTCATAAAGGATTTCCCGGGAACCCTCAAAATGATGGCTGGTCTGGGCTATGAGAGCATGGAGATGTGTTCACCTCCGGGATATGAATCATCGGGATTTGGTCCTCTGATGAAGATGAAGGCAAAAGAGATGAAAAAGATAATAAATGATGCTGGCCTGATCTGTGAAAGCTCGCATTATGTGTTTGATGAACTACGTAATAACCTCGATGAAAGAATAGCCTTTGCACTTGAATCAGGACAGAAACAGATGATCCTGTCAAGTTTCTGGCTCCCGGAAAAGGCAACATTAAGTGACTGGCAAAAAGCCGCGGGCGAACTAAACAAGATAGGAGAAAGATCCAAAAAAGCCGGTATCCCCATGGGCTACCATAATCATCATATGGAATTTGCAAAAATTGATGATACTCTGATTTATGATGTCATTATGAAAGAGCTTGATCCTGATTATGTAAAAATGCAGTTCCAGGTAGCCGTTATAAGCATCGGATACAAAGCTGTTACCTATTTCAATAAATACCCCGGGAGGTTTATCTCAGCTCACCTTGCAGACTGGTCTGCAACCGATAAAAAAGAGGCTCCGATCGGACAAGGCATTGTCGACTGGAAGGAATTCTTTGCCGGAATCGGTACGGGAGGCGTAAAAAATATCTTCGTTGAGATGAGCATGCCGACATTCAAAGACAGTGCAACATATCTTCACAGCCTCTGAATATTATAAAATACTTGACCTGCCCTCTGACTCCTCGGTTGAAGAGATAAAAAAGGCGTACAGAAAAAAAGCCAGGCTGTTCCATCCGGATATTAATCATTCTCCGGATGCTAAAGAACAATTCATCTGCGCAACTGAAGCCTATGAATTTCTTCTTGCGTATCATGAAAAGATAAAGAGTGATGAACAGGCCTATGCCAAGGCTATGGAGGATTGGCGAAAATACCGGCAGTACCGGTCGCGAAAAAGAGCTACAGCTTACGCGCGAACTCCATATGTCACTTTCAAAAATACCAGGTTCTACAGGACGACCAGGATTTTTGACGGAACAGCCATCCTTTTCAGCTTTGGAATCTCAGTAATGGTCCTGATTTATACGATATACGGATATATTTTCAGGCTCAGAAACCCTGTACCGGGTCTTGAAAAGCCATCGGTATTTACCTTTGTAATGTTGCTCCTCCTCGGGGTAACCTTTTTTCTCTCATTTATATACCTGAAAGCTTACCTCGATACGCCAGGGAAAAAGGGTAAAAAATAGCAAATTGGTGGCATGATTTTTGAGCTTTAGAATAAGCTAATACCTCTACTATGAAAACCCCGCTTTTAGTTTCAATCGTTCTTGCATTTTGCGTTATATCATGTAAAAAAACCTCAGATGAGATCCTGCCAACGAAGCTTGTACCAATCAATCTTTCCGCTGATCAGGTATCTCTGTTGGAATCCGGAAACAAATTTGCATTTGATATTTTCAAACTGATCCTTGAGAATGCTGCAGAAAGTGAGAATATAATCATCTCTCCTCTCAGCATTTCCTGTGCTCTTTCAATGACACTCAACGGAGCTGACGGAACCACGCGCGGTGCAATGCTTGAAGCGCTTAGAGTAAATGGATTAACACCTGAAATAATTAATCAGTCATTTAAGGATCTTTCGAAGGCCCTCCTGTCAGTTGACAAAAGGGTTCTGATTTCAATAGCGAATTCAGTGTGGTCGGAAAAGAATTTTGAAGTCAAAATACCATTTAAGAATGCACTGTCTGACTATTATAATGCTGATGAAAGGTCATTTGACATTTCCGATCCTCTGGCATATAAAGCGATAAACATCTGGATTGAGGATAAAACCAACGGCTTAATAAAAGAAATGTTGTCAGGACTTGACCCCAATACAGTAATGCTCCTCGTAAATGCCATCTATTTCAAGGGGAAATGGGGATCTCAGTTCGATAAATCTGATACTGATGAGAAACCATTTTACAAAAGTGACGGTAATGCCATTGATGTACCAATGATGAAACAGGTTTCAGATTATAAGGTATTTAAAGGTGAAGGATTCGTAGTCGCAGAATTTCCATACGGCCAGGGAAATTTTGTTATGGATGTGATTTTGCCTGATACACAGGATGGATTTAAATCCCTAGTATCTGTTTTAAATGACGGGAGTTTCAACGGATGCCTCAATCATATGAATAAAAGGGAAACAGACCTTTCATTTCCAAGATTTAAGTATGGCTTCAAAAGCTCTCTTAAGGGTACCCTGTCGGCTATGGGTATGGAAATCGCTTTTACCGAAAACGCCGATTTCTCAAATATTTCCGATCGTAACCTGTTATTAAATGATGTGATTCACCAGGCTTTTATCGAAACAAACGAGGAGGGAACAGAAGCTGCTGCTGCGACTGTAGTGGTGGTTGGAACTAACTCTGCACCACCTGAGCCTATCACTCTTAACCTTGACCATTCCTTTCTGTATATAATAAGGGAAACATCTACAAATTCAATACTCTTCATGGGCAAAGTTTCTGATCCTCTTGCAAACTGATTACCCTGACTGAAATCAGGAATCATGTTTTTCAACAGGATTGGAAAGAATATATTACCCGAAAACAATTCTTAACTAAAACATATAAAACTTGTTTCTGATGAAATTGCTGTTTGCTTTTTCTCTTGCAACCTTACTAATCTCCAATATGCCTGATCTGAAAAACTCCGGTATTTCTGCCTCTTCAAATATGAATCAGGCTAACGGGGAAGAGAAACCTTTGCTCAGATTCGGCATAATTGCTGATGTCCAGTATGCTGACTGCCCTTCTGCAGGAAACAGATATTACAAGTCTTCCGCTGAAAAACTTGAAGCTGCTGTAAGTCAGTTCAAAAAAGACTCAGTCGACTTTATAATAAACCTTGGCGATCTTATTGACAGGGATTATGAATCCTATAAACCTGTGCTGGGAATACTGAATAGCTCAGGAATTAAAACGTATCATATTACAGGCAATCATGATTATTCGGTCGATCCCCGTTATCTGCTGCGCCTGCCGGTATTCACTGAATCAAGAGAAGGCTATTATTCAATAATTTTCAAAAAATTCAGGTTCATTTTCACAAACGGCAATGATATCAGCACTTATTCCTCCAATGAGAAAACTGAAATCCGGCATGCCGAAGAGTTAATCACAAAAATGAAAATGAACAGGGAGATAAATGCTGTTGAATGGAACGGAGGTATAGGTCCTGAGCAACTTGCATGGATAAAGAACCAGCTTGATGAAGCAGCTGATAATTCTGAAAAAGTCATCCTGCTTTGCCATTTCCCGGTTGCACCGGATAATATCCATAACCTATTGAATTACAAAGACATTAATGAAATGCTGATGAAATACACCAACATTATTGGCTGGTTCAGCGGCCATAACCATGAGGGTAATTACGGAACCTTCAATAACATTCATTTTGTCACCTTCATGGGAATGGTTGAAACAAAAAAAGATAACAGCTTCGCAATCATTGAAGCCTATAAAAATAAATTAATAATCAGGGGATTTGGAAGGGAGAATTCCATTGTACTTACTTTCTGAAAACAAAAATAAATACTTCTTGCCGGATCATTTGATCTTTAGGAAATTCACGGGGACATCAAGAATAGATGCAAAATATTCTCCCCGTTCGAGAATGTCCTCATCACCATCCTCATAATACCAGTTTATAATGAATTTTTTATGCTTAAGTGTAACATAGGTAATCTTTTGAAGAAGACCTATGAATATTTTTGCACTGGCGCTGTTAAAATATTCAAGAGAAATATCAACACTTGTCACATTCGCCGGAGCGAGTATATATTCTGAAATCCAATCTTCTACAGGTGCGAAGAACTCAACTGCGTTTTCATGAATGGAACGCCCCTTTATTTTGATTTTTCCTTCAGGATTCAAAATTATCTCCGGTGTATACTTTGTAGGGGTAAACTTTAACTCCTCCATCTCAAAAACTTTTCTCCTAAGTTAATATATTTCTATAATATAATGAACTAGTACCTTGCAAGGGGAATCACATCATGACCAGTGAATTCTCCTCTCTGATATTTGTAATATGCAGTTATTCCGATCATTGCAGCATTATCGGTTGTATACCGGAATGCAGGTATAAACAGGTTCCAATTTCTTTTTTCTGCCTCTGTTTTCATACTTTCCCGTAATCCCGAATTAGCCGATACGCCTCCGGCAATACCAATTTCCGTTATCCCTGTCAGCAGTGAAGCTTTTGCCAGCTTTGTTACCAGGATATTGACTATAACATTCTGGAGAGACGCACAGAGATCAGCTTTCCTGGTCTCAATAAAAGCCGGATCCTCCTTTATCTTGTCCCGCAAAAAGTACAGAAAGCTGGTCTTTAAACCGCTGAAGCTGAAATCGAGACCCTTAACATGGGGTTTGGCAAAGCTGAAAGCATTCCTGTCTCCCTGTGCTGCCAGTTTATCTATCAACGGGCCTGCAGGATAAGGAAAGCCCATTATTTTCCCGCATTTATCAAAGGCCTCCCCCGCTGCATCATCAATTGTATTGCCAATCATCTCCATCTCGAGATGGTTTTTCATGATAATGATCCTGGTATGGCCACCTGAAACAAGCAGGCACAAAAACGGGAATGAAGGGATCCTGTTAGCTCCATCCTTCTCAAGAATAAAGTGAGCCATTACATGAGCCTGAAGATGATTTACCTCAATAAGCGGAACATCCTGTGCAAGAGCAAAGCCTTTCGCAAACGATGTGCCCACCAGGAGAGATCCCAGTAACCCCGGGCCACGCGTAAATGCGACGGCATTTATCTCGTCAGCCTTTATACCGGCTTTGATCATTGCCTGCCGGGTTACAGGACAATATTGGCCTGGTGCGCTCTCGAAGCCAGCTCAGGACAACACCCCCGTATGACATATGAATATCCTGGTTGGCTATCAGATTTGACAAAACATAACGATCCCTAACAACAGCAACTGATGTATCATCACATGAAGATTCTATAGCGAGTATCGTTATAGCCATTAATGCTTTTTATATGTAAAATCATGTTAATCAGAAAGGTTCTGAATTAACGGTTCAAAAATAGCTTTTTCCTTTGTTTTTTTTTAGCTACTGAACCGTATTAATTTCGGAAATATTTTACAAACCTGCAACAATAATCACTACTTTCCTGAAGTTAGGATTTTATTATCTTTGTAATATTGGTCTGATATTATTTTCCAGGCAATTTAATTGATAATGTAAGACCTCTGTTGCTGATATGGCCCATAAATTTAGAAAGTCAATCAAATATTTTATTATCCTCCTCGGAGCCTTGATCATGCTCCCTGTGATACTCTATCCACTTCTGCAGATTTCAGCCGTTCAGACCTACCTGGTAAACAGGATTACAAGCCATTTCTCGAATAACATACATTCTACAATTTCAGTGGGTAAAATTGAGTATAAGTTTTTTAATAAACTGTCTGTAAACGATATACTAATAAAGGATCAGCATAATGATACTCTCTTATATACCAGGGAAATCATAGCCGCAATCAGACGGTTCGATCTAAGGGAAAAGACCATCAGACTGGGAAGAGTGACACTTGTTAAGCCTGTGATAGGCTTTATCACAGATTCATCCGGGATGATGAATCTCAACTGGTATTTAAATATGATTAAAAATCCGGGGGATACTGTAAAAAATAATCAAACCAGTATTTCTGTCGACCAGATAGACATCAATGATGCCAGATTCTCCCTGATCAATCAAAAAGGTGCCAAAAGCAAGTCACCAGTTGATTTCAACAATCTTAATCTTACGGAAATAAATGCAATTGTTGAAGACCTCCGGATATATAATGACACCATCTCATTTACTGTATACAGCCTGGGGTTCCGGGAGTCCAGCGGACTGTCAATTCAGAAGCTGAGTGCTTCGGCCATACTAGCAAAGAAGTATTTTATGCTGAATTCTGTTTTTCTGACAAGCGACAGCAGTATACTTAATATCTCAAGACTTTCGTTGAGGGCTGATTCGGCAGGTTCATTCAGTAATTTTGCTACGGACGTAAAACTCGATATTGTTGTCGACAAATCCCTTGTCAGTACATCTGATCTTCAATATTTTATGCCTTTTGCAAACGGGATAAATGAGTCGGTTTGGCTTTCGGGAAAGGTGCTTGGAACAATTTCCGAACTGAGAGGCCGGAATATTAATCTTGCCTACAGAAACAGCACATCAATTGACTGTGATTTTGATTTATCAGGCTTACCGAATATTGAGAACACCTTTATTTATATTGGCGTTAACAGTCTTAAAACCAATGCCTATGATATTGAAAAATTCAAGATCAGAGGAAAAGGGGCAGTTGCTATTCCCCAGGCTGTCTATAAGCTTGGAGAAATTTCCTTCGATGGCAGCTTTACCGGATTCACAACCGATTTTGTGACATATGGAGAAATCCGCACAAGTCAGGGAAACATCAGGACAGATATATCGTTAAGACCCGAAAAATCAAAAAAATACAGGATAAAAGGTCTTCTGACCGGGAGTGAGATTAATCTTGGAGAAGTGACTGGTAATAATAAATTGTTCGGGAATCTAAGCTTCAACACATCGGTTGACGGATATGCCTACTCCCTGAAAAAGTTTGCAGCCAACCTCACCGGGAAAATAGACAGCATTGAATTCAACCGGTACAAATACAGGAATATAGCATTAAACGGTATTTTTTCGGAAAAAACCTGGGACGGAAGCATTAATATTTCTGACAGGAATATTAAAATGGATCTTCTGGGGATGTTCGATTTCAGTAATAAACTGCCGGAATTTGATTTCACACTAAACCTGGCAAAGGCAAAGCTCTACAATCTCAATTTTGACAAAAAAGATACTACATCAACCGCATCAATGTTGATGACAGCAAATTTCAGGGGCAATAATATCGATAATATTGACGGTGAGATTAAACTTCTTAATTCCAATTTTGTAAAATTCGGAAATAATCTTGAACTCTATGATTTTTCAGTAAGGACATACAAGGACAACAATCTGCCGGTCTTAAGCCTTCGAACCGATTTTGTTGATGCTGAAATAAGAGGCAATTACAATTTCGCAGCTCTTGGAACACTTTTCAAATCGACTGTTTCGGCTCTCATGCCTTCAGGATTCAAGGTACCGGTGAAAAAAAATGATATTAAAAAGAACAATTTCAGCTTTGAGGTAAATTTTAAAAACACTGATAACCTTAACAGCTTTTTCAAGACAGGTCTGCTGCTGGCGGATATAAGTTTTATAAGAGGAAATGTGTCTCAGGATACAATAATCAGGATAGAGGGAAAAGCTAAATATCTGAATATAAGGAATAATATCTTCAAAGATTTAGCTTTGGATTGTAATGTTGAAGGATCTGCTCTTTCAGTTGATATTAAAAGTTCAACTCTTGCATTGTTAAAGCAATCTGAACTCAAAGATTTCTCACTTGACTTCAGAACAAAACCTGACAACTTTGTTTTTTCAATAGACTGGGATAACAAAGACAATATTCTTAACCGCGGGAATTTTGTGGCAAGGGGTAAAGTCGAAAAAAATCCTGAAAGAAAAGGAGGGTCAGTACTTACCGTTAGTATTGATTCTACGGATATTTTTACCAGAAATAACCTTTGGAAAATCAGCGGTTCAACCATTGTTGTTGATTCTACTGCCATTACAATAAATAAATTCTATATTAAAAATAAGGACAATTACTACCTGGTTGACGGTTCCGTTTCAGAAAATCCATCCGATACGTTAAACCTCGAATTCAAGAGTATTGATATCACTCCTTTGAACTATCTCGGAAATCAAAGTGCTACCAATGACCCTGACAAATTAAACTATGATTTTAAAGGCAGGTTAAACGGAAAAATACTCTTAACCAATGTCTATAAAAACCTTCTGCTTGAAACCAACATTGATATAGATGATTTCTCATTACTGGGAAATGAACTTGGGAAAATGTCAATTTCCTCTGAACTTGACATCGTGAAGAAAGTAGTAAACATCAAGGCCAGCAATAACCTTGCAGGGGCAAAAATGCTTGACATCAAGGGATTTTATGACCCATCAACGAAAAAGGCTAACCTTACTGCCCAGACTAATAAGCTGACAATAGACTTTCTGAATCCCTTGCTCCGGGTATTTGCATCAGGGATAACCGGAACCGCATCCGGAAAAGTAAACCTTTCTTTAGCTCAGAATAACATAGTTCTAACAGGGGCTGTACTCGCTGAAAATGCAACAATGAAGATTAACTATCTTCAGACCAAATTCAGGATGAACGATTCGGTGAGATTTGATAAAAAAGGGATCAGATTCAATAATGTTAAGGTAACTGATGAAAAGGGCAACCCGATAACAGTTACAGGCAGCGTTTATCATAAGAACTTTAAGGATTTTGCTGCCGACCTTACAATAAATACAAAAGAAAGTCTTGTTCTCAATACCAAGCCCAAGGACAACAATCTGTTTTATGGTACCGCATATGCCTCCGGGGTAACAACAATAAAAAGCGGAAATAATACCCTGGCATTTGATATCTCGGCCAAAACAGGTAAAAACACCAGGGTTTTTATGCCTCTTAATACAGGTCTTTCAGTTTCCGAATACTCCTTTGTTTCATTTGTGGATACCAGGGCAATTAAAGATGATGAAACAGCAAATGATCATAAGGTTAAAGCACAACCGGTACAGACCGGCTTTGATCTTAATTTTGATCTTGAAGTCACCCCTGAAGCTGAGGCTCAGCTCATTTTCGATTCAAAAGTAGGAGATTTGATGAAAGGTCATGGATCTGGTAATCTGAATATAACCTATAATCCCAAAGGCGAATTTAGAATTAACGGAGATTACATTGTTGAAGACGGTGACTACCTCTTTACACTTGGAAATATCCTTAATAAATCGTTCAGCGTGGAAAATGGCGGGAAGATTATGTTCAACGGTGATATTAACAAGGCCGAAATTGATATGAAGGCCATATATAAGCTGAAAGCATCCCTTCTTCCCATCCTCCAGGATGAAAATTACAAGGACAGGGTTCCGGTGGAATGTCAGCTTAATCTTACGGGCAATCTCTGGAATCCGATTGTGGTATTTAATATCTATCTGCCTACAGCCGATGAAAAAACAAGAACCTATGTACGGAATGCCATCTCAACAGATGAAGAATTAAGCCGGCAGTTCCTTTACCTGCTGGTCATGAACAGTTTTTATGCTGATCCTTCATTCGGAGTAACGGCAGGGTCATCAGCATCACCAACCGGAACATCTGCAATGGCAGTCACTACATTCGAGATGCTTTCCAACCAGCTTAGTAACTGGCTCTCCCAGATAAGCAATGATTTTGATATAGGAGTTGTTTACCGGCCCGGAAGCGGGAATAAAGACATTAATCCCCAGGAGGTTCAGGTTGCGCTCTCAACTCAAATACTTAATGACAAAGTCGTGATAAACGGGAACTTTGATGTTCCGCTCTCTTCCAGCAGTACTGATAATACCAATCAGATAACCGGAGATTTTGATGCTGAGATCAAGCTCACAAACAAACTAAACTTCAAAGTATTCAACAGGTACAATAATCCATACACTGGTAAAGGAGTAGATTATACCCAGGGTATTGGTATCTTTTTCAAACAGGATTTTGACAGATTTGTTGATCTGTTCAAAAAAAAGGAGAAATCAGCAAAGCAAAAAACTGATGAAAAAAATCCTGTAAAAAAGTAAATTTCCTTAATGGTTAATAAATTCTTCGGCATTGTTATTAACCCTGCATACTAGAAACGTCATTCCATACGTTTTTTAATAACTTCGCACCTGAAATCTTTAAAAGAGAGGTTATCTGTGAATTCATGATTTTAACCAACATGTAGAAGAATATGTCATTATTACTTTCAATTTTGCAGCAAGGCCCTGTAGCAGGCGAGACACCAACTGCCATGAAACTTACACTTCTTGATCTTACTATCAAAGGAGGATGGGTAATGATCCCCATAATTCTTTTATCTTTCGTTGCAACATATATTTTCATCGAACGGTATTTTGTAATCAGGAAAGCGACAGCCGAGGATTCCAATTTCATGAACAGGATAAAAGATTATATCCATGACGGAAAGATAGATGCTGCACTTACACTCTGCAGATCAAACGACAGCCCTTCTGCCAGAATGGTTGAAAAAGGGATTACCCGTCTGGGAAGGCCCCTTCACGATATAAGTACTGCAATAGAAAATGTTGGCAAACTTGAGATCTCAAAACTGGAAAAAGGATTTCCTACACTGGCTACTATCACGGGAGCCGAACCTATGCTGGGATTTCTTGGAACGGTTATTGGTATGGTACAATCCTTTTATGCCATGTCGCAGGCCGGTAACAATATTGAAGTTTCAATGATGTCAGATGGGATATATACAGCCCTTATAACAACAGTTGCCGGGCTGATAGTTGGTATTCTCGGATATTTTGCCTATAATACACTTGTGGTGAAAGTTGAAAAGGTTGTATTCAATCTTGAGGCAACACTAACGGAGTTTATGGATATTTTAAATGAACCAATAAAAAAATAGCGTTGAAATGGCTCTATCCCAAAGAAATAAAATCAGTATTAACTTCAGTTCGGTAGGGATGACTGACGTCGTTTTTAACCTGCTTATTTTCTTTATGCTTACCTCCACGCTGGTCCATCCCTCAGCCATAAAGCTGCTTTTGCCCAAAGGAAGCAACCAGACTTCAGCCAAACCACTTACAACAGTTTCAATAACAAGTGACCTGAATTATTATATTGAAAAACAACAAGTTGCCTTTGATCAGATTGAAAACATCCTTAAGCAGAAGCTTGGCAGCGCTCCCGATACCTATATATCTCTGCATGCTGATAAGACTGTGCCATTCGAAAATGTAGTAAAGGTTTTAGATATTGCTCAAAGAAATAATTATAAGCTCATAATTGCAACCTCACCAAAATAACGAACTACGCCACTTCCGTGCTGAACGGGGGAAAGGGTTGGCAGGTACAATTATAATACATATTGTATTGTTCCTTGTTCTTATACTTGTCAGTTTTTCTGTGCCTCCTCCTCCTCAGAATGAAGAGGGTATACTTGTTAACTTCGGGACTGATGAGACAGGCCTCGGCATGATTGAGCCATCACCACCCGCAGTACAGGAGGTAGCATCACCTCCTCCCGCATCAAATGCAGCAAAAAAATCAGATGAAGAACCGCTGCTGACGCAAAATACGGAAGAGGCTCCTGAAGTAAAGAAAGTGGATCCTGAAGCAGAAAAAAAGAGGATCGAGAAGATCGAAGCCGATAAAAAGCTGAGGGCAGAACGTGAAGCCGAAAGGATAAGAAAGAAGCAGGAGGATGATGAACGAAAAAGAGTTGAAGCCGAGCAGCAACGACAGGCTGACATTATGAACAGGACAAAAAATGCACTTGCCAACTCGAAAAATGCAGGTACAAGCTCTACAAGTGAGGGAATAGCAGGCGGGACGGGCAACCAGGGAGACCCCAGGGGTTCCGTAGACTCAAATGTTCGCGGAGAAGGTGGCGGACTGGGCGATAAAGGAATATCATATGAATTAAAAGGAAGAGGCTTCCAGAATCTGCCAAAGCCAATATATGAATACCAGGGTGAAGGAAGAGTAGTGGTCGAAGTAACTGTCGACAGATCGGGTAAGGTTACACAGGCAGTTCCGGGAATCAAGGGTTCTTCCACACTCGATGAATATCTGCTTAAGGTTGCCAAGGATGCGGCAATGAAAGCGAGCTTTGAAGCAAAACCAGATGCTCCGCTTTTCCAGAAAGGAACAATTACCTATAATTTTATTCTGAAATAACCGCTTTGATCAGGAGAATACATGGCATCAATTAAATAAATGCCTTCTATTGCCGCTTAAAGTAATCGGTGATTGCCACATTAAGGTTCTCGATCAGGTTATTATCCTTGATAACATAATCATCAATTCCTTTTCTGGCAAGTTCCAGGACTATTTCGCCCTTATCCTGACCCGAGAGCATGATAACAGGAATATCAGGCTGAGCCTTCTTTATCCTGTCAAAAACTTCCATCCCATTCATCAATTCCACATTACCATTGATAAAAAAATAGTCAAGAATGATCAGATCCGGTTTTCTGTCAATGGCTTTCAGACAATCATCCCCATTTACAAATGCCTCCACATTGTATCCTTCTGATGATAATCGTTTAACAACCAGTGTATTAATAAATGGATCGTCATCGACAATAAAAATAAGCCTCTTTGCAGTCATTAATAGAATTATTGAAATAGAATGTACAAAGTTAGAAGAAAAATTGAGAAACAACAGACTATGATCTAAATGTTGGGGATTGTAACTGCGTAATAATTATAACGTTTCCAGAATCTAAAACTAAATCCGGCAGATCAATTGTTAATAAGTTATAATGATTGTTAGTTTCTTGGCCTTAGGACAACGGAGACCTTGTTTACATAATTTTATTTTTGCGTGGACATTGCGTGGACAAACATGAATAATTATTAACATTTTTTTCTAACCTTAATTTTTACAAAAAATGAAACATTTAGTTAAATTTTTCTCAGTTGTAACTGTAGCCTTGCTATTTGCTGCAAACACCTACGGGCAGGTATCTGCAACAGCAAATGCAACAGCTACAATTATTACCCCAATCGGAATTACCAATTCTACCGATCTGGCATTTGGTAACGTCGCAGCCAGCGCCACTCCCGGAACAGTTGTTATTACACCTGCAGGTGTAAGGACAGCCGGAGGAGGTGCAACTCTACCTGCCGTCACCGGAACATTCGGAGTAGCAACTTTTGCAGTTACCGGGCTTGGTACATCAACCTATGCAATTACACTACCGGCATCTGCAACACTTACAGGAACCCCTAGCGGAACCATGACAGTTGACGCTTTCGCAAGCACTCCAAGCGGTACAGGCGCTCTCACAGGCGGAACTCAGACAATTACCGTTGGAGGAACTCTTAATGTAGGAGCAGCTCAGGCAGCAGGTTCTTATACAGGAACTTTCAGTGTGACAGTAAATTACAATTAGTTTATTAACACAACCATCTCTTAACGTAAGCATAATGAAAAGGCTTATTAAATTAGTTTACAGCCTGGTATGTTTATATATATTATCCGGAGGTATATCCAATTCCCAAACCGCCTTCCCGGCATCTGCGACCGGACATATAGTCGCAGAGGTTATTCCCGTATTTTCTGCCAGCGAGACCGCGCAGTTGAATTTTGGCAGATTTTCTCCGGGTCCCCAGGGAGGGGAAATTATTCTCAGTCCTGAAAGCACAGTGGCTGTGGTTGGGAGTGTGTATAAAGGATCTGGCGCTTATAATGCCGCCAGTTTCTATGTTTCGGGTGATACTGATGCAGCATATACCATAACCCTGCCTTCAGGTGCGGTAATATTAACACATACCATTAGTGCAAAAACAATGAGAGTTGAAAACTGGATATCTTTACCGGCTCCGGGCCTCGGGGCCGGTAAACTTATAAACGGATACCAGGTAGTTTATGTAGGAGCCACTCTTAAAGTTGGGACCGTTAACGACAATCCGGTGGGAATATACACAGGATCATATACAATTACATTTGACTTCAATTAATGGTCTAAAATACAGCTAAAACAATGCCATCCAAAAACTCTTGTAATTCAAAGAAAACCATTCAATTGCTGGTATCAATCCTGACAGTAATCCTTCTGACCGGATCAGGAGATCTTTTCCATTTAGCCGGTTTTGAAGCATCGGCACAGGGCAATCTGCTGATTACTCCCCGAAGGGTGATATTTGAAGGTTCAAAAAGATCGGTTGATCTCAACCTGGCAAACATAGGAGAGGACAGCGCCACTTATGCCATTTCAATGGTACAGATCCGGATGAAAGAAGATGGCGGCTTTGAAACCATTACTGAACCAGATCCGGGTCAGCTGTTTGCTGATAAAAACATCCGCTATTTTCCCAGATCAGTAACTCTTGGGCCAAGTGAAGCTCAGGTTGTAAAAATCCAGCTTATTAAAGTTAACGAACTGTTGCCAGGGGAGTACAGGTCTCACTTCTATTTCAGATCAGTACCAAATACAAAACCTCTCGGAGAAGAGAATACCGGCAATGACTCGTCCTCAATTTCTATTAAACTCACTCCTATATTTGGTATTACTATACCTGTGATAATCAGGATTGGTGAATATGATGCCGGAGCAACACTGGCTGACATTTCTTTACAGAATGAGAATGATACTCTCAAATCGATAGGCATGACACTGAAACGTTCAGGCAGCATGTCAGTCTACGGAGATATCGCCGTGGATCATATTTCATCACAGGGTAAAACTACCAGGGTTGGTATCGCCAATGGAGTGGCAGTTTATACGCCAAATACATCCAGAAGATTTAAATTCAATCTCAACAACGTTAAAGACCTTGACTACACTTCCGGAAAACTTAAGGTTACTTATTTGAACTCTTCGGACACCAGGCAGGCAAGATATGCTGAATCTGAACTGATTTTGCACAAATAGCCACTATATAAAAGAGATCTTTCTTCACAATATTGAAAGTATGACCAAGCCGAACCATATCTTCAGGAGACTTATAGTGGTTATGGCATTATCGTTTTCAGTGATCTGTGCGATTGCAGCAGACAGATATTCCGTGGCCAGTAATGACTGGAATCAAACTTCTACATGGTCAGCTTCCTCAGGCGGAGCATCAGGTGCCAGCGCGCCTGTGGCAGGTGATAATGTATATATTGAAGGAGGGTATACTGTCAATGTCAATAGTAACGTTGCATGTGCCAACCTTTCAATTGCCAGCGGAGCAACACTAAGGGTCAGAGGTACTGACCTGACAGTAAACGGAACCACAATTGCAAACGGGACAATATCATTTACAAATAGTGCTGCCGGCACAAAGACTTTCATCGGTCGTGTAACAATCAGCTCTACAGGCACATGGAGTAATACTTCAAACGCCCCAATTACCTTTAGAGGAGGTATTACAGACAATGGAACATTTACCGCAGGAACAGCCGCACAAACCTTTAATACAAACAGCCAGACAATTGACGGTTCAACAGCACAGACTCTTCCATCAATAGTAATAACAGGAATAACACTGACAAATGCAAATACTACAGGTCTGTCAGTCACTGGTACGATCTCAGGAACAGGGAACCTTAACAATGGCACGGCATCTGCTATCGGGATATTGAATCTTTCAGGAACTCCCAATCCTCTTACCTTATCAGGAACAACCGATTTTACAACTTACCCCAATACCGTTAATTTCAACTCCACATCAGCTCAGACAGTCAATGCAAGGGATTTTTATAACCTGACTATCAGCGGAGCCAGAACAAATAACAATGTGACCCTGTCTAACGGTGGAACAATAAGAATTTCAGGCACTTTCACTCCGGCTGCTACATTTACTTCAGGAAATTACGTCACCACAAACAATACAGTTGAGTTTAATGGCACAGCTGCACAAAATGTGCCGGCTCCAGGCACTGCAGCCTATAATATTATTACAATCTCCGGAGGAAGCATAAAGACGCTTACCGGAAATATAACTTTGGGAACCAGCGGATCATTAAGATTAAACGGAGGCATTCTGGAATTGGCCGGATTTAACCTTACAGTCTCTAACAATGCTGCAGCTGCAATTGTACCTGTAACTGCTTACAGTTCAACAAATATGATATCTACAGGCGGTGCAGGCTATCTGCAAAAGAACGGAAATGCAGCTGCCAGCTTCCAGATCGTCTTTCCGGTAGGATCCGGAGGAAATTATTCCCCAATGACAATTTCTTCAGTCGGAACTATTACTCCTACATATATAAGGATACGGGCGGTCCCTTCAGCAATCAATCCGAGTTATATCCTTAAATACTGGGATGTTTCGGCAAATGCTGCAATGAATAATGTAACTGCAACATTCCAGTATGACGCTTCGGAATCAAACGGCGCTTCCTCAAGTATCTCATATTCACCAAACAGCGGAACCAGCTGGCAAAATCCCCCATCATCGGGAACTTCATCCTTCGGAACAAACTCATTCACAATTACAGGTACAAACCCTTTCAACGGCTGGTGGACAATGGGTTACAGAACATACTATTCTTACCAGACCGGTGACTGGACTACACCTTCCACATGGACTTCCGATCCAAGCGGCACCCTCCAGGAGGGAAGTTCCGCTCCCGGGGTAAATGACTTTGTCGTAATCCTGTCAGGAAGAACTGTATCACTTTCATCAAATATTGCCAGCACAAATATTGATCTTACCATAAATGAAGGCGGCTACCTTAACATGGGGGCCTATGGTTTTACAAGCGGCCTGCAGGCTTTACGCGGACAGGGAACGCTGCAGCTTGCCTCAACCAGCTTTCCAACTGCAGTTATAAATTCCTTCGTTAATGCAGGAGGGGGAACAACAGAATATAATGCCGGAATAAATCTTCCTGTCGCGCAAACTACTTACAATAATCTTAAGATTAATACATCAGGTACTGTTGTTCAGCTCAACAACCTGACCCTTAACGGCAACCTTGATGTTATACAGGGAAGGTTTCAGATAAATGATAATACTTTAGCCAGAAGACAGCTTTTAATAAATGGTAATGTCACTGTTGCAAACGGGGCATTTATAACTGTTGGTAACGGTGTCACAAATTCAACTACAGTACCCACTGGCATCAACACAACACTGGCAGCTCCGTTTATTGATTACTATGATTCGCAATCTCACAGGGTAGTTATCCTGGGTGATTTTACAAACAATGGCACTGTAAGATTCACCAACTTAACATTTCCTGTATACAATACCTTCCCTCCCACTGCTGCAGGCGCTACTTCCGGATTTGCAACAGTCTACTTCAGGGGAACAACAAATAACATGCTGACCTGCAATGGCACAACCGACTTTTATAATATGGTTGTTGATAAAGGGAGTGATCAATCATACAGCCTGACAATAAATTCATCATCCTACTCCAATTTCAGGCTCTTCGGAGCGAATATTGCCGGTGGCGACATAACTGCACCGGCCTCAGCTTCAAATCCCAACCTAAAAAAATCTCTCTGGATCAGAACCGGAACACTTATACTCGAAGGCTCTCTTGTAATTCCTTCATTATCAGAAGGCTCTGATGCTTCAGCTGCAGCTCTTAATTTTGTTATTCCCGCTAACGCATCTCTGAAGCTTAATGGTATTGATGTGATCGTTCAGACCACTGCAGATCTCTACCAGGAAGTAAATGCAGCCTACGGAGTCTCAGGAGGAGCAGGAACTGTCAATGGCGTAATCAGCGGGCCCGATGAATCAGGATTGCTGATACTTGGAAAACTTGATGTAACAAATGGATTCCTTACTACAAAGGAATCAAGAGGCCTGTTATACAGTTCAGCTATTGCCGGCAAGGTATTTATTAACGGAGGTACCGTCGATGCAAAACAGTTCAGGTCGCTGAATGCAGGGACCGGACTCACTGACTACACACAGACTGGCGGTGTACTTAATCTCAGAGGAAGATTTCAGCTGATACCAGCTGCTTATACATCTCCCTCCGACTTATCAAGTGCTTCAGTCAGTACTGTCCGTCTGAATGATGCAACGCTTCTTTCAACAGCCGGATCTTTCAGTATTGACAATGCGTCGGATATTTTTACAATGTCGGGTGGTACAATAAATATCTTTGACGTACCGGCACCGGGCGCGACAGGCAGGGCTTATGATATTCTGACAACTTCAGCAAATTACAATGTATCAGGAGGAACAGTTGTGGTTCGTCCTGAAACCGGTACCGGCGGTACTGCTGATGCAACAGCCTGGCTTCTGTCTACTGCTGCGCCTATAGGAAACCTGTTAATTAACAGAATAAGTGGCAGTTCCGGGATACAATTGAATACCGGGTATCCACTCAGAGTCCTTAATGACCTGACCCTTCAATCAGGGGTTCTGAATGCAAATAGTCTTGATGTAACCGTCGGAGGCAATTTTATTATATCAGCAGGTACAACATATACAACGGGTACCAATAATACGGTTTTTAACGGTACTGCAGTGCAATCTTTTACCAGCAATCTGGCTGCTCCGCTCTCAGTAAATAATCTTAGAATAGATAAGCCGGCAGGAGTTGCTCTCACAATCACAGGATCGCAGACTACTTTAAATGTTGCAGGTACATTTTCAATATATAACGGTACACTTGAAGATAATGGAAAGACGATTAATATTTCGGGAAATATATATAACTCAGGTTTACACTCCGGAACAGGAAAGTTATCTCTTGCCGGAACTAATGCTCAGATAATTGATGGCAACGGCACAGGTGTATTTCAGAATCTCGAACTTAATAATACTAATGCTACAGCTGTTGCACTTTCCAATAACATAATAATCAATGGAACGCTGACTTTCTCCCAGAACAGACTTTTTAATATTATGGGGTTCAACCTGCAGCTTAATGCATTGGCAACGATTTCGGGTGCAGGTTCTTCAAGATATATTCAGAGCACAGGAACACTTGGTACCGGTGGTCTGACAAAAGTTTTTGCTTCCAATACACCGTTTACCTTTCCCGTGGGTGTAGCCAATTACACGCCAGTCTCCTTTACAATTAATGGTACACCCTCTGCTTACGGTTCAATTACAATCATTCCTGTTAATTATGCGCATCCGAATGTCACCAGCCCCGCAAGAAGCCTTTCCTATTTCTGGAGGGTCAGGAGCAGCGGATTCACACTGGGTTCAGCCACAATAACATCAGGATTTACTTATAATGATGCAAATGTTGTTACAGGAACGGGAATAACTGAAGCAGGATATGTTGCTGCACGTTATAATACAACAACTTATGCCTGGTCAAGGGGCACTACTTCTGATGTTGATGAGACAAATAATATCCTCGGAGAACCCGGGTCAGGTGCATTCCTTGAAGATGTATCATTTATTGACGGAGACTATACCGCCGGAGATGATAATCCCACAAATCCGTTCGGAACCCCCTCCATCTATTACAGCAGGCAGAGCGGTTCATGGGGAACTGCTGCTAACTGGTCATTAACAAGTCATACTGTCAATAATCCTCCTGCAACTCCTCCCGGGGCAAGTGATGTGGTAATAATAGGTAATGGTAATACAATATCTTTTGCAACTCCTGCCGGCTATCTTACCACTGCTAACACAGATCCTCACAGTTGTGCCAGTCTGCAGGTTGAGACAGGAGCTGTTCTTGATATAAGATTTAATCCATCCAGTGTATTCAGTATGGTTCAGACGCATCCGAATGGAAACGGGAGGATCAGAATTGCTGCAAATTCAAATGATGGAAGCACATTTGCCTTTCCCGGAGGTGACTTCTCTGACTTTAACCGGAACCTGGGAACAACTGAATTGTATTCCACAAACGCAACATCTGGAACAACATACTGGTTACCTAATGGAATATCCTCATATGGAAATCTCATTATTTCTCCGCTTGGAGGTTCAAATATTATTCTCCCAAACAACAATCTTACAGTTCTGGGAAATCTGATTATGCGGGGACAGAATGCTGATTCATGGTTTTGCCCTACATGGAGCGGGAACTATCCCACTGCTCCTGCTGTACGTGTATCAAAAACTATCACTGTAATGGGCGATTTTGATATACAGGGAGGATCATTCGCCTGGTATGGCGGCGGAGGCGGCGGATCTCAGGATATTGTCGTAAATGGCGATGTCATTGTTGCCCCGGGTGCAGGAATTGATGTCTGGGGTGCAAATACAAGCCAGTCTATGATGATAGGAGGCAGCCTCATAAACAACTCAACAAATACAACTGCAGGAGGAACAAGCACTCTTAGCTATGTCAACCTCTCACTCGTTCCTGTAACATTTTTTGGTCCGGATAACGCTTCAATCACAAATTCTGCCGGAACACCCAGGACCAATTTGGAACTGTAACCGTAAATAAAGGTACCTCACCCGCTACAACCCTTACTCTGAATATAGGTAATATACTCACCACGCCTACAAATAACTGGCTTATACTTCAGAATGGCACCTTCAGATATACAATAAACAATCCTCCTGCAGGTGCAAACTTTACAATCTCAACAACCACCCCTTTCAGCATCCCTTCAACAGCAGGATTATATATAAATTATTCCAATGCGAATAATATATCAGTACTGATCGGAAATGCTTCAAATAATAACGGTGATCTGCTGTTAAGCGGAAAATTAACTGTTGTATCAGGAAATGTTTACATTGGTCCGACCACTGCACCGAATAATAACAATGATATTGAATATTCAGGAAGCGGTACCTCGGAGATAGATGTCCAGGGGGGAAACCTTATAGTAAACGGGAACATTCGCCGTTCGGGCACATCAGGCGGGATCCTTCGCTACTCTCAAAGCGGATCATCCAATGTCACCATTAATGGAAGAGGTTCACTGGTAACCAATGCCAAACTTGAGATAATGAATACCGGCAGCAGCTTCAACATGTCTGGTACCAGCACGCTGACAATAATAAGGGGTGGAGGTACAAGTTCATATGGAGATCTTTATCTCAGGCCGGAGAGTTCATCTGTTACAGGAGGAACAATTTATCTTCAGCCTGTGACCGGTATTACTGCGGCAGAGGAATCCTTTAAGATTGATGCCAACATTTCACTTAATAACCTTACGATAAACGGCTTTGCTGCAGCTGATGCGGCAATTGCCTCATTACTTGTCAATCCTCTTGTTGTAAATGGTAATCTTACTCTTTCTGATGGCTTCAGTACCCTTACAGCCAATAACCTTGATGTAACTATCGGCGGTAATTTCACAAATTCCGGAGTGTATAATTATGGTACAAATACCACTCGTTTTACCGGTAATACCCAGTCAATTCTCGGCACAACAATTTCAAACTTCTACAACCTTGTTGTGTCACCGGTCAACTCTCTTACAGTTAATAACAATTTCAATGTTACCGGAAACCTTACAATTAGCAGTGGAACACTGGTTCTTGCAAACAGGAGACTGACCCTTCAGGGTAATATTACAAACAATGGGACCTATACTGATGACAATAATACTGGCGGAGTAAGCCTCAACGGAACGAGCCTGCAACAGGTATATGGCACCGGATCGTTTGGTAGACTGGAACTCAACAATATAGCCGGGGCAAGGATAAATAATAATATCACCCTTCAGAATAACCTGGTGCTTACAACAGGCAATCTCGATATCAATGCCTACCAGCTCATTCTGGAACTGAACAGCAACATCGGAGGGAGTCCATTCACTCTTAACAACATGATAATTTCAGATGGAGTCGCCAGCAGTCCGGGAGTAAGAAAGTTCTTTAACATAATCGCATCCCCAACTAGCTTTACTTTCCCCGTAGGCGTATCAGGTAAATATACTCCTGCCATATTAACAATAAATGCTAACAGCGCTGTAGGATATATAAATGTTAATCCAATAAACAATAATCATCCCGCCGTAGTCGATCCTAACAGTGTGCTTAATTATTACTGGAATATTGAAAGCTCAGGTATAACTAATTTTGCAGGCAACTTTGCACTTAAGTACATGTCAAGCGACGTCAGGGGAACAGAAAGCAGTTATATCGCTGCCCGTCTTCTCCTTCCCGGAACCTCATGGAGTAAGGCAACTCCCGGACCGCTTACAGACAATGTTGATGAAAGCACCCAGACGATAATGTTTACAATGCCGACAGGAACGAATAATCTGAACGGCGATTATACTGCAGGAACAGATGCAGCAATTCCTGATGATGTACCTTCTTATATAACCATCAGCGACGGAGACTGGTCCGATGAGACAATCTGGGCACCAGTGGGAGGCTCTGATCCCTGTCCTGTTGGCGGACCGAACGGATTTGTGGTAACCATAGATCACCAGGTAAGAACTGACGTCAACTACTGTTTTGCTTATGCAACGACTATCAATAATCTGCTGAGTATTGAAAATCCTACATACGGGCATAATCTTGGACTTGTTGACGGGAATGGTAAAATAGTTATGGGCAGCGGAAATATGCCTGCCGGAAATTATTCCTCATTTCTTACCTGCGGAGGAGGAGGCACTCTTGAATACGGAGGTTCAGGAACCTATTCGATAATCGCTTCCCAGTACAATACTGTTCCCAACCTGTCTTTTACAGGATCCGGAACAAGGATTCTTCCATCCAGGGATCTTACAATCTGCAACCGAATGGTGATCGACGGACCGCTGGTAGACAATTCTGTAAATAACAAGAGTCTTATTCTCAGAGGTACAATGGAGAGATATAATACCGGATCATTCCATTCAGGTTCAGGTTCTACTGCAACCGTTTCTTTCCAGGGAACAGCTGCCCAGGCCCTAGGGGGTGTGACAGGCAGTTTCAATGGTGCTGACGGATTTAATAATCTGGAAATAAACAACATTAACGGACTCACTATAGGAACCGGAACTATTGAAATCAA
Organism: Bacteroidales bacterium; assembly: GCA_016715075.1. GTDB lineage: Bacteria > Bacteroidota > Bacteroidia > Bacteroidales > VadinHA17 > LD21. The sequence goes on from JADKBK010000013.1 coordinate 68,363, forward strand.
CGGCAACCTGCTGCTGACCAGCGGAATAATATCTACTTCATCAACAAACAGGCTTGTTATCACGAATACCCTTTCTGCATGCGTTTTCCCTTCGGCAGGGAGTGCTAATTCATTCGTGGCAGGTCCTTTGTCAAAAAACATTACTGCCGGAAATACATTTATATATCCGATCGGAACTGGTACTACTCCTGGCCATACATTTACAGTTACATCAGGCGCAGGCAGTACAGCACTCTGGACAGCTGAATATTTTTCTCCAAACGGAACGGCCTCATCCTTCACCACTCCTCTCCAGGCAGTTAATAACGATGAATACTGGAGCCTGAGTGCAAGCTCCACAAGAAACGGAAGTGTTAAAATGGCCTGGGATATTTATAGCGCCATTACACCGCTTATGACACAGAATGGTATTTCTGATATGCGGGCGGCTGCCTACACAGCAGGAAGCTGGCAGGAACTTCAGACAAATGTAACAGGTAACAACAATGCAGGTGATGTATCTACGGCTAACCAGGTAAGTATTTCTTCCACAGCAACTGACTTCACCCTTGCATCTGTCTCCTCTACAACACCAAGAGCTTCAATGGCTCCTGTCGGAGCAGTCTGCGGAAATGAAGGCATTCCTCTCGAATTCACAGCTTCGTCTCCGATACCTTTCAATTATAGAATCTTCTATACGATTAACGGATCAGCACAAACACCGGTGGTGATAACCTCCCTGCCATACATTTTACCAACGGCTGTACCTGGTGTGTACCAATTAACCGGTTTCACCTATGACAATGATCTCAACACCGGCGTTGTTGACCCTGCTGCCATAAATATTTACAGTGCACCTACAACTGCAGATGCAGGTCCGGATCAATCTCTCTGTGGTGTATCAGGAACGACCCTTGCTGGCAATAACCCGGCACCATATACAGGTATATGGACCATAGTAAGTGGTTCAGGTGGCACATTGGTAAATAGTTCACTTTATAATGCAACATTTACAGGTGTACTTGGGGGAACATATACCTTAAGATGGACAATCAGCAATGTGTCATGCACCTCATCCGACGATGTGATAATTACCTTTCCTGTAGCCGCTTCACGTCCCTCAAATTTCACTTCAGCTCCATCGCCGGTCTGCCAGGGATCTTCAGGGAATATTTATACAGTGCCGGATGTTCCGGGTTATTCCTATAACTGGTTATACAGCGGCACCGGTTGCACTATCAACGGAACCGGAAGTTCAGTGACCCTCGATTTCTCTCCTTCGGCCACCAGTGGCACACTCAGTGTTACCGCAACAAATGCCTGCGGAACAAGTTCTGCCAGATCAGTTAATATTACAGTCAATCCTTTGCCAGTTGCCACATTCAGTTATACCGGCTCTCCATACTGTCAGAATGATCCTAATCCTCTTCCGGTATTTTCAGGAGGAGGAATTGCCGGAACTTTCTCATCAACAGCTGGCCTTGCATTTATCAGCACCTCAACCGGACAGATTGATCTTATCGCCAGTACTCCTGGGACTTACACAGTTACCAATACTATAGCTGCTGCAGGAGGCTGTGGTGTAGTCATTGCAACAAGTTCCTTTTCAATTCGAACTGACCAGACCTGGACCGGAGCCGTCAACAGCGACTGGAATAATCCTGGAAACTGGTCATGCGGATACGTACCCGATAGCTATATTTCTGTTCAGATACCTGATGTGTCGAATGAACCCGTTCTGAACCCTGGTCCTGAGGCTACGGTAAATAATCTGGATATCAGTTCAGGATCATCATTTACTGTAATAGGTAATACTTTAAAAATATTGGGAACAATATCAAACAGCGGTACTCTAACAGCAAATGACGGAACAATTGAATTGAATGGAAATACTGCACAATCTGTGGGTTCTGTCTTTGCCGGCAATGAGGTCAAAAACCTTACTATTAATAATCCGGCCGGAGTAATTTTAACCGGACAGGTTGGTGTGTCAGGGATACTCAAAGCTGAATCGGGAAGCCTTTCTTCAGGAGGAAACCTGACTCTGCTATCTACTAATGTGCAGACTGCACTTATTGACGGATCCGGATCGGGTTCTGTTACCGGAAATGTGACAATGCAGAGATATCTGCCCAGTTCATTCGGATACAAATACCTCAGTTCTCCTTTCCAGGCAGCAACGACCGGCGAATTCGGAGATGAGATTGTACTGGGTTCATTTGTATTTTACAGGTATGATGAAAGCCGTTCGGCGTCAGGATGGGTCAGTTACAGTACCCCTACCAATATTCTTAATCCTCTTGAAGGCTATGCTATCAACTTCGGCACTTCGATTTTGCCAATCACAGCTGACATAACAGGAGTTGTCAACAACGGGAGTCTTTCAGTAACTCTCTTTAATCATAACAATACCTTCACCCAAGGCTTTAACCTTATTGGCAATCCTTATCCCTCGCCCATTGACTGGGATGCAGCAACCGGATGGACAAAAACAAATATTGATAATGCCCTGTATTATTTTAAAGCCAGTACCAGCGATCAGTATGGCGGAATATACAGTACTTACATAAATGGCATATCAAGCGATGGAACTGCAACTGCTATTATTCCTTCAATGCAGGCATTCTTCGTACATGTCTCAGATGGAAGCTGGCCCATTACAGGTGTGCTCGGGATGAATAACAGTGTAAGGGTTACCGATCTCACACATCCGATTACCAAATCTGATGGCGCTAACCAGTCGCCGCTTCTCAGGCTTACTGCAGCATTTGCTGACGATGCAGCTTCTTCAGACCCGCTTGTTATTTATTTCGACGAAAAGGCTGCGACAGGTTATGATAGTAATCTTGATGCAATCAAATTGCTGAATACTGACCTGAAAGTTGCCAACCTTTATACAATGTCGCCCGAAGGGAAGAAACTTTCTATCAACGCTCTTCCTGAAATAACAGGTGACTTCTGCAATGTACCGCTTGGAATTAAAGTTAACAGGTCAGGAAATGTAATCTTTAAAATCCGAAGTGCTGCTGAATCCCTTAAAGCAAAACGGATCTATATTGCTGACATTGTTGCCGGGACAGAACAGGATCTGCTACCCGATAAGGAATACTCCGTTAACCTTGAAAAAGGCGAATATAATAACAGATTTTTCCTTAATCTGTCAAATATTACTACCGGGAATAATGAAAATACGCCAGATACAGATCTGTTCTCCATCTACAGCACTTATGGAATTCTTAAGTCAGAAATTGGCATTGTGGCAGGAAATTACGGAACTCTGAGGGTCTATAACATCTCCGGACAGATCATGTTGATTGAAAAAATCTATACGACAGGTTACCATGAATTCGATAAAAAATTTAAAGACGGGATCTATATTGTGAATTATACTACAGGTACTTTCAGCAGTTCGAAAAAATTATTCATAGATAACCAATGAGTTTTTTAAACCGGATATTATACTTATTCAACAGGAAGAATAGCATCCTAATTCTATTGGGGCTATTGCTTTTTGCCTTTTCAATGGAACTATCAGCACAGGAGCCTCCCCCTCGTCCGATAGAGGTAACTGTAGCTCAAAACCTAGGATTCGGCGCATTCGCGCATGGACCTACAGGTGGCACAGTAACAATAGACCCTGCAGGATCCCGTTCAGGCTCAGTTGATATAATTCTTCTCAATCTCGGCTATACTTATTCAGCTGCTGTATACAGGCTAGTGGCAAATGCGGGTACTGTCGTGTCCGTACTAAACGGATCGGATATTACACTGACCGGAAGCAACGGAGGGACAATGGTGCTTCACATCGGCGCATCCACTCCGGTTTCACCATTTGTCATTAACACAATACCTCCCAATTATACTGTACTCAATTTAGGAGGAACACTGACAGTAGGAAATTCAGCTCAAAATCCACCCGGCGCCTATACCGGACTATTCTATATTACATTTATTCAGGAGTGATCAATTATTAAAACTAAAGGAGAGAACAACCTATGATGATCACCAAAGCATACACTAACTTACCATCTTTAAGGTGTATGTTTTTGAATCTTTCAGGCTTTCTCGCTTTGTTATTTGTTTTTAGCTTCATTATTCCTACCGTCCCTGTTGCAGCACAGGACGAATACAGTGAAATCTCGGTATTTATTGAGGTACACCATGTAGGAGGCAGTGAAGTATCTGCCATAATAAAAGGCAATGAAATTTTCCTTTCAGTACCGGAACTGTTTGATTTTCTAAAAATAAAAAACAGTCCTGACAAGGAGTTGGAGAATGTCACAGGTTCTTTTATAAACCCTGAAGCTACCTATACTATAAGCAGATCAGAGAAACAGATCAGATATCAGGATAAAGTTATCAACCTGGCCCCGGGAGACATTATACGTACGGAATCAAATTTCTATCTCAAATCAAACTACTTCGGATCAGTATTCGGACTTGACTGCAATTTTAGTTTCAGAAGCCTTTCCGTACAGGTGGACAGCAAGGTTGAATTGCCGATGATCCGTGAGATGCGTCTTGAGGAGATGAGAAAAAACATGAGCAGGCTTAAAGGAGAGGTCAAGGCTGACACTACAATAGGACGAAGTTATCCACTCTTTAAGTTCGGGATGGCAGACTGGTCGGCTATAGCTACAGAGGAGGTCGACGGAAAATCAGAAGCAAGACTTAACCTGGCACTGGGAGCAATGGTGGCAGGAGGTGAGGCTACTGCTAATTTATATTATAATAGTCAGGATCGTTTTAATGAGAAGCAGCAACATTACCTCTGGCGTTATGTTAATAATGACTTTGCCGCATTGAGACAGGTAATGGCGGGCAAAATTTCCGCAAATGCGATATCTACCCTTTACAACCCGGTGATCGGAGTTCAGTTCACCAATACACCCACAACCTACAGGCGTTCATTTGGTTCATACACCCTCAGCGACAGAACAGAACCTGGCTGGATCGTTGAACTTTATGTCAATAATGTAATGGTTGATTTTGTTAAAGCCGATGCTTCAGGTTTTTTTACTTTTCAGGTACCAATGGTTTACGGAAACTCATCGGTTAAACTGAAGTTTTACGGGCCATGGGGTGAAGAGCGCATTCGTGAACAGCATATTAGTATCCCCTTCAATTTTCTTCCTGTCAAGACACTTGAATATACAGCCAGTGCAGGTATTGTAGAAGATACCCTCAGAAGCAGATTCTCCCGCGCCAATGTAAACTATGGTTTAACAAAAAGCATTACAATCGGTGGCGGAGTAGAATATCTTTCCTCGATTTCTGAACGACCGGCAATGCCATTTATAAATACATCTGTCAGAATTACAAATAACCTGCTTCTTTCAGCCGAGTATTCCTATAAAGTCAGAACAAAGGGAACTCTCACCTATCAGCTGCCATCCAGCATGCAGTTCGATCTTTACTATTCTCTTTATGATAAGAATCAGAAAGCCATTAACTTTAATTACCGGGAGGAACGTAAAGCTGTATTTTCCACTCCCCTACGCATAGGAAAATTTTCATCTTACCAAAGGTTCTCAGTGTACCAGATAGTACTTCCGGATTTCAGGTATACAACCGGAGAATGGCTGTTCTCGGGGTCGGTATCAGGAATTAACACCAACCTTACCACCTATGCCCTGTTTATGGACAAGAATACCCCGAATGTTTACAGTACTTTGTCAATGGCATTCAGGTTGCCGGCTCAGTTTGTACTTATGCCGCAGGTACAGGCAGGCTATACCCGGCAAGAGATAATCTCAGCAAAACTGGGAATCGAGAAACGTCTGATGGAACATGCCTTTATTAATCTCTCATTTGAACAGTATTTTAATAATAATGTGCGGTTTGCAGAACTGGGTTTCAAGTATGATTTCTCATTTGCTCAGACAGGGGTATCAGTCAGACAATCAGACAAAAGAACATCATTTGTTCAGTACGCCAGAGGCAGTCTGATCAACGATTCAAAAACCGGTTATCTTGGAACTGATAACCGCACAAATGTCGGCAAAGGTGGCATTTCAATATCAGCATTCATTGATATCAATGGTAATGGGATCAAAGACAAAGGTGAACCCAGGGCATACGGATTAAATCTTCATGCAGGAGGTGGACGCATTGAGAGAAGCGATCGTGATTCAACAATAAGAATTCTGGGACTGGAACCATATACCAATTGTTTTGTTGAACTGGATCCCAATAGTTTTGAAAATATCTCATGGAGATTGCCGGTTCATTCTTTGAATATCACTGTCGATCCCAACATTCTGAAAAATATAGAAATACCGATTACAGTTTCCGGCGAGGCGACAGGTAAGGTATTACTGGAAAAAGATAACATGATTACCGGTCAGGGAAGAATAATAATGGACTTTTATACTTCCGGCAACAAACCAGCAGGGAAAACGATTACAGAAAATGACGGATATTACAGCTTATTCGGACTTACACCTGGGAAATATACAGTAAGGATAGACACAGCCCAGCTGAGAAAGCTTGGAATGAAGTCATATCCTGAATCACAGCAGTTTAACCTGGCTGCCGGAACCGACGGAGATGTAATTAGCGGGCTCGACTTTACCCTCAGGATGCTAAAAGCAGATACTGTTGAAGTATCAGTGAAGCCATTTATCAGAAAGGATACCACCTATATGATAATCCACGAGATCACGCAAGAGCTTGTAACCATTGAAAAGGATAGTTATGCTATACAGCTTGGCGCTTTCAAGGTTAAAGGAAATGCTGAAAAGCTCCGTAAAAAACTTGAAGCTCTTCTTGGCAAAAAAGTGGAAATTGTTGTTGAAGACGGCTTCTTTAAAGTCAGGATTCCTGATCTCGCCGACCGTGCTGAAGTAAATAAAGATCTGGCACTACTGCAGCAGGCAGGCATCACCGAAGTCTGGATAATAAGTAAGCTCGCAAAACAGAAGCAATGGATACTCAGGGAGATAAAGGATTCACTATCTATGGTAACAGAGAGAGTTATTGAAAAACCATTTATGATTACAAGCCCGAGAAAGTCAATTCAGATTGGCGCCTTCACTGATGAATCAAGAGCTAAATTCCTGCAGAAAGAGATCTCTGCTTCAGTGAAGAATGAGGTTGTGATTGTGCATCAGAACGGATACTATAAAGTCAGAGTCATTGGATTTAACAGCGATGATGAGATGAAAGATTTCCTCCCTGAACTCGCTACAATAAATCTTCATAATACCAGGATCAGACCAGTCAAAAAACCGGTGGTGATTGTACCTGAGGTCAGACAACCGGTAATTGAGCCGCCTGTAACAGAAAAACATCTTTTCGAAATACCTCCTTTTGTGGCGCCTGATACGACATTGAAAAAGACTGAAATACTCAGGGATACAACTGAAGCTGAGATTAAGACTGCTCCTGCGAAAAAACTTACAATATCACTGCAGGTAGGGGTATATTATAAGGAATCAAAGGCACGCAAAGCTCAGAGAAAGATAACATCCAAACTGCACCTGCAAGTTGAAATAGTCAAAAAATGGGACTATTACAGGGTTATGGTGGTAGGATTCAAAACCAGGGAGGAGACATATAAATACTATCCCGAACTGGCAGGTATAGGCTATCCAGGCATAACCCTGATAGAGGAGTATAAATAAAGGAAAAAAGGTAAAGCGCTATTATTACATCGAGAAGAGCGGATAAGCTTTCATCATGTCAATAACCTTATCCCCTACCCTTTTTATTACAGCTTCATTCTCAATATTCGAAATCACTTCATCTATCAGATCAACTATAACTCCCATATCAGCCTCTTTGAGGCCCCTGGTTGTAATTGCAGGAGTTCCGACACGGAGACCTGATGTAAGGAATGGCGACCGGCTGTCAAACGGAACCATGTTTTTGTTAACAGTAATATGGGAGAGAACAAGAGTGTTTTCAACCTTTTTTCCTGTAATATCTGGAAATTTTGTTCTAAGGTCAATAAGCATGAGATGGTTATCAGTTCCATCGGAAATTACCTTATATCCTTTTTCCATAAATGCTTTTGCCATCACGGCAGCATTCTTCTGAACTGCCGACTGGTAAACATTGAACTTCGGATCAAGCGCCTCGCCGAAAGAGACGGCTTTGGAAGCAATTACATGCTCAAGAGGACCACCCTGTATACCCGGAAAGACAGCTGAATTAAGAAGTGATGACATCATTTTCTCCTCACCCTTGGGTGTGGTTAAACCCCATGGATTAACAAAGTCCTTGCCCATCAGTATAATACCTCCCCTGGGGCCCCGAAGCGTCTTATGTGTGGTGGAAGTAACAATATGAGCATATTTTAAGGGATTCTTTAATAGTCCGGCAGGAATCAGCCGAGCAGGATGAGCCATATCGACAAGGAATATTGCGCCAATTTTATCAGCAATATTGCGCATCCTCTCATAGTCCCACTCTCTTGAGTAAGCTGAAGCTCCGCCTATAATCATCTTTGGCTTCTCCTTAAGAGCGACACTCTCCATCATATCATAATCAATAAGTCCTGTCTCCTCAATAACACTGTAGGCAACCGGCCTGTAAAACAGTCCTGATGAATTAACAGGAGATCCATGTGACAGATGGCCTCCATGAGCCAGATTAAGGCCCATAAAAGTGTCGCCTGGTTTAAGCACGGTCAGAAACACAGCCATGTTCGCCTGGGCTCCTGAATGAGGCTGAACATTTGCATATTCTGCATCAAAGAGCTGCTTCAGACGGTCTATTGCTATCTGCTCCGACTGGTCTACGATCTCACAGCCACCATAATACCTGTATCCGGGATATCCTTCGGCATATTTGTTTGTCATAACAGATCCCATTGCTTCAAGTACCTGCTGGCTGACAAAATTCTCGGAAGCAATTAATTCAATTCCGTTTATCTGACGCTGACGTTCCTTCTCAATCAGATCAAAAATTTGTGTATCTCTTTTCATATTTTATTGTTTTTAAAGATTGCTATTCCTGGGAAAACTCAATAAGAAGATCCCTGTATGTTGAATAAATTCTGGATTTTGAAATAAACCCCACATAATATCCATTATCAAGTACAGGAAGATTCCATGCGCCAGTTTTACGGAAAGCCTCCATAACAGTATCAATGCTCTCGCGGATATCGATATATGAGGGAGGAATGATCATGACATCTCTCATACTTGTAGTCTCATAAAGCTCCTGCTGAAACATAATCTCCCTTACATCATCAAGTGATACCACACCATCAAGAATATTATAATCATCAACAACGGGAAACAGGTTCCTCCTGGAACGTGCTATAACTTTTACAAGGTCACCGAGTTTATCATTGGCTTTAACTGTTTGCAGATCTCTCTCGATCTCCTTTCTCCAGTCCATCCTTGCAAGAGCTGCCTTGTCCTTATCGTGTGTAATAAGATCTCCCCTCTCGGCAAGCTGAACATGATAAATCGAATGCTTTTCAAAACTCCTTGTTGTAATATAGGCCACTGTTGAGGTTATTATTAACGGTATGAGCAGCCTGTATCCTCCCGTTATCTCTGCTATCAGGAAGATTGCTGTAAGCGGTGCATGCATCACACCCGCCATCATTCCTGCCATTCCAACAAGGACAAAACGGTTATCAGGAAGATCGATATGTATAAATCTCTTCAGCAGGTTAGCCATAAAAAAACCGTTTATCCCACCGATGAAAAGAGTCGGGGCAAATATTCCGCCTACTCCTCCTGCACCATTGGTAGAGCTGCTGGCAACTACCTTCAGCATTATCAGGCCAATCATGAACAGACTCATTATCAGAAAGCTGCCTGAGAATGAACTGAAAATGCTGTTTGAGAACACATGATCGGTATTACCCTGCAGAAGCGCCATTATTGTATCATATCCCTCCCCGTAGAAGGGCGGAAACAGATATATCAAACTTCCAAGGACTATTCCGCCAAGTATTAGCCGCAGATATTCATTCTTTATCTTTTCATAGTTACTTTCAAGGAAAAGTGTCATTTTCGAAAAATAGAGAGATATTAATCCCGAGATTATTCCGAGAAGAACATACCACGGAATATTGGAAATATGAAAGGTCCCTGTTATATCGAAAGCGAACAGAACCTTGCCTCCCATAAGGAAATGAGCCACAGTTGCAGCTGTAACCGATGATATAAGAAGCGGAACAATAGATGACATTGTCAGGTCAAGCATCAGTATTTCCAGCGTAAATACAATTCCGGCAATAGGAGCCTTGAAGATTCCTGAAACGGCACCTGCTGCACCGCATCCGATAAGCAGGGTGATGTTTTTATAATTCAGCTTGAAGAACCGCCCGACAGCAGACCCAATTGATGACCCCGTAAGCACAATAGGTGCTTCAGCTCCCACAGAACCGCCAAAGCCTATTGTAAACGTGCTGGCCAGTAACGAAGTCCACGTATTATGCCACTTAAGATGGCTCTTTTTCCTGGAAATGGCATAAAGGATCCGGCTGATGCCATGACCTATATTATCCCTGACAATAAATTTTACAAAAAGCAGTGTAATGAGCATGCCTGTAATAGGATAGGCCAGATAGAGATAGCCTCCCGATTCGGTCGAAATACCGCCGGTGAGCAATTTATTGGTATAATGGATAGCATTTTTAAGAAATGCCGCTGCAAGAGCACTCAATAGTCCGACAATCAGACTGAGTAAATAAACCAGTTTTACCTGGTCCAGATCAACAAGCCGAGTGTTTATAAACTTTTTGAAGAATCGGATTCCGAACATAATTATGCAAATATAAAAACATTACCAATCCTTAGCTGTTTTTTAAGTAAGTTTGTCACCAGCTAAATACATATTATAAAATACAGCCACAGATGGTAAAAATGATATTTCAGGTATGGTAAATTTCAAAAAAATCACACTTGAAAACGGCCTAAAAGTCCTTGTTCATGAAGATAATTCCACCCCTCTGGTTGCCATGAACATATTGTATGACGTAGGATCAAAGGATGAAGATCCGGGAAGAACAGGTCTTGCTCATCTTTTCGAACATCTTATGTTTGGCGGTTCTATAAATATCCCTGAATATGATAAACCCCTTCAGATGGTTGGCGGGGAAAATAATGCATTTACAAATAATGATATTACAAATTATTACCTCACTGTACCTTCTGAAAATATAGAAACCGGTTTCTGGCTTGAATCAGACAGAATGTTCGGCCTTGATTTCTCGCAGAAGAATCTTGAAACTCAGAAAAGTGTTGTAATTGAAGAGTTTAATCAGCGATATCTTAACCAGCCATATGGTGATGCAATTCTGAAGCTCAGACCACTGGCTTATAAAGTACACCCCTACAGGTGGCCTGCAATAGGAATGGACATCAATCATGTAGCAGGTGTCGATCTGGAAAATGTAAAAGAGTTCTTCTTTTCACATTATGCCCCAAACAATGCAATACTGGCAATAACTGGGAATATAACCTTTGAAAAGGCCGCTGAGCTCTCCTCTTTGTGGTTCGGTCCTATTCCAAAAAGAACCATTAGCCCAAGAAACCTGCCTGTCGAACCCCCACAGAAAGAGGCCAGGTCGATTACAATAGAAAAGGATATACCATCAGATGCTATTTACAAAGTCTGGCATATTGGTCCAAGAAACAACCCTGATTTTCATACCCTTGATCTGATTACCGACCTTCTGGCCGGTGGTGAATCGGGTAGATTGCATACAAAACTTGTGAGGGATAAGAAATTATTCAGTGAAATCAACGCATATTTAACCTCTGACATCGATCCGGGTCTTGTTATCCTTCAGGGGAAATTAATGAAAGGGGTGGAAATTGAATATGCAGATAATTCAATAGCTGAAGTGCTCCATGGATTGAAGGATATTACCAACCTGCAGGATGAGATGGAGAAAGTAAGGAATAAATATGAATCCTCTACTGTCTTTTCAAATACAAGTATTCTCAATAAGGCCGTCAGCCTTGCACATTATGAACTTCTTGGCGACCCTGACCTGATCAACAGTGAAGTTGATGCATACCGGGCAGTGAGCGGTGAAATGGGCGCTGATACAGCCGAAAAATATTTCGGGCTCTCAAATTGCAGCTCATTATACTACAAATCAACAAGAAAGGGTGCATGATGAATAGCCTGCAAAGAAAACAACCTCCTGTCTTTCCGGTTGAAAGGGTAATTATTCCGGAAGTACAATCACTCAATCTTAAAAATGGCGTTCCTGTCTATTTAATCAATGCCGGTACGGAAGATATTATGAGGCTGGAAATTATCTTCAGGGCCGGACAGGTAAGAGAGCGGCTTCCCCTGCTTTCTTCTACTACCAACATGATGCTTTCAGAAGGGTCTCAAAACTACACTTCTGAAGAGATGAACAGGCTGATTGACTATTACGGAACATTCCTCAATCTCTCACCCGAAAAAGATCTTGCCGGAGCAGTGCTTTTTTTCCTCAGCAAGCATATAGAAAAAGTGCTGGAACTTACCAGGGAGCTTATTTTCAGACCACTGTTTCCTGAACCGGAGCTGAATGCCCTGATGAAAAAAAGACTCAGATGGTTTCTTGTAAACAAGGAAAAAGCAAGCAATCAGGCAATTGATAAATTTTTTGAATCCTCTTTCGGAAAATTGCATCCCTATGGACGTCAATTGACCGAAAAAGATTTTGAGAGTATGAATCCTTCAATCATAAGAGAGTTTCATTCAGAATACTATACCCCTGATAATATGACTTTGATAATATCAGGCAAGATACATCCCAGGACAACTGAGCTCCTTAATCATTATTTCGGGGAAATTGCTTCTGTTAAAAAACAGAAAAAAGATCCTGAGATAAAGATCAGGGGAAAAGCGTCAAAAGAGATCCATATTGTAAAGGATGGAGCCGTTCAGACGGCCGTCAGAATAGGTTCGCCCACTATAAATAAACGAAACCCTGATTACCCGGGACTAAAAATACTCAATACCATTCTTGGAGGATATTTCGGATGGAGACTTATGAAAAATCTCCGTGAAGAAAAAGGTTTTACTTACGGGATTGGCTCCGCAGTCTCTTCTCTTAATCTCTCAGGCTATAAGGTGATCTCTACTGAGGTCAGCCCAAAAAACTGCAGTCAAACTATTGATGAAATATTCAACGAGATACGATTGCTGCAAAATGTCCCTGTCAGTGCTGATGAGCTGGCTGTAGTACGTAATTATATGTCTGGGGAAATGGTAAGGATGTTTGACGGTCCTTTCGCAATAGCAGAAAGCTTCAGGGCGGTATGGGAATTCGGACTCGATAATAGTTATTATCAAAAACTGTCTGAAAAAATTCTTAAAATTGATCCTGATGAAATAATTGAACTGGCCCGTACGTATTATAATATTGACGAACTTTATCAGGTTACAGTTGGTCCAAATGAAAAAGAAGTATCGTAATATTATCTTTTTTCTGCTGATTTTCTGCTATTACAGTGCTCATTCCCAAGCCCAGAATAATTGTACTGTACCGTTTCCTCCGGTGCTGACTTCAGTTTCGGTGCAACCGGAAACCGGAAAGACAGAATTTACATGGACGCTCAGCCCATCGCCTGATATCGCAGGTTACATTATCTATGCCTATGAGAATGAGGCTGGCCTGGCAATTGATACGGTTTGGGATGCAGCTGCTACCCACCATATTATTTCAAACACTGCACCTAAGTATTCATCAGTTTCGTATGTCGTTGCTGCCCACACGCTGCCTGCCGAACCAGGGAAGCCCGGCTGTACAAGCGCTCTGTCAAATGTATTAAGTACTATATTCTGCCAGGCAGATCTTGACACCTGCAATAAAAAAATCAATGTGGCATGGAACAGCTATCCTTCAGAACCGATTGCAGTTACCGGCTATACAATCTATCTGTCGGTTAACGGAGGCGAATATACTGAGGAGACTTCCACTGGTCCTGATATAACTCACTTTACAATTGATAATTTTCTTACTGGAGTGGACTACTGTTTTTATATCAGGGCAAATCTTGAAGGAAGTCAGTTTTCCACATCAAATAAAGCCTGTTTATTAACAAGAATGCAGAGGCCTCCGGATTGGATCAATGCAGATTATGCCACTGTTAATTCCGAATCAAAGGTTATACTTTCATTCACTGTTGATCCGGCCTCGGAAATAACTCATTTTATGCTGGAGAGAAGAACCGGCACCGGAGGAACATTTGCAGAGGTTACCCGTTTGCAGGCAGTTAACGGAGAAGTGCAGTACACTGATAATGAAACTGACGATAAGGTTGTCAATATTTACAGGCTCTCAGCTATCAATAGCTGCAATAATCCGGTAACTGTTTCGAACATCGCATCAAATATTGTTCTTTCTCTGGAACGAAAAGCTGAAGAATTAAAGCTCTCATGGAATTTATACAGGGAATGGCTTGGAAAGGTTTCAGCCTACAGGCTTTTTGCAGATACCGGCAACGGATTTGAGGAAAAAGCTGTAATAGCGGAAACAGATTCAATGTATACACTTGACTACCGGGATATTATGTATGGTGTAACCTCAGATAAAATTTGTTTGCTTGTAACTGCCGGAGAAATAGACAATCCTCATGGTATTGCAGGTGAAAGCAGCTCCTGTGAGGTTTGCATGAAACCAATCGAAGTAATAACTGTTCCTAATCTTTTTACCCCGAATAACGATCTTACCAACGATTTATTCAAACCTGTAATCTCCTTTACCCCATCTGATTACCATCTTATAATTAGTAATCAACACGGTGCGGTGCTTTTCGATACAAGGGATTACAATGAATCATGGGACGGAACGATGAATGGAAATCCTCAGCCAGATGGCATCTGCCTCTGGTTTTTAAAAGTTACCACACCGTCCGGAAAGAATCTGACAAGGACCGGAACTGTTACTATACTTAAGAATCCTTAAACAGGCATCTCAAATATCAACTTAGGCATCAATTTTAAGCAGGAAAAGCTATCTTTGTATATTGCATAAAATGGTGTTTTAAAGTTTTTTATGGGTAACAAGGATATTTTTGATGACGAAGATAAATTACGTATTCAATCTGAATATGAGACACTTGTAAATAATCTTGTCAGGTGCAAAAAAGAGGGCGACAGGGAACTCATTGACAAAGCTTTCAGAATTGCCAATGAGGCTCACTGGAACATGAGGAGAAAATCGGGAGAACCCTATATAATTCATCCTATTTCGGTAGCAAAAATTGTAAACCAGGAGATCGGCCTCGGAGCTAAATCAATTGCCGTAGCGCTGCTTCACGATATTGTTGAGGACACTGATTATACTCTTGAGGACATCGAAAGGGAATTTGATCCCAAGATAGCCTCCCTGATTGACGGGCTGACAAAAATATCAGGTACTTATAATAAGGAGAACTCATCTTCCATGCAGGCGGAGAACTTCAGGAAGATGCTGCTGACTCTTTCAGATGATCTAAGGGTAATACTTATAAAGATCGCTGATCGCCTTCACAATATGAGAACCCTCGATTCGATGCCCGAGCATAAAAAGATGAAGGTGGCAGGGGAGACAATTTTCCTTTATGCCCCTCTGGCTAACCGGCTTGGACTTTATGCAATAAAAAGCGAGCTTGAAGATCTCAGCTTCAAATTCAGACAGCCGCAGATCTATGAAGAGATTGCTGCCAAACTTAAACACAGCGAAAGAAAATATATATCTATAATTAATAAATTCTCCCTGCCAATAATTGAGAGGCTGACCCAGGCAGGCCTGAAATTTGATATCAGCGGAAGACCCAAATCAATCTTCAGCATCTGGAAAAAGATGCAGGCAAAAAATGTCCCTTTTGAGGAGATCTATGACGTACTTGCCGTAAGAATCGTCTTCGAACCTCAGGCTAATATTCCTGAAAAAACACAGTGCTGGAATATCTATTCAATGATAACTGATGCTTACCTGCCCAAACCTGACAGGCTGCGTGACTGGGTGAGCCGTCCGAAACCGAATGGATATGAGGCTTTGCATGTAACAGTGATGGGGCCGGAAGGAAAATGGGTTGAGATACAGATCAGAAGTAAACGGATGGACGAGATTGCTGAAAGAGGATACGCTGCCCATTGGAAATATAAGGGAGACGAGTCACCAGAGAGCGAGCTTGATAAATGGATTAAAAAAATCAGGCAGATGCTCGAGAATCCCCTTGAAGATCCTATTGAGTTCCTCGATGAGTTCAAGATGAACCTTTTCTCAAGTGAGATAATGGTTTTCACACCGAAAGGTACTCTTGTCAGCCTGCCTAAAGGTGCTTCCGCACTTGATTTTGCATATGAAATACATACTGAAGTCGGAAATAAAGCTATAGGAGCAAAAATCAACTATAAACTAAACCCAATCAATGCCATTCTGATGAGCGGAGATCAGGTCGAAATTATTACCTCCGACATTGCAAAACCTGAAAGAGAATGGCTATCCTTTGTCCGAACCTCAAAGGCAAAGGTCGCGATTAAAAATACATTAAAGTCCGATTCGAAAGATACTGTACAGCAGGGAATTGAAATCCTCGACGGAAAACTGAAGGAGATCGGACTAACAGCAAACCCTGAAGTAATGAAGAGCCTCCTCAGTCACTATGATATGCTTAATAAGGAAGATTTCCATTATGGTATCGGGACAGGTAAAATCAACCTTGATGACCTTAAAAAGATTCTGAAGAAAACACCTTCCCCAAATGTGATCAAATACTGGGAGCTAAAGCTGATAGGATCAAAAAAGCAAAAAAAGAGCGATGCAGAACAAAAGAAAAAAATAGATAACAGCGCTCCCTTTCTGCTCAGAGAGAATGTAGATAATGCAGAACAATCATACGAAATCGCTAATTGCTGCAACCCTATTCCAGGAGATGAAGTAACTGGCTACCATTCACCTGACGGAGCAATTATCATTCACAAGCCTAAATGCCCTGTTGCAATACGGATAATGTCGAACGAGGGAAACAGGATTATTGCAGTTAAATGGGCTATCCACAAGCTCGTAGCCTTCCTGGCAAGAATAAGTATGACAGGAATTGACAGGATAGGACTTGTGAATGAAATAACGAACATTATCTCTTCAGAGCTCAAAGTAAATATGACCAAAATTAATATTTCCGTCCAGAACGGAATATTCGAGGGAACAATTGATCTCTATGTTCACCATACAAAAGACCTTAACAACCTCATACTCAAAATATCAAACATCAAAGGCATTGAAAATGTAAAAAGAGTTGAAGATTTCTCGAAATAACTTTTACAGCTTCCTTCTGCTGAATTCGGCAAAAATTTGTATTTTTGCTATTATTTTAAATTAGACCAGATATGATTAGTGACGATACAAAGTTAACAGTAAAGAAAATCTTCACTGAATATCTTGAAAAAAAGGGGCATCGCAAAACCCCTGAAAGGTATGCCATACTTGATGAGATATATTCAAGATCAGGTCATTTTGATATCGAGTCGCTCTATATCTTCATGAAGAATAAGAACTACAGGGTCAGCAGGGCGACTTTATATAATACAATTGAATTGCTTCTCGACTGCAGCCTTGTGGTCAAGCATCAATTCGGGAAAAACATAGCTCAGTTTGAACGGGCTTATCAGTGCGGACAGCACGATCATCTTATTGATATTGAATCAGGAAAAGTTATAGAGTTCTGTGATCCGCGCATACATGAAATCATACATACTGCCAGCGATCTTCATAATTTTTCACCCCTCTATCATTCCCTTTATATATACGGTTCAATAAAGGATAAATAAAACAGACTAATTCTGTTAAAAAATCAGTTCCTGGCACTTCCCTGATTGTTTATTTTATTTAATAATAGTAAATTGCACCTTATTGCATTGAATATTAACTGCTAAGGCAGATTAATAGTACTGTAATGTGGCAGACGGCAGATTATGTTCCGGAGAAATTGATGAATCAGATCAATGCATAACAGTTTAAATTATTCCATAATTCCATTTTGAGAATATTTATCTGATTTGTCAGTAAACTTTATCACATAAGCCATGAAAAATAAAATCATTGATTACCAAGGGTTTATCATCACTTTTCTTGCTCCCATATTCCTTATCCTCCTGGTCACTCAGAATATCAGTGCCCAGCAGATAATATCAGGTGAAATAAATAAAACATACCAGCTGACTCTGAATGATGGATCAGTTATTTCAGGCAGATTATTATTAATAACTGAGAAAGAGGTTATTATCTCCTCAGCAACAATCGGAGAAATCCGGCTACAGAAAGAGAATATAAAATCTATGACTCCTGTACTTGAAATTAATCATAAGACGGCAGAGATCTGGTTTGATAATCCTAATCCATCAAAATATCTTCTCGGCAATTCTGCCATTCCAATGGAGAAACATACGGGGTATTATCAGAATACATGGATCTTTGTCAATTCATTCAGCTATGCATTTACCGGTAATATAAGCCTGGCCGGAGGATTTGAGATAATCTCTGCAATGGCAGCAGGTGAGGGTCCTTTCGCATTTTATATAAATCCTAAGGTTAGCTTTAAGCTGGCTGATAATTTTTATGCCGGAGGCAACATCCTCTACGCAAATACCCTGAGGACACTGGAGGACTTCGGAGGATTAGCCACCCTGAATGCTTTCGCCACCTATGGCAATAAAAATAACAATTTGACAGGTGCTGTCGGATTCGGATGGGCTGACGGGGAATTCAGTTCCAAACCTCTTCTGACAATCAGCGGAATGGTAAGGGCATCAAAACGTATAGCATTTGTGACTGAAAACTGGATAGTGCCGGGAATTAATGATACCTCCGCGGATACCTACTCATATTATGGAATTTTCTCATACGGGATACGTTTTCTTGGTGAAAAGACCTCCATCGACCTTGCCTTCATAAATAATCCGGATATAGCCAGTGAGATAATAATTGGCATACCATGGCTCGACTTTGTAATAAACTTTTAATAGCTGCAACAGGGTTGAAGAGAGAGCTTTTTGAATTCTCTTTCAGATCTCACTTCGCTCTGCTGGTTAAATTATCAACAATCAAATCACCATAGATTACATCTTAAAATATTTTGTATCTTGTAGACCGTTTTTGTATATCTGATAACATATATAACATGAACATTGACATACTGTTAGGCCTGCAATGGGGCGATGAGGGAAAAGGAAAAATAGTTGACGTACTGAGCCCAGGCTATGACATTATAGCCAGGTTCCAGGGAGGCCCTAACGCAGGACATTCTCTCGAGTTTAATAATGTTAAGCACGTACTTCATCTTATTCCCTCGGGTATATTTCATCCGGAAAAGCTGAATATTATCGGAAATGGTGTCGTCATTGATCCGGGCGTTTTCAAAAAAGAGATTGAAGGTCTTGGAACATCCGTACAGGAACTTTCAACACGACTGATAATCTCAAGCAGGGCAAACCTCATTCTGCCCAGCCACAGGATTCTTGATGCTGCATATGAATTTCAGAAGGGCACCACAAAAATAGGCTCAACACTAAAGGGAATAGGTCCTGCCTATACCGATAAAGTAAGCAGGAACGGGCTGAGAGTCGGAGATATTCTGAAGAAAAATTTCAAAGATCTTTATACAAGTCATCTTAAGAACCACCTGATTATCCTTAAAAGCTACAATTTCAGATTCGATCTGGAAGAATACGAAAAGGGATGGTTTGAAGGAATCGATATGCTCAGGGAATTTCCGATCTCTGACACAGAGTACCTGGTTAACAAACTTGCCGGAAAAGGAAGTAAAGTACTTGCCGAGGGGGCACAGGGGACAATGCTGGATGTGGATTTCGGAACCTATCCCTACGTCACATCTTCAAATACAATAAGTGCAGGTGCATGTACTGGACTGGGAATTTCCCCAAAGCTTATCGGTGAGATATTCGGGATCTTTAAGGCATATTGTACCAGAGTAGGCAGCGGCCCCTTTCCTACGGAATTGGAGGATGAGACAGGAGACTCCCTGAGAAATATAGGACGTGAATTCGGATCAACAACAGGAAGGGCAAGGCGTTGCGGATGGCTCGATCTTCCTGCTCTGAAATATTCAATAATGATAAACGGCGTTACAAAGCTCTTCATGACAAAAGCCGATGTAATGTCTGGCTTCAGGAGTATTAAAATTTGTAAATCATATTTGGTGGACGGCGTAGCTTCTGAAGAAATTCCTTTTAATGCCGAAGCCTCCATTGAACCGGTCTATGTTGAGCTCCCCGGATGGGAAGCTGATATATCCGGTATGAGGGAATTCGACAAATTGCCTGAAGCACTCAAATCATTTATTAAATTCATTGAAAAAGAGACCGGAGTACCGGTTACTATGGTCTCAGTCGGACCCGACCGGGAAGAGACGATATTCAGGAAATAATTATGTCTGCTTTCAGCTTAAGCAACAGGTTATAAAACGTTTATGGCCTGATATAAATCCATGCGTCTATTTCAACGGTATCCTGAAACTGCTGCAGTCTTTCAATTGCCTTTCTGAGACTCTGATGCGACTCTGCAGAGACGAGTTCAAAATCACTCCCTTCCATCTTAAATACTTTGGTGTCATAACCCTGTTCCCTGTAAGTTTCGGAAAGTCCCTGCGCATATACAGGGGTTAGAAAGCTGCCAACTATAATATTATATTTGCTTGTCTGAACTGCTGCCAGTCTTTTGGCTTCCTCCTGTCTTACAGAATCAAGCTTTGCATTCTCCAAAGCAAGCAAATCATCCTGAACTTTCCTGAGGGAATCAGCAACCCGTATACTATCCTGCTGGGCACGCAATGATTCAAGAGTTCTGGCCTTTTTACCAATTATTCCTTTGTGTCTCAAAAAATCGCATGAAGGGGAAACGGTTAGTATCAGTATTAACACTATAGCTGATAAATGTCTCATAATAAAATATTTAAATTAAGACAGAGTATTGAATTGCATTATGTCATTCGTCGTAATTCAAAGATACAAATAATTGATTATTCAACCAAATCAGATATTTTAATAGCAATTGAATCATTCTGATGCGGATTTTGTATATTCGGCTATTGAATAGCAACTAATTTAAACCTGATTAGATGAAATCTCTTATACAATTTTTTGAAGAAAGTGTTGAGAAATACAGTAACAATGTCTACCTCTGGGAAAAACCTGCTGATAAATATGAAGGAACGACCTACGGTGAAACCAAAAAACAGGTTTATGAATTTGCTGCGGGCCTTCTTAACCTTGGGATAAAAAAAGGTGACAGACTGAGTCTGATCTCAGAAGGAAGAAACAGCTGGGTTATCGGAGAATTGGGTATTCTCTATACCGGTGCCATGAACGTACCCCTTTCGGTAAAGCTTAACCCTGAAGAGATAAAATTCAGGATCAATCATTCAGGTGCAAGGATGTTACTGGTCTCTTCCATCCAGGCCCAG
Source organism: Bacteroidales bacterium (assembly GCA_016715075.1). Classification (GTDB taxonomy): domain Bacteria; phylum Bacteroidota; class Bacteroidia; order Bacteroidales; family VadinHA17; genus LD21. The sequence goes on from JADKBK010000013.1 coordinate 89,719, forward strand.
AAACTTAAAGATGTATTGGCCGATTGCCCTTCCCTTGAAAAAATAATACATTTCGATACTCAGGAGGAATATGCCGAAAACGAGATACATTTCAATGAGGTAAGAAAAATCGGAAGGGAATGGCTGGATGAGGGCAACAACATAACACAATTCGAAGAACTCTTCAAGAGCATAAGCCCTTCAGATTTTGCAAATATCTGCTATACATCCGGTACAACGGCTGATCCAAAAGGCATTATTCTTACCCATAGCAATTATGTAACGAATGTTTACCAGGCCTACAGTCTTATCGATATTCCTTCTTTTTATAAGACTCTGCTGATATTACCATGGGATCACTCGTTCGGTCATACCTGCGGCATTTTTGCATTTATGGGTAAAGGTGCGAGTATTGCTTCAGTCAAAACGGGTAAAACACCAATGGAAACACTCAGGAATCTTCCTGCTTGCCTGAAGGAAATAAAGCCTAACCTGCTTATGAGCGTTCCCGCAATCGCAAAAAACTTCAGGAAAAATATCGAAAAAGGGATTAAGGAAAAAGGCACTGTAATAGAATTGCTATTTAATCATGCCCTCTCAATATCATATTCGTTTAATAAGGAAGGGTGGAACAGGGGCCGGGGAATACAGAGGCTTAAAAGACCGCTTCTTAAATTCTATGACAAATTATTGTTCAGTAAAATACGTGAAGCCTATGGCGGGGAACTCGATTATTTCATTGGGGGCGGAGCCCTTCTTGAAATTGAACTTCAGAGGTTTTTTTACGCGCTTGGTATTCCAATGTATCAGGGATATGGATTAAGCGAGGCCTCCCCTGTTATCTCTTCCAATTCGGTAGGCAGACATAAACTTGGGTCATCAGGAGCGATCGTAAATAATATGGATCTCAGGATCTGTGATGATGATGGTAAGGAATTACCTGCAAATCAGAAGGGGGAAATAGTTATCCGCGGCGGTAATGTGATGCACGGATATTGGAAAAATGAGGCAGCAACAAACGAAACAATAAAGGATGGTTGGCTCTATACAGGAGATATGGGATATGTAAGTGATGACGGATTTCTCTATGTACTCGGCCGCTTTAAAAGCCTACTCATAGCCGATGACGGTGAAAAATTCAGTCCTGAAGGCATTGAAGAAGCTGTTTCCGAACAGTCTAAATATATTGATCAGTGTATGCTCTATAATAATCAGAAACCATATACTGTAGCACTCATTGTCCCAAACCAGCATGCGTTGAAGCTATATCTCGAGGAAAGAGATCTGACGGCCGACTCTGATGAGGGTAAGAGAGCTGTAATCACCTTGATTGAAAGTGAGGTAAATGAATACAGGTCGAATGGTAAATTCGGCAGTATGTTCCCCCAGAGATGGCTCCCCGTTGCAATCGGCATCCTTGAAGAAAGCTTCACAGAAGATAATGGCCTTATGAACTCGACAATGAAGATCGTCCGGGGCAAGATTATGGATAAGTATGAGAACCTGATAAATTATCTGTATACTCCTGACGCCAAGATAGTTACTAACGAAAGAAATATAGAGGAAGTTGAGAAGATGAAGCTTGGCTGATAACATCAGGAAGCCTGCATTCAGGTACCATACACCATTCAGCAGGAGCCTAGTTCACTACAAGCCTGCTTTTGAATGGCAGAAAAGTCATAAAGTCAGCGTGATGCACTATATATGCTTCTGTTGTTCTCTTAACAAGATCACCCTCGTGTGCATGGGCTGCAATTATATGACAAACCTCAGGTGGAAGTCCGCACTCCTCGGCAATTGATACTCCTGAGAAAGGATGCCGCAGGTATTGTCCGTATTTACCCTGCACAGCATTCCCATAGGTATCCAGTTCGTACTCCAGCAGCTTACCTACATCGGCGAGAATTGCACCTGAAATAAGTACATCCATGTTTACCGGCAGATCAGAGGCGAAGAATTCATTCATCTTCACTCCAGCTTCCCTTGCTACATGTACTACACACCTCTTATGAGCCATAAAGCTCACTTTAAGATCCGGACCGCAAAGAAGGGTGAAAGGTATCCTGTCCAGATCATCCGCCTTTAAAACACTTCTTTCCAGAGCCAGTTCCCATGTGTCTGCTGTCTTTTCCTTCAGTACCGGATCCATGATCCACTCAAGTTCAGGCCATAATTTTTTAACCCGTTCAGTCATATTAAATTAAATTGATTTGGTATTACAATTTTGCGATAATGGCATTTGTCATTTCCTCAGTAGAGGCTGCACCATTTTGAAGAACTGATGGCTTGCCCGACATTCTCATCATATCATAGGTCCGTACCTTTCCCTCCTCAATAACAGCAGCTATAGCTTTCCTGATTCCTGAAGCTATAGTTTTCTCATCAATATAATCAAGCATCATGCAGGCCGATTCGATCATGGCAATCGGATTGACGATAGAAACTTCATAATCAGCATATTTTGGCGCAGAACCATGTGTTGGCTCAAAAACCGCTATCCCATCTGATGAGAACTGTGCACTGCATGCAAATCCAAGTCCTCCGATAAGTCCTGCAAAGCATCAGATACAATGTCACCGAACATATTCCCTGCTACAATTACCCCATAATCTTCAGGATTCTTGGTAAGCCACATCATCTGGGCATCTATGTTAGTATTATGCAGGGCAATTTCCTGGAATGTATTCTTTTGAATATCCCTGGCCAGCCTCCACATCAACCCTGAAGTTTCCCTGATCACATTCGGTTTCTCACACAGGGTCACTGATTTATAGCCGAATTTTTTTGCATGCTCAAAAGCCGCCATCAGGATTCTCATTGTTGCCTTCCTGGTAAATATCCTTGTAGAGATTGAAAGTTCATCAACAGGGACACTTCCGAAGTTTTCCACGAACTTTGGATGTGTCATAAGGGCCTGATGAACCAGTGCGGGAGGATTGGTCCATTCCACACCCGAGTAGAGTCCTTCAGTATTCTGACGGAAAATCACGGCATCCACAAGTGGCTCTTCAATAGCATTGCCTGAACCTCTGCGAACAAAGTTAAGCGGATTACCTTTATATGATTTGCAGGGCCTTACACAGATATCAAGATTAAAATGCTGCCTTAATCCTACTATAGGACTTGAATATACCAGTCCCTTCCCCCATAGTTCAGGATTCAACTCAGCTTTTGCTTCTTCGTTTGGCTTGGACGTAATTGCACCGAAGAGAGCAATTTTATGCTCAGCAATAAGATCTATCGTCCTTTGAGGAAGAGGATTACCTTCACTGCGCCAGAATTCCCAGCCTATATCTCCATTAACGTAAACAGCCTCAAATCCTGCTGCATCAAGCACTCTTATTGCCTCATTGAGAACCACTTTCCCTATTCCATCGCCGGGTAATGTAATTATTGTCCGTTTAGCCATAATATCTATATTAAAATAATTATAATATGTTTTGTATCTCTTATGTAAAATTAGTTAAATTCCTGCAGCTCCTGAAACATATCACTAATTTGATATACAGATCATGAAGATTGGAAATAAATAGTACATTTGGAACTTTTTAGGGGGAGATTACATCATTATGAGTAATATAAACAAGCTGAGTCCGGCTCCGCTCTGGACTTATTTCGAAGAGATCTGTAAAATACCGCGTCTATCAAAAAATGAAGGGCAGATAAGAAAATATCTCCTCGATTTTGCTATGAAGAACGGGTTTGAATCCAGGAGGATGAAATAGGGAATATTCTGATTATCAGACCGGCATCTGCAGGGATGGAGAACAGAAAGACAATTGTCCTGCAGAGTCATATGGATATGGTTGGGGAAAAAAATGCGGATTATCCCCATAACTGGGCTGTGGATCCGATAGTACCGGTTATAAAAGGTGATTGGGTAACCGCCACTGGAACTACTCTGGGTGCAGATGATGGTATTGGAATAGCCTCACAGTTGGCTATACTGACAGACAAGGAACTTATTGCCGGACGAATTGAATGCCTGTTCACGGTGGATGAAGAATCCGGAATGACTGGTGCAATTAACCTTAAGCCTGATTTTTTCACAGGCAGAACTCTTCTCAATCTTGATTCTGAGGATGAGGGAATTCTCTTTATAGGGTGCGCAGGAGGAATAGATACTGTTGGAACCATGACCTATAATCCTGTTGAAGTAAAAAACGGAACTATAGCACTCGAAATTTCAGTAACAGGATTGCATGGTGGCCACTCCGGTGATGAGATCCACAAGGGATACGGCAACTCTGTTAAGATAATGAACAGGATACTATGGAATCTGTCAAACCTGTATGAGATTTCAGTAAGTAATTTTAACGGAGGAAATCTCCGGAATGCTATACCCAGGGAAGCTTTTTCTACAATCATCATTGACAAGTCGCTAAAGGACAATGTAATAGCATGGATTCAAAATTTTTACACCACTGTCTGCGATGAATTCGGGCAGCTTGAAAAGGATATAAAGATTTCTGTAAGAGAAGTAGAACTCCCCTCCTTCTCTATGGATAAAGAAAACCAGAAGAAACTTTTAAATGCATTAACATGCTGTCCACACGGAGCTCTGGCCTGGTCAAAAGAGATGGATGATCTGGTTGAGACATCCACAAACCTTGCTTCTGCAAAATTCTGCGATAATAATACCATAAAGATCATCACCACTCAGAGAAGCTCTATCGAGTCATCGAAACATGATGCCGGTGCAATGGTGGAATCATGCCTTAAGCTTGCAGGCGCTGAAGTGGTGCATTCAGACGGATACCCTGGCTGGAAACCTAATCTCAATTCCGAAATACTTCGACTGACACGTGAATCATACATCAGGTTATTCGGTAAGGAACCCATGGTAAGGGCTATCCATGCCGGATTGGAATGCGGACTTGTTTATGAAAAGATTAAGGGGATAGACATGATCTCCTTTGGTCCTACCATCAGAGGAGCACACACTCCGGAAGAGATGATTGAAATTAAAACTACTAAAATGTTCTGGGATCTCCTTATCGATCTTGTAAGGAATATGCCTCTCAATCAGTAGAATTTCACAGGATCGCGGATAATTAAATATACTCCTCGAATTCTTCCTTGCCGGCTCCGCAAACAGGACAAATATAATCAGACGGAAGTTTGTCAAATGGAATACCTGGCTCTATGCCGTCAGATGGATCTCCTTCTTCCGGATCATAGATATATCCGCATATTATGCATTTAAATTTTTTCATGTTACAATTTAAGTTTTTTTACAACATCAATAATTGTTCCGTCGACCCACTTTATGGCAGCAACGATATCTTCTTCAAATTCAGGTTTTTGTGGCTGACCGCAAATTTTATCAGCTTCATATTTCAGCTCTTCAATTGTTTTAAGTGGTAATCCGCTTCCTTTAACACTGTCAATAAGATCCTGACGCAACGGATTAATTGCAATCCCTCTTTCAGTAATTATCACATCTATAAGTTCTCCTGGCCCGCAGAGAGTGGTCACTCTGTCAACGATCACCGGAATCCTGTCGCGGAATAACGGGACAGGGATAATAACATTTCTTGCATGAAGGCAGTTCTGCCAGCCACCAATGCCATGAAGCAGATAGCCGTCAGAATGGGTTACCACATTTCCGTTAAAATTCAGATCCACCTCCGTTGCACCAAGGATCATTATGTCCATCATACTCGTGAGGTTGCCTTTTGAATGATAATTATAGGCATTAAAAACAGGGTAAGGTACATGGTTAGGGTTATTCTCTATTGATCTCACTGAATCAAGATCGAATACCTGGGCATCAAGAATATATCCCATCTGCCCTTCTTCAAGCATCTGAACCATGTATTTTGTGCTGCCGCCAAATCCAAACTTTGATCTCCAGCCCCTTTTCTTCATGATCTGGTGCATAAAAACTGCTATGGCCAGTGACGTCCCGCCCGCACCCGCCTGTATTGTTACATCATCACGGAGAATGCCTGACTTTTCTAGAAATGAAGCAGTTAATTCAGCAATCAGAAGTCTGTCGGGACTCTTTGTGATCTGAGTGGTTCCTGAGACAATCTTCTCCGGGATTCCTATTTTGTCAACAACTACAACATAATCAACATAATTACCTTCAATCTCCATCGGAAAACATGGAAGATCAACAAGGTTATCTGTTACAACAATCACTTTTCCGGCATACATAAAATCGGCTTTTGCATAGCCAATTACACCGCATGCGGATGAACCGCCGGTACCTCTTGCATTGCCGAATGCATCAGCCGAAGGGGCTGCCAGAACTGCAATATCAATTTTGACTTCACCATCCTGAATTGCCTGAACACGACCGCCATGAGATCTGAGTACCGCAGTGCCTTTCATTTTACCTTCGGAAACAAAGCGTCCCAGAGGCCCGTTCATGCTTCCCTCTATCCTGTTAATTGTGCCGTCTTCAAGATATCTGATCACCGGGTCATTGCATGGGAATGAGGCGGATGGAAACCAGACCAGGTCTCTTATACCCATCTCTGAAGCCAGATCAAATACCCTGTTACTAATAAGATCACCATCGCGAAGATGATGATGTGTGGAAATTGTCATACCATCGCGGAGGCCGCATCGGCGAAGAGCTTCCTCCAAAGATCCGACAACCTTATTTCCATCATCAGGATAATCTGCACAGGTAGGGATAGGCGAAGAGTACTTCCGGCCTTCAGGCCTGTGCTTTCCTACTCCCTTAAAGGGAATAACAGGTTCTCCATTGATCTCAAGAGGAACCTCTCTGCCGGCTGCATTTATTACTGTGTTGATTGCCATATTGTCTCTAAAAGTTCATTTTTCTTTCAGGCGGGGACCTCATTAATCCGGTCAGGATCAAGCAACCCAAGACGGATTGCGAGATCAAGAGTTTTCTGTGCTCTGGCAACAACCGGAGGATCTATCATCTTGGTTCCCACAGCTACAACTCCCAGCCCCTGTTGTCTGGCTGTCTCAAATGCCTGTACTATCTTCCTCGATTTTTCTATTTCATCTGGTCCTGGTGAAAATCCCTGCCTGATAACCTGGATCTGTCTTGGATGAATGCATCCCATCCCCTCAAAACCAAGCGATTTGGAAACCTTAACATTTTCAAGGAGGCCATCCATATCACCAACATCCGAAAAAACAGAATCGATAGGCTGTATGCCAGCCGCTTTTGCAGCGACAACAAGTCGTGTCCTTGCGTAGAATGATTCATTTCCCCCGGCACTCCTCGGGACTCCAAGATCAGCTGTATAATCCTCAAGTCCTATTGCTATCGCCACAACATTTTCTGAAGCCCGGGCTATCTCAAAGGAATTCTCGACACCAAGGGCACTTTCAATAATAGGCATCAGATAGACATTACCAGCCTGACCATGCCTTTTTTTTAATCTGAAGATCTCATTGTCAACTTCTATAACATTAGCTGCACTTTCACATTTTGGAATGAGAATCAGATTAACATTATGCGGAATCACATAACTGAGATCTTCCAGGCCCCTTGCTCCCTGATTAATCCTGACCATTCGTTCCGCACCGTAGAAGTTAACATTTCTCAAAGCGTTTCTGACAAGAATTCTGGCCTCATCTTTCTTTTGCGGAGCAACTGAATCCTCAAGATCAAGAATAATTCCTTCCGCTAAATGGAGGCCGGCATTCAACATCAGGCCGGGTGTATTGCCAGGAAGATATAAACGTGCAAAACGGAAGCGGTCCCGCTCAGTGGAGTAGCAGTTTTCAGGAATCAGCCCTGGAAGATATTCAAGATCCGTTTTCTGAAGCTGCCTGATGGCAGCTTCCATTCTGGCGGAAATAACAAAAGGAAGAGCCCCTGAGTCATTAATTCTGACAACGGCATTTTCAATTCCATAAAAACTGAGTATTGAAAAAATCTCATTTTTTATAGATTCACCATATAGAGCCTTAACTCTGGATACCAGCTCAATTTCAATTCCTCCCCCGGATCTGATCTCAAGGGAGATTTCGCAATCGGACCTTACTTTTGGTCCTGCATTTCCAGCTACTGCTAACAAATTTTCCATTATTTTTTATCTTCACAAAACTCAATCAGAACTCCGGAGGCTGATTTAGGATGAAGAAAAGCAATATCCAGTCCCTCTGCCCCTTTCCTGGGTACTGAATCGATAAGCTTCACCCCTTCTGACTCTGCATGTGCAAGGTGAGCTTCAATCTTTTCAACTGCAAAGGCTATATGGTGAATCCCCTCACCTCTTTTCTCAATGAATTTTCCAATAGGTCCCTCCGGATCAGTAGATTCCAGCAGCTCAATTTTTGTCTCTCCGACCAGTAAAAAGGCAGTTCTTACCTTTTGATCGGCGACTTCCTCTATCTTGTAGCACTTCAGTCCCAGTACCCCTTCATAAAAAGAGATAGCCTTTTCAAGACTGGCAACAGCAATTCCAATATGTTCAATATGTGAAGGTTTCATAATGCAGATTTTTCAATAACAAATTTAACTATTTGCCCGGATTGACCTGAGACAAATATCATGTTTTCCCATTTTTTTGTTCTGAGTATGATCAGTTGCCTAACTTCCTGGTCAGAATGGAAAATCGACAGGCGTCTTTATCTCAGACTCTTTATTTTCAGGCTTTTTAGCTGCTTTATGTACTTCATTGCCATCAACGAAGATAGCCTTATAAGGTGTGGTAGGACATGCAAATTCACAATGACCGCAACCGATACATATATCGCTGTTCACCTCAGGGATTACAAGATTCCCTTCATAAGGTATCATATATACCGCTTTTGTAGGACAACTTTCAGAGCATGCACCGCATGCTGTTTTTTCAGTTTTTACAATACAGTTATCCTTTATAAATATCGCCTTCCCCAGCTGAGTAAGCTTTTTTGCATCCAGCATCAGAGGCTTCAGAGCAAAAGTCGGACAGATCTCGGTGCAGACTGTACAATTATAGGTACAGAAACTCTTATGATAATTCATTACCGGCTGCATCATTCCCGATAGCCCATATTGTGAAACAGCCGGATGGAGCACGTTGTTAGGGCAAGCATTTATGCATAAAGAACAGGCTGTGCACCAGGTATTTAAATCCTCTATTGATACGGAACCCGGAGGTGCGACAGGAAATGTCCTGTTTTCCTTTACTGTTGATTCCTTCTTAGGTTTTGGAGCTGGCTTTTCCTGAGCAGATCCCCTTTCCGGCAATCCAAATAGAAGTAAAAGCGATGCAACGATCATATTACGCTTACTTTCATCTGTAGAGGCTTCTTTTCTACCTGATATAACAGAACTATACGTAAGAGCATTGTCCTGGCAGATATTTATGCAGTTAAAACAATCCACACAGCGGGTAATATCAACATCATAACTTAGAAAATCAATGCATGAGGATTTGCAACCGACAGCGCACCTGCCACATCTGGTGCAGGCAGATTCCTTGAATTTAATCCTGTAGAGGGAGATCTTGGATAAAAGTCCAAGCAATGTTCCGACAGGGCAGATCATATTACAATAAAGCCTGCCTTTGGTTAATGAGAGTATACCTACAAATATGAAAAAAGCTGCCGGAACAGAATATGCAGCCAGAGTATACCCGGTAACCGGAATATAACTGATTGTATAGAGATCAAATTTACCAAGTATGCCTGCAAGCAGATTATTGATGAGAATCACTAATGGTTTTACGAAGAAGGTCATAAATCTTCCGAATATGCTGTAAGGATCCAATAGTGTAATTGCATAAATCCCCAGAGTCATTGTAACAATAAGTGTAATTATCAGCAGGGCATATCGCAAAATAGTAAATGGCTTCCTATAGCCGTACCTCCGGAATTTTTTCTTAATCCTGCCCCCTATCCTGCTGAAAATATCCTGCCAGATACCCAGCGGACAGAGAAAGGAACAGTAAGTACGCCCGGATAATAAAGTAAGTATCAGTATAAACAGAAAACCTGTCGCAGCAAAGGTTTTGATATTGTAGAATTTAACAAATGAAGGGATAAACTGAAGAAACAATAATTTATTTGTATAACCTGATGGAATTACATGACTCAGGTCAATAAATACCATAAAAAAGCAGAAAAAAATAACTGATGAAATAACAATCCGGATTCTTCTAAGCTGAGGAGATGTCATTAAAGACTACATTTTAATACGTTTAATATTAAGAGAATCAAGGTTCATATTACCTAAGCCCATCTTATGAGCGATCGGAATATATTCGACTTTCTCAACAGGAACTCCAAGCATTTTTGCTCCGGCAGCATCTGCAGCAACCCAGTCCGAGCTTATTATCTGGGATTTCATTGTTACAATATCCTCCCTGGATACACCCTGCGGGCCATGTTTAACCATCACATTATAGCAATCTACTATATTTAGTGCTGGTTTTTTTTCATAGAGAGCATAATCGGCAATGCATTGATTCAGATCATTAGAATGCCAGTATCCCCTGTTCCAAACAAGGCCCATAGTGTTTTTCAGGCAGCAGGTCATTCTCACCGAGTTATGGTCCTTCAGCACAGGAACATTTATGAAGACATCTGTTTCGAGCAATAACTCATGCACCTTGGCGCTTTTTAACTTAACACCTCCGGGTATTTCAATTTCATGGTAATAGCTTTCAGAATTACCCGGGACCACCTTTGCCCCTGCTGATTTGGCGGCTCTCTCTATACCCGAATTCTTATAGCAGTTCACCCAGTTGTCCATTGTATGATCAACCACATAAACTTCCCTGGCACCGGCCCTGATACAATGCTCAACAATCCTTTTTATCAGTAACGGATTAGTATTGGCCGCCATTTCAGGAATGACATCCCATCCCATATTTGGCTTTATAAGAACTTTCTGTCCTTTTTGCACAAAATTCCCCATTCCTCCAAGTTCCTGAATTCCTAGATCAAACATAGCATCAGGAGAACCTCCCATAAGGGCAACCATATCATATTTGTCTGCTGCTGCTGCTGACGATGAAGTGGCCCAGAGTTTCTCATATCCCCCCATGGTAAGAGCAGCTCCTGCCGCAATACCTGCACCCGCCGATGTTTTAAGAAAAGCTCGCCTTTTCATAATCTCAATTAGTTTACTCTTTTACAGGAATATTTAATAGTATTCGAAAAATACAATTTTTTTTTATTATTCAGTCAAGATTTGATGTAGTATATTAGCATCCTGAATCAGGGCAGTAATGTTTTGCCGGTTTACTGCTGAACTTTAAATGAGAATAATTGTTTTAATTAATCTGAATATTATCCAAATATGAGAGTTTTGTATTATGACTGTTTTTCTGGTATAAGCGGAGATATGAATCTTGGCGCAATGATTGACCTTGGAATTGACAGGGAATATCTGATCGGGGAACTGAATAAGCTGAATGTAAAAGGATGGGAACTGATTGTCGAAAAAGACCAGAGACATGGTATCAGTGGAACAAAAGTTACTGTCCGTCAGACAAAGCATGAACATGTTCACAGGCATCTCTCTGATATTGAGAAGATAATAAATAGCTCAACCCTCGACACCAGGACAAAGGATTTAAGCATGAGGATATTTATGAAGGTTGCTCTCGCAGAAGCATCTGTTCACAGGATACCGATTGAAAAAGTTCATTTCCATGAGGTTGGTGCCATTGATTCAATAATAGATGTAGTTGGTGCTGCAATTTGTTTCAATGCTCTGAATGTTGACGGGGTATTGGTTTCTCCTGTTGAACTCGGCAGCGGATTCGTGAAATGCGATCATGGAAAACTACCCGTTCCCGCACCTGCCACTGCGGAGATTATACAGGGTATTCCTGTCAAAAAAGGAGGTGTCGATTTTGAAGCAACAACACCTACCGGAGCAGCGATAATTGCTGCACTTGGCACAGAATTCGGACAGGAATCTATAATAAAAATTGAAAAAACAGCTTACGGCGTTGGCCAAAAGGATCATCCGCTGGTTCCAAACCTGCTGCGAGTATTCCTTGGTGAAAAAACTGCTGCCTCCGGATCAGGACATACTGCACTTCATCTGGAATGCAATATTGATGATATGAATCCTGAGATCTTTGAATATATCTCCGACCGTCTTTTTAATTCAGGTGCCTCCGACGTGTTCCTTTCAAATATTATGATGAAGAAAGGAAGGCCCGGTGTAATCCTGAATGTAATTTGCGAGGAAGAAAAAGCTGAAATCCTGAAAGGAATTATCTTCACGGAATCAACTTCACTGGGAATCAGAACATTTCCATTCAGGAAAGATACCCTTTCCAGAAAATTTGAGAAAATCAGTACAATCTATGGAGATGTAAACGTAAAACGTTCTTTTTACAACGATAAAGAGGTTTCCTGCAAACCGGAATATGATGACTGCAAACGTATTGCTTCCGAAACCGGCATTCCTCTAAAAGAGGTGTACAATGTAATAAACGCCGCCCTGGTCAGGAAGTAAATTCCTTCGGATGTAAAATCGCGATGAACGACTGACGACGCACAACGCGCGTATAATGACTCACTGTGTGCAACGCACGTTGACCCATTAACATTGAAAGGCATTAGAGGCTCGATGAAAGGCGAGTATGCGACATTCTTTAACATTAACCACAATGACAACAGATAAATCCGTAAAACTTGATAATATCCTGAAGGGGCTTGACTCATTTATTGTTGCGTTTTCGGGCGGAGTTGACAGTTCATTTTTGCTGCACAGGTCATTCAGGGTAAGGAAAACAGCCATCATAGGGGTCACAATAAGAACACCATATATCCCTTCCCATGAAATAACCAGTGCAGTTGAATTTTCAGAACTACATGGTATTAAGCATAAAATACTGGATCTCACATTTCCTGAAATCATCAGAAATAATCCGATTCAAAGATGTTACCTGTGCAAGAAATCGTTATTCACCGAACTGGTAACTTATGCCAGGGAGAATAATTACCGGTATGTGGTCGACGGAAGCAATGCTGATGATACCGGGGATTTCAGACCTGGTATGAAGGCACTGACTGAGATGGGAATTAGAAGCCCTCTCCTTGAAGCCGGCCTGACAAAAAAAGAGATAAGGGAACTTTCAAGAAATGAAGGACTCGATATCTGGGATAAGCCTGCAATGGCATGCCTGCTTACAAGAATACCCTACGATACTGAAATAAAGGACGGAATGCTCGGGATGATTGAAAAGGCTGAATCAATGTTGTGTGACAAAGGATATCCGGGAGTAAGGGTAAGAATGCATGGCGACCTGGCAAGAATAGAATGCCTGCCGGGATACATGGAGAAACTGATACGTAATTCTGAAAGAGAATATATTACAAGTCATCTGAAAAAAATAGGTTTCAGATATGTATCTTTGGACCTTGAAGGCTACAGGACCGGAAGTTCCAATCCGATAAAGAAAGTGTAAAACTGAGATGAACAGCCTGAACAGGATGTTGATCACATTTACAATATTAAACAGATGAATGTAAAGGAAGTAGAAAAACTGCTCAAGGAAGTTAAAACCGGACAAACAAGTATAGAACAGGCGCTGACAATCTTAAAGGATTTTCCCTATACTGATCTCGGGTTTGCCAGAATTGACAATCACCGTGAAATGCGTACCGGTTACCCTGAAATAATTTACTGCGCCGGAAAGACAGTAGATCAGGTGAGGGAAATATTCAGCGTAATGGCCGGAAAAGAAAACAATGTAATCGGTACAAGGGCAAACAGTGAAATGTATGATGCAGTAAAAAGCATTCTGCCGGACTCTGTCTATTACTCCATGGCCAGGATTGTTTCACTGCAAAAAGAAACCCGTAACTCCTGAAAGCCTGATTGCAGTCATTACGGCATGTACCTCAGATATGCCGGTCGCCGAAGAGGCAGCCATCACAGCTGAGCTTCTCGGGAATAAAGTACTGAGGATTTATGATGCAGGCGTGGCTGGAATCCACAGGCTTGTTGACAAGCTCCCTGAGATCAGGAAGTGCAGGGTAGTCGTTGTAATTGCAGGGATGGAAGGGGCTCTTGCCAGCGTTGTGGGAGGACTTGTAGACAAACCGGTTATTGCAGTCCCGACAAGCGTAGGATATGGAGCTAACTTCGGTGGAATTTCAGCTCTTCTTGCCATGCTGACAAGCTGTTCAACAGGTGTTACAGTGGTAAATATTGACAACGGTTTCGGTGCAGGATTCTCTGCAAGCATGATTAATAAAATGGAATGATCACATTCTATGTCAGGTAAGATCTTAATTTCAACTGCGTACCTGCCTCCTGTTGAATACTTTTCGCTGATTCTGGATGCAGACGAGGTATTGGTTGAGAGAGAGGAGAATTACCTTAAGCAATCTTACAGAAACAGATGTTATATTCTTTCAGCAAACGGTCCGCATAGCCTTACAATACCTGTTTATCTTGGCAGCTTGCACAAAACAGCTGTAAAAGAGATCCGGATCGACTATTCAAAACGATGGCAGCAGGTTCATCTCAGGGCAATAAATACGTCCTACAGATCATCTCCCTTTTTTGAATTCTATTTTGAAGATTTTGAGAAGGTTATTCTGAAAAACCATGAATACCTTATGGATTTGAATACGGGGCTGACAGAGGTGATATTCAGCATGCTCAGGATTAATAAACCACTAAAGTACACCAGCTCCTTTATTCCTCCTGATTCGGTTGATCATGATTACAGGTACAGGATCTCACCCAAGAAGAGTTCAGATTTTATCCTGAAAGAATATACACAGGTTTTTACCACCGGCTCCGGTTTCGTGAGAGGACTTAGCATAATTGATCTTCTCTTCAACATGGGACCCGACTCGTCTCATTATCTCAAGAGTCTGTAAGAATTAAGATATACAGAGGCTGTCTGTCCGGAGCAAAACTCAAAATCCTAATAGCCCATTTTATATGCAAGAGTCAGGGAGAACATATTCTGATTGTCGCTGATATTTGCTCTGGCAGGCTCAATGCTTTCGTTAAGAGGATATAAATAATATACACGTGAGGAGCTCATATGAGTATATCCAAAATCAAGTGAGAAGTTCTTCTCTCTGAATCCGATTCCTCCCGATATTGCATTGTAATCCATATTTGCATTGTCTTCACCGCTTGCATAGGCTTTACCGTAGTAGCCATAACCTGATCTTAAATACACATTATTAAAGCGTAATTCACCGCCAACCCGAAAGTTGTTTGCAGATCTGAGACTGTATTTTAAAGCATCGTTTTTATCAGTATAGTCATAACCATCACCTGCCTGTGAGAATTTCGCCATTCTATAATCAACGAATTCGTAATCAGCGCTCAGAAGGGCGAATTTCTTTATCTGAAAAGCTATTCCTCCGAGTGCCCTGAAAGGAGTTGAGAGTTTATATTCGTATCTGAGGGGATCATTTGATGATTCATAACGATTTCCATCCCTGAAATTCGAACTTATGGACTCAAAGAAATACTCATTTATATGATACCATACCGGTGAATGGAATGCAACACCTATGCGTACAGACTCAACCGGTTTGATTATGGCTCCTAATTTGAATGAGTAGCCTGTTCCTCTGTTCTCGTAGTAGTCAAGGTAATTGAAATTTTTAAGTGCAACCTGCTGATCGTTTACAGTTTCGCTGTGCTGATACTGGCTGTTATACCTTAGCTGACTTATCCCGAATGTTGCTCCAAAAAAGAATTTATCAGAATAATTGCCACCCATGGAAATGGCATGTTCACCGGTAAATCCGTCATTCGAAATAAGCCTGCTTACTGTCTGACCATATTTTGATGGAGGATTATCGCCGTAGTTTGAGAAAACTGTTCCATATGATCTTCCACCCGAACCTGTTATAGTGTCGATGATCCAGGTATCGTATGCAATTCCCTCAGGACCTGACAGATCAAAATATCTTGTTCCCTCACTCAGATCGGCCCAGTAATCGGCCATTGAACTGCTATTATTTATCCCCTTTATCCTGGTACTCGAGTGAAGATTATTCGTTTTATTGAATGAATAACCAAAATTGAGTTTTATAAGCCCTGTTGTTGAGTTGTTTGATACCACATTGCTTACGAAGCCTGCCTGGCTTAGATTGAAATTATAAAGATAATCTGAGGTAGTGCCGTGAAATCCGGCAGTGGAATTGATATAATTCAGCTGTGGCGTAAACGACATTTCGGATGCCCTGAAGACACCTAATCCTGCAGGGTTCTGGCTAAGGGTTGAGATATCTCCGCCCAATGCAGTAAAAGCGCCTCCCATTGACATGAATCGTGCTGTACCGCCGTAAAACAACTGTGAATACCTGAGTGCATCATCAACGTTCTGGGCTGCAAGCCCTGAAAAGATCATTAATGCTGCCAATATTGATAAACTGATGCGTTTCATAACATACTCATTTTTTGATATACTATCCCTGCACTCCAATTAAAGAATGAACTATTCAGAAAACTATATATTAACTTTATTATCGTCTTCCTCCTGAAGAATGGGAAGAAGATGATGATGATCTGCCGGATGAACCGGAAGATGAAGAAGAGGAACCGGAAGAATATGAACTTCTGGAGGATGAACCCGAAGAAGATCCGCTGCCTGATGATGAGCTCCTGTATGATGAACCTGAAGAATAGCTGCGGCCACTTTCAACACTCTTTCTGCTCGGGGCTGAATATACTCTGGAAGATCCGGATGAAGAACCTGATTTTCTCTGCATGGTTCCGAACGAGTTAGATCTGTTGCTGCTTCCTGAACCCTGATTATATACTCTGTCAGGGGAGTTCCGTACTGGTGCAGAATTATTTATATTCCTGGATCCATTATTTACATAACCATTGCTTCTTGTTGAGCTGGAACCGCTTCCGTTGGAGACTCTGCTGTTGTTGTATGACGGCCGGGTACTCATTCTTGGATTATTATAGCTTGGAGTATATGTCCTGTTGGCGCTTTTATAGTCGGGTGCATTGCTGATCTGGCTTCTCTGTCCGGATGAAGCTGATCTTGAAGTCGGGCTTCCGATTTTCGAAGCATCCTGACCTGTCTTCGCAGTTGTGCCTGATACAGTACCGGATGCACTCCTCCTGGAATCTGTGGCCAATGACTGGTTGCCTGAAGTTGATCTTCTTCCAGTTGTTGAATACCCGTTTGCAGTACCATCGGTGTTCCTGCGTGAACCACCTAAACCCATGTTATCATTGTACCTTGAGGAGGAGTTGCTTGGTCTCTCTCTTCTCCCATAGGATGTATAATGGTTGTCTGAATAATATCCGTTGCCATAATAAGGGTAGTAGGAGTCATAATATCCGCCGTAATAATAAGGATTCCAGTAATATGGGCTATAACCATAAAAAGGATATCTGCCGAAACCGTAGCCGAAACCATAACCAAAGCCTAAGCCGAAATTTAATCCTAATCCGCCGTATGGATATCCATAGTTTAACCCGTAATTAAAATAGAATGGATCCTGCCAGTAAGGATTAAAATAATTACCGTAGAACATATTTATCCTGTTGGAGTATGAGTCATCATAATAATCATATCCGCTTCCGCCCATGCTATTGTTGTTTACAATAATCTGATCGTCATAGTCGGAGGGCAATGAATACTTATCTGTTATCAGGGTATCAGCGGCATAAACATTATCATAATAGTTATTTGCCTTCAATTCCTGCTCCACAACCTGTTCATTTGTAACAGGTCTCTGACTGACTACCGGTTTATCGGAAGCCGAATAGTAAAGATCATCGTACTCTGCCCCTGTATATAGCGCTGATGAACAGGAGCTAAGTATCAGGGTCATCGGGACTGCTATGTAAAATAATGCTTTCATAACGATTCTCTTTTATTTACCAAGTATAGAAACAAATATTATACCAAAGAAACAAAAATAAAGAATTACTTTATATGATTGACTGAATAATGAGCTATTTAATAAGAAAAGCCTCTTTTGAGGCTTCTCTTTTATCTGCGCCGGCTTGATTTTTCCGTAGAGGAGGAAGATTTGGAAGATGAAGTCCCGGAATCGCTGCTTTTGGAAGAACTGCTGCTCTTTGATACTGAACTCCCTGATCTGCCTGATGATGAGTTACCTGAAGAGCTACCGGAGGACCTGGAATGGGAACCAGATGAAAATGACTGGTTTCTGCTTCCCTGGTTACTCATGCTGCTGCTTTTCCTGGACTGATCATTGGCGGGATACCTGCTTCTCATATTCTGATTTGAAGATGAAGCATTTCCGCTTCCTGATCTGTTTGTGTTTCCATAGCTGTTTCCGGACCCTGAATTTCTGGAATTGCTGCTGCTGACATTGCTTCTGCCTGTATTGCTGAAACCGGATGGCTTACTGCTATTTGTCCTGACATTCTCGCTATTGCCTCTGTTACCGCTATTACCTCTGTTGCTGTTATTGACGGTATTAGAGTTATTATTCCTATTACCGTTGTTGTATGCGTTGCCGTTATTGCCTGTGTTACCGCTGTTTCCGTAATTTCCGTTGCTGGTATTTCCGCCACCCGGATTTCTCCGCCCGGAAGTATTTCCGTTGTTGTAACTCTTGCCGTTGTTAGTGTTACTGCCGCTGTTACGGCTGTTGCTGTAGCTTCCGTTACCTGAGCTCCCTCCACCAGCGTCCCTCCTTGAGGATCCGCTAACTGAGGAATTTGAATTGTTCCCTACTGAGGAATGAGATGGGGGTGTCCTCCTGTAGGAGTTGTTGGAAGAGGAGTATGAATTTGAATAATACCTGTTATTATAGTAGTTGTTATAGTAATTATTATGATGCCCGTGACCGTAATCATAATAATTGTGATTATAATGATGGCCATGCCCGTAATAGCCGTAATAATAATTAGGCCAGCCGAAGCCGATATTAATACTTACAACCGGAGCTCCATACCAGCTGTTATAGTAGTAAGGATCATATCCCCAGTTATAGGAGGCGGCATAATAAGGTTCGTACCAGCCTGTAGTATAACCTATTCCAAATCTACTGCCGCCGTAAATACTTACACCCCAGGAAAATGGCTGATAATTATACCAGTAGGTATCAGTATACACAGGAGCATAATAGGTGAAAGCCGTATATGATCTGTGGAATCTGTTTATACGGGATGAATAGAAGTAGTCGTAATTATCATAATAATTATTTACAACTACAGTGGCATCATCGCTCCTGTAAGCTCCCGCATACTCCATCTGGGCATTTGCAGTTAGTACTGTTAACATAAATCCCATTATAATTCCGATGTGCATTTTTGCTTTCATGATGAACCTCCTGTTCTTTTATTATCAATAACTGAACTTTTTATTTATTTTTACGCGTTCATTTCTTAAATAAAATTAACAAATACTATACCAAAAAAATGGCAAAGTTTTTAACAAACAGGGAGGATAACTATTCACAATGGTATAACGACTTGGTTATCAAGGCAGATCTGGCTGAAAACTCAGCAGTCAGAGGGTGTATGGTAATCAAACCTTACGGGTATGCAATATGGGAGAAGATTCAGGCCGAACTCGACAGGTTATTCAAAGCAACAGGACATGTTAATGCATATTTCCCCCTTTTTATTCCGAAATCATTTTTCAGCAAGGAGGCAGCGCACGTAGAAGGATTTGCCAAGGAATGTGCGGTTGTAACTCATTACAGGCTCAAAACGGATGAGTCAGGCAAGGGAATTATTGTTGATCCCACTGCCAAACTTGAGGAAGAACTTATTATCAGACCAACATCAGAAACCATCATCTGGCATTCATATAAGAACTGGATACAATCTTACAGGGATCTTCCCATTCTGATAAATCAGTGGGCCAATGTTGTAAGATGGGAAATGCGAACAAGGTTGTTCCTCAGGACAACTGAATTCCTGTGGCAGGAGGGTCACACTGCCCATGCAACAAAGGAAGAGGCAATTGAAGAGACGGAAAAGATGATAAATGTTTATGCAGGCTTCGCAGAAAACTCAATGGCATTACCTGTAATCAAAGGATACAAGACTGAAAATGAGCGCTTTGCCGGAGCCATTGACACATATGCCATTGAGGCATTGATGCAGGATGGAAAGGCATTGCAGGCCGGAACAAGCCATTTTCTTGGCCAGAACTTCGCAAAGGCATTTGATGTTCAGTTCACTGACAGAACAGGCAAGCTCGATTATGTATGGGCTACCTCATGGGGTGTTTCGACACGCCTGATGGGCGCAATAATTATGGGACATGCCGATAATAACGGCCTTGTCCTGCCGCCAAAATTAGCCCCTATCCAGGTTGTTATAATCCCAATATATAAAAACGCTGAACAGCTTGCAGCTCTTTCCGAAACTGTAATGAAAATAAAAAAGGAGCTCGAGGCTCTTGGAATATCAGTCAAATATGATGACAGGGATAATAATAAGCCTGGCTTTAAATTTGCAGATTATGAGCTCAAGGGCGTTCCGGTCAGACTGGCTATTGGTCCCCGCGACCTTGAAAACAAAACGATAGAAGTTGCCCGCAGGGATACCCTCACCAAAGAGGTAGTTCCCATCGATGTAATAGTTCAGCACATTCCTAAGCTTCTTGATGATATTCAGACGAATATCTATAACAAAGCTCTGAATTTCAGGAAAGAAAATACATTTTATATCGATAACTGGCCCGATTTTCTTGAGGTCATCAATAACCAGGGTGGTTTCATAATGGCTCACTGGGACGGAACAGTTGAGACTGAGGAAAAAATAAAAGCTGAAACCAAAGCAACTATAAGATGTATACCTTTTGATGCTCCCGAAGAGGAAGGGAAATGCGTCTATTCGGGCAAACCGTCAAAGAGGAGAGTTCTTTTTGCTGTTTCATATTAGAATAATTCAAACACCACTTTCCGGGATGCCGGGAGGCTGATATACATTACGGGCTTTTTTCTTCAATTCCGAAACAGGGTTGCTGAAAGAAGCCCTTATTTTTTATTTATTCCTAATAATTAGTATTTTAGTCCCATATTTATTTTCTAACACCTCTCCCATTATGTCTGACCAGAATGACAAAAAACAGGAAATAATTACAACTCTGAAAGAGAAATCACTTCTGAAGCAAAAGGTATATGATAACACCTTTGAATCATTCTGTAACGTTAAGGAAGTCCTGAAAGGTTTAACAAAAGAGCTTAATGGAAATCTTGGAGGAGCAGATCCCAGGATCCGGCTCGAATATACTGACAGGAGCAATTTTGATGCCCAGATAAAAGTAGCCGGTGATATCCTTCTCTTCAGCATGCATTCAAATATCTTCCAGTTCGACAGGGAGCATCCGGCCTGGAAAACTCCTTATATCCAGAAAAACAAATACAATGCCTATTCAGGGATAATTAACATATACAATTTCCTTGCAGACTCATTCAGGTATTCGAGGCAGGATGACCTTGGCTATCTGATTGCCAGGGTCTTTATAAACCATGAGAAACAGTATTTTGTCGAAGGTAAGCGGCAGATGGGCATGTTGTTTACAAACTTCGGAAATGAAGAGATCACAAAACAATCCCTACAGCTTATTATCTCAACGGCTATTCAATATTCACTGGAATTTGACCTCTTGGTTCCACCCTATGATGCTGTAAAAATAGCCACAGTAGGCCAGGCAGAAGCAAAGATCCAGCATTCAAGGGTAATAACAGGAAAAAGACTCGGGTTTCAGTTTAATTCTGATGATGTTCTGATCAGCGAAACTCAAAAGACCTGATGTGCATATTATAAGAAAATATCCTGAATACTTAAGGCCGATTCTGTTTACGGCATTTATTATACTTTCGGGTACAGCTAATTCCCAGGATCTGCCTGAAAAAGACACTATTCTGATAGTAGAACCCGGTGCGTATATCCAGATCCGCGACAGTTTATCATTTTTCACCAACGACACACTTTTAAGACTATCAACTCCGATAATTCAGGCATCAAATGCAAAAAAGGATAAAAACCTTCTCTATTTCGACTCAATAAAGCTGAAAACTTCCAAAAAATCTTTCACCAAAAAACTTTATGATCTGGTTGTCATTTCACCTCCCCAGGTAGAGACAAAAAAAATAATAGTTACCAGCGATGAGAATTATATAAGGTATTCGGGAAAAACCATCAGGCATATTGAGATCATAAGAATGGATGTATTTGGTACTAACATAAATAATCCTGCGGCAATCAACAATAAAACATTCAATAATCTCCTGAATAATACCCATGTTAATACCAATGAGCGGATAATAAGGAAGAATATGCTCTTTTCGGCCGGAGACACTGTATCACCTCTGACCCTTAGTGATAATGAAAGGATCATCAGGGAGCTTCCCTTTATCGATGATGCAAGAATAATTGTAGTACCTGTTTCAGTAGATGAAGCTGATATTATCGTTCTGACGAAAGACGTCTACTCACTTGGTGCTGATTATGATTACGGAGGCATTAAAAAAGGCTCTCTGTCTGTTTTTGAAAAAAACATTCTTGGAACAGGCCATGAATTCGGAATCCAGATACCCTTCAATTCCGAGAAACCCAATTCTCCGGGGTTTGGAGGCAATTATAAGATCAATAACTTATGGAAATCCTTTATCAATCTGAATGTAGACTACCTTAGTGGTCTGGGGTCAACATCCTATGGAATCAGCCTTAGCCGGAATTTTGTAAGCGCCGCTACAAAGTACGCCGGGGGTATATTGGTTATGCAGATGTACACAACAACAGACCTTGATACTATGCCAAAGCCGGTGCCCCTTAAGTACAATCTGCAGGATTACTGGATTGCAAGGTCATTCCTTATCAACAGGGAGTCTGTATCCAGAATAATAATAGGAGCACGCTATCTGAATAATAATGTATTCCGAAAACCTGAGATTCAGCCGGAAACATATTACAGCCTTCAGAGATACCAGTTATATGTTGCATCGGTGGCATTATCTGTTCAGAAATACTACAAGACCAACCTTATTTATGGCTATGGACGTACAGAGGATATCCCGTATGGAGGTCTCATCAGGTTAACTGCAGGAAGGGAGTTTAATGAATTCAAAACCAGGACTTACCTTGGGGCGGATTTCTCTGCCGGCAAATCATTTCCTGATATTGGATATTTTTATACTTCACTTGCCTTAACCGGTTATTTCAAGGACGGGTCGACAGAACAGGGTATCTCCTATACCAGATTGAATTACTTTACAAACCTTCTTCCTATAGGAAAGTTCAAATCACGCAATTTTGTTACACTTGATTATTCACGGGGTATTGGACGCTACTCTGATGAGCATCTCAGATTCATTGAGAGCAACGGGTTCACCGGTTTTAGAAATGACTCCATAAATGGCTCCAGCCGCTTTACGTTAAGCCTTGAATCTGTACTGTTCAGCCCAGCCAATTACCATGGCTTCAGATTTGCATTCTTTGGCTTTTCAGATCTCGGAATGCTCTCAAATTCAAATACGACTATTGACAAAAGGTTTACTCTTCTCTCCTTAGGAATCGGTTTGCGTGTCAGAAATGATAACCTTCTGTTCAATACTCTTCAGATCAGGCTTGCATTTTTTCCAAATCCGCCCATGTATTCTCAAATTAATAATCTTACAATTTCCGGGGAACAATTACTTAAACCGAATAACTTTAATGCCGGTAAACCTTTAATAATTCCTTACCGTTAGTGAACAAATCACACGATTTTTTGTACTATAATCTATAATACTAATATTAATTTTAAAAAATTATGGCCGTTTTAGTTGGAAAAAAAGCACCAGTCTTCTCTGCAACTGCAGTAGTTAATGGTGGTGAAATTGTTGAGGGATTCTCACTTGAGCAATTCCTTGGGAAAAAATATGTTGTATTCTTCTTCTATCCTGCGGATTTTACCTTTGTATGCCCTACGGAGCTTATTGCTTTCCAGGACAAGATTAAGGAATTCGAAGCAAGAAATGTCGCCTTGATCGGATGTTCTGTTGATTCTGAATTTTCACACTGGAAATGGCTTCAGACAGAACAGAATAATGGCGGTATAAAAGGTGTCAGATATCCTATTGTTTCAGACCTTGCCAAAACTATTTCAGAGAATTATGATGTTCTCGCCGGAAATTATGAATATTCTGATGAAGGTGATGTATCGTTCAAAGGTACTCCAATGTCATACAGGGGTTTATTCATTATTGACAAAATGGCGTTGTCAGGCACCAGACAGTAAATGATATGCCTTTGGGAAGAAGTGTTACTGAAACTCTGAGAATGATTGATGCACTCCAGTTTTTCGAGGAGAACGGAGAAGTATGCCCCGCAGACTGGCATAAAGGTGAAAAAGGGATGAAAGCAACCCAGGATGGTGTGGCTGACTATCTCTCTAAAAAATAGGTTTTACAGATTTTATCACTGAGGTATCCCTTTAAAGGATACCTTTTTTTATTTTTGTATCCCAATGTCACTATTATGGTTCAGAGGTTCAGAAAATTCATAAGCACAAATAACCTTGTCAGTCAGGGCAGTAAAATATTGCTCGCAGTAAGCGGTGGCATTGATTCAATGGTAATGACGCATCTGTTTATGCAGGAAGATTATAAGATCGGAATTGCCCATTGCAATTTTTCCCTGAGGGCTTCTGAATCTGACCTTGACGAAAAGATGGTTTCAGAATTTGCTTCAGCACAAAATATAGAATTCTTTTCAATACGCTTTAACACAAAAGAATATGCTGTTGAAAATGGGATCTCCATCCAGATGGCTGCCAGGGAACTGAGATACAGCTGGTTTGAAAAGATCAGATATGATCATGGTTATGATGCTGTCGCTGTGGCACATAATATGAATGACAATATTGAGACTCTGCTGATCAATCTTATCAGGGGAACAGGTATTACAGGTCTGACAGGAATGAAACCTGAAACAAATTATATCATACGCCCGCTGCTGTTTGCCACCCGTGATGAGATAACAAATTACTGTAACAACAACATGGTCGTTTATCGTGAAGACAGGTCCAATGCGGATACAAAATACCTCAGAAACAAAATCAGGCACCAGGTATTACCGCTGCTGAAGGAGATGAATCCCTCAATTGAATCTTCATTAAATGAAACTGCAGGAATTCTCAGCGGCATAAATGAAATCGTTTCGGATTATGTAAAAAACCTTCGGGAAGAGTTGTCAGAACAAAAAGATGATTACATAGCTTATAATATAGGCCGCTTAAATCCATATCTCCATAACAGGGCTCTCCTGTTCGAAATCTTCAGACCTTATGGTATTGCAGATGTTTCAATAAAAGACCTTCTAAGTATCATTGAAGGTGAAACAGGAGGTCAGCTTTACACCACAACTCACCGGATAGTAAGAAACAGGAAGGAACTGCTTGTCACTGGTCATAAAAAAGTGGAGATCAATCAGCTGCTAATCAATAATTCTGAAGAGCTTAAAAAAATCCCGCATATAGAATCTGTGGCTGTTACCAGGATTACTGAAGCTTTTGTTATTCCTTCCGGACCAGGTTCTCTGTGTATTGATTATGATAAAATATCCTATCCCCTGGTTTTGAGAAGATGGAATAGTGGTGATTATTTTTACCCGCTGGGATTTAACCACAAAAAAAAGCTCAGCGACTATTTCACAGATAGAAAGTATTCAATACTTGACAAGGATAATGCACAGATCCTTGAATCGGAAGGTATGATTGTTTGCATTCTTGGTGACAGGATCGATAATCGTTTCAGGATTACATCTTCTTCAGAAAACGCTCTGATAATAATATCCGGACAGAAGGACCTTCTTTGTAAGCAAGAGCTTTGATAAGCTGAATTGTTTCCGTTACCAGACAGGGATCAGCCTTTCCTCTTATGATGTATCCCCCTGTCAATCAGGATAAGATCAGCCATAGCTATAGCGGTTACAGCCTCAACTATCACAGGCATTCTTAAAGCGATACAGGTATCATGCCTTCCCTTTACCCTCAGGGTTGTCATGTTGCCTTCTGTAAAATTAAATGTCGTCTGATCAACTCCTGTTGATGATGTTGGTTTGACTACAACGCGGAAAACAATCTCATTTCCATTTGTGATCCCGCCGTTTATACCTCCGGCATTATTTGTTGAGGTAGTACCATTGCTGTCGATAAACGGGTCATTATGCCGAGAGCCCCTCATACTTGCTGCGGCGAATCCGATACCAAACTCAATTCCCTTGATTGCAGGGATGGAAAAGACTAAATGGCTCACGGCAGATTCGAAGGAATAAAAAAATGGTTCACCTATAGCTTTTGGTGGTTTTGAGATCCGGCATTCAATTATCCCTCCTATAGAATCATTAGTCGCAATTGCCTCATTGACTGCTTTTTCTATGTCTGTCATTCCTCCTGCGGAGATAAGCTTTGCTGATATCTCAGCCGAGGCAGCAATCTTTTTTCCAATAACCCCGGCTGCAACAAGTCCCCAGGTTATCCTCCCTGAAAAATGGCCGCTCCCCCGCATATCGGAAAATCCCGAATATTTTTGTCTGGCTACAAAATCGGCATGACCAGGTCTTGGTACTTCTTTGAATTCATCATAGTCAGATGAAATCTTATCACTGTTCCTTGTCATGATTGTTATTGGAGCGCCTGTGGTTATTCCATTGAAAACTCCGCTTAAAATCTCCGGAAGATCTGGCTCCCTTCGCTTTGTTGTACCGGTGCTTCCACTTTGTCTTCTTCTCAGGTCATTCATAAAATCTTCGGGCTCCACTTTTATTCCCGGAGGACACCCGTCAATATTTATCCCGATTGCAGGTCCATGTGATTCCCCAAATATTGAAACTCTGAAAATTACTCCGAAGGAATTCATAATATTCTACGTTTTATCTTTGAATCTTTTATAAAAATCTATGATCTCCGGAATAGAGATCTTCTCAACAACTGCATTTCCTATTCCGTCAGAAAAAACGAAATGAATAGAGCTGCCTGCCTTTTTCTTATCATGAGTCACCAGCCGCTCAATCTGTGTATGGGAGATATCATAATCCCTCAAAAGACCGAACTTTTTCAGCAGATTAATTATTCTGACTGCACTGTTCTCATCGAGCAGTCCCCTATCCAGTGAAAAATATGTCGCCAGTTCCATTCCCGATGCGACAGCAAAGCCATGTTTAAACTGTGTCTGCATCTCAATAGCGTGACCGAAGGTGTGTCCGAAATTAAGGATCCTTCTCAGACCTGTCTCTCTTTCATCCTCTGTTACCACTGCAGCTTTGAACTTAACTGATCTGTAAACCATGTCAGTGAGCAGGTCGTAATCCCTCTCCTTTATTCCTTTAAAACTATTTTCGATAAGATCAAACAGTTCCGCATCTCCGATAATAGCTGTTTTAATCATCTCTGCCAATCCTGACAGGTACTCTTCTTCAGAAAGGGTGAACAACATTGCCGTATCACATATTACAAATTCCGGCTGCCTGATTATCCCGATTATATTTTTTGTACCTCCAAGATTTACACCATTCTTTCCGCCTGTACTTGCATCTACCTGCGACAGCAGGCTGCTTGAAACATAACCGCATCTTACACCCCGGAGATAGACTGATGCAAGGAAGCCTGCCAGGTCACAGACGACACCCCCGCCAACAGCAAGTATAAAACCATTCCTGTCAATACCGGCTTCCAGCAGTTTATCTGCCAGTTGTTCAATTACCGTAAGTTTCTTGCTATCCTCTCCTGGCACAACAGAAAGAACCGGAACATCAGGAAATTTGTCTCCATATAAACGTTTTATATTGTCATCAGTAACGATAACAACTCCTGAGCCGGGAAGAAGAGTGCCAACTGATTCCCATCCTGCTCCTATATGGATCTCCGACCTTGATCCGGGAGTATTTATGATTATTTTTTCCAAATCTGTAAACTTAAGGCGCTAAAGTAGAAAAAAAATAGACTTATAGTTCAATATGAGGACTCTGAAATTCAGCCATCAATTACTTCTCACTGAGCTCCAGCCATCGCATCTCTTTGTCATCCAGTATCTTTAATATTTCGCCATGTCTTTTTGACTGTATGTAAAGATCATCTGTAGTAAGATTTCCAGTACTTATTTCAGCTTCAATAAATGCCTTCTCCTTCTCCAGTATCACAATCTCAGCGCTTAAAGCTTCAAATTCAAGCTTCTCCTTATATGTCAGACCCGGCTTCTTATCCTTCTTACCTGCTTTTTCCTGAGGCAAAGCCTGATCCTGGCTTTTGCAGCCTTTGCAGCGGCAGCTTTCTGATCTGACTCCTCCTGCTTATCGCGAAGCTGGAGTGTAATTGCCGGGAAAATCTTTTATAAGCCCTTCGCCCTTATACTCAAAAAATATGATCCACAACCTTATCCATAAAATACCTGTCGTGCGAGACAACAATGACACAACCCCGGAAGCCGGCCAGGTATTCCTCAAGTACGTTCAGGGTAAGGATATCGAGGTCATTCGTAGGCTCATCAAGAATGAGGAAGTTAGGATTCTTCATCAGGACAGTCAGCAGGTAAAGCCGACGCTTCTCCCCTCCCGACAACTTCCTGATCAGTGTATATTGCTTCTCGGGAGGAAACAGGAAATAGTTCATGAACTGAGTCACCGAGAGAAGAGTCCCGTCGCTTACCATTACCCTCTCCGCAATGCTTTTGACTGCATCAATAACAGTCATATTTTCGTCAAATTCAATGCCTTCCTGCCTGTAATATCCGAATACGATTGTTTCTCCTCTCTCAACCGTTCCGGAATCAGGCGCTGAAAGCCCTGTAATTATATTCAGAAGAGTGGTTTTCCCTGTACCGTTACGCCCTATCAGCCCTGCCTTTTCAAACCGGTTAAAAAGATAGGTGAAATCCTTTATTAAAACCTTATCGCCGAATGACTTATTAACATTTTTCATCTCCAGGATCTTGCTGCCCATCCTTGAGATATTTACATTTATATTCAGACTTTTATCTTCATTCTTTTTTGCAGCTTTTTCCTTCAGGTCATAAAATGATTCAATCCTTGATTTAGCCTTATGGCGTCTGGCTTTCGGCATTCGTCTCATCCATTCAAGCTCAGTCTTTAAAAGATTCCTTGCCTTCTCGGTATTCATCTTTGCCGAATACTCCCTGCTTTCCTTTTTCTCGAGAAAATATTCATAGTTACCTTCATACCTGTATAGCTCATTATCTGAAAGTTCAAGTATCACATTGCAGACTCTGTCAAGAAAATAGCGGTCGTGTGTAACCATGAAAAGTGTTTTATTTGACTTTATAAGATACTCTTCCAACCACTCTATCATATCAAGATCAAGATGGTTGGTAGGTTCATCCAGCAAAAGAAGATCACTCTCCTCAACCAGTACCTTAGCCAGGGCAACTCTTTTTTTCTGACCACCGGAAAGAGTTCCAATTATGGCATTCAGATCAGTAAGTTTCAGCCTGTAAAGGATCTGCTTGACTGATACCTCATAATCCCATGCCTTATGATCATCCATCCTCTGGGTCATTACAGACAGCTGTTCAGCATCTCCTGAAAGCAGACAATCTTCATAATCCCTTATCACTTTCACCAGTTCACTCTCTGTGCAAAACAATTCATCAATGATCCTGTTTGACTCATCCAGCTCAGGTGATTGCCTGAGATAGGCGATCTTCAGGTCTCTTTTAATGCTTAGTGATCCACCGTCGGAGTTTTCCCTGCCGGCAAGTATATCAAGAAGCGAAGATTTGCCGGCTCCGTTAACGGCTATGAGAGCCGCCTTATCATCCTTGTTTATATTAAGACTAAGGTTTTCAAAAAGAAGCCTGTCACCTATGCGTCGTGAAATGTTCTCTGCCTGAAGATAACTTACCATAAAAAATAAATATGCGCAAAGATAAAAAGTGTTACCTTACCAGCACTACATTTTTCATTTCATATGACCATTAAGAAGCGAATAGAACTGACTATCAACTACTTTTTGATGAATAATCAGGTTGCCGAAACGGAACTGACCTACCGTACGCCCTTTGAACTTATGGTGGCTGTTATTCTATCAGCTCAGTGTACAGACAAGAGAGTCAATATGATAACTCCTCCATTGCTGTCAAAATTTCCCGACGCTGACAAAATGTCGAAGGCTGAGCCTGAAGAGATCTTTGAATATATAAAATCATGTTCCTATCCAAATAATAAATCAAAGCATCTTTCAGGTATGTCAAGGATGCTTGTAAAGGAATTTGGAGGGGTAATGCCCTCAGATCCTGAATTACTTCAGAAACTTCCGGGGTCGGAAGAAAAACAGCAAACGTTATTGCATCGGTAGCCTTTCAGAAACCTGTGCTGGCTGTTGATACACATGTTTTCAGAGTTTCGAACAGGATTGGCCTTGTGAAGAATGCAAAGACACCCAGAAGCGTGGAAGATCAGCTCTCCCATTATATCCCCGGGGAACTGCTGTTTAAAGCTCATCACTGGCTCCTTCTTCATGGCCGGTATGTCTGTAAGGCAAGAATGCCACT
>JADKBK010000014.1 GCA_016715075.1 Bacteroidales bacterium
AGATAAAGCCAGAGAGAAAAAAATGTTTCATAAAGTTCCTTAAAGACTCTGATGTGAAGTTTCATCTCAAATATAACCAATATCCTGCTTTTGTACTATTTTGGGGCTGCTAACCTTATCAACAAGGTAAATTACAGATTTATAAGATATTCCGGTATTCTTGCTCAATCCAATCTCACAGGTACGGCTGGTTGAATAGCCATGTTTTATGGTTTCCGGAATTTGCATTTTCAGATTGCGTAATCCGTAGGTGTTTAACTCAGGAAATGTAAATCCCTGTCGCCTGCAAAACCGCAGCAATTAGTCTCCGGAACAATGACATTTTTTACGCACAGCCTTGCCAGTTCAACAAGTTTTTTATCCATTCCCATCTTTTTCATACTGCAAACCGGGAAAACTGTAATTGTTTCATCGGCCGGTTTTATAGTAAGCCGCGGGAGGAGAAATGAGGAAATAAATTCAACCGGTTCATAAAGTTTCAGAGAAGATTTCATGTTTTCTCTCATTGTATAAAGGCAGGGACTCATATCGCAGAGTATGGGGTATTCACCGTTATTGCTTGCTTTTAGCAAGGCTGATTCCAGTTCGGCAGATTTTTTTTCTCCTGTTTTGATATACCCCTTGCTCATAAAGGCCATTCCGCAGCAAAGATTATCAATCCCCTCTGGAAAAACAGGCTCATACCCGGCCTTTCTTAAAAGCTGAATCATTGTGTCTGTCAACTGGTTCTCATTTTTATGATCCTTTGAGACACCCATAGACCGGTTGATGCACGAGGGAAAATAGACCACTTTTAACACATTTCCAGGATGTGTCTCTCCGGCTTTCCATCGCCTCCTGGCTCCGGAGGGCCTATATGGATTCCAGAGGGGTATTTTGTTAAAAGAAATTTTACGGAGTCCGGTGGATATTGCTTTCATCACACCTGTACCGGTAACACTGTGAAAAAAGCTTACGAGTGATAATGCATTACGGGCAGCAGCGGTTACAAGATTCATCCTGCCGGCGATCATAAGCGCCATATTCTCTGATCTGTCAATCTGTTCAGATCTCAGATGCTTGATGAGTTTTCCTGTGTCAATTTTGACAGGACATTCATTTGCACAAAGTCCGTCGGTGGCGCATGTTTTGTCGCCAGCGTAGGCGAAGTTTTTTGAAAGAGATGCTGCAATATGAGGCTTTTGCCCGCTTCTTGAAAGGGAAGTAATCTCACGGTGAACAGCAATCCGCTGCCGTGGTGAAAGTGTCATTCCCGCTGAAACACATGATGGTTCACAGAATCCGCATTCAGTGCACTTATCGGTGATCTCACTTGCTGCCGGAAGAGGTTTAAGGTTACGCAGATGAATATCAGCATTATCATTAAGGATAACACCCGGATTTAGTATTCCGAGGGATCAAAAATATTCTTGATCTCCTTCATTTTCTGATATGCCTCCTTTCCCCATTCCATTTCTACAAATGGAGCCATATTTCGTCCTGTTCCATGTTCGGCTTTCAGAGAGCCATCGTATTTGTTTACAACCAGATCCGATACTTCACTCATCAGCTTACCGTATCTTTCAATTTCCCTTGGAGATCCGAAATCCTGTGTGAATACAAAATGCAGATTTCCCTCAAGAGCATGTCCGAAAATCACTGCATCATCATATCCCAGTTTTCGAAGAATCTGCTGAAGGTCTAGTGTGGCGGTCGCCAGATTCTGAACAGGAAATGCCACATCCTCAATGATGACAGTAGTGCCTGTTCTGCGCATAGCTCCAATGGAAGGGAAAAGACCTTTGCGGATCTTCCAGAGCAGCTCATATTCAGCCGGAATATCTGTAAACCGGATATCAGTTTCTGTCGGAATGGTACTTATTGCCTGCTTTAACCTATCAATATTTTCGTTCAGAACAGTCTTGTCGGGTGCGACTGTTTCAACAAGAAGCGCACAAGCATCATTGCTAAGCTCTCTGATAAACAGGGGAATTCCTTTTTCATTTTCTACTGACCGCAATCCAGCACGGTCAATCAGTTCCACAGCTGACACAGGGGAGCTCTTAAGAAGCGAAACGGCCAGGCAGGCCTGTTCGATATCGGGAAAAACCATCAGGGATGTTGCCCTGCAGGGATATTCAGTTACCGTTTTAAGATTAACCTCAGATATAAATCCCAGAGTACCTTCCGATCCTATCATAAGGTGTTCAATGATGTCGAATGGATCGGAGAAATCAACCAGTGCATTGAGACTATAGCCGGTGGTGTTTTTCATTTTGTATTTCTTCCTGATCCTTTCCGCAAGGGGAAGATTATCCTTTACAGAATCGGCAAGCGCTGAGATTTCATCCAGGAGTTTTGAATGTGAGGCCCTGAAAGATATTTTGTTTTGCTCATCCGAGGTGTCAAGAACTGTCCCGTCGGCCAGTACAAGGCGCATTCCAGCAATGGTCTTGTACGAATTCTGAGCTGTCCCGCAACACATTCCGCTGGCATTGTTAGCAGTAATGCCGCCTATCATCGCTGCATTTATAGAGGCAGGATCGGGTCCTATTTTTTTCCCGTAGGGCAGGAGAAGGGCATTTACGCGTCCGCCTGTAATACCCGGTTGTAAACGGATCTCGGATCCATCAGCACTGATGTGGCAGTTATTCCAGTTACTGCCGGCAATCACCAGAACGGAATCAGTTACTGCCTGCCCTGAAAGACTGGTTCCCGCAGCCCGGAATGTCACGGGGATATCAAGCAAAGAACTCTCCCTGAGAATAAGTGAAATCTCGTTCTCATCAGCAGCGCGGATCACTATCTCAGGGATGAGCCTGTAGAAGCTGGCATCTGTCCCAAGTGCAAGGGTATAAAGCGGATCGTGAAAAATGCGCTTCTTATCGATAGTACCGCTTAGTCTCTGATATAAAGTTTTAAATTTTCCTGAAAGCACCTGGGATGGGTTTTTATTTAAATCTGATTCAGCTGGTCACGGTTTTCGTGCAATTTCATGATGGCATTTATAATATCGTCCATATCTTCAGTTGATCCCAGAAGAGGACCGGAAGCCCAGATCATGGCTATGTCATCAATAACCCTGTCACAATTCGGACAGCTTAGTTCCTCGCGGTAACTTTTAAGGCGTGCGGGCGAGTACATTTTCTGATATTCCCTGAGTGACAGTATGTGGTCAGTCCATGGTTCTTTATGCAAACCCTTTGGAAGATATGGGCTCAGGCTGACTCCTTCTGCCTCAAGGGCTTTAAGAAATTTATCGCGGGGAGTATTATTGAAATGTTCTTTCAGATAGGTTGTCATATAAAGGTAGAATGAACCGCTTTCTGTACCTTCATAAAATTTTTGCGGAACAAGACCGGGGAAACCCTTAAGTTTGGAGTTAAGATACATAGCATTCCTGTTGCGCGTTTCGAAGCGTTCTTTAACTCCTGCAAACTGACTCAGCAGTATTGCTGCTTCAAACTCGTTCATCCGGTATTTAGGTCCAATCACAACAGTTCTTCCTTTTCTGTTTGTACCATGATTCTGAACTGTAAAACATTTATCCATCAGTTCTTCATCATTTCCGATTACTGCACCTCCCTCTCCGCAAGCGATTGTCTTGCTTGCCTGGAAGCTGAAGCATCCCAGATCACCAATAGTTCCGAGCTTTTTGCCTTTGTAGACTGCAAGGTGTGCCTGTGCTGCATCCTCGATAACCTTGAGATTATGTTTTTTAGCAATCGCCATAATCCTGTCCATATTGCAAGGCTGACCGCCAATCTGGACAGGCATGATGGCTTTGGTGTTCTCATTGATTCTCCTCTCCACATCATCAGGATCTATCTGAAATGACTCACGGTCAATATCTGCCAGGACTGGCAATACCCTGCTGGTCAGGATAGAGGATAGGGTACCGGGATCTGTAAGAGGCGAAGTAATTATTTCATCACCAGGACCAAAGCCGAGAGCTTCAACACATGTGCTCAGTGCCTGTGTACCTGACCCAGTGCCGAGCGAGAATTTTGCATCCATCATTTTGGCAAATTCCTTTTCAAATGTAGGAACTGTGCCATTTTCAGACTGGATCCTGCACCAGATCCTGCTTCTGGTTGTCTTTGAGACAGCTTCAACCATTTTTTCATCAACATATGGCCATTCCGGCCATGGTTTGTTCTTACGCACCGGATTGCCTCCAAGGATTGCAAGCTTACCGTTTGCCTTAGGCGAAACAGTGATACCGGCAAAAGCGGAGATGGCGTTTGATCCAACTGCTGCAACCGATCCGGCTGAAACGGTTGCAATAAAATTGCGCCTTGTAAAGTTTTTCTTTTTCATTTTATTATAAGTTACGTTCAATCAGGATCAGGACTTTTTCGACACTTCCTCAATTAATTTGTATTAAAATTACTCTTTATTGTAAACTATTCCCATCCGGAGAAGAAAATAATTTTGTTCCCACTGCCTGCTGTGTGTCTTCTTTAAAAGATCAGGATAGTAAGATGCGAATGATTTTTGCACAAAGCATCTTTCCCGGATAAATAACAATTAAATATTAGCTAATTTTGCAGGTTAAATTAAATAATCAATGGAAGAGAATACGGATCCGGCATATTCACATAATGTAATTGAATTTGTAGCTGTTGCAAATGAATTCTGTAAGTATGCCGAGCATGCTTCCCGGCTTAAGGGGGATGAGTTGCTCAGGATACTTCAGCGTATTCTGCCGCTTTTATACATCAAAGCATCGCTGTTGCCTCAGCTGAATCCATATTTTGAAGATGGGAATGAGAAGTTTGTGACTGAATCTGACTGGATGATTGTGCATGATACACTGAGAAAGAAATTTGGTACAGCTGACGATTATCTTGAAGTATTTGATGATAAGACGAATGATACAGATGGACCTGTATTATCAACTATTTCGGAAAACATGTCAGATATTTACCAGGATATTAAAGATTTCCTTCTTCTTTACCAGACAGGTACAGCGGAGGTTATGAATGACGCCATTTGGGAATGCAGGCTGAATTTTGAAAGTTTCTGGGGGCAGAAGCTGGTAAATGCGATGAGAGCTATACATAAATTCATCTATTCCGGTGAAGAGATAGGAAAGATTGATGATGATATAAAAGATGAAGGTGAAAACAGGGATACTTCAGACTGGTTTATTACACGCAGACAAAAGGATTTAAAGAGCAATGGAGAATAATACTTACCAGGAGAATATCACTGTTGATGAGATTTCCGAGCGGGAACTCTCGTGGTTCAGAGGAGAAATAATTACTGTAGAAGATCTGGAGACATTTAATGAGGTTTTCCCACGACTGCTGGGGGAGGAGCTTTTAGGATTTGATACAGAGACCAGGCCTACTTTTAAGAAGGGAAGGAAAAACAAGGTTTCCCTGATTCAGCTGTCATCTGGAACTCTGGCGTGCCTGTTCAGGATCAATAAAATCGGATTTCCTGATAGGCTGGCAGACCTGCTTGCAGACCCGGAAGTAATCAAAGCAGGGGTTGCTGTGCATGATGATATAAAATTCCTAAAAGGAGTCAGGAAATTTGAACCCTCCGGTTTTGTTGATTTACAAATCTTTGTAAAAGATTTTGGTATTCAGAGTTCAGGCCTGAAAAAGCTGGTGGCAATAATTCTGGGCTTCAGGATCTCCAAACGGCAGCAGGTTACTGACTGGGAAGCTGATCCAGCTGACTGAAGCACAACAGATTTATGCTGCAACTGATGCGTGGGTTTGCCACCAGATTTATAAAAAGCTCACAAACGGGCATGATCTTTAGAACTTATATTTATTTGACATTAAGGTGGAGCGGATTAAGATAGTACTCAAATCAGGTAAGGAACAATCAATTCGGAGATATCATCCATGGATTTTCTCGGGAGCTATAAAGACAATATTTGGAAGCCCTCAGGAAGGGGATCTTGTTGATTTATATGATAACCAGGACTGTTTTCTTGCAACAGGACATTATCAGCCAGGCTCAATAGCCGTAAGGATTCTCTCATTTGAAAAGGTGAATGCCGATATCGATTTCTTCCGGCAAAGGATCAGTAAGGCAATTGATTACAGGAAATCAATCGGAATTATAAATAACCCTGACATATCCGTCTACCGTCTCATACATGGAGAAGGTGATGGTTTTGCCTGGATTGATAGTCGACTACTATAACGGGGTGGCTGTTATACAATTTCATTCTGTAGGCTTCTACAGGATACGGAAGGATATTGTATCGATACTTGCCGACCTCATGAAGGAGAAGTTAATCGCCATATATGATAAAAGTGAATCGACGTTGCCTCATATGGCAGGTATTAAAAGTGTCAATGAATTTCTCTATGGAACTTCCGGTCCTGTCATTGTAACGGAACATGGGTATAAGTTTAAAATAGACTGGACAACAGGACAAAAGACAGGATTTTTTATTGACCAGCGGGAAAACAGGAAGCTGCTGGCAGGTTATACCGGAGGAAAGAGAGTACTGAACATGTTTGGATACACAGGAGGTTTTTCTGTATATGCAATGCAGAATGCTTCACTGGTTCATACTGTTGACAGTTCGCTGCCTGCAATAGGTTTGGCAAATGAAAATGTGAGGCTCAATTTCGGAGATGACTCAAGGCATACTTCGATACAGGCGGATGCATTTGCTTTCCTGAATGATATAAAGGATAAATATGATGTTATAATACTCGATCCGCCGGCCTTTGCCAAGCATCAGAATGCACTTGACAATGCTTTGCAGGGATATAAGCGTTTGAATATTAAAGCCATTGAGCAGATAAGGCCGGGTGGGATTATCTTCACATTTTCCTGTTCACAGGCTGTCACAAGAGAGAATTTCAGGAAGTCAGTATTTGCAGCTGCCGCCAATACAGGACGCAGCGTAAGGATACTTCATCAGATGAATCAACCACCTGATCATCCTGTGAACATCTATCACCCTGAAAGCGAATATCTGAAAGGTTTGGTTATTTACGTAGAATAAAAACTATATGAGCACGGATAGAAATATTGTACTTGTTGCAAAGAAGCTGGGTCTTCATGAATGGCAGGTTGAAAACACCATCAGGCTGATGGACGGGGGAGCTACAATTCCTTTCATAAGCAGATACAGGAAGGAGATGACAGGCAGCCTGGATGAGGTACAACTGATGCATATTAAGGAAGAATATGAGAGGTTGAAGGAGCTTGATGCCCGTAAGGAAGCTGTCATCAAATCAATTGAAGAGCAGGAGAAGATGACTCCCGAACTTAGGGTGAAAATTGATTCGGCATCCACTATGGCTGAACTTGAAGACATCTATCTTCCTTACCGGCCAAAACGTCGTACAAGGGCTACAATTGCAAAAGAAAAAGGCCTTGAACCTCTTGCCCTGATTATACTGGATCAGAAACTGGCTGATCCTTCCCTTAAGGCTGAAGAGTTCCTGAATGATGAGGTTCCAACCACAGAGGAAGCTATATCAGGAGCATCCGATATAATTGCTGAATGGGTCAGTGAAGATGAAAAGGCAAGGAGGCAACTCAGGTTACTCTTTGAGAGAGAAGCTGTCATATCTTCAAAGGCAGTCAAGGGAAAAGAGGCGGAAGGGATTAAATACAGCGATTATTATGATTGGTCGGAACCACTGAAAAAGTGCCCCCTCACACAGGCTGCTTGCCATGAGAAGAGGAGAGGATGAAGGATTTCTGAGAATATCAATTGAACCTCGTGAAGAGAATGCCCTCGATATGCTGAACTCCATTTTCCTCAAGGGTAGGAACGGATCAGCTGATGTCGTAAAGGAGGCGGTAAAGGATAGCTGGAAAAGACTGCTCTCATCTTCAATGGAAACTGAATTCAGAAATCTTTCCAAGGAAAAGGCTGACATTGAAGCAATAAACGTATTCGCTGATAATCTCCGGCAGCTTCTTCTTGGCTCACCGCTTGGTGAGAAAAATGTTCTGGCCATCGACCCGGGTTTCCGGACCGGTTGTAAGATCGTTTGCCTTGACCGCCAGGGTAATTTTGTGCATAATGAGACTATTTATCCTCATCCTCCTCAGAATGAGACTGCTATGTCGATAAAGAAAATTCTTTCACTTGTTAGTGCATATAAGATAGAAGCAATAGCAATCGGTAATGGAACAGCAAGCAGGGAGACCGAGGACTTTATCAAATGGGTTAAATTTGACAGTGATATTCAGGTCTTTGTTGTAAGCGAAGCGGGCGCATCTATATATTCAGCCTCAAAAGTGGCACGGGAGGAGTTTCCTGATTATGATGTGACTGTAAGAGGAGCAGTATCAATTGGCCGGAGGCTGATGGATCCTCTCGCAGAGCTTGTTAAAATTGATCCCAAATCAATAGGAGTGGGACAGTATCAGCACGACGTGGATCAGCAGAAGCTTCAGAAGTCCCTTGATGATGTAGTGGTCAGCTGTGTCAATGCTGTTGGTGTTGAGGTTAACACAGCAAGTAAACACCTGCTGACCTATGTGTCGGGGCTTGGACCTCAGCTTGCCCAGAATATTGTTGATTATCGCACTGAGAATGGTCCCTTCAGGGCACGGAAAGAGCTTCTGAAGGTTAAAAGAATGGGAGCGAAGGCTTTTGAACAGAGTGCAGGTTTTCTAAGAATACGTAATGCTGAAAATCCCTTGGATTCAAGCGCCGTCCATCCCGAAAGTTATCACGTCGTCGAAAAGATGTCGAAAGATCTCGGCTGCGATGTGAGCGAACTTATATCAAATGACAACAAGAGAAAGGAGCTGAAGCTTGAAAAGTATATTACTCCTTCCACCGGATTACCAACGCTAAAAGATATAGTCGATGAACTTGCCAAGCCTGGCCGTGATCCGAGATCAAAGATCAGGGAATTCAGTTTTGCAGATGTTCATAAAATGGAGGATCTCTCTCCTGGTATGATTGTACCGGGAATTGTGACAAATATTACCAAATTCGGCGCATTCGTTGACATAGGGATCAAGCAGGACGGATTGGTTCATGTTTCGAACCTGAGTAAAAATTTTACCACCGATCCATCAAAAGTTGTAAAACTTCATCAGCATGTAATGGTAAAGGTAATTGCTGTCGATATAGAACGGAAACGCATCCAATTGTCAATGAAGGATGTGGTAGTCAAATCCGATTGAGAATATAATTGATTTGGTAGGTCATGCCATGGCAAGACCCCGCAAAGTTCTCTTATATAATTGAGTGACACATGTAGCTTTGCGATCCCGCAATAGCGTGTCACCCGTCATGCCTTATCACCCCGCCATGGCGTGTCACATGCCTTGCCTTATAACCCGCTATGGCGGGTCATTTCAACCATAATATTATTGCATTTTGTTCTTTTCGGCAGCTTCCAGGCTCTTGATAACAGGTTTTGCTGGAAGCTTTGCACTCCTCATTGCCGCATTGTAGACAAATGAAGCGGTTATTACTGCATTTTGCTTCAGGTCAGCCATTACAAGCCTTTCATAGGTATCCATTGTGGTATGATAGCCGCGGCCATATTCTATTTCATCCTGTATGAACTGAAAACCTGGCAATCCTATTGAATTGAAAGGAATATGATCAGTGCCGGATGTGTTTCTGATAGTTATAGTAGAAGCTCCCATATCGGCAAACGGTTTCAGCCATTCCTCAAAAATAGGTCTGACCATCTCATTTTCCTGGATGTATATTCCACGGTATTTGCCCGATCCGTTATCCATATTGAAATATGCTGCGAACTTGTCATAATCAGCTTTATGCTCTTTTGTTTCTGCATTGGCAAGGTATTTCTCAATATATCCTTTTGACCCGTAATAACCCTGTTCTTCACCTCCCCAGAGCACAACCCTTATGGTCCGCCTCGGAGCTACTTCGAGACTTTTAAGTATACGCAGAGCCTCCATCATCACAATACAGCCAGAGGCATTATCGGCTGCCCCTGTGCCCCCATGCCATGAATCGATGTGAGCTCCAACCATGACAACTTCATTTTTCAGGAGTTTATCGGTGCCGGGTAATTCACCAATAACATTGTATACCGTAGTACTGCGGCTGAATTTATTTATGATCTCCACTTCCATCTCAACAGGTATATTATGGCGTAATAGTCTTTCCATCCTGCCATGTGCTTCAACAGCAAGATTAAGTTCTGCAACCGGTTCCGGTGAACCAGCTGTATATTTTGCACCCGCTGATTTTGGAACATTGAAGGTACCTGCACCATTCAGAATTAAAGCAGCTCCTTCAGTGTTAAGAAATTCCCTGATTTTTTGCTGAAGAGCTCTCTGGGCCATATAAGTGCTGAAGTCGGAATTTTGTCTTCTTCCCCTGGGCTGACCTGATGCCATAGAGAGTTCCTTAAGCTTTTCATCTGTATAACGGCTGGCCAGTGGCTCAAAACTTGGTTCATAAGTAATTGAGGATGGGAGGAGTACGATTTTACCGGCTAATGTTCCCTTATATTTTTCGAGATCGCTTTCAGCTTTTACATCAATAAGTACCAGCTGACTTTTTATAGCGCCATGGGTACTGCCTGTCCACGCCACAGGGTTGCAGGCAAAACTTGCATAATAAGGCGCCGTCATCGCGGCATATGTCTTAAGATTATCCCAGCCTCCGCTGGGTAATTCTCCTGCAGCTTCAATTCTCACATTCTGGAATCCGAGCTCTTCCATTTTTTTCTTTGCCCATTCATTTCCACGTATATTGCCATCTGAACAGGTCAGTCTTGGCCCTGTAAAATCGGTCAGCCCAAAGGCAAGTTCTTCAATCGAAGAGTTCTTTAATCCCTCCTGTTTGATCTTGTATACCATACTAAGATCTACATTCTCACTCTGGGATTTTGCCGTTAATGGCAGTAAAGAGATAATAAAAAGGACCGGGAAAAATTTCCTTAATTTCATTTTATGTTTTTTATAAGGTTAATACGAATTATCAAATGTAAAAAAAATGAAGCTCATCATTATTTCATATAACAATGATTTAACATTTATTAACCAGGCTTTGAATTTCTATTTTTTCATAACAAAAATCAGAGCCGGATCAACCGGATAATTTCCTGATTTCTCACCATAGATCGCCAATCCTCCGGGGAATGATTTATCAACCTCGAACCTGACCTTAATTGTTTTGCCGGCTGTATCGCCAATCAACTCTTTTGGAACTGACGCCCTGATTAAGTATCCATATGATCCTGCCTCATCTAGTTTCCGGTTTTGAGGCTGTGAGAACCATGATAAAATACCCCTTGAGTCAGCAGGATCATCCTCCAGAAAAAATGAGCCTATACATACTCCGTCAATGCTGATTTTTACAATGGATGGATATTTATATGTGTCTGTCATCGGGTATGAATTTGGATTCATACTTGGATCATTTGTCCCCTTGCCAAGCATATAGTCACCGTCAGGTACTTTTGCATCTTTCCTGTCCTTCCCAAACAGCTGTTTTGCTGAAAGTTCGGCTATCAGAGTGATTTCGTCGGTATTTGAGGCAGTTATTCCATCGGGAACCTTAACCTCATACTCAAAAAATCCATAACCTGCTCCGTCAGCTTTCAATCCGTCGAGCACATTCCACTGGCGGACGCTCCATGATTGTGATTTAAAGCTATCCGGTGTAAAACGGGCAACCTTCAGGATCTTTCCGGCCTCGGTGAGAGTCTCCTGTCTTTGGGATGTTCCGCTTCCAATGGAGAAGGTTGTGAAGTTGTGATGAAGCACATTACCCGATGCATCCTCAACAATTATTGACAGAATAGCCAATCCGCGCACTGGAGGCATTTGAATATCAAGTGGCTGCAGTTCTTTAGCACTCCATGGCTTATATTCAATTAACTGTGAGGAGTTGGAAAAGCTCCTGTAATTGCCGAGCTGATCCCAGCCGTACAGACTGGTTTTCAGTATCAGATTACTGCCAAGCTCATTGCCTGTCATGAATGATGCAAACAAAGGCAGCTTAATCTTTTCCAACGGTTCAGCGACCCGGCAGAGCGGACCGTCCACCGAGATATAAATACTGCTGTGCAGATCATTTAAAGTCATCCCTGGCACAATAGCATCGAGTCCGGTATACTTCTCAGTCCGGTCATAGCGGTAATAGCCATTCCACTCATTTATCACGTCATGATGTTCCGTGTAGAGCCAGCCCCCGATTTTTGGATGACTACGGAATTCGTTCATCATAAGGTGATAATCCCACGACCAGTCAACATCCCCCGTACTTCCAGTGTAACCCCATACATTGCCGCATTCACTGTTGATGAGAGGCTGATTTCCCTGTGTACGGTTGCCGATAAAATTCCATTTTGAACCTTGATATGTATTTGAACAGACTTCATCAAGATGCTTTTTCCATTCATATCCGGG
Source organism: Bacteroidales bacterium (assembly GCA_016715075.1). Lineage (GTDB taxonomy): Bacteria > Bacteroidota > Bacteroidia > Bacteroidales > VadinHA17 > LD21. The sequence continues at coordinate 12,328 of JADKBK010000014.1, forward strand.
GATATAAACGTGCCAGCTGTTGACGTCAGTGATAACGTGATCGTTGTTGCATGCCGAGTTATCTTCAATCAGTCTGGACTGATCTAACCGTTTGGCCTGTTGAAAAACATTTTGAACCCAGAGCTGAGTCTCAGGCAGATATATCCTTTGCTTCGTGGCTCCGTTAACTTCAGTGAATAACCCCCATGTTTCATTGAACAGCACCCACTGAAAGACCGCAGGATGATTATAATCTCTATCAATCATTCCATTCATCGCAACCATATATTCCTTCTTCGCCTCTTCACCAGGCTCTCCCCAGAAGTTGGGAACATCGGCCATTATTAGCAGCCCTAGCCTGTCTGCCCAATAAAGTTTTCTCGGGACTTCAACCTTTATATGTATTCTGTTTGCATTGAGTCCAATACGCTTTGACCGCAGAATTTCATCCCTCATGAATTCATCAGATGGGAAAGTATAGAAGCCATCCGGATGGTATGACTGATCGAGACACATCTGCAGATATACAGGCTTGTTATTAAGGGCAATATACGGGTACTTTGTTCCCGGCAGGTTAATTACACTGACCTTACGCATTCCGAAATAGCTCTGAATGCAATCCAACTCGTTATCTGATTCTATGACTGATGCTTTTACATCGTATAGGAACGGATTGTTCAGATCCCATAATTGCATATTGTCAACGGGTATATCAAAACTTAATTCGGCCGATCCTTTCTGCATTTTCCTGTTTATTTCAGGATTCGTCTGACTGCCATTGAGAAACTTGATCCTTAATGAGGTGTTGTCTGAAGAAGGCTGATTGATTGCTACTTTTACTGTGACCTTTTTTGTGTCAATATCCGGAGTGAATTTTATGTTTTTGATGAAAGATTTGCCTCTTGCATCAAGATAGACAGTCTGCCAGATACCTTTTGCCTGACCATAGCCCTGTTTTCCCTCAAGTTTATATGGAAATGGGGAATCATCTACCTTAACAACCAGTTTTTGCTTTTCACCGATCTTCAGATATGAGGTTATCTCAAATTCGAACGGGGTATATCCACCCTGGTAAGTCCCCAGCAGCTGACCGTCAAGCCATACTTTTGTTATCCAGTCACTTGCTCCGAAGACGATGAAAATTCTCCTGCCATTCCACTCTGCAGGAATTTCAATCTCCCGGCTGTACCACCCTATCTCAGCTTCATTAGCAACTCCCGATAGTTTTGATCCCCATGGAAATGGCACAAGAATTTTTTTATCGAATGAATTAGCTTTATTATACCATTTTTCAGTCTCTCCCGTATTCTGAGTATCGAACCTGAAATCCCAGAGGCCATTAAGGTTAAGCCACTGTTCACGCTGAAAATCAGGCCGGGGGTGCTCTTTGAGGGGGATTGACTGTACTTCCTGTCCTTTCAATGTTGCAGGTAACATATTTATTATAAGCAGGAAGCTTACAATTAATATCAAAAATGATCTTTTTTTCATCCTTTGTCCGGTTTAAAAGTTTATTGTGGTTTCTAATCTGCGATTTTCTAATTTGCGGTTTTACAAAATAATGTCTTTTACTTTAATCTTTTTACTTTTGTCTTTTATCTTTTATATATAAAATGATTTACCCTGAGAATTTTGAGAACAAGATAGGATTTGACCGGATAAGAAAGCTTCTTAGCGATAAATGTCTTAGTCCGATGGGAGCAGAAAAGGTGGATTCAATCGGGTTCATTGATGATTTTGAGACTCTGTCGCATAACCTGTCAACTACATTTGAATTCCAGCAGCTTCTGCAGTTTGAGGATTTTTTTCCCTCTGATAATTATTATGAGATTTCGGATTGTCTTAACAAAATACGGATTGAAGGAACCTTTCCGGAGGTCACGGAAGTTTTTGACATGAAGCGAACTCTGGAGACTGTGAAAGCAATTCTTGGTTTTTTCAGGACAAAAGAGTCTGCCAGGTACCCTGTGCTGAAGGAGAGATGTAACTCAGTCAAAATGTTCCCTTATGTACTTGAGGCTATAGACAGGATAATTGACAAAAAAGGTATAATAAAGGATAATGCCTCTCCACGGTTAAGGGAGATCAGATCTGAACTTGTAAGCAAAGGGATACTTGTTTCAAAAAGGCTCAATGCCATTCTGAAGCAGGCCCAGTCCGACGGAATCGTTGATGCAGACACTTCTGCTTCAGTGCGGAACGGAAGAGGTGTTATTCCGGTGAGTTCATATGATAAAAGAAAGATCAGGGGTCTTATCCATGATCAGTCAGCATCCGGAAAAACTGTTTTTATTGAGCCTGAAGAGATCGTTGAGATAAATAACGACCTGATAGAGCTTGAGTATGAGGAAAAGAGAGAGATTGTGAGGATTCTTACTGCATTTGCTGATGATATCAGACCTTATATCGATGAACTTATAGAAGTCAATAGTTTTCTTGGTGAAATAGATTTCATCCGTGCAAAAGCTCTTATGGGAAACCACCTCCGTTCCATTAAGCCTGTTATGGTCAATAAGCCATTCCTGTCATGGAGAAAAGCTTTGCATCCTCTGCTGACTCTGGCATTTGAAAAAGTTCCGGGCAGAAAAGTAGTTCCGCTTGAGATTGTACTCGATGACAGAGACAGGATACTTCTGATATCTGGTCCAAATGCCGGAGGGAAATCAGTTTGCCTGAAAACTGTGGGATTGCTTCAGTATATGATGCAGTGCGGTCTTACGATACCTGTAGCTGAAGGTTCTGAAACTGGGATTTTTAAAAATATCCTGATTGATATCGGTGACGAGCAGAGTATTGATAACGATTTAAGTACCTACAGCTCTCACCTTATCAATATGAAGCATTTTATAAAACATGGGAATGAGAAGACTCTTGTTCTTATAGATGAATTCGGGACAGGAACGGAACCCATGCTTGGAGGCTCAATTGCAGAAGCAATCCTCGGTGAACTGAATAAAAACGGTGTTTTCGGGGTAATAACCACTCACTATACAAATCTTAAACATTTTGCCTCCCTTACCGAAGGCATCGTGAACGGTGCCATGGCATTTGATAACCATCTTATGCAGCCACTTTTTCAGCTTACTATTGGTAAACCCGGAAGTTCATTTGCGTTTGAGATTGCCAGAAAGATAGGTCTGCCGGAAGAGATCCTTGCTGAAGCATCTGGTAAGGCCGGCGTAAAAAATATAAACTACGACAGGCACCTGAAGGATATCGCACGGGATAAAAGGTACTGGGAGTCAAAGCGGCAAAGCATAAGACAGCAGGAGAAGAAACTGGAGGAGCTGATGGCTGAATATGAGCATGAACTTGCTGGTGCAAAAACTCTCAGGAAAGAGATCATCACTAAAGCCAAAGATGAGGCCCAGCACCTGCTTAAGGAATCTAACCGGATTATTGAGAACACAATAAGGCAGATAAAAGAATCTCAGGCAGAAAAGGAAAAAACCAAGGATGTAAGACAGCAGCTTGAAGATTTTAAGGTTGCTGTGGTTCAGGAGACTAAACCCCTCGAAACAGAAGGAGAATCAAAGATAGCCGAGCTTTCTTTCAAAGTTAAAAAGATAAAGACCGAATCTGCGAAAGTTCAGGAGAAAAAAGTGGCAAAACCTGTTGCCGAACAACCTTTGAAACCCGGTGACCCTGTGAGGATGATTGAGACTATGGCCGCAGGGGAAGTCATTGAAATAAAAGACAGGATGGTTCAGATTGAGACAGGCAGTCTCAGGTTTTATGTTCCAATTGAAAAGATTGAGAGAATTACAGGATCAGAACTGAAGAAAAGCCTTAAGGCTAACCAGCCTGTAAGGGAAAATGACATGGGAATTGTACAGAGGAATATAAATTTCAAGCCTGAGATAGATATCCGTGGTGTAAGAGGTGAGGAGGCTATCAGGCAGGTTCAGGATCTGATCGATACTGCTCTTATTGTCAGACACCGGCATCTGCGAATATTACATGGAAAAGGAAACGGTATCCTGAGACAGCTGGTGAGGCAGTATCTTGATACTGTTGATGTTGTTAAAACATTCAGGGATGAGCACGTTGAGTTCGGCGGAGCAGGGATAACTGTTGTGGAGATGGATCTTTAGGAAGTCAGAAGTCCGAAGTCCGAAGACCGAAGTCGGAGCCCAGCACCCAGAGCACCCAGCACCGGCACCCAGCACCCAGAACCCAGAACCCAGAACCCTGAACCCAGAACCCTTCCGCCTACAGCCTAAGCCAGCCTTTAATACATATAGCCATGATAATGAAACTGTTAAACCAAACATCGCTTATTATTCTTTTTATAACTCTTTTATCTTGTGATAACAGAAAGAGGAGTTCAGACAGTCAGTCAGTTGGTGCATCATCTGAGCGACAGGCCTGGGCGCTTGTCATTCATGGTGGTGCGGGATCGATGTCAAGGGATAAGATTTCTCCTGAGCTGGATGCTCAGTACAGGAAAGCATTATCAGAAGCCCTTGAGACAGGAAAGAAGATCCTTTCAGACGGAGGATCAGCTCTGGACGCAGTGGAGAATACAATCAGGGTTATGGAGGATAATCCCTTATTCAATGCAGGGAAAGGGGCTGTTTTTACCCATGAAGGAAAAAATGAACTGGATGCAGCAATTATGGATGGCTCAAATCTGGCTGCCGGATCAGTGGCCTGTGTAACAGATATAAAGAATCCTGTATCTGCTTCCAGGCGAGTTATGACAAATTCGCCTCATGTTATGCTGACAGGAGCAGGTGCCTCACAGTTTGCCAGGGAAGAGGGGCTTGAAATCGTGCCACCATCATACTTCTATACTGAAAGAAGATTCAATGAGCTTAAGGAGCTAATTAAGAAAGAAAAGAATGGAACTGTGGGCTGCTGCGCTCTTGATAAATCCGGAAATCTGGCGGCCGGCACCTCTACGGGAGGCATGGTGAATAAAAAATATAACAGGGTGGGGGATGCACCCATTATTGGCGCAGGCACCTATGCTAACAATAGTACCTGTGCAGTTTCAGCGACCGGACATGGTGAATTTTTTATCCGATGGACTGTCGCGCATGATATTTCCGCCCTCATGGAATACAAAGGACTTTCCCTAAAGGAAGCATCAGAACTTGTGGTAAATACCAAGCTCGTAAAAGCTGGAGGGAGTGGTGGAGTTATTTGTGTGGATAAGTCAGGTAATATATCTATGCCTTTCAACTCTTCCGGAATGCTGAGGGGATTTGCAGGGGCTGATGGCAAGTCAGGAATCTTCATTTATAAAGACGAGAATTAGGATAGCCTGCAAAGGTGGTCAGGGTGGGTTTGCATTACAATTGATGATCTGGAACTCATTTAATTATAACTTTCCCCGAAGTTGAGCGGATCTGAATAAATGATTCTGTCAGTTTGTTTTCACCATATGTTCCCTGATATGATATTGACTTATTGGTTTCCCTTTTTGTCATACCCTTCTGGTCGTTAATAAGGAATTCAACCGGAGCATCTATTGCCACAATATCCGACCTGAATGAAACCTCATGGCCTGTTACAATTGTTACAGGGGCACTGACTGTTGTAATGTCCAGATAACTGAAATCTTTCAGAAGATTCTTAACAGAGAGGGAGCCGGATTTGACTTTTGAAAATAATTTACCATCGATCTTATTAATGTTAAATGTGGAATAAAGGCTTTCAGAAACTATATTTTTCACATTCCCTATTGTGTAGATATCCGATTTTGAATCTGCGACCATTGAATTTACTTCTCCTATACTGATCTTAGAGAAATCGGACTTAATTAAAACAGCCTGGGCCTTTGCTATTTCGACTGAAGAGCAGTTGCGGATATTCGCCGACAACCAGTTGACTGAGTTAATATTTACCTTACCGTTATCAACAGTAATAGAATTAATCGGGCTGCTGTTTCCTCTTGTAAGTCTTGAAGCGCTGAGAAGGCCGTAAGATAGTCTGACATTGATTTTGCCCGATAATTCTTCAAATGAAATATTTCCGAATTCATTTGTGACATCAGCATTTACAGAAGAAGGTGCTTTGACAAGGATATCAACACTGAAACTTTTTCTCCCCTTCCTGTATGTATCTGAAAAGAACTTCCTGTCAAAATTTGTCGAGACAGATACGGTATCCAATATTTTGTCAATTCGGACGGTTATGAGGCTGAGGCTTTTTCTGGCTAGTTCCCTGTTATCCTGCATAATAGTTACAGTGGCACAAACCGATATTGAATCATCATTATTAACAATATAACTGACATCTCCATATTTGTTTGATATGCTCAGGGTGCTTCCCGGACCCGCAGCATAAACTTTTTTTGTATAGCAATCTGCATTCTGCGCCCGGAGGCTGGTTACACCTATTATAAGGAGTAACAGACATGATATATTATTCAGGATTTTCATTTGCTGCATATTTTTAAATCTCCGGCCAAACCCGCTCACTGTTTCAATAAAGACATCATTTTACGGATATCGCTGCAAAAAAAAGGCGGAAAATGCTTTTGCATATCCGCCTGAAAAATATGTAGTATTGGAATTACTCGTAAAGTTTTATTGAGCCGTATGAGGATGTTATGTTTACTGTTGCAGAGGGATTTTCCTCATCTCCGATAATGCCTGAAATTTCGCTTCTGTTGCTTTCGATTATTCTTTTCTGGTTCCTGAATTTGTCTTCATTATATTTCAAACCGCCATAGGAAAGTCTTGCTGAGAGATTGTAGCTCGCCGCTTCATCTATTCCCAGTTTGACACCAATATACCTGGTATCGGTTTCTATCTTTTCAAATCCGGCAGGTATTGTTTCCACTGAGAATGAACCATAGCTGCCGTTGTAGTTGAGTTTTTTAAGAAGCTCTCCAACATTTACATCGCAATAGCCATTTTCGAGAACGAGGTTGTTTATTTTGCTTATTCTGATATTGTCATATTTACTTTCACCAACTACAGAGCTTGTTTCACCGAGCGACAGTTTTGAATATTTACTGTCGAGAAGAATAGCCTGACTTTTCTCTATTTCGAATCCGCCGGCATATCTTAAGGTCAGATCCAGCCAGCCGGCTTCATCAATTGTACCTTTTCCGTACGAAAGGTTAATGTTATTGAGTGGTTTGATATTTCCTCTTGTCAGTTTCCCTGCTGTCAGGTTTCCGTATCTGATGTCGAGGTTTACCAATCCGTTGAGTTCATTGATATCTGTATTGCCATATTTATTTGCAAGTGTGAGAGATGTTCCGGCAGGCATTTTGATACTATAATCGATGCTGAATTTTTTAGAGTCGCCTCCCCAGCCGGTGAAGTTGAAACTGTCATCAATTATTGTTTTGGCTGAGATAAGGTTCTCTCCTTCAGAAAATTGAACATCAATATAGCTGATAAGTTTCTGCGCTTTTTCCTGGTTTGGCAGTTCAACTGTAATTTTGACATCTATTACAACCATGTCCTTATCCCAGTTTTCAACTGACACATCGCCGTATTTATTGTTGATTTCCAGCGTTGTATTCGGTCCTGCCTTGTACTCCTTATGGAATTCCTTTGTAACCTCCTCTGCCTTCAGAGTGAAAGGTATAACAAGGAGTGCTATTATGAGTAGCCATCCTGATTTATAAACTGACTTTTTCATCTTCTCCTTTATTTAAGTTATCATTTCTCATTGTTTTAAGCTGATTGACTATATATGTCATGATCTCAAGCTTAGTCTGATAATGTTCTATCATTGCATTTATTATACGTTCGTCATTGGGATTTGCCTTGAGTTCTTTCTGCAGGGAGACATAGGTTGAATCCATGCTTTTCATCTCTTTTACAAGCATTTCTCTCTGTTCGGGGTTACTCTGCAGATCAGTATTCACGATTTCTCCTTCCATAAGGCTGACCTGATGAATGTAGTAGTTCTCAACCTCTTTATACTGAGGTGATACCTGTCCGAGAGTCATTCTGCTGTTTCCTGTACGGATAAAATGATCCCATGTCCAGAGCGATGACAGTGTAACCAGAAGTGTCACAACTGCGGCTCTCAGTAGGTAAGGCACAATGCTTCTCTTGTTTGCTTTGGCCTGGCATCTGATTTCAAGCTTTACGCTGAACCTGTCGAAGTGTCCTTCCGAGGGCTCTTTGTCTTCGAAAAGATCTCTGTTATTCCTGATTATATCTTCTATAGTTTTCATAACTGATAAAATTTCATTTTCCTTTTAATTCTCCGATGAGTTTCTGTTTTGCCCTTGAAAGCTGGGATCGGGAAGTGCTGCTGTTGATTGATAGTATTTCAGCAATTTCATCATGATCGTAACCTTCAAGCAGATAGAGAGAAAGTATGACCCTGTAACCGTCAGGCAGTCGTTCGATGGCTTCCTTTACCTCTTCAACCTTAAGATCCATCTCCTCGTACCTTGCTGCATCGTCACTGCTTTCATCCCTTATCCCAATATGAGATTCAATATCTTCAAAGACCGCTTTTCTTTTATTCAGTGCATCGAGTGACCGGTTGATTACTATTTTTTTTAACCATGCTCCGAAACTAACTGTTCCTGAATATGTATCAATCTTTTCAAAGGCCGACAGGAACGATTCCTGCATAACATCCTCAGCTTCCATTGTCTCTCCCACGATCCTCAGACTTGTATTGTACATTGCCTTATAGTACAATTTATAAACCTGGAACTGAGCTTTCTGGTCACCGGTTTTACACCCGTCAATGAGATCCTGGTGTAAATTTCTGAATGCCGCTTCTACATTTGCCATCTTAAGGGGAAATCTAGATTGAATATGTTTTGCTGCACCCACGTTCCATTGATTAAATTTCTACTCAATAGACGGGGCATAAAATTAAATGCTGCACAGAAATTAAAAATATTTGTATTTAATTTCAGAAAAAATTCATAATAATACCCTGAGTTACCTGCCCGGTGGAATAATCCAGCTGGGAACCAAACAGGCTGTGGGGGATTGAATAGACCAGGAGGAGAACAACTGCAGCGAGTGCAGTATAGAACGGTCTTTCCTTTTTACGGTTCATTATTACAGCTAATATCCAGAATATTAATGCTATCAATGTTTTGTTATCCGTGAGGTCCCATCCGAAAGGGATCCCTGTCCATAGATCTCCGAAGGCATAATACTGAACAAGTGGACCAAGTATCATCCCTCCCGCTGTAAGAAGAATAAGGGTCCAGAGAGTATATTTTTTGTAAAGAGGATGTTTTATTACGCTCATCAGACCTGCAAGTGTCGAGAATAACATTGCTGTAAACATCAGCAGTATATGAGGAATAAGGATATGGGCTGGTACACCGCCTTTAAATCTTATCACAACAGGAGCATCCTGGAAATAGGTCTGCACTCCTTTGGAGTCGGTTATTTCGAAATAATACTGGATCTTTCCGGCAGCCGGCTGCTGAGGTACTTCAGCAAAATACCCTTTATCTTCAGTCATTTTGAAGATCTTATTCATCACAAAAGAATGAATGGGATATACCCTGTACTTAAAATCTGCCGACTGATATTCTTCATCTGACCTGTAGCGCTTAAAGAATATTTTTGCAACAACAGTGGTGTCAGCAATATTAAGCTTTACCTCAGCTCTTTCATCCAGTGCCAGACTGCGGACAAGTCTTAATTTACACAACTGTTCGTTGATCATTATATCCAGCTTCTTCGGATATGTAGGACCTGTTTGTCTCTGATAGATTGCAGCTGATACTGTTATCAGGAATGCTAAAGTCCAAAGGAGAAACTTCTTCATAATGGTGAATATTAAATCTCAAATATCAAATTTCAAATATATTATTAGACGCTTCCGGTACTACAGTTGTATCAATAATACTTCTTTTTTCCCATTACGGAGAATTTCAACACTTATTGTCTGACCATGCTTCAGCTGGCCCATCCTTGACATATAATCCTGTATGTTATTGACTGTTTTTCCGTTAATAGCCGTTATTATGTCTCCTTTTTTCATTCCGCCCAATGAGGCAGGTTTGCCAGGTGTAACAGCGTCAGCTCTCAAACCATTCTGGATAACACCTGCAAAATCGGGCATGATGCCAAGACTTACCCCTTTTCCTCTGCGGTATCTCACCGGTTCAACTTTTGGGCCTGCTTCCCTGAACTTAAGTCTTTCGGGTGCATTTGCCAGTTCCACGCCTGTATTGAAGACCTGTGATGAAATACTTACCATCCCGGGGAAATTGAGCTTATCCCATGTGTCAGCAGGGGTATGGTAATCGAGATGCGCTCCTGTAAAATAGAATAAAACAGGGATATTCCTGAAGTAGAATGATGAATGGTCAGATGGTCCGTAACCTTCATCAGATAGCTTCATTTTAATTTTTAAGGTATCACTTTTTGCATAGATAAGTTCCCTGAGCCCGGAAGCTGTTCCTACACCGGAAATCTGCAGCATGCTTGTGTCATTAAGCCTTCCGACCATATCAAGGTTAAGCATTGCATTTACTTTTGAAAGATCAATTCCCGGATCCTCAGTAAAATGCTTCGATCCGAGCAGTCCCTCTTCTTCTCCGGAAAATGCCATGAAAATAATGCTCCTCTTATGGCTTCCCTTTGTAAGTGCAAATTTTTCTGCCAGTTCCAGCATCATGGAAACACCTGATGCATTATCATCTGCTCCATGATGGACTCCGGTGGTATCAGGAGCCCTGCTCGAGGAGCCCGGTCCTCCCATTCCGAGGTGATCAAAATGAGCGCCAATGATTATGTATTCATTTTTAAGCTTTTCATCTTCACCTGGAAGCATCATTACTACATTTTGTGTATTTGCAGTTTCCCTTACAATTTCCGCGGTTGCATTTACAGCAGATTCAGTATCAAAACCCAGGGGTTTTCTCGATTTATTAACGCTCTTCTCAAGGGTTTCTACTGAAGTTTTTGACTTTGCAAGAATGAGGTTTGCAACTTCTCTCTTTATTCTTAATACAGGTATCCCAACAGAAAAACCTTCATTATTAAGCGGATCAAAAGTATCCTGAGAGTCAGCTGCGGGGCCAGAAACGAGAAGCACACCTGCTGCTCCCATATCCTTGGCCAGTAATGCCTTATCTCTGTCACCGCTGTATTGAATATATGGACTCTTTGTATTCTCAGCCTCCGGATCAGCACGGAGGATCATCACCCATTTACCCTTTACATCGATTGTACTGTAATCATTCCATTTTAAGCTGTCACCGCTTATATTAAAGCCATATCCTGCAAAGATCACCACCGATTCCAGGTTCCCGTTTGAACTGAAGGAGAGAGGCATGAAATCAGTGTCCAGAGTATAAGCGGTCCCATTAATTACCAGCGCATTATTCTTTCCGGGAATGATTCTTTTCGTCACTTCAAAACGTTGAAGTCCGTCACCTGAAAGCGGTATCAGTCCAAAAGAGGCAAGCTCTTCCCTGATATAACCTGCTGCCAGGCTGTCACCCGGTGACCCTGTGAGCCTTCCTTTAAGTGAATCTGAAGCCAGAAATCTGACATGTTCTTTTAATTCCTTAACGGTGACTTCCCTGTTTCCCGAACATGAAAACAGAAAAAGGATTCCAATCAAAGGGAAAGCCCAAAGGTTATATTTATTGACAATATTTCTATTCATAATGAATATGTTATGTCTGAAACATTCCAGACTGAACGTGATCCGGATCAGGTTTTTCTGAAAAGTGATTATTCGAAAAGTTTAAAAGCTTCCTTAATAAGCGATATCGCTTCTCTGAGCTGAGCTTCGGTTATTATGAGAGGCGGTGCAAACCTGATGATATGTCCGTGAGTAGGTTTTGCTATGAGTCCCTTCTCTTTCATTGCAAGACAGACATCCCATGCTTCTTTTCCGTTTTTAGGCCTGATAACGACTGCATTAAGCAAGCCTTTACCTCTTACCAGCTCGATCATTTCTGATTTGATACTGCTGAATTCTTCCCTGAAGATCTTGCCAAGACGTTCTGCGTTTTCTGCAAGTTTTTCTTCCCTGACCACTTCAAGAGCTGCTATTGCCACCTTTGCAGCAATTGGATTGCCTCCGAAAGTTGAGCCGTGTTCGCCAGGCTTAATTGTCAGCATGATCTCATCATCTGCAAGGACAGCTGATACTGGAAGGACACCGCCTGACAGGGCTTTACCAAGTATAAGGATATCGGGTCTTACACCTTCATGATCGCATGCCAGAAGCTTTCCTGTACGGGCAATACCGGTCTGAACCTCATCGGCAATAAAAAGTACATTTTTTGATTTGCAGAGATCATAGGCTTTCTTCAGGTATCCCTCATCCGGAACAAATACTCCTGCTTCGCCCTGGATCGGTTCTACAAGAAATCCTGCAACATCAGGATCTTTAAGTGCATTTTCAAGGGCATTGAGATCATTATAAGGAATAATAATGAATCCTGGCGTAAACGGTCCATAGTCATTCCTGGCATCAGGATCAGTTGACATTGAAATTATTGTAATTGTACGGCCATGGAAATTTCCGTCACATACAATGATCTTTGCATTGTCCTGCTTAATGCCTTTTTTCTTATATGCCCATTTGCGGCAAAGCTTAAGGGCTGTTTCGTCAGCTTCTGCGCCTGAATTCATTGGCAGAACCTTGTCGTATTTAAAATACTTTGTAATATATTCCTCATACTCTCCAAGAACTGAATTATAGAATGCCCTGGAAGTAAGTGTGAGTATTTTAGCCTGATCAGTAAGAGCTTTAAGAATCTTTGGATGACAGTGCCCCTGATTGACTGCTGAATATGCTGATAAAAAGTCAAAATACCGCTTCCCTTCAACATCCCATACAAATGGCCCTTCACCTCTCTCTAGAACAACCGGCAGCGGATGATAGTTATGTGCTCCATATTTGTCCTCACGATTAATATAATCCTGTGTGTTCATTTTGTTGATTATTAGATATTTAAAAATCAGATAATTATGACTACAATCTTACGAAAGCTTTTTATTATTTCAAAATCAAATTTTATCACTGTACATACGGCAGATCAGCGCAAACTGGTACCGGTTCTTATGGTAACAGGTCCGATCAGACCAGACTGTGAGAGCGGGTCATTTTTTCCGTAAAACCTGTGAGTAGTAAACGTAAAACGTTTTGTAGGACGATTTGTTCCATTAAGCAGCCATTCAGGCCATTTGCCATCCTCAACGCCATCCCATGGCTGGAATTCATCTCCGATAAGCCTGTTTATCCACAAATTGACAACCTCAACCTCCAGCTGATTTCCTTTTTCCTTCAGCAAACCGGTTATGTTTACCTGCCATGGTGCAGTCCACAAAATTCCCAGATCATGCCCGTTAACTTTTACCCTTCCAAGATTCTTAAGTACTCCCAGGTCAAGAAAATAATCAAGCTCAGTATTTATGGACTGATTCTCAGGCAGATCAAAGGATTTAGTATAGACTGCCTGACCTGAATAATACCTTATACCCTCCTCCGGTCGTTCCGACCAGTCAGCGAGCTCATTAAAAACTATGTGATCAGGTCCTCCCCATACAGTATCAAATGATACATTCCATGGTCCCTCAAGAGTGAAAAAAGTCTTTTCTTCAGACTGGCTCACCTGTTTTACATTTTTATCTGTAACTGGCATTTTCCCACGATAAAAAACTATAAAACAACTCTGGTAGGAATTGAGCCTGACAGGTACAGATGTTGCACCGTCTATTGTACTTAGGCTTTCAATGGAATTAATTTCACCTGTAACAGGATTCCATATTTCCGCATTTTCCGTTCCGTCCCTGAAAATGCAGGTGTCTGAAACAATCTGGTCTGACCTGTTTGAAATAAAATAAATTTCCTTGTCTTCCAGGCTCCTGTGGGTATAGCGGATATTACCTGATGAGATGAAATCAGGTTTTGCTCCGGCATTGTTCAGAATTGATTCAGTTATCTTGTATTCGGGGTATAGATTCAGTGAGTCTTTTATTCCCCGGATTATTGATTTGTTATCCTTAAGTTTATTACCGCAGAATATTTTTCCGGACCCATATTCTCTGGCAGTCAGATCTTCCGGTATTGCTTCTTTCCCCCATATAGCCAGAGTCTCAGATTTCACTAAAGAATCGCAAAGCGGGTAATTGACAAGTGAAGGAGATTTAACTGGCGGGTTTCCTGCGATGACGGCACCATTCTTCACAAGTTCTCCGATAGTAGCTATAAGTTCCGGTGTCATGGCAGCGACATCAGGTAAAACAAGCAAGCGATAGGAGGCACCTCCCGGGAATATAATCTTTTTATCGCGGACCGCAGCATATTTCATGAGGAATGTTGGGGATACCCCGTCAAATGAATAACCTTTCCTGTCAGGTAAAAAGGATGTTCCGTCAAGTGCCGACTTAGGCGGGAGAAATACCTGTGGAGCGCCTTCCGGTGTCAGGTAAAGAATATCAGCAACAGCTTTGCCCTGTGAAAGAACAAACTGGCATCTTGTAATATATTTATGGTAGGCTTCAGCCATAGGCCACCATGTCTGTCCTCTGTCCCAATGTACTCCATAAGGACCCATAGTCATTCCCGGGCGGTATTTGTCAGGAAGTGGTTTATGTGCGAAAGTGTGGTAAAAGAACCGGTTTATTCCAACACAAAACGCCCAGTCGCCCTGGTTTTTCACATTACCGGGATATTTTTTCCATGCCTCGGGAGAATCGGCAGTAAAGGATTCCGCTGCAACAACTGGTAAGCCTGCGACATGTGCAATTGAAGTTGACTCGAAGCAGCCGAATGTTGAGTTGAAGCCAAAACCATCGCTCCAGAATTCGCACATCGGCACATCAGCCACCCCTCCCAGATCAAGGTCAGCGGAGGGATTCATATCATATGGCTCAATTGAAAGCCGGAAGCCTGATCTTTTTCCAAGATCCCTGAAGTGGCCGGCATGGTTTTCAACAATAAGTTCACTGGAGGTCTGACGGAGATCCCACAGGAACCGTTCACTCAGTTCCATACTGTTTACTATCCTGCCGGAGTATACAGGCAGGTAAAAGAGAGGATCATAGCCACGTCTCTTAATAAATTCTTCTCTGAAATGAGGGCTCCAGTTCTGAGACCCCATCTCCCAGCTGTCGATGTGTATCATGGTCCAGCCGCCACCCGTTTTACTGATGCCGGGCCTCACCTTTGATATCAGCCTGCCGATATAAGTATCATAATGTGAATTAAATGAAGCCGTATCGAATTTATCAGCCTCAAAGCCTAATCCGGGGGCAGGGGCAGGGCGTGTAACTGCTCCGTTATTCCTCTTTCCGAACCTCATTATTGTCCATTTTCCTGCAGGGACAGTCCAGTTCAGGCTACCATCCTTATTAAGTTTTTCAGTAATGTCGACGATTTTTGCCTGGTCGATTACTGATCCTTTTTTATCACTGAAAAATGCAGGGGCTGAGATAAATGGCAGCACGCCTGGCTGTGATGTGTAAGGAGCCCTGTAATAAAGGGCTTTTTCATCAATACCGCTTATTCTGTAATCTGTTTCTGGCGTGGGAAAGGCCAGAACAACGACATCTTCATACCAGCTGTCACGGATTTTTTTGAGTTCTGCTGTGAGGCTCTCTTCTCCGAAAAACGGCTTCTTAGGCTTTGGAATTGAAAGCCTGCCTTTGAAAACCGAAGGTCCGGTTACCATCGTGTCACTTGAAACCAGGTGAGACATCGACTGTGCAGGGGTGACCCATGGACCTCCGCTTCCTGCCCATCCCGGGCCGGATCCAAGAACAATCCGGATTCCCAGACGCTCAGACTCCCTGACTGCATGTTTATAAAGCTCCTGCCACTCTTCTGTGAGGAAATCAACTTTTCCACGGGGAACACCAACATTTACTTCAAGAAAAAGAACATATCCAATTCCCGCCTGTTTCATGGATTCGAGGTCTGCCGTAATAGCCTCCCTGTTGAGATTGCCATCCATAAAATACCAGTAAACACCTGGTCTGGCCGAATCGGGCGGATTGAGGAATCCCTCCCTTACAATATCGGGTTTTTGAGATTGTGAGCATGAAAAAAGCAGTGCAGCTAACATTAAAAAAGCTGCCAGCTGGGTAAGAGAGGTTTTACTATTCATAATTTGAGAGATCTGGTCTTAGTTTTTGTGTTCTTTCAAGGGATTGTTCATGTCTCCACTTTTCTATCTCGCCGGTATTTCCTGACAAGAGAATATCAGGCACTTTCCATCCTTGGAATTCAGATGGCCTGGTATAAACAGGAGGGGCCAGCAGATCGTCCTGAAAGGAATCTGAGAGTGCGGACTGTTCGTCTGAGATGGCTCCTGGTATGAGCCTGACAATTGCATCGGTTATTGCAGCTGCCGGTATTTCTCCACCGGAGAGGACATAATCGCCAATAGATATCTCCATTGTTATAAGATGATCGCGTATCCTCTGATCAACTCCTTTGTAATGGCCTGCCAGTATAAGCAGATTTTTATTCATTGAGAGCCTGTTAGCCATTTTCTGGTTGAACTTTTCTCCATCAGGGGAGGTATATATGATCTCATCGTAATCCCTCTCATTTTTCAGTTTTTCAATAGCCCTGAAAACCGGCTCTATCATCATAACCATACCTGCACCGCCGCCAAAGGCATAATCGTCAACGCTCCTGTACTTATCGCTTGTAAAATCCCTCAGGTTAATTATGTTTATCTCCACAAGCTTCTTTTCCCTTGCCCGTTTAACAATAGAGTGGTTAAGGGGACTTTCCAGCAGTTCCGGCAAAACGGTGATAATATCAATTCTCATTTATGCTGTTTTTGTAAAAATAGGAAGAATATATATATGGTGCAATAAACCCACTCCTAAGGGGCTGTTGAAAGCTGAGATTCTGGTTCTGGGTTCTGGTTCTGGGCTGGGTCCTGTGTATCCTTTCTAGAATCTCTGTGTAACAGTTAAAAACTTACACAGAGGGCACAGAGGTGGCACAGAGTTCCACAGAGGACTTTTTCAACAGCCACAACAAGTCAGCTCCGGACCAGGCACTGGTTTCAACATCTTAATTAATAATATTTTAATATATTTGCCACAAATCTCAAATCTCTTTACCATGGAATGCCGTTCAGGTTGCGGAGCATGTTGTATCGCCCTGTCGATATCATCTGAATTACCGGGAATGCCTGACGGTAAGCCGGCAGGAGTGAGGTGCATTCATTTGCTTGATGACTACAGTTGTTCAATATATAATGATCCTTCCAAGCCAAAGGTATGTACTGATTTTACAGCCGAACGGGAGTTTTGTGGTTCAGACAGGGAGGAGGCTATGACAATTTTGTTTTCACTCTCAATTTAACTTACAATAGTCAATCGATCGTCATTTATTGTCATTTATAGTCATTAATAGTCATTAATTGTCATTGATTGTTATCAGGTATTGTTATTAGACAATAAGACCGCACGACCGCAAGACCTCCAGACCGCACGACCGCATGACCACATGACCGCAAGACATACCTAGTTGCCAGAGGCGTATACCACTTTGCCGCCTGTAATTGTATAGTCAACCCTGGTCTTCATAATTTCGTTCTCAGGTATAGTAAGAAGATCCTTATCGGTTATTACAATATCAGCCAGGTAGCCTGGTTTGATCATACCTTTCCGGTCTTCCATGAATTGGGCATAGGCAGCGCCCAGGGTATAGTATCGTATAGCATCTTCCATACTGATCTTCTGTTCGGGATACCATCCGTTGCCATCTTCGCCCAGTCTGTCTTTTCTTGTCACAGAGGCATAAAGACCTTCCATCGGATTGAGTGGTTCCACCTGGTAATCTGTACCGAAAGCAATTGAGGCGCCGGCATCTGCAAGACTCTTCCATGCGTAGGCACCTTTCGCCCTCTCCGGCCCAATTCGTTTTATACAGAATTTTTTATCAGAGATACAATGAGTGGGTTGCATTGAGGCAATAACACCCAGCCGGGCAAACCTTGGGATATCTGACTGTTGGAGGGTCTGGGTGTGTTCATCCCTGTGACGGCTGTCGCGTTTCCCATTCGCTTTCTGTGCCGCTTCAAATGAATTTAAAGTCCAGTTATTGCCCTTATCGCCGATTGAGTGGACTCCGATCTGGAAACCCATTTTGTCAGCTGTAATAACCATGTTCTGAAATTCTTCATATGGCATCATTGATAATCCTGATGAAGCAGGATTATCGGAAAAAGGTTCAAACATTAAAGCTGTTCCGGAACCGATAGTTCCGTCAATGAAGGCTTTAAGGTATCCAAACCGGATCCAGTTGTCTGTCCCGGGATATTTTTTTGCAAAAATAAGGTATTTCTCAAGCTGCTGTGAATCGGCTGTTAGTGCACCTCCAATGTCTATCCTGCTTGTCAGAAGTCCGTCTTTCTGCAGTTTCTCATACGCTTCAAAATCAGCGCCTCCCGGAACCTGTATACTTGTTACTCCAAGCTCCCTTGCTTCACTGAGGGCCAGAAGGTACCCCTGCCAGATCCTGGCTTCTTCTTCCTCCTTTGTTCTTTCAGGCTTTGATTCTCCGGTAATAATCATGCTTTCAGCATTTTCCTTAATTATACCTGTTGGTTCACCTGTTACCGGGTCTTTCTGGATCTCTCCCCCGAATGGATCAGGTGTATTTTTTGTGATTCCTGAGGCCTTGAGTACAAATGAGTTAACAAGTACTGAATGACCATCAGCCCTGCTGAGTACTACAGGATTATCAGGAGAAACCTTATCGATAAGCTCTTTTGAAGGCCATTTTTTGTCAACGAACATCTCATGTTCCCAGTGTCCTCCTTTAATAAGTTCTCCGGGTCGTGATTTTTCAACCTGTGCCCTGACTTTCCCGGTAATTACCGAAGGGTCTGTAGTGTACCTGAGTTCAATATAATCAGGATCCAATGGGCCGAAGTGTACATGGGCATCATTAAAGCCCGGCAAAATCAGCCTGTCTTTAGCATCTATCACCCTGGTGACACCTTCACTGATCAGTTTAGATATCTCTTTTACCGACCCGACAGCAATGATTTTTTCGCCCCTGACAGCAATAGCTTCAGCATAGGGATTGTCCTTATCTATAGTAAGGACTTTCCCATTAATTATTACAAGATCTGCCTTCTCTTTTCCTGAACATGAACTGAAGTATGTCATGGATGCTATTGATAATAAGACGAATAGGTTTTTCATGAAAAATATTTTTCAATTTGTTAATATATGGAAAATAATTGTCAGGCGCTTGTGGGAAAAATACAAATTCACCAAGGACACATAGCCAGGAAGTCTCCTGTTCATATTTCTTCTTACCCTGCGCCCTTCGCCCTTCGCCCTTCGCCCTTCGCCCTTCGCCCTTCGCCCTGCGCCCTGCGCCCTTCACCCTGAGCTCTGCGCCCTGCGCATTTAACCACGGAGTTGAACGGCGTGTGCTTCAAATTTTAACATAGCTTTATGCTTTTTGTTGAATATTAATTATGTCTGAACTGTTAAAACTGGTATTTTCGCAAAAAAAATATTATTATGAACATTGCTTTAATAGGTTACGGCCGGATGGGTCATGAAATTGAAGATATTGCACTCAAGAGGGGACATAATATTAAACTGATCATCGATATGCACAATATGAATGATCTGTGTGCCGATAAGCTGTCTGATACCGATGTCGCCATTGAGTTTACAACTCCTGAGGCCGCTTTTGAAAATATTTCCAGGTGTCTTAACTTAGCTGTGCCTGTTGTTTCCGGAACGACCGGATGGCTTAAGGATTATGACAGGGCAGTTGCAATCTGTAAAAGGAGGGGCACCTCTTTTATTCACTCTTCAAACTACAGCATAGGTGTTAATCTCCTGTTCAGGTTGAATGAAGAACTTTCAAGACTTATGACAGGATACAGTGATTACAGTGTCTTTATTGAGGAGATCCATCACACAGCGAAGCTTGATGCTCCAAGCGGAACGGCCATCGCTCTCGCACAGGGAATAATTGGCAAACAAAACCGTTATGATAACTGGTGTTTTGCGGAGGATAAAAGGGAAAATTGTATTCCTGTCAAATCATTACGTGAAGGTTCAGTGCCTGGGACACACATTGTGACGTGGGATTCTGAAATTGATACCATCAGCCTGAGACATGAGGCAAAAAACAGGAAAGGATTGGCATATGGCGCGGTTGTTGCTGCAGAATTTATTCGTTCCAGAAAAGGAATATTCACCATGAATGATGTAATGGGATTCTGATAATTATTTTTACTTTTACCGCTTCTAAATCAATTAATATGAAGGAATTTTTGTCACGAAAGTATACACGATTTGCAATTGTAGCAATCCTCTATCTCCTGGTTGTAATCTGGATCGGCAATTTCTGGCTGATCCTTGGACTGGGAATTATTTATGATTTATATATCACCCAGAAGGTGAACTGGACATTCTGGAAAAAGCGTCATGGCAAGAACAGCGCTTTTATAGAATGGCTCGATGCACTGATTTTTGCAGTAATAGCTGTTACCCTGATAAATATTTTCCTTTTTCAGAATTACCGGATCCCCACACCTTCAATGGAGAAATCGCTTCTGGTAGGCGATCATCTTTTTGTAAGTAAGCTGGCATATGGTCCAAGATTACCAAATACTCCTCTGGCATTTCCCTTCACCCAAAATACGATGCCACTGACTAAAGGTCAATCGTGGTCAAATCTGCTTATCTGGAAATATAAGCGTCTTGCGGGATGCGGCAAAGTGAAAAATAATGATCCTATCGTTTTTAATTTTCCTGCTGGCGACACTGTTGTTCTTGAAGAGACTACCACCAGCTATTATGAGATTGTAAGAAGAAGCGCCAGGGATCTGAAAGCCAGGGATAGCTACAGCGGAACATCATCAAAGCCTGATAGTTACTACATGCAGATGGCGCGAAATGAAATAAACGGGAAATATACCGTCATTTACCGTCCGGTTGACAGAAGGGATAATTATGTAAAGAGATGTATTGCAATACCAGGCGATTCACTTGCTATTAGGTCAGGGGTGATTTATATAAATGGCAAAATGGTTCAGGACAATCAGACACAGCAGACTACTTATGTTGTACAGACAAACGGGACAACTATCAATCCGAAAGCATTTGAAAGGATGAATATTTACAGATCTGATCAGTCAATGATATCCGGGTCGGCTTACCTCTTACCACTCACAAAGGTTAATGCTGAATCGATAGGCAGGTTTTCAAATGTAACCGAAATTTCAGCTGGTCTTGCCAGGGAAGGTGAATTTGCCCCTCGTATCTTCCCATATAATCCGGTTTACGGGTGGAATGAGGACAATTACGGGCCTATCTGGATTCCTTCCAGGGGAGCCTCAGTAGCGCTCGACACATCCAATCTCTGCCTTTATGAACGTATAATTGATGTTTATGAGGCAAATGATCTGAGAGTAGAGGGTGATAAAATCTTCATCAACAATGTGCTTTCTTCCAGCTATACTTTTAAGATGGACTATTACTGGATGATGGGTGATAACCGGCATAATTCGGCCGACTCAAGGTACTGGGGCTTTGTGCCAGAGGATCATGTTGTTGGAAAGCCGAAGTTTATATGGCTCTCACTTGATAAGGAATCAAAGGGAATTAAGAAGATCCGTCTGGGGAGAATGTTTATGAAGGTGAGGTAAAACCTCATCCCCCGGCCCCTTCTCCCGGGGGAGAAGGGGAGGAAGAATCGTATAATCACATGATTAAGTCCCTCCCCCCCGGGGGAGGGATTTAGGGAGAGGCAATACAAAAAGAAGGGACTTGTTTTCACAGGTCCCTTTATTTATATAATAAATTTAATCTATTTTACTTTTTCAACGATTGCCTTAAAGGCTTCAGGATGATTCATTGCAAGGTCTGCAAGTGTTTTCCTGTTTAGTGTGATTCCTTTTTTTGCAACTTTGCCGATGAATTCAGAATAGCTCATGTCATACTGGCGTACGCCTGCATTTATTCTCTGTATCCACAGAGCCCTGAACAATCCTTTTTTCCTCTTTCTGTCACGGTAAGCATATCCTAAACCTTTATCGAGGGTATTTTTTGCTACTGTGATTACATTTCTTCTTGATCCAAAGTTACCTCTTGTCTGGCTAAGAACCTTTTTTCTCCTGGCTCTTGAAGCTACTGCATTTACTGATCTTGGCATAACTCATTTTTTTTGAATGTCAGCGGTCTGATTACAGACTCTTAGATGCTGAACAATCTGTTAGTACTATGTTTAATTTTATCAATACGTGAAACTACTACCTCATTGCAAGCATAACCTTAACATTCTTAAGGTCTGTTTTATGAACCAGACCTGCATAGGTAAGATTTCTCTTACGTTTGGTTGATTTTTTTGTCAGGATGTGGCTCTTAAATGCATGTTTCCGTTTGATCTTTCCTGTTCCGGTCAGAGAAAATCTCTTCTTTGCACCGGGATTGGTTTTCATTTTTGGCATTTTTCTATCTCAATATATTAAAAACTATTTTTTCTTTTTTGGTGAAAACGAAACTATCATACGTTTTCCTTCAAGTCTTGGAAGCTGTTCCACTTTACCATATTCTTCCAGGTCGTTAGCAAACCTGAGGAGAAGTACTTCGCCTTGTTCCTTGAACAGGATTGATCTCCCTTTGAAAAAGACATATGCCCTTACTTTAGCTCCCTCTTCCAGAAAACGGATAGCGTGTTTAAGCTTAAAGTTATAATCATGATCATCAGTGTTGGGTCCGAATCTGATCTCTTTTACAACAACTTTGGAAGCTTTGGCTTTAATCTCTTTCTGCTTTTTCTTCTGTTGATAAAGAAATTTCTGATAATCCACGATTCTGCAGACAGGTGGATCTGCATTGGGAGAAATTTCCACAAGATCAAGTTCCAGACTATCTGCCAGCCGGAGAGCATCCTGGATGTTCATCACATCTGATTCTATCTCTTCCCCGACTACTCTGACCACTCTGGCAGTGATCCTTTGATTAATTTTGTGAGCCGGCTGGGTGATCCTTGCCGGGCTTCGTCTGATTGGTAAAGCTATAGCTCTTTCCTCCTTCTTTTTGTTAATACTTGTACTTCCTATGGTGCATTAAAGTGCAATTTCTTTTTTTATCTCTGAGTCTATGAAATTCACAAATTCTTCGATTTTCATGCTCCCTTTATCACCCTCACCCTGCTTTCTGACAGCGATTGTCCCGTTCTCGACCTCTTTTTCACCGATAATAAGCAGGTAGGGAATTCTCTTTAATTCATTATCCCTGATCTTCTTACCTATTTTCTCGCTTCGCTCGTCAATTAGTGTGCAAATATCGGAATTATTTAGAATTTCCAAAACTTTTTGAGCATATTCATTGAATTTTTCACTGACAGGCAAAATGACTGCTTTTTCAGGGGCAAGCCACAGTGGGAATTTGCCGGCGGTATTTTCAATAAGTACGGCTACAAAGCGTTCCATAGATCCGAAAATTGTCCGGTGAATCATAACCGGCCTGTGTTTCTGATTGTCACTGCCATTATACTCAAGGTCAAATCTCTCCGGCAGGTTATAATCAACCTGTATTGTTCCAAGCTGCCATTTTCTGCCAATCGCATCCTTTACCATAAAATCTAGTTTAGGGCCATAAAACGCAGCTTCTCCTGTAACGACCACAGTTTCAAGACCTTTTTCCGCAGCTGCCTCTATGATATCCTTCTCAGCTCTTTCCCAGTTTTCGTCCGATCCTATATATTTTTGTTTGTTTTCGGGATCACGGAGCGAAACCTGTGCAGTGAAATCATTAAAATTAAGTATTCTGAAGATATAGAGTATCAGATCAATAATGCTCTTGAACTCTTCTCTCAGCTGGTCGGGTCTGCAGAAGTGATGGGCATCATCCTGGGTGAAGCTTCTTACCCTTGTCAGGCCATGTAACTCTCCGCTTTGCTCATACCTGTAAACCGTTCCGAATTCGGCCATCCTGTAAGGAAGGTCCTTGTAAGAATGAGGGGTCGCATTGTATATTTCACAATGATGAGGGCAGTTCATTGGTTTGAGCATAAACTGCTCCCCTTCCTGGGGTGTTGAAATGGGTTGAAAAGAATCAGCGCCATATTTTTGATAATGGCCTGAGGTCTTGTACAGGTTCACATTGCCAATGTGAGGTGTTGTGACAATTTTGTATCCTCTTTTCTTCAGGACCGAGGTCAGAAAAGTTATGAGATTCTGTCGTATATCTGAACCTTTTGGCATCCATAGAGGAAGCCCCATTCCCACCTTTTGTGAAAAGGTAAATAATTCCAGCTCCTTGCCAATCCTCCTGTGATCCCTTCTCTTAGCCTCTTCCAGAAAAACAAGATAATCATCAAGCAGTTTTTGTTTCGGGAAAGTTATTCCATAAATCCGGGTAAGCATCTTCCTCTTTTCATTTCCGCGCCAGTAGGCACCTGCAACGCTTAACAGCTTTATAGCCTTCATTGGTTCAGTTGATGGCAGATGCGGGCCTCTGCAGAGGTCAGTGAAATTGCCCTGAGTGTAGAGGGTTATAGTGCCGTCTTCCAGTTCGCTGATCAGCTCAACCTTGTACTCATCACCTTTCTTTGTGAAAATATCCAATGCATCTTTTTTGCTTACCTTCTTCCTGCTGTATGTAAGGTTCTTGGCTGCAAGTTCTTTCATCTTTTCTTCAATAGCCTGAAGATCAGATTCAGTTATAACCTTGTCATCACCCGGATCCACATCATAGTAAAATCCGTTCTCAATGGCAGGTCCGATTCCAAATTTCATCCCCGGATATAATGACTCAAGAGCTTCGGCCATAAGATGTGCCGAGGAGTGCCAGAAAGCATGTTTGCCAGCTTCATCGTCCCATTTGTGAAGCATGATGGTTGCATCCTTCTCTATTGGTCTCATAAGGTCCATTATCTCACCATTAACAGTTGCACTGTAAACCTCTTTTGCGAGCCGCGGACTTATTTGTTCAGCAATCTCCAGACTGCTTATTCCTTCTTTGTATTCTCTTGCTGTTCCGTCAGGAAAAGTTATCTTTATCATTATTATTGCTTCTTTTTATTGGAGTGCAAAGGTAAATATATTTTTTATATTTTGACTCCTAAAAACTTAAGGCTTAATTATAAAGTCATCATGATTTTTCTGCTTTTCCAAATAATGGCACATTATTTGGAAACAGCTTCTATAACCATTAATACTTTCAACATGAAAAGGATATTTTATACAGTTATTTTACTTCCATTAATTCTGGCTTCCTGTGAAAAATCGCCTGTAGCTGTTTTTCATACTGATACGATTGAACCGGAGGTAGGACACGAAGTTATTTTTTACAATGATTCAAGGGATGCCAACAGGTTTGAATGGGATTTTGGCGATGGCTATATATCGACAGAAGCAAATCCCGTTCACAGCTTCAATGCCACAGGGACCTATGAAGTTATACTGACGGCAATTTCTTCAAACCATCTTGAGGACAAATCTGCTCTCACACTGACGGTTAAGGTGCCTACACTTCTTGAGATACAGGTTCTTGAATATTTTGATGAATATGTTGTTCCAGATGCAAGTATTATTCTATATCCCACAGTTGTCGATTGGACTGATGAGACCAATGCAATCTCGGAAGGATTTACCGATGAATATGGTATTGCTGTTTTTGCAGGTCTTGACCCTTTTGTACATTATGTTGATGTGTTTGAGCAGAATCATGATAACTATTCCCTTGCAGCAGAAGATGTAGCATTTATCCGTACCCCGGAGATAATTCCTCATGTGATAAACAGATTCACAGCCTGGGTCGATTATGTGGAACATACCAAAGGAGCTGCTGCCGGAAAACGACAGCTGATAATAAAGAAACTGGAAAGGAAGGCTGCTGACAAGATTCAGCCTCCATTTGATTCATCGACCGAAAACTGGCAGGAACTGTATAACCGGAGGGTTAATAAATAGAAAAGGCTTTTGAGACAGCCCATTTTTCACTTATTTTCTTTCAATACTTTTCCGAGCTCTTTTTTTACTATTTCAGTCCATATTGCATATCCCTGTTGGTTCAGGTGAAGTTTATCCTCTATGAATAATTCGGGTTTTGGTTTTCCTGTTGCATCGAGAAAAGCAAAATCGGTACGGATTAAAAATGTATTACTGTTATTATCACAGATATCCTTTATCCTGCCGGTAGCTTCAGTGATTTGATTCCATACGCCCCATCTGGAAGGAGTTGGAGTCACTGCGATCCAGAACACAGGGGTATCAGGGTGTGTTTTCCGGATGGTTTTGAGCAAATACCTGAAGAGGGCAGCTACCTCAGCGGGGCTCTTATCTGATTCGCTGCCGGTGATATCATTGGCGATGAATATAACAATAGCCCTGCAGGGATGAGGGCCTATAATCCGGTCAGCATAAACGGCAAAATCGCTGAGTCTGGCTCCACCATAACCACGCTGAATAACAGGGTAGGGGGACATGTCATTCTCCAGTGTCGACCATAGTCTGATACTTGAGCTTCCTGCAAAAATAACCGCATTCTGTGAGTATTTCTCACTTTTGTCAAGTTGTTCAAACCGCCGGATATCATTTTCCCAGGACAACACCTCGGGCAGATCCCTGTATTTTTTTACAGGTGAACATGAAAGCAGAACAAATGTGATCAGGAGAATCAGATATGGTTTCATGGTTTTATCGGTTGGTTTCATTCCTAAAAGTAATATAAATTGTTAAAAAGAGGTAAAATTCATTTTAACTAAAATGGTCTTCTTTTACATTGGGATAAAAAACTTTTTTTACAAAAAAAAAGTTACGTTTGTAACAGATATATTAAAATTCCAACTTTTTATTTAAAACCAGATGTCAAAAAGCCGGTTATTCATTACAAAGCCACTTCCTCAGTTATTCAGTGAATCAAAGGAATCGGGCGGTTTAAAAAGATCATTGACAGCACTGAATCTGACTACTCTAGGTATAGGGGCCATAATTGGTGCAGGCATTTTTGTCCTCACCGGACAAGCTGCGGCCCAGTATGCCGGTCCTGGCATTGTTTTGTCATTTATCATTTCCGGCCTTGCCTGCGGTTTTGCGGGTTTATGCTATGCAGAATTTGCCTCCATGATCCCTATTGCAGGCAGTGCATATACATACTCATATGCAACACTCGGTGAATTTCTGGCCTGGATAATAGGCTGGGATCTTATACTGGAATATCTTTTTGCCGCTTCTACCGTTGCTGTTGGATGGTCTGGTTATGTTGTGAGTTTTCTGAAAGATCTTAACATTTTTATCCCGCCTCAGTTTACCGGGGCAGTCGGCACGGTAATGGTCGATGTGCCTAATATGGGATGGAAGCCGCTCACAGATACTTTCGCCCAGACACTTGCCGCCTCAGGCATCCAGGTGGATACCCTGGCTCATATAACCTGTGTTATTAACCTTCCTGCAATGTTTATAGTAGCTCTTTTATCCACACTTCTTGTTATCGGGATAAGGGAGTCAGCGAACTTCAATAATATTATGGTAATAACAAAGGTATCTGTAATAATCCTGTTTATTGCAATTGGTTTCATGTTTGTAAAATCAGCTAACTGGCACCCTTTTATTCCAGCCAATAAGGTTGAAAGTGCTCCAATGTCTGACTTCGGAGGGTTCTGGGGCTGGATGAAAGCCTATAGCCAGGAATTCGGCAAATATGGTATAAGTGGAGTCCTTAGGGGAGCCGGAGTGATTTTCTTTGCATATATCGGCTTTGATGCTGTATCCACTGCAGCGCAGGAGGCGAAAAATCCACAGCGTGATATGCCGGTTGGAATTCTTGGTTCACTGGGAATATCAACAATATTATATATACTTGTTGCAATTGTTCTGACAGGAATTGTAAGTTATACTACCTTAAATGTTGCTGATCCTGTTGCCGTTGGAGTTGATGCTATGGGGAAGGGGATGTTCTGGCTCAGGCCGATAGTAAAAATTGCAGCTATTGCCGGATTAAGTTCAGTGATCCTGGTCATGCTTCTTGGACAGCCGAGAATTTTCTTCTCAATGTCCAAAGATGGTCTTCTGCCTCCGGTCTTTTCAAAGGTTCATCCCAGATTTAAAACTCCTTATATAAGTACCATTATAACGGGTAGTATTGCAATGATTGTTTCTGGTGTACTTCCAATAAGCATACTGGGCGAACTGGTATCCATAGGTACATTGCTGGCTTTCATAATTGTATGTATAAGCATCATTGTTTTAAGAAAGTCCAAACCCGATATTGAGCGTCCGTTTAAAACTCCATGGGTGCCTGCTGTCCCGATCCTGGGTGCTTCAATATGCTTTATTCAGATGGCTGCCCTGCCACTTGACACGTGGATCAGATTGATTGTCTGGATGGGCATAGGCTTCCTGATCTATTTCTTTTACGGAATCAAACACAGCAAACTGGGAAAGAATTTCGGGAATAAATAAAGTTAAGCCAGATCGTCTGAAAATACTGCAGCCGGAAGATTCCTGAGATTATACCTCGATGCCATAGCTTCACCGTAAGCACCTGCTGACCTGATAGCAATGATATCACCCCGTTTCGTTTCGGGGAGTTCAATATACTTTGCGAAAGTATCGGAAGTTTCACATACAGGTCCCACAACATCATACCTGTAGATGTGGCCTTTGGATGTAAGATTATCTATCCTGTGATGCGCCTGGTACAGGGCAGGCCTGATGAGATCAGTCATACCGGCATCTATTATTGCAAACAGGGTATTGCTTCCGTTTTTAATGAAAAGAACCCTTGATATCAGACTGCCGCATTGGCCGATTACAGAACGGCCAGGTTCCAGATGAAGTGTTTGTCCGGGACGAAGATTTATAAAATCATTCAATAATGAAAAATACTCCTCAAAAAGCGGCTTCTTTTCAGGATTTTCATAATCAATCCCAAGGCCGCCACCAACATTTATGCTGGTCAGATTGATACCATGTTCCGAAAACCAATCCTGCAACTCATTTATACGGGCGCAGAGGCTTTTAAAGACAGACATTCTTGAGATCTGCGATCCGATATGAAAATGAATGCCTATCAGCCTTACATTTTTCAGTGCTGCCAGTCTCCTTATCACCTCATCAATCTCCCATGTATTTATTCCAAACTTGCTCTCCTCAATTCCGGTAGTTATATATTTGTGAGTGTGAGCCTCAATATAAGGGTTGATCCTGAGTGCAATAGGTGCCGTCTTGTTTTGCCTTGAAGCCAGCTCATTGATCACTTCAATTTCAGGTATTGATTCACAGTTGAAGCAGGATATTTCGGTTTTCAGAGCTGCCTCAATATCCTTATCAGTCTTACCTACCCCGGCAAAGACTATACCGGAAGGCTGGAAGCCCGCATCAAGAGCAGCAGCAATCTCATTCCAGCTCACACAGTCGGCTCCAAGACCGTACGAGGATATAATCCTGAGTATCCTTGGATTTGAATTGGCTTTCAGGGCATAGTGGGCCTGATAGCCTGAATGCATCGATTCTTTTCTTACCGTATCCAGGGTCGATCTTAAAACATCAAGATCATAAAAGTAAAACGGAGTTTCAATTTCTCTGAATTTACCTATCGTATATTCGCTAATCATGTTCTGCATTAAAAAGATGTTGACTTAATAATCTTAAAGCATTGGTCTTATTCGCTGTATCGATAAGCAGAGAAAGACTGTTAGGGCTTCCGCCGTATGAGATCATTTTCAGGGGTATTGTATTTAATGCTTCGAAGATCTCCGGTGCAGAACCGGTCCGTTCTGTACGGAAATCTCCCACAACGCATATGATTGAAAGGTTTTCCTCAATCTCTACTGTACCAAGTTCCTTAAGATCGTTGGCGATCTGACTAAGAAACTCAGGGTTATCGATAGTGATTGAAACGGACACTTCTGAAGTTGTGATCATGTCGATAGGTGTTCTGTAGGCTTCAAATATCTCGAACACTTTTCTGAGGAATCCATAAGCCATAAGCATCCTGTCTGACCTGATCCTCAGTGCGGAGATTCCATCCTTGGCTGCTACTGCTTTGTAATCCTGCAGAATACATTCTGATGTAATCAATGTGCCTGGATCATTTGGTTCCATAGTGTTTTTAAGCCTTACCGGGATGTTATTCTCCCTGGCAGGGTTTACGCTCGAGGGATGCAGGATTTTGGCACCAAAATAGGCAAGTTCAGCAGCTTCATCGAATGATAATTCACGGATCACCTCAGTTTTTTCCACAAACCTGGATCATTATTGTGGAATCCGTTAATGTCTGTCCATATCTGTATCTCTGAAGCTTTTATCGCAGCGCCAATCAAAGAGGCTGTGAAATCACTTCCTCCCCGCTTCAGGTTATCTATCTCACCATAGGCATTTCTGCAAACGAAACCCTGCGTTATGATAATATTGTCTGCAACATATTTTTTAAGCTCTCTTCTAAGGTTTTCTTTAATGTAAAATGCGTCGGGCTCTCCATCCTTGTCAATTCTCATGAAGCATAAAGCTGGCAGTAGTACTGCCTTGATATTTCGTTCCTGTAGCAGGAGATGGAAAAGCGAGGTCGAGATAAGTTCACCCTGTGCCAGGATTGCTTTTTCCTGAAGCTTGGTGAAAACCCTGAGGGTAAAATTTCTGATATACTCAAAATGCGAATCAATAAGATCTTGTCCTGATTTTCTGAATTCGTCTGTTGAGTAGAGCTCCTCCACAACCTTCTGGTATTTGGATCTCAGTTCATCAATCCTTAATGACGCCTCATTAATTTTGTCTGCATAGAGCAGATTTGTGATCTCCACCAGGCTGTTGGTGGTACCGGACATCGCAGACAAAACAACAATTTTCCTTTCACTATCACTAATCAGCGGTATCAGTGCCTTCATTCTGTCAGGACTACCCACTGATGTACCGCCAAATTTCATTATTTTCATATCTACTAAGTTATTATTTAAAAAAAAACCTGCTTCTATCTGCAGGTCTGTTGTTTCATTTACTATCCGGTTTATATAAAAAATGAAAATTCAGACCTGATTAACAGATGCTTAATACATTTCAAGAGCTTTTTTAATTGCTGGTTCATAAATTTTCAATCAGGGAGCAAAAATATACTTTTAATTAATACGGAGAATTTAATTGATGTTTTTTTTGACTTTCTCTAATTGAAATCCGTCTTTTTACAGATAATTTAAAATAACCAGCCGAGCCCTGTAATTTCGAATGCACCTATTCACACGATCGTACTGGTGCTTTGAAAAGTCCCCAGTGCAATTTTGTGCCGCCTCCGGAACTGGTGAAAAAGTCAGGATCCATTGTCTTTATGCCAGTCCAGTATTGTAATCTGAATTATTATATTCCGGACCACCGGAAAGCGCTCGAATGGAATATTTACTTTTTTCGGCAAACTATCTTTTATTTTGAATTTTTTATTATTTTTGCGGCGCTGTTGAGGACACTTGGACAGAAGTTCTTTTTCCTGAGCAAGCCCAGATGGCGAAATTGGTAGACGCGCTAGTTTCAGGGACTAGTGTCAGCAATGATGTGCAGGTTCGAGTCCTGTTCTGGGCACTGAAAAAGGTGCAACGGCACAAAGGCTCAAAAGCCTGAAGGCTGAAGCCCAAAAAGTTCTTTAAAAACAGATAATAAT
The DNA here is from genome assembly GCA_016715075.1 of Bacteroidales bacterium. Lineage (GTDB taxonomy): Bacteria > Bacteroidota > Bacteroidia > Bacteroidales > VadinHA17 > LD21. Next base: position 43,821 of record JADKBK010000014.1, read on the forward strand.
TAAGGTTTATAAGCCGTTAAGCCATTGTGCCAATGTGCCATTGAGCCTTTTAGTTCTACCGCCCAGATGGTGAAATTGGTAGACACGCCAGCTTGAGGGGCTGGTGCTCGCAAGGGTGTGCAAGTTCGAGTCTTGTTCTGGGCACAAAAAGCCGGATTGTTTTTACAGTCTGGCTTTTTTATTTTGTCCTCTAATGACAGTAATATTCATCCTGCATGATTCCGGGACTTTGTTTGAAATAATATGAACTAAAGCTTTGTATTTCCATTAATTCATTTTAGTTTTGGATTAGTCGTCTGATAAAAAAATAATTAATGTGATATGAGCGATAATTCCTGTGGAATAGGCTTCTGAGATTATACCCGGGTCTTGTCAACTTAATTTTCATGGAATAAACCAGTCCGGTATGAGTAAATTGTTCCTGCTCCTGTTATTCTTTGTCCTGCTAAATTCAGCGCTGTCAGGGCAGAAAGCTCCTATAAAATACGGTGATGTAAGTCTGGAAGAGCTTCAGATGAAAAGTTATCCTGCAGATACATCAGCTCCCGCAGTTATACTTTGCGACTACGGGGCTTTTACTTCAATCCCGTATCGGTTCGATGCCTTTAACCCTACATATCCATTTGAGTTTGTGAGAATCCGCAGGATAAAGATTCTCAAAAAGGAGGGATACAGCTGGGCAAATTCCGGCTATCCGGGTAGCGAAAATACCCGGATAAAGGGGATAACATTCAACCTTGAGAACGGTAAAATTGTAAAAACGAACTTGAAAAATGAATCAATTTTCAGGGATAAGATAACTAATGACAGATATGTAATTCGTATTGCAATGCCTGATGTAAAGGTTGGTTCTGTAATAGAGCTTCAATTCAACTCGGTTTCACCAGTACAGGTTTGGAAATTCCAGGAAGATATTCCGGTTAAATACAGCGAAATAATTATGGAAGATCTGCCCGAAGTGAGATTCAAGAATAATTTTTTCGGCTATGAACCTCTGTTTCTTACTTCTCCCAACAGGTGGGTCGCAAAGGAGATGCCCTCCTTTAAAGAAGAACCATATCTTTCATCAAAGGAGAATTTTGTGTCAAAGCTGGAGTTTGATCTGCTTAATGTAGGTTTTCAGACAGTTGCCACATCCTGGGAAAATATCAGCAGTCTTTTGATAAGAGATCCTTATTTTGGTAGCGGACTGACAGGTTCTGCATTTCTAAATGGCCTGGTACAATCAATTGAAGATTCAAAAGGGACAAGGGAGGAGATGCTGAGAGAAGCTTTTGAATCAATTAAATCAATTGTGAAATGGAACGAACAACAATCGCTTTTTACCTCCACTCAAAGTTTGGGATTTGTATACAAAATGAAGATTGGAAATTCTGCGGATATTAATCTGATCCTTTTGCAGTTACTGACCAAGTTGAAATTTGATGCCTCACCGGTTGCACTGAGTACCCGCGAAAACGGATTTCTTTCCTTATCATCACCGAGTATACAAAAGCTTAATTATGTTGTTGTTTTAGTAAAGCTTGGCGATAAATCTTTTTTACTTGATGCAACTGAACAATATATCCCTTATTACCTGATACCATTCAGATGCCTGAATTATTCCGGAAGACTGGTTGATGAGAAAATAAGCAGCCTGATTACTGTCGGAACAACATACAAGGAAAAGGAATTTACCACATATCAGCTTAAAATACACGCGGATAATCGTCTTGAAGGTAAGCTGTATATAAAATGTGTTGATTATTCAGCCCTGAATTTCAGGAAAAAATACCACACCTTCAATAGTCTTGAGGAATATCTGGATGACTTCAAGAAGGACAAACAGGGACTCTTAATAAACGAACCGAAGATTGAAAATATTGACAGTTTATATCTTCCTGCACTGGAGGACTATAGTGTAACAATAAATGATCAGGTGAGTGAAATCGGAAATGAACTTTACATTTTGCCGATGTTTTATAACCAGTTGATGGAAAATCCTTTCAGGATGGATGTCAGAAAGTACCCCGTTGACTATGGTTACGGTATTGAGAAGACAATAACATCGGTCATTGAAATACCTGAAAATTATGAAGTTTCTGAATTGCCGGCTACAGTTAAAATATCACTTCAGGATAATGATGCCTCACTTGCTTACATTGCAGGCAAATCAGGGCATACTGTCAGTGTTAAATCTGTCTTTTCAATAAAAAAAACAATGTTTTTTGCCTGAAGAGTACGGCAGGCTCAGAGAGTTTTACAACCAGGTGATTAAAAAGCATTCTGAACCAATAATTCTTAAAAGGAAGTGAAATGAATTATTTTTTGAGAACATTTCTGGTAATTGCCATATTTCTGTATATCTCTATTATATCCTCTGAGGCGGCGGAAATTAAGTATAAAGCTTCAGATATCCCTGCTGACCTCCTTAAGGATGCCAAAGCAGTGGTCAGGAAAAGCGAAACTGTGATTGAGATTTCAGACATTGATAAGATGGTAATGAAAGTCACCTATGCCATTACAATCCTCAATGAGAACGGTATCAGAAATTCAGTTCTTACACAGTTTTATGATAAATTCACTACTGTCAGAAAAATCAGGTCAGATCTTTATGATCAATACGGAGTTCCCATAAAAAACGGGTTAAATGTGGAAGTCAAGGACTATTCTGCAAATGTCGGATATTCATTGTATGAAGATAACAGGGTAAAGGTACTGGATCCAAAATACAGGACATTGCCCTTCACAGTTGAATATACTTATGAAATAGCCTTCAACGGATTGTTATATTACCCCGCCTGGAGCGTATATGATGATTACAATGTATCTGTCGAAAATTCCAGCTTAAACATCGTCACATCCAAAGGATTCAAATTCAGGTACCTGGAGAAGAATATAATTAACCGTGGCGTAATGAAGTCAGCCGGGGATAAAATAATCTATGCCTGGAACTATGAAAATATGCCGGCTGTTAAAAATGAACCATTTGGCAAACCATTTATGGAATATACCCCTGTTGTATATTCTGCCCCTTCTGATTTTGAAATTGGAGGATATAAAGGAAACCTTGATTCCTGGACTAACTTTGGAAAATGGTTAAATCTGCTGGGAGAGGGGAGAAATGTTCTGGATAAGGAGACAAATGAAAAAATTAAAAATCTGGTTTCAGGGATCAGCGACGAAAATGAAAAGATTAAGGTTTTGTATGATTACCTTCAGAACAAAGTCAGATATGTTCTTGTAAAGGTTGGAATGGGAGGGTGGCAGTCGATTGATGCGGAAACGGTTAACCGTGTTGCATATGGTGATTGCAAAGCTCTTTCAAATTATATGAAATCCCTTCTGGACATAATAGGTATCACGAGTTACTATACATTGGTCAGAGCAGGTGAATCAGCCCCTATGATAAATGCAGATTTCCCTTCAAACCAGTTTAATCATGTTATTCTTTGCATTCCGCAGCTAAATGATACTCTCTGGCTTGAATGTACCAGTCAGGATATTCCTTACGGATATCTTGGCGCCTTCACAGATGACAGAAAAGCTCTCATAACTACGAAAGAGGGAGGAGTTCTGGTATCCACCAGGAAATATGGGATGAAAGATAACAGGCAGCTCAGAAAGTCCGTCGTTGATCTCTCTGCAGATGGAAGTGCAATCGCTGCAGTAAAAACGGAATACAGCGGCGTACTATATGATAAAATATATCCGGTTCTTCATATGGATGCTGTCGACAGCAGAAAATTCATACAGGAACATATCCTGATCCCTTCATTTAATTTGGTGAGTTTCTCCAACGAAGAAGAAAAAAGCATTATCCCTGTCATCAGGGAAAATCTTAATCTGAAGCTTTCCAATTATGGAACAGTAATGGGAAGCAGGATACTTCTAAAACCAAACTTAATGACCAGAGTTGAGAAACTGCCCTACAGGACTAAAGATAGAAAATCAGAAATCAGCATAAGACGGCCATATGACGAAATTGACACTGTAATTATCAGATTACCATCCAGATATAAATTGGATAAGATGCCTCCCAAAGTCACTCTTACTTCAAAATTCGGAGAATACTCAGCTGAGCTTATATCTGATAATAAAACAATAGGTTTTATCAGGAGATTAAAGCTTTTCAATGGCGATTATCCGGTAACTGATTATCCCGAATTTGTTGATTTCTTTGAAAAGATATCAATGTCCGATGAAATAAAAGTAGCTCTTATCAGGGATATGTAGAAGCTGAACAGACTTTTCTACATCCCCTGTTGACCGTCAGGATCATTCAGTTATTTCAATAGTGCACTTTTCAGGTGGAAATTTTTCACAAATAGCAGTCAAAGTTACCCTTCCCGCTTTGCCTGTTGGCCTTAATATTGCCAGGCAACGTCCGTGAAATGCATTGCAGTTATCAGACTGGAAACTTTTTGGATCTCTCGGATTAGCATTATCAACAGCCACAAGCTCAGCATCTCCTTCAACCCGAAACTTAACTTTTAAATCTGAATCAGTTACCCTGTTCCCTTTGGAATCAGTAAGTTCTATAGTCAGGTATGCCAGGTCATTTCGATTTCCGGAAATAACTGATCTGTCGGGAGTGATCTTAAGTTTTTCAACAGGTCCTGTGGTTATCAGCGATTTAACAGCCACTTCCCTGCCTTCTGATATAGCAATTGCCTTGAGTTCCCCCGGTTCATAAGGTACACTGAATACGTAAGTGAATTTAGAATCAGGCTTTGAGGTTTGGTCTGCAATTAGTTTGCCATTCAATTCAAGCTTCACCTCATCACATTTTGTATAAACATAAACATTCATCTTTTTACCTTCATTACCAGGCCAGTTCCATCCAGGGTATTCTCTTCGCCATCCCCATGCCCTTATCATCCAGGTCTTCCCGGCAGGAGGGATCTCTTCAGCAGCCATTTCCAGTTTTGAGCGGTCCCATACTACATCCCGGTAAAAAGACTGAGGCTTCTTGTATCCGATGAGGTCAATATCGCCGCAGTTCGCGTTCATCCATGGCCAGCACATTGTAGTGGAATCGGTCATTACCTGGCCGATACCCGCTTCTCCGAGATAATCCATCCCTGTCCAGACAAAATCACCGATAACATATGGCTTTTCATTTGCCATCTTCCAGTTCTGATAAATATCCAGGCCAAACGATTCCGTCCCTGCAATAACCCTCTCCGGGTAGCGATCATGGTCTTTTTCATACTCACCGAAAATATAATTGTATCCGCATACATCAAGCGGGCATATGCCGGAGCAGAATCTTCCCATTTCCTTCCTTTGGTTTCCCAGAATTCACAGATTGCATGAGTAACAGCCCTGGTGGTATCGAGAGTTTTGATGATGCCTATCAACTCCTTGGCAATTCTTAATCCTGAAGAGTCAGCTCTTTCAGAAATTTCATTCCCAATGCTCCAGAGAATAATTGAAGGATGGTTACGGTCCCTCAGTATCATTGAGCGAAGGTCATTTTCATGCCAGTCATTGAAAAAAAGATGGTAATCATCGGGTCTTTTGGGATTCATCCACATATCAAATGCTTCATCCATTACAAGCATGCCTGCCCTGTCGCACGCGTCAAGGAATCCCTCTGATGGGGGGTTATGGCTCGTTCTGATGGCGTTGAATCCGTTGGCTTTCAGCACTTCTATCCTGTGCTGGTCAGCCCTGTCAAGTGCAACTGCCCCAAGGGGACCATTATCATGATGGATGCAGGCGCCCTTAAGAATAACATGTTTACCGTTAAGTAAAAATCCTTTTTCAGGGCTGAATGAAATACTCCTTATGCCAAAAGTTGTCTCTTCCTGATCCACAACATTCCCTTCAGAAATTAACTCTGTTTTGAGTTTGTATAAGGAGGGAGTTTCATCCGACCAGAGTTCAGGATCTGCAATATCAAATAGTTGTTCAATATCCGTCTTTTCACCTGATTCAAGTGTTACCTTTCTTTCTGAATTTGAAACACCTTTACCTCCGGGAGAAAGAACCGTGTTCTTAACTGTGAATTCAGCAACTTTATTTCCTTTGTTCTCCAGAGTAACTGTGGCTGTAATTTTTGACTTCTGTTCAGAAACCTCCGGAGTGGTTACGAACACTCCCCATACAGGAATATTCAATGGATCTGTTACTCTGAGCCATACATGCCGGTAGATCCCTGAACCAGAATACCATCTGCTGTTCTGGCCGATATTTTTAACCAGGACTGCAATTGTATTTATCTCTCCCGTTTTGTTCAGGTGATCGTTCAGCCTGTAATAAAACGGGGTATATCCATGTTTATGTGAACCAAGGTGATGCCCGTTTATCCAAACATCCGATTCCATATAAACGCCATCAAAACAAATGCTTAACTCCTTGCCTTCATCAGCTTTGTCTGTGACAAAGGATTTTCTGTACCAACCTGTTCCGCCTATTGTATAACTCGTATAAAAAAGGCCAATACTATTTTTATCGAATGGTCCGATCACTTCCCCTTCTTTCTGATCAGGCAGGTCTTCTATGCTCCAGTCATGAGGCAGGTCTGTTTTTCTCCATCCATTGTCATCAAAACTCAATGCTTCGGCTCCGGTCAGTTCACCTTTGTAAAATTTCCAATCCGAATCAAACAGACGGACCCGATTGCTATTTCTGGGGGGAATAAAGGAGTGACCGGATGAATCGGTGTTAACAGAATTGATGTTTTGCTGAGTATTGCAGGCTTGCAAAAGTAACAGAAACAGAAGCAGGATAAGAGTTAATTGTTTCATGAGAAGCATTTTAATTTAAGAGGAAATAATTATTTTTTGCAGTTATTTTTCAAATGACGGACCCGGCTTGTCCAGGTAAAAGTAAGCACAGGATGAAACATTATCCGATCTTTCAAACAGGATATAGCTCAGATCCTTTGAAAAATCGACAGGTTTCATTTTTTCTTCGGCATTATAGATAGGGTCTTTCATATTACTTAGTTTTTCAATTGCCTCTTTCCCGGCAAATCCGATCTGTTGAATTGTAACCCTGATATCATTATAAAAAAATACAGGATCGGGAATATGGAATCGATAGAATGCATATTCAAAACCTTTCTCATTTGCGATTGTACATCCCTGGTATTGATTTACAAATACTCCCTGCCCCCAGCCGGTTCCAATATAATCTTCCGTTCCTGTTCCGCATAGTGTAGGGTAATCAGTATCTCCGTCAATATATATTTTTACTTCTCCCTCTCCCCACCAGGAATTCGAATATTTATTGTCATCAGCCACCACGCTTATATTAGTTCCTATATACCGGCCTGTGCCATAAACTTTTGGCAATATCTGGTAATCGGCTCCTAAGACGGTGGATTGCTGGTGGTTATAATAGGCGTGGAAATAAAGTGAATTATCAGTTACCTTATCGCCTAAAGTATAGTCAACTTCATAGAAGAACATTGCAACGTCTTTCACTGTGGTATTTCTGGCCACTATTCTCATGCTTTTCTTAAAAGGCATTGGTATACAGCAGTTAAAACTGCGACCCTCAGGGCTGGAGAACAATGCATTTTCAAAAACTGACATTTGTCCAAGCCCGTGGTTGAAGAGATCACCAAGGGGAGCAGAGACAGCAGGTTCAGAAGCATCGTCCCAATACATTTCGATTTGCAAACCGCGCAGCATCTCAGGTGTTCGTTGATCAATTGTCAGCCATATCCTTCTTACAATGCCGCTGGATCCTGAAACTTCAGCGAGAGTTTTTGTCTGTCCGGCATTTAACCTGAAAGATGGCGATCCTTTCCTTCCTCCATTAGCCGTTCCACCGCCTCCCTTTTTGCCGGTCCAGTTTTCGGCGCTGGCCCATCTGGTATTTATGTCATGGGGCTTGTCATAAAGAGCCTGTCCTCCGGAGGAAAGGACCAGGAACATTAAAATAAGTGAAAGAAATAACCTGATCATAATAAAAGATATATGGTTTATAATAAGATAAATCGGATATAATTGGCAGCCATTCAGGTTTAAACTCACAGATTTATGCGCAATACTTCAAAACCGGTTGGGCGATAAATTCCAAATTCTTTAGTATCGCCATTAATTACAAAGGTTTTGTCCTCCCCTGGTTTCAGTTCATCTATTACAATTTTCTGGGTTCCTGATACAATTGAATAATTACGGATTATATAACTTGGAATGCCGGTTTTCCCATGCAGGGTGATGGATGTTCTGCCGTCCTTCCGTGTAACATCTTTTATTTCAACAGGTGAACTGACTGTCTTGAGTGTCTCATATGATTTTTTCGGATGCAGGTATCCATCAGTAACACCGTGATCACGACGCGGATAACCGGCGGAATAATCCTCGCTTCTCTGAGTGCGGTAATCATTCAGACAGAAATAAATTGCCCCGGCAATATATGGCTTAGATCCATAAATAGCGATTTGCTGAGCCAGCTCACTTGCCCTTCGCTCATCACCACCCTCTTTTGGAGGGTCACAGAGACCCCATTCCGAAATAGTCATTGTTTTTGCTGGATACTCACCGATTATCCTGTCGAGTTCTACAGGGATGACGGCAATACTCTTGTTATACCACGAGCTGTAATATTCATTAAACATCATCATGTCAAAATCTGCCGTGGCATCATATCGTTCACTGTTCTGGCTGGGCATTTCAAAGAATAAGCTGTTGGAAACATAAGTGGACAATCTTGAAGGGTCAAGGTCCTTTACATGATCATAGAGTTGTTTCAAACCTTGCTTTATAAATGGTTCATGTGCCAGCAATTCGTTACCAATGCCCCATGAAATGATTGAAGGATGGTTAAAATGGGCATCAGTCATCTCATCAAGATGCCTGATCCCAAGTGGCAGTAAAGTATCATTTAGTATCGTCCAGATTCCCCAGGATGGTATTTCTTCCTGGACAAGTATCCCATGCCTGTCGCACCAGTCAAAAATATAATCATCCTGCTGCCAGTGAAAACGGGTGAAGATACAATTGGCATTTTTCATCAGATTCAGGTTTGCATCAAAATCCTCTGTAGTTTCAGCCATACCCCGTTCGAGTGTTGACCCGGGCATCCATTCAACACCCATTAATCTCATAGGTTCTCCATTCAGGACATACCTGTTATTCTCAACTTTAATTGTTCGGAATCCGAAAACTGCTGAAAACTTGTCCCTCTCAATATCTTCCATAAAAAGCTGTATGTCAATCTTGTAGAGATTTGGAGAGTCAAAATGCCAGAGATTGATTTTTTCAAAATTCAACTCAGACGTGAATACGCCATTTTCCAACTTAGCCTTCAACTCTCCTTCAAAAACTACAGAACTGGTTGGCTGGTTCTCCTCTGTTACAGTAGCCTTAAATTTAAGTTTTGATGGATCTGGGATAGTGGTATCTACAAAATATACCCTGATATCTGCCACTCCTTTTCCATCCTCCGGCAATGCAGCAACATGAACATTCCTGATGGAATATTTGCTGGTAATAACTTCATATACATTGCGGTATATTCCACCATCATTAGCCCAGTCATAGCTTCTCATGAAAGGGATATTGCTGCGTGAAAATGAATTGTCAGCACAGACTGTCAGTCTGTTTTCACCCTTTCTCAGATAGGGCGTTACATCAATGAAGAATCGGTTGTAACCCGAACCAAGGTGTTCCCCTGCCTTAACTCCGTTGACATAAACAAATGCATCATGGTAAACAGCGTCGAACTGAATTCGTGTTATTTTAGAGAGCTGTTCTTCTGAAACATTAAATTTGCGCTCATACCAGGCTTTGCCGGTATACCTGGCCAGTTCTCTGTTTGAATTCCAAGTATGCGGAACATTAACTTCACTTATTAATCCTTCAGGGAGTCCGTTCTTAGCCCACATTAGTGAATCGCCTACCGAGGAGGAATCAATAAGGAAATTCCAATGGCCGCTTAATGAAATTACCTCTCTTTTTTCCGGCTTCTGACATGACAGAGAGAATACACAAAGACAAATCGCAATTATTCCAATTGAAAATTGATTTGAGATTCCTGAATTATACCTCATAAAACTCGTTTATAGTGTTTTTAAAATTATGATCCATTAACCTGAGCGCGTCAGAGTGAATTAGTTTCTTTATTTCAGTATGGAATCATATACTGACTGGAGAATCTCCGTTCTTATGTTCATATCGGACAAGATGTTATTATTTCTTGTCGGATAGACCCTGTTACAGAGGAAAACATATGTGATTTCATATTCCGGATCGATCCATACAAATGTTCCTGTATAACCTGAATGTCCAAAACTTGAAGGAGAAGCTCCTTTTGTCGGATAAGTTTCACTCTGAGGAAGTTCAGCATTATTCAAGAGTGGTTTATCAAATCCAAGAGCCCTGCGGTTATTGTTCTCCGGGAACTGGACCCTTGTGTACTCTTTCAATACATCTCTTCCAATGATCTGTTCTCCTCCGTATTCTCCCATCTTGCGATAAAGTTCCATCAGCTTCATAAGATCATTTGCCGTGGCAAAGAGGCCGGCGTGTCCGGAAATGCCTCCAAGCATTGAGGCTGTTTCATCGTGCACTGTTCCAATTAGTTGTTGCTTTCTGAACAGTGAATCGTATTCGGTTGGAATGATCCTGGTAAGAGGGTATTTCTGATCAGGATTGAAAACTATATCATATGCCCCGATCTTCCTGTATATTTTTTCGGTGACATATTCATTCCATTTCCTGCCGGATAATCTTTCAATAATTTCAGGCGTAATGATAAATGTAAGGTCCGAATAGACATATTTCTTTTCACCTAAAGGACTCTTCTTAATTTCAGAAAGCATTTTCTTCCTGTAATTTTTATTTATATAAAGGCCACGGGCAACCTCCAAAGGATACCTGGCAGAATACTCATGGCTGTAGATTCTTCTTTTGTATTTTTCATCCTTTTTCAGAGTCTCTTTCCAGAACATTATAAAAGGAGTTAAACCGGCCTGGTGAGTAAATATGTCCTTTAAAGGAATATCAGCCTTATTGGAATTTTTCAGATATGGGAGATAATATCCAAGTGTTTTATCCGGCGAAAATTTTCCTTCGGTATTCAGCAGCATAAATCCCGGGAGGGAGGCGGAAATCTTGGTAACGGAGGCAAGATCAAACAGATCCGCTTCGGTAACAGGAGTCCTGTTGTCATATGTCTGGTAGCCATAACATTTAGAGAATACCACTATCCCTTTGCGTGCAACCATTACTTCGCAGCCGGGGTAAGCTTTTGCGTTCAATCCAGCCATGGCAATCGAATCTATTTTTCTCCCCAGAATTTCAGAAGACAAACCAGCATTTTCAGCTAAGCCGAATTTCAATCTCTGATCGCCAGGAGTAATTATCCCAAAGTCATACGGCCACTTTTCATTTATTGTCACAGGAAGCGCTCCCCTGGCGCCGATCCCCCCGAATATCAGCTGGGCCGAAAGATCCTGGGTGTAAGTATTATCCTGATAAGCAAGCACAAGGCCATCGGCATTTTCCAGCGACCTGATCTTTGCGATGCCATAAGGATTTCCAAACCAGGTAATAATAGTTTTATTATTTGCGATCAGTTTATCAAGAAACTGAACCAGTCCGGGCTTAATTCCAAATTCCATATAGGGACGCTGATCAAGATCAAACACCCCGGCAATAATCAGGTCATATCCGGTGAGTTTCTTAAACAGTGTATCACATGCAGGACCATCTGAAGCATTTATGTTGAAATGGTCAGCAGGATGATATTTTGCCAGTCTTTCCTGGTATCTGCAAGTTTTGCCCTTGCCTATGGCTATTGTTGCGATCCTGACAGTATTCAGGTCCTTAACAGGAAGAATGTTATTGTTGTTATTCAATACAGTTAAGGCATTTGCATAGAGATCGCTTATAAGCGCTTTATTTGCAGCGGAGGATAAATCATTCTCTATATTCTCTTGTTTGACAGGTTGAATACGGTTTAGTCCTGACCAGTATTTAAGTGCAAGTATCTTTCTGCATTTGAGTGCAATATCTTCATTGGTCAGTTTTCCGGAGACGATAAATGCTTTGGTCTCTCTGATAGCCGCTTCAACATCCAGAACATATTCAATGACATCATTACCTGCTGCAAGCGCTCTTGCATCTGCCTCACCGTTCCTGAAGTATTTTGTAACACCTTTCATATTCATTGCATCGGTAATAACCAGCCCCCGGAATCCAAGCTGCTTTTTAAGAAGATCGTTAATTATTATGGGAGATAGTGTTGAGGGCAGCCCGGTTGTCGAATCGAGCGATGGAAGATTCAGATGTGCAGTCATAATACTTCCTGTTCCCGCCTGAATCATTTTTGTGAAAGGGTATAACTCAATACTGTCGAGTCTTGCCCTGCTGTGCGGGATAACAGGCAGTTCATTGTGGGAGTCTGCATTTGTATCGCCATGACCCGGGAAATGTTTTCCTGTAGCTGTAACTCCTTTATTCTGCATTCCACGCATATACATTATTGCTTTTGCTGCTACCTCATCCCTGTTCTCACCAAATGATCTGTAGTTTATTACAGGATTTTTCGGATTGATATTGATGTCGGCCACCGGTGCAAGATTGACATGCATTCCAAGTCTGTTGAACTGACCGGCCACGGCTTCACCCAATCTGTATATCAGTGAATCATTTTTAATCGCACCAAGAGTCATCTGGTATGGGAATTTATCAACATTTTCAAGCCTCATGCCCGTACCCCATTCGGCATCCATAGCTATCAGCAGGGGCACTCTCGAAATCTTCTGATAATAATTAGTCAGCTCAGCCTGTTTCCCTGCCGTACCCTGGAAGAATATAATACCTCCTATTCCATATTTAACAATGATATCCCTTACTTCTACCTCATGTTCTATGGTCTCATTGGACCAGCCTGCTATCCATATTGTCTGGGCAATCTGCTGATCGACAGTAAGCGATTTAAGAACAGAATCGACCCATGGATGGTTGAGATACTTTATAAAGGGGGGATCAGTTTGCTGTGCATCTATTCTGAAGGAAATCAGTAATATAGTTGTCAGAAGAAGCAATGAACCGGAGAGTCTTTTAAAATTCATATTCAGGATTTTTCAGGTCGTTATTCAAAATGGAAGGAATAATCTCAAAAGTAGCACATTTTAACAATGACAGATATCATACTGATAAAATTCCTGTCACTTTACAAATCACATTAATTATTACTTTTACGGGGAAAAAATTTGGTGATATATGGCAAAAAGCAGCAGCAGACTTGTCTCTCTCGATATCTTCAGGGGTATGACAATTGCTTTTATGATTATTGTTAATACTCCGGGCAGCTGGAAATATGTTTATGCCCCTCTGAGACATGCCGAATGGCACGGTTGTACTCCGACTGACCTTGTTTTTCCGTTTTTTCTTTTTATCGTAGGTGTTTCTACATACTACTCTTTGAAAAAATATGGCAATGTGATTAATGGCAATTCACTTTTCAGGATATTCCGCAGAATGGTGGCTATTTTTGCAATAGGACTTCTGCTTACTATTTTCCCGAATTTTGTAAGAGACTATTCAACACTCAGAATCATGGGAGTTTTGCAGAGGATTGCCATCGCCTATGGTATCGGTGCAACTATTTGTCTTGCAGTAAGAAAGGAGTATCTTTGGATAGTCGTCGCTATTGTTCTGCTACTATACTGGGCCCTGCTGGCATTTTTCGGAGGGGCTGATCCTTACAGCCTGAATGATAATTTTGCCCTGAAAGCTGATCTGGCAATTCTGGGCAAAAATCATATGTACAAAGGATTTGGAATACCATTTGAACCGGAAGGATTGCTGAGCACAATTCCGGCCATTTGCACTGTGATAATAGGATACTTCATCGGAGATGTTGTTTCCAGGGGATCAGCAAGCGGCAAAACTGTACTCAAACTCCTTGTCATAGGTGCTGGTGCAACCGGACTCGGATATCTGTGGGGTATGGTTTTTCCGATCAATAAAGCTTTATGGACAAGTTCATATGTTCTGTATACAGCTGGTCTTGCAACTGTAGTTTTATCAGTTATCTATCTTATAGCAGATGTACTGAAATTTCAAATATGGGGCACTTTCTTCGTGGTTTTTGGAACCAATGCCCTCTTTACATTCGCTCTTGCAGGGATCTGGACAAAAATGATGCTCTATGTTATAAAGATCCGGTCGGGTGGGGCAAATGTAAGTTTTTACACATGGTTCTATGAAAAGGTGTGTGTTCCTGTTGCAGGAAACCTGAATGGAAGCCTTATGTTTGCTGTGATCCAGGTACTCGTACTCTGGATTGTGGCGCTGCTTCTGTACAATAGGAAAATTATGATCGCCGGGCGCCTCGCATGCCGGATAGAGTTGCTTCGGCGCTTCGCGCCTCGCAATGACCGAATATTCTAACAGATTTTGGATATAGGCTTATTAGGAATAAAAATATAGGTTTGAATGAGTGAAATAGAGGAAGTATCAAAAGGGTACAAGGAATTATATGGTAATTCTGATTTTGAAATAGTTGCTTTGCCAAAATCAGGATCCGACAGGAAATATTTCAGGATCAAATCAGGGAAAAAAAGCGTTATCGGGGCATATAATTCCAATTTTGAAGAAAATGAAGCATTTATAGGATTTACTCATCATTTTATTTCCAAGGGACTTCCGGTACCTGATATATTCGGGTATCTCCCTGAGAGCAATGTCTATTTTCTCAGGGATCTTGGGGATCTCAATCTTTTTACCTGGCTTCAGGCCAGGCATGATGTGAACGGTTTTGATTCAGAGGCCGAAGGTATATATCAAAAAATACTTGACACTCTGATCCGTTTTCAGATAAACGGAATTGATGGCCTGAATCTGGATCTCTGTTATCCCCACAGAAGCTTCGACAGGCAATCAATGATGTAGGATATGAATTATTTCAAGTATATGCTGCTTAAACTACTGGCAGTACCTTTCAATGAGAGGAGGCTGGAGCATGACTTTGAAAAGCTTGCAGATTTTCTGCTGGAGCCGGGACAGGATTTCTTCCTTTACAGGGATTTTCAGTCGGCTAATGTAATGCTGGTGGATGGTGACCCCTGGTTCATTGATTATCAGGGTGGGAGGAAGGGCGCACCTCAGTATGATGTGGCTTCGCTTCTTTATGATGCCAAAGCACATGTACCGGAAGAGTCGCGCCAGCGTCTGCTTGAGTACTATATTGAGAGATTCTGCTCAGTATCCGGAGAGAAAAAAGAGGAATTCACAGGCTATTTTACCGGCTTCAGCATGATAAGATTAATGCAGGCGCTGGGAGCGTTTGGTTTCAGAGGCTTGTATGAGAGAAAACCGACATTTACCGGAAGCATTGTCCCGGCTGTCATTCTTCTTATACAGCTCATTGATTCGGGGAAGCTTCCTGTATCGCTTCCTGAATTGACCCAGACTGCCAGGGCTATACCAGGTGTTCAGATTTATAAAGATCTGGAACTTGAAAAGAAAACGGATTAGAAAAAGTGACATGTAGCAAAAGCCATTTTACCACCGAGTTCCATGGAGTAACACGGGGTAAGACCAAAGAGAAATTTTGATAACTTCATTGAACTCCGCGAACTTTAGCTTAAATAAGGAAAAATGAAAGCAATGATATTTGCTGCCGGCCTCGGAAAACGGCTTGGCAATATAACACAGTCTATTCCAAAGGCACTTGTTGAAATCAATGGAAAGAGTGCACTTCATCTGGCTGTTGAGAGATGTTCCGGTTATGGATTCGACGATATTATAATTAACGTCCACCACTTTGCCGATATGGTTGAGGATGAAGTATTACGGCTGAATGGGATGGGCTTTCATATTTCGGTTTCCGATGAAAGAGACGGACTTCTCGAGAATGGGAAGGGGCCTCTATAAGGCCAGAAAATTCTTTGATAATAGTCCATTCCTGCTTTACAATGTTGATATTATCTCTGATCTTGATCTTTCTGCTCTTTACAGACTTCATATTGAAAAGAAGGGACTGGCAACACTGGCAGTAAGAAACCGACCCGGAAAGCGATTCCTGTTAATCGATAATAACGGGCAGCTGAGGGGCTGGAGAAATGTTTCGACAGGAGAGGAGATCCTTGCAGGCGTTACAGGCGACGGATTGACAGAAATAGCATTTTCAAGTATGCATATAGCTGATCCCGCCATCTTTAATTTTATGAGTGAGGGCATCTATTCAATGATAGATTTATATCTCAGACTCGCCACAGATAACAAAATATTCACCCTGAAGCATGATGAAGGTTACTGGGTAGATGTCGGCACGCCGGAAAGCCTTGAGTTGGTCAGAAAACTGCTGGGTTCTGGGTTCTGGGTTCTGGGTTCTAGGTTCTGGGTTCTAGGTTCTGGGTTCTGGGTTCTGGGTTCTGGGTTCTGGGTTCAAGGTTCAAGGTTCAAGGTTCAAGGTATTGACTACCCAGCACCTAGCACCCAGTACCCAGTACCCAGTACCCAGTACCCAGTACCCAGCACCCAGCTATAGCTTCCAGAATGTTCTGGTAAAGATCGTGAAGACAGTTATAATCTCCAGCCTGCCTATTATCATAAGCAGACTAAGGATCACCTTGCTGAATTCAGGAATCATGGCAAAACTACCAGATGGACCTACAGTTCCAAGTCCCGGACCAATTGCAGCCATACAGCTTGCAACCGAACTTGAAGCTGTAACGAGGTCAACACCGTTTAGTACCACTATTAATGTACCTATAATAAATAGGAAGAGATACAGAACAACAAATGACAAAATGGATGTATTTGTATTTTCAGTTAAGACCTTTCCGTTTAATCTTATGAAAGAGACAGATTTGGGATGATTGAGTTTAATGAATACATTCCTTATATTCTTGATCACAATTAAGTGCCGGGCCATTTTTATACCTCCGCTTGTTGATCCGGTACTTCCGCCTGCAAACATTAAAAGGAATATTAAAAGAATAGAAGAAAGGGGCCAGAGTATATAATCAGCAGAAGAGTATCCTGTACAGGTCAGTATTGATATTACCTGAAAAAACCCTTCACGGAATGATTCTTCGAATGTCCGGGTTGAATTGACAACCAGTGTGATTGTAGCTATTGAACCTGCAAGTATTGCAACTGCAATATAGAACCATAGCTCTTCGTTCTGCCTGATTTTTTTGAAATTAAGCTTTACAAGGAAATAGTAGATAACCTGGCTGATACCGGCAAGAAACATGAATATCAGGATTATATATTGTGTATATGAGGAATATGACATTATGCTGTCATTCTTTGTAGAAAAGCCTCCTGTTGCTACTGTTCCGAAAGAGTGGCAGATACTGTCAAAAAGTGTCATATCACCGAAGTTGAGAAGAATTATCTCAGCAAGGGTTAATCCAAGATAGATAAAGAGTACCCTGAAGCCTATTGCCTTTGTCTTCGGGTGAATTTTCTCCTTCATCGAAGATTCAAGACTGAAGAGATGATAGCCAGTTACTCTCAGGGAGGGAAGGATGACAATGACGAGAACAATAATTCCTATTCCTCCAAACCAGTGTGTCAGACTCCTCCAGAAGAGTATTGAATACGGAAGATTTTCCACATCCCTGATTACAGATGAACCAGTGGTGGTGAAACCTGAGGTTGCTTCAAAAAAAGCATCAATAAAAGAAGGAATTGTGTCGCTGATCAGATAAGGGAGAGTTCCAAAAGCCGAAAAGACAAGCCAGGACAATACCACAGCCAGATATCCATCCCTGTTGCTGAATTTATCAGGATCAGATTTTCTCCCTGCAATAAATAAGATTCCTGACAGAGACAAGGTTATTGCTGCTGAAAATATGAATGGAAGCAGAGACTCTTTATATATCAATGAAACCGGCAGGCAAAAAAGGAAAGCGAATGTCTCGATAAGTAGTATCCTGCTTAAGATCCTTAAAATCAACAATGGATTAATCAGCTTCATATTAGGGCTACAGGAATTTGGATACAAATATACACAGAAATAAATTTGTCCGGCCAGAACCGGATTGTTTCATCCATACCTGGTCATTTTAAACTGTTAAAAGAGATGATTATGCAACAATATAGCAGTATTTAATATTATATTTGAACAGGTTTTATTTTCAAACAGATTTATGTTCAGGAACTTAATATTTCATTTTTCTATACATTCATTTCATTGATTTTCAAAGAGTCTTATAATTTGAACTGTAGTAATTTGTAAATGATTGAATGAAATCCGTTATTGAACAGAAGTCTGAATAATTAATAAAAAATATTTTCACATGGGAAAAGTATTGGTTATAGGAGCCGGCGGGGTAGGAACAGTTGTAGTTCATAAAATGGCCTCATTGCCGGAGGTTTTTACAGAAATAATGCTGGCAAGCAGGACAAAGTCGAAATGTGATGCCATCGCTTCAAAAATAGGGAAGGGGCGGATAAAAACCGCCCAGATTGATGCTGATAATGTTCCTCAGCTGGTTAAGCTTATCAGGTCATTCAGTCCCGATCTTGTTGTCAACGTTGCCCTTCCATACCAGGATCTGCATATCATGGATGCCTGTCTTGAGACAGGAGTTGCCTATCTTGATACGGCGAACTACGAGCCACTTGAAGAGGCAAAATTCGAATACAGCTGGCAATGGGCGTACCGGGACCGTTATAAAAAAGCAGGAATTACGGCAATACTCGGTTGCGGCTTTGATCCGGGAGTCACCTCAATCTTTACAGCATATGCTGCAAAGCATCATTTCGATGAAATGCATTATCTGGATATTGTTGATTGCAATGCCGGTGATCATGGTAAACCATTCGCTACAAATTTCAATCCTGAAATAAACATACGTGAAGTAACTCAGAAAGGCAAATACTGGGATAGTGGCAAATGGGTAACCACCAAACCTCATGCGATTCACAAACCATTGAATTATCCCGGAATCGGACCAAAAGAGTCTTATCTTATATACCATGAAGAATTGGAATCTCTTGTTAAGAATTTCCCGACCCTTAAAAGAGCAAGGTTCTGGATGACTTTCGGACAGGAATACCTTACTCATCTACGGGTAATTCAAAACATCGGAATGGCAGGAATAGAGCCTATTATGTTTGAGGGGAGAGAGATTATACCAATACAGTTCCTCAAAGCTGTCCTGCCTGATCCGGGTGAATTGGGAGAAAATTATACAGGACAGACCTCAATAGGTTGCAGAATAAAGGGTTTGAAGGATGGAAAGGAAAAGAGTTATTATATCTACAATAACTGCAGTCATGAAGCAGCTTATGCAGAGACAGGAACCCAGGGGGTAAGCTATACTACCGGTGTTCCTGCCGCAATAGGAGCAATGATGTACCTTAAAGGCATCTGGAAGAAACCAGGCGTTTACAACGTTGAGGAATTTGATCCCGATCCATTTATGGCCGAACTGAACAGGCTGGGCCTGCCGTGGGTTGAGTTGCATAATGTTGATCTGGAGCTATAAAACCGGGTGCTGGGTTCTGGGTTCTGGGTTCTTGGTTCTTGGTTCTGGGTTCTTGGTTCTTGGTTCTGGGTAAGATAGTGACCACCCAGCACCCAGCACCCAGCACCCAGCACCCAGCACCCAGCACTTTGAACCTTGAACCTTGAACTTGATAAGAAACCCACCCCTAACCCCTCCAGGGAGGGGAACAAAACAGACCAGCACCCAGCACCCAGCACCCAGAACCCAGAACCTTGAACCATTAATAAGATTTCCAAAAAATAATATATTCTGTGATAGATTACAATCAAATACCCTCTCCCTGCTATGTGATCGATGAGGAGCGATTCAGAAAAAACCTCTCCCTGATAAAGCATGTTTCTGAGAAATCGGGTGCAGAGATTATCCTGGCCTTTAAAGGTTTTGCCATGTGGGGAGTCTTTCCTGTTCTTCGTGAATATGTTTCCGGAGCAGCTGCAAGTTCTGCAGATGAAGCAAAGCTCTGTTTTGATGAGATACATTCTCCGGCACATACATATTCACCTGTTTATAAAGAAAAAGATTTCCTCTCTGTACTGGACTACAGTTCACATGTTACCTTTAATTCACTTAAACAATACCAGAGGTTTTCATCAGTACTGGCTGATTATCCGCGGAAAATTTCAGCTGGACTGAGAATCAATCCTGAATTCTCTGAGATAAGTCATGGTTTATACAATCCGTGTTCACCAGGATCAAGACTTGGCATTATTGCTGAAGATCTCAAAGATGGCTTACCCGATGGGATTGAAGGTTTTCATTTCCATGTTCTGTTTGAGTCAGATTCTTACGCTCTGGAGAAAGTGCTGGATGTTGTAGAAAAGAAGTTCGGGAAGTTTTTCCCTCAGCTGAAATGGATCAATATGGGTGGAGGACATCTGATGACTCGCAAGGATTATGATACTGATCATCTGATTAATATTCTCAACAGGTTCCGGGAAAAGTCAGGACTTCATGTTATACTTGAACCGGGAAGCGCATTTGCATGGGAAACGGGAGAATTAGTAGCGACCGTCGAGGATATTGTTGAGAATCAGGGTATTAAAACTGCAATCCTGGACGTTTCCTTTACTGCTCATATGCCCGATTGTCTTGAGATGCCCTATAAGCCCAAAATACTGAATGGTACTGACCCAATTGAGGGTAAGCCAACCTACAGGTTAGGCGGGAATTCATGTCTCTCTGGTGATGTTATGGGAGACTGGTCATTTGACGCTCCCCTTAAACCGGGAGACAGGATTGTCTTCCTTGACATGATCCACTATACAATGGTCAAGACCACAACATTTAACGGTGTGCATCATCCCTCAATTGGTATCTGGACCACTGAAGCGAAATTCAAACTGATAAGGGAATTTGATTATAACGACTATAAGTCAAGGTTGTCTTAAGGTCGTGTAAGTCGTGTAAGTCAAGTCCTGCAAGTCGTGCAAGTCGTGCAAGACCTGCAAGACCTGCAAGACCTGCAAGACCTGCAAGACAACTTTTACTTCCTGTTTATAGTAATATCCGTGACCAGCATTTTATCTGAGATCTGAACTGCATTTACGATTTTTACCGCAACATCTGCCGGATCCATAAAGCTGCTCAGATCCTTGTTTTGTCCGGGAATTTTCCAGAAGTCGGTTCTCATACCACCCGGATATACAGCAATTATGTTACGTCTTGTTCCTTTGAGTTCACTTCTGAGCGCTTCGGTATAACCTCTTGCTCCGAATTTGGCTGCACAATAAAGGGTCTCCTGCGCCCTTCCGATCTGTGCCGAGGTCGACATTATATTTACGATTGTCAGTTCCTCTTCTTTCGGAGTTACCCGTAAAATTTCAGAAGTTAAAAGTATCATTCCCTTCAGATTAGCTTCAAATACAATGTCAACCATTTCTGCAGTTGAGGACTCTGCACCGGCAAACAATCCCATTCCGGCATTGTTGTATAGGTATTCGACTGACATACTGTTTTTTACCAGGAAGTTGCCGACTTTCTTTATATCTTCTTCCCTGCCAATATTGCATGTGATTGCATCAACAGGATTATCTGCCGATGATTCGTGCAACCTGGCAGATGCCTGTTTTAGTTTCTCCCCGTTACGGCTGAGGATTATTACCTTTTTCCCTGATCTGACGAGAAGATCAGCAATCTCGAGTCCGAGACCGCTTGCACCGCCGCTTATTAATGATACTTTTTTTGTCATATTTGTTTGGTTTT
The DNA here is from genome assembly GCA_016715075.1 of Bacteroidales bacterium. Lineage (GTDB taxonomy): Bacteria > Bacteroidota > Bacteroidia > Bacteroidales > VadinHA17 > LD21. The sequence goes on from JADKBK010000014.1 coordinate 65,443, forward strand.
GAGTAACAGAGATCCGGTTGTTCCATTTAGAGACTGCATCACCCAGTTTTTTCAAAGATACCTATTGTTGATGAATTGAAATCCTTAGATCGCGTTTTGCCATCTTTTTTTGATTATCGTCTCTCTTTTCATACTTTTGCCACACAAATTCGTGAGATGGTTAGGAAAATGTTTAAGACATGGGCCCACATTGCCCTGCTGGCTGCCAATATTATTTATGGAGTAAACTATTCCATTGCCAAAGCTGTGATGCCGGATCAGATTAAACCACTTGCTCTTGTTGCCTTAAGGAGTATCAGTGCTGCCGGACTATTTTGGATTACAAGTCTTTTCCTGCCAAAAGAAAAAGTTAGCAGAAAAGATCTGTTCTACCTTTTGGCTGCTCATTTTTTGGAGTTGTTATTAACCAGGTTCTTTTTCTCGTCGGGCTTAATTATACCTCTCCGGTAAATTCCTCAATCATAATATCAACAAACCCGATTTTTGCCTTTGTCTTTGCAGCTATTATACTGAAAGAGAATATATCATTCATGAAAAGCATAGGTTTGGCAATCGGGCTTTCCGGTGTATTCCTTCTGATATTGCAGAATGGCACTCCTGACATTAACAGCAACACATTCATTGGGGATATATATACCCTTATTAATACCATCAGCTGGGCTTTTTATACAGTAATTATAAAAAGGATGCTTGAAAAATATCATCCTGTAACAGTAATGAAATGGACTTTCACTTTCGGAATGTTAACAACAATTCCGGTAGGATACAGTCAATGGAGCACTATGGATTGGTCACTGATAACTTTAAACGGATGGCTTGGAATAGGATTTGTCGTTGTATTTGCAACTTACCTGGGCTACCTTCTGATTTCATTCGGACTGAGACGCCTTAGTCCCACGATTGTAAGTACTTACACATATATCAATCCTGTGATAGCAGCCTACCTTGCCTCGCTTATGGGACAGGACCATATCGACTTTGTAATGGTGCTATCGGCTTTTCTTATTTTTGCCGGGGTCTTCGTGGTGAGCAGGCAGAGAAACAATGAACAAAAACTTTCAGGTGTATGAAACGACTCTTCTTCTTATTCCTGATATTTTTGATAAGTGCTTCTGCTTCAGCTGCGGACGGCTATTATCGCCTTCAAAATATTGATGTGCTGCACTATGAGTTCACTCTTTCTCTCAGTGACTCTTCTGATTCTGTCAAAGGAAGGGCCGTCATTGACCTGAAGATACTCGAAAAAACCGATTCTGTGATTCTTGATCTCAAAGGTGTTAACAGCGGTGGACAAGGGATGATAGTCGAACAGGTTCTGCTTGAAAATCAAAATGCTAATTGGAAACAGTCTAACGAGAAACTGCTGATATACCTGAAGTATTCTGCATTAACAGCAGATACTCTGAATCTGATCATTGAATACAGAGGTGTTCCTGCTGACGGACTTATTATTTCACGGAACAAATTCGGGGACAGGACTTTTTTTGCAGATCATTGGCCCGACAGGGCAAGCAATTATCTTCCATGCATTGATCATCCATATGATAAGGCTGCAGTGGATTTTTTAATTACGGCTCCCCGAAGTTACAGTGTTGTGGCTAATGGTAATTTAATTGAAGAATCAGATCTTGCTGATGATATGAAACTTACCCACTGGAAAGAAACGGTCCCCATTCCGGTTAAGGTTATGACATTCGGAGCTGCCAGGTTTGCTGTCAGTTATGCCGGAGAGGTTGATAATATTCCTGTCTGGTCGTGGGTCTTTCCTCAAAACCGTTTGGAAGGATTTAATGATTATGCCATTGCCCTGAAACCAATGGAGTATTACTGCCGCCTCATTGGTGAGTATCCGTATAAAAAGCTGGCCAATGTTCAGTCAAAAACAATTTACGGGGGCCTTGAAAATGCCGGAGCAATTTTCTATTCGGAGAATTCAGTTACAGGCCTGGGAAAAGCAGAGAAACTCATAGCTCATGAAATAGCACATCAGTGGTTCGGAGATTGTGTAACGGAAGCTGACTGGCACCATGTCTGGCTCAGCGAAGGCTTTGCAACCTATCTTACATCCTTATATACTGAGTCAACCCAGGGAAAGGAGAATCTTGCATCTGATATGTCCGGATCAAGGAAACTGATCCTGAGATATTTTAAGAAGAATGGGAAGCCTTTGGTCGACACAACAATCACAAACCTGATGGACCTCCTTAGCATTAATTCATATCAGAAGGGTGCATGGATTCTACATATGCTCAGGAACGAAGTCGGGGATGATGCTTTCGTAAAAGGTATGAGGCTCTATTTTGAACGTTATAAAAATTCAAATGCACTTAGCAGGGATTTTGAGCTGGCTATGGAAGAGGTCAGCGGGAAGGATCTCAGCAGATTTTTCTGGCAATGGCTTTATGTTGCAGGTCAGCCTGAACTTAAGATCAGGCAGAAAGTAATTAAAAAAGAAGGTTTAACGGAAATCTGTATTGAACAGCTGCAGGATCAACTTTTTGAATTCACACTTGAACTGCTGATAAAGGATGGTTCCGGTGAAAGAGTCGAAAAGGTTATAGTAAAGGAGAAATTAACAAAGATTACGGTACCGTCCGTTAACATTCCTGAAGTCATACCAGATCCAAATGTAAGGCTGCTGTTCATGCTGGATGAATAATTAAGAAACTCTCTACGTTCCCTGTTCGGCATTCATTACCAGCACCCAGCACCCAGCACCCAGCACCCAGCACCCAGCACCCAGCACCCCAGCACCCTAAGAAACCCACCCCTAACCCCCCGCTGACGCGGGGCAGGCTCTCCCGGGAGGGGAACAAATCAACCCTGATCCCTGATTACTGATCACTGATCACTGATCCTACCCGCTTATCACTCCCGAACCCACCAGTTCATCTCCATGGTATAAGGCTGCAAACTGGCCTGGCGCGATTCCCCTTTGGGGGACATTGAAAACTATATAGAATCCTTTTTCACGACAAAAAAACCTGGCTTCCTGGAGGGGCTGCCGGTATCTGATCCTGACCATATAATCACGGTTTTCACCTGTGTCCATCTTAAGATCAGGCCGTATCCAATGCATCTCTTCCCTGTTAATGAACAGCCCTTTCCTGTTCAGACCCGGATGGGAATGTCCTTCACCGGTATAGATTAAATTGTTTTCAACATCTGTCCCGATAACAAAAAGAGGCTCCTTGTGGCCGCCAACGTTCATACCCTTTCTCTGGCCTATGGTGAAAAAGTGGGCGCCATTATGCTCACCGATAATCTTTCCGAAAGATGCATCAAATCTGAATGGAGCTGTCATCTGAGCAAGCAGATCCTCTGATATCTTCTCATCAGGCAAACCATCTTCAATCTCAGGAAATATTGTACGGTCTGCTATTTCTATAATAGCTCCCTTTTTTGCTTTCAGCTTTTGCTGCAGGAAAGTTGGAAGGTGCACTTTGCCGACGAAACAGATCCCCTGCGAATCTTTGCGGTGGGCAGTTGCCAGACCCAGCTTATCTGCAATTTTTCGTACTTCACCTTTTGTCAGATCACCAACGGGGAAAAGTGCAGTTGATAACTGCTGCTGGCTCACCTGGCACAGGAAATAACTCTGATCCTTGTTCTTATCAATACCTGCCAATAGCCTGGAGATGGGTTTTTCTCCGTTTAATATTTCATCTTTTCTGCAGTAATGGCCTGTAGCTACATAATCTCCGCCCAGTTTAAGTGCCTCCTCGGCAAAGGAGTCAAATTTTATCTCCCTGTTGCAGAGTACATCAGGATTGGGAGTTCGTCCTTTTTCATATTCTGCAAACATATAGTCAACAACCTTCTCACGGTATGGTTTGCTAAGATCAACCTGATGGAATGGGATCTTCAGTTTTTTTGCCACCATTTCGGCAAACATAAGATCGTCCTCCCAGTGGCAATCACTCTGAAGCAAACCGGTGGTATCATGCCAGTTTTTCATGAAGAGAGCAGCTACATCATATCCCTGTTCCTTAAGCAGATATGCTGCCACACTAGAGTCAACACCTCCGGATAGTCCGATAATTACTCTCTTTTTCATGGTGCAAAGGTAAAGAAAAAGAGCATAATTGGTTAACTTTATGCGATCATGGGAAAAGGCACTTTAACAATATACAGCGCATCGGCAGGGTCGGGTAAGACTTATACCCTGACTGAGATTTATCTCATGAGTCTTTTCAGATCAAGATACAACTACCGTAAAATCCTTGCAGTGACATTTACCAATAAAGCCACTGCAGAGATGAAATCAAGGATTCTTGATAACCTGCATAAACTCGCTTCAGGTCAGAGTTCTGATTACCTGGCCATACTGATGAGCAGCACCGCAAAGTCCGAAGAATGGATCAGGAGTGAGTCCGCAGAGATATTAAATACTATACTGCACGACTTCTCCAGATTCTCGGTCTCAACGATCGATAGTTTTTTTCAGAAGATCCTCCGTGCATTTACAAGGGAAGCAGGCTTGCATTCAGGCTTTAATGTTGAACTCGATCACAGTAATACACTTTCATCAGCAGTTGATGAAATGCTTGGTTCAGCAGTTGCCGGCACTCAGCTTAACAAGTGGCTGACAAACTATGCCATGACAAATATTGAGGAGGATAAGAGCTGGAATCTGAAAGATGGTATCATTAAGCTTTCAGAAGAGCTCTTTAAGGAGAAGTTTAAAATTTTGTCTGCTGGAGAACGGTCAAATCTTGAAAATAAGGAGTTCCTCCTTGGATATATTGAGAAGATAAGATCATTGTCTGCAGCTTTCGAAAAGAAGCTTGCTGACCTTGGGAAAAAGGCCTCCGGGATATACTCAGAGCATGGCTTGTCAGATGATATGTTCTTCCAGAAAGGAAAGGGTGTCCCGGGATATATAAAAAGTCTGGCTTCCGGAATCATCAGAGAACCTAATAGTTATATCCGTGAAATCGAGAAATCATCTCCGAAGTGGTCTACCGGCTCACCCGCCCCTCAGCTTCAGATTGCAATCAGAAACGGACTTGAATCAGTTCTGCTGGAAGCATTGCAGTATTATGACGGTAACATAATGGATTATACCACTGCAAATGCAGTTCTTTCAAATATCTATGCACTTGGGATCCTTTCGGATATTTTGTATAATATACATGTTATTACAGCCAGCGAAAACAGTTTCCTATTATCAGATGCAGGAGAGGTTCTCAGCCTTATTACCGGACAGGATCAGTCTCCTTTCATTTATGAGAAAGTGGGCAACAGGTTTGAAAATTTCATGATAGATGAGTTTCAGGATACTTCAATAATACAATGGAATAACCTCAGACCGCTTATTGAAAACAGCATGGCAGAAGGTTTCGATAACCTTGTTGTTGGTGATGTGAAGCAATCCATATACAGGTGGAGGAACAGCGACTGGAAGATTCTGAGTGCTCTTAATGGAATGGTTGATAATGACAGATTTATAAGTAAACCACTAACAAAAAACTGGAGAAGTCTTTTCAAATATAATAAGATTCAATAATTCACTTTTCACAATAATTCCGGCCCGGGTGGATGAGTTATTCGCCGGAGAATCCGGCCAGATAAGTTTCAGAAATATATATTCGGAGGCAATTCAGAGTGAACCGGGGAAGAAGGAGGGAGGATATGTCAGAATTGAATTCATAGAAAATGAAAAGGAACTGAAATGGCAGGATAAGGTTCTCGAAAAGATTCCGGGTGTAATTGAATCACTTCAGCTGAAGGGATATAATGCATCCGATATCGGGATAATTGTCAGGGATGGCAGGGAGGGAGCACTGGTGCTGCAGACAATTATAGATTACACACACAACTGTCCTGATGAGAACAAGCTTAAATTCAACTATAACATAGTTTCAAGTGATTCCTTACTGTTGCCAAACTCTCCGGCAATCAGCTTTATAATTGCTGTTCTCTCTGCGGTAAATGATCCTGATGACATGATTAGCAGAGCGCTGATGCTCAGGTTTTTTCTTTTGGCAGAAGATACGCCGGAAGCTGAAACCGTCTCCCTGGCAGGAGAGAAGCTCAAAGAGACTTCCGGCAACTACTTCCCTGATGGGTATGAAATATTTCTTGACAGGTTAAAACAGTTGCCTCTTTTTGAAGCAACAGAAAGCATAATAGGGTTTTTCGGACTCGGAAAATCGCCCTCTAATGTTGCTTATCTGAATACTTTTCAGGATTATGTTGTAAGTTTTACAGGCAGCAGGAGCGGAGACCGTCAGGCATTTCTGGATTGGTGGGAAACAACAGGCTCGGGAAAATCAGTTGTTTTACCTGGAAATCAGGATGCAATGAGGATACTGACAATTCATAAGTCAAAGGGGCTTGAATTCAGGGTGGTAATTCTTCCTTTTATTTCATGGAATTTAGATCATATGGGGTCAAAGCAGCCATTTTTATGGGTAAAACCGGCTAAATCTCCATTCAGTGATATAGGTGTTGTTCCTGTTAAATATAGTTCAGAGCTGACAAAAACATGGTTCGCAGATAGTTATGCAGAAGAAAAGCATTCAGTATTTGTAGATAATATTAATCTTCTCTATGTTGCCCTGACCAGGGCGAAGGAGGTCATCTATGGCTTTTCGGTCGACAACCCTAAAACTGAAAATACAATTGCAGGAGTTCTGAAGAGTGCAATGTTAACAGCAAATCAGGAAGCTGGTACTGCAGGCATTGAGTTAAGCAGCTATTATAATATCGAGAAGAACCTGTTCGAGTTTGGTGAAATACCTCAGAAACAAAAGGAACTTCCCATGGAAAAAGATTCCTTCTCCGGCAAATATAATGTCAGCCAGGCAATGGAATCTCTCAGGCTAAAACTACACGGAGAGAATTACTTTTCATCAGGTGATCAGGAGATAAGGGAAAGAATTAATTATGGCAAGCTGATGCATGAGATCTTTGAAGGGATAAAAACAGCTGCAGATATTGGGAGTTCTGTAAGGAAACTTGTACTTGAAGGAAAGGTGACCGAGGCGGAATCTGCTGAACTCGCGAAAAGGGTTCATAATCTCATTGAGTTGCCACAGGTTGCCGATTGGTTCTCACCTGGCAATGAGATCCTGACTGAAGCCGGTATATTGCTGACATCAGGTAACACTAAGCGTCCTGACAGAGTGATATTTAAAGATGGAAAGACAATGATCATTGATTTCAAGTTCGGGGATGAATCTCCTCATTATGCTGAACAGGTTAATCTGTATCGTCATCTGATGGCAGAGATGGGTTATACAAATATAGAGACATTCATCTGGTATGTTGATAAGAATAAAATAGTACCTGCATAGATGTCAGTAAGTAAGAAAGAGGAGAGAATATTTTCATGGGGCCATGGGCGCAGGTTCAATGCCTATTCGAATTATTTCAGAACAATTTATGGCAGCAGGGTACAGAAGGTTTCTATTGATGCAGGTTTCACATGCCCCAACCGCGATGGGACAAAAGGTACAGGTGGCTGTACATATTGTAATAATGATGCTTTTAATCCATCTTATTGCCAGCCTGAGAAATCTGTTTCACTTCAGATTGAGGAGGGTATAACATTTCATAAGTGGAGATACAACGAGGCAAGTTCATATCTTGCTTACTTTCAGGCTTATTCCAATACTTATGCACCCCTTGAGACTCTCGGTAAACTTTATGAGGAGGCCCTAGGTTATCCTGGCGTTATTGGTATTATCATTGGTACAAGACCTGATTGCATTGATGATGAGAAACTTAATTATCTGAAAGAGCTTTCCCGTAAATACTATATAGCAGTCGAATATGGGATCGAGTCGTGCTACAATAAGACACTGAAAAGGATAAACAGAGGGCATACGTTTGAGGATGCAGTTGAGGCGGTAGAAAAGACCGCCGCTCTGGGCATTAACACAGGAGCTCATTTTATTTTTGGATTGCCGGGAGAAACAAGAGAGGAGATGTTTGACCAGGTTAAACTGATTTCGGGATTGCCTCTTACAACTGTCAAGTTCCATCAGCTTCAGATAATCAGGGGTACAAGGATGGAAATGGATTTTGCTGAGCACCCGGGTGATTTTGATCTTTTTACATGGGAGGAATATCTCAGTTTCTTTATTAGTTTCCTTGAGAGGCTTAATCCTGCTCTAGTGGTGGAGCGTTTTACAGGTGAGGCTCCGCCGAGGTTTCTTACCGGTACCGGCTGGGGCAAAAAACGTGCAGATCAGATTGTAAACCTTATTGAAAAACGTTTAGAAGAACTTGATACCTGGCAGGGACGTCTCTATGAGCCCTGAGCCCTGAGCCCTGCGCCCTGAGCCCTGAGCCCTGAGCCCTGAGCTATCCCCTGTACTTACCATATGCCATCAGGGTATCCCACATTGCCCAGAAATTCTCAGGCGGGACATCTTCCTGAATATTATGTACCGGTGTGAAAACAAATCCTCCTCCTGGGGCCATTATATCAAGAATCCTTTTTACCTCGTCACTGACTTTTGCCGGAGTGCCGCTTTTAAGAGTTGATTGTGTATTTACTCCTCCTCCCCAGAAGACGAGATCCTTTCCAAAATCTTTTTTCAGACCTTCCAGCTCCATATTCGCTGCAGTGAACTGTACGGGGTTGTAGATATCAAGGCCGGCTTCAATCAGATCAGGTAACAATACTCTTACAGAGCCGCAGGTATGCATAAAGATTTTGATGTGAGGCAGTCTTTTCCTGATATGACTCCACAGGTAACCGAATCTCGGTATTACAGCTTTTTTCAGGTATGCCGGTTCAAGTAATGTGGAGGTCTGAGTTCCGAGATCATCACATTCCGATATAACATTGACCTTATCCTGATAGTTATTTTCATAAAGCCAGTCGATTACAAGATCCCAGTATTCTTTTTTATATTCAATTATGAGATCAAAAAGTTTTTCCACACCGGAAGGGTCAGTCATTGTATCCAGGTACCAGTTCTCATATCCTCTGATCCTTAAGGATGTCTCTGTAAGACCCGCACAGTTTCTGTCTGCAATGACACCATAATCCTGAATATTCAGGATCTGTTCCGAGAGATCGCTTCGGATAATATCTGAGTGCCCGGAGATATCGGGGAACCTGTAGTTCTTAAGTCCATCTTCAATTGTCTCAAATTTCTCCATAGGGTAGGAATACTGGTTGAAGTAGAAATCCTTCTTATCGTCCATTTTCCAGGTGCATCCCCATATGTCAGTAAGTTCATGTATCCCATTGCGGTATCTAACAATTTTTTCATAGTCGGGAATTCTCCGGGCCCCGATTCTTCTGGTATCTGTATTTAGCAGTTTTAAGGTTTCCGGGGCAGGAGTAACGATCTGCTGTATCGGATCAATCTCTCTGGTTTCATAATTGGTTGGCATTCCGCGATGTTCCATTGCTTTCAGGAATGCTTTTTTGCTGATTCCTGTCACTGTGGTGCCTGCCAGATCATATGGCACCCTGTCGGGTTCGTGGTGGTTTATAGCAATATCCAGCCTTTGGGAGCTTGTCATATCAGTCTAAAGATATAGGTTCTATTTTTGGGATCAGAAGATGTATTATAGCCAGGGCTATCAGATAGCCCATGGAAGCAATAAGAAAGGGCAGGTAATAGCCTTCAGTGCCCATGTGCTGCAATGATCTGCCTACGAGCTGGGCAATCAAAGCACCTCCCACGGCTCCTGCAAAGCCTCCTATACCCGTCACTGAAGCTGTTGCCTTACCGGGGAAAATGTCTGATACCAGGCTGAAGATATTAGCAGACCATCCACAATGGCCTCCCGCTGCAACCGCAATGAGTGCAACTGCAATCCACATATTCTCAAGATGCGGGACCAACATTACAGGAAGGGCAAAAACGGCACAGACCAGGAATCCTGTTTTTCGTCCTCGGTTAAGTGACCATCCATTTTTAAGGAAAGCCGATGAAAGCCAGCCTATAAATATTCCGCCTATCCATGAAAACAGGTAAATAGAAAAGAAAGGCAATCCTATCTCCTGCAGGTTAAGCCCGAATCTGGAATTCAGAAATTTTGCCCCCCAGAAGAGATAAAACCACCATATGGGATCTGCGATGAATTTGCCGACACATATGCCCCAGACCTCTCTTTTGCGGAGCAGTACAGACCAGCTGACTCTGCCAGTGGTCTGATCGTGACTATCACTGTTAATATAATTCAGCTCATCTTTACTCACCAGTTTATGATCTTCAGGTTTCCGGTAGAAAAAAAACCAGCTGATTATCCAGATAAAACTTATTGGTAATGTCCACACAAAGGCAGCTCTCCAGTCATTTCCAAAAGCGGATACCACAACCGGAATAACGAGAGGGGAAGTCAATGTTCCGACATTCGATCCACCATTAAACAGACTGACAGCCAGAGCTCTTTCTTTCTTTGGAAACCATTCTGCCAGCACTTTATTAGCTGCAGGAAAATTTCCCGATTGACCTATCGATAATCCTGTTCTTGAAGCGGCAAATCCTACCCATGTTCTGGCAAAAACTGTAGATGCCTGGGCGACAGCCCACAAGGTAACTGAAAGTGCATAGCCTGCCCTTGTGCCTATCCTGTCAATGAATGAGCCCATGATGAGAAAGCAAATCGCATATCCGACCATGAAGGCGGTGTTTATGTTGCCGTATTGCTGCTCATTCCACCCGATCTCTTTCTGAAGAAACGGAGCCATAATACCCAGGGCAGAACGGTCGAGGTATAGGAGAACGGTGGCAAAAAACAGGAAAGCCAGTACGATCCACCTAATATTTGAGTGTAACGCAATTTTTTGCATTTATATCTTTTCAGGTATTACAAATGGCTCCCGGTATTGCCTGGTCAGCATGGCATCAGCATCAGGTGCATTTATAAACTTCATTTTATCAGGATCGAACTCCAGTGTTCTCCCCAGCCTGTATGATATATTCCCTAGATGAACCAGTGCGCATGAATAGAATCCATCGCGAATATCACCCTTTGCAAGCTTCTGGTCATTAGCCCTAATAGCCTCAATAAAATTAAGGTAATGGTCACCTAGACCTCCACCTTTATCTCCGTCAGCTCTTTCCTTGCCAAAATATGTTTGCCACTCATTCACATTTTTCGTCATGTATCCTTTTGAACCGTAAAACAGGTTTCCAACCGTATTTTCAGCACTCACCATATAGGTATTATTTATCTCCGGATTATCACTTCTGATGCCTTCACGGTTAGTGATCCAGTGACGTACCTCGAACTGAAGAATTTTCTTTTTATCTCCGCCACCTGAAAGATTGGGGAATTCAAATACAGTAATCAGATCATTTGGAGTCTGCTGGTCATCATCGAACATAAAATGACCGCCTGTTGCTGAAATCTTAGTGGGTAATGTAACGTTTAGGCCCCATCTGGCGATATCCATCTCATGAACACCCTGGTTTCCCATATCACCGTTTCCAAAGTCCCAGTTCCAGTGCCAGTTGTAGTGGAACCTGTTTTTTGAGAATGGACGTTTCGGAGCCGGTCCGAGCCATAAGTCATAATCAACTCCCGGAGGTACCGCTTCATCAGGCGTTTTCCCAATTGTGTCTCTCCATTTATAGCAGAGACCTTTGGCCATATATACTTCACCCAGTTTTCCGCTGTGAAGATAGTCAGCCATACTCTGAGCACAGGGATTGCTCCTTTGTTCAGCTCCATCCTGGACTATCACCGTATATTTTTCAGCAGCCTCGACAAGTTTCCTGCCTTCAAAAAAATTATGACAGCAAGGCTTTTCAACCGATACATGCTTGCCAGCCTGTATTGCCCAAATTGATGCCAGTGCATGCCAGTGATTAGGAGTAACAACCGAAACTGCATCAACATCCTTATCCTCGAATAGCTTTCTTAAATCACTGTATAGTTTGGGTTTGGGAAGATCTTTTTCAGTGAAATGCTTCCTGATCCTGTCAGGAAAAAGATTGGCATCAACATCACATAAAGCAATTACCCTGGCATTCTCTGAAGCTGAATACCCGGCTATATGATTTTCTCCCTGTCCCCTGATTCCAATAACACCAATATTTACACGGTCGTTGGCTCCTTTCCATCCGGTACCTGTTATAATGGTCGGAGACAATCCAATACCTGCTGTACCTGCAGCAGTCAGTCTGGTGAATTCGCGTCGGTTCATAAGCTGTATTTTTAAAATCAGTTTTGAATTATCCTGAAGAGTCTGTTAAAAGATTCTAATTTAAAGAATAAAATCAATATGTCAGGCGCATACAAAATTTTAATATATTTCTTCCCTGATTATAATAATACCAAAGAATTTCGTCCGGATCTCATTTTGGCATCGCGTAATTATGTTACTATAGCTCCTGTTGTAAGTCAGCATGAGATATATGAAAAGGACCGGATGCTAATGGGGGAACGGGAGGCAATGAACGGGATTCAGATCATTTACAGCGATTTCAGAATGCCTGACAACGTTTCTCTGGATGTCCATGAGGGAGCTCACGAAATTGATCTTCAATCCCTTTTAAGCTTTTTTGAAAAGTACCTCGGTGTAAAAAGTTAGTTGCGGCATTCTGATCACAGACCAGAAGAAGTCTTTATAATCAGCTTTATGCCAATTCCTTTTCTGACCTTTAGCGGATAGCCATTCAGTAAGTCTTTTCCATTGATTAGCTGAGCTTTCCCCCCGTTTTCTCTGATTGAATAGCTATTATTCTTATCCAGAGTAAAATATTCCGGGAACTGATTTATACGCGGCCAGTCTTCAGGAAGATGCATGTATTCGGAATGCCTTTTTTTATCAAACATCAATCGTCCATCCCAGTTTTCAGCGGCTGTTATTGAGATATAGAGGAGACTATCCTCCTGAACTGCACCTATCTCAATATCCTGGCGCCATGGACTCACATAAGTACCCTGGGTTTTCCACAGGCAGTACATGATTGTTGTCCGCGCGAAATTGCCATCCCCGTGCCATCCTTCAATTATTCCTGACGGCTGTTGTTTGTTCCACATAACCCTGATTTCGCTGTTTATCCATTGTGCCGCTGATGGGACCTCTTCCCTGGTATAAAGATTAAGAGCCCCTTCAATTGCATCTGCATAACCATCCGAGCTGGGGCCTTCCCATGGGAAATTTCGGTATTTCTCATTAAGTGATGATAATGCTTTTATTACGGGTTCTCTGTATTTTTCAATGGTATCCAGCAGGTAAACTGTATAAAAACCGTTTAAAGTATATCCGAAATTATCAGCAATGCCTCCGTTCACCGGAATACCCTTCACAGGGTCCACAGTATTGTAAAATAATCCATCCTCATTCCTCCCGATCTCAAGTATACGGTCAAGCATCTCGTAAACAGTTGCTTTATATAATTCCTTTTTTGCCGGATATACGCAGGAGACTGCTGCATATAGCTCACAGAGCCCGGAAACTATTTCACATCCGTGATCCCTGAGTCTCAATACTTTAAAGTTCCGTGTCGGGTGATTTTTTCCAAGCAGGTAATAATCACCAATAATAATGGCCCGGTCAAGATATTTTTTATCTCCTGTTATCCAGTAAATTCTCGATAAGGACTGAAGCATATCTCCATTTACTTCCGGATCATCCGAAATAATATTTCCGAATGGGGTTTTAACATATGCATATTTCCATGTGTCATCTATAATTGAAATCATTCGTTCGGACCATGGACTTGGTCCCAGCCATTCCGTAAGAGGGATCAATCCATCCTTAAGGTATTCTGCTGATCCGAAAATTATATCGGTCAGGCTAATATTTCTGGCTAAAAATCCTTTTTTTGAAAAGGAATAGGTGTCTGGAAGAGTTCCGAGTCTTGATGTAAGCCGGGTTTCTGTTTCCAGCATTGCCCTCATCCTGCCGTTGAAAAGTTCAGTGTCAAGAAGTGCTGAGGTTAATACCATAAATGGATAATTATCTGCCGCACAGTCTTTCGCATTCCAGATGTCTTTGCTCTGCCTGTCATTAATATTGCGCGGGATCAGCCCTGTGGCAGAGTCCGCCAGCCGGAGCCAGCCATCTGTATAATTAATGCATCTGTTAAATCCTTCATTTGCCAGCTTCCCGTTAAGTTCTGCCCTGTCAAATATCAACAGATCTCTTTCAGTTAATACTTTGTCGGATTGACCGCAGCCAGTTAATAACCAGATGAGGGTCAATTCAATGATGATGCATAACTTTTTCATTTTTCAACAAAATTTTGTCTTTGAACAAATATAATCACTTTATAAGCGGAAGGCTGATCCGGTTTAATTAAATTTGGTAAAACTTAGGATTAAAAATGGGATAAAGAAGTCGGAAGACGGAAGTCGGAAGTCCGAAGTCGGAAGTCCGAAGACGGAAGACGGAAGACCGAAGACGGAAGACGGAAGACCGAAGACCGAAGTCAGAAGTCCGAAGTCCGAAGTCCGAAGTCCGAAGACCGAACACCGAACGCCGAATATTGATGAATTAAATTATGGAATACTTCCTTGAAAATATTGCCCGCTCACTATATTCAGAATTTGGGAACACGCTGAATCGTCACTGCCTTGTATTTCCAAACAGGCGTGCAGGATTGTATTTTTTAAAATACCTTGCTGCAAAGATCCGGAAACCCGTATGGGTACCTGCTATATATACAGTGAATGATCTTTTCAGATCTTATTCACCTCTTCAGACAGCCTCAAATGAGGTGCTACTTTTTGAACTTTACAAGGTATACCGGAGCGTGAAAAAATCGCCGGAAAGTTTTGATGAGTTCTATTTCTGGGGTGATATGCTGCTTGATGATTTTGATGATGTTGACAAATACCTCGTAGATGCCAGGTTGTTATATCGCAATGTCTTGGATATTAAAAATATAGATCATCAATTCGGAGGACTTAGTGAAGAGCAGATTGAAATAATAAAAAAATTCTGGGTGAATTTTGAGACGGAAAAACCTACCAGGGAAAAAATTGGTTTTGTTGATATCTGGTCTGTCCTTATTGATCTTTATAATGGTTTCCGGAGTTCCCTTCGTGAGCAGAATATAGCATATGAGGGTATGATATTCAGGGATCTGGCCGAAAACAGGGAGGACGATTTTTATTCCGGAATTGAATGGGATATGGTTCATTTTATTGGATTCAATGCATTGAATGAATGCGAGAAGAGTGTAATGAAAAAGTTCCGTAAAGAAGGGAAAGCCAGGTTTTACTGGGACTATGACAATTCCTATATTAAGAAGGGGAATCAGAATTCAGCAGGTTTTTTTATGCGTGAGAATCTTAAAATATTTGGCAATGATATGCCACGGGACTGGAATTATAATACTTTGCTTTCGGAAAGTATTCCTGTTGTCAGGCGCCGTGTTATTGAAACATCATCTGATGTTGCACAGGTTAAATTAATCCCGGAACTGGTGAATCAGTTGCCTGATCTTACTGAGGAAACTGCCCATCATACAGCTATCGTACTGGCC
The DNA here is from genome assembly GCA_016715075.1 of Bacteroidales bacterium. GTDB lineage: Bacteria > Bacteroidota > Bacteroidia > Bacteroidales > VadinHA17 > LD21. The sequence goes on from JADKBK010000014.1 coordinate 80,859, forward strand.
GATGAAAACCTGCTTATGCCTGTTCTGACGAGCCTGCCTGAAAATATTGGAGATATTAATATTACGATGGGCTATCCTCTGAAGCAAAGCCTGGTTTATACTTTAATGAAGCATCTTATGGAGCTTCAGCGAAATGCTTCAGGCTCAGCCGGAGCTGTGAGGTTTGGTTATAAGGATGTCATTAGTATTCTGAAGCACACGCTTATATCAGAATTACTAAAAGAAGACGATACACAGATTCTGAGAGAGATAACGGAGACTAACCTGGTATGGGTTCCCGCAGAACGATTTTACCGGTCGCCTGACCTTTCAATTATATTTACCCGCCCGGCTGCCGCAGCAGATCTTTCGGTTTACTTTAAAAATATTCTTTCCCGGATAGCATCCTGCAATGATGATTTGAAGGATGAATCAGGGAACAGGAGTACCTCTCAGAATATCAGGACTGAATTTATATACCGGATCGTCCTTTCATTAAACAGGCTTGAGACAATAGCCGGAAGCAGCGATGTCACCTTTTCGACGGAGACATATATGAGAATACTCGACAAGCTGTTAAGGATCCAGTCGGTACCTTTTTCGGGTGAACCACTCTCAGGCATCCAGATAATGGGAATTCTTGAAACACGTACGCTTGATTTTAAAAATCTTGTTATTCTGTCTGTTAATGAAGGAGTATTGCCTTCAGTTTCGACAGGTTCCTCCTTTATCCCATTCAGCCTTCGTGAGGCATTCGGACTACCTTCGATAAATCACCAGGAGTCTATTTATGCATATCATTTTTACCGCTTACTCCAGCGGGCTGAGAATGTAACATTTCTATACAATTCAAATTCAGAAGGATTACGGAGCGGGGAGATGAGCCGTTTTCTCGTGCAGATGAAATATGACACTCTCCTCAAGCCTGAATTCCGTGACCTGAGTTTTGAAATCAAATCACACCGGATCATAGGGGATAGGATAGCCAGAACTGAGGAACACTTAAAACAATTAAAATCCCGCTTTGCTGACCAGAGCAGTGCAAGGGTTTTGTCGCCTTCTGCAATCAATACCTGGTTAAGCTGCAGGATGAAGTTCTATTACCGTTATGTGAACGGTTTGAGGGAACCGGAGATTGTCACTAAGGATATTGATCCTGCAATGCTTGGAGAGATCCTGCATGATGTAATGAGGAAGCTTTACTCAGATTTTACAGGCAGGATCATAACCGTCGAAATGATGGATCATATCATCGGAGATAAACAGTCAATTGAAACGGTAATAGCAGATACAATAAGTGAGAAATTCAGCGGCGAAGCGGAGCGTACCGTTGAAGGTACCGAATATATAGTCAGAGATGTTCTGATGGCCTATGTGCTGAAAATACTCAGAACCGATAAGTCACTCGCCCCGTTCAAAATCCTTCACCTGGAATCTGTATTCAGCTTCCAGGTCAGCTTCGCTTCCGGAGATTCGGTGTTAAACATCCTTGCCGGCGGAAAGTGTGACAGGATAGATATTACTGGCGGTGTAGTCAGGATTGTTGATTATAAAACCGGTACGATAGCTGATAAAATAAATTCGATTGAAGATCTTTTTGAAGACGACAGAAAGAAGGATAGTGATGCCTGGCTCCAGACTTTGCTCTATTGCGAAGCTTATCTGTTTAATAATGAAGGAGTAATCCTGAGACCGTCAGTCTACAAGATCAGGAAGCTGTCAGCTTCATCTGATAATGATAAGCTTAAAATAAAAACTGACTCTAAAAATGAAATCACAATTGAAGATTATAAGTCAGTGCGGGATGATTTTATTAGAAATCTCAAATCAGTGATCTCAGATATATTCAGCACAGATGAACCGTTTATAATGACAAATGATCTGAGAGGTAAGTGTTCCTATTGTCCCTACAGGGGATTATGTATCAGATAAGTGCAGTCGTTTTGGCTTTTATGATCAATTTTTTGTATTTTGGCTTTAATTAATAACCGCTATGATTACCGGGTATTCAAATTATAATGTCGAAATAGTGAATGATGAGTTCATTGCTGAAGATGGAAGAAAATATCCCAGGACAGCTTATGTGAGGCTTTTTGATGAAAAGGGAGAGGAGATTAGTAGCGAGTCATTCGGAGAGATTGAGATTGGTCTGATTTATAGTCAGATAAAGAATGGAGAAGCCCTTATTTTTGATAATTGTTACATAAGGGATTTTTCGCTGCAGGCCTACAGGAAACTTAATGGATTGGAAAAGAAAGCACCTGTCTCAATAAGGAGCATATCGGCAAGAAATTCATTCTTTGAGGCTCAGTTAGCCACAGATTTTTCATACTCTTCATTTCAGGATGGAAATATAAGTTTTGAAGGAAGTCAGTTTGTGAAGGGACGAGTCAATTTTACCGGGTCATTTTTTGGCGATGGCATTGTCAATTTCTCAAATACTTTCTTCAGGAACGGGAATGTGGAGTTTACGGGTTCAGTCTTCGGAGAAGGTGATTTCCTTTTTAAAAATGCTGTTGTCAGGGACGGTGTAAAAGATTTCCAGGATATTCAATTTGGAAAAGGTGAGGTGACTTTTGCGAATACTGAGTTCAATTACGGTGAACTGCTCTTCATAAACACCCGGTTCAACAGCGGAAGATTCAATTTTAAGGTGACCAGGATAGCCGGCGGTAAGGTTGATTTTCATTATTCTGTCTTCGGAGATTGTGAAATAATGTTTGAGAGAACTGAATTTGGCAACAGCCGCGTTGACTTCAGGACAGTTGATTTTGGTTCGGGGCGGATAAATTTCAACCGTGCAGTTTTTGGTAACGGGGAAGTTGATTTTGAAGGTGCAACATGCAAGGCAACCAGGTTTCAGTTTAAAAGGGCTGAAATGGGATCAGGTGTGAAAAACTTCAATCTGATGGAGATGGAGAAGAGTGATCTCTCCTTTGAGAGGACAGAGTTTGGTGACGGAGATGTCAGCTTTTATGAGTCGAGGGTTCATTCCATTTCCCTGAAATCATGTCACCTCGATCATTACTTTGATCTCCGTCTGGCAAAAGCCAGCCTGCTTGATATTTCAGATACAATCGCCCGCGATATTGTTGATATCGAGCCCTATGACTTTCCGGTTGATATCAAAATCCTCGATCTGTCGGGTATGAGACTGCTGGGCAGGTTATACATTGACTGGCGTCAGAATAAATGTGAGCAGGTAATTATAAACCAGGAGGGTACAACATTAAGGCAAAAGGCAGAACAGTTCAGGATACTGAAGGAAAATTTCAGCAGTACCGGTAAATATGAGGATGAAGACAAAGCATATGTTATGTTCAAGCGCTATGAAGCCAAATCGTGGCTCACCGAGCAGGAGGAGCGAGGGGGCATCAGGAGGACACTAAGCTATATTCCACATGCTTTTCAGTGGCTTGTTTTCGATAAGATAGGACTCTATGCCACTTCTCCCGGAAGAGTTCTCTTTAGTGTAGTATTATTCTGGATCTTTTTTGGATCGCTCTATTTTGCAATTGACCTTTCGGGACTCGGAAGAACGGTATCTTCAGTATCCAATCCCGACCATTTATCGGTTATTCTACAGTCTTTTTACCACAGTGCGATTACTTTTTTTACCATAGGATATGGAGATGTCTATCCTGTTGGTCTGAGCAGGCTGGTATCCGGACTGGAAGGATTTATGGGAGTATTTATGATGTCCTATTTCACAGTAGCCTTCGTGAGAAAGGTACTGCGCTAGGCTACTTCTCTATTTCACGCTGCAGGGCAGCCATCTTTATTGCTGTAACGGCAGCCTCATCACCTTTATTACCATGTATGCCACCGGCCCGGTCTGCAGCCTGCTGATGGTTATTTGTCGTCAGAACTCCGAATATGAAAGGTAAATTATACTCCATGTTAAGCTGGGTAATACCCTGTGAGACACCCTGACAGATAAAGGTAAAGTGAGGAGTCTCCCCCTGAATAACGCAACCCAGGCAGATTACAGCATCCAGATCATCATATTCGGCAAGAAACTGTGCACCAAGTGTAAGTTCAAAACTGCCTGGTACATGTTTTATTACAATATTATCATCTTCAGTCCCGTGCTGCTTCAAAGTCTTTACAGCTCCATCCAGTAAGGCCCATGTGACTTCGCTGTTCCAGTCAGAGACAACTATGCCGAAGCGCATATCTGATGCATCCGGTACACTGCCGGGATCGTAGGCAGAAAGATTAGCTGTACTCATAGCGGATCAACACTTTAATAGTGAAAATGAAAAATTCAGATACGGAGAGAAATTTATTTGATGAGAAGCTTCACTCTTGCTATGTACTTATCAATAGTAGATCCTTCAGTACTTTCAGGATACTCACTCTCAATTCTTTCGTACAATTTCAGGGCATCAGCATATTTCCCGCCGAGTTCGTAAAGTTCCCCTGCTTTCATCAGGAATAACGGAGTATTGAATGAGTTCCCTGCATAGTCTGCCGCCTCAATATATTTTGCGATTCCCTTGTCCAGGTCACCAAGTTCCACAAGTGCATCACCCGTAGCACCAATTGCAAGGGATCCTATTACCTTATCTTTTTTTGAATATTTGTTAAGATAATCAATTGCCTCCTGGTACTGTCCAAGGTGCAGGTAGCATATTCCTGCACTGTAAAGAGCAAGGTTGCCTGATTTTGTGAGTCTGTAACTTTTTGAAATATCAAGAAATCCAAGGTAGTTGCCGTCTCCGTTTAATGCAAGCTTAAGAGAATCCATTTCAAGATATCTTTCTGCCTGATACATCTGAGACTGAGCTTCATCATTTCTCTTATTCAGATAGAGCTTGCCCAGCCATCCTAAACCGACTATCACAATAATAACGGCCAGACCTGTCAGATAAAGCTTATAATTCTCTTCAAGATATTGTTCTGTCCGGGTAAGTGTCTGCTCAACATTTGAAATAGTCTGTGGATTTACATCCTTTTTGTTCTTCGTCATACTGGTATCTACTGTTTAACTTCAAATTTTTCCACCGCAAAAGTAATTTTTTTCAAGTAATTTTAAAACAATTATTTAATGAATCTCAACAGAAGAGTGAAATAATTGGATTTTAGTTGATTATTTTATGGTATATGATTGATATATAGTTGAATAATGAATTATAATTATGAAATGAGGACTTTGCAGCTGCAAATGGATTATTGATAAGGACCCTGTATGCAAAAGATGTTGCATAAAACCTCACTTCTTGTTTTTAAACTTTTGACTGCTTACTTTTATCTTTTATCTTTTTATCCTGTTCCTTCATGTATCTTAAAAAACTGAACTTTACAAATTTCAAAAATTATGAGCTGGGTGAACTGGAGTTTTCACCTAAGATTAACTGCTTTACAGGCAACAATGGTGTTGGTAAAACCAATATTCTTGACGCAATTCATTACTTGTCGCTTACAAAAAGTTTTTTTAACAGTATCGATAGTATAAGCATAAAGCATGGAGAGGAATATTTTATTGTTCAGGGAACATTTTCGAGAGATGGTGAGGAGGATAATATATACTGTGCTTTTCAGAAGCAGAAGCAGAAATTGCTGAAAAGAAACGGAAAGGAGTATCAGAAGCTGTCAGACCATATAGGACGATACCCGGTTGTCATGATCTCTCCGGCTGACAGTGCGCTGGTTACTGAAGGAAGTGAGGACAGAAGGAGATTTCTTAATAAAATTGTGAGTCAGTATAATACTGAATACCTGGATTCAGTTCTCAGATATGGCAAAGCGCTGCAACAGAGGAATAAGCTGCTTAAGGACTTTAAGCTGTCGGGCAGCTTCGACAGTGATATGTTATCTGTATGGGATGCCCAGCTTATAAGGTACGGGGAATATATTTTCAGTGAAAGGAACGTTCTAGTTAATGAGCTTATTCCTGTTTTTCAGGAGTATTATGAGATGATATCAAATGGTAAGGAACAGGTCAGACTGCAATACAGATCTCATCTGGAAGACGGAAATTATCCTGATACTCTTCTTAATTCCATTGGTAAGGACCGATTCCTGGAATACACAACTGCAGGTATTCACAAAGATGATCTGCTGTTGGAAATGAATGGATTTCCAGTGAAATCACTTGGTTCAGAGGGACAACAGAAATCTTATCTTGTTGCACTGAAGCTGGCAAAATGCTATTATATAAAAAGAAAGGCCGGGTTTTCTCCGATCCTCCTGCTTGATGATATATTTGATAAATTTGATGCTGACAGGGTTGAGCAGATTATTAAACTTGTAGGGAACCACAGATTTGGTCAGATCTTCATTACGGATACCCACCAGAGCCGCTTGCAGGATATTCTTTTTTCACATAATATTGATTTTAAACTTTTCAGGATTTCAGATAACAGGGTGGAAGAGTATTCCAGGAAAGAAACAGGCAGTCAATGAGACGCAGTAAAACCATTTCAATAGCGGAAGCTGTTAACGACTACATTAAGGAGATGAACATCGGCGATAAGCTCAGTGAGGTCGGCGTATTGAACTCATGGGAGGAAATAGTCGGAAAGGCAATAAGTTCGCGGACAACAAAAATTTATATCAGGGATCATGTTCTGTTTGTTCATCTTAATTCATCCGTTGTACGCAATGAATTGCTGATGCTGAGGGAAGCCCTCAGGGAAAAACTCAATCAGAAAGCAGGAGCGGAGGTGATAAAGGAGATTGTCCTTCGCTAAATGATATTACAGAAATCAATGAATCTGATATTCAGTACCTTTCAGGCTGATTGACTTTTGGAAGTTTTTATTTGAATTGAAATGGTAATCCTTTCCGGAAAAATTCAGTATCACATTATGTTTGTCTATAATAATATTTACCTCAGCATCGCTGTTTTTGTGGATCAGAAATGAAGCAAGCAGGAGTGCTTTCTCAATACCGTCCCCCCGTTTAAAGTTCCAGACCTCATCCGGCATGGCAAGTCTCTGCCCTTCATATATCGATTCATCAGGCAATTCAACAAGCAGACCGTATACCTCTGTAATAGCCTTATCATTAAGATCTGTGAAACAGACTGGATTCCTTTCTATGGCTGCCTTAATAAACGGAAGCCAGTCGATTAGATCCATCTCCCTGTAGATGTAAATTGCCAGTTGGGATAATTCCGAATTCTGGGATGTGCTGATCACTTCCTTAATAATATCTTCTCTGCTGTTCTCGCTTGTTATTTTAGGCCTGATCGTTTTTTTGTACTCTTTTTCCTTGTAAGGTATTCTGGGATCAGTGAAGATAAATTCCTTCAGATCCCTGAACATTGAATCAACAATAGTCTCATCTACAACCTGGCTTACCTTAATGAATTCCATTTTGATTTCTTCGAGGCTTTTGCCTGCATTCCTGTCAAGTATTGATTCGATATCATTCAACAGGATTCTACCATGTATAGGACTCAGGTGAAATTCATCACCTTCAATCTCCTTAACAAGGGCTTCCCTTGTTTCTGCTGAAACATTAAACCTGCTGGAATGCTCATATTCAAACATTTTATCAAGTCCTATATATCTTTTTTTACCGGCACAGCTGCAACAATACTGGAAAAGGGTTTTATATTTTGACTTGAATCGGAGGAAATTTATGAATATGAGATTCGTCAGCTCTGTAGAAAGAAATTCCCTTAGTTTTCCTGAAAACTGTTTATAAGCGTCTCTATTAATAGTTGCCTCATTATATAGTGTATGGATATAACCTGAAATGTGTGATACTATTGTTACTTTTTCGTTTTCAAGCGCTCTTCTTGCCCTTTCAGACAGGGAGGTCCCGTTAAACCACATATTTTTAGTGACAATCCTCCTGTTGTTTGTTATTAAACCTTCCTTCTCTGTTATAAAGTTCTGTGAATGAAGAGGAGTGGCTATCAGGAATATCTTTTCAAGCGGAACCCTGCCAACAACAAACATTGCAGCTGCATAAAGTGCCGAGAGCGATACGCATTCACCTGCGCCGGTAGTGAAGGTTTCCTTATACCTGAAGGCAGTCATGGCTTCAATTGTCTCAGTTTTCCAGTAAGGAATAATATCGGAGTTAAACTTGTCGAGGCCAAAATGCTTCCTGATATCAATATCAAAATAGTACTTGTCACCCTCATAACCAAATAGGGCGTTCGACTGCTTAAGCAATTCCATATCAAAGAAGTCGCTGAATCTTCCAATTTCAGCACCTTTTGATGTTAGTCCCCAGGTAGATAGGTCAAGATTGAAAACGTAATTCTGAATTATAAACTGTTTTATTCTGTTAGCCTTATTATTGAAACTCTTTTTTTCAATATCCCTGAACCATGGATCATCTCTCCATGACCAGAGGATAGGTGACATTATATCTGCAAGTACCAATGGATAAAAGAGTTCAGGGAAGATAAAGATCTCCATATCCGAGAGGGTAAAGGCAGATGAAAATTTTTCAAGGGTTTTTTTGTCAGAAAAATCTTTTTGAAGAGCTGAGTTCATATTAATGTTTAAAATTCTATCAACCAAACAACACAAAATATAGTCTATTGTTTATACATGATAAAAAATCAGGCTGTAGAAAAAGTTTGTTTTTACCCCTAAACCCCAGGGGGGCTTTAAAACATATTGGTTCTAAGTAGGTCCCACCTTCGCCTCCTCGTAGCCGCTCCGGCCCCAGGTCGTCGAAGACGACGGGGCAAGGATGAGGGATTTCGGGGTTTAATATAGATTATTGATTTTTTCTACAGCCCCAATAGCATCAGTAAGGCAACCTGGTTATTAAAACCTGTCAATTTCGGAAAAGAAAAAACCTGCTTCACGGAGGGCATTTTCGTCACTGTCGGATCCATGTACTGCGTTCATCTGTACTGATACGGCAAAAATCTTCCTTATCGTTCCGGGTTCTGCTTTTGCAGGATCGGTTGCTCCGATAAGTTTTCTGAATTCATCGACAGCGTTTTCATGCCGCAATATCATTACTACCACAGGCCCTGAAATCATAAAATCAACAAGATCCCTGTAAAATGGCCTCTCCCTGTGAACTTCATAGAAGGATTCAGCCTGCTCCTGAGTCATCTTAATCATTCTCATCCCTGCAATTTCAAATCCCGCTTCATTGATCATTGCGAGTATCGGACCGGATTTGCCTGTCCTAACGGCATTTGGCTTAATTATCGAAAAAGTAATATCTCCCTTCATAAAAGCTGTTTTTTGAAATTAAACATCAGAATTGCCCTTCAGGAATATTTTCTAACTTTACAGACCTGAAAAAAACGAAGCAAAAGTGGCAGATTTATCCAAATATACCAAAGAATTATCAAATCTTTTCAAATCCTCAGACAATATCCTGTTAATATCGCATATTAATCCGGATGGAGATGCAATAGGTTCACAATTAGCATTATATCATTTTCTCAAATCCCTGGGCAGGAATGTCAATATGATGACACCCAACTATTTGCAGGAGTTTTTAAAATGGATGACCGGAGCTGATCTGATAGAAATATATATTAAAGACCGGAAAAAATGCAGAAGAATTATTGAGCAGGCCAATCTTATTGTTCTGCTTGACTTTTAACCATTCAAACAGGCTTGGAGAAGCAGAAGAGTTTGTAAGGGCATCAGGTGCAAAAAAAGTTCTTATTGATCATCATCTTGATCCTGAGGATTTTACAGATCTGGTGTTTTCGGATACGACCAAATGTTCAACTGCAGAACTTGTACATGAACTGGTCTGCAGCATGAACGGGGATCAGCAGTTCTTAAACCGCGCGTATTCTGAAGCTCTCTATGTTGGTATTATTACCGACACCGGCAACTTTGAGCATGGATCATATACTTCGAGGACATTCAGGATTGTTGCAGACCTGCTGGAATCTGGATTGGAGAAGGAGAAGATACTAGATCTGATCTACAATAATTATTCGGCAGATCGTCTCCGCTTGCAGGGATTCGCGCTTAATCAGAGGATGGTTGTTATGGCTGAGTACAGGACAGCCTATATTTATCTTTCGAAGGCGGATTTAAAGGAGTTTAATCATGTGAAGGGGGATACGGAAGGATTTGTAAATATGCCCTTAACTATTAAAGGTATAGACTTTGCGGCCATGTTTATTGAAAAGGATGGATTTATAAAACTCTCCTTCAGATCTAAAGGACAATTTCCCTCAAATGAATTTGCTTCACTCTATTTTTACGGAGGAGGTCACAGGAATGCATCAGGCGGTGAATTTCCTGACACACTTGAAAATACAATAAACTATTTTCTTAAAGTCCTCAAAGAAAATATCTGGAGATTTAGTGATGGCGGGTAGGCTTATTATTATGAATAGTATTTCAGTCTTGCTGTTATCTGCGGTATTAATTTCCTGCACCCACGTAACTGAGAAAAATTCCGCATCTACACGTCCCGGCAGTAATGACATGGCTGACCTGAACAGATATCTGGTACAGAAAGACAGGGAGAGGATCCAGAATTATATAGAAAGAAAAAACCTCAGGATGACAGAAACCAGGACAGGACTCTGGTATCAGATCCTGAAAGAGGGAGAAGGGGAGACTTTTGGTGAAAAGGATTTGGTTATAATCGACTACGAATGCTCTCTTCTTGACGGAACAAGATGTTATTCATCCAGGGATACCGGTCCCAGGGAGTTGATTCTTGGAAGAAGCGAGATGGAAGCCGGATTGAATGAAGGACTCAGATTGCTGAAACCAGGCTCTGAAGCTATATTCATTATACCTCCTTTCCTTGCATATGGCCTGGTCGGAGACCGTAGGTTAATACCTCCGAGAGCCGTTCTGTTTTACAGTGTTACTGCAAAGAAAAAATAGTATATCAGTAGTTACCGCAGAGTCCTGTCAGCTCTTTATCCATGTGCATGTCATTATCCGGAACAATAACCGCCCCTGATATGTTTTTGCCACACATGAGTGGTTTTCTCTTTTTGCGAATATCTGACGTTCCGGATCACACATATTTTAACACATTATTTAATATTTTGTATTTTAATCAGTTAAAGCATGAACGGAATAAAAATTTGAATTCAGAAGGAAAGATGTATATATTTGGAACGATTTTTGAAAATGTAAATGATTGAAATAAACCTTAAAACCAAATAGATGAATAGAAAGAATGTAAAGGTTATCCTTCAGTTAACAGCGGTTTTGCTGATGATATCCCTCATCTCATGTGATCCGGGTAGAAAGCTGGCGAAACAGGAAAAAGAGGATATTCAGGATTACCTCAGCCAGAACAGCACTCTTGCTTTTGTAAAAAAACCAAGCGGATTATATTACCTGGAGGTTACGGCCGGGACAGGAATATCCGCAGTCAGGACCGATTCAGCATATGTAAAGTATACAGGTAAATTTCTTAACGGTACCGTTTTTGATTCAAATGTTAGCTCCGGTAAGCTTTATGGTTTTATCGTCGGGCAGAATATTACAGGTTTTGATGAAGGTATTACCCTCATGAAACAAGGAGGAAAAGCAACACTTCTTATCCCGTCAAGTCTGGGATACGGCTCTGTTGGAACCTATGGTATTTCAGGATATACGCCTTTATTATTTGATATTGAACTTATAAAGGTTGTTCAATATACTGATAATTAGGTTATTGAAGAACAAAAACGACCATTTTATCATTTAGTGAGGAGATATTCTTCTTCCATTCGGATATTTTCATTGACCTGATAAACTCCGATGGCAGAGTAATATCAGCTGCTATACAAAGCATTGTATCATCGCTGCAGGTTGAAATAACTGATTCAAGCATTTTCTGGTTTCTGTAAGGAGTCTCCATGAAGATCTGGGCATATCCTTCGTGAGCCTTTTTCTCAAGCTCTCTTATTCTCGAATTCCTCTCAGCTGGCCTGACTGGCAGGTAACCATTAAATGTGAAATTCTGACCGTTGAAGCCTGAGGATATGAGAGCAAGAATAATTGATGAAGGTCCTGCAAGAGGAATTACCCTTATCTTTTTTTTATGTGCCAGTGCAATAATTTTTGCACCGGGATCGGCAATACCCGGCAGACCTGCCTCACTCATAACTCCAATGTCTGATCCTTTTACTGCAGGTTCAAGATAATCTGAGATGTCGGTATCACCGGTATGCTCATTTAATTCCATGAATACAGTATCATCAATAGGAAATGATTTGTCAATAAGCCTTAAAAACCTTCTTGCACTGCGTATTTCCTCAACAATGAAATATCGCAAAAGCTTAGTCTGGCTTAGAACTTTCTCAGGTATTACCTTCTGGAAATCATCACCTCCTAATGTTACGGGGATCAGATAGATATTGCCGGCCATTATATTCAGTTTCGGATTCAAATATAACAAATAATGCTGATGTGACTTCTTTAACTAATTTCAGAAGAGTGTTGGCTTTTACCTATTTTTAATTAGGTTTGTTATGAAAATATTTAATTGTGAAGATAACATTTCTGGGTACGGGAACTTCTCAGGGAGTACCAGTAATTGCATGTGATTGTAAGACCTGTCAGTCTGAAGACAGTCATGACAAGAGACTCAGGACCTCTCTCTTGCTGGAGACAGAAGGAGTTTCGTTGCTTTTTGATGCCGGTCCTGACTTCAGGCAGCAGATGCTAAGGGAAAAGGTAAGCAAGCTCGATGCTATTATTCTTACACATGAGCACAAAGATCATATTGCGGGTCTCGATGACGTCAGGGCGTTCAACTATAAGAGCCAGGATGCTATCGATATCTATTCGGAAGAGAGAGTGCTTAAGGCTTTAAAAAAAGAGTATTCCTATGTCTTTTCAGAATTTCAGTATCCCGGAATTCCGAAGATGAGGTTGAATACGATAGATGATCAGGAGTTTATTGTAAAGGGAATCCGGATTCTTCCTGTAAGGGTGTTTCATTACCGCCTGCCTGTTTATGGTTTCAGGATCGGTAATTTTGCATATATAACTGATGCCAATTACGTCCCTGAAGAGAGTAAGGAGAAACTTTATGGTGTTAAATATTTGGTTATTAATGCTTTAAGAAAAGAAAAACATATCTCGCATTTCAGTTTAAGGGAAGCTATTGATTTTATACATGAAATTTCACCTAAGAAGGCATACATTACTCATATAAGTCATCAGATGGGCTGCCATGCTGATGTTTCGAAGGAATTACCACAGGAAATAACACTGGCCTATGACGGGCTCAGATTTTTATGCCATTAAAAAAGTTGAAGTTATCTCTTCTTGTAACTTTTATACAGCTTCTTCTGATAACCTGACGAGAAAAAATACTTATTTCTTCCAACCTGCGTTGTATTCACATGGGAAGCCTTTTTCCTTTTATCGTAATAGGGATTCTTTTTGGATGATGCACATGAGAAAAATAAAACAATCAGAATAAAGCTAAAGACAAGTGTCAGGATTTTGATAGTTTTCTCCATCATATTTCCTATTTGGAATAGGCACTAAATGTACAACATATTTATCTAAAAGAAAAAAAATGGTCCAATAATCTAACCTGATCATTTCAATAATGACTGTTATGTTTTATATTGCATAAAAAAAGATCTTTAAATGAAAGCCATCATAAAGCCACTACTTATATCTTTTATTATTATCCAGTTTCTTCCATTTACAGGTTCCTCACAGGCTCTTCATAATGTTGTAATTGCAAATACATTCGGACTTACCGCCGATCAGATTTTATTATCTGACAGCAGTTCGGTGGTAATGGCAAAGAGCAGGCCTCTTTATAGCTTCCGTATGAATGGCAAATTGTTTAACTCGTCCATGGTTAATGCAGAGAAGGAGAGGGAGAAAAGTATTCACAGTTATTTGAGAACGGACTGGGCGTTACTTTTCAGATGTCAGATTCAGCTGCAGGAAGATGGAACGGAGAAATAATTTTTGAAAACAGGAGCCAGGATACTCTTTACAATCAGTAATATAGTTCCTTTCGGAGAAGATAATGGCTCTGTATATATAACCGGTGACGGTCCAGCGGATCTCGCACGCGCAAGACTGTTCAGGCCTGGTTATAAGCCAGTGCGGGTGATATTGCCTGATAATGCCTGGGAGCTTGGATATACTTCATTTTTTGCAGGATATGAGTTATCGGTGTGTGCACTTTCCAGAAGAGTCAGCACCGAGGGTGGTCAGAAGTCCAGATATGAAACAAAGCTTCCGGCAAAGGCCAAATTGGTATATTCGCTTCATGCTGATGTATTCAGGGGAGAATGGCAGAACGGCCTCCGGATAATGTTCAGAGACAGATATATATACGATCTTGATAAATTTGATAATACTCTCTACGGGAGGAAAGATCTTGCCTGGATCAGGGAGAGTTACATTATAGTATTGCAGATGGCATGGGACAGGGACTTCTATGACAGGTTTACAGGAAAATATACCTATCCTGATGTTATAAAAAGGGATTGAGCTTTTTGGTAAGATAGATGTATGCGGAATATGGCCTACCTGGCCTCGACTGGGCCTTGATCAGCGCAATCAGTGGGATATGTACAAGGACCTTCCCGGCGGAATTCTGCAGCTCAGGAACTTTATTAAGATGTCACATTTATCAGATACAAAGTTTTTTATAGGTTATAATCCATGGGATAACAGTACCAGGAAGGAGGACCATTACAAAGGCCTTGCAAACCTTATTGCTGAAACTGAAGCGGATGGAGTTGTGCTTGACACTATGGGCAGCTCCGGATCTGAACTGCAGAATGCTGCCGACAGCATTAAAAACGGTGTTGTAATGTATTCTGAGGGAATGGCAACCCCCGTAAACATGCAGGGAATAATTTCAGGACGCGTTCATAATGCGATTTTCATGAGTCCTGAACTGAATCTGAATAAGCTGATTAAGCCAGATTTTTCAATTTTCAGGGTATGCGATGTGGGTTAGGATATTATTCACAGGGAAATAGCAGTTTCATTTTTTAACGGTTATGGAACTGAATTAAATATGTTCCGTCCAGGCGGAAGGGATGATAATTACAGGAACGATCTTAACTACCTGGCTCATACGACCTTTATTCTCAGACAGAACAATGATGCTTTCCATGATTTTGACTGGACACCCATGATTGAGACAACGCATGACAATGTTTATGTAAACAGGTGGAGATCGGGAGATAAAACGATTTTTACAGTTTTAAATATGAATCCGGAGGGGGTAAGCGGAAGGCTTTTCAGAATCGACAGTACAGCTGGTAAGCATTATGTTTCGCTTTGGAGCCATGAAAACCTTAAACCGGTAGTTGACAAAGGCAAAACCTTCCTGCCTGTTAATGCCGAAGGCTGGGCAGCATCATCCGCCGGGACCAGGAAAGAAGGTTCTGTCGATTGCATAGCGGAGCTTCCCAACCTGATAAGTGCAACGCTGAAAGGAGATTCAATAAAGATCCATCATGCTTCTGCAGGAACAATGATAATATGGAAAGGCAATCCATCCTATCAGACGCCCAGGAAGAATCTTACAATCCTCAGTGATACAACTGTCAGGGTTAAGGATATTTTTGGTTTCTATGAAGGAAAGATTGTTCTGCAGCTTGTTGAAAATAACAGGTTAAAAGATGAGAATGTTTTATTCATAAAAGGTGGCAGGCCGTGGCTGGTGAGTGAAGTGGTACGAACCGAGAGGGTGGCTTCCCTGGTTTCCGATATGGTTCTGGTACCAGGAACAGCTATTGATGTTAACGTCACCGCCGGCGATGAATTTATACCATATCCTGAGGTAAACATGACTGTAAGAATTGACAGCTTTCTTATTGATAAATACCCTGTAACCAATGCCCAGTTTTTTGATTTTATAACAAACTCCGGTTACAAACCGGCAGATACCACTGCATATCTGAGGCATTGGCAATCGGGAACATTCAAGCAGGGGCAGGATAAATATCCTGTTGTATATGTAAGCTATGAAGATATTCAGGCCTATACCGCGTGGATAGGAAAAAGGCTTCCTACCCAGGCTGAATGGCAGCTTGCCGCCCAGGGCACCGATAACCGTAAATGGCCATGGGGCAATGATTTTCATGGAACCTTGTGTAATAATGCTTTTGACAGGCCCACTCCTGTAGATGCATTTGCAAAAGGGCAGAGTCCTTATGGTGCGGCTGACATGGTGGGAAATGTATGGCAGCTGACTAACGATATCTATTTTAACGGCACAAATTACTTCGGGATTATCAGGGGAGGAAGTTATTACAAGCCGGAATCAAGCTGGTGGTATATTCAGGGCGGCCCTCAGCAGCTTGACAAGACTCAGATTATGCTGATGGTCTCACCGGGCTTCGACAGGTGTGCCACAGTTGGTTTCAGATGTGTCAAGGATGTTGACAGAAAGAATTTTAAATTAAAACCCTGAATTTGCTCCCGATCTCCCTTTAACTTTCAATCCTGTGTGCTCCGTCGCTGATCTCCGGCATATAGAATTCCGGTTTCAATCCGGTTATGTTGTTATACGAAATAGCAAGTTCAGTCATGAATTTAGCTGATTCTGATTTCTTTACTATACTTATGGTGCATCCTCCAAAACCAGCTCCTGTCATCCTTGTTCCTATGACTCCCGGAAGCTTTCTTCCTTCATATACAAGAGTATCAAGCTCCAGCCCGGTAACTTCATAGTCGTTCTTCAGTGAATCATGAGATTGATTCATCAGCTCTCCGAAACGGGTAATATTGTTTTTCTTCAGGACATCAATTGCTTCAAGTACCCTGCCATTCTCGCTGATCACATGCTTTGCCCTGCGCCTTACTACCTGGTCGGAAATATATTTATCAAGAATGGCGATCTCATTGGTTCCTAGTTCGCTGAGGTTTTTGATTGCCTTATACGGCTGAAGGAGTTCAACTGCTCTTTCACACTCGCTCCTTCTTTCATTGTATTTTGAATCGGTAAGCCCTCTTCTCTTGTTGGTATTGGTAATAATCAGGATATTGTCATTGAGTATAATCGGAACATTTTCATATGACAGTGTATCGCAATTAAGGAAAATAGCATTGTCTTTTTTCCCAAATCCGACAGCAAACTGATCCATTATACCGCAGTTCATACCAACAAATTCATTCTCAGCTTTCTGACTCATCTTTACAAGGTCGAGAGTCCCGAAGCCTGCATTGAAAAAGTCATTCAGGGCAACAGCAGTTACCATTTCAATGGAAGCTGATGAGGAGAGTCCCGCACCATTAGGCACATCACCATAATAAAGCATCTCCAGTCCTGTGATCTTTACATCTTTTTTCTGGAATTCATTTATTACTCCAAGGGGATAGTTGATCCATTTTTTACCAGTATTGGTGAAAAGTCCGTTCAGAGGAGTCACTGCATCATCGTTGAAATTGACAGTACTGAACCTGAGAAGCTTTTCATCTATTTTCCTTACAAGAAGGTAAGTTCCATAGTTAAGTGCACATGGAAAGACATACCCGGCGTTATAGTCAGTGTGTTCGCCAATCAGATTTACCCTGCCTGGGGAGAAAAAAAGAACAGGCCTGCTATTCCTGTTCCCGTATTTTTCATAAAACTGTTCAGTAAAGTTATTGGTATCCATTCCTATACTTTTAATTTTTCTCTATTTCATTGATCTGATTCCTGAAGTGTTTATCGGTATCAATCAGATTATTCACAGTTTTGCAGGCATGAAGTACAGTAGCATGATCCTTTCCTCCGATATGCGAACCTATACTTGCGAGAGAGGCTTTGGTCAGACTTTTTGAGAAATACATTGAGACCTGCCTTGCCTGTACAATTTCTCTCTTTCTTGTCTTTCCCTGAATAAGATCAATGGGGATCTTATAGTAATCACATACGATTTTCTGAATGTATTCTATCGTAATTTCGCGTCTTGAAGTGCTTATAAGTTTTTCTACCATGAGCCTCGCAAGGTCGAGGGTGATCTCTTTCCTGTTAAGGGTAGACTGGGCATATAAAGAGATAAGCACGGCCTCAAGCTCACGAATATTATTGGAAATATTCACAGCAAGGAACTCAAAAATCTCCTCCGGCAATTCAATACCGTCATTATATGCCTTTTTCTTCAGAATTGCGAGCCTTGTTTCGTAATCTGGCCTCTGGAGGTCAGCCTGAAGGCCCCATTTAAATCTTGAGAGCAACCTTTGTTCCATGCCCTGAAGTTCAACCGGAGGTCTGTCGCAGGTCAGGATGAGTTGTTTTCCTGACTGGTGAAGATGGTTGAAGATATGAAAGAATGTATCCTGTGTTTTCTCTTTGCCGGCAAATTCGTGTACATCATCAAGTATCAGCACATCTATCATCTGGTAAAAATGCAGGAAATCATTTTTATTGTTATTCCTTACCGATTCTACAAACTGTGTCTGGAATTTATTTGCATTGACGTACAGGACAGTCTTGTCGGGATGCTTTTCTTTCACCAGGATTCCTATAGCCTGTGCCAGGTGTGTCTTTCCAAGCCCGGAGTCACCATATACCATGAGTGGATTGAAAGCAGTTCCCCCCGGGTTATTACCAACAGCAATACCAGCTGATCTGGCAAGCCTGTTGCATTCTCCCTCTACATAATTGCTAAAATTGTAATCAGGATTGAGTCTTGGATCAAAATGTACCTTCTTAATGCCGGGTATAACGAACGGATTTTTTATTGAGGGTTGTGTAATTTCGAAAGGAACCTGTACTGGTTTATTATTGAGATCTGTTTTATTCCTTGAAGGATATCTTACTGTATATGGCTTGCCATCAGAAAAATTAGTATTTTCCATAACGACATTATATTCCAGCTTGGCGTCAACTCCAATCTCTCTCCTTAAAGTCTTTCTCAGTATATCAATATACTGTTCCTCAAGATATTCATAGAAAAACGGACTAGGGACCTGAATAGTCAGCACATTGTTCTCCAGTTTTAAAGGGATTATCGGTTCAAACCAGGTTTTGTAACTGATGGATGGAATAATGTCCTTTATTATCTGCAGACAGTTATTCCAAACGTCATTATGTGACTTGTTCATTTAGGTAGGTTTTATAAAAAATTTTAAGGTCGGAATCTTGAGGATTCAGGAAGCAATATTTGTAAAAAAAAAACTAATAAAAAAAATTTTTTTTACTTGACTTTTTCGAAAAAAGTATATGGTTTTAAACATCAGCAACTTAGAAATTAAAAAAAAATAAAAATAATTAAAACACTAATAATCAGTGATATGTGTATATTTATTGCGGTTTGTAAGTGTATTACAAGTTGTTATGTAATCTTAGTCAAAATTCAACAAAGGGAGTATATAATTAGGACAATATTGCCATGTGTTTTGAATCGGATTTTAAGATGAAGATACTCTGAATTTTAGGAAATTTTATTTAGGAGCACTGTTTTTCTTTCCGAAGACTGAGAAGTGAACATACCTTTTAGGATTTGCTTTCATGTCAGTTAAAAGTCCGTTTAAACTTGCCAGACTATTATTAAGATTTGTATAAATTGAGTCATTAGTGAGGAACTGACCAGCTGATCCCTTTCCATTGTTAAGATTATCCATCATAGTGGCAGCTTTCCCGAGGCTTGCCTTCAGATTCATTACAGAACTATATATATCTGCAGCGGCAAGAGTATCTGAAATAGCTTCAAGATTTGTGAAGGTACTGTTCATCTTCTCAGAGTTTTGCGCAAGCATTCCGGAGAATTTATTGATGTTTTCAATTGTGGTTTTAAGATCCTTTTCCTTGGAGACCATTATCCTGTTCAGGCTTCCTGTTGTACTGTTCAGATTTGCCATTGTTCCGCCGAGATTCTTCCTGAAATCCTCATTCATCAGCTCATCAACTGATTGTATTACAGAATCCAGTACCACGATCAGATTTGATATTTTATCCTTAACAGGAAGCAGTTCTGTTTCAACTTTATCCACTAAAGATTCAGCAAGTCTGCCAGGGATTGTATCACCCTCGTCATAGAAGCCAGGACCGTTTCCATATACAAACTGAACTTTCATTCCGCCGAGAAGTGAAACAGGAACAATTTCAGCTACGGTATTTACAGGGAGTTTAAAGTCCTTCCTGACAGAGAAAGCCACAAGTAGTCTTCCGCTGCCCGGATCAGTGAATTCTATTGATTGTACCACACCCACCTTGTAGCCATTAACTTCAACAGGGCTCGATTCTGCAAGTCCTCCTATCTTTTCATATACGGTGTAGTAATAATTGGTGCTCGTAAATAAATCCTTTCCTTTAAGGAAGTTGTATAACCAGATGAAAACCAGTATTGTCAATAATGATACTGTGCCAACTTTAATTTCGTTTGAGATCTTTTTCATTTAGAATCGCGTTTGATATTTTCTTTCATTTCATCCAAAGCTTGTTGCAAAGGTAATATTTTGTTGTCTTTAACTGCAATCACGAATGCATCGGGAAAGATAGATTCAATCTCCTTTCTGTAATTGACTGCAGCCATATAGTCGGAAAAGCTTCCTGTTGCATACTTTGACAGATCCTGTCCTGGTATTTCAGTTACATCCTTCAGGCCTTTGAAGTTTTCAGGCTTAGTTTCTATTTTTCCGGATGAGGTTGCAATCTGTACCATAAATACAATACTGCCCTGGTCATAAACTGATTGTTCAAAGTTATCAGGTTCACGATCAATATTCTGGTTTTTAACGGGTAATTTACTGCTTTTGCTCTCAATGTCAGTGATATAAGCACTGCAGGCTCTGAAAATAGATAAAGCTAAATTATCCTGTCCCTCTTTGGAGTTCAGATATTTTTCCTCCTCCGGGTGGGTAATAAACCCTATCTCAGTCAGCACACTTGGCATAGTTGTCATAAATAATACATAGAACCCGGCCTGTTTTACTCCTCTGTCATACCTGTAGTTTTTTTCCCTGTACTGACTTTGAATTGCAGAAGCCAGGCTTGTACTCTGCTTCAGAAAGATATTCTGCATCAGGGTGAACATTATATATGATTCAGGAGATTTGGGATCAAAACCCTCATAGGAGGTCGAATAGTCATTTTCAAGGAGAATAACTTCATTCTCTTTCATGGCAACTTCGAGATTCTGCTCGTCTTTTGCAGGCCCCATGACAAAAGTTTCAGTTCCGCGGGGCGACTTTGAACTTACAGAGTTTGCATGTATTGAAATGAAAAGGTCAGCATTATTCTTATTGGCAATATTTGCACGTTCCCTTACTTCGACAAAAGTATCGGTTTTCCTTGTATAAACAACGGTTGCATTTTTGAGATTCTTTTCTATATAACTTCCTGTTTTTAAAGCTACAGCAAGGGTTAAATTCTTTTCAAAGCTGAAAGAGCCCACAGCACCCGGGTCTTTCCCTCCATGTCCGGCATCAATAACAATCACCCAGTTCTTATCGCCGCCCTGGGCAGAGGCCTTATAACTGAGAAAAATAAGAAGATTCAGAAGTAAAAGTATTTTCAGTATGTATATATTATTGGTACGGTGTTTGCCGTTTTTAACTCCGGTACTCATCGGTTGTTCGTCTTTTTTAATTAGTTTTGCGCTGGCATCAAAGTATCACTCGAAAATTATACAAAAATAGTATTAAAGTTGTATTTTTTTATAGAAAAGCGGTTCGTTATAATCTTCCTAATGATGGTCCAGACTTTGGTGTTGTTCTCTCAGGAGGGAAATGACATGCTTGATACCCTGATCGTGAGGCAGGATACACTGTTGAACGATACGGTTCTCACCAATATACGAAAGCCATCTCCCAACGCCATCGATAAGCTTGTTACCTATAAAGCTGCCGGTCTGATCAAGAGGGATATAATTAATAAAAGGGTCATCCTGGTAAAGGAAGCAGTTGTTAATTACGGAGAAATTGAGATAAAAGCTGATTCCATAGCTTTTGATATGACCACAAACCTCCTGTTTGCCATCGGAAGAAAGGATTCCACCGGCAAGGTTATAGGTTCTCCTGTCTTTAAGGAAGGAAGCCAGGAATTTGAATCAAAAGAACTCACCTATAATTTCAAGACAAGAAAGGCAGTAGTACGGAATATAATAACAAAGCAGGCTGACGGTTTACTCCACAGTAACTTTACGAAACTGCTGGAAGACGGAACATCTAATATCCTTAAAAGTACATATTCAACCTGCGATGCGGATACTCCCCACTTTTATATTAACCTTCCAAAAGCAAAAGTCTACCCCGGGGAGAAAATAGTCTCCGGTCCTGGAAACCTTGTCATTGAGGGTATTCCTTTGCCACTGGCCATTCCTTTCGGTTTTTTCCCGGTAAATACTAAAAAAGCTGCCTCGGGTATTCTTTTTCCACAGATAGGAGAGGAGAGGCAGCGTGGCTATTCACTTACCGATGGAGGATATTATTTTGCAATAAACAGCTACTTAGACCTGACTGTTAAAGGTAATATCTACTCCAATGGATCCTGGCTGGCTTCTGCCCAGACAAGCTATAACAGATTATACAAGTACAGCGGAAATTTCTCATTTAATTATGCCAATAATATTAATGGTCATAAAGGGCTCGATGATTACAGTCAGTCAACCAACTACAAAGTGGGCTGGATATATAATCAGGATGCTAAATCTTCTCCCGGCTCAAGGTTTTCTGCGAGTGTCAATATGAGTTCCAGCGGATATGAGAAAACGAACAGTTATGTTGTGGCCGATCATGTTACAACCCAAAAGCAGTCAAGCGTAAGTTATTCAAAGACCTGGGAAGGTACCCCTTTCAATTTTGCAGCAAGTGCGAACCATAGTCAGAATACAAAGAATAAGACGATACGCCTGGATCTTCCAAAAGCCAATTTTAACGTCGGAAGAATATATCCTCTAAAAAGCAAGAATAGCTCCGGACCAACAAAATGGTATCAGGAGCTTCAGTTTCAGTATTCTGCATCGTTTGATAATCAAATCAATACCTACGACAGTCTCCTCTTTACAAAGGAGGTGTGGGATACAATGGATAACGGATTCAAGCAGGAGATCCCTGTAAGCCTTCAGCTCCGTCCCTTCAAAAACTTCTCGATATCTCCATCCATGACTTACTCTGCTGTAATGTACTCGCAGAGATCTCACCATTACTGGGATGAAAATACCAGGGAAGTTGTTACAGAGACAACTAAGGGAATCTTCTACGGACAGGCATTTAATCCATCAATAAGCGCCAGCTTTAACCCGCAGATATTCGGTATGTATTCCTTTAAAAATACCGATGCAAGGATGCAGGCTATCAGGCATGTAATGAAACCTTCTGTAAGCTTTAACTATATTCCGTCTCTGCCTGGTCTCAGCTCCGATATGTATGAAAATGTACAGATAGACACTACAGGTACCCGATTCAGGGATTATTCAATCTATGAGGGCAACATTTACGGAACACCTTCATTATCAAAGAAAAGCGGGATTGTCGGTTTCGGACTCGTCAACATCATCGAAGGTAAGATGTTCGCAAAGAATGATACAACAGGAAAAGCCAGGAAGATTAAAATAATTGACAATTTCGGAATTAATACCTCATATAATGTCTTCGCTGATTCCATAAAGTGGTCGCCTGTCACAATGGCAATCCGGACAACACTTTTCAATAATTTTAACCTTTCTGCAAACAGCAGTTTTTCAATGTATGCTCTCGACGAAAAAGGACGAGTATATAATGCCTTCCTGTTTTCAAAGAGCCACCAGCTTTTACGTCTGACGAATTTTACAACGAGTCTTGATTTCAGCCTGAGTGAATTACTAGCAGGAGACAAGAAGAAGAACAAGTCAACCACCTCAGCAAATTCCGGAGCTGATATGTTTAGTCAGGGGTATGAGAATACCCGGGGGATGTCACCTGATCAGAGTGGAGAACAAAACCAGACAGCAGTGCCGCGAGATGAATATGGTTACCAGCAGTTCGATGTACCCTGGTCAATGAATATCAGCTACAGCCTGAACTATTCCAAGCCAGGCCTGAAATCAAGAATAACGCAGGCAATGACGCTGAACGGCAATGTTACACTTACAAAACCAATGGCTATAACATATATCAGCGGATATGATTTTACAGGTAAATCAATTACAATGACATCGGTAGGAATAAGGAGGGATCTCCATTGCTGGGAGATGAACCTTAACTGGATCCCGATTGGCTCAATGAAAGGGTGGAATTTCACCATCAGGGCTAAGGCCTCGGTACTTGGTGACTTGAAATATGAGAGACGCAAGGATTACCATGATTCCTATTAACATCAGCATAACCTTTCTATCTTCAGCGGTTATTATAAAATTTAATATTTATTGCATATGAAAAAGATCATTAGAGCAACGAACGCTCCGGCAGCAGTCGGTCCCTACAGTCAGGCTGTAGAGATAAACGGAACCCTGTATTTATCAGGCCAGATACCTGTTAATCCGGAAACAGGCAAACTGGTTGAGGGAGATATAACTGTCCAGACCGGGCAGGTTTTCAGGAATATTGCAACTATTCTTGATGCAGCCGGCTATAGTTTTACAGACGTTGTCAAATCTACATGCCTGCTGAGTGATATGACCAACTTCAAAGCCATGAATGAGGTATATGCTAAATATTACCCGGCAGATCAGCCTGCACGCTCTTCCTTTGCGGTAAAGCAATTACCTCTCGGATCACTGATAGAGATTGAGACGATTGCAGTTAAATAGGGTATAAATAAACAGAGCCGTTGAAATCAACGGCTCTGCCTTAATATCTGGAAAAAGAGATTAATTATTCTCCAACGATCTCGAAATCAATCTCTACTTTTACCTCTCTGTGAAGTTTAACGATAGCCTTGTAACTACCTACTTCCTTAATCTGGTCTTCAGGAAGTGTAATCGTTCTGCGGTCAATATCAAATCCCTTTTCTTTCAGTGATTCGGCGATCTGAATAGTATTTACAGATCCGAAGATTTTACCTGAAGTACTTGTTTTTGCTCCGACTACCAGTTTTACACCGGCAAGTTTTTCAGCAATTGCCTGAGCCGCTACCTTAATACCTTCCTCTTTGTGAGCTCTCTGACGAAGGTTCTCAGTGTGCATTTTTTTTGCTGATGATGAAGCAGCTACTGCAAATCCCCTGGGGATAAGGTAATTTCTTCCGTAACCGTCCTTTACATTCACGATGTCGTCCTTCTGGCCAAGCTTGTTGACGTCCTGTTTTAATATAATTTCCATAATAGATCCTCCTTATTTTAATAGGTCAGTAACGTAAGGAAGAAGAGCGATATGACGTGCTCTTTTAACGGCTTTTGCCACTTTCCTCTGATATTTCAATGAAGTACCCGTAATTCTGCGCGGCAGAATTTTTCCCTGGTCATTCAGGAATTTTTTCAGGAATTCAGGATCTTTATAGTCAATATAACGGATCCTGTTTTTCTTGAACCTGCAGTATTTCTTTTTCTTGATCTCAACGGTCGGTGGAGTCAAATATCTGATTTCTGATTCATTCTGTGCCATAAACTATTCCTCCTTGGTTTTACCTGATTCTTTTTGTCTTCTCTTCTTTTCAGCATATTCAACAGCGAATTTTTCCATTCTGAATGTTAAAAACCTGATAATCCTCTCATCCCTGCGATACTGGACTTCGAGTTTTTCAATTAGTTCGCCTGGTCCTTTAAATTCAACCAGGTAGTAGAAGCCAGTCGACTTCTTCTGGATAGGGTAGGCCAGTTTTTTGAGGCCCCAGTTCTCTTCATGAATGATCTCACCGCTGTTATCGGTAATGACCTTCTTGAATTTTTGTACCGCTTCCTTCATCTGGTTCTCAGATAAAACGGGAGTTGCAATGAAAACGGTTTCGTACTGATTCAACATAGTAATTAATTGTTTATTAGTTAAATATTTTGGTCCGCAAAAGTACAACAATTTTGCTTTTTTCAAAAATATTTGGATGAAAAAATACTTTTATTCAATATTCATAATAACCTACTCAGAGTTGCACAGAACACCAATCGCTATGTAATTCTTCAGAATTCATATAACAGTTTATTTTTGGAAGTCTCCACTCCATTTGAAGCTAATCTTTGTACATAAATATAGAATTTTATGAGAATTCAAACCATAATACGCTGAAATACAATATTAAATATTGAATGAATAAGATACATGAGATTCCTCTCTAACAATACATTAGAATGTCATTCCGAGCGGAGCGAGGAATCTCACGGACCATTCACAATTTCACTGAAATCTGAATCTGGTTTACAATTTATCCGGAACGCTGGATGTGTACAAAGAGTAGCTTTTGAAGGAACGGTGGCCAACCGGCAGCCGGCAGAGGGCCGGGGACAGGAATACTAACGTATTGCATAGCTAACCGGATCACAGAGTTTTACAGAGTGATTATCTTCTCTGGGGCCCTCTGTGAGCTTCTGTGGTTCTCTGTGACAGTACTTTATTTCTGACTTTTTTACTTTTGTCTTTTATCTTTTGGTTTACCTTTTCCCTTTTTGACTATATTTGTGTTTCGCGAAATCAGAAAAACGAGAGTCATAATTTTATGGAAAACTTCATAGTTTCAGCAAGGAAATATCGTCCTGCAAGTTTTGACATGGTCATAGGTCAGAACACGATAACCAATACGCTGAAGAGTGCTATTAAGAACAATCACCTGGCTCATGCCTACCTTTTCTGCGGGCCGCGCGGGGTAGGTAAAACAACCTGTGCCAGAATATTTGCCAAAACGATCAACTGCAGTAACCTTGGAGAAAATGCCGAAGCCTGCGATAAATGCGAATCATGCCTCTCTTTCAATTCTTCCAGGTCGTTTAACATTCATGAGCTGGACGCAGCATCAAACAATAAGGTGGAGGACATACGCAGCCTGAACGACCAGGTCAGGATTCCGCCCCAGATAGGAAAATACAGCATTTATATAATTGACGAGGTACATATGCTCTCCTCATCAGCCTTCAACGCTTTCCTGAAGACTCTGGAAGAGCCCCCTTCACATGCCATCTTCATTCTGGCAACAACAGAGAAGCATAAGATTATTCCAACAATACTCTCGAGATGCCAGATTTTCGATTTTAGCAGGATAAGAATTGAAGATATCGTAGGGAGAATGATGTTTGTTGCTAAAAGCGAGGGTATTATTGCAGAAGAGGAGGCACTTCATATTATAGGTCAGAAAGCCGACGGGGCTATGCGCGACGCTCTTTCAATATTTGACCAGATAGTAAGCCTTACAGGTAAAACAATTACTTATAAGGATGTTATTGAGAACCTTAATGTTCTCGACTATGAATATTATTTCAAAACGATTGACGGTGCGCTGATGGGAGATGTATCATCTGTTCTTATTTCATTTAATGAGATCCTTGAAAAGGGATTTGATGGTCATAATTTCATTTCCGGATTAAACAGCCATCTGAGGGATCTTCTTGTATGCAGGGACGAAGCAACATTACCCCTTCTGGAAACCACTGCCTCAGTTAAGCAACGCTATCTCAAACAGACAGCCAGATGCAGTGTCGATTTTCTGTTCAAAGCCCTTGAGATCGGGACAAATTGCGATCTGACATACAAAGGCAGCAAAAACCAGCGGCTGCATGTGGAACTGGCGCTGATCAGACTTTGCAGGCTTATGTCGGAAAACGGATCTGAGCCGGAAAAAAAAAAGCCTGAACTGAAGCAGGATAAAAGCCCGGTAAAAAATAGCGAAGAAGAGATCCCTCTGTCAACCTCATCAAGGATAATACACTCAGATACTAAGACTGCCACTAGCGACACTGAAAGTAAGGATCCTGAACCTGGCAGGCATACCCCTGTCTTTGAAAAACCTTCAAAAATCTTTTCTATAAAAGATGTTATTTCGGATGATATTCCTGATGGCAAAACTCCTGTGGAACAGTCAGAAATAAAGGTTAATGAGACCGAAGCTGCATCAAAAGAAGCTTTTACTATTGAAGCCTTTGAAGCATGCTGGCCTGATTTTGTGAGTCAGCTCAACGGCGAAGGATCAAGGATAATGAGTATGTTCAAATCTATTAAACCGGAGATTGATAATGAGCAGACTATCAGAATTCATTTGAGCAATGCAACCCAAAAAGGATACCTTTATACAGAACTATAAGCAAAGACTAATAAATTATCTTCATAACAGATTTCTCCTTTCTGCAATTGACATAGAAACCACTATTGACAGTACAGAATCAAGCGATATTTTATATACGGATGAGCAGAGATATAATTACCTTTTCAATAAATATCCTGTTCTTAAAGAGATGAAGAAAAACTTTAACCTTGATATTACCTGAGTTTTTTATCCAGAGAAATCAGTTAGAGATGATTAATAGAAAAAAAAGGTGATGTCAAATACCGGTGAAAATAAAATGTCGGATTCCGATTCATCCGAAAAGGACATTTTCGATCAGATCATAAACCATTCACGGTCTATGATCAGCATCATTAACCGGAATTATATCTATGTAAAGGTTAATGCCACCTTTTGCCAGGAACACCAGATAATAAACGACTCCATTGTCGGAAAGTCCCTCGCTGATGTCTGGGGTGAGGACATATTTAGTAATAATATTAAGAGCAAAGTTGACAAGTGTTTCGCAGGAGAAACTATAAGCTATGAAGCCTCCTTCAATACACCCCGTCTTGGACAAAGGTATTATGAGGTAGTGTTTCGCCCGCTTGCTTCCGGTAAGCCGGGAATAGCTCATATCATGGCTGAAACTTTCGATATTCATGAGTTAAGGCTATCAAGGCAGGAAGCACTGGATAAGGAAGAGGAACTGAGAAAGATTGAATCAAATCTTCCTGTCGGTTTTATTCGCTGCGATCCTGACGGGAATCTAATTCAGGCAAATGATGCATTTCTGAGGATCATGGAGTGCCCATCGGATATCCCTGTCCGGAAAATGAACCTTAAAAACTTTTATCCGGTTGAAGTTTTATTTGACATTCAGATAGAACAGCTTATTGAATTTCACTCCAAGACATTCGGAAGAATCTTTCTAATGAACTGGAATGGAGATGAAATTCCATGCAGGATAAGTGGTTTTCTTGCTGTAGACAGATCAGACAGACCATCTTATATTGATTTTGCAATTGAAGATTCTTCACGTGAGCTTATGCTTGAAAACAAACTGCTTCAGGCACAGAAGCTTGAAACCATTGGATCCCTGGCAGGCGGCATCGCACATGACTTCAACAATATTCTTGCGATAATTTCAGGTTACTCAGAAATGTTGCTTGAAGATCTGCCAAAAAATTCTGTTCTGTCAGATAATGTCAGCAAAATCCAGGGGGCTGTACTTAAAGCTCAATCTATAATTAACCAGATGCTTACGTTCAGCAGGCATATTGAACAGGAAAAAATCCAGGTCAATGTTGCTGAAGTACTTAAAGAGACAATTGGTTTCTTAAAATCGTCGGTACCTGATGATATTTTAATAAAGACCAGGATGTCTGACAAGGATGCAAATGTCCTCGCTGATCCGACACAGCTCTTCAGGGTCTTTCTGAATCTGATGACAAATGCCATTCAGTCGATGGAGGAGAAGGGAGGAATGCTTTCAGTCAGTATGGTTGTAATGGAAGGTAAGCTGGTGCAGCATGAATTGAACAGGGATATTGTTGCTGACGAATATATCTTTCTGACATTTACCGATACAGGTAAAGGGATGGAGCCATCAGTTCTGAAACGGATCTTCGAACCATTTTATACAACCAGGGAGGTGGGAAAAGGCACAGGACTGGGATTATCGGTAATACACGGCATTATTAATGAGATGGAAGGAGAGATACTTGTTTCCAGCGGAAAAGAGAAAGGCTCAACTTTTTATCTCTACCTGCCTGTTTCAAGGGAATACACTATTGCCACTGAGGAGAATGAGAAAAGGAAAAAGATCCTCTTTATTACAGGGAATAAGCATGAATCAAAGATATTATCGATAGCACTTGAGAAAAGTGGATTTGATATGCTTTATATTGCCGACAGGAAAAATCTTGTAAGGAAGCTGAATATGATTCAGGAACGGCCAGACCTTATTATATATATGAGCGAATCGAAACAGGTGCAACCTGAAGATATGATTGAAGTTTTTCGTCAGTTAAAGATTAATATCCCATGTATACTTATCACTGACGACAATAGGAATATGATAGAAGAAAAATTACTAAATTCGGGCATTATTAAACAACATCTTATTAAACCTGTTTCTCTGAAAGAGATCAGGAATGCAATAATTGAATCATTGAGCTGAATCGGAAATCTAATTATTATACTGAATAAAATGGCTGGAGTCTTAATTGTAGAGGATGATAAAGAGTTAAGGGAAATGATAAGTATCTCCCTCACAAGGCGTAAGTTCACAGTCATTGAGGCTGTAAATGGAAAAGAAGCCATAATGCGTTTTAAACCTTCAATAACTGATCTTGTTGTTACGGATCTTATTATGCCTGAGGAGGATGGATTAAGTGATTATGAAGCTGAGGGAATTGAAACCCTCTCTGAAAGTCATTGCCATTTCAGGCGGAGGTAAAGCCGGACCGGGTAGTTATCTGAACCTTGCCAAAGCTCTTGGCGCAGATGCGATATATTCCAAACCATTCTCCATAAATGATCTCATTATGAAGATCGAAGAGTTATTATCTGTTGAATTAAATGCTTGACTTGAATTTATTATTATAAACTTAAAATACTTAGAGCTATGCTGAATAAAAAAATTGAAGATATCTGCAACAGGCAGATTGAAAGAGAAGGTTATTCCTCGAATCTTTACCTTGCAATGGCTATATGGGCTGAAACAAACGGATTCAGCGGAGTTGCTTCCTGGATGTATGCCCAGGCCGGAGAAGAAAATCTACATATGCTGAAATTTATTAAATATGTCAATGAACGTGGAGGTAAAGCAGTTATTCCTGCCTTTACAAAACCTGGTTCGGAATATAATAGTGTGGAGGAGATTTTCAGGGAGGTTTTGAAACATGAAGAGTTTGTGACTTCGAGTATAAATGAAATTGTATCTCTAACCCTTGCCGAGAAGGATTTCAATACGCATAATTTCCTTCAATGGTTTGTAATGGAGCAGGTTGAAGAAGAAGCTTCTGTCAGAAATATTCTTGATAAAGTACGGTTGGTCGGAAAGAATAATATGTATGAATTCGACAGGGATATCATGAGTTTAAGGAAACCCTCAGGTACTGCTCAGCCTGCATGAAAAAGAATTGTTATCTCGTTGCTGGCCTTTTTGCCGTTACTTCACTTATCCCTGTTTTCTCGCAGAAGCTCATTCCCAACAGCTCAATAACGGGAGTAAGTTATGCCGGAAATAAGGTAAAGAGAATATATATACCGCCTCCTGATGAGTTTTATAAGAAGGCAGGTTCAGAAGGCGGAGCTACAGTTACAGTCCTATATTCCGGTTTTACTGCAAGTGCAAAAAAAGCAGTGGAGTATGCTGCCTCAATTCTTGAAACAATTCTCCCGGCTGGAACCAATGTTGTTGTATCAGCCAGCTGGGAACGGATTACAACTACCGGCGTACTGGCTAACTCGAGCATAACAGGTTATGTCGGAGGATGGAGTATTGATGCACTGAATCCAATGGCCATCTACCCGGTTTCTCTTGCTGAAAAAATAGGCGGAGAGAGCCTTAATGACAGTCTCAGCCCCGATATAACCCTGAGAATTAACAGCTCTATGAACTGGTACCTCGGAACCGATGGAAATACTCCTGGTTCCCAGTACGATCTGGTTACTGTAGTTCTGCATGAAATATTCCACGGTCTTGGCTTCTTTGACAGTATGAATACGGATAACAGTATTGGATGGTATGGATTGGACTCTATTCCAATGATATATGATCAGTTTATAGAAAATTTGCAGGGACGAAGACTGACTGATACTTTAGCTTTTCATAATTATTCGTCTGATTTACGCAGAGAGATGACGAATGGGAATCTCTATTTTAACGGGCCGCTGCTCACAACTTATACATCAGGCGCAAGAGCACGGATCTGGGCACCTCCCATATGGGATCCGGGTTCAAGTATTTCACACCTTGATGAGGATTATACTTCGAATACTGATGGCATGATGACTCCCTATATTGACCGGGGAGAATCTATTCATAACCCAGGTAAACTTACACTTTCAATTCTGGGAGATCTTGGCTGGATTAATACCCGGATAATTCATAGCCCGGGTCACGATACAGAGCAGCATCTGTCTCAAATTGAACTTTCTGTTGAAATCAAATCAGATACGCTCTATGATCATAATAATATTGGTGCAGTTGTCTCATTTGACAACTTTGCTGCATCTGATACTGTAATGATGATATCTCCGGGATCTGATAATATTTATAATTGTACAATTACACTGCCTTCGTATAACTCAGGTGTGCAGTACTATTTTTTTGCTGAGGATTGTTTTAAAAGGATCTACAGGTCTCCTTCTCTGATCGATTCCCTGAAATACACGGTCTTTATAGGAACCGACACTGTCAGACCAGTAATTTCTCATATACCGCTAAAATCATTTCTTGAAAAAGTTGATACAATAAAATTCGACGCTTCTGTCACGGATAATCTTGGAATTGATACTGTTTTTGTTGAATACATATTGAATGATGGTCAACCGGTATTCATCGGATTAAAAGCCGGTAAGGATGATAGCTACAGCACTGTATTAAATGCCAGATCACTGTTCCTGAACGGGGGTGATTCAATACAATACAGGATCGTTGCCACAGATACGGCCAAAGTACAGAATACTTCATTTTTGCCTGCATCAGGCTATTTTACTATCAGGATTGAAGACATCAGTTCAGTCCTGGAAAGTTATGCCACTGATTTCTCAGGTGATGCCGACATTGACTTTCTGAACGATGGCTTTGATATCTCCAGACCTGCAGGTTTTTCATCCTACGGACTTAACTCAAGACATCCTTATGAAAGTCCTGAGGATAATAATAAAACAATTAATTATACTTCATTACTGCGCCATCCACTTAAATTTAATGAATCAGGACTAGTGATCAGTTTCAGCGAGATTGTTCTTGTTGAACCAGGAGATCCGGGTTCAGTATTTGGTTCAGAGAATTTCTATGATTATGTTATTGTTGAGGGCTCAAAAAATTTCGGTAAGACATGGTTTGGACTGGCGGATGGTTATGATTCACGTTTATTAAAAACATGGGAAACCGCCTATAACAGTGCCATTGTAGAGATGAATTCAACTGCTGCAGGCAAGGAATCGATGCTGAATAAGCATACCCTTTATTATCCTCCCTCGGATAAGATATCAGCAGGTGACACTATATTATTGAGATTCAGACTGTTTTCAGATCCGTATGCCAACGGTTGGGGCTGGGTTATTGAAGATCTTAAAATCAATCCACTTGTTGATGCCGTGGAGGATGTCACTTCCGGAAAAACAGTCAGAGTTTATCCTAATCCGGGCAATGGCGTTATCAGGATATCTACTGATGATGAAGTCGGTAAGCCAATTCGCTATGCCATTTACACCACTTCCGGTTTCAGGATAAGGACAGATTATCTGCCAGGTGATGCCGAAAACGTGATTGACTTATCAGATCGTCCTGCCGGTATATATATTATTGTATTATACCGCGACGACTGGATAAAAACAGTTAAATACAGTCTTATAAAGTAGAAAACAGGTTCGCTGTAAGATTCCATAATTACCTGCTTTATGGCATAATTAAAGGGAGTGCTTTAATGGCATCATCTTTGTATAAAGTGAACTTTGAGAATTCTTTATTGGAAAATAAAGCTAATTTTGCAGTATATTTTTTAAAATCGTAAATCATCTAAAAATGAGCATTATAAATAATGTTTTGGGTCTTTTTCTGGGGAATAAATATGAACGGGACATTAAGGAAATAAATCCTTTTGTCGAAAAGATTCATTTTGAGTTTGCAAAAATCAAGGGTCTTTCAAATGATGATTTGAGAGCTTGTACCGATGAACTGAGGAAGGAGATACTTGGTGGAGTGGAAGCCGATGAGAATGAGATAAGAACATTGAGGGAGAAGGCTGAAAAAGAGGAAGATGTCTACCAGAAAGAGGAGATTTATAATTCTATTGACAAAATAGAAAAGCAGATAAGTGAAAAGCTTGAAGTAGTACTGGATCAGATAGTACCGCGAGCTTTTGCAATCGTAAAGGAAACAGCAAGGCGATTCAAGGAGAATAGCGTGCTTGAGGTTACGGCAAGACAATATGACAGGGATCTGGCTTCAAAGAGGGAAAGTATAACAATACAGGGCGATAAAGCTTTGTGGAGCAATCAATGGATTGCAGGAGGCAATGAGATCACCTGGGACATGGTTCATTATGATGTTCAGCTTATTGGTGGGGTTGCGCTGCATAAGGGAAAAATCGCTGAGATGGGAACAGGTGAAGGGAAAACTCTTGTTGCCACACTTCCTGTTTTTCTCAATGCCCTTGCTGGAAAAGGTGTTCATATTGTTACTGTCAATGACTATCTCTCGAAGCGTGACTCCGAGTGGATGGGGCCAATTTATGAATTCCACGGCTTGTCTGTAGATTGTATTGATAAACATCAGCCCAACTCACCGGACAGGAGAAAAGCATATAATGCTGATATCACTTTCGGAACGAATAATGAATTCGGGTTTGACTACCTCAGGGATAATATGGCAATTAATCCGGAGGATCTTGTTCAGCGTAAACACCATTATGCGATTGTTGACGAAGTTGACTCGGTGCTTATTGACGACGCGAGAACACCTCTGATTATTTCGGGTCCAACAGCTAAAAGCGACACCCAGCAGTTTGATGAGCTTAAACCGAAAGTCGAAAAGCTTGTGTCAGCACAGAAAAAGCTTGTTACTCAGATCCTTGCTGATGCAAAAAAACTGATTGCAGCCGACAAAAATGATGAGGGAGGAATCCTTCTCCTGAGGGCCTATAAAGGTCTTCCCAAAAACAACGCTCTTATCAAGTTCCTTAGTGAAGAGGGTAACAGATCACTGTTGCTTAAGACAGAGAACTTTTATATGCAGAACAACAGCAAGGATATGCATAAGGTAACTGATGAGCTCTATTTTATCATCGACGAGAAGGCTAATTCAATAGAGCTTACAGAAATAGGGCTGGACCTCATTTCCACTTCAGTTGAAGATGCAAGCTTCTTCATCCTGCCTGATGTCGGTTCAAAAATTGCCGATCTTGAGAAATCAAATTTGTCCGAGAAGGAAAAGCTGAAGATTAAGGATGAACTTCTCCAGGACTATTCAGTTAAATCCGAGCGTGTTCATACAATGACACAGCTTCTGAAAGCATGGACATTATTTGACCTCGACATCGAATATGTTGTGATGGACAACAAGGTTAAAATTGTTGATGAGCAGACAGGCAGGATCCTTGAAGGCAGGAGGTACTCCGACGGACTTCACCAGGCTATCGAAGCCAAGGAGAATGTAAAGGTCGAAGCTGCAACCCAGACATATGCTACCATAACACTTCAGAACTATTTCAGGATGTACCATAAGCTTGCTGGTATGACGGGTACTGCAGAAACTGAAGCAGGTGAATTCTGGAATATTTACAAGCTGGATGTTGTTGTTATCCCCACAAATAAGCCTGTCATAAGGCTCGATAAGGAAGATATCGTTTATAAAACAAAAAGGGAAAAATATAATGCTGTGATTGATGAGATTGCCGAGATGTATCGTCTCGGACGCCCTGTTCTTGTCGGTACAACCTCGGTTGAGATATCGGAGTTACTGAGCAGGATGCTCAAGATGAAAGGACTGAAGCATAATGTTCTGAATGCCAAGCTTCATCAGAGAGAGGCTGAGATTGTCGCAGAGGCTGGTAAAACGGGTACTATAACCATTGCTACGAACATGGCAGGCCGTGGTACCGATATAAAGCTTACCGATGATGTGAAGAAGGCAGGAGGACTTGCGATCATCGGTACTGAAAGGCATGAATCAAGAAGGGTGGACCGGCAGTTGAGAGGACGTTCAGGAAGACAGGGTGACCCGGGCTCATCACAATTTTTCGTATCCCTCGAAGATGAGCTGATGAGATTATTCGGTTCCGAAAGAATCGCCGGCATAATGGATAAGCTAGGTCTTAAAGATGGTGAAATGATCCAGCATTCAATGATTACCAAGTCAATTGAAAGGGCTCAGAAAAAGGTCGAGGAAAATAACTTTGGTATCAGAAAGAGACTGCTTGAATACGACGATGTAATGAACTCCCAGAGGGAGGTGATCTACAAGAAGAGAAGACATGCTCTGCTTGGCGAGAGACTCAGCGTCGATATTGCAAATATGATGTTCGATGTTACGGAGAACCTGGTGGGTATCTATCATGGCGA
This sequence comes from Bacteroidales bacterium, assembly GCA_016715075.1. Classification (GTDB taxonomy): domain Bacteria; phylum Bacteroidota; class Bacteroidia; order Bacteroidales; family VadinHA17; genus LD21. The sequence goes on from JADKBK010000014.1 coordinate 117,060, forward strand.
AGGCGATTTTGAAGGGTTTGATTTTGATCTCATCCGTTCCTTTTCAATGGACTCACCTGTACCTGATTCGGAATTCAAAAAAGCAACATCAGAAGTTGTGACCGATAAGGTTTATTCAAAAGTCCTGGATACATATAAAAGAAAAGTTGAAACCATTTCATCACAGGCATATCCGGTATTGAAAGATGTGTATGACAGAATGGCACATGCTTATGAAAATGTAGTGGTTCCGATTTCAGATGGCTTAAGGGTATTTCAGGTTGTAACCAATCTGAAAGCTACCGCTGAATCTGAAGGTAGAGAACTTGCCAGATCATACGAAAAAACAGTCGTTTTAGCAACTATCGATGATGCATGGAAAGAGCATCTCAGGGAGATGGATGAGTTGAAGCAATCAGTTCAGAATGCCACATATGAGCAGAAAGATCCTCTGCTTATCTATAAATTCGAGTCGTTTGAGTTGTTTAAGACTATGCTTACAAAGGTTAATAAAGATGTTGTAAGCACGCTGATGAAAGGCCATATACCAACACAGGACCCCTGACCAGGTAAAGGAGGCACAGAGACGGAGGCAGGTGGATATGAGTAATCTGCGAACCTCAAAAAGTGACTTTTCCCAATATAGCAGCACCGGAGGCGGAGGACAGGATAAAAATCAGAAAACTGAACCTGTAAGGGTTGATAAGAAAGTTGGAAGGAATGATCCTTGTCCATGCGGAAGCGGTAAGAAATTTAAGCAGTGCCATGGGATACAGCAGGGCGGTGCTCAGCCTGCTACCAATATCTGATCAGCTTTTATTGAGTTCTTCGATTGCTTTCAGAATCCTGGAGTGGACTGTCCTTGTAACAGGTACGAGGGGAAGCCTCACATTGTTATGGCACAGATTCATAATGGACAGCATATCCTTAACACCGGCCGGATTGCCTTCAATAAAAAGCAGTTCAATCATCTCCAGGAACCGGAATTGAATTTCGCGTGCTGATTTGAAGTTATTCTTAAGCGATTGACTGACAAGTTCGGTACATTGTGCCGGAAATGCATTACCAAGAACAGAAATCACTCCCGATCCGCCTGCTGCAATAACAGGTATTGTAAGCATGTCGTCACCTGAGATAACCCCGAAGTTTTCAGGTTTTCCTTTTATTATCTTCATAATCTGAGCCATATCCCCGGATGCTTCCTTAACTGCAACAATATTGTTACAGCTGTGTGCAAGCTCAAGGCATGTCTCTGCTGAAATATTGCATGCTGTTCTTCCCGGAACATTATATATAATAACCGGAAGACAACTGCAGGTGGCTATTTCCTTGAAATGCTGAAAGAGGCCTCTCTGTGTAGGTTTGTTATAATACGGAGCCACTGACAATATACCGTCAACTCCCTCCATATCGGCCTGTCTGATACAATTGATCACTTCCTGGGTATTATTGCCGCCAATACCGTAAACAATAGGAACTCTGTTATCTACCGATTCAACAACGTATGAAATAATTGCCTTCTTTTCTTCTTTCGACAGAGTGACTGATTCGCCGGTGGTGCCCATTGCAACTATATAGTTCACACCTCCGTTGATTACATGGTTTATTACGCGGCCCAGGGCTGCAAAATCAATGCTTGAGTCATTCTTGAAGGGTGTAACAATTGCAACTCCTGTTCCTTTGAATTTTTTCATCTGCATCTTAATTAATCAACTTTTTTATTTGGTTTATCTTTAATCATTTCAAGGTAATGGATAATATCGTTGAGGTAAACGTCAACATCCGCCGGTTTTTTAACCTCCATCATCAGATCAAACGGAGATGGGGCAGTTTCATTATCAAATAATCCGACTTTTAATCGCGCCTTCGACAATTCAGTAACATAGCTAAGCGGAAATTGTTTGTCAAAATTTATATCAATAAGAATATCGAAGGGATTATTTATGAATGAGTGGGTTTCAGTCGAATCAGGATGATAAAAACTATTTATTTCATCTTTTTTAATGCAGGTAAGAAACCTGATAGCGGTATACTGGTCGGGCAAATTTTTCCCGGGATAATACCCCAGAACAGTCAAATCAATTTTATTGTCAGCCATTCTCTGGTGAAACCTGTTTAAACTTGAAAACTCTGAGGTTTTTGAAGCATCCCAGACAATTCCAATATTCCTGACTTTACTGAAACCAGAATAATAGACATTCCTTTTCAACCTGGCCACTTTGTTCGACAGGATTACCTTACCTATCTTCAGCCTGACATTCTTAAATAATTCCATAGTGCAAACCTAACAGTTTTTTGTTAAAATAAGCAGGTGGTATTTATTAATCTTCTCCTATTATTTGCAGGAACTCATTTTCATCTATAAGAGGTACACCCAGAGCCGCAGCTTTTTCCTTTTTCGACTCACCCATATTTTCTCCTGCCAGGATGAAAGATGTATTTCCGGAGACTGAAGATGAATTTTTTCCTCCGTGCTTTTCTATAAGCTCCTTATATTCTTCCCTGCTGTGTTTAAGAAAAACCCCCGATATTACTATCGTTTTTCCGTTAAGAGTTGTTCCCTCAGGGATAATTTCCTTATCAGTATTGAATTTTACACCGGCATACCTTAATCGTTCGATGAGTTGAATATTTTCACCGTCAGCAAAATATGACACAATACTGGAAGCTATTTTCGGACCTATTTCCGCAACTTCTGTAAGCTGATCGGTGGTGGCACTGATCAGTTCATCAATTGTTCTGAATTTAGCTGCCAGGGTTTTTGCAACAGTTTCTCCAACATGCCGGATGCCAAGCGCAAATAAAACACGCTGGTAGGGAGTCTCAACTGATTTCGAAATACTTTTCAGTATATTGGAAACCGATTTATCCCCAAGTCTTTCCAGGGGAACTAACTGTCCGGACTTGAGGTCATACAAATCGGCGAAGTTTCTGATAAGGTTCTTACTGAAAAGCAGATCGATCGTCTCTTCTCCCAAACCGTCGATACCCATAGCCTTTCTGCTGATAAAGTGTTCGATCCTCCCTTTCAGCTGCGGGGGACAATGGAGATAGTTTGGACAGAAATGATTAGCCTCCCCTTCATTCCTGATTAGAAGAGTACCGCATTCAGGGCAGTTTGTTATAAAGTTAATTTTAGTGCTGTTTTCACTTCTGAAACTATGATCGACACCTGTTATCTTGGGGATTATCTCTCCGCCTTTTTCAACACGGACCATGTCGTTAAGATGAAGGCCGAGAAGCTCTATCTGATCTGAATTGTGAAGTGTTGCCCTCTTTACTGTCGATCCTGATAAAAGTACAGGTTCCAGATTTGCTACAGGGGTAACAGTCCCTGTCCGGCCTACCTGGAATGTAACAGATAATAACCTTGTCAGAGCTTCCTCTGCCTTATATTTATATGCAATAGCCCAGCGTGGCGACTTAGCAGTGAATCCAAGCTCCTGTTGCATCTTCAGGGAACTGACCTTGACAACAACTCCGTCGGTGTCAAAAGGAAGATTTTTACGTTCTGAATCCCAATAAGATATGAATTCCAGTACCTCTTCAATTGTTTGGCATCGTTTTAAACTGTCAGGAACATTAAAGCCCCATTCCAATGCCTTTTTCAAGTTATCATAATGATTGTTGCAGGGGAGTTCTTCCGACAGGAGAAAGTAGAAAAAGCATTCAAGTGATCGCGAAGCAACTGTTTTCGGATCGAGCAGCTTTATTGTACCTGCAGCAGCGTTTCTGGGATTGGCAAAAGGAAGAATTTCAAGTTTGATCCGCTCCTCATTAAGTTTATTGAATACAGCTCTTGGCATCATGATTTCTCCCCTGATCACAAACTCAGCTGGTACCGATTTGTCCTGCAGCCTCAAAGGAATACTCCTTATTGTCTTTACATTTGTTGTGACATCATCTCCCCTGGTGCCGTCGCCTCTTGTCAAGGCCCTGAACAGAACGCCGTCTCTGTAGGTTATACTTACAGAAACTCCGTCAAATTTGAGTTCACATACATATTCAACAGCTTCTGCTATAACCTTTTTGATTCTTGTGTCAAAATCCCTGAGTTCCTCTTCACTATAGGTGTTTCCCAGGGAGAGCATCGGGTATTTATGTTCATACTGAATAAATTCGTCAGTTATATCACTTCCCACTCTTCTGGTCGGTGAACTGTCTGAAATCAGCTCTGGGAATTTCCTTTCAAGTGCATCCAGTTCATTAAGCAGGATATCGTATTCAAAATCAGTGATGGAAGGCTGGTTTAGTACGTAATACCTATTATTATGTTCCTCAATCTCCGTGCGGAGCTTTTCTATGCGTTCCTTCGCTTCAGATTGTTTCATGATAAATTAAGTGGTTAACTGGCTGTATTTAATGGAACACTTCTTCATCAATTCCATATGCCATCTATGGTTTGTCCGCATTTGCTGCATTTACCTTCTGATAGTGTGTTTGACTCTATCCTGAATCCCACTCTTTTTACAAGCACTGTTTTGCATGACGGACATTTTGTATCTGACATTTCATTTCCCGGAACATTCCCGGTGTATACATAGATTAAACCCTCTTCTCCGGCAATAGCTGCGGCTTTATTCAGTACATCAACAGGAGTGGGAGGCAATTGTTCAAGTTTATGAAGGGGGTAAAATCTGCTGAAATGGATAGGCGTATTTTGGAAGCCATTGTCAAACAGCCACTTGCACATATTTCTTATCTCTGAAAGATTGTCAGTCCAGGTTGGAACTACAAGATTGGTTATTTCCAGCCATACCCCCATTTCCTTATAAACCTTAAGTGTATCGAGGACGGGCTGCAGTTTTCCTCCGGAAAGCTTCATGTAGGTTGAATTTGTAAAAGCTTTCAGGTCTATATTGGCCGCATCCAGCACTGAACAAAGCTTCCTTAGCGGCTCCGGATTAATATAGCCATTTGATTTTATAACATTTTTTATCCCTGCCTTTTTTGCCAGAGTGGCTGTCTCAAAAGCATATTCATAAAATGTAGTCGGCTCTGAATATGTATATGCTATTGACTTGCATCCGGTTGTTTTGCATTCTTCAATAACCTGTTCAGGAGGAAGATTAAAGTTTCTGGTATTGACGGGACTGGCCTGTGATATTGTCCAGTTCTGGCAGTTAAGACAGGCAAGGTTGCAGCCTGCAGTAGCAATTGAATAAGCTCTTGATCCTGGCAGTATATGATATAGAGGTTTTTTTTCGATTGGATCAACATTCACGGCGCAGGGATTTCCAAAGGCAAGAGTGTATAATTTTGAGTTATACACCTTCCGGTTTCTGCATTTGCTTAATTCACCCTCTTTGAGGATACACCTGTTCGGGCAAATTCTGCAAATTATTCCATGGGCTGTCTCCTCCTGGTACATGGCAACCCTTTTGTATATTCCATCATTTCCAGAATCGATACCTGCAATAATAGCCTTACACGGGAAACATAAAATTCCGGCGGACAGGGATACTGATTTTTTCAGAAACTCCCTCTTGCTAATTTTGCATTTTGTTGATTCCATTGCACCTGAATAGGATATTCAACGATAAAACTACAACTTGTTCCCTATTGTACCAAACAGAATTCCTGCAAAAATCATTGCAGATAAAAGAAAGATGGAGAGCTGAATTCCCAGAACGGGAATTGCAACTCCGGTGACAAGGATGAATCCAAGGGCTGATCCCGCCAGGTCAGCCCCATATACGGAAGAAACAGTTGAAGTATCATTCCTGATAACTGTGAACTGATGAAAGAGGTGACCGGTCAGAAGCGCAGGTATAAAGGCTGAAAGAATAATAATCACAAGAGCAGGTATTTCATCCTTTAACCCGGATAAGGAGTTGTAGAGGAATCCGATCAGGGTATAAATAAACAAAAGGGACATTGCTGTTTTCAAAGATGATACTGCCTGAAGTCCTTTTAGCCTTGCGCCGGCACCCAGCGCCAGGCCTGCCATCAGCCCCGCCAGAACTAGTCCGGTCAGCTGGTACATGTTGCCAATTATCATCTGCAGTGTCAGAAGGATTATGATTTCAAATCCGGCAAGGGCGGAAGCGCTGAAATACATCATCTTATAGCCCCTCTTTATCAAAAAAAGAGGTGTTGCGAAGAGTAGTGCCATGATTACCAGGACAGGTATCTTCTCATTGCTGTTTTTTGTGAAATTAAAAGATTGGAAGTGGTAACTTGCAACCGGAAATGAGAAGCTGTTTTTCCTTATTCCGCGATCCATCAAAGCTGTTATCTCTTCTGTCTTGCTAAGAGTGAGGTCATCTGAAAGGAAATCCGGACTTACATATATATTGTTTATTTTTTTCAACGCAGCAAGCCTGCAGAATCCGACTGACAGTTCTTTATCGGATGCGATGAAATAGAGTTTATTGCCTGATACTGGTTTCACATTTCCGAATACAGATGAAAGGCTGTTAAATACTGATGAATACATATTAACCGATTCCCTGTTGAAGTAATTATTCCCGGGACCTGGGGAACACATAAAGACACCACCATCCTTAAGTTTCCTTTTTACTGCTGTAAAGAATTCAGTTGTATAGTATCTGTTTAGCTGAAGTGTGGAAGGGGGTGGACCCGACAGAATAATCACATCAACCAGTCCTCCTGTCTGTCTCATATACCTGAAGGCATCTGTATTTATTACTGAAAGCCTGGCAGAAATTGTATCCTTCCGAAAGTGCCATCTTGCAGCAAGTGCAGGATCTCTTTCAATAAATATTAACTCTCTCACCGGATATTTAAGAATCTCCTGAAGCTGGCTGTTGAGATCACCCGATATTAAGATTACTTTTTCAGGTAATTGACTCTGAAGCATTGCATACTGAATATTTTCCTCACGTTCAGTAACATCGGAATTATAGGTAATCAGCCTTTGATTGTAATATGTGCTCTTCTCACCCAGGTATTCTCCTGTTGAAATATTTCCATATGGCGTATCCATGGAGCTGGTAACTTTTATCCCGGGAAGCAGCATTTGCCTGAACAGCTGGTCGGGACCTGAAAGAATTATTCCGGTTGCGAGGATGAAAATCATAAGACTGGCGGCCATTTTTGATCGCGGGCTGACAAGCCAGAATGAGAGTAATACATATGATAGCGATAAAAGCATTATTAGCAGTAGTACCTGGTATGTATTTAATATTCCGGAGGTTAAGAAGGATATAAGTATTCCGGCAGCAACGCCTCCTAAGGTTTCTGCTGAGAATGATCTCCCCGGATCAAAGTCATGTACTGATCTGGCAAAGAGGATAAGTTTGACAAGAGTAAATCCGGATACCAAACAGAAGGGTAGCAGGGCCAGAAATGTATAAATGAGACTAGTCAGAAAAGAGGGTGTCTCACCACTTGTAAGAAAGATTCTTGCGAGGGCAAACAACATAATGACTGAGAGGAGAGGACTAAGGGAGAAAGCAAGGTTTAGTCTTTTCAGGCTGATAAGTTTCGGGCTGCCACCAAAAGCGGCGCCGATTGCTGATCCGATAAGCCACGACCCAAGAAAGATACCTGTCACAAGTTCATATCCTCCCGAGATATTCATTACCTCGCGCATCAGCAGGAGCTGCACTGAGGCACTGACGAGACCGATCATGAAAAGGTTAAGGCTGATCTGCGACGGAGTGAGGATGCCGATCTCCCCGGTGCCGGAAACATGATCCATATTTAACCTTTTTTTTATCTTTTCAATACAACTCCTTCATAAATAAAAAGTTCTGCATCTTTCCATCCTGTCCAGCCTATTCCTGCTTTATCCCGTGATGTATAGCCAAGAAATTCCTCCACTGTCCATTTGTTTTCAATGGCGACCTGAGGCAGCATTGTACCCGAGCGGGCTCCCTTCCTGATATATATGCCATGTTTCCCTAAAACAATCTCACTGATATCGTTAATCTTTATCAGTGGACCAAGAACAGTTATCTCGATTTCCGTTTTATCAAATTCCTCCCCTGTAAGGGGTGTGAATCTGTAATCCTCAAAGGCTGAAGAAATTGCAGATTCCCTGACGACAACATATAACGGATCTGTTGAAATAAACCGACCGATGCAGCCTCTTAAACTACCATTAATCTTAAGAGTCACGAATGCTCCCATCTGTTTTTTAAGATTTTCAGACATCTCCTTCTCATCAAGGACAATCCTCTTTTTGTCATTGAGCATTGTTCGGATACTGTTTTCTGCAATTTTGAAAAGCTGATTCTTCTCTGCACGGGTAAAGACTATATCTGATGACCCGTTATCCGATTGGTCACGTTTCCCATTCCTGTCGAGAACAGCAAATGAGTTGTACCCTACCACTTCACTTTTGTTGCCATATGGAGAATCTCCGGAATTGCAATAGTCGAGATGCTTGATTTCCAGATTTTTATTTGCCTCTGTTAAATACAACAGTGCCAGACCTGATGTCCAACCGCACATGCTTGTTGCAAGCCCGGGCACCTCTTCTCCGGTATTTTTTTTCAGAGTATAAAGGAATGTTTCAGGTTTGCCGGATGAAATACTCATGGCTGTAATGCTATCGGTTCTGTTTGCATCTTTGTAGGAGGGGTAGTGAGAGAAATCACTGCTGATGACAAAGAGATTATCCGGTGTAAAATATGGTTTAAGCGCCTCGGCAATCTTCCTTACCGTTGATTCATAATGGGTTCCGATAATTATTGGAATTATAGAGGGATTATCCTTAAAGTAATACTGGATGAAAGGCACCTGCACTTCAATGCTGTGTTCCTGAAGATGAGCATTTTCCGGAAAGTTAAATACCTTATTATCCCTGATAAGATTGTCTGCGATTTCCCTGTTTACTTTAGCTTTCCCAAGAGGGGTAATATAATCTCCGGAATTATAGACCGAAGCCCCGTCAAACAGCATTACATGGCTTGAACCGATAATAAATATATTTTTGTACACAGAATTGGCGGGGATTGAATGAAAAGCCCCTGCAGCAATTTTGCCGGAGTATATATATCCTGCATGAGGAGAGATCATTGCTCTGACATTCCAGTCAGAGGGAGTTTTTCTGCAGCTTTCAAAAAGTTTTGCTAAATCACCGGTAAGAGTCTGTTTATCGGCAGAATAAAACCTTCCGGCAGCAGAAGGCTGCCTGTCTGTTGACTTGCTTTGGGAAAATGCTTCCATGATACAGATTATTGACAACAAAACAATAAATACTGTTCGCATGACCGTAACAATAGTTTGGTCAAATAAAGTTAGACCAAAAAAACCGAAGAATTGAGGATTTAAATAGAAAATATTAGCTGAAATAATTACAGCAATACCATCGACTCTTTCAGGATTGAGCCATCATCATCTGTACCGTATAATTTAATCAACAGGTTGACAGTCGGGGTTCCGACCATGTGAATTATAGGATGGAGTTCATCTTTTATATCATCAACGTCCATATTGTCAAACTCATCAATGCTGAAATATAAATGGATCATCAGAGTGCATTCATTGCTTTCAATATTACAGAGCGCCCTGACAATTTTAGCAAGCCAGATGGATGATGAAGTATTGAAATACTCAAGGTTAAACCTCAGATTGGTGGTCATTCGCGGCCTCAGGGCATATTCAGTGACCCAGTTCAGGATGTTTTCATATGTCTTACTTGCATTCTCAGGAATTGATCTTCCTGAAAGTATAAGTTCACCCGTCATTGGATTTAAATCTATCTGGGGTGTTTTTGCCGTAGGTTCTATAAACAGAGAGCTAAGTTCCACAATAAATATATATTACTTCTTATTAATATAATCACAATCAAAAATAGGATATCTTTTCAGACATCGATGGACTATTTATCAAAAAGAACCATTCAATAGTCAAATAAAAATGTACGTTGGTATAAACTTGGAGCGTTTCATGATGGTATCACCCTCCTTTTTGATTCTGTTTTCTTTCAGACCGAACTTTTTTAGTATTATATTTGCTGCCTGAAATTTGAATAAAAGATGGAGATTGTTCTTAAAGGAAAAATAAAGGAGGCTATCCGGAAAATATACAATAGCGAAGTCTCGGATGATTTGATACAGTTGCAGGAAACAAGAAAAGACTTCAGGGGAGATTTTACCCTTGTTGTTTTCCCTCTGTTACGATTCTCAAAAAACACTCCTGAAAAAACGGCTGAAACCATAGGAATGCATCTGGTGGAAAATTTCCAGCCTGTTTCAGGCTTTAATGTAATAAAGGGATTTCTGAATATAGAAATATCAGATACCTGGTGGATGGAGTTCCTCGGAAAGATGGCAATTGAAAAGGATCATCTTGAAAAGTGTAAAGTAGCAGCTCCTGAGACAATACTTGTTGAGTATTCTTCACCTAACACAAATAAGCCGCTCCACCTGGGCCATATACGTAATAATCTTCTCGGGTATTCCCTTTTCAGACTATTATCTGCCACCGGACACAATGTTGTGAAAACAAATATTGTCAACGACAGGGGCATTCATATATGCAAGTCGATGCTTGCATGGAAGGAGTTTGGTAATGGAGAAACACCTGAGTCTTCAGGGATGAAAGGCGACCACCTGGTTGGAAAATACTATGTCCTTTTCGAAAAGGCCTACAGATTTCAGGTTGATAAACTTATTCTGGATGGCATACCGGCTGCTGATGCAAAGAACTCAGCGCCGATTATGAAGGAGATCAGGGAGATGTTGCTTAAGTGGGAGTCGGGCGATAAGGAAGTCATTGACTTATGGAAGATGATGAACTCCTGGGTTTATGCCGGGTTTGATGAGACTTATAAAAAACTGGGTGTGGATTTTGACAGGATTTATTATGAATCAGAAACATACAAAATAGGAAAGGAATTAGTCCTGACCGCCCTCGAACAAAATATCCTTTACAGAAATAATGACAGCTCAATCTGGGCCGACCTTACAGCTGACGGACTTGATCAGAAGCTGTTGCTGCGTTCTGATGGTACCGCTGTATATATGACTCAGGATCTGGGGACTGCCGTTGACAGGTATAACGATTATAAGTTTGATAAGAATATTTATGTGGTAGGTAACGAACAGAACTACCATTTTCAGGTTCTCAAAGCTGTGCTTAAGCGAATGGGATATATCTGGGCTGACGGCCTCATTCACTTTTCCTATGGAATGGTGGAATTACCGGAAGGCAGGATGAAATCACGTGAAGGAACTGTTGTCGATGCAGATGACCTTATCGTTGAAATGCATGAAACTGCCAGGAAAGTCTCTCTGGAACTGGGAAAACTATCTGATTTTACTGACAGTGAGAAAGAGGAGATCTTCCGGAAAATAGGGCTTGGCGCTCTGAAATACTACATACTCAAGGTGGATCCCCGTAAGAATATGACATTTAATCCCGAAGAGTCGATTGATTTCAATGGAAATACAGGTCCCTTTATTCAATATACTTATACCAGAATAAAATCTGTTTTGAGAAAAGCCGCACAAACAGGAATTGATGAGAGTTTAAAGAATCTTAATTCGGTAAAACCGCAGCCTAAGGAGATCGAGCTTATTAAATTGTTGCGCAAATTTTCCGAAACAGTCTCGGCAGCTGCATCTGAATACAGCCCCGCTCTGATTGCCAACTATTGTTACGATCTTGCCAGGGAGTATAACCAGTTTTATCACGATTATACGATCCTTGGAGAGGAAGATATAGCAGTAAGAGATTTCAGACTGGTTCTTTCAAGGCTTACGAGTGAGGTTCTGTCAACAGGAATGTGGCTTCTGGGTATAGAGATGCCTGAACGGATGTAGGGAAGCCGGAAGCATTAGTCATTAGCCTGCGGCGTCATTTGCTTCGCGTCATTAATGGTCATTCATTGTCAAGGGTTTCAAAACAAATTAGTGACAATTGAATGACAATTGAATGACAACCGAATGACAATTGAATGACTTCGGACTTCGGTCTTCCGACTTCCGACTTCGGACTTCGGTCTTCCGACTTCGGACTTCCGACTTCGGACTTCGGTCTTCCGACTTCCGACTTTGGACTTCGGACTTCCGACTATAAATTAATGAGTTAACCCGTTTTATAAATAAAAATATGTTTGAAAATTTAAGTGAAAGGCTGGAGAAGTCCTTTAAAATACTTAAAGGGCAGGGCAGAATATCTGAAATAAATATTGCTGAAACACTTAAAGAGGTGAGAAGAGCCTTGCTGGATGCTGATGTCAATTTTAAAATTGCCAAGCAGTTCACCGATACTGTTAAGCAGAAAGCATTAGGGCAGGAGGTTCTGAAATCTGTCAATCCCTCACAGATGATAGTCAAGATTGTCCATGACGAACTTGTAGAGCTGATGGGTGGTGATAAGACTGATATTAATATTAAGATAAATCCTTCGATTATTCTTATTGCCGGGCTGCAGGGGTCAGGAAAAACAACATTCAGCGGGAAGCTTGCAAAGTGGGTTAAAACAAAAAGGAGTAAAAACCCGATGCTTGTGGCTTGTGATGTTTACAGACCTGCAGCTATTGAGCAGTTAAAGATAATCGGTGCCCAGGTGGATGTTCCGGTTTATACCGAGGATGGAAATATGGAGCCAGTGGTAATTGCAAGGAATGCAGTTAAGGAGGCTAAGAAGAGAGGTCACGATCTGGTAATTATTGATACGGCCGGACGATTGGCTATCGATGAGGAGATGATGAAGGAGATCTCTTCTGTAAAGGATGCCGTTAGTCCTCATGAAATTCTTTTTGTTGTCGATTCAATGACAGGACAGGATGCTGTCAATACCGCAAAGGAATTTAATGACAGGCTTGATTTTGATGGAGTTGTACTGACCAAGCTTGATGGTGATACCAGGGGTGGAGCAGCTTTGTCTATTAAATCTGTAGTAAACAAGCCCATCAAGTTTGTGAGTTCCGGCGAGAAAATGGATGCGATTGACATCTTTTATCCTGAGAGAATGGCAGACAGGATACTGGGAATGGGTGACATCGTTTCGCTTGTTGAAAAAGCCCAGGAGCAATTTGATGCTGAAGAGGCCAGAAAGCTGCAGAAGAGAATTGCAAAGGACCAGTTCGACTTTAATGATTTTATTACACAGATCCAGCAGATTAAGAAGATGGGTAATGTGAAGGATCTGATGTCAATGATTCCAGGTGTCGGGAAAGCCGTTAAGGATCTGGATATTGACGATAATGCATTTAAAAGTATTGAAGCTATTATAAGGAGTATGACTCCAGAAGAGAGAGTAAATCCGGTTGTCCTCAATGGAAGCAGGCGTAAGAGAATTGCCATGGGCAGTGGTACCAGCGTTCAGGAGGTGAATAAACTTCTGAAGCAATTCGATGAAACGAGGAAAATGATGAAGATGATGACCAAGAGCGGGAACGTGGCAAAGCTGATGGGTAAAAAATAATCATAATATGTACAACCTGATTGATGGTAAAAAAGTTGCGTCTGAAATTAAAAAGGAGATAGCAGCAGAAGTTTTAAAACTTAAATCAAACGGCAGTAAGATTCCTCATCTTGCTGCAATACTGGTTGGTAATAACGGATCAAGCGAGACTTACGTTGCCAACAAGGTAAAAGACTGTGAAGAGGTGGGATTCAAGTCATCCCTTCTGAGATTCGGAAGTGATGTTGATGAAGTAACCCTGCTGCGGGAGATAGAGAAGCTCAACAATGATGATGATGTTGATGGGTTCATTGTACAATTACCATTACCGGCCCATATTTCAGAACACAAGGTCATTGAAGCAATTGATCCTGAAAAGGATGCTGACGGCTTTCATCCGGTGAATCTGGGAAAAATGGTAATTGGCCTGACAAGTTATTTACCAGCAACACCATATGGAATTGTAGAACTTCTGAAAAGATACAGGATTGAGACTTCAGGGAAAAACTGCGTGGTAATAGGCCGCAGCAATATTGTCGGCAGGCCGGTAAGTATTCTGCTTTCGCAGAAAGGAATGGATGCAACTGTTACTGTTATCCACAGCCGGACAAAAAATATTCAGAGCCTTGTAAGTCAGGCTGATATAATTATTGCAGCAATTGGTTCCCCGGGATTTGTAACTGCTGATATGGTTAAGGTAGGAGCAGTTGTGATCGATGTAGGTACTACACGGATTGAAAGCTCTGAAACCAGATCAGGATTTAAGCTGACAGGTGATGTGGATTTTGAAAATGTCGCCCCAAAATGTTCCTATATTACACCCGTTCCCGGAGGTGTCGGACCAATGACCCGGGTGTCGCTTTTACGGAATACACTTCTTGCCGCAACGAAAAGACTAAGCCACTCCTGAAAGTGAAATTCTTATAAAGGGGGCTCAAACCCGGTGAAGTAGAGGTCAAAACCTCCCAGGGAACCCTCACGGTTTGAAGAGAATATCATATAAAAATTGGTGAAATTGTCAGCAAAGCCTATCAGTGGCCTGTAGTCATCTGATATGCTGTTAATCTTCGGACCAAAATTTACAGGTGAATTCCAGTTGCCATTCCTGAAAACAGAATAGTAGAGGTCATAGCCTCCGAAACCTCCAGGTCGGTTAGATGCAAATACCATCATCCTTCCATATAGCATAGGGCACTTATCATCAGATGAACTGTTTATGCTGTCAACCTTTACCGATGGTGCATAATCGGAATCAAACCATGCACCTATATCTTTCCCGTCAGGTCTCGATTTCAGGTATATATCAAAATTACCTTCAGGATTTGCAATAAAGTATGCTGAATCCTGTTTCAGATCAAAACAGAAATATGCATCATCAAATTCAGTATTTACCAGTTTTACCGGATACGGACCATTAACATAAGGTATTAGATTTCCATATTGAGGGATGTTCTTACAATACATAAGATCGAGGTTTCCGGAACTGTTTTCTGATGATATCAGTAAATACTCATAACCGTCATATGAATTGTAGCATCTGTAAGGGCCCAGGTCATTCCTGGGAGTATTTGCAACTTTCAGAAGAGTGTCAGTGAAAGCATCATTATTCATGCGGGAGAAAAGATCAAATGTTCCGTTTATCTGGTCAAAAACAAAGGTGATCAACCCCTGTTCCAGGTCAAACTGACTTCCTGAGCTTTTTCTGTTACTGGAAAATACCAGCAAAAGCTCTCCGGTAAGTTCGCGGGCAGAAGTATTATAGTCATCAAATACGGAATTCAGTCCCCTGATATTTATAACCGTATCAGGAAATGTCCCCTTCGGATATTTCACAGGATCATTTTCCTTTGTACATTCAACTAACAACATTGATATGAATAAAGCACATATAATCAATGTAATAAAGCTATTCAAATATATTTTTCTCATAAGTTATGCATTTTAATTCAAGGCGGTAAAGATATCAATAAAAATGAAAAACCGGGTTAGGGCCCGGTTCTTCAAAAATAGAATTTAGGTTAATTCTAGGGTAAATAGGGTATGTTATATAAAAGAATTATTTGCTACAAACATAAGATGAATATTTGTCATGAGAGGTTGCGTGAAGAACATAAAAAAATAAAAAAAAAGAATCATTATTTTATACTAAGCTGAAAATTAGGTGTTTATAATTAAATTAAAATGTTAATAATTGAATAAGCAGGTGAACAGCCATGTAGAAAATAGTGTTAATTTTGTGCCGGTACATATTTTATAGCATGATGGAAGAGGACAAGTATGGATCTTCCTATGAGGAAGAGGTGAAGAATGCGGTGCAGAAGTTTGAAAAAGATGCGAAAAAATAATGAAAGTTATTTCTTTGATGTTATTGAATTTGAGACCATTATAGATTATTACATAGAAAGCAACAATTCCGCAAAGGCTTTCGAAGCAGCAACTCTGGCAACAGAGCAGCATCCCAATTCAGTCTCAATACAGCTGAGAAAAGCAAGGGTTTTACTCGATAAGGGTAGGGCAGTGGAAGCTTTAAGGCTGCTCAGAAAACTTGAAAATATTGAGCCAGGAAACCATGAGCTTTATATTGCAAAGGGTACTGCTTATGGAATGCTTGGAGATATTCAGGGTGCCAAGAAAATGTTTGACTACTCACTGACCCTTGACTCAGAGGATGTGGAGAACATACTTTTTGCTATAACTTCGGTACTGCAGAACCTGAACTATTATGAGCATCTAATACCGTATATGGAAAGGCTGGTGCAGATGGAGCCGGAATTCAAGGCCCACCTTTATGATCTTGCCTATGCCTATGAAAAGACAGAGGATTTTGACAACAGTATAATCTTTTATCTGAAATATCTTGAGGAGGAGCCTTTCTCCGACAGCGCCTGGTATAATCTGGGTATCATTTATAACAAGCTCGAGATGTATGAAAAGGCTATGGAGGCTTACGACTACGCTCTGGCAATTAATTCCCAGAATACTTTTGCCCTTTTCAACAAAGGAAATATCCTTAATAACATTGAAAGGTTTGCAGATGCCATTCCGGTCTATCATGAATACCTTGAAAACGAACCGGATAGTTTTGAAGCAATGACATATCTTGCAGAGTGTTACGAGAAGCTTAATGAGATTACCATGGCAAGAAAATATTATCAGGAAGCAATTGAACTGGCTCCTGATTTTGCCGACCCGTGGTTTGGACTGGGAGTTCTTGCACTCAATACAGGAAACACTGACGATAGCCTGATCTTCTTTAGAAAAGCTGTACGGCTTGATGATGAAAATCCTGAAATCTGGTATCTCCTCGGAAAAGCTCACTATTCGAAAGGGGAGAAAAAGGCTGCAATGAGATGTTTCAGGGAAGCTCTCAAGCTTGATGCCTATTACGATGAAGTCTGGATTGACCTGGGCAAGATAATTATTCAGGACGGACTGGTAGCAAAAGCAGTTCCTTACCTCATGCATGCATATAAGATAACCGGTGACATACCCGGTATCAATTATCTTCTTTCATCATTCTACCTTCATACCGGGGCATCCGATAAAGCATTCCGCCATCTTTCACTGGCAATTAACCTCGATAAGGATTTGTACAAAGAGTTCGATGCCATTTTTCCCAATAAGTTATTAACCCGGAAGATAAAAAGACTTCTTGACGAAAACGGCCTTCTGGAGTAATCTAAAACCTAATCATAAACAGGAAAATGAATAATGTTCTTCCTTTTTTACCCGAGAGACCTGCTAAACCAAGACACTCCGGCCTTACAATGGTAATGGATAAAGGCTTAAGTATCAGGGAAGCTGAAGATTTTATGTCTGTAGGAAGCGAGTATACAGATTTTGTAAAACTTGGTTTTGGAACATCCCTGATAACTCCCGGATTCGACACTAAAATACAGTTGTATAAAAAGGCAGGAGTTACTCCATATTTCGGGGGAACACTTTTTGAGGCTTTCATTATCCGGGACATGTTCAGTGAGTATATTGACTTTCTGAAAAAATATGACGTTGAGCTAGTGGAGGTTTCAGACGGATCATTCGATATTGAACGAAATAAAAAGCTGGAGTATATCTCAATACTGGCCAAAGAATTTACTGTTATTTCAGAAGTAGGCTCAAAAAAAGCAAACGTCGTCTACACCCCCGATGAGTGGGTTTCAATGATGAAGGATGAACTCAATGCCGGTTCAATTAAAGTAATAGCGGAGGCAAGGGAATCAGGAACTACAGGTATCTACAATGAGGATGGATCGATTAATAATAAAATTATTAGTGCAATATCCGAACATGTAAAGCTTGAGAATGTCCTCTGGGAAGCTCCGTTAAAATCGCAGCAGGCATGGTTCATTAAGCATTTTGGCGCCAATGTTAATCTTGGGAATATAGCTCCTTCTGAGATCATTCCACTTGAGTCGCTGCGCCTCGGACTGAGGGGTGATACATTCTTTCAGTTCCTTCCCGAAAAGCTGAAACCTTAGAAATCAAAAGCTGTTTTTATCCCTGTTAAATAAATAATCCCTGACTATGAGAAAATATGGCCTAATCGGATATCCTCTCGGGCATTCTTTCTCACAGACATATTTTACGGGGAAATTTCTTAAAGAGAATATCATCGGCTGCAGTTATGATAATTTTCCTTTATCCGATATCTCACTGCTGCCTGAATTGATTTCAGGAGAACCTGATCTTATCGGGCTGAATGTTACAATACCTTATAAATCGGATGTTTTCAGGTTCATCGATGTACTTGATGGGGAAGCACGTGAGATCGGTGCAGTAAATGTGCTGAAGATAAAAAGGTCAGACGGAGGTTTTAAGTTGTTTGGTTTCAACAGCGATGTGACAGGTATAACCGATTCATTATTGCCGGTTTTGCATGGAAACCTTAAGAATGCTATTGTCCTTGGTACCGGAGGGAGCTCCAGGGCTGTATGTCATGTTCTCAGGAAATTCGGATTGAATATATGGCAGGTCTCAAGAAATAAGAGACCAGGACTTCTTGACTATTCTGATCTTGATCTGGCGCTTCTGGCGGATGCCGGCCTGATCGTAAATACAACACCTCTCGGAATGTTTCCGAATACTGAGACACGACCGGAAATAAATTACAGCCTGCTCAATGAAAATCATATACTCTTTGATCTGGTCTATAATCCGGAAATAACCTTCTTCCTCAGGTCAGGCATTGAAAGAGGATGTTCTGTAATTGGTGGTTTGAAAATGCTGCATTCTCAGGCTGAACGGGCCTGGCAGATCTGGAATGATGAAAATCTCTGAATTGACTTGCAGAATTAGCCGTCAATTGTTCTCCTGGCTCCTTTTCTTATTACCCAGTATCTCGGATCGCATTCATTGCATTCCTGCTTCCAGTATCCCGGAGTAACTGCCGCACCCTCCCTTGTCCTGAGCTGTCTTTCATAAATAGCAAATACAGGATTGAATGTGAGATCGGTAACACCAACTGTATATTTTGGTTCAACACCGGCCGTTTCAGATGCTTCCTCTATCTCCTTTACCTCCATGTTATTGAATTCCAGAAGATCTCTCAGGAAGGCAGCGCGTTCTAGAGAAATACCCGATTCAATAATTGTGCACCGGATTCCATCTATTTCGCTTACTGTATGTTTTGCATTAGTGATAGCCATTGCCTTTATATTAGATACCAAAACTTAAATTTCTTATTGCTTCGAAAATGACACTTGCAAACCCCGCAACAACAAGTCCGGCAACACAGATGCCAAGCGCCAGGCTGGTTGGAAAATCGCTTTTGAATTTTTCAATGGGAGATTCCGATTTGTTTATGAACATGGCTTTCACAACAAGGAGATAATAAAACAGTGATATGATAGTATTGAGAACAGCTATAAGCACAAGCAGGTAGAAGCCTTGTTGGGCAGCAGCTGTGAAGAGGAAGAACTTTCCGAAGAACCCTGCTACCGGAGGAATCCCGGCAAGTGAAAAAAGAGCAAGTGTCATTATAAGACTGAGCTTCGGATTCGTATGATAAAGTCCGTTATAGTCGTCCATATTCTCTTTACCTGTCTGATTTGAAATGGCGATCACTACACCGAAGGCAGCAAGATTGGAAAAAATATACACAAGGATATAATAGATGACTGAGGCCATTCCCAGCTCGTTTCCGCCAATTAAACCAAGAAGTATATAACCAGCCTGTGAAATCGAGGAGAATGCCAGAAAACGCTTTAAATTCTGCTGACGGATGGCAAAAAGGTTACCTATTGTCATTGTAAGGACAGAAACAACGTAAATAGTATGCTGCCATGTTTTAATTATAGCCGGAAATACTGTAAAAAGCATGATTATGAAAATAAACAATGCAGCTCCCTTGGAGATTACTGACAGGTATGATGTTATGTTTACAGGGGCACCTTCATATACGTCGGCTGTCCAGAGGTGGAAAGGAACAATAGAGATCTTGAAAGCCATTCCGGCGAAGAAAAAGATAAAGCCAAGAGTCTGAAGGCTGTTGTTTGTAAAGAGCCTGGCGACTTCACCAAAGTAAAGAGAGCCTGTTGTTCCATATATCATCGATAATCCGTATAGAAGAATTCCTGAGGATAGTGCAGAGGAGAGAATAAGCTTTATACCTGCTTCGGCCGATTGGTTTTTCATCCTGTCGAAAGCAGCAAGAGCAGCAATCGGAATGGTGGCAAGTTCAATTCCGATGTAAAACATAAGGAAATGTCCAGCCGAGATCATGTAGTTCATTCCCGTAGCTGTTGAAATCAGCAGAATGTAATATTCACTTACTTTTTCAGAGTTTTCAATTTTCCTTAGCCAGGTTATTGACTGAATAATAACAAGTAAAATACCGATATTAAGAACGTTCTTCATAATAGCAGTTGTCCCGGAGGCAACATACATTCCTCCGAACAGGCTGCCTGAAGGAGATGGAAGGAATCCAGCAATGGTTACCAGTGCAAACAGTACAGCCGTAATTGTGCTGATATATTTCCGGTTTTCATGACTTATGAAAATCTCAGCCATTAATACTATTAGAACCACTGCAATCATCAGCAGTTCCTGCCGCATTATTAAAAAATTTCCTAGGCTCATAATATGTAATTATCCAAATAATTTATTACGACTAATTAAAAGGGGCTTATTGCCAGTATTTTTGTGACGATAGGCTGAAGGCTAACACCTATCATATTTGAAAGCCATAGTGGTGCAAGGCCTATAGCTGCCACAGCACTTATCAGAGTCACAACCGATATCTTCTCGTACCATTTTGCATCGGGAAGATGGTTAAAATGATCATTTGTTGTGGGTCCGAGAAGCAGTACAGCAACAACTCTCAGAATATATACGGCAGTTATTACCATCGACGAAACAGCAACTATTGTAACAACCCTGTAAAAAGGCTCAGGGTGCTGGAATGCTCCAAAAAAGACAGTCATTTCCGCTACGAAACCGCTTAACCCCGGAAGTCCGAGGGAAGCAAGACCTGCAATCACATAGCAGACAGAGAGGAAAGGAATGACTTTCATGAGGCCACCCATTTCATTTATCAGCCTTGTATGAGTACGACCGTAGATCATTCCAATAAGTGCAAAGAAGAGGGCTGTCATAAGGCCGTGTGATATCATCTGGATTACAGCTCCGTTCATTGCTGTTTTGTTCATCATCAGGATCGCAAAAAGAACTAAGCCGCAGTGACTTACCGATGAATAAGCGTTGATGTATTTAAGATCTTTCTGGACTATTGCTCCGAAAGCTCCATAGACTACACTTGTTGCTGTAAGAATGATAAATATCCAAGAGAGCTCATGTGCAGCCTGAGGCATCAGGAATATGGCAACCCTGAAAGCGCCATATCCTCCGAGTTTCATCAGAACACCAGCATGAAGCATCGAAACTGCGGTAGGAGCAGAGGCATGACCATCAGGTGACCATGTATGGAAAGGGAACAATGCCCCCAGCACTCCGAATCCTACAAATGTGAGAGGGAAGAAGAGTCTCTGGGCCGACATCGGTATAGTGATTTTAGAAATCTCGAGAATATTGAATGTCAGCGGGCCTCCGTCGGGAGACGAATTAAAATATATGCCAAGTAAGCCTACCAGGAGTAGTGCTGAACCTCCCATAAGCATAAGGGTCAGTTTCATTGCTGAATACTCCTTTGGACCGGTACCCCAGATTCCTATAAGGAGATACATAGGTATTACAGCCAGTTCGTAAAAGAGGAACATGGTGAATAGGTCGATCGATATGAAAAAGCCAAATACCCCGGTTGCAAGCAGAATCAGGGATACAAAAAATTCCCTTCTGAGAAATTCAACTTCCCATGAGGCAAAAATTCCTGCAATAACTACAATTGATGTCAGGCCTATCATTGCAACTGAAATCCCGTCAACTCCAACGGCATAATGGATATTAAGACTCTTATACCAGAGGTAATCCTTCACAAACAGCATCTCCTCAGTATTCCCTGCGTGACGGGCAGAGAGGTACATGAATATTAATATTGCGGCAAGTATTAACTGTATACCCATCCCGACAGCTGATACAAGACGGACATGTTTCATATCCTGCAAAAAGAGAATGGCAGTTATTGTAAGTACCGGGATAACAACGAACAGGGTTAAAATATCCATAATCAGAAGCTTTTTCTAAAAACTGTTATTTCCAAAAATAAATTAAGAGTATTGCCAGCCCTACAACACCTGTGACAAAGACAAATGCATATTTCTGTATCTGGCCTGACTGAAAATCTCTGATCCTGAATGAAACATTCTGGGTTACCGAGGCCATTAAATTCATTGTTGCATCTACAACATGCCTGTCGAACCATGCTATGGGAGCAGAGATGTATCTGAAGATTACCTTTTTTGTAACAAACAGATAAACTTCATCCATATAAAACTTATTGTATGCCCATTTGTAGCCGTGTTTGAAGAGTACTGCAGCCTTGTTGGGAAGCTCGTTTGCATTATAGTACATTAAGTATGCAATTCCGATTCCAACAATGCCTATCAGAACAGATGGAATTGCAACAATCAGTTCAAGTTCTGTTTCAAATGGTTTTCCGTCTGATGTAATGAGTTCGTTAAACGGAAGGAAGCCTGCGAACACTGATCCTGCTGCCAGGATTATCAGAGGATAGTCATTGAAGGAGGAGATTCGTGAGGCGTATGATGGTACTGTGTCTCCTTCCCCCAGAAAATACTGAAATATAGCCTGAACATATAGAACGCTGTTAGTCCTGCAACTGCATATTCTACAGCGAAAAGAATTTTATTGTGATGAAATGCGGCTGCAAGTATCTCGTCCTTACTGAAGAAACCCGATAAGGGAGGAATACCTGCAATGGTAAGGCATGCAATCAGAAAAGTAGCGTGGGTGATCGGCAGATACTTTCTGAGTCCGCCCATATCAGTCATATCGTTGCTGTGAACGGCATGTATTATTGCCCCTGCGGCAAGGAAGAGTAATGCTTTGAAGAAGGCATGTGTGAAGAGGTGGAACATTGATGCCATAAAACCTAAGCCATCATGTCCGCCATATCCCGAAACACCGAGAGCAAGCATCATATATCCGATCTGCGACATTGTAGAATAGGCAAGAACCCTCTTAATATCGGTCTGTGTACAGGCGATAACTGCCGCAAAAAGCGATGAGAAGGCCCCTACATAAGCCACTACCTGAAGTGCTGCAGGTGCAGTAATTGCATATATGGGAAACATCCTTGCCACAAGGTACACACCGGCGACAACCATCGTGGCGGCATGGATAAGAGCTGAAACCGGGGTCGGACCCTCCATGGCATCAGGAAGCCATATATGGAAGGGAAACATTGCTGATTTTCCCACACCACCCATATAAACAAAGATCATCGACCATGTCATAACGGACAGTCCCATAAAGGCAATACCTCCGCCCTGCGTCATTGCTGCACCATTCGGATCGGTAAGCGTTATAAAATCAAATGTTTTAGTGTTGAAAGAGAGAATAAGAATGCCGATTAAAAAGCCAAAATCGGCAAAGCGGGTGACAATAAATGCTTTTTTCGAAGCTCTTACTGCAGATGGTTTGGTATAATAGAAACCAATAAGGAGGAATGATGAGACACCGACAAGTTCCCAGAAGATATACATCTGGAATATGTTTGTTGCTACAACGAGCCCCAGCATTGAGAAACTGAAAAGTGAAAGGAATGCAAAGAACCTCTCAAATCCTTTCTCTCCCTTCATATAACCAAGACTGTAAATATGAACCATCAGTGATACTGTGGTGATCACAACAAGCATCATTACGGAGATCGGATCAAGCAGTACGCCGAGGTCGATATGAAGCTTTTCTGACAGGTTTAACCATACAGTATTGAAAGCTATTATTTTCTGATACCCGGCTTCAGCTTTTTCACCACTGAAAAAGTATTGATAGGCTGTAAAATCCGACAGTATGGTAATTACTGCCAGTCCTGCTGTCCCCAAAAGTCCTGAAAGCCTAGCCTTGAGTTTATTTCCAGCCAGCCCCAGCAGAAGAAACATCAGGAAGGGTAGGAGGGGAATCAAAATTGTATAACCGAAATTTGTCATATTTAACTTATCCTTGAGATGGTAATAATCAGAATTTCATTTCATTAACGTCTTCAACATTGATGGTGGTGAACCTCCTGTATATGTTGATTATAATAGCTATTGCCACAGCAGCTTCGCAGGCAGCAACTGCAATAACGAAAAGGCTGAAGAACATTCCTTCAAGCTTGTGGGGATAGAGGTACCTGTTGAAAGCCAGAAAGTTGATATTAACTGAGTTTAATATCAGCTCTACCGACATAAGTATAGTAATCAGGTTCCTGCGGGTAAGAAAACCGTAGACACCTGCAAAGAACATTATTGTCGCCAGAATTAAAAAATATTGAACCGGTATACCTGTGCTCATATTATTCCTTGTTTAAAATTGTAGACTGTATTTTCGCCGGGCCGCCTTTTTTTGCGATCACAATAGCTCCGATCATGGCTGCCAGAAGAAGAATTGATATAACTTCGAACGGCAGTATATAACCATCA
Source organism: Bacteroidales bacterium (assembly GCA_016715075.1). Lineage (GTDB taxonomy): Bacteria > Bacteroidota > Bacteroidia > Bacteroidales > VadinHA17 > LD21. The sequence continues at coordinate 141,401 of JADKBK010000014.1, forward strand.
TACTCAACCGATAAAAGGCTTTTCCCAATCAGGTTCATGTCAACCTCTTTTGCCGCTTCTGTTGTGGCGGAAAAATTATAGTCAAGTAAGGTAACAATAGCCAGTATAGCACCTGCGGCAGATGCCAGAGCTGAAAAAATAACTTTTTTCAGGCCGGGTGATTCAAACTTCTGATTGATATGACTTGTCAATAAGATTGAGAATATTATCAGAACCACAATACCGCCGGCATAAAGTGTAAGCTGTATGGCTGCCAGGAACTGGTAGTTAAGCATGAAATAAAGTCCTGAAGTGGATACTAGTACAAACAGAAGAAAAGTTGCAGCCCTGAGAATCTTCCTTGAGGTAACCGTTAAAATTGAAAAAACGATTATCATCAGGGCGAAAAGAATAAACATTATCTGATTTGCCGTCATTACTCAACTCCTTTCATTAATTGTGACCCCGGTTTGTTTAACTGTTTTATGAGACTGGCCCTGTCAAATACAGCATGTTCAAATTTCTGAGAAAATGCCAGTGCATTTGAAGGACATGTTTTTACGCAAAGTGCACAGAAGGTGCACATTCCAAGCCTGTAGATGTGTCTGTCGATCGCCCTCTTCTTTTTACCATCCTCAGTGACAATTGTTTTTGAGATCACTTCAATAGTACCATTCGGACAGTTGATCTCACAAATACCGCATCCGGTGCATTTATGTTCATTGCTCTCATTGTGCGGCATTACTACTTCGCCCTTGAAGCGTTCGAACATAACAAGATCTTTCCTGTTATTCGGGTATTTCTGCGTAACTATTTCAGATGGTCTGAAAAAGTAACCTGCAGTTACCCTCATTCCTCTGAGCAGTGACAATACCCCGTTAAAAATTTCCTTCAGATATTCTATTATACTTCTCATTCAGAGATTTACATTAATATTATAACTATTAAAAATGCCAGCCTTTAAGTACTAAAAAAGACATAACCAATATGTTGACAAGATTAATCGGCAGGAGGTATTTCCATTCCAGTGTCAGAAGCTGGTCGATCCTGAGCCTGGGGAAAGTCCATTTGAACAACATAATTATCCAGATTATGAAGAATGTTTTTCCGATATACCAGATAAACGGGGGAATGAAATCCATAACCATATTGAATCCCTCAAGGTTGCCGATATGGAATGGCATCCATCCTCCAAGGAACATCGTTGCTGCAATCGATGCTACAATAAACATATTTATATATTCGGCCAGATAGAAAAAGGCGAATTTTATCCCCGAATACTCCGTATGATAACCCGCTGTAAGTTCAGATTCAGCTTCAGCCATATCAAAAGGTCCGCGGTTGATCTCAGCGGTTGATGAGATTACATAAATTATAAATGCGATTATTGCAGGAATATGACCTTTAAATATAAACCAGCCTGTTCTCTGGGCTTCTACAATCTCTGACAATTGCATTGTGCCTGAAAGTATTACTATTGTAATCAGAGCAAGCCCTATAGACAATTCATAACTGACAATCTGTGCCCCGCTTCTCATTGCTCCGATAAGAGAGTATTTGCTGTTGCTTGACCATCCTGCAAGGAGTACACCTACCACACTCATCGATGAAACAGCCAGTATATAGAATATCCCTATATTGAAATCTATTGCATGCAAACCATTTGCATACGGAATGGCAGCAAGTGCCATGAAGTTCACAATTATAACAATATAAGGTGCTATATTGAAAAGAAGACTGTCTGCATTTTTTATTGGAATTATCTCCTTAAACAGAAGCTTTACAAGGTCGGCAATTGTCTGAAATATCCCGTAGGGACCAATCCTGTTGGGACCAAGCCTGTTCTGAATGAAAGCACAAACCTTTCTTTCGGCATATACAAGGAACAGACCTACAACTGCATAGAACAAAAGGAAAACAACTCCTACCACCACCATCTCGATAACAGTCGTCCAGAATGGTGAAACTGATCCGTTCAGCCATTCGTGAACAGGAGTTGTAAGCAGTGAAAAATCGTATAGGAATTTCCACCACGGCCCTGTAAATGCTGAAACATAACTTGCAATGAAATCAAATCGCATATTGTAATTGTTTCGTTTTCTATTTTAAATCAAAACCTTAATCTTAAACTATGAAGTCCGAAGTCCGAAGTCCGAAGTCCGAAGTCCGAAGACCATAACCCTGCGCTCTGAGCTCCCCCCTCCGCCTGCGCCCTGCGCGCCCTGCGCCCTGCGCCCTGAGCCCTGCGCCCTGCGCCCCTACCTGTCCATATCCGGAATCACAAAATCCAGCGACCCCGCAATAGCGATCAGGTCGGCTATCTTGAAGCCTTTTGCAAGATGATTCAGAACTCCAAGATTGACAAAGTTCGGAGACCTGAATTTCACTCTGTATGGATTTTTGTTTCCGTCACTTATCACAAACAGACCTAATTCCCCTCTTGCTGTTTCAACCCTCTGGAAATATTCTCCTTCAGGAAGTTTTATAACAGGCTTCATCTTTACTGCATACGGACCCTCGGGGATATTGTCGATAAGCTGCTCTATAGTATTCATTGATTGGCGCATCTCGTCGTTTCTGGCCATATACCTGTGATAAGTATCACCTTCGCTGAACAGGACTTCATTGAATTTGACCTTGTCGTAGGCGCTGTATGGTTCATGTTTCCTGACATCGCAGGATAAGCCGGATGCTCTGGCCGACGGACCTGTAATACCGTAGGAAATCGCATCCTGAAGGGTAAGGGGACCAATTCCTGATGTTCGTTCGCGGAAGATCACATTGCCGGTCAGAATAGTATCATACTCAGGAAGCTTTTTTCTGAAATATTTGATAAAATCCTTAACTCTTTTCTGGAAATTTGGGTGAATGTCGTACATGAGTCCGCCGGGACAGTTATAGCTTACTATCATTCTTCCTCCGGTTGTCTCTTCAAAAATATCAAGGATCATCTCCCTGTCGCGAAGACCGTAAAAGTAACATGTTTGTCCCCCGAGATCCATGCCAAAGGTTGCCCAGAAGAGCTGGTGCGACTGCAGACGTGAAAGCTCGGACATGATAGTCCTGATAACCTTTATTCTGTCAGGGATATCCACCTCAAGAGCCTTTTCAACAAGAAGGCATACCGATTCGTTGTTCTGGTGAGCTGAAAGATAGTCCATCCTGTCTGTAAGGTGGATGATCTGGGGATAGGTTATGCTTTCGCACATCTTCTCTATGCCCCTGTGAATATATCCTATGTGAGGCTGAATGTTTTTTACCGTTTCACCCTGAAGTGAGACAACAAGCCTGAGCACTCCGTGGGTTGACGGATGCTGCGGTCCCATGTTGACAATAAATTCCTGCTTCTCGTCAGTAGCTATAATTTCTACCTTCTCTTCCATAGTTTATTTGGTAACAATGTTAATATCATCGACATAGTCTTTCCTCAGCGGAAAACCCCATGAACTGTCGAGAAAGAGCCTTCTCAGATCGGGATGGTTTGTAAATCTGATCCCAAGTAGATCATATACTTCCCTTTCGTGAAGATTGGCAGTTTCCCAAATCCCGGCTAACGAATCGATCTGAGGATTTTCCCTGTCAGATGTGCGGGTCTTGAGTACAATGGAATGGTTATGAACAGTTGAGCGGAGATGATAGACAACACCAAGATCGTGACCGTAGTCTACTCCTGAGAGGTTGAACATGAAATCAAACTGAGCCTCCTCATTCTCCCTTAGCTGCCTGGCAAGGGAGTATAACTTTGCAGGTGGAACAATCACCTCTGTGAACTGTTTCCCAATCCTGACCTCCAGATCCTGGTCTATCGATTTTATAAAATCTTCTAATTGCTTGTTATCCATGGATAATCAGATTTCTGAATGTAGAAATTTTTATTCGTAGCTATGGGAAGCATTTCTCTTCTTCCTGGAGCTGATTGTCTCTGTTTCAATCATCCTCTGGAGCTGAAGCATACCATACAGGAGGGCTTCAGGGCGGGGAGGGCATCCGGGAATGTAGACATCTACAGGAATGACATGTTCAACTCCCTTAACAACACAATAGGAATTAAGGAAAAATGGTCCCCCGGATATTGCGCATGCACCCATAGCAACAACGTATTTGGGCTCAGACATCTGGTCGTACAGCCTTTTCAGTATCGGTGCCATTTTATTTACTATCGTTCCTGCGACAACTATGACATCAGCCTGACGGGGGCTGGCACGGTAAACTTCCATACCAAATCTGGCAAAATCGTGCCTTGGCGCTCCTGTTTGCATCATTTCAATGCCGCAACAGCTGGTGGCAAACGTCAGAGGCCATAATGAGTTTTTACGGCCCCAGTTGATAACATCATCTATGCTGGTCAGAAAAACATTTGACCCGGATTCCCTTAGAAGTTCAAGGCTTTCATTATCGCCGAACTCCTCATATTTCATTCCTTTTATTCCCATATAAGTGCGTGTTTTTTCCAGGCATACAACAGACCAAGGCCCAGAATGAAGAAAAATATCACTATCTCTACAAACGCTGTCATTCCCACTTCCTTCATCACTACAGCCCATGGAAAGACCAGTACGGTTTCAACATCGAAAATAAGAAACAGGATTGCAAACAGATAATATCCGACATTGAACTGAAGCCAGGTAATCCCCTCTGTGGGAACACCGCATTCATAAGGATCATTTTTCTGGGGGTTAAACGATTTTGGAGCGACAATTCCTGAAAAGACAGGTACCAATCCTACAAAAATAGCTCCCAGGATGAAGAATAAAACTAACCATTCGTTACTCATAGAAACTGAGATTTAGGTGTATTAAAGCCGCACAAACTTATCAAAATAATTAAACATTGTGAAAGAATTAACACCATAATTTGATGATAATTATCATTCGATTTTTATAATGATTCTAAATAAAGATTTCTTCCGGATACTCAATATCAACAAGGAATAAACCTTTGGCAGGTACAGATGTTCCGGCACGACAGCGGTCCCTTGCCGCAATTATCTTTTCGAACTCATCCATATCCAGCTTCCCGAATCCTATGTCTATGAGTGTACCCACTATTGCCCTTACCATATTTCTGAGGAACCTGTCGGCTTTGATCGTGAATACCAACATATTCCCAACCTCTTCCCATCCGGCGTGATAGATCCTGCAGAGATTTGTTTTTGTCCCGGAATGGAGTTTGCTGAAACTGGTAAAATCAGTATGATTGAAGAGGATACTGCAGGCCTGATTCATTGCATCAAGATCTATTTCACCATGTAAGAACCAGCTTGAATTGTTGGAGAATGGATCCTTTGCCCTTGAGACATAATATTTGTAAGTTCTGGAGATAGCGCTATACCTGGCATTAGCATCCGGAAGCACTTTTCTCAGGCCTGTAACGGAAATATCTTCGGGCAGAAAGCTGTTAAGACGGAAGAGCAGTTTTTTATTTTCACAGAGATCTGCCGGAGAAGCATCAAAATGAGCACAAAAATACCTGGCATGTACCCCCGTATCCGTTCTGCCAGCCCCGGTAGTCCTGATTTCTTCTCCAAGAACCACACTCAATGCATTTTCCAGGATCTTCTGCACAGTGATGGAATTTGGCTGCAGCTGCCATCCGTGATAGGAGGTGCCCATGTAGGACAGGAATATGAAGTAGCGGGTTTTCACAAATATGTTTCTGCAAATATAATTATTCAGCCAATTAATTATGAATTAGTAACGGATCTAAAATAAACCGATTAATTGTTTGAAAACCGATCATAAAATGTATTTTTACTTTCATCGTTTTAAACCCGATAGAAGAAGAAAAATTACCTGATAACCACTAATGATTAAAAATCTAAAATCCTTTGATTATGAAAGTTGACCTTAGTTGGATAGATTATCTTATTATGATGATCTATTTTATTTTTGTACTTGGTATTGGCTGGTTTCTGAGAAAATTCATGAAGAATGCCAATGCCTTTCTTGAAGCCGGAAGGTCAATGCCTGCCTGGGTTGCAGGATTGGCATTTATCTCTACAAACCTGGGAGCCCTTGAAGTGATGGGAATGACAGGTTCCGGAATGAAATATGGAATGCTTACAACTCATTTTTACTGGATAGGGGCAATTCCTGCCATGATTTTCCTGGCAGTATTCATGATGCCATTCTATTACGGTTCCAAGGCCAGATCAGTGCCTGAATTTCTTAAGCTGAGGTATGATGAGAAAACCAGGGGATTGAATGCAATTCTCTTTGCTGTGATGACGGTACTAGCTTCAGGAATTTCAATGTTCGCTCTGGCTCTCCTGATGGAAAATGTACTTGGCTGGAATTTTAATCTGAGTCTGTGGATCTCGGCATTAATTGTTCTTGGATACACATATCTTGGCGGCCTCTCTTCTGCTATCTATAATGAAGTACTGCAGTTCTTCATTATAGTAATTGGCCTGCTGCCTCTGGTGTTCCTGGCTTTGAAGGATGTTGGCGGCTGGGTTGGATTAAAGGCACAGCTGGCTCCCATTGCACAGGCAAAAGGATTTGCGGCAGATACCTTTACAACGACCTGGAAATACTCAGGTTCGGCAGGAGCCAATCCTCTGGGCGTGGAATGGTTTGGCATTCTGTTTGGTCTTGGATTTGTCCTTTCATTCGGTTACTGGTGTACCAATTTTTTGATTGTTCAGAGAGCATTTGCCGCTGAATCAAAAGCAGCTGCCAGAAAAGTTCCGCTTATAGGCGCTTTACCTAAAATGTTTATTCCTTTCCTGATTATAGTTCCGGGAATAATTGCTCTTGCCCTCTCAAATGATCCTGGCAAAGGCTTTAATCTGCCACTTAGTTCCGGTGGAGGACCTGATTATAATTTAACAATTATTATGCTGCTTAAACAATATCTCCCGGCAGGAGTCCTTGGTCTTGGTATAACCGCCCTTCTCGCCTCATTTATGTCAGGAATGGCAGGTAATGTCTCTGCCTTCAATACAGTATGGACATATGATATTTATCAGAGCTATATTCGTCCCAGGACCGGTAATGAGGAAGAGGATGGGAAACATTATCTTAAAGTTGGCCGTATCGCTACTATTTTTGGTATCCTGTTAAGTATAGCATCAGCATATATAGCCAGTAAATTTGGCAATATTATGGATTTTCTGCAAACGATCTTCTCTCTGATCAATGCACCATTGTTTGCCGTAATATTCCTTGGGATGTTCTGGAAGCGCACCACAGGCCATGCTGCATTTACAGGCTTACTTGCCGGATTCATTCTTGCACTGATACATCATGGACTGACAGTCCCTGCCGGAGCAACAACAATTATTAAAGGTGGCTGGATCGCTAACCTGCATACATATCCGGTTGAAATGGCACAGAACTTCTGGACTGCAATAATCGCATTTACAGTAAGCACAACCGTAACAGTTGTACTGACATTTTTAACCAAACAGAAAAAAACAGATGAGGAACTGAAGGGACTGGTTTATTCCCTCACACCACGCGAGCTGAATGACAGTCATCTGCCATGGTATGAAAGACCCACCGGTCTGGCAATTCTCGTTGGTGTTATAGCTATAGTATTAACAATAATGTTTTGGTAGGAGGAAATTAAAATGGTAGATATAAGAATCCCTATAGGTCTGATGTTCTCAATCATCGGAGTATTAATATCAGTTTTCGGTCTGGCAACAATGTCAAACACAGAAATGTACCAGAAATCCCTTAATATCAATGTAAATCTTATTATGGGAGTTTTGATGCTTATTTTTGGACTTATTATGCTCTATATGTCACAGAGAAAGAAGAAGAAAGCGTAGAGAGCAGGCTGGGCTCAGGGCTCAGGGCTCAGGGCTCAGGCTTTGCCAGCCGAAGCGTAGAGCGTAGAGCATAGAGCATAGAGCATAGATAAAAAAAAATTAGCACTAATTAAATAAACAATGGACCGCAGAAAATTCATTGAAACTTCCGGCGCTGCAGCCGGTGCTGCCATGCTGGGCAGTGTAACTCCATCAGAACACAAAGCTCCGGAACTGGCAGGACAAAAGTCAGATAAGAAAGCTAAGATAAAGCTTGGCCTTTATTCCATTTCCTATGGTGGTATCTGGTACAGGGGCGAAGCCCTTTCATTTGAAGAATTGTGCAAAAAGGCAAAAGGTTTTGGATTTGAAGGAATAGAGCTCGATAACAAGCGCCCGATGGGAAATCCTTTGGATCTGGACCAGCGCAGGCGAGATGAAATGAAGAACTCACTCGTAAAATATGGTCTGGAAATACCTTGTGTCGCTGCGAACAATGACTTCTCGAGTCCGATACCTGAACACCGTGAATGTCAGCTCCTGATGGTGCGTGAGACAGCCAGGCTGGCAAAGGATCTCGGGGCCAGGACAGTACGCCTTTTTGCCGCCTGGCCCGGTGTACCAATTCATAATGGGGTGGGAACCTATGAATTTGTCCATGACCATGATGGTTATTATTCCTTCATGAGGCAATATCCTTATGTAACGTGGCACGACAGGTGGGATCTTGTAAAGGAAGGCCTTAAAGAGGCTGCAAAATTCGGAGAGGAGAATGGCGTTATAATGGTGCTTCAGAATCACGCTCCCCTGATCAGAAGCTGGAAAGATGTCCATAAAATGGTAAATGAGGTTAATTCAAAATGGCTCAGGGTTTGCCTTGATCTTCCCATTTTTGAAAAGCAGGACAAGGATTACATTGCAAATGCGATTCAGACTATCGGGGATCTCCAGGTGCATTCTCACTTCGGAGGAGAGTATTACAGGGATGAAAACAAGGTTATAAGGCCTAAAATGCTTGATTATTATGCTGGCGGAATAATGCCGGATTATGACCATTATATCAGTCAGATGGATACTATCGGTTATAACGGATATTTCACATTTGAGCTTTGCCATCCCCTTTACAACGAAAAGCATGAACCGGAAGGAATAGACTTTGTTGACCAGCAGGTAAGTCTTGCCCGGGAGTATATGGCAAATATTATCAATAAATAGATGGCAAAGAGAGGATTTGCAAGTGATAATAATGCAGGAGTTCATCCTGAGATATTCAAAGAGCTGCTCTCTGCCAATGAAGGTCATGCGATCGGTTATGGTTCCGATATTTACACTGAACAGGCGCTGGAGCTCTTTAAAGAGCAATTTGGGCGTGATACTGAAACCTTTTTTGTCTTTACCGGCACAGCTGCCAATGTACTTGGGCTCTCTTCAATTACCAGGTCCTGGAATTCAGTAATAGCATCATCCACGGCACATCTTGAACAGGATGAGTGCGGGGCGCCGGAAAAATTTCTCGGTTGCAAGGTGCTGACGGTCGATTCACCCGATGGAAAGATAAATCCCAGACTGATTGAAACACATCTTCATGGCTTTGATTTTGAGCACCATTCGCAACCTAAAGTGATATCCGTTACGCAGTCGACGGAGATGGGTACTGTATACACCGCAACAGAAATAAGGGAAATAGCCGATTTTATTCATTCCAGAGGCCTCCTGCTTCATATGGATGGAGCGAGGATATCAAATGCAGCCGTATCGTTGAATAAGCCATTCAGGGCGTTTACAACTGATGCAGGGGTTGATGTGCTTTCATTCGGAGGAACAAAGAACGGGATGATGTGTGGGGAAGCGATCTGATTTCTGAAGCCAGGGCTATCAGCAGATTTTAAATATATGAGGAAGCAGGGCATGCAGCTTGCGTCAAAGATGAGATTTATCTCTGCCCAGTACCTCGCATATTTCAGGAATGATCTGTGGAAAGCATGTGCTTCCCATTCCAACAGTATGGCGAATCTCCTTGCTGATCATCTTAAGAATATTCCGGAAATAAGAATTACACAGAAGGTTGAGTCGAACGGGATCTTCGTTATAATGCCTGATGAGATTGCAAAAAAAATGCAGCAGCATTATTTCTTCTATCCATGGAATGAGAAGACTTCGGAATACCGGCTGATGACGAGCTGGGATACTCAGAAGGAGGATATTGAAGGATTTATAAGCCTTCTCCTGCAGGAATTTAAAAACCATTAAATCAACTTTTTTTTATTACACAGAGTAACACAGAGGAAGCACAGAGTTACACAGAGTCAGACCTTTATTTCCTCTGTGTGCCTCTGTGATCCCGATAGCTATCGGGACTCTGTGCTCTCTGTGACAGTTCCTTATAAAGCTTAAAAAAAAAGGCCGAATCTTGCGATTCAGCCTTTTTCTATGATTGTAAATGAGTTTACTTAAGTGTAAAGGTTATTGGTACCATGTACCATACCGGAACCGGTTTACCACCCTGTTTTCCTGGTTTGAAAGCCGGTAGGGTATTCACAACCCTGATAGCTTCAGCATCAAGTTCGGGGTCAACGCCTTTCAGAATGCTTACCTGGCTCACGCCTCCTTTTGCAGTAACACAGAATCTTACAATTACCCTGCCCTGGATGTTATTTTCCTTTGCAATATCGGGATAAGTAGTATGACTTGCGATATACTTCAGAAGTTCACCGTCACCGCCAGGGAACAAAGGCATCTCCTCAACAACCACGAATGGTATCTCTTCGGCTTCTGCTTCCTGTACTTCTTCTTTCACTTCAACAACTTCAACAACTTCCTGGTCTTTAACTTCAACCTGAGCATCATCAGCTGTCATCAGCTGCGCCATGTCTTCAGGTTTAATTGAGTCAACGACTACCGGTGGTACGTATTTCTGTTGTTGTACAACGTCTGAAGGAGGAGGAGGAGGGGGAGGAGGAGGGGCAACCTGTTCATTAGGCTGATCCAGATTCTCCATCTTGATCTCTACCTGCCTTTCAGCACGCTTGAGTCTGTTTTCAAGGGCTTTTGCATTAAGGTATGGAGTAATAACGGCAGTTGCTATTATTACTATACCTACCAGCAATGACCACATTACTGTACGATTATATTTTGTACGCAGTTTATATGCACCGTACTCCTTATTCCTGGATTCAAAGACTATATCATCGAAAGCAGGAGCTTTTATCATTTCATTTGCCATCTCTTTCAGGTTTACGGGTTATTTGGCAGGAGCATTAACAGTGGAGGCAATGCCGGCGGCAGTCTCAACCATTTTTTCTTCATACCATACAATATCAACGAACGTATAACGTGCTATTCCGCAGATATTCATCTCATCGAGAATATCAACAAAATTGCCGTAATTAGCTTTCTTATAGGCTTTGACCAGAACTATTGGTCCGGTATCATCATCCTTTTTCAGCTGTCTTATAGCACCTGCAACGGAATCCTGGGAAAGTCCGGAAATTTTACCGGTCAGAACCTGGTTATTGAAATCATCGATCTTTTTGAAAAGAGCCCTGTTTCTTTCGAGCAGTAACTGGCGAATGCCTGTTGTGCTGAAATCAGTCTCCTGAAGCGGTGGCAGGTTATTATAGTCCTCTGCTTTTACCGCACCAGGGTACCAATATATTTTATTATCGGGACCAAGGATGATATTCACGGTACGGCTTGCCGAGATCTTTGGAGGATCAATCGGCTTGTCTTTGATTCTCTCAGGAAGAACGATTTCCATAACTTTTGCCTTTGCGAAAGCTGTTGTGAGCATGAAGAACGTGATTAGCAGACACATAAGGTCAACCATGGGTGTCATGTCGATATGCGGCGCATGTTTCTTCGCTTTCTTCTTTCCGCCTTCCTTTTCCTCTTGAATTATTTCTGCCATATCACTTTTGTATTTCTTCTAAGTTAATTTTCGCTGCCTCAAGACTTGTTATCAGGTTAAACCTGTTAACATTCTTGTCCTGCAAAATATCCAGAACCTTCTTTACGATAGGAAAACCTGTTTTTGAATCACCTTTTATACAAGCCTGAATATTCGGATTGACCTGACGTGCGAAAAGTACCCACAATGCAAGCTGGTTATCAGCTGAATCAATCGGGATTCCGGTTTGAAAAACTGTCTTCTCCTTGACATCTTTAGCTGCTAAAAATTCTTTCATTTTGAGTATAGGCACTCCCATAGAAGATGGATATTTCTCAAATTCCCTTAATTCTGTCGGGGTGAATTCTATGTTGTATCTTTTACCCATCTCGGTGAGAATCTTCGGTCTGTATTTGAGCAAAGTATCCGGACCATTGTCAAAATTCAGATATACTTTGTCATCTGTAGAAAGAAGCAGAGTCATCATGTTAGCATCAGGTGTAGGTTTCTCTGATATTGAAAAAGGCGTATCAACAGGCGCTGGTTCCTGCTGTCTCATAGTTGTGGTCAGCATAAGAAATGTAAGAACAACCGAGAACAGGTCCACCATAGGCGTCATGTCGATATGGGGCGACTTTGTTGGTAATTTAATCTTTGGCATTGTAGTTTCTTATTATATGATTTAAACCAAAAGATAAATCTAAAATTATGCCTTCAGTGAGGCTGCGAATGTCTGTGTCAGACTGAAGCCTGCTTCGTCAATTTTAAATGTATAGGAATCGATTGTTGTTGAAAAATAGTTAAATGCTATAATTGCAAATGTTGAACCTGTGATACCAAAAGCGGTATTAACAAGAGCTTCAGAAATACCGGTTGCAAGAGCAAGGGCATCAGGAGCGCCAGCCTGGGCAAGAGCGGCAAATGCACGGATCATACCAAGAACCGTTCCGATAAGACCGATCAACACGGAGATTGATGCAAGTGTGGAGAAAATAACCATGTTCCTTGAAAGCATTGGAAGCTCAAGAGCTGTAGCTTCTTCAAATGATTTCTGGATTGAAAGGATCTTCTGGTCTTTTTCAAGTTCCTTGTCATTCTGCAGGTCACGATAACGTAAAAGGCCTGCTTTCATTACGTTGGCAAGTGAACCTTTCTGTTTGTCACAAGCTTCCATAGCTTCTTCAATTTTGTCTTCTGCAAGAAGAACCTGAAGATTACGGACAAATGTGTTTAATCTGCCTTTTCCTTTTGCTCTTGATAATGTAATAATCCTTTCGAAAATGAAAATGATAAGAACCAGAACGCATGTCATAAGGATAGGAACTATGTAACCACCTTTATAGATGATTCCGAGATAGTTTCCATCCAGCGGCTGCCCCTTTGGGTTTCCACCTTCAAAATTCACAGGATTACCCATTATTTGTGAGAACAAAATATAGGCAACTATAAAAGCTATTAAAATAGCGCTTGTTGCAAAAACGTTCTGCAACGCATCTTTGAACGAACTTCCTTCTTTACTCATTTTTTTATCGATTTGTTTAGGTTTAAGATTTTACGATTTGCAAATATATATTATGAATTGTTTTTTTCCAATAGCGCAAAGAATATTGTTAAACTTTTGTCCTTGTTTAGAATAATTCTCTAAATAAAAAGACCGTTAGACTGACATTTTACCCTCTGCTAAATATAATTTAGTTATTAATTTATTTTTACTCTAGCTGCTTTTATTTCAACGCACATCCTGTTTTTTCCAGCCTGTATCATTATTACTGAACCAGCGTAACGTTGTAAACTCTAGCCTTTGTGATTGGCAGCTCCTGTGTTTTATAGCCTTTGGCGCTGATAATCAATACCTCTGATCCCTGTGGAATTTCGAACTTGAATTCTCCTTTGCCGTTTGACAGGTTTTCTGCAGCAGTATCCTTTACGCGGATTGAAGCGTATGGCACTGGCTGTCCTGAGGCATTGGATATAATACCTTTGATTTCATTCGGATTGATACCACCCTTAACCTGTTTCTGGAAATCGCGGATATAATTAAGGGAACTCTTGGCTGATGAGTTATTCGGATCAATAGCAAGTATTTTTGAATAAGCCTCCTCAGCTTTTGCCAGGTATGGAAGTCTTCCTTCCAGAGTCTTTTCATTACCTGCCATCTTAGTCTCTAATGAACCTAAACCATTGTATCCCTTGATTTTGAATTCCTTATTATTCGAATTAAGGTTAATCATCCTGTTATAATACTCTTTCGATTTTGCATAGTTATCGTTCATCATATTATAGTAGCTGAGATAACCGAATGACTCCATCATTTCAGATTCGTATTTTGATGAATCACTTCCTGCAACATCAACAAGTTTTTCAAATTTGGGTTTTGCGAGACCAAGTTTGGTGTCAGGGTCCATTTTGGAGTATGTTCTGGCAATAAAAAGATAACCAGGTACATATGACGGAGATTTTGTTACAACAATATTGAATACTGAGTCGGCTGACTTGTACTTTTCCCCACTGTAGAATGCACGGCCGATTCTCATGTAATCTTCCGGACTTTCCTTTGCAGGATCGATAAGAAGTGACCAGGTTTTGGCTGCGCCATCATACCTTTTAAAATTGTAGTAGTTGTTGGCTATTTCGTTCAGCATAGCTCTGTCATCAGGTTTGTAGCTGAGAACTTTTGCGTAAGCAGTAAATGCCCGGTCGATCTCAACGTCAGCAGCGGCTACATCCTTTTCACCTTTGGCAATTTTTGCTGTCAGATCATCAACAGTGGCTTTTGCTTTTGCCTTGTCAGCAGCAGTGGTAGCTATAGTTAACCTGGTTTTTTCCTTATCAAGCTGGGTTCTCATACTGTTAAGATCATCAAGAGTTTTTGGATAAGCCTGATTCTTTTTGAGAAGGATTCTGGCGAGATAGTGGTAGTCTTTCTTGATAATACGCTCAGGAGCAACTGTTTTGAAGAGAGTCTCCATATATGAAAGAGCTTTGTCATAATCAGGAGGATTCTTTTCAAAGCATGAATATCCTGCTATACGGTTCATATATGTTCTCGACTGGTCAACGGCGAATATTTCCTGGACATTCTGTATGACTTCATCATATTCCTTTGCATAGAAGAGTGAGTTGACATACCTGATTTTTGCAGGAATATTTCCCTGTGTAAGATCGAGATACTTCCTGAAATACTCTTTAGACTGCTCAAACCTTCCTGCCAGTGAATATAACTGTCCAAGTTCACGGTATGCTGGAGCATAAGTTGCATTCAACTCAACTGCCTGTTCATAATATGGAATTGCTACCTGAAGAGCCCTTCCTTTTACATAAATATTCCCGATTTTCATATTTGCAGTAGGTGACTGCGGATCTGCAAACTGAGCCTGATTGTATAATGATATAGCTTTGGACCCGTCATTTACAAGGATATAAATATCTCCTGCAATAAGATACACATCTCTGTTCTTATTGTCAATTTTTATTGCTTCCCGAATCAGCGGAAGAGCCTGTGATGTATCAACCCTGTCATCCTTAATATATGACTCGGCAATTTTAGCCAGGGTAAATGCGTATTCCGGTGCCGGCGGTGTTATCTTCTTAATACTTTTATAAGCAGGCAACAGACTCCTGGCTTTAGTCCTCATTTCAGCGGCAGTTTTCTCATCATCGAGATAAAATGCAACTTTTGCAAGGCCGACATAATTGAGTGGATCATTCGCATTTGCACTCACGCCTTTCTGATAAATCTCTTTTGCCGAATTAGCTGCAACTGTTAATGAGTTGGAGATAGTATCTGCAAAATAGTCAGCAAGATAATTCTCTCCTAAAAAGAAGTAATTTCTGCTGTTGGCAGGTTCTTTCTTAATCAACTCCTGGAACATTGCTTCAGCCTTATCATACTGCTCACTCCTTGTAAGAAGTGTTGCAGAATTCAGATCCTGAGCCTGAATATTAATCGCAAAAGTTGTCAGAATACCTGCCAGTAAAACTGCTGGTCTTAAAAATAAACGTTTCATAGCTGTTGTTATTTGAGTCAAATATGGTAATAATTTCTGTTTTTCAATTTCAATTTTTCAATTCTTCGTTCACTACCTCTAATTTATTTTGATTCTTAATGTTTGATCTGAACAAGTCTTATCGGCATTGTCGCAGGTACCAGTCCCGATTTCAGGACAATTCTCTGACCCTGTTCTGCACAAGCCCAGTTTATAAAACCCGATCCAAGTCCCGCAAATGTTTCTCTTGATATGCAATAGATCTCCCGTACAAAAGGATATGATTTATCATAAATCGAACCCTGATACGGGCGGTAATAACTTCCGTCATTTATATATTGCTGTGAAACAGCCACTACATTGATCTTATCTGTAAAACTCATGCTAAGTGAATCATCCTTATCACTTATCCAGTTTACGCTTACAATACCAAGGGCATCAGGATTCCTTGCGACAAAATCAATTACTTCTGCATTGTTATTTACTGCAAAGAAATTTCCGGGAAGTGAATCCCTGATCTCAAAGAGTTCCTTAAAGTATCTTATGTTTCCTGATTTTGTATTGTCAAAGATAACCCTGATATCTCCGAGTTTTGATTTTGAATTAATGTTATTCCACTTTTTAATCTTTCCGAGGAAGATATCTTTTATTGAATTGTATTTAATAAGTGTATCCTTGTTCTGCTTGTTTGTGACAAGTGCAAGTGCATCATAAGCATAGGTGGTTGTGCGTGCAATAACCAGAGTATCACGAAGATACTGGATCTGATAGTCAGACAGTTTCTTGCTTGTAACAATTACCTTAACAGAGTCATTCATAAAATCATTTATCACATCATACTCAGGCTTGTACTGTGGTGTGATATGTGCACTCGTATAGAGATGAGTAAATGTAAATACTTCACTGTCAATCAGCGGCTGAAAGGATTCATCAACTGATATTTTTATTTTTCCTCTTGTTGGTGTTTCATCCAAAGTACGGTTGTTTCCTCCCGAGCAGGATACAAGTGCCAGAAGTCCTGAAATCATCAGAAATCTTACTGAATGCAAGTACTTATAAGTGATTTGTTTATTCAATATATTATTGGTCGTTATATTTTTTATACGGCACGCAATAATAATAAAATTTTGGATAAGTGATACTTTGTTCATATTCTTAAAGTTTTGTCATGAATCATTATGTTTCAATGAAGTTCATAACAAAGTGCATGCCAACAGTAATAGGAATAATCACTAAATAAATAAGTTTTAAGATTATTCATGAATTTTATTCCTCATCCTTCCCCTTTGAAAAAAAAGCTTCAACAATTTTAACATATGTCCTGTAGGCTCTGTAAACGCCATAAAAGAGAAAGGTGGATCCCATTATCACCCTGACTGGTTTGTCGAGATAACTGCTATCTGAAAAAAAAACAAAGTAACAACCTACTCCAAAATAAAAGAACACCATGAATATTGAAAAGATTGCCGTTACCTGTTGCATTAATCTGTTTTCATTCATGAAATAAAATTTTGTGTCAAATAAACAAAAAATCAATTTATTATCAAAACAAAAAATATTCAGACCATTAATACAATTACATATTAAAAATCATTCTGCCTTCTGAAAAGCAGCGAAGAATCGCCATAGCTTAAAAATCTGAAATCATTTTCGAGAGCATATTTATAAATGTCTTTCCAGCTTTCCTTTACCCATGCTGAGATTAAAAGTAAAAGAGTGCTCATTGGCTGATGAAAATTGGTAATAATTCCCGATATCATCCTGAATTCATATCCGGGTATGATTATTATTCCGGTTGAAGCATGAATTACCTGAAGCTTTTTCTCATTCATATATCTCAATATCGCATCAATTGATTCATCAACAGGTATGTCAGATTCTGCCTCATATGGGTCCCATTGACCCAATGACAATTCCTCTGACCCCCCCGGGGACTTATTTATAAGTTTCACCCCCAGCCAGTAAAGGCTTTCAAGGGTTCTCACACTTGTTGTTCCCACCGGGATGATTCTCCCTTTGAATTCCCGAAGCAACCTGACAGTTTCCCTCGAGACGGAGAAATGTTCATAATGCATTTCATGGTCGGAAATGCTTTTTGATTTTATTGGTTTGAAAGTTCCTGCACCCACATGAAGTGTAATTTCTGTCGAATGCATTCCTGATGCCTTTAAATTTCTGACCATCTGCTCTGTGAAATGCAACCCGGCAGTAGGTGCCGCAACGGATCCCTTTATCCGGGAGTATACTGTCTGGTATCTTTTCAGGTCCTCAGGTTCAGCTTCCCTTTCAAGGTAGGGCGGGAGGGGAAGTATTCCGGCCAGCTCAATAACCTCTCCGAAAGTGGTTCCCTCCGAGTTCCATTCAAAGCGTACACGCCAGGCATCTCCTTCCTGCTTTACTCTTTTTGCGAAAATCTCATATTCTGTTCCTGACCGGAAGTATGATGCTTTAATTGTGCCGCTTTTCCATTTTTTCAGATTCCCGATTATGCATTTCCATTCCACAGGGCCCTCCGAACTTAGCGATGACTCATATTCTGCCGGATTCAATGGTTCCAGACATAAAACTTCGATAACAGCACCTGTCTCTTTTCTGAAAAGGATCCTTGCCGTTATAACACGTGTATTATTGAAAACGAGTAGAGAATCATGGGGGAGATGTTGACCGATATTTCTGAAGATATCCTTTGATATTATGTTGTCTTTAAAAACAAGGAGTCGGGAAAGATCTCTCTCATTTGCCGGATACCTGGCAATCCTGTCAGGAGGCAGAAGATAATCATAGTCCGTTAAATTGATATTGTCTGTTTTCAACATTTTTTTATGTCTTGCGGTCTTGCAGGTCTTACGGTCTTGCGGTCTTGCAGGTCTTGCCGGTCTTGCAGGTCTTGCGGGTCTTGCGGTCTTGCGGTCTTACGACTTGCACGACTTGCATGACTTGCATGACTTGCACGACTTGCATGACTTGCACGACAAAATTAGCGAATATTTTGATCCTTCAGCTTCAATTAGCTACCTTTGCGCCGCAGCAGGTTGTTCCATCGCCCTGGCCGTTCAGGTCTGGGAGGAAAGTCCGGCCAGCACAGAGCATCATACTTCCTAACGGGAAGATATCCGTGAGGGTATTGTAGTGTAACAGAAAATAACCACCCGCCGGGCTTCGCTCAGTGGGAAAGGGTGAAAAGGTGAGGTAAGAGCTCACCGGTCCTGTTGGTGACTTCAGGAGCCGTACGCATTATGAGTTGAAAGACCATGTATACCGGCAATAAGGATTGCTCGTCCGATGCCGGGGGGTAGGTCGTATGAATCCTGCAGCGATGCAGGATCAAGATAAATGATGGAAAGGGTTTTAATTTCTCTTGCAGAAGACAAAACCTTACAAAAGCCGGCTTACAGACCAGCTGCACAATCAACAGTAGAGACGTAGCATGCTACGTCTCTACATGTTTCATATACAGCGTATTGTATATCAGTCAGTTGAATGTAATCATACAAATTCCTGCAAGGGATCATTTAATCCTGAATATACTATCCTCCATCGGAATATCTACCTCAACTTTGGTGAAGTTCATCACAAACTCCATCCCCTGGGCCGTTGTGGTGGTTTTCATTGGAATTATAAATCCGTTTGTTTCGGTATAATTTGATGGATATGCATCAAAACTCATTCCTGATGCTGTGGTTGAAATTTTTACCATTAGGTAAGTGGTTTTGTCGATAAAAATATCAATAAGCGTTCCTCCTTCAACAGCAGCTTTCAGTTTAAAAGCCGGTTTGCCATTTACAGTTTCTTCACCTGAGAGAGTAAGCTGTCCGTTTTTGAGATAGGTAGCCATATAATTCTGGAACATATTTGTCCTGATAGTCTGTTTAACCTCGTCAACTGTCATTTCCACAGGGGTCGATGAACCAGTCATCGGGTTAATATTATACCCTTTAACTCCGTCAAAAGCCTGGATCATCTCCTGTCCGTTAATGCTTGTTACAGTTTTCATCTTATCGGGATTCTTCATCCACATTGTCATTGGCATTTGCATACCCATCATCGACATATTGCCTGTTATCTTGATGGTCTTTAATGTGGACACCTTATCGAGCTTGTTTGCCACAGTATATCGCTTAACTATCTCATCAAGTGATTGTGCACTTATGACAGATATTAATATCAGTCCTGTAAGAGTAAAAATCAGTTTTTTCATGCTGGTGGTATTAGTTTAATATTTATTTAAAGGTATTTATTGTTTTTCTAAGTGCAACAAGCCGCGACAGCAGATTATCCATTTCAGAAAGCTTCAGCATATTGGCGCCGTCAGATTTGGCAGTTGCCGGATCAGGATGGGTCTCGATGAAGATGCCATCTGCACCAACACTTATTGCTGCTTTGCCGATTGTCTCGATCATTTCAGGATTGCCGCCTGAGACACCCTCAGCCTGATTCGGCTGCTGCAGGGAATGGGTAATATCCATTATCACAGGGACACCTATTTTCTGCATTGCCGGGATATTCCTGAAATCGACAATAAGATCCTGATAACCAAAGGAGTTTCCCCTGTCTGTGAGGAGTATGTAAGAGTTTCCGGATTCCTTTACTTTGTCAACTGCAAATTTCATTGATGATCCCGAAAGAAACTGTCCCTTTTTAATATTAACCCATTTGCCCGTTCTGGCAGCTGCAGTGAGCAGATCAGTCTGCCTGCACAGAAATGCAGGTATCTGCAGGACATCGACAAATTCAGCGGCCATAGCAGCTTCCTCGGGATTGTGAATGTCGGTAACGACAGGTACAGAATATTTTTGTCTGACATCTGCCAGAATCCTGAGCGCTTTAATATCGCCTATACCGGTAAATGAGTCACCCCTTGACCTGTTGGCTTTTCTGTATGAAGACTTGAATATGAGCGGGATACTGTATTTTTCAGAAAGTGAAATAAGATGTCTGGCCGTCTCATGAATTACATCTTCACCCTCGACCACGCAAGGCCCGGCAATAAGAAAGAAATTGCCTGATTCTCTGAATTTTATCCCCGGAATGTCCGGAATCTGGTTTTGCATATAAAACATTAGATTAGATTATTTGAAATTTTCTTTGTGTTCTCTCTGTGACGTTTTGCCCCCTGCCCCCCCGGATTTAAACGAATTTTACCCCCTGCCCCCCTGAAGGGGGGTAAAGAATCTGGTAAAAACCTGGATTTTAGCCCCCCCCTGGGGGGGGTGGGGGGTCTCCCTTAGAGAGGGGGGTAGAGGGTCTTCATTATTTGTCATATTTATATATACCCTTCCACATTCCGGCCAGTTTTTTCCTTACTTCTTCCTCTCTTGCATTCTTCCCGGGATCATAAAAAATTGTTCCTTTAACCTCTTCCGGAAGAAAATTATCTGTAACAAAATTCCCGGAATAGCTATGGGCATACTTATATTCTTTTCCATAGCCCATATCCTTCATCATTGCGGTTGGCGCATTTCTTATATGGAGAGGAACCGGTAGGTTGCCCTCGCTTCTGACCATTGCAATTGCTTCATCAATAGCCATATATGATGAATTGCTCTTGGGTGATGTGGCCAGATAGATTGCCGCCTCCGAAAGTATGATTCTGGATTCAGGCCATCCGATGACGTTAACAGCCTCAAAGCAGGCCTGAGCCAGCAACAAAGCATTTGGGTTTGCCAGACCAATATCTTCTGCTGCAAGGATCAGCATTCTCCTTGCAATAAACTTCGGATCCTCACCTCCCTCGACCATCCTGGCAAGCCAGTAGACTGCAGCATTGGGGTCACTTCCCCTCATGGATTTAATAAAGGCGGAAATTATATCATAATGTTGTTCTCCTTTTTTATCATAAAGTGCAAGGTTTTTCTGAACCTGATTCAAAACCTTTGCATTATCAATAATTATTTTTCCCGCTGAATTATCATCGGCTTCAGAACTGACAACCAGTTCAAGGGCATTGAAAAGCTTTCTGGCATCTCCGCCCGAAACTCTCAGAAGAGCTTCAAATTCAATAATTTCTATTTCATAGGATGCAAGATAGGTGTCCTTGATCAATGCTTTCTTAAGCAGCATAATCAACTCATCTTCACTCAATGGTTTCATTACATAAACCTGGCAACGCGAAAGGAGAGGGGAAATTACCTCGAATGAGGGGTTTTCAGTAGTGGCACCTATTAATGTTATCACACCCTGCTCAACTGCACTCAGAAGGGAATCCTGCTGGGATTTATTGAAACGGTGAATCTCATCAATAAACAGGATCGGATTTGGCTGATTAAAGAATTGCTGTTTTTTTGCCTTTTCAATAGTCTCTCTTACATCCTTTACCCCTGAATGAACTGCACTAAGCTGAAAAAATGGTCTTTTAAGTGAATTGGCTATAATACCTGCGAGTGTTGTTTTCCCGACACCGGGAGGTCCCCATAAAATAAAGGAAGGGAGATTACCCGACTCTACAACTTTCCTCAGGACTGCATTTTTCCCCACAAGATGTTCCTGCCCGCAGAACTCATCCAGGACTCTGGGCCTTAACCTTTCCGCAAGCGGTTGATTTGGCAGCATTCTTAATAATTGTTTTCGTAAAAGTAATAAAAACAATTCTTGTTCTGAGTATTTATATCATGTCTCACTGTATATCTTAGGATAGTAATTATGCATGCAACATATATTACCACAATCAGATCAGGAATCCTGAGACTTTGCTGGTTTACCTAAGAGATTAGTCGGGAAATGATTCAATTATGTTACGGAAACGAACAATGAAAGCCTTTGCGGTTCAATAAATTTTACTAAATTGCCTCAAATTTATTTTCTTTAAAAAAAATAAATTAATACTTTTAACAATTGAAATAGTTATTTGGTTCTGATCAGATTAATGTTATTCGTTTTGAATACACTCAGATATATTCAGTTATGAAAAAAACTCTGCTTATTGTATTTATAATATTGGCAGTAATTCTTGCATTGCCTGTAATTAACCTGATCCGATGGAATTTCCAGGATAAAAAGCCGATTGATATCATCATAGTTGACAAGACAGTTCCTACTCTGGAACGCGAACACCACAAGTCTTTAAGCTGGTTCCTGCTGAATGACAGATTCGTAAAAAAAGAAAATGGTGACAGTTATTCCTATATTAAGGATTATTACGGATTCTCACCTAAAAGACCATTAAGGGAAAAGCAGTGGGAGAGAAATGATTACAGGCTCACAGACCTTATAAATCTTGCTGAAAAAAGTGATGCAGTATATTTTGCTGATACATACGGAGTCTTTTTTAATGACTGGTATGAAGGGATAAACAAAAGCCGTAAATCAAGAAAACTGTATGGTGGTCTTAACAACAATGACTTCCTTCTTATAAAGGAGATGAAAGACAGGAATAAGCTTATTATTCTGGAATACAATTCATTTGATTATCCTACTGCCCAGTTTGAATCAGTCAGGACACAGGAAAAACTGGGAATAACCTTTTCAGGATGGACAGGCAGGTATTTCAGTTCTCTGGACTCAACAAGTGAAAATTTCCCTATCTGGATGACCTCGATGTACAGAAAACAATTCAAGAAACCATGGTCCTTTAAAAAGCCAGGCATTGTCATCCTGAAGGAAAAAGAGATACTTGTTCTTGAGCAGGGAGTTCAGCTGAAGAATGCTATGCCTCATATAATCACCGAATCATCTACTGGTTCAAAATTTGGGTTGCCTTCATCCGTGGCATTTGACAAGTGGTTCGATATTATTGACCCTCTTGACAACAATGTAATTTCTACTTTTGATATTGAAACAACAGCCCTGGGGGATACACTTCTTGCAAATAATGACCTTACAAGGCGGTTTCCGGCAGTGGTTCAGGATTCCATCTCTCACAGGATCTATTATTTCTCAGGCGATTTTGCCACAAACAATGTGCCCTACTGGACAGCTAAATTTTTTGGAGTCAATAAGCTCAAAGGTATTCTCTACACTGAGAAACCCGATGACCCAAGAGCGTTTTTCTGGCTCTATTACAGGCCTCTGATGAACAGCATTCTTACTGAATACTGCAATTCAATGAAATCAAAATAGTAATCTGATTATAGTTATAAATAAAAGGTACAGGGCGAATCGTTCCTGTACTTTTTTTTTAATTCTTCAATCTCTGAAATTAGTGGCATCTTATGAAAATTTCACTCGTTCAGCCCGACACCAGCTGGGAAAACAAAACAGAAAACCTGGCAGACCTGGAAAATCTCGTTTCCCCACTTTTTAATAAAACAGATATTGTTGTTTTGCCTGAAATGTTCAATACCGGTTTCTCAATGGATCCAGAGAGGTTAGGTGAAAAACCAGGCCAGGAGAGCTTTAGATGGATGAAACGCATTGCTGAGAAAGGAAACTTTGGAATATGCGGGAGTTATATAGTCAATGAAAACAAGCTGTTCTATAACCGTTTTATTTTTGTGTCTCCCGGGAATGAAATATGGAAGTACGATAAACGTCACCTTTTCAGGATGGCGGATGAACAGAATTTCTTTACTGCCGGAAAGGAGAGGGTGATATTCAGGTTCAGGGATATAAGGATTTGCCCTTTAATATGCTATGATCTGCGCTTCCCTGTTTGGAGCAGGAACAGGAATGATTTTGACCTTCTTATATATTCCGCCAACTGGCCTGAACGAAGGAGATCCGCATGGAATACTCTTATCAGGGCAAGGGCAATTGAAAACCAGTGTTTTGTTGCAGGTGTGAACCGGGTAGGTACCGACGGGAATGACATAAAATATGCCGGAGAATCAATCCTTATCAATTACCTTGGTGATACATTGGCTGATGCAGGTCAGAATCTGTCCGGCGTCGTTACAGCTGAAATTTCGATAAATGAGCTTTCAGAGTTCAGGACCAAATTCCCATTCATGAATGATGCTGATGATTTTGTGATAAGTATTTGAATGTCATGAAAATTTGGTTGTTTAACCACGGAGTTTTCACGGAGTTTTCACGGAGTTTTCACGGAGTTTTCACGGAGTTTCACGGAGTAACACTGTCTTATAAATCTCTTCGTCTCTTTGTCTCTTAGTCTCTTAGTCTCTTTGTCTCCTCGTCCCTTCGTCTCCCATTCTCCCATTCTCCCATTCTCCCCATTCTCCCATTCTCCCATTCTCCCATTCTCCCATTCTCCCATTCTCCCCATTACCCTCTCAGCGCATTGAACAGTACAACTGCCGGATGCAATGCAACCCTGCCCGTGCCATCCTTTATATGATGCCTGCAGCTGGTTCCTGGTGCAGCAACAATTATTTTCTTCTCCAGTTTCCTGATTTCAGGGAAAAGCACAAGTTCGCCAACCTTATTTGCAAGATCATAATGCTCTTTTTCATAACCGAACGATCCTGCCATTCCACAGCAACCCGAAGGTATCTCAGATGCATTGTAATTGACTGGTATTGAAAGCATCTCAAGTGTGGATGAAGAAGAGGCTATTGCTTTTTGCTGGCAGTGGGCATGCAGGACTATCTCAGCATTCTCTTCAGTAAACATATTCCTGGCAATCCTGCCGGATCTGAACTCCTTCGAAATGAATTCCTCAAGAAGGAAACTATTGGCTGCAATCTCTTCAGCCTTCTCCCTCATATCATCACCGGCCAGTTCTGGGTATTCATCCCTGAAACCCAGAATTGCTGAAGGTTCAATTCCGACAAGAGGAAGTTCACTGTTTACTATTCCTGAAAGAACAGCCACATTTTCTCTGATAACGCGTTGTGCTTTTCTAAGCATTCCCTTGGATATAAAAGTCCGGGCACTAACCTTATGGTCAGCCAGAACTATTTTATATCCGAGCGACGTCAGCAGACGCACAGCTGCTATTCCTGTCTCAGTGTCATTGTAATTGGTAAATTCATCAACAAACAGGCATACTGAGCCCGTCGGACTTTCCGGATTTATCTTCTGAAGGTTCTTTCTCAGCCAGCGCCTGAGTGATATTGCACTTATTAAGGGTATGGATCTGCCCGAGGCAAACCCGATTGTTTTTTTAAGAGCAGCAGATGTATATCTGTTTGAAAGCATGAAGTTATAAAGCGATGGGGCAATTGATCCAATCCTGTTTACAGTTGTTATATAGCCTGTCAGTAAAGTTCTGAGAGGTAATCCATGCCTGTCATGCCAGTGCTGGAGATATTCAGATTTCAGTTTGGCAATATCAACTCCCGATGGACATTCAGCCTTGCACCCTTTACATCCAAGGCAGAGATCAAGGATTTCATGAATCTCCGTGTGATTCCATGGATCTCCCTCTCCGTTTAAGAATTCTCTCAGTATATTTGCCCTCGCCCTGGTACTCTTGTCTTCATCTCCTGTAGCCATGAAACTTGGGCACATTACACCTCCAATTTTGGCTGATTTCCTGCAATCGGCAGATCCGTTGCATCTTTCCGCAGCTCTTATAATACCATCGCTGGACGAAAAGTCAAAGATCGTTTTTATCTGGGGCGTAGGCTTTCCCGGAAGGTATCTCAGTGAGCTGTTCATTGCCGGAGTATCTGTAATCTTTCCCGGGTTCAGTATATTATACGGATCCCAGGCACTTTTGATCTTTTTAAGCAGGCTGAAATTATGGTCTCCGAGGATAATTGAAATAAATTCTCCCCTCAGTCGGCCGTCGCCGTGTTCCCCGCTGAGCGAGCCTCTGTATTTTCTGACAAGATGGGCCGTATCCAGACCTATAGATCTGAAAATAAGAACGTCATCAGGATCTTTAAGATTCAGGATTGGCCGGAGATGAAGTTCTCCTGATCCTATGTGTGCATGAAATACCGCTTCCTTTTTGTAACGGGCAAGCATTTTTTCGATATCATCCATGTAATCAGGCAACTGCTCTGCGTTTACGGCAGTGTCTTCAATCACTGCTACCGGTTTTGGATCACCTTTCATATTAGTAAGTACTCCGAGCCCAGCTTTTCTAAGTTCCCATACTCTGGAAATATCTTTTCCCTTTATTACCGGAAATGAGTATCCATAGCCTGCATCTTTCAGTTCACTGATCATTGCTGCGGCTGTACTGTCTATTTCATGCTCTGTATCCCTTACAAATTCAACTATCAGAATGGCTCCCGGAGCACCATCAAGGAAAAAACGGTTGGATCTCTGACTAAGATTGCCCTCAGTAAGTTCCAGTATCCTGTTATCCATCATTTCAACTGCTGAAGGATTATACCTGAGAGCAATAAGATTTGCCCGGAAAGCCTCATTTCTCTTGTTCAGGTGAACACAGACGAGAGCTTTTTCTGGAGGGGGCAATGGTACAAGGTTCAGTTTTATCTCCGTAGTTACAGCAAGTGTTCCTTCAGATCCGGCAAGCAGATTACAGAAATTAAACCTGCGTACCGAAGTTCCTTCAAAAATTTCTGTATCAAGAAGCAGATCAAGAGCATAACCGGTATTTCGCCGGTGAATTTCAGGATCGGGGTAGCCATCCCTGATACTATTCTGATTGACCTTATCCTCAAGTATTTCCTTTATATTTCTGTAAATATCGCCTTCTAGACCTTCCTGTCTGCATTTGTTTTCAAATGTTTCTTTGTCAACTGGGGCAAAAAGAGCCTCGCTTCCGTCACTGAGTATCGTTTTAAGTTCGAGAGTATGATCACGTGTTGAACCATAGACAAGTGAATGTGAACCGCACGCATTATTTCCAACCATACCTCCAAGGTTGCATCTGTTGGAGGTTGAAGTTTCCGGACCAAAGAAGAGTCCGTACTCCCTGAGTGACATGTTCAGTTCATCCAGCACTACTCCCGGCTCGACCCTTACCCATCGGCTTTCACTGTCTATTTCAAGGATCCTGTTCATATATCTCGATACGTCAACAATGATACCACTGCTTACCACCTGGCCTGCAAGAGATGTTCCTCCGGCTCTGAGTGTCACACCTGTTTTCTGCTGGGCGGCAATGCAAGGACTTTCCGTATATCAGAAACGCCCCTGGCCATACTACAGCCAGAGGCTTCTCCTGTATACTGAAGCGTCGGTGGAGTAGGCGGCTATTGTTATGCTGTCGAATCTGAGATCACCTTCAAGGCTTTCTGAAAGAGTATTAAGGCCGGAAATAAAACTATCCATCTGTCGGAGTTAAATTGGTGCCGCTAATTTAGGAAAATGATTCATTTATGGGTTTAGAGATTTCTTTTTAAAACAGCTTTAATCTTTAAAAAGTGTTAATAATGACATTAATCATGTATTTCAAAATTGTTTAATCGGACTTTTTTTTCGTACATTTATACTGAAATTTCGAACTTATTAATATATTGATACACAATGGAATTATTAGATCGCATCAAACAAAATGCCAAGAATCACAATAAGCGTATTGTTCTTCCTGAAGGATATGAAGAAAGGACCATTAAGGCAGCAGACATAGCAATTCAGGAAGGTCTGGCCCGGATAATTTTACTCGGTGACCCTTCAGAGATCAAGCTGCATGCTGAGAAACTTGGATTGAAGAACATTTCGGGGGCAACAATAGTTGATCCTAAGTCACACTCAAAAAAGGATCATTATATTGATATGATGGTTGAACTGAGGAAGAGCAAGGGGATGACAAGGGAAGAAGCAGCCAGACTGATCGAAGAGCCGCTTTATCTTGGGGTTTTGATGATTAAGAACGGTGATGCCGATGGTGAAGTATCGGGAGCCGACCACTCAACAGGTGATGTGTTGCGCCCGGCCTTTCATTATGTAAAGACAGCACCCGGAATATCAGTAGTATCAGGTGCATTTATTATGATACTTCAGGATAAGAATTTTGGAGAGAACGGGGTAATAATCTTCGCAGATGGTGCAGTACACCCGAACCCTAATGAAAAAGAACTGGCGGAGATTGCCATTGCCTCTGCGCACACTGCCAGGGCAATATGCGGCTTTGAGCCAAGAATAGCAATGCTTAGTTTTTCGACAAAGGGAAGTGCTAAGAATGAAATGGTTGACAAGGTTATCAATGCAACAAGGATTGCAAAGGAAATGGCTCCTGATCTGCAGCTCGACGGCGAGCTTCAGGCCGATGCTGCCCTTATTGAGGCTATTGGAAAGAGCAAAGCTCCGGGAAGCCCTATTGCAGGAAAGGCTAATGTCCTTATTTTTCCTGACCTCAATGCAGGAAACATCGCGTATAAGCTTGTTCAGAGACTCGCTCATGCAGAAGCTATCGGACCAGTGCTTCAGGGCATGGCGGCCCCTATAAATGACCTTTCAAGAGGTTGTTCCGTAAGCGATATAGTAAGTATGATCGCCATTACTGCGAACCAGGCGGCAGGAATCAAAAAATAAGGATTTGAATGATCATTCGTTTCAGATCACCTGGAAGTTTAAATAATTAATGATTAAATAGTTATGTCAGAAATAGTTGAAAAGCTTGAAGATTATGGATTGGCGAAGGACACTAAACCAAAAACATTGTTTTCACTTGTAGGAATAGTAGGAGCAGGTTCAGTAGGGCAGAATATTGCACGAATGGTAAGCTCAAGGGGACTGGATGTAATAATTCTTGACCTGAGTCAGGAAAAGATAGATCAGGCATACGAAGAGCTTACAAAAGAGCTGAACCGCATGATCGAACGATGGGGTATGACCAATTCAGAAAAGCTTGGCATTCTCTCAAGGATTAAGGGAACAACTGATTACAGCCGCTTCAGCAATTGTGATATCGTGATTGAAGCAGTAAAATCTTCTACAAGGGAGGAGAGTCATGATCTGCGTATGAAGATTCTGAAGAAAATTGAAGAACATGTTGACAGGAATACAATCATTGCAACTAATTCTTCTACACAGGTAATAACCGAACTTTCAGCAGATCTGATATATAAGGATCGTTGCGTGAGTTTTCATTTCCTTACTCCGGAAGCAGATGCAAGAGTCGTGGAAATTGTAAAAAGGGCTCTATACTTCACAAACAGCCTATGAGAACACTATAAAATTTGCTAATCTGATTGGAAAAAAGGTTATCCCTGTGAAGGAATCACCCGGTATTATCAGCACCCGTCTTGTTGTTCCTCTGATCAATGAAGCCTGCGAGATACTGATGGAAGGCGTTGGAACAATGGAGGATATTGACCTGACAATGAAAGTCGGATTTGGCCTGCCACTGGGCCCGTTTGAAATGGCCGACAAGATCGGGCTCGATAAGATACTCAGATGGTGCGAAAACCTCTATGACGAATTCGGTGATCTGAAGTACAAATCTTCTCCGCTGCTCAAGAAACTTGTAAGAGCCAATCAGTGGGGCAGACGTACCGGAAGAGGCTTTTATGAGTATAATAAGGACGGAGTTAAAATAAACAGGAATAACTTTTTTGAATATTAATCAAGGAGATCAATGCGCCGTAAATAATTAACAGTGAGGCATCTGGATTTCCTGAAATAATTATAAATATAAATCGATAATGAAAGTATTAGTTCTGAACTGCGGAAGCTCTTCAATAAAATATCAGCTGATTGATATGAAATCAGAAGTTGTTCTCGCAAAAGGTATAGTGGAGAAGATCGGCTTAAAAGGCTCATTTCTGAAAAATGAGAGATTTGATGGTAATAAAGTAAAGCTAGATGGTGAGATTCTCGACCATCAGAGCGGCATAGAATATATTCTTGGAATGATGATGAGCAAGGAAAGAGGTGTGATTAAAAGCCTTGATGAGATTGATGCCGTAGGCCACCGTGTTGTACATGGAGGTGAGACATTCCAGGGCAGCTGTTATCTGGATGATGTTACAATAAAGGGAATTGAAGATTGTTCTGACCTCGCACCCCTTCACAATCCCGCAAACCTTAAGGGAATATATGCAATGAAGAATCTTCTGCCAAAGGTTCCTCAGGTTGGTGTGTTTGATACCTCCTTTCACCAGACGATGCCCGATTATTCATTTATGTATGCATTGCCTTATTCACTCTATAAAAAATACGGGATCAGAA
Organism: Bacteroidales bacterium; assembly: GCA_016715075.1. Classification (GTDB taxonomy): domain Bacteria; phylum Bacteroidota; class Bacteroidia; order Bacteroidales; family VadinHA17; genus LD21. The sequence goes on from JADKBK010000014.1 coordinate 171,936, forward strand.
GGTATGGCTTTCATGGAACAAGCCACAGTTATGTTTCAAAAAGGGCATGCGAGATCCTGAATGTAGATTACAACTCTCTCAGAATTATTACATGTCATCTCGGAAACGGAGCATCAATAACTGCAATAAGGCATGGTAAATCAATGGATACTTCAATGGGACTCACTCCCGTAGAAGGACTTATAATGGGAACAAGGTCAGGTGATGTGGATGCAGGCGTACTTACACTTATAATGGAAAAGGAAGAGATAGACTATTCTTCCCTGAATACCTTGCTTAATAAACACAGCGGTGTATTGGGAATATCAGGGATATCTTCCGATATGAGGGAAGTTGAAACAGCTGCAGCTGAGGGGGATGAACGTGCAGCACTGGCTCTTAAAATGTACGATTACAGGATAAAGAAATATATAGGTGCATACGCTGCCGCAATGGGCGGAGTCGATCTTATAATATTTACCGGAGGAGTTGGCGAAAACAGCTCTGAGACACGGGAAAATATCTGCAAGGACCTTGATTTCATCGGTATTGAATTTGATAAGCAGAAAAATGACGGTGTACGCGGCAAAGAGATAATTATAAGTAAAAAAGAGTCAAAAGTTACTGTGATGATCGTACCGACAAATGAAGAACTTGTGATTGCTACTGAGACGCGCGATATTGCTGAACACCGTTCAGTAGAAGGCTAACTTAATAAATAAATTCAATGGTATTAAAGAACCTTAATGACCTTAGACGCCTGGTTGAAGGCGGACCGAGAAGGAAACTAGTTCTGGCAGCAGCACAGGATCAGCATTCACTTGGAGCAGTATATAAGGCATGGAAAGAGAATATTGTTGAACCAATTCTTGTGGGAAACAGGAGAGTATACAAAATATCTGTGCATCAAATAATTATGATATAACCGGCCTGCAGATAGTGCACGAACCAAATACGGAAATGTCAGTCGAAATGGCTGTAAGGATGGTGAGTGAAAAGCAGGGTGATGTACTTATGAAAGGAATGGTTGGAACCTCAACGCTGCTTAAATGTGTCCTGAATAAGGAATGGGGATTGAGAACAGGTAATCTGCTCTCACATTTTGCCCTTTTCGAGGTCGATACATATCATAAAGTGATTGCTGTAACCGATGTGGCAATGAATATTGCACCCAACCTGAAGGAAAAAATCGCAATTGTAAATAATTCAGTAGCATGCCTGAACAGGCTGGGATATAAAATACCGAAAGTTGCTGTTCTGGGTGCGGTTGAAATGGTGAATGAGAACATGGAGGCGACCCTTCATGCCGCACTTCTCTCAAAAATGAATCAGCGCGATCAGATTAAAAACTGCATAATCGACGGTCCCCTGGCATTTGATAATGCAGTGAGTCTTATCAGCGCTCAGAACAAGGGTATCAAGAGTGAGGTCGCCGGAGATACTGATCTGCTTCTTATGCCTGACATTGAGGTCGGGAATGTTTTATATAAGTCATTGGTATTCTTTGCAAAAGCTAAAGTTGCTTCAATAATCCTCGGAGCACAGGTGCCTATCGTACTAACATCCAGGTCTGATTCAGAACAGGCAAAATTTGACAGTATCCTGTTGTCAGCCGCAGCAAGCAGATGGTAAGCTTATGATTACTTCCCTTGAACAAATGGTTGAAAATGTGATGGCGCTTAAAATTAAGCGCCGTATCGCTGTTGCATGGGCACAGGATTCCAATACCATCGGGGCCCTTCATAAGGCAGTTACAGGGGGCTTTGCCGAAGCTCTGATGATTGGAAAGCGTGATGAAATCATTAATTTATGCCATAACGCGGGGATAGATGATAAGTTTTTTACCATTATTCCATCGGAAAATGAAATAAAGGCCTGCAGGGAAGCAGTGATGATGGCAAGGAACGGAGAGGCTGACATTGTAATGAAAGGCCTTGTGGGCAGTGATATATTTCTCAGGGCGGTGATGGACAAGGAAAACGGTCTGATGCTTCCTGATGCGGTTCTGAGCTACGTAGGTGCTATTCAGATACCAGCTTATCATAAGCTGCTGTTTATCACCGATCCTGCCGTAATCCCTTTTCCCGATCTGGATCAGAAGATTGCAATGGTAAAATATGCCGTTGAAATGACCTCAAGGTTTGGAATCAAAAAACCTAAAATTGCCCTCATCGGTGCATCCGAAAAGATGAGCCGCCATTTCTCAAATAATGTCGACTATGCCATAATGTGCAAGATGGCTGACAGGGATCAGATAAAGAACTGCACACTGGATGGTCCGATTGATCTTTTTCTTGCATGCGATAAGAAAAGTGTTGCAATAAAAGGGGTTGAAACAAGTATAAATGGTGATGCGGATGTCCTACTCTTTCCATCTCTCGAAGCCAGCAATCCTTTTTACAAGGGTCTGATGCTATTTGCATCGGGCGAGTTGGCAGGATTGATCAGAGGCACCCCTAAACCTGTTGTTTTGATGTCCCGCAGCGAAAGTGAAAAATCTAAATATTTCTGTATTGCCCTTTCTTGCCTGATGGCATAATCCTGTAGGGATATTGAAGCTTAACCTGAAATACCAGTTTTTTTATGGAGAAAAGATTAATACTGGCAATAAATCCAGGATCCACATCCACTAAGTTTTCTCTTTTTGAAGAGACTAGGTTGATTTTCGAAAAAAACCTCAGGCACTCACCTGAAGATCTGTCACCCTACGGAAGGATAGCGGATCAGTTTAATTTCAGAAAAGATCTGATAATGAGTGAGCTTATCGAAAGAAAGATAGATCTGGCTGAAATTAAGATAGTTGTGGGAAGAGGAGGTCTTGTAAGTCCTATTGAATCAGGCGTCTACAGGGTTAATCAGAAAATGAAGGATCACCTCAATGCCGAACTTTTCGGCTCTCATGCCTGTAATCTTGGAGCTCTTATTGCGGATGATATTGTGTCAACATTGCCGGGAGCAGAAGCCTATATTGTTGATCCGGTGGTTGTTGATGAACTGCAACCAGTTGCAAGGATCAGCGGCCATCCTGAAATTGAGAGAAGGTCAATATTCCATGCACTTAATCAGAAGGCTGTAGCCAGGATTCATGCTGCCTCAGTCAACAGGCAATATGAAGAGCTGAACCTCGTAATAGCTCATATGGGCGGAGGATTAAGTGTAGGAGCACATAAAAGAGGAAGGGTAGTGGATGTAAATAATGCTCTGAATGGAGACGGTCCATTTTCTCCTGAACGTTCGGGAGGACTTCCAGCCGGTCAGCTTGTTGATCTCTGCTTCAGCGGCAGGTTTTCTCACTCTGAGATTAAGGCGATGATTACCGGGAAAGGTGGAATGACTGCATATCTGGGCACAAACGATTATATTGACATCTGCGGACGTGCCGACAATGGGGAAGCTTCTGCAACTCTAATCAGGGACGCTTTCATTTACCAGGTCGGAAAGGAGATTGGGGCAATGGCAACAGCATTATACGGTTATGTTGATGCGATTATTCTGACAGGAGGCATCGCACATCACAGTAATACGGTGAAGAAAATTAAATCTATGGTTGATTTCATCTCTGAAGTTATAATATATCCTGGTGAAGACGAGTTGAAAGCGCTGGCTTTTAACGGATTGCTTGCACTTGATGGGAAGGTGGAGATTAAGACATATAAGTGAGATTATGACCTGATCACCATAACTGGCCCTGACCCTCCAACCACCCGCAGGAGGGCTAAAACTCACTGATACTGCTGTCTGGATTATACTGTTATTTTACCCCCTGAAGGGTCATAGGGCAGTCAGGAGTGGTGAAATCTTTAGTTGTTTCAAGGATTACTTAAGGCAACGGGTATAATCTTCCCATTCATAAACCTGTGGCAATTCAATGCGAAATATGAGATGAACGGCGCAATTTCACTCGCCAGAACAGGAGCTTTATACCCGGGGAAAGCTGCCTCCAGCATCTCCGTCTGTACAGCACCGAGGGCTATACAGTTGACACTTATACCGGAATCCCTGAACTCTACTGCCAGGCACTCTGAAAGGGTCGCAATTGCAGCTTTTGAAGCACTGTAGTAGGCGAGACCACTGAATTTTACACTTCCCTGGAAGCCTCCCATGCTTGAAATATTAACTATATGGGATCCCTCATTCATCAGAGGTTTTAGAATACGGATAACAGACGCAGGCCCGAAAAAATTTGTTTCCATCATTAACCTTGCCTCTTTATCTGATGTATTCATAAATTCTTCCGAAATGAGAGTTCCTGCCATATTAATCAGTATATCAACATTTTTAAAATGTTTCAGGATTTTATCTCTGTATGTGCCGGAAGGTTCATCCTGTACGGTAAGGTCACTCTCCACCGCAAATATATTTGGCGAAGTCTCTGAAAGAGAATCGAGCGCCTTTTTAGTTCTTCCTGTCACAATTATATGATTGTCAGGATCTTGTGAAAGATATAGCACGACCTCTTTTCCGATTCCGCGGCTTCCGCCATTGACAATAATATTCATTGGATTGGATGTATTAATAGTTTGAACAGATGATTCTGAACATTAATCTCGTTTAAATATAACTATTTTCTGATAGGTGCAATTTAACATTTTGACATATTTCCAATGTGGTCTTTTTGGAATTCTGTTATGAACATTTTAAAAGTGAATGATGTTTCAGATTATATTGCCGGATGAAAGCTGTTAACTGTAACATAATAATCATGTATAAATATTTGCCATTAGTCGTATATTTGCGGGTAATTTTATATAAACTGACTTTCTGAAAAGAATCTGTTCATATCCTAAAATGGAGATTTAATAAATAAAAGAACTATGAAAAATGATAAGGTGTCGATAATTGGCTGCGGGAATATTGGATTGTCTCTCTTCTGCAGGGCCTTCTGAAAGAAAACAATATTCCTCACGAAAATATAACAGTTACCAGGAGGAATATACAGGAACTGGCATATCTTAAGGCAGATGGGGTAAGGATCACCAGTGATAATGCAGCAGCCGTTAAAGAATCCAATCTTATAGTTATAGCAGTTAAACCATATAATATTGTTGAAGTGCTTGAGGAGATTAAGGAATATCTTGATCCACAGAAGCATGTGCTTATCTCAGTAACCGCAGGTACAACATTAAGCCAGATCCAGGATGCAATTGGAATCTCCATGCCTGTTTTCAGGGCTATGCCCAATATTTCTGCAAGTGTTGGCAGGTCTGTATCATGTATTTGCCATAACAATGAAGGAAAAAAGGACATTGAATCGGTGACGTCACTTTTTGATAATTTAGGTACCACAATGACAATTGATGAGGAATTGATGCAGTCAGCAACAATTCTGGGTGCCTGCGGAATAGCATATGTGCTTCGTTTCATAAGGGCAATGATCCAGGGAGGAATACAGATCGGCTTCGATGCAAAAACTGCCAGTGCAATAGTAAACCAGACTGTTAAAGGTGCAGCTGAATTATTAATTGAACGCAAGGAACATCCTGAATTTGAAATTGATAAAGTTACGACACCAAAGGGTTGTACTATTGTCGGGCTGAACGAAATGGAGCATAATGGTTTCAGCTCATCACTTATCAAGGGAATCGTTGCATCGTATGAAAAGATTGAAAAATAGTTCATCAGATTTCTCTTGTCAGCATTATAAAAAGATTGGATTTCCAAAATATTATTTGCGGGAATTATTCGTTTATTTGTATCACGGATAAAAAATAAAATTGGATTATATGTTTCCCATTTGCGCCATTATTATGAACAGATTTTTTAAAAGGATTACCATTCTTACAACCTGTATTATATTTGGTTCATTATCAGTTATCTCTGCGCAGAATCCAAGAGATGAAACGCCGCCTCTTCGTGAGAGATTATTTTATGGAGGAAGCTTTGGACTGCAATTCGGGACATATACCAATATAAATGTAACACCTATGGTAGGATTGTGGGTAAGACCGCGTATTGCAATTGCTGCAGGCCCCAATTTCACCTATTATAAGGATCCATATATTAAGACAACAATGTATGGAGGCAACGCTTATGTCCAATTTGTTCCTGTAAGGGATATCAATAATGCAATTCCCATTGGACTCCATATGGGTATCTTTCTCCATCTGGAAGATGAGTTGTTAAGCCTGGAATCTGCCGTATGGGACCCCCGGAATACCGGTAACAGATTCCTCGTTAACACTCTTTTGGGCGGATTTGGAATAAGTCAGCAACTCGGAATGAGATCATCTCTCAACCTGATGTTTTTATGGACGTTAACAGATTCAGGATATTCACTTTACAACAATCCTGAAATAAGGGTAAGCTTCAGTTTCTGACGTTTTTTATCTCATAATCAATTATTATTCTGCCCTGAAAATCAGAATAAATTAATGCATATTACAATATTACCGGGTAGTAATTTAAATTATATTTGTGGCGCTTTTAAAAACAAAAAAGATCTGACATGAAAATTGAAAAAAATAAAATGGTTTCGCTTATCTATGAACTGAGGGAGGGTGATGCTGAAGGAAGAGTACTTGAAACTCTCGATGAGAACAGACCACTTACATTCATATATGGAACAGGAAGACTGCTTCCTTTTTTTGAGTCAAATATCAGTGAGCTCAAGAACGGTGAAGATTTCAAATTCACTCTTAATGCCGAAGTGGCTTACGGAGAGAGAAGGGAAGATATGATTATTGATATACCTATTTCTGTCTTCGAAACCGACGGCAAGATCAATGAGGATATTTGCAGGGTTGGAAATGAGGTCCCAATGATGGACACCGAAGGCAATCCGCTCAACGGAATAATAAATGAGATTACTGATACATTTGTAAAGATGGATTTCAATCATCCGATGGCAGGACTTGATCTTTTCTTTTCAGGCAAAATAGTAGAGGTAAGGGAAGCAAGTGAACATGAACTGGCAGGCACAGCACATTCCTGTTCAGGCTGCGGAAGCGAATCCAGCTCTGGTTGTGGCGGAAGCTGCGGATGATTTCACGCCGCTGACCACTCACTGGCAAATACTTAGTTTTAATGAAAACAGCGGGAGGCTTTTTCCTATTTTTCTATGGACAATAATTAGTATTACCCTGGTAATGCTGGTTATTCAAGCCAACCGTATAATTGAAATTTCTCCAGTTATACTTCTGACTTTCAGGCTTATAAGTATTTCGCTGCTTGTTATTCATGCCTTTAGGAAGAGGTCTCTCACAACCTGGATTCTTGTATGTATGGTTGCTGGAGCCGAATTTGGTTACGATGTTCCTGAGGTCGCAAAAAAGCTGCAGGTACTGAGTGAGATTTTTCTGAGGCTGATTAAAACGATCATAGCTCCCCTGCTTTTTTCGACGCTTGTTGTGGGAATTGCAGGACATGCTGATATCAGGCAGATTGGAAGGATGGGATGGAAATCACTTCTCTATTTTGAGATTGTTTCCACGTGTGCTCTCTTTATCGGACTTCTGGCAATAAATATCAGTCATGCAGGTGTTGGGGTTGTTTTGCCTCCCAATCCGGATATTGCTCCGATAACGACTCTGAAGGAACAGTCGACAACTGATTTTATTCTTCATATTTTTCCTGAGAATTTCGCCAGGGCAATCTATGAAGGCCAGATACTGCAGATGGTAATATTCAGCATTATCTTCGCTATCGCTGTGGCAATGGTGAAGGAGAAGTTCAGATCCCCGATGATACGGTTTTGTGAAAGTCTTGCTGAGACGATGTTCAAATTTACAAATATCGTCATGTATTTCGCTCCGGTGGCCGTTTTTGCTGCTATAGCATATACAGTAGGCCATATGGGATTCGATATCCTTTTTAATCTGTTTAAGCTGCTGGCTACTCTGTATGTTGCTTTGATTGTCTTCCTCGTATTTATCCTTTTTCCTGTTGCACTTATCTTTAAGATACCTGTCATTCCGTTTATTAAGGCAGTATCTGAACCGGCTACAATAGCTTTTGCAACTTCAAACTCTGAATCCGCACTTCCGTCAGCTATGGAATCCATGGAGAAATTTGGTTGCACATCCGTTAACGTTATTGGAAATTGTCTGGCAACCTGTGTAATTGCACGCTCCGAGAAAGAGTTTGACATCCAGGCAGCCAGAAATTTCAAGGTGGAATAGTCACCAATGGTTTTATTAACCGGCTTTTTTCTCTCAAAACTTCATAGTCTGCCTGAAAGCAGCTGGAAATGATCGGATGTCCATTGCTTTAAAAAGCTCAAATAGTAGCTTTATAATAAATATTATCAGGCAGTTACATCGAAATATCAGCCATTTTAAACTCTCTGAGAATCGAATATTCAATGATTTCCCGGATATAGTGCAGTGATTTGAATTCTGAAGGGATAAAAAAGTATTTACCGGCTTTTCTCAATTGGGAAATTCAAAAATTCAGGAATATGTCCTGGTCCGGAATCAGAAGGCGGTCACGAATTATAGGAGAGTATTTTCATAAGTACTCAGGAAAGTCATATTATTAAATTCCGGAGTTTTAATCTCAACAATCAGGTAAAATTTAAAACTCTGTAAGAATTGAATATTCTGAGATGAACAATGATTGGGCAGGGAATTTTCAATTCTGACAAAATTAGGAAATTCAATTCATTTTCTTAGTCGGTTACATGGCTATCTGAAGTTACAAATGTACATACAATTTGACATTTACAAATGTAAACAATACGAATTACTCTTAAACATCACAGATGTAATGCATGGATTAGAAGATTAACTTCACAAATCTAAATTTAAATCAATCAATCTAAAAAATTTGTTATATATCTGTAAAAGAGATAAATAATAGATTTAACTGAAGCATTTGTACTGAATATTATGCAAAACGAGGCCATAATGCGCTGAAAATGATTAGATATGAAGCTTAAAATACTGTATACTAGTTAGTTAACAGCCTAAACATAAGCATTACTTCAGCTGGATTACATTTGTAATCTTTTAATTATCAATACCATAGTGAACCGACTAATTTTTTAAAATTATACATTATTATACTGAGTTACAAATGTAATCGATAATAATTACACATGGAATTTTAATTTAAATTACATTTGTAATATCATTTTTACATTATGAAAGAACGTTTACTTGAGTTTCTAAAGTCTGAAAATAAGTCTTCGGCGCAGCTTGCAGAAGAAATCGGAGTTCAACCTTCAGGGATATCCCATATCCTGTCTGGAAGAAATAATCCAAGTCTTGATTTTGTGCTTAAAATGCTTGAGAAATATCAGTTTCTTTCTACCGACTGGCTTCTGTTTGGAAAAGGAACAATGTATAAAGACCCTAAAATGCAGTCATTATTTGAATATGAGAACGTAAATGACAGGAAAAACAGCGCTGTGGAGGATAAAACCGGATCTGAATCGATACCGGTTGATGAGCTGCGGGCTGAAAAGGAAGTTTTAAATAGAGGCACAACGCCTTCATTGGCTGTGAAAAGGTCTGAGATTTCGCGTGTTATTATTTTTTATAGTGACAGCAGTTTTGATGAATATTCTCCAAAGTAGCCCGGGTAGAATTATTACTTATATTCGCTTAAAAAATTGCTCATAAAAGTTATCTTTGTGTGAAAATTTCACCAGATGGCAAAGCGCATTGATGATTTTAAAATAGTTGATAATAAGCGCCTTACAGAAGATTTATTCATACTGGAACTCGAAGGTAACGACAGTATCTCTGAATTTAAGCCGGGTCAGTTTGTTCAGGTAAGGGTGGATGAAAGTCCCGGAACATTTCTCAGACGGCCAATTTCCATTCATGATGTTGATTACAAGAGAAATACATTTAAGCTTCTGATTCAGACAGCTGGACAGGGAACGATAAAGTTATCTGAACTGTCGGCCGGTGATTCCCTTAACCTGATATATCCTCTGGGGAACTCATTTTCCGACCCCGGGCAGGGTGAACGCATTCTGCTTGTCGGAGGGGGTGTAGGTATAGCTCCTTTATTATTCATGGGAAAGCACTTATTATCAATCGGATATAGGCCAGACTGGTTGCTGGGATTCAGAAGCAGGGAAAGAACGATAGATCTTGAGGATTACAGGCAGATAGGAAATGTATTTCTTACAACCGAGGATGGGTCGGCAGGAGAGAAGGGATATGTAACAAACCATTCTGTCCTGGAGGAAAAGCGTTATGACAGGGTTTATTGCTGTGGTCCCGACCCAATGATGAAGGCAGTTGCCTCGTATTGCAGCAGGAAGGGCATAAATTGCGAGGTATCACTTGAAAATCTCATGGCATGCGGAATTGGAATATGTCTTTGCTGTATCGTTACTACAGTTAAAGGGAATATATGTACATGTACTGACGGACCGGTTTTCAATATAACTGAATTAAAATGGTGAATCTTGGTTTTTCAATCGGCAATCTGCATTTTAAAAACCCTGTGCTTACAGCTTCCGGCACCTGCGGATTCGGCCCTGAGCTTGATGATTTCATAGATATTTCCAGTTTGGGTGGGCTGGTGGTAAAAGGCACTACAATGGAACCCAGGGAGGGTAATCCTTATCCCAGAATGGCCGAAACACCTTCAGGCATGCTGAATGCCGTTGGACTGCAGAATAAAGGGATTGATAATTTCGAAAAGAATATCTACCCGGTCATTTCAAAGTATGATACAAATATTATTGTCAATGTAAACGGCAGTAATATTGAGGATTATGTTGCATTATCCGCCAGGCTTGACAGGCTTGATAAAATTGCTGCTATTGAACTTAATATTTCCTGCCCGAATGTCAAAAAGGGGGGAATGATTTTTGGTACTAATCTTGATTCTGCACGTGAAGTTACAAGAGCAGTTAGAGCTGCATATTCGAAAATATTGATTGTCAAGTTATCACCTAATGTGACCAATATAGTTGATTTTGCAAGGGTTGTTGAAGAGGAGGGTGCCGATTCGGTTTCCCTGATAAACACACTGCTGGGGATGTCAATCGACATTGCCGGGATGAAACCATCGCTTTCTACAATTACAGGAGGCTTATCAGGGCCTGCTATCAAACCTGTGGCGCTCAGGATGGTCTGGCAGGTTGCCAGGGCTGTTAAGATCCCTGTAATGGGAATGGGAGGGATAATGACCTGGTCTGATGCTGTTGAATTCTTTCTTGCCGGGGCAGCTGCTGTGCAGGTTGGTACAGCTACATTTATCGATCCTCAGGCTCCCGTCAAAATTCTGGAAGGCCTTGAGAACTATCTCTCTCAAAAGGGCTTCTCAGATATTAAGGATATAGTGGGGTATATCAACAGGAGAAAATAACAACTAACCTACTGTTACTATTTAAAAACATTTTTTTATAAACGTATCATAATATCCATTTTTACTATAAATTTGTAAGAATTTTAAAACTTATTGTTTGATTTATTGAATAATTCATTGTTAAAATGGCAGAAAACTTACTGATTGATGATCTGGATAAGAAGATACTGGATATTATCACAAAGAATGCAAGGATTCCCTATCTTGAGGTTGCAAGGGAGTGTGGAGTTTCAGGAGCCGCAATACATCAAAGGGTTCAGAGACTTATCAGGATCGGTGTTATAAGGGGATCTGAATTCAAGGTTGATCCGGTAATGGTTGGATTTAAGACATGTGCATATATCGGTATTTTTCTTGACCACCCTGGTCATTTCAGGGATGTGATCGAGAAATTCAAAGATATTCCTGAAATCATTGAATGTCATTACACTACAGGGAATTATTCGCTTTTTATAAAAGTATACACACGCGATAATGAACATCTGCGGATGATCCTGACTGATACTATTCAGAATATTGAAGGGATTGTCAGGACAGAAACCCTCATATCGCTTGAGGAATCCATAAACAGACAGATACCGGTTCTATCCAGGTAAGGAAGTCGGAAGTCGGAAGTCGAAAGACGAAGACAGAAGACAGAAGACAGAAGACAGAAGACAGAAGACAGAAGACAGAAGACAGAAGACCGAAGCCGAAAGCCGGAATTCTGAAGAAAAAATAAAGGGTGATTCGAATATTTTATTCTGATCACCCTTCACTATTTTATGGTTTCCTGTTTTACTATCCACTCTACGCTCTCCTCTCTCCACTCTACGCTCTCTCCCAGCCCTTCGCCCTGGCCCTGCCTCCCTGTCCCTGGCCCTGGCCCTGGCCCTGCGCCCTGCGCCCTTCGCCCTGAGCCCTTCGCCCTGCGCCCTTCGCCCTGCGCCCTGCGCTTCTACCTTCTCCTGCCTCCGCCGCCACTACGGCTGGCACCTCCGCCACCTGAACTTCTCGATGGAGACGAAGACCTGGAGTAACTGCTGGAATTGTTTGTCCTTGTCGCTCCACGATCCCTGCCAGCACTTTGCCTGTCCATTTCGTTCCTGTTGTAGGAGGACGGGCTTGAAGGTCTTGATGATGAAGAAGCTTTTCCTGTTGAAGTTCTGTTTGGTGTACCTGATTTATTGCTTCTGTCAACGGCTGAGCCTGTCGAAGCTTTGTCAGCTGGTTTCCAGTCATTTCCCTGCCTTTGGTCCCATCCTTTATTAGTTTTCTGGTAAACATTGCCGCTTTTATCGGCATAGACATTATTTCGCTGCTGTCCGGATGCTGCCCTGCGGTCTCCGCCTGTATTTCCTGTTGAAGGTCTTGCAACATTAGGCTTAACGCCAGCACGATTGTTACTGTAAATATTATTGCCGGCTTTGTTGCCTGAACCGCTTGAGGATGGCCTGTCAGGTCTTCCGTATCCAGGCTGGTTACCTCCGCCATGGCCCGGATACCCGCCGCTTGGCGGTCTATGCCCATGGCCATAGTATCCGCCGCCTCCGTAGGAAGGGTGATAATGATAGGGAGGATGATAACCGGCACATCCATAGTAGCCTCCATAATACCTGTTGCCAAATCTGATGTGGACGGGTCCGTAAGACATGCCATAACTCATGCCCCAGCCTGTGTATGGATTGTAATACATACTGAATCCATAGGTAACAGGTCTCGGGTAATAGACGGTCCCATACCATGCATAGTAGTGATATCCGGTTCCGTAAACCACTGTAGGGCCATATACGTAGGACCCATAATATCCTGGGGTATATCCTACGTATACAATCTCCGGAGTGACATCATATATGTAAACATATTTTACATTATAAACTGTACTTGTTGGTTCAATATTATCAACCTCCTGGGGTCTTGTCACAGCAACCTGCCATGGCCCTCTACCTGAATTTGATTCAAACCAGATACCATTGTCGACACAGTAATATTTATTTGAGACCCTAAGTACAGTCTGTGGCGAATTTGCTGCATAAACCATTGAGGTCCCATCTACCTTTTCAAATTTAGGTTCACCGTCATACTCAACGTTAACGGTGGCAGTCCTTCTGTCTACCTCTGCCGTTTGAGGTATCTGACTGTCCAGAATTGCCTCCTTTGAGGCATCCGTACCGGCAACACTCGCCAGTACACCATCCTTGTCACTTCCTTCAGGGATGTTTGCAAATTCCTGAGGTAGTTTATCAGCATTCACATAAGCCCATGGGCCCGTCATCTTTGCAGATGAATACCATCTGCCGGAGATCAGTATGAAATAATTCTGGCTCTGGATGTCCATAAACACATAGCTTTCCGTATTTTTTACATAAAGAAGATTTGTATTCTGGATAGGTGTAAATTCAGGTTCACCGTCTATTACAATAAGTTCTGCAGGAGTGGTCCGCACAATAACAGCGGGGATGGCTTCAGGAGTTTTCTGTTCTTCAGTTTTTGATACGCTTTCAGTTCCATCCGGATTATTGGCCTTTTCAATCTCTTCCTGAAGCTTTTTCAATGATGATGAAGGTTTTTTTAACTTTTCCCATGCACCCATTATGTCAGCTGCAGTAAACCAGACCTGATCGCCATACATGAAATATGCTTTCTCCGCGGGATCAAAAATTATAAAGAACGGAGAATTTTCAACCTTTTGATAATTATACCCCTGCATCTCTTTCAGAATCGGTTTTCCATCAATGAATACCAGCACTGCAGGCTTATTTGAGATTATAATTTCAGGAGGATCATTTTTAAATTTGCTGTCTGTTTTGACTGATGCCGATTCAAGTGTACTGATCAGTTCATCCATTGATATTTCCATTTTCCATTTAGGCATCTCTTCCTCAAGAAGTTGTATTATCCTGGCGGTCAGCGCAGAGTCAATTTCGTCTGAGAACCGGATATTTGGTACTTTAATATTCGTCAGACTGCTATTCGTGTATCCCTGTCCACTATGAGGTTGAAGTCATCCAGACAGCTCCGAAAACAGGCCTTTTTGAATCTGCTGCCTTAACCGATACAGCGGCTCTGCCTGAAAGGAGAGTCCCATCCAGTGTTTCAGGCTGTGGCTGATAGATTGTGATTTCGCCCTTCTTTGATTTTATAACCTTTGGCCATAAAGGCTCATCTGCTGCAGAGATTTCAGGAAATACAACTGAGATCATGAATAGTCCCAGTATCGAAATCCTGAGCAGTTTTTTTGATTGTTTGCTGTAAGTCATAGTGAATCCTAATGAACTTTAATTAGACATAATTTGCCAAATATACGAATTCTGAAAAATAATATCAGAAATTTTCCAGTATCACCATTGAAACGGAAATAAAGAATCCGACAACGGTAAATATTCCTGTAAGTTTTCCTCCGTGCTCATATGATTCAGGTATCATCGAGTTGGCCAGGACCATCATTATAGCTCCACCGGCAAAAGCCTTGATAAATGACAGCCAGTGATCTGATGCGGAGCTGAAGAGACTGTAACCGGCAATCGTTGAGACTGCACATACCAGTGAAATGAATACCCATAGCATTATTATCCTATTGTTTTTCCATCCGCCTGCTTTCATGCCGGTGGTGCCTGCAATAGCTTCCGGAAGATTGGAAATAAAGACTGCTACAAGCATCACCATGCTTATTTTGCCTCCTTCAAATATCCCTAATCCTATAACTATTGACTCCGGAATGCCATCAAGGATTATTCCAAGTAACATAGGTATAGCCAGACTTGATTCATGAGATGCCCCTATATCCATATGGCTCCTTGCGCCAAGTTTTTCAATCAGTTTATCACTGAAAAAGAATACCAGTGCTCCTGAAAAGAACCCAAAACCCGGAAATCCTGTTCCTTTGGCGAGTTTTAGAGAATCAAATATGAGTTCATAGGAAACTGCTGAGATCAGCGTGCCGGCTCCAAATGCCATAATTATCCCAAGGATTTTATTACCGAAGGAATATTTCAAGGCAATAATTCCCCCCAGAATCAGTGAAGAGGTTGCCAGTAAGCCCCATAAGAATGCATTTAACATATGGAAATTTGTTAAGTCAGATATTAATAACAAATGATCATTGTTAAGATATAAAATATTCAATAATTATTGGCAGTAGTGTCGGAAAATGGACAGATAGGATATATATACAGGACAACGTTTTCTCTGCAACCCTCTGAAGTTGGCTATCTACCTTCAGACACCGGGCTGAAAATTATTTTGATATTATTTTCTGAACTGTTAATTTTATCTTTTTAAACAAGGGACAATGAAATTCACACATTACTCATGGCCATCAAACAGGGATCATGTTAAGTAAAGGTGGGTCAGAGTTTTCATCACCAGTATTTTAATATCAGGTCAATAAAATTATATCATGTTTTTTTAATATAATAATCAATCCCCTGTAAATATGGCTAAGAAAGTTAGTAAACCACTGAACTCTGAAGAAGCATTAAGCAAAACAGATGAATTCGCCGGTATTGGCAATAAAGAGCTTATTGAGAGGGCAAAGAAGCTGGCGAAGAAATATCGTGTTACCAGCGATAAGAAATTCAGACTTAAAGACTTTCCGACCAATGTGACTTTCGATCCTGGAGAAGATGAGAAGGCTGAAGCGGAAACGGTATTGAGGCTTGGAGTTGAAGCCCTGTCCGAAATGCAGGATAAATTGTATGCACAGGACAGGTGGTCCCTTCTGGTTATTTTCCAGGCCATGGATGCTGCAGGAAAAGACGGAGCTATTAAGCATGTGATGTCGGGCATTAATCCGCAGGGATGCCAGGTTACCTCCTTTAAGGCGCCCAGTGCGGAAGAGCTTGATCATGATTATATGTGGCGCTGTATAAAACAGCTTCCCGGAACGTGGCCGCATTGGTATTTTTAATCGTTCATACTATGAAGAGGTTCTGGTAGTTCGTGTGCATGAATCATTTCTTGCTGCTCAAAAGCTCCTGAAAAGCTTGTGACTGAGAATATCTGGGATGACCGGCTTAAGGATATCAGGAATTTTGAGAAATACCTGAACAATAATGGTATAATGATTGTGAAGATTTTCCTTAATGTATCGAAGAAGGAACAGAAAAAGAGATTTCTTGAGCGTATTGAAAAGAAGGGGAAGAACTGGAAGTTCAGTAAAACGGATCTTGCAGAGAGGAAGTTCTGGAAAGAGTATATGGAATGCTATGAAGATCTGATCAGGAAAACATCTGCGGAGGGAGCTCCCTGGTATGTTGTACCTGCCGATAATAAGCCTTTTGCCCGTATTGTGGTGGCATCAGCGATCCTTCATGCCCTTTCCTCTATGAAACTGGAATATCCAAAATTGGCGGCAGAGCAGGTTGCTGAATTACAACGGCTTAAAGGTGAACTGCTTGCTGAAAAGTAAGAGGGGTATAACTTTTTCCTTTAGCTCTGATCATCAAGTTCAATAAAAGCTGCTTTTTTACTAAGTTCCAGGATCTGGTCAGAAGATGTGCTTGCAAACAGGTGCATACTTCTTGCAATGACACCTGTCCATCCGGTTTGGTGACTTGCACCTATGCCTGCGCCATTGTCACCATGGAAATATTCGTAGAATAGGATATAATCCTTCCAGTGAGGGTCTTCCTGAAATTTATTAGTGCCGCCGTAAACTGGCCTTAAGCCATTTTTATCCTTCAGGAATATGCCTGCCAGCCTTTTGGAAATCTCCTCAGCAATCTGGTACAGGTTCATCTCATTACCGGAGCCGGTTGGGCATTCTGTTTTGAAGTTGTCACCATAATAGGAATGGTATTGGAGCAAGGCCCTTATTACTAGTGTATTAACCGGCATCCATATCGGTCCTCTCCAGTTGGAATTTCCTCCAAACATATCTGAATCTGATTCTCCGGGAAGATAGGCTACTTTATGTTCCTGTCCTTCCACGTTTATCTTGTAAGGATGTTCTTTATGAAAGAGAGACAAGGAGCGGATACCGTAAGGGCTCAGAAATTCATTTTCATCCAGCATTTTGGACAATACCCTTCTGAGACGGGTCTCATCAAGTACTGATGCAAGCCTTCGTCCTGCGACCCCTGTTTTCATAGGGTTATGGATTGCTGAATATAGTTCCCGTCTTGAGGTCAGGACCTGGTCAAGTCTGAATTTAAGTTCAGGATATTTACTTATCAGGTCACCATCAAACACTGTTGCAGCACAAAGGGGCAATAATCCAACCAGGGAGCGCACTTTTAGGCGTTGTGCTTTTCCATCAGGATGTCGTAAAACATCATAGAAAAAGCCATCCTCCTCATCCCACATCCCTGTATTGTCACCAAGTCTGATCATTGAAGAGGCGATCCAGAGAAAATGTTCTGCAAATTTGAGCACCATGTCAATATATGACTTGTCTTTTAGTGCAAGCTCAGCTGCAATTTCAAGCATATTCTGGCTGAAGAGAGCCATCCAGGCAGTACCGTCAGCCTGTTCAAGATAGCCGCCGGTGGGCAGTGGGGCGCTCCTGTCAAATACACCTATATTGTCGAGGCCCAGAAATCCACCATCGAATACATTCCGGCCTGTACGATCCTTCCGGTTTACCCACCAGGTGAAGTTCAACAGCAGTTTCATAAAATTTGTGCTGAGCCATTCTGTGTCTTCAGTGTGTTTAGTAAGTTTTTCAAGTCTGTATGTGAAAATTGTCGACCAGGCAAGAACCGGAGGATTAACATCACTGAAATTCCATTCATACGCCGGCACCATTCCGTTGGGATGCATATATTGCCCCTGAAGCATAAGTTTTAACTGTTGTTTCCCGAAATCAGAATCGACCAATGTCAGCGCCAATACATGAAACGCAAGATCCCAGGAGGCATACCATGGATATTCCCATTTGTCGGGCATGGAAATTATATCTCCGTTATACATATGATGCCATTCCTCATTTCTTTGCACAGTTTTATGGGTAGCCAGGGAGGGATCGGAACCATGTTCTCCGAGCCACTTGTCAATATCATAAAAATAGAATTGCTTGCTCCACAACATTCCGGCCAGAGCCTGGCGGAATACATTTGCCTGATCCGAATCAAGTGCCGGAGGAATGATTGACTGATAGAAATCATCCGCCTCATTCCTGCGGGCAGTAAATATTTCCTCAAATAAATCTCCGAATGGCTGAAATCCTTCTATAGGATTACTCTTTAATCTTAATCTGACACAAGCTGATTTTCCGGGTTCAATTATCAGTGGATAATTTGCAGATGCTTTAGTGCCGGTTTTTTTCGGATTGACTGCTTCGTTCCTTCCTTGCACCAGATAATTGTTAATTGCATCCTTAACATAGGGAGTCTGGTTGGGTATTCCAAATATTCTCTCTGTATTAGTCTCGTTTTCAGTGAATAACATGTTTGGATTCCCTTCGCAGTAGAAAAAGTAGTTTTCCAGTCCGGGATGATCGACCCTTATGCGAGCAGGCGATTCAGCTACCTGTTCCAATGCAGGTTTGTCTTTTTCTTCAAACAATGACCATACATTCCTGAACCATATAGTAGGAAGAACATTAATAAATGCAGTTTCCGGTCCGCGGTTAAAAACACTGATTTTAATGAGCATATCCTCCGGAGATTCTTTTGCATACTCCACAAATACATCAAAATACCTGTCATGGTCAAAAATGCCTGTGTCGATTAGTTCATATTCAAAATCATTTCTGGATCTTGAGCGGTTGGTTGTAATTAGGTTCTCGTATGGAAATGGTGCCTGCGGATATTTATAAAGGTATTTCATGTAGGAATGGGTAGGAGTGTTGTCAAGGTAGAAATAATATTCCTTGACATCTTCACCATGATTGCTCTCACTGTTTGTTAAGCCGAAGAGCCGTTCCTTGATTATTGGATCAATACCGTTCCAAAATGCAATAGCGAAGCAGAGCTGCTGTTTGTCATCTGAGATACCTGCCAGTCCGTCCTCGCCCCAGTGATAAGCGCGTGACCGTGCATGGTCGTGTGTAAAATAATTCCATGCGTCGCCATTTTTGCTGTAATCCTCTCTTACAGTTCCCCACTGCCGTTCGCTAAGATAGGGTCCCCACTTTTCCAGCATGCAAATTTTCCCTTGTCATCATTCAGCCGTTTCTGTTCGTTTGAAATGTCTGCTGACCCGGTTTGTTTTGATTTAGCTTCCATGTTTGCATTGGATTAGAATTTGAATCTGAATCTGAATCTGAATCTGAATACTGTGAAACTTATTCCGGAAAGGATTTTGAATTCCTTATAACCTGTAGTATGATACTCATCTGAAGATAT
>JADKBK010000015.1 GCA_016715075.1 Bacteroidales bacterium
ACCGATGATATGTATGGCATTCCGCTTATTTCAGCCATTACTGTCGAGACATCGAAACCATCATCTGCTCTGTCGCCACTGCCCGGAATAAGCTCCGGCAGCCCTGCGATTAAACCTGTGACTCTTCAGTATATAAAAGATGAAGAATATAAACCGGCTCTTGAAAAGCTAAAGCATATTATCTATACCTACAAAAACGAGATGCCTGAATTATCAGAACCGGAGATACCTTCAGGTTACTTCGGGCCGGGATACAACTTCAAAGGCACACAGGAAGCGGTATATGCTGCCACCTATTTATACCGCAACGGACCCGAGTGCGGGGCCAAAATTGCTGACAGCGGAACAAGGTGTGCTTCCAGCATAGCACGGAAACAAACTGTTCACTATACATTCGGCATAGGGATCTGGAGGGAAGAACCTTCATTTTCAATATATGGAAACCTTCAGAACTGGTTCAGGCTCTACCGTGAGAAATCACCCGGTAACTTCCCGGGTGCAGGAGAAGCCTGGTCACGAGGTATAGGTGAACTCACAAGGGAGGCAATGGCTCTGGGCTATTCGAAATACATAAACAGTTATACCGACTGGCTCGACAGCTGCCTCTTCGCTGATGCATACCCGCCTCACTGGATAAGAATTGTAGGTGCAGGAAGTTCATATGAGGGACATGAAACCAGAAAGGTTGGAGAGATTACTGAAACAGGAAACCGCGAAAATGACGGCCATGGGATCTGTATGTGGGGCCGCTACCTTAACTATCACTGGCTCGGTCATCCTGCACAATGGAATGAAAAGCACTGGAAGGCCACAAAAGCGGCTGTCAGCTGGATACAATGGCAGCTTGACACAGATACAATCTTCCCGGGTCTTAGAAAGGATCTGCTGTATACCGAAAGCGAATGCGGGAACTATGAATTTTATGGTTCATATAATTGCCTTCACGGAATCAGATTATCAATAATCATGGCAAGAGAGCTCGGTAAGAAAGAGGAGGTTGCATCCTGGACAAAACTTTATGACAGGCTTGAAAAAGGGATCCTTGAAAATGCTGTCGATTCAGGCATGTTTGGCCCTGTATGGCATACTGAACCCGATCATAACTGGCATGATGATGCCCAGAAGATGGCTCATATCCAGCTGGCTTCTGACGGAATAACATATACCCCTTTGCAGGATTACGATGTCGCAGGGTCCAATGCCCGGAAATATCTGAACATTGATCTCAATTCATACCGATACCTGATGAGGGACAAAAACTATAACTGCCTTCGGAGTTATGGCTACGGTCAGGGTTTGATGACACAGGCTGCATTGCTTCTTGATGAAATGACAGACGCGGAGAATTTTATCAATCTGATGGTAACCCATTGCTATCTGCCCAGACTTGAAGGCTGGACCGCCCCCGAAGGCATTATTCTCCACAGAAGCGGTGAGTACTGGGTTCCTGTAAACGGATACCTGGGACAGGACTCCCACCTTGCTGACAGTCAGAAAGCCCTTCGCCTTATGTTTGGTCTGGATGATAATAATCCTGAAAACCTGCGGATTATACCAAGATACCCAGTCTCCTGGAATGAAATGTCGATTAGTAACATCCCTGTTCTTACAGGAAATGCAAGACAAAATATTAAATATTCCTACCTCCGGGAAGATGCCAAGCAGGTTTTCAGCTTCGAACTCGAAAAACCGGTTAAAAATATGAGTGTGAGGCTCGGACCTATCCCTGACAGCCGGGAGATCAAAAATGCAACTTTCAATGGCAAGCCACTCTTCTTTGAAAACCAGGCCTCAGGCGACAGCCGCTGGGTCTGGATGAAGAATCTGAATGGCCGGACCGGAAAAGTTGTCATTTACTATCAATAAGGCAGGGGTCAGTAACAGTCATTCATTGGCCCTACGTCATTTGCCTGCGGCGTCATTGCCTGCGGCGTAATTAGTAGGTTATCCGTTATTGCAATGGGAATAGCAATCTGGCTATGTACTGGAGGACCCGAACCAACCAGTTGGTCAGACTGCGCGCGGCCGGGGGGAAAGGAACAAGAAGAGCAAACCTTATTGCCATTACCTGATAAGGACAGGTGGAATCAACAGTAACTTCAATTATCAATCGCAAAAACCTTAATGACCTTGAAGTCTCCTGAGTCGACGGAGACCCGAATGCTGTCCTCCCGCGGTCCGTTTTGCCTTTCTGACAGGTAAAAGTACAATGGCACCCTCTTTGTCCCAAACAGTTCAACTTGCAAATTTTCAGCCGAGCTGGTTCAAAATTTCGCAGCATAAGTAACAGGTTCCCATCCGGCACCGGCGATCGTTTTAATTATCGGAATATACTTTTTGAAGAAAGGCCTTCCATTTTCGATTTTCCGCTTGTCCTGCCAGTAAGGATCATTTGAAGCATCAACACTGAAAAATGAAGGGAAGAATCCATATGCCAGCATCTTTTCAAAATATATCTCATACCCGGGATATGGTGCTTCGGTAAAGGCTTTATCATTGAGTCCCTCGTTGAGCAAAAATACTATCGGCTTCTGAAAGGAGATGGCACGCTTAAAATCGAGTGCCTCTGTGTTATGGTCATCAGAGGAATACCAGCTCAGTTCAGCACCGAAAAGATCGAGGTTTGAAGCGGCAAACGGATTCCAGCCATGACCGTTACCCATTGCCAGCTTACCCTGAATATGCATTTCGTCAGAGATCTTTTTCATAAACTCAAATTCAGAAGCAAAGTTCCATATTGCAGGTTTTCCAACTGCAGCGGAAAATGTCAGAGGATAATCAGTGGATGCAAAGTGATCCTCCCTGTAATTCAGATCATGATGCCAGTTCCACTCCATTGAATCAAAATAGATCCCGTCCGCATCAAGCTTCAACGCCGGGTTGATTTCATCATTTAATATGTATTTGTATTTATTAAATCCGGGCAGATCCGGATCACAATTTGTAGTAATGCTTACCGCCCAGCCGGTACTGAACCAAGGTGTTTCAAGTCGACGGGCCTGCCACTGACCGTGCTTGTCCTGCGTGGCACTTATATCGAGATACCATCTGTGCTTCTTATTAATAAGCCCTCCTGCAACTAGTTCTGAGTAATCCATTGTCTTTGTTTTGACAGGCAGCTGAACATCCCATGGCTCAGTATACTGAAAGCTTAGTATCCCAGTCCCTTTATCGGAGAGAATATTGGATATTCTTTCTCCATCCTTTAGGTCCTTGCTTCCCCATGAAGTCTCATGAAAAGCTATACCGAACTCTTCCCAGCCCGGTATTGACCTCAAGGCGGTAAACGGAAGCCATATACCTTCGTTAACAACTCTTTTCTTAAATGCTTCGGGATATATTGAATAATAATTTTTCAGAGCTGAACGCATTCCCCATGCAGGATCAAAACCGAATCTGACCAGTCTGAAAAATGCCCTGTTGGGAAATTTATCAGTCAGCGGACTTGTCGCAAAATCAAACACTGCAATAAGTCCATAGGTGGGGTCGGCTCCCAGACGGTAAACTACCGGCAGTGACATATCAATACCTAATGCCATACCTTTATCATCAATGCTAACAGCACACAAAGGATAGAAGGACATTGTTCCCCTGCCCACAGGATCACCATAACCACCGCTGCTCAGATCATTCCCGTTGAAGGCGCCGGCTGGAGGAGGTACAGTTCTGACACCAACAGTATCAAAGCAGGAATCCCCGGTATTCAGCTGTACTGACTTGTCAAGCCCGCGGAACCATCTCCATTTTCCGGGATCACAGGGAAAGATTATTCTTAAAGAGACACAGGAGGCTTCATCAGACAGATGTTTCAATTCACCGTTTATTTCGGTATATGTTCCCCTGTCAATTTCATGTATTACAACATCATAGGATTCATTATGATAGGTTGAGATCCGTATTTTTCCCGATATACTTACTTCTGATAGTGGAACCGGAACTGCTCCCAAAGCTGGATTTCCGTTTACCAGGTATTCCACCCTGATAGCTTTGGGATTATCTTTCAAAATACCCTGCGCTGCATTTATTTCTGAAGCTAAAAGCATCAAGCAGAACGGCAGTAAAAAATTGAATTTTCTATTAATTGATTTCATACCTGAATAATAAGTTCTTGATTTTTAAAATAAGCTAATACTAATGATCAATAAAAATAGGCTTTAATTTCTTTTTATTAATTGAATGATTAATTAATTTCAATCGATTAACCACTGAGCTACACAGTGTATCAATGAGTAGCTCACAAAAAATAACAACGACTACTCTCCGTGAAACTCCGTGGTCAAAAAATACACTTTAAACAATTCACGGCTGGCGCGGATTTGCAATCCGTGCCAGCGGAGATCGCGCCAGCGGAAACTCCATGGTTAAAAAAAATTCATATTAAACAATTTACCATTCTTTGTTGTTTGTATTCCAAAAAAGAGACTTTTTTGATTTCAATTTAGTTTACTCACATAATGACAGGTACAGGAATTTTAAAATCTGCCATGAGATACTCATATCTCATATTTCTGCTTTTAAACTTTTCCTGTAAACATGAGAACACCCTTTTTGAGACGATTAGCTCCTCACAATCAGCCATCCATTTTAATAACAAAATAACCGAAAGCGATACAATCAATCAGCTTGACGTGGAAAATATCTACAACGGCGGCGGTGTAGGTATAGGCGATTTCAATAATGATGGTCTTCCCGATATCTTTTTTACAGGAAATATAGTTCCCTCTAAACTTTATCTGAATAATGGCAACTTCAGTTTCACTGATATAACAGCCGAAGCAAAAATCAACACGTCAGGCAAATGGTGCCGGGGGGTGGCTGTCATTGATATAAACAACGATGGCAGGCAGGATATTTATGTCAGTGCCACACTGAGGAAACAGGCTCCTTCCAGAAAGAATCTCTTATACATCAACCTTGGATCTGACAGCAGCAACATACCAGTTTTCAGGGAAATGGCTGCCGGATATGGCCTGGATGATGATTCCCATACAACCCAGGCAGATTTCTTCGATTATGACAACGACGGAGACCTCGATGTTTATCTGGTTGTTAATGAAATCAGCCCCAGGATATCTCCATATCTCTTCCGTCCGATAATGAAAAACGGCACCAATCCAAGCACCGGCAAGCTTCTTAGAAATGACTGGAGCGACTCCTTAAAGCATCCTCTGTTCAGAGATGTTTCCAGAGAAGCAGGGATCCAAACCGAGGGTTATGGTCATTCAGCTGTTATTACTGATATTAATAATGACGGATGGAAAGATATCTATATAAGCAATGACTTCATAACAAACGACCTTCTCTGGATCAACAATCACGATGGAACATTTACTGATCAGGTTGCACTCTACTTTAAACATACTTCTGCCAATTCCATGGGCTGTGATGCCGGAGATATAAATAATGACGGACTTGAGGATTATATAACCCTCGACATGAATCCTGAAGATAACTACAGGAAAAAAATGATGCTAAGCCCTATCAGCTATCAGCTCTTTCAGAATTATGAAAGATTCGGATACAGTTATCAGTATGTCAGAAATACTCTTCAGCTAAACCAGGGCCCTCGAATGGGTCAGAATGACTCTATAGGAGTGCCCATCTTCAGCGAAATAGGGTATTTTGCAGGCATTGAAGCAACAGACTGGAGCTGGATCCCCGTCCTTACAGATTTTGATAATGACGGGTACAGGGATCTGATAATAAATAACGGATTTCCAAGAGATATTACGGATCATGATTTTGCGATGTTCAGGGAGAAAGCTTACCAGGTCGCCTCAAAGGATCAGATACTCATGCAGGTACCTGAAGTAAAGCTGCATAACTATGCATTCAGGAACAACGGAGATCTCTCATTCACCGACGTATCACACAAATGGGGGATGTCAGTGCCTACCTTCTCAAACGGATCGGCTTGTGCCGATCTGGATCAGGATGGCGATCTCGATCTGGTAATTAATAATATCAACGATGAAGCTCTTCTCTACAGAAATAATGCCCGTGAACAGAACATGGCAAACAGCCATTTCCTCAGGGTACAGCTGAAAGGCACCGACAGGAATATTCAGGGGCTGGGCGCCCGGATTGAGATTCATTACGACAATGGGAAAAAGCAGGCATGGGAAAACAGTCCATTCCGCGGATATCTCTCCACATTTGAAGATATAGCCCATTTCGGACTAGGGAGCATTACGGAAGTTGATTCACTTGTCATCAAATGGCAAAACGGCAGAATGCAGGTTTTCAGGGATCTTAAAGCCGACCAGCTGTTTAAAGCCGACATTGCAGGCGCAGATGCTGATTACTCCTTCAGCCATCCTGCAAAAGCGGAGGGAAATCTTTTTACCGAGGTTACCGCTTCAGTGAATATCAATTTTACCCATAAGGAAACCGATTTTGTTGATTTCAATATTCAGAAATTGCTGCCTCATAAATTTTCGGAGTATGGCCCGGCACTCGCTTCGGGAGACATTGACGGGAACGGACTTGACGATATCATCTGCGGAGGATCATCAGGAAACAGCTCCGTTATGTTCTTCCAGCAGCCTGATGGAAAATTCATCCAGAAAGACCTGCTTACTGATCCTGAAAAAGCTGAAAAATTATGGGATGATACAGGTATACTGCTTTTTGATGCTGATGGCGACAGCGATCCCGATCTGTATATCGCATCGGGCGGATTTGAAAACGAAGGCAATACCAGGCCATACCGCGACCATTTTTATTTAAACGACGGGAAGGGTCGCTTCACTGAAAATAGTGAGGCTATACCTGAAAACCTGACAAGTAAGTTTTGTGTAAGAGCCTCTGATTTT
Source organism: Bacteroidales bacterium (assembly GCA_016715075.1). Taxonomy (GTDB): domain Bacteria; phylum Bacteroidota; class Bacteroidia; order Bacteroidales; family VadinHA17; genus LD21. The sequence continues at coordinate 6,816 of JADKBK010000015.1, forward strand.
GACAGGGACGGAGATCTTGATCTGTTCATAGCAGGAAGAGTTGACCCCTGGACATATCCCAAACCCGTCTCAAGCTGTATCTACAGAAATGACTCACAACAGGGAAATGTAAAGTTCACTGATATTACAAAAGATGCCGCACCTGATCTGGGAAATATTGGGCTGGTTTGTGATGCAATCTTTACCGATTATGATAACGACGGATGGAGTGATCTTATCCTTGCAGGTGAGTGGATGCCTGTTACTGTGTTCAAAAACTCAAACGGAGTGTTTAGGAACATGACTTCAATAACCGGGATAAGCGACAGGAACGGTTTATGGAACTCTATCTCCGCCGGTGACTTTGATAATGACGGAGATATTGATTATATACTTGGCAATCTTGGCCTGAACTCCTATTACAGGGCTGATAAGGGTCATCCCATTTCAATATATGCAGCTGACTTCGACAATAACGGAAGCTATGATGCTTTTCCGGCTTTGTATCTGCCATCCAGTCAGCAGAATACATCTCTAAGGTCTTTCCCGGCCCATGGAAGGGATGATGCAGTTAAACAGATGATAAGCATGCGTTCAAAATTTCAGAACTACAAGTCATACGCAATCTCGACAATAGAACAGCTTTTCTCAAAAGAACAGCTGACTAACAGTATGATAATAAAAGCTGACTATTTAAAATCCTCCTTCTGCAGAAATGAAGGAAATAATAAATTCACTCTTGTCCCCCTGCCAATACAGGCTCAGATCTCGGCACTCAACGGCATGGCGGTGGATGATTTTGACGGCGACGGGAATCTTGATGTGATAATAAACGGTAATGACTGGGGAACTGAGGTCACAGTTGGCCGTTATGATGCACTGAATGGGCTGCTGCTGAGCGGTGACGGAAAAGGAAATTTCACTCCCCTTTCAATTCTTCAAAGTGGAATTTATATTCCGGGTAATGGTAAAGGAATGGTAGGCCTGAGAAGCAGCGATAATAGATATATGATAGCTGCCGGTGTGAACAGGGGGCCACTTAAAATATTCAGTTTAAAGAAGAAACCCGGCCTTATCCCATTGCAGGTTGATGATATAAGCGCAGAGCTGGAATATAAAAACGGAACAAGGAGAAAACAGGAATTTTATTTCGGCTCTTCCTTCCTTTCACAATCGGCCAGGTTTATGACTTCAGATGAAAATATTAATTCTGTCACAATAACTAATACAAAGGGAATAAGCAGAAAAATTGAAATGAATAATGGAAATTAAGGCAGTTTAACTAGTCCTCTGTGTACCTCTGTGACACCTCTGTGCCCTCTGTGTAAGTTTTTTACTTTATAATTACTCGGAGATCCACTGAGAATTCACAGAGATCCACAGAGGACTTATTCAGCAGCCCCGAGATGAGGAAACTTAAAATGAGTAATATAAATTCTAATTTCACGCAAAAAGATGAATAGATCATTTACAAAGCAAACATTAAGGATCAGTTTTATCCTGTCAACAACTGTAATATTTATCCTGTCAGGTTGCGCCGGGAAAGAACATGTCAGGTTGCCGGACGCTGAAATACTTCATCAGAACCAGGATCAGCTTACTCAGGTCATAATTTATGATGTTTTTACACCTCCTGTTGCAAGCAGGCTCTATGTATATTCCTCCCTTGCAGCCTACGAAGCCATACGCTACAGCCAGGAAGGATCAGTTTCAATTGCGGAAAAACTTCATGGTTTTGAGTCAATGCCTCAGCCTGAAAAAGATAAACAGTATAACTTTACGCTTGCAGCCAGTAAGGCATTTTTTAATGTTGTAAGGCATGTGAAGGTATTCTCGGTTGACTCACTGAACAGCTATGAAGAATCCCTGTATGGCAGCTTCAAGGAAGAACTTGACGATTCAGTATATGCCAGATCCCTCTATTTCGGGGATAAGATTGCCGGAGCAATACTGGCCAGAGCCATGAAGGACGGGTATATTCAGTCGAGGGGAAAACCTAAGTATCTCGGAAGCAATGATGAAGGCAAATGGAGACCAACTCCGCCCGATTATCTGGATGGTGTTGAATGGTGCTGGACTACAATGAAACCAATGGTAATGGACTCATCTGCACAATTTAAACCCGGAAAGCCACCCCGTTTCAGCCTCGATACTTCCAGCTTCTTTTATAAAAGCATGCGCGAGGTTTACGATATTAATAAAAACCTTACAGAAGAGCAGATGACAATAGCACGTTTTTGGGATGATAATCCTTTTGTGATAGAGCATTCGGGACATATGATGTTCGGCAATAAGAAAATCACTCCCGGAGGGCACTGGATGGGGATATGTGCTATAGCTTCAAAACAATCCGGAGCTGATGCGGTGAAAACAGCCAGGGCATATGCCTTAACCTCTCTTGCTCTATATGAAAGCTTCATCTCATGTTTGGATGAAAAATACAGAAGCAGCTACATAAGACCAGTGACAGTAATAAATGAAACAATCGATCCCGCATGGCTTCCCTTTCTGCAAACGCCTCCTTTCCCAGAATATACAAGCGGTCACAGTACTATAACAGCCTGCACGGCAACAGTACTCACATACCTGTTTGGTGATAATTTTGCATTCCAGGACACGAGCGACCTGAGATATATTGGAATGCAGCGTCACTTTAATTCATTCAATGAGGCTGCCGCTGAAGCATCCATAAGCCGTGTATACGGAGGAATTCACTATAAATTCAGTGTTGATACAGGCGCCGCACAGGGCAAAAAGCTGGGAGATTTTATTAATGAAAAAATCAGAAATCAGTAGAGGCATTGCCAAATAACTTGAAGTTGTAGGTGACCATAAATATAGGCTGTCCAAATATTGACATCTGGTAGCCTTTTATCATACCATTATCATTCTCAAAGAATATTGAATAAGGATTCCGCCTGCCAAGGACATTATAGACGGTGAAGGTAAGAGATGAATGGTTCAGCTTCTTCATCCTGAGGTTGCCGTTCAGTGTAGCCGATAAGTCAAGCCTCATATAGTCTGGGATCCGGTATTCATTCCTGTTGGAATAGTATAGCCTGTTGGCATTATAGAAATTATAAAAAGCAACCGGGTAAGTGATAGGACGACCGGTATTGTATACAAATATAGATGATGCATTAAACCTCCTTGAGAATTTTACATTCGTGACAATTTTCAGGTCATGAGGCTTGTCATAATTTGCCGGGAAGTACTTTCCTCCGTTAACCTTTTCAGATTCGTATGGACTGTCAACCTTTAACAAAACCCTGGAATAGGTGTAGCTTATCCAGCCGGTGAGGGTTCCTGCCTGCTTTTTTGCCATAAGTTCAATCCCGTAAGCTTTTCCCTGGCCATTTATAATATCAGTTTCAAGATGTTCATTCATAAGAAGGACAGCACCTCCCTTATAATCAAGAATATTCTTAAGATTCTTATAATAGCCTTCAATTGATGTCTCTATTGCCCTTCTCCCAAAATTATTATAAAGCCCCAGCGAATACTGATCTCCCATCTCTGGCCTGATATAATTATCGCTTAGCTTCCATATATCAGTAGGTGATATCGAAGTAGTATTTGAGATCATATGCAGATACTGATATACTCTCTGCACCCCGAATTTGATCGAAGTCCTTGGCGACAATATTAGTCTTGCTGAAACCCTGAATTCAAAACCAGGGTAACTCTTTTCAACAGCTCCTTTCCCATATCGTACAGTATCGATCAGATTCTCCATTGTCCTCGGGCTGTTTTCAGCATATACAAACTCTGTCCCGGGGCCGAAAGAGGTAAAATATGTTGCTCTCACTCCTCCTGAAATGGTGAAATTGGGAGACAACTCAAACTCATCGCTCAGATACATTGCCGGTTCTACTGCTCTTTCCTTCTCAAGAACCTTAGGTGTTACAAGCGAAAAATCGCCCAGGGGCTCCTGCTCACCTGGCATCAGGGAATACCATGTGGCATCAAGTCCAAATTCAATTTTATGCCTGTAGACAGGAAAATAGAGGAAATCGGCTCTAAGTATCTTCTGGTGAAGTTCATAATACATTCTGCTGAACTCCATTGAATCCTGCTTGGTATCGAGCTGGTAATTATAATTGCTTATTATAGCAGAGAACTGACCGGAAAATTTGGTATTAAAAGTATGTTTCAGTTTAAGTGTTGATGCCATGTTGCCATAGTCAAAGGCGCTCTTCCTGTAATAGTCAAACTTATCATTACTGTAATAACCTGAGATGGAGAGCGAATTTTTACTATTTATTGTTGTATTGACAAGCCCCTGGATATCATAAAAGCTGGCAGCGCTTTTTTTAAGTTGCTGATCAGGAAGCATTCCAAGAATCCAGTCTGAATAGGTAGCCCTGGTTCCAATTGCAAATGTGCTTTTCCCTTTTTTGATAGGCCCGTCCACGAGGAGCCTTCCTGTGACAGGACTAATACCGCCACTGACTTTGATCTTATCGCTGTTCCCTTCATATGGCACAATATCCATAACCGATGATATCCTTCCACCGTATTTGGCAGGTATTCCGCTTTTATAGAGAGTTACATCAGTAATGAGGTCGGAGTTAAAAGTCGAAAAAAATCCGAAGAAATGGGAAGAGTTAATAATTGGCCCTCCGTTAAGCAATACAAGGTTTTGATCAGCACCTCCTCCTCTCACATTGTATCCTGCTGAAGCCTCTCCCACAGTCTGAACACCCGGCAGCAACAATGATGTCTTAACCAGATCTGCTTCACCCAGACCCATGGGGATCTGCTTTAACATCTTCATTCCAATTTTCTCAACGCCTACTCGTACATTCTTAACAAGGTTCTCTTTGTTTGCCGAAATAACAACTTCATTCAGCTGGTTGGTACTTTCCGACATATCAATATCAAGTACACCATCGGAGTAGATAATAACATTTCTTAAGGCAGAACGCATCCCAACCATTCTGCATTCAATCTGAAGCTGCCCTTTTGGTAATACAAGTGAATAGTAACCGACATTATTAGTTACAGCTCCTGCTTTAATCTTTTCAACATATATGACCGCCCCTATAATCGGATTGCCCGTCAGAGGATCAGAAACTACACCTGAAAGGGTTGCCCTGTCACTCTTCCCGGCATCAGAAGGTCTTCCTATTTTGAAAACCTTATAATCATCGCTTGTTGTTGTACTCTCCTGCAACTGAAAAGGTCTTATATAATTTAATGTATCCCTTTTGATTGCACTGCGCTTAAACCATGCGTTGTACTGCTCCTGAAAATTAGTTTTGATTGTATACCCTTTTGAAATGATAACCTTATTGTTTTCAGTGACAATAAAAGAAAAACCATCTTTCTTCAGTGCTTTGCTTAATAAGCTTTCAAAAGATTCATTTTTTGAATTGATGTCAAGATACAGACTGTCGGTCCACTTGTCGGTATAATATATCTTCACCTCAGCTCTCTTTTCCAGAGTATCTGCCAGATTTTTGAACAATATTCCGGAAAATTGCAGTGTAAGATTATTATCCTGTGCATTAACATTTGCCGTCAGAACCAGATATAGAAATAATAATAAGGATTTCTTCATTTAGTTTACCTGATTGACATTTTTAAGGAATCAAAATATCTGAGTACTGAGGCAATCTCATCCTTGTCAGCTTTACGGATCTTAATCTTATTCGTTCGAATATATTTCTTAATCGCCCCGGACTCTTCACCAAATACATTAAGAAATAACCTTTTATTTGTAATTTTTGAATAATAGCCATTCACCCTGATGTAATCCGACGGAGAATAGATATATTCAGATACCCCTTCTTTCACAAGCAGGTATGACCGGTGCCTTATAATAAACCTGCTTTTACCTTCATATACCACTTCATAAAAAGCTTCCGGCAGATTGAATGTCTCATCTTTCTCTCTGCTGAAAAACCTGAAGGACAAACTGTCGGTACCAAAATTAAAACAGAATTTATCAATTGGATCTTTATTTAGAGCAATATTGAATACTTTATTATCAATGAATTTCGAACTATCAGAATAAATAAGTTCATCAATGAAGGTATCATACTCCAGTGTCAGATTATTGTACCTCCTTCCTTTAAGTACTAAGGATGACGTATGTTTCCTGTCAAAAAACAAAATAGGTTTGTATTTCGATCTGAAATAATAGGGTATGTAATCCTTCCCGTTTACAAGTTCATCGACATTATCTACATTCTGAAAATAGAATTTTGAAAGGTAATCAGTCTGGGAATCAAGGATTGCCCTGTAATCCATCCTTCCATAAAAGACAGCGTGAGGCAGTGATTCCTGAGCCTGTCCAGAGAGAGTCAGTATAAGAATGAAAATAAATGATGAGATTCTTGGCATAAGAAGGAATTTTTCCACCTAAACGGCATCGAAATAACGAATATATTTTAAAATAATAAAGACTTATAAGGAATAAAGATAAGATTTTAAGTTTTTTAACATACCACAATAACGCAACAGTTCTAAATAATGCTAATTTTGCCTTCCTTCAAACTAATTTTCTATTAAGGGTGACTAAATATCAATTCAAAGAAGGATTGACTAAAAAGATAAGAAAACCTCTTATCATTGTTCTCTTGTTCGTTACCCTGATAACATGCATAGATCCCTTCAATCCGAACCTCAGAGGGACAACCTCAATACTAATTGTTGATGCTTTGCTGACAAATGAGAACCGGTCGTATGCCTTTAAGTTATCCTGGACAAGCCAGAACCAGAATACAAAACCTGTAATGGCTGCCGGAGCTACTGTCATATTAAAGGACAAAGAAGGGGCCAGTACGAATCTTACAGAAACCACCCCCGGAGTATATAAGAGCGACAGCCTACAGTTCCTCGGAAGGATTGGTAATTCTTACATCCTTGAGATAAAAACCTCTGACGGCAATGAATATATATCAGATACATGCACTATGTTACCTGTCAAGCCCATCGACAGGATATACTTCACCAAGGACCAGGAGTTCATTAATAACGGGAGCAAGATTCTGGATGGCCTGCGAATCTTTATTGATTCTGAGAACCAGGGTGAAGGTAAATATGTAAGATGGATCTATGAGGAATGGTGGAAATTCAGTGTTCCGGAGCCAAAAAGATTTGAATATATCAACAAGGATGATATCCGACAGGTTGAACAGATAAAACAGGTCTGCTATGCTTATAACGGCTCCGATGACATAACAATTAAATCAACAGCATCTTCTGCAAGCACAAACATTGTGAAACAACCAATCCTGTTTGTCCCATCGGATCAATCCAACAGACTGTTGATCCGTTATTACGTTAAAATCAAACAATTGTCACTATCCAAAACAGAGTTTGAATTCTGGGATCATATGAGAGAGATTAATGAGGGGGGAGTGGATATCTTTGATAAACAACCTTTCTCAGTTCCAAGTAACATCCATAACAAAGGAAACCCGTCTGAACTGGTATTGGGATATTTCCAGGTCTCTGCCGTTGAACCAAAAAGCCTTTACATTATACCTGATGATATTGAAGCCTTAAATCTCCCTGCCTATGAATATAAATGCGACAGGATCGAAAGGGGGCCGGATGACTATCCCGGGGTAAGAATGACTTTTGATATGATCTATGCAGGTTATACGAATGGCGGATATCAGTTTATTGAACCAATATATGATCTCAGATGGAATCTGCTAAAACTCGCTTTTGCAAAAAATTTCTGTGCAATCTGTACCAACAGTGGCAGCCTTACTGTTCCTGATTTTTGGGTTGAAGAGAAATCATCCCTTACGAAAAAATGAACTCATTCAACAAATACGGCATAACCGCTCCCTCCGCCAGGTACCCTTATCTGGTTTTGCTTATTTTAATATCTTCGTATAATCTTTCCTATTCCCAGATAAGTGATAAGGGATTCGAAAAACCATCTGAAAAAAGTTACAGCGAGGAATTGTTTATCAATACAGATCGTGACCTTTACATTTCCGGGGAAAAAGTATGGATGAAGATTTACAAATTAAACAGCCTGAATCATACTCCCGCGAATGTCAGCAAAATAATATATATTGAATTGCTCGATGCTGATAACAATCCGGTTACCCAGCTTAAACAGCAATTGAAGGCTATTCAGGCTCCGCCTGCTTCAGGCTTCCTGATACTTTAAGGACAGGTAACTATATTATACGCTCCTATACGAACTGGATGCAGAATTTTTCCGGTGAGCTTTTTTCATTCAGGAAAATCTCAGTGATCAATCCTTTTAAAATAAATGAAATAAAAATTCCTCCTGCCCATCAGGATGCCGACACAGTTTTATTTTTTCCTGAGGGAGGCAGTATGATAGCAGAAATGGAAGGTTGTATTGGATTCAAAAGTATGGACAGGGACGGAGAACCTGTAAACATAAACGGAGCAATTATTAACGGCAAAAATGACACACTGACAACTATTCACACTGAAAATGGGGGATTTGGATGGTTCTCACTTAAACCCGCAGCCAATAGTAATTTATACCTTGTCACACGTAATTATGACGGGTGGGGCAGAAAATTTAAGCTGCCGGCAGTTAAGAACAGGGGAGTCCGTTTATCGGTGCCTCCTGAAAGTGAAAAATCAACCACCCTGGTCAAAATCGGAATGAGTCCGGGTTTTTTACAGGCTGACAGCAATTTATATCTTGTCATCAGCCCGGTTGGGTTATCAGACCTTAAGAAAAAGATCAGACCTGGCAGGGAGAATGAGATTATACTTCTGAAAAACGATTTGCCATCAGGCCTGTTACATATTTCGATAGTTGACTCAAGGGAGAGAGCACTGGCCGACAGATGGGTGTATAATGAACCCGGCCGGCAATTGAAATATAATATATCTATTCCGGAGAAGACATACTCCTCAAGAGAAAAGGTAAAAATGACAATTACCGCAACTGACAATAATGGCAATCCAGTAGAAAGTGATTTTTCAATATCGGTTGCCAAAGCTGTTACCGTTGGTGATAAAAGCTACGAGAGGGACAAGCAGAGACAGTTTCCAGGCCTTATTACCGGGGCTTATGATAAACAATCAGCTGATATTAATGATTATTTACTGTTTCATAATTCCAATGAGAAATCATCGGATCTTAATGCTAAAGTTATAACAGGGGATCCACTGTATCTGCCTGAACTGGAAGGACATCTGATAAGTGGCAACATTAGAAACAGAAAAACGGGAGAACCGGTCAGAAATGAAAATATTTCAATGTCATTCGTTGGGAAATCGGCTTTATGCCAGTTTGCCAAAACCAACGACAAAGGAGAATTTCATTTCAAGACTTCAAAACAGGGGATCAGGGAAATTGTTATTCAGCCTTTGTCAGAAAAGATAACTGATTATTACGTCGAACTGAATAATCCGTTCACACAGATAACAAAACGATATGAATACGGATCCTTTATTCCTGACACATCAAGGCTCGCTGATATAAATAACGTTATCATAAGTACACAGATTAATAACATTTATGAACCATATACACCGGTTGCAGAAGAAAATTCAGAGAGCCGGAAGGAGCTTAACTTTTATGGCAGACCCGACAACACAATCCTCTTATCAAAATATATTGAATTAACATCATTAAGGGAAGTTGTAAAAGAGATTATTCCAGGGGTATCCACTGTAAAGAAAAACGATAAGATCAATTTTAAACTTTTTTACCAGTACCAGAGCAAACCATTTGAGAACAATCCTCTTGTTCTTGTTGACGGTGTACCTGTCTACGACCTCGAAAAGGTTATTTCAATAAACTCGAAGGATATGGAGAAAATTGATGTCTTCATAACGAGGTATTATATTTCGGATATTGTGATGGATGGAATCCTTCACTTTGTCACCAAAAAAGGGAATCTTGATGTCCTGGACCTCGACAGATCTGTCTACCGTGTGGAATATGATCTCCCGCAGAAAAATGAAAAATTCTATTCGCCCGACTACTCCTCCGATAAACTTCTTAATGATCGAATTCCGGATTTCCGTAACACTCTGTACTGGAATCCGAATATGCACACTGATCAGACTGGCAAAGCAGAAGTTGAGTTTTATTCTTCTGATGAGTCAGCAGAGTATACAATAATAATTGAAGGAATTACCCGTAACGGCAATACGGGTACAACAACCTTGCCTCTTATCATAAAAGGCAAATAGCCTGACTTATTAGTTTTTAAGTATTATCTGTTCCCTGTCAGCCTTTGCAATGGAATTTACAAAACTCCTGATCTCACTGAACCTTTCAACAGGAATGACACTTTTATTCATCTCCAGATAACGCCTGTAGATTATTCTGTCATTCTTCACTTCCAGCCGGGTAGTGAATTTCCCGAATTCGTTTTCCAGCTTGACATCTGCAGGAAGAAACTCAACTTTGTATCCGTATGGTACATAAAAGGAAATCGAATCTGTCAGTATTTCCGATTTGGAAATTATAAGTGATGTGGGAACATCCTGCAGATAATACTCCTTCGCAATGGAAGGTGAGAAATAAATTCTCTTCCCGGTGGCAACGGTGAAATCGTTAACACTTAACCCATAGGAAAAATTTGAAGTTGGTTTTTCTGACTTCTTCTCTGTAAATGAAACAGAGGATACAGTAAAATCATAAAACTTCAGGGCCGAATATAAAGATCTTTTCATCTCGACTTCAGCCTGATTACTAAAGAGGAGGTCGGCATCCCCGTAATAATATCCGGAGTAGGAATTTGAGATATTGAAGATTGATGCACCCTGACCATGAATAATCACCGACCCTGAACGGTTGAGTATATTTTCATTCTTTTAAATTCCGGTGTTCTAACCATTTTCCCGCCCTCAGGAGTAAGTAGCAATGCATAGCGGTCATCTGTAAAACTGCTGAGATAATTAAAAGGCAGGGTCTGACTTGTACATTCCAGCCAGACAGTATCTTTTTCCATGGGTACACATAAGATAATATGATCGAACTGATTGGCCACAAAATTTCTCCTGATAGTCTTATCATCTCCCGATTTGACAGAAGTGTAATACGAGGTTATACCTGCTGCCTTAAGCAGGGCTTTGGTATAATTCACCAATGCCTTACAATCACCAAATCCATTTGTAGCAACAGCTGTTGCATCAGCAGGCCGGTAACCTCCTATTCCCTCCTTTATTGAGACATACCGTGTCTTTGATTGCATGTATTCATAGATCAGTTTTGCTCTTTCCCGCGGATCCTGTGTTTTTGCAGTTATTTCTGATACTTTGATAAGCTCCGACTGAGGGAGCTTGTCAAGCCCTTTAATCAGATTGTATTTCCATTCCCCGAAGGTCTCCCATGATCTCATCGTTCCTTTATAACCTCCATACTCAAAGTCAAGCGGAGCAGTAAATAATACAGGGAGTGAATAAACCGTCTTGAGAGAGTAATAGATCCGCGGATTAGCAGCAGGGATTTTTTCCTCCTGCCACGTATAAATTTTGGAATCAACAGTAATAACTGAATCAACATTATTCTGAAGATTTTTTGAATAATACCGCAGCACCATGTCCTTAGGTAAAATGATCTGAATACCTGACCTTTCAACTGCAACATTATATTCATCCTGGAAATGCCAGTAGGGATAATTCAGTAAGCTTGTATACTCTATCTCATATTCGTATTCGATGGTATAGGGATATTTGTATTTCGGAAAAATGAGATTCCTGGATCTGTCGTCAGTGTAAAATGAAGCACCTGTTACTGCACTTGCATCATATACATCCATGAGGCCAAGTACCTTTACAATTTCACCCTTTTCATCATATACGCTGCCTCTCAGATAGTTGACCTTGGAGAATTTGTTATAAAACACATTTACAAATCTGTAGCTCTCAGCTTTTTCATTCAGAATAGTGACAGCCATTTTAACTTTTTCAACGGCATTACCCGGCTTGAGTATTGTATACTTGCATTGTGCGGAGCGTACCACAGCAGCAGCTTTTCTCTTAAGATTGTCAGGGATGGAATCAAACTGATAGCTCTGCGCTGAAACTTTCATAACAATGAAAAGCATGCAGACAGAAAAAAATATCTTTCTCATTTACTTTTAATTAGGACGTTCTTTTTCAAAACAATAAATTCAGCTTGCTTTTTCTGTACCTTTAAATAGAACCTCTGAATTTCAGGATACTCGGAAGGATCAAATAAAGTCCTGGTAATATTCAGATTCCCTTCAAACTCAAGGATGTTATCCGATTCCTTGCAGGTGAATTCAAATTTCCCTCCATCCTTTCCCAGGCTGATCGTAACATTTTCAGGTTTCTCAACAATTGAATACCCCTCAGGGATGTGAAATTTCATAGAAAAATTCTCTCTTTCCGGACAGCCAAAATCTATCGGGAAACTCCTCTCTGCGGAATAGAATGGATTAATAGATTCTGTTTTAAGCTGATAGGGATTAATCAGAATCTCATTCCCGGCATTCTGAGCTCCATCGGTAATCTTAAAATTGTAGGACAGAACCAGCATGGAATCGATATTCTCAATATTACTGATTCTGAATTCTGAGATCTCACTGTTTGGAGATGCTGATTTTAAATCGTCAAGGTACCCCTCTTCACTCTCAAGCTTAATCTCCTTTCTTATATTATATGCTGAAATATCAGAATACCTTGTTACCATCTCTCCAGTCAGGTTACCAGAATTATCAAATGTGCAATTCAGATTATATGATCTGTAATACTTTTCGTCATTCTTAAGATCAACGAATTTCGAGTCTGTTCTGCTTATCATCCGGCCTGCTTTGTTAAGACAATCGAATGGAAGCTGATTATATGGCCTGAGACGATCAGTCGCATCAACAAGATAAAATTTGCCCCCTGCATTTACACCTGCCAAAAGATAATCAAACTGCTGCAGCATGGCAGAATTCTGATTCAGGCTTCCGTTTGACCGTGTACTGAGGATCACAGGATCAGCCGTTAAACCGGCAGACCTAAGCATTGCGATCAGGATCATATTTATTTCAGCAGAAGAGCCCTTCTCTTTATTCAGAACATATCTTAGTGAATGAGAGGCAGTAACACCATAATATCCGTCCCAAAGTAATGTGGAAGAAACATATTCATGGATCTTTTTAAGTTTCGAAAGCTCATCTGATTCACCTGAAGTTACTGCGCCGGTAACCGACTTCAGATTAGTATTGAGCGGAGTTCCGAAATCATCTCTGTCGAGAAGCTTGGTGGTAAGGTTCTCATATGTCGGAGAGATGTTAGCATATGTTATATTGGGAAAGTCAACTCTTGCAAGTTCAAAAGTCACTCTGGTAAGGTGTTCACTGTTGCTCAGGATATATGGCTCTACCCTGAAAGCAGGCACATTGCCTGCAGTCCATGTATTTATACTGGCAGTAATACTCTCACCCAGGAAATTGGTATTGGATTTCCCAAAATCAGTCCTGACATCCCACGATGAACCGGAAATCAGACTCTTATAAACAAATGCATCAGGATATACAACCGTAAACGTGCTGCTGATAGCGGGAATAATGTGCTGAAAATTCCAGGGGACCAGACTGTAAAGTCTGTCTTTCATATTTATTTTATAGGAATATTCAATAACAGAGCCTTCATGCACATCCGGGAAATTGAATTTCAGTGTATTCTCTGAAGGAGTGGTATTCTCAATTATAAAGCTTTTTTTGGGAATCTTGGTTTCAATGATTTCACCGTTCCTAAGATTAAATGTAGAAGCTGTATAACTAACAAGAGCATCATCAACCGCATAGGGGATCTCAATATTTGCATAGTCAAATCCATTACTGTTGACAATCCTTATCTTTACATCTTTTTCAAACTGAATGAAAAATCCTCTCTGGTACTGCAGTGAGGCAATACCTTTTCAGAAATGATAATAGCGTCTGCTCCCGGATCTGGTTTATAGGGCTTATTTGAAAGATCCCCGGCAGATACATTTCCGAAATAAAGGACCTTTGACTGACCTGAAACATTGAGGATAAATATACCGAGCAAAAGCGGGATGAGTGAAAGATATCTGAATTTTGACATATTAGATTATTTCAGGTTATTTTGAGGGGTAACTGGGATCGTATTCAAAGACATCAAAACGGGGAATATTTAAATTCAGCCCGAATCCTATATAGGCTTTATTATTTATAACAAACGAATAGGAATTATACTTGCCCCCTTCAGGTATTGTTGTCTCTGGTGCCCAGGTATTTGTTGCCGGGTCATAAACCCAGATATCATCGTATGCCTGACTTGAGGATTGTGATAATCCAAGGCCTGAATATCCAAGATTCCCTATTGCAAAAGAGGCTCGTCCCCAGGAATATTCTGCCAGGCCCGGGTAGGATGATAACTGGGTCCAGGTATCATTGGCAGGATCATAGCTGCAGAAGACATTGTCATTAAAGAGGACATAACCCTTATTGTTTAGTGTAAAAGATCCAACAGGAGCTTGCTGAGAATAGCCCGGGAAAGAACTCACTTCACTCCATGTTTCAGATGATGTATTAAATTTCCAGAATTTATTTGTCTGGCTATAATCTATTGTCAATCCATAATAGAGGTACCCATCAATTGAAAGCGCCACCCCGTGTCTGTTTGTTGTAGGTTCCCTGCAGACATAAATCCATCTGAACGTATTTGTATCAAAGCGATAAACACCCTGATTACCGATTACTATCCAGGCAGTATCACGGTTTACGACCGAAGGAACACCACCTAATCCTCCCCATTCGGGATATTCAGCTACGATGCTGAATATATTGCCGGCAGGATTGAAGGAAAGTATCTTCCCGGTATAATAATCCATCAAATATCCGACTCCGTTAAGTGAAAAAGAGATCCCGGTACTGTTAAAAGCAGGGTCTGATCTCCATGAGAGAGATTGCGGAGGGATGATCTTATTCCAGGCCGATTGGATCTCAAACAACCCCGGGCCGGACCTCAGGTACCCGCCTGATTTGACTTTTACATTATTGATTCCCCTTGGCATGCTAAGAGGGATTCTGGCCACAATTTCGGTGGGAGTTGCACTGAGCACCGTGAGTGGACTAGTGCCCCAGTATGCTTGATTATTGGAAAATACGGGACTAAAATTCCTCCCGTGAATTGTGATATCCTGACCCGGTGCAAAAAGCGGTGCTGAGACAGAAGTTATTTCGGGCGGACTCAGAACAAACGGTTCCGGATAAACAGTATGAGCGGATGCCACATGAACATCTATTTTCCTTGGAATACTGTCAATGCCCACCGGAACCATTACAATTATTCTTGTTGCCGTGTTTGAAATTATTGTCGCTTCTGTTTCACCGTACAATTCCTCATAAAAATAGACATGAGCCGGAGAAAGATTATCTCCATCTATCGTTATCTGATCATTAAATGTCCCTGACAGTGGATAGACATTTCTTACAATAGGATTTGTCACTATATAATCATCCTTGTATACTGTGCTCTGGGCTCCGGCAGTAACTGTTATCTTAATTGGTCCATTAGGCAGGTTTTCAGGAACTTCACAACTAATATATGTATCAGTAAATTCAAATATATAGGCTTCATGCGTACCAAAACGGACTTTTGTTTCAGGGTACCTGCCAAAGTACTTTCCTCTCAGAACAACTAAGGATCCTGAAGTCCCCGACAATGGGGCGACAGAATTAATAAGCGGAGGAAGCAGTGTGAACGGGTCGGGAGAAACCACCTCGAACGGGGATGAACTGTTTACAACCGGATTATCATGTTTGGAAAGGCTTTCGGGAATATAAACCCGTATTGAATCTTTATTATTCGATACAATAGAAGCTATGACACCACCTATTTTGATGATGTTTCTTTCCCGGGTCGGATGAAACTTTCCCTTAATTGTTAAAAGTGTCAGCCATGTACCCTCTTTAGGACTTATGCTGCTGATTACCGGTGGTAACAGGGTCAAATCCTGTGAAAAAGGAATGTTAAGATTGTTAATCTTAATATTTATGACGCTTTCAACAGTAACAATCTCAAGAGGAACAATAATCTTCAGAGTGTCCTTTACTTTTCTAGTAAACTTTGAAGAAAAACCAGCTATCGTAGCCGAGATTGTGTTAACAGAAGTACCAATCTGCATATCCTCCCCCAGAATTGTCAGAGTATCTCCCCATCTCACCTGTTTGGGAAAGTAATCATGCAAAACGGGAGGAATAAGTCTGAAGGTATCGAGTAAATCAACTGCCGGGTTACCTGATATCTCAACGGAGACTAAAGATTTTAAGTCTGCAAGGTCTTTATTAACAATGATTTTCAGAGTGGAATCCGTGGCGTTGAGTGTTACGCATTGTGTCTGATTCAGCCTGACAACGTTTTCACTTGCAATCCAGGAAAAATTTATTCCTTTGACAGTCAGAGTATCCATCCAGCGGGCAGAGTCAGGTTCAAACCCGGTAACAGAGGGACCTCCGCTTCCAAGGCTCTTAAAGGTAACAGGCAATCCGTAAACAACATGCTCAGAGGTCTGAACAAAAGCCTTTACAGTATACTCAACATCTTTTGAAAGTGAAGCATTGATAACAGCGCTGTAGGTACCAGGTGTAGCAGAGGGACCAAGGAGGATCTTATTATCGGTGAGATCGGGATAGGTAAATTTACTCC
Organism: Bacteroidales bacterium; assembly: GCA_016715075.1. Taxonomy (GTDB): domain Bacteria; phylum Bacteroidota; class Bacteroidia; order Bacteroidales; family VadinHA17; genus LD21. Next base: position 23,391 of record JADKBK010000015.1, read on the forward strand.
AGACAAAACCGTGATTTATAATCGATTCGGATCCCATGGAGAAGATCTCAGCACTGAATGTTGCACCCTCACTGGTGATGCCGGAAACTGGATTTGTCCTTACCCGCGGATAACTCCTCTCCTTTGCCTTATCCTCCTCACACCGGATAAGGAATAATGCTGAAAAGACAAACACGAGAACTAAGGACAGGTCTTTAATTCTGTTATTTCTAACCTTGAATGATAACATAATAATATGGTTTGTGCCGACTGTAAACAGATTGTATAGGATCAAATTTAATTAAATATTAATGTTTTATTCTTCTCTGTCACGTTTTTTTGAATTTTATTGTAATTTAGTCGGAGAAAGTCTGAAAGTCTGTCATGAAAACAATCAAATCGCTGGTATTAATCTTTTTTATCTCCTTTTCTGTACAGAGCCTATTCGCACAGAAAATCTTCAGGGAGGGATATATTGTAAAAAATTCCGGGGAATCACTTACCGGCCTTGTTCAGTATTCGGACAAGCAGGGCATACCTTCCACCTGTACCTTCAAAAGATTTGATATAGCCAGGGAAGTGGTATATATGCCATCAGAGATCCGGGCATTTGGATACAGAAATGGAAACAGATACGAAGCCAGGGAAATTGATAACAAAATCACTTTTCTCGAAGTTATTGCCACGGGCAGGATTATTTTGTACCAGAAAGGATCAAAATATTATATCGATAAGGATCATCTTGGACTTGTTGAACTTAAAAACGGTCCGGTCATATATAATACTGCTGAAGGAAAGAAAGAATATAACAATCTCCCGGCATTCCTGACCTCTGTCACTGAAGGAAAAGCCGGCCCTGTTTCGGGTAAATTCAATGTTAAGGAAGAAATTCTTCCTCTTGTCGTTTCTTATAATAAGGCATCGGGAAACAGCTATAATGTATTCAACCGGTCAATTTCGGAGAAACAGCTGACCAGTGAAACATGGAAGTCAGGCGCTGCCACAACAAGATTTGGTGTTGTATCAGGGATCAATATGTATAAACTCAACCTGAAATTCAATCCTGACATGTTCGGACATACCAATGAAGATTATGTCCCGAATCCTGAAAATGAGACCGGGCTGGTATTAGGACTGACTTATGAAAGGCTGCTTTCAAGAAGAACCGACCGGTTTTCTGCAAGGATTGATATTCTGGTTAACAAGCAGGATTTTTATTGCTATAGTGAACGGGAAAATAATGTCGGAGGGATAACCAGGGATGATGCAAATTTCAGTTTTATGGGAATAAAGCTTCCGGTTCTCTTTCAGTATTCACTTACCGGAGGAAGGATTGTCCCCTATGTAAATGCCGGTATAGCGTATCAGTATTTCATAAAAACTGAATACTCTCATATCGCTGAGGAAGAGAATACCTTTCATGAAATATACACTTATCATGACAGTAATATGCTGTTTAGAAAAGGTGCGCTTACGGGTGTGGCAGGTTTGGGTGTAAGAACCAAGGATCTTCAGCAGCATGAATATCCATCTGATGTACATGATGGAATACGGGCAGGGACTATTTCTGAATACCGATCCGACAGATACCAACAACAGACAGAATTCTCCTTACGTTGAAAGCGCTCTCCAGTCAACTATCATGCTGGGGATCACCTTCTGAGCCGGAGAGGCAATTTACTTATTGGAATATGCAATAATCAGGTTCAGCAGCTCATCCCTGTTGACAGGTTTGGATATATATCCCGAGCATCCTGCTGCGATAACCGATTCGCGGTCACCTGAAAGGGCATAGGCAGTCTGGGCTATGACCTTCACATTTTCATTCATCGATTTGATGATCTTCGTAAGTTCAAGACCGTTGATATCAGGAAGTTTTACGTCCATGAGTATAATATCGATCCCGGGATTCTGCTTAATGAGCTCAATAGCCTCTTTCCCGTTGACAGCACGAAGCACCCTGACCCTGTTCTTCAGAATCTCATTCAGATATAGCCAGTTTATCTCTTCATCTTCCACAACCATAATTGTCATGCCCAGATCCAGAGGTCTGAACTTCAGAACCTTTTCCTTCTGAAAGGTTTTTTCAGAAGCAGCTTTATACGGAAGCTTAAAGGAGAATCTTGAACCTTTTCCAAAACTGATTGCACCCTTATACTCCCTCCCAGCTTTTCAACATATGCTTTGGTAATTGCGAGTCCCAGACCTGTACCTCCATATGTTTTTGTATAGTTCGATTCAACCTGTCTGAACCTTTCAAAAATAATGCTCTGCAGCTCAGGTTCTATCCCTATTCCGGTATCCTCCACTTCAAACTTTATATCTCCGTTGACGAGCTCACATCTCAGAATTATCCTCCCTGAAGGGGTAAATTTCAAGGCGTTACTAAAAAGATTATCAAAAATCTGCCTCAGCTTGGTCCTGTCTGATACTATCCAGGAACTGGAGTTGAGATTGCACCTGTGCTGGTCTATTTCAAGCTTAACTCCTTTTTCGCGGGCGGTTGTGGAATAAAAGGTAACCAGTTCATTAAGAAGAATACTGAGGTCGAATGCAGATTCATTCAATTCAATCTGGCCGGCTTCAATCTTTGAAATGTCAATTATATCATTTACAATATGAAGCAGCTGCTCACAGCTTGAATTGACTATTTTCAGATATGATTCCCTGGTTTCCTTAGGCAGCTGCGGATCTGCCAGCATCATCGAAAAGCCCATTATTCCATTCATGGGAGTTCTTATCTCATGACTCATATTAGCAAGAAATGCAGATTTCAGACGGTCACTCTCCTCTGCCTTTTCCTTAGCCTCAATCAGCTGCCTGTTACTTTCAATTATAACCTCCCTGGCTTTAAACTGCTCAATAACATTTTCGAATGATACGCCTACGCAGTTGTCTGGCAGAGGAAAGGCATTTAATGTGTAGGCACCCTCAAGAACCCTCTCATCACTGTAGAATAATTCGTCAAACTGAATTGAATTTTTTGTCCTGACCACATTTGCATAAGCTTCAGGGATCCCCTTTGCCCTCAGACCAGGGAAGTTTTCATCGAGGGTATTTCCAAGAAGATCTTTGGCTGCAATTCCAGTCAGTCTCTCTGCAGCAGGGTTGGTTCCAATCATCCTTAGGGTACTGTCATCATCAATATTTTCCATATGATAGATATGGAGACCTGTTCTGATATTCATAAATATATCTGACGCCTGCTGAAGTTCCTTGTTGATCATCAGGATCTGATCGTTTCTCCATCTCAGTTCCTGGTTAAGGGCGGCATACTCCTCATTCTGTATACGAAGAAGTTTCTCATTTTCCCTTAGCCTCTCCTCAGCAATTAACCTCTCCGATACATCACGCAGGGATCCTTCAACACCCATTATTTTGCCGTCCGGCCCCTGGAGGATATGAATATTGGCAGAAACAGATATCTCCTTTCCGTACTTTGATTTTAAACTGACAATATAGTCTTCAACCTCTCCTTTGATGGCCAATATTTTCATAAGCTCTTCCCTGTCACCAGGATTGAGATATACATCATCCACTTTCATCCCGATAAGCTCCTCTGGCTTATACCCCGAATACCTTTCAATTGAAGGGCTTATTTCAACAATCCGGCCATCTATATCTGCCTGGTAGAAAATATCCTGCACATTCTCAAATATCTTTCTGTATTTCTCCTCGCTCTTTTTCAGCAGATCCTCAGTTTCTTTACGATATGTTATATCCCGAACTGTGGAGAGAATTACTGATTTACCCTCAAGGGAAAACAGATGATTACTTATTTCTACAGGTATTTTCACTCCTGCTTTGGTCATATGAATGCCTTCCCATACAATATGTCTGTCTCTTCTGAGCCTTTCCATTACTACCGGCACATTATCAAGACTTTCAGGAGCATCAAGATCCAGCGGACCCATTGTCAGGAGTTCTTCTTTGGTATATCCCAGACGTTCAGATGCAATTTCATTCACTTCAAGGAATCTGCCAGGCATTCCGTCAGGGTTCATTTCATGTACAAAGAGCGCATCATTGATATTTTCAAAAAGGAGCTTGTAACGCTCCTCATTCATCTTTGCTGATTCCTCAGCAATCCGCTTCTCGGTCAGGTCCTTACTCAGTGAAAATATTGCCGGCTTACCATCCCAGGTTCCCTGGGAAATATTGGTTTCTACATGAATAAGTTCACCTTTTCTTGAAATCAAAGGGATTGGACAATAGCTCCTCTTTGAGGACAGGATCTCCTGAAGGAAAACCTCAGCTTCTTTCTGAAATTCGGGAGGGTGTAATGAAAATATCGATTTCCCGACCAGTTCGTCCGGCTCATACTGAAGTTTCTCGGCTGCTGTTTTATTTGACTCAATAATCAATCCCTCTTCGTCAAATACAAAGAGGAGATCAGGTGACGATTGAAAGAATGAATAAAAATTTCTTTCATCTCGGTCACTCCCAGGTGATACTGCTATTTTGCTATCTTTTAACAGATTACTGACTTTTCGTGGTCAAATATATAAAATTATTGCAAACCTGAAAACGATGACACTAATTTTTATCATTCAAATCATAATCAAGGCACTACTGCTGTAAATCATGCTTCCTCATACAGCGCTTTTTACTTTATATCCCTTAAGGCCAAAAAAGATTATGAATGCAAAACAAATCAGCGGAACAGCAAATCCAAATGCCATTTTTGAAATATCCGCGATCCACCCCATGAACATGGGACAAACTGCTCCTCCTGCAACCATCATAACAAGGAAAGAGGATCCTTTCTTGGTAAGTCCTCCCAGATCTTTTATCCCGAGGGCAAATATTGTGGGGAACATAATCGACATGCAGAAATATGTAGTGTAAATTGCAATCAGAGAAAGCCAGCCCAGTCCGAGAATTACAAAGACCATTGCCAGAACATTAATTGCCGCATAAAGAGCGAGCATCTGGTTGGGTTTAAACCAGGTCATCATAATACTTCCAGAGAACCTGCCTGCCATGAAAAAGACAAATCCTAATGAGAGCAGATAGGCTGCCTTTTCATTGCTGAACTGTGGCATTGTCTCAGTGACATAATTGATAAAGAAGCTGTTTATTCCAGTCTGTGCTGCAACATAAAGGAACTGTGAAATAACTGCATATTTAAAGTGCGGATACTTCAGCAGGTCCCTGAATTTTCCCTTGTCGCCATGCGCATCAAATTCTCCTTCATGTATCTCAGGCATCCTGGTTACCGTGAACAAAATTGCCACAAGAAGAACCAGTGTTCCGATTATCATATAAGGCAGTGTCATGGAAGCAAATTTATTTGGATCATTGCTGTTTCCTCCCAGTATAAGCAATCCGCCTATCGCCGGCCCCATTATCCAGCCCAACCCGTTAAAGGACTGCGAAAGGTTAAGTCGCTGCTCAGATGTCTCACTTGGCCCCAGTACCGTTGAAAAAGGATTCGCGGCTGTCTCAAGGCATGTGAGTCCGCAGGCGATAACAAACAAACAAAAGAGTGTAAATTCAAATGTCTGGATATGAGCTGCAGGCATAAACAGAAAGGCTCCAAATGCGTATGTAAGAAGCCCGAATATAATACCCTTTTTATAACCGAAACGGTTCATTATCAGACCAGCTGGAATTGCCATCACAGCATATCCTCCGTACAGCGCAGCCTGAACCCAGCCGGATCGGGCTTTTGTTATTCCAAGGATATCCTGAAAGTGCTTATTAAGTACATCAAGCAGACTATGGGCAAAACCCCAGAGGGAAAAAAAGAGTGGTAACAAGAATAAACGGTATTAAAAACCCTTGAGTAACTAGTTTCTGATGTTTACCGGCGGTGGAAGTGTGGTTTGTCATAAACAATATTGGTTTAAAGACACAAGATTGTTATGATTTATGACTTTACCAAGAATTTATCATTGAAATTAAAACCAGAAGCTTCTTATAAGTTAAAAATGATTTAACAGAACTAAACAAAGGAACAACAGAGGTACACAGATCTAAGAATTTACAATTCTTCTGGTCACTCAGTACCTCTGTTCATCCTCTTTACAACTCTGTGTGCGCAGGGAAATTCAATTATTTCACAAACAGACTTACTTTCAGCTTGAACTCGTCAAAGATTGTTTTATCTCCAAGGTTATCTATGAAAGAACCCGAACCATAACGGATATTATACTTCGTTCTGTCCACAATGATATTGGCAAAAAACCATAATCCATCATCTTTTTTCTGCAAAGCAGCCTTGAATTCGATTGGATTACTCACTCCTTTGATAGTAAGTGTACCTGAAACTACTCCTGTTCCTTTCTCGAAAGAAGTACTTCCGGTAATTATAAGCTTTGCTTCCGGGAAATTAGAGGTCCCGAAAAAATCATCAGATTTGAGATGCCCTTCAAGACGTTCATTAGATTCTGAGTCTTTAAGGGATGCCATATCAATAATAAATTCACCCGAAACAATTTTGTTATCATTCCAGTTAAGCTGGCCTGATTTCAGAGCGATAGACCCTGTGTGCTGTCCTGTTACTTTTTCACCTAACCATTGTAATTTTGTTTGCTGAGTGTCTGCAGTATATTTATTCTGTGCATAAATATTAAGTACTGCAAGAACCATAAGAACTGATAGTGTAATAATGTGTTTCATTAGTTAATTATTTGTATTAATTCATACAAATAACGCATCTGCCTGCTATTTTGTTCAGGATCTGAGTATGGACTGATAAAATCCGATCAGATTTTCAAGCTAAAACCGGAATCAGAGTTTGTGGATATTGAGACCCCCGCTGACCTCAAAGACTAAACCTGTTGAGAAGCTCCAGTCGCCTCTTGAAATGGAAGCCACAGCTTTTCCAATATCTTCAGGCAACCCCCATCTCTTTTGCGGAACAAGCCCTTCACCGATAAGCTTGTCGTATTTGTCTTTTATTCTCGCAGTCATGTCGGTCTGGATAATTCCCGGCCGGACTTCATAAACAAGGATTCCCTCACCCGAAAGACGGTCTGCAAATACCTTTGAGGCCATGCTCAGCCCCGCTTTTGAGATACAGTATTCAGCCCTGTTCGTTGAGGAAAGATCAGCTGAAACAGAAGTTATGAAAACTATCACAGGTCTGAAATTATCGATCTGATTCTTAAGCCATGTCATCTCCCTGGCGATCTTCTGTGCAAAAAAGACAGGGCCTTTCAGATTAATATTCAACACCCTTTCATAGCTCTCTTCTGTCATGTCCAGAATATCATTCCGCTGTAATGGCGCAACTCCGGCATTGTTTACCAGGATATCTATCCTGCCATATCTTTCCAGGATATTCGCCACAACCTCCTTATGGCAACCGGTACATGAAATATCAAATCCCACTGGGAAGAACTGGGCTCCCAGTTTTTCCACTTCATTCCCCAGAAATGCCATGCCTTCACTGTCTACAGATCTGGCTATCGCAGCAATATCATAACCTTCAGCTGCCAAAGCAATAGCAACCGCCCGGCCTATTCCTCTGCTGGCACCTGTAATTACAGCAACAGGTTTTTGATTCATGAATGAAGATAATATTCGGGTTTTTTCAAAAATTTTGCCTCTAAAGGTAACAATTTGCCTGATTTTGTCAACAATCAACAAAAATATCTTCATTTTAATATTATCAGTCTTGATAACTCTCTTATTATAATAGCGATAACCTGTTAAACTAAATTTTTTCCTTCATTTCATTGCCTTCCTGATCTGGTACAGTGTCATTTTCATCAACTTTCTCATCAATTTCCTCATCGGTATCACTTATCCAGTTATACTCAGGCGCCTGCGGACCTTCTTTCCGGTACCATAATGCCAGCAGTATACCTGAAAAAAACCCCAGCATGTGCGACTCCCATGAAACATTCTTATAAACGCCGGGGAAGAGACCCCATACCATTGATCCATAAAGGAATACGATTAAGAGCGACAAGGCTATCAATCTGAAATGCTTCCTTAAAATACCACTGAAAAAGAGAAATGATGCAAGGCCGTAAACCAGCCCGCTGGCCCCTATATGCCAGGCTTCCCTGCCTGCCACCCATACCAGCAGACCTGTCAGAAAATATGTCCAGGCGAATACTTTCAATGCCACCTCTGAGTAGAAATAGAAAAGAGCTGTCGCAAGAAAGAATAATGGCAGTGAATTATTGAACAGATGGTTGAAATCACCATGAATGAAAGGAGAAAATAAAATACCCCAAAGACCTTCCGCCTCAAGGGGATAGATTCCATAACCTGAGAGATCGGTATCCAGCATCAACTCCGCGATCTTCACCAGCCACATCAGGGAAACAAATATCCCAGGTATGAGCATTGAGAGAAGCATCTTCTTCCTGTAAAATGAATCCTCACTTATTATATCTCTGTCGGTATCTGACATCTCCAACTTGCTGTCTTAGTCACGGATCCTTTTGCCGGCCCTTAAAAAATCACCCTTCGTCTCCTCTTCTCCCCGTCTCCCCTTTCTCCTCGTCTCCCCGTCTCTTCGTCTCCCCGTCTCTCGTCTTCGTCTCCCTCGTCCCCGTCTCGTCCCCCCCGTCTCTTCGTCCCCTAATCCCTTCCCTGAAATCTTATCCCCGCAGCTTCTCTTATCCTGTCGAGGGTTGCCATAAGATTCAGTGTGAATGAATGAGGAACGATATCGCTTTGAAGTTTACCCTCATCAAGGCACTTCATGACTTCAATTGCTTCAAAATGGTATCCCATGCCTTCAGGAAGAAGTGAGTAGTCTGCATTCTCTTTTCCGTTTATTGCTACTGTAAGTCGCTGCGACATATCCCGTCCACGTGAAAAGAGCAGATTGCCATTTTCGCACAACAGATCACTGCCAATTCCTGCAACTGTCCTGAATGAACTGTAGAGGGTTGCCATTCGTCTGTCGTTATAGCCGAATATTATGCTTATTGAGTCTTCCGATCCTGTCTCAGAAAAAGTTGCCTTTGCTGTTATCTCATCAGGAACACCTAAAAACCATAATGCGTCTATAACCGGGTATATCCCTATATCAAGGAGTGATCCTCCTCCAAGCTCCAGGTTGAATTTTCGATCAGCCGGGTGAAATGGTGCCTGGAAACCAAACCGTGCATTCATATGAATAATCTTCCCGGCTTCCCCGCTGTCGAGTATTTCACGGGTTTTCTGGTATAATGGCTGAAATGGTGGCCAGAGTGCTTCCATGAGAAAAACCTTCTGCCGGGTAGCTTCATCGATCATCTCAGCTGCTTCGCGGTTGTTAAGTGAAAATGCTTTTTCAACCAGCACGGCCTTCCTGTTTTTCAGACAGAGCAGAGTGTGTTCATAATGCCGGGAATGAGGTGATGCCACATATATTATTTCAACTTCACTGTCAGTCGCCAACTCTTCATAACTGCCATAAGCTTTCTTAAATCCGAACTCGGCTGCAAACTGGCTTGCCCGATTAATATCGCGCGACCCGACAGCAAAAAGTTCGACATTCTCAAGCAATTTAAGTGCTCGTGTGAACTTGGCTGACATTTTACCAGGGGCCAGAATACCCCATTTGTATTTTTTCATTGCAAAAAAGATTTTGATAAATATAGAAATTTGTTCCCGTTATGCTGCATGAACCCTCTTTCTATTTCAGCTTTTATTCATCCCTGAAAATCTGCATTCATCACCCCGGATTGTGATCCTGTCAGCTTTCTTTTTTTTATTGGATATCTCCCGGATAGATTTGCCTTGAATTTTAAATAAACAGCTATGAAAACCTATTTATTGATCCTCTCAGCATTGATACTGAATATTTCCATTGCAAAAGCCACAGGGGAACTGACTCAAACTATTCGCGGAACTGTTGTGGACGCCATTTCGGGATACCCTATTATTGGTGCGTATGTTATTCTTCTGAATGCCGAACCTAAGGTAGGTGTTACTACAGATGTCAATGGGATATTTGAACTAAGGAAAGTACCGCTGGGAAGACAGTCGCTGCAGATCAACTGCATTGGTTATGAACCGGAGATCTATAATAATCTTATGCTTGTAAGCGGGAAAGAGGTTATACTGGAAGTAAAGCTCTCAGAAAAAGTTAATAACCTGGGTGAAGTAGTTATAAAGCTTCGTCAAAAAAGCAGAATCCCAGAATGAACTCGCAATCGTTGCACACGAACCTTTTCCGTTGAAGAGACGGAGCGTTTTGCAGGAAGTCTTGGTGATCCCGCCCGGATGGTTGCCAATTATGCAGGGGTCATGACTCAGAACGACTCACGGAATGACATTATAATCCGCGGAAATTCTCCGTCAGGTGTTCTATGGCGGCTTGAAGGGATCGAGATCCCAAATCCCAACCATTTCGGTGCACAGGGAACAACAGGCGGCCCGGTGAGTATGGTTAATAATAATCTTCTTACAAACTCTGATTTTCTTACAGGCGCATTTCCTGCAGAATATGGCAATGCAATTGCAGGCGCATTTGACATCAACCTCCGTTCCGGAAACTCCAGTGAACATGAATTTATTGGCCAGGTCGGATTCAATGGCTTTGAACTTGGCGCCGAGGGACCGCTTATGAAACTCGCAAACGGACAGAAAGCTTCATACCTTGCCAGCTACAGGTATTCAACACTTGAATTACTCGATAAGGCTGGCTTTAATATCGGTACAGGTGCTGCCATACCTAAATATAAAGACCTTACATTTCTTGTAGATGTCCCGGGCACTAAAATTGGCAGACTAAAACTTTTTGGCCTCTGGGGTACCAGCTTCATAGCTCTTGGAAGAGACCTGACAGATACAACTGAAAATCAATATAACTCAAGGGGTGTGGCAACTGACTTCGAAGCCGGACTGGCAGTTATCGGATTATCGCATACATACTATTTCAATGACAAAACCCGTATCAAGTCAACATTATCATGGCAGAATGCAAGTTCCAGGGCCTCACTCGACTCAATAAGGAACGGGACATTCAGTCCGTACGTCAGGAGCAACCAGGCAGAAAATAAACTATCCTTCTCCACCCAGATCAGAAGAAAAATAAGCGCTGAAGATAATGTGAGTATTGGGCTGATTATTGATAATTACGGTATAGCATATCTCGACAGTATTAAAGACAGGGAGTATAACCGCTTCCTAACTACAACGGATATTAACGGAAATATGATGCTTTACCAGGCTTATGCACAGTGGCAGCATAAATCAGGGGGGAGACTGACTACCTATTCAGGTATGCACTTCCAGTACTTCGGCCTAAATAAAGAACTGGTGGCAGAACCCCGCCTGGGAGCCAGCCTTACTGTCTCAGAGAAAGGAACAATAAACGCAGGTATAGGACTTCACAGCCAGATCCAGCCAAGGGTTTATTATTTCTACCAGGAATATAATCCATTGACAGACAGCTATCCGTTAACTAATGAGGATATTAAATTCACCCGCAGCGCTCACTTTGTCCTTGGCTACCAGTATATGGTTAACAATGACTTCCGGATTAAAATTGAGAGTTATTATCAGCATCTTTATAAAGTTCCTGTAAAAGCTTCATTTCCGGAATTCTCGATGCTGAATACGGGAGACCAGTTCGGGAATTCTTCCCAGGACAGCCTGGTAAATACCGGAAAAGGAAAGAACTATGGAGTGGAAATAACCATTGAAAAGTTTCTCAGCAGGAACTGGTATATGCTTTTTACCTCCTCAGTTTTCAATTCTAAATATTCGGGGTATGACAATATTGTAAGAAACACTGCCTTCAATGGCAATTATGTATTCAATCTTCTTGGAGGCTATGAGCGCAAATTAGGTAAACATTCCATATTTACAACCGACTTAAAGACAGTCTGGGCCGGAGGAAAAGATTTGTCCCGATAGACCCTGAAGCATCAGCTGCAAGGGGAGAAGAGGTCCGCGACTGGAGCAGGGCCTATAAAGACCAGTATGATGATTATTTCAGGGTCGACCTGCGCTTTGGGATCAGGTTCAATAATAAAAGGTTCAGCCAGGAATGGAATATAGATCTTCAGAATATCACAGGCTACCGCAGCATTTTTATGGAAGGATATGATGCAAAAAAGGGAGAAACATACAAGGTATATCAGCAGGGATTTGTGCCTATGTTCCTGTACCGTATCCAGTTCTGAAATTTTAGTTAGATTTGCATTGATATGTATAAAATTCCAAATTATTTCAATAAAAGTCTTCTGATCCTGATACCGCTGGTGGGATTAGTCATAGTGGGAATATTTATCATCAGCTATGGAGTAACTGACGCTGATAAGTCCCTGAAGTTCCTTGTTCATGGGATAGTCATCACATCGGGTCTGTGGCTCGGATGTATGGCGATCGTGACCTTTCTGTGGAGGAAGTTTCCATGGGAGCAGGCCCCTTTCAGGCATCTGATTATTGAGATAATATTCATCCTGGCTTATACAGTAGCTTTCAGCTCATTTCTCTATTACCTGGAAAGAAAATTCTGGAATATTCACGAGGTAGAATATATTGGAATGGAAGTCTTTACAACTATCCTGATTACACTCCTTATAACTTCCATTCACGAATCTGTCTTCTTTTACCAGCAGTGGAAGTATAACTTCTCAAAATCTGTAAGGCTTGAAAAAGATAATATTGAGGCCAGGTACGAAGCCCTGATGGCACAGATAAATCCACATTTCCTCTTCAACAGTCTGAACAGCCTTACCTCAATGGTGGAAGATAATAAACCGGTAGTGGATTATATTCAGAATCTCTCGGGTCTTCTCCGGTATATGATGAAGAGCGGCGAGAATGAACTGGTTCCGCTCCGCGATGAACTTGAAATTACAAACAGCTATATCAGCCTGCAGATGACCAGGTTCAGGGGTTCACTTGAAATAATTGTCAATGTTCCTGATACTCTTCTAAACTCTGTTGTTCCCCCGCTGGTTTTACAGTCACTTGTTGAAAACTGTATTAAACATAATGTCATCTCCAGGGAAAAACCCCTCAGGGTGGTAATAAGTGCTGATAAGGATTCGATTTCTGTTACAAACAACCTTCAGAAAAAACAGGGAGTAGCTTCTACAGGTCAGGGATTAAACAATATCAGGGGAAGGTATGGTTTCTTTACATCTACCAAGGTAGAAATAACAGAAGAGGATGGATTTTTTAAAGTAACCCTCCCATTGCTTAGGGCAGAATTATGATCAGAACTCTTATCATCGAAGATGAGCAGCCGGCAGCTTTCAGGCTTGAAAAGCTTCTGCGGAAACTCCAGTCTGATATTGAGGTACTGGCAATCATTGATACTGTGGAGTCAGCTGTCAGATGGTTTGAAAGCAATCCGCCTCCTGATCTTATAATGCTCGATATTCAGTTGGGCGATGGGATCAGTTTTGACATTTTCAGTAAAATAAAAGTTGAATCATATGTGATCTTTACAACTGCTTACGATGAGTATGCTATAAGGGCATTCGAACTCAACAGCATCGATTACCTTCTTAAACCTGTAAGTGAAGCCAAATTATCACAGAGTATTGAAAAGTTCAGGAAATTTCAGTCTCTGTCACAGACGGTGAATATCCGGAAGCTTCTGGAAACCATCGAAAACCGCAATGATAAATTCAAGAAGAGATTTGTTGTAAGCATAGCAAATAAGATTAAGGTTGTAGAAACAGGCGAAATTGCTTACCTCTACTCCAGGGAAAAAAACACCTTCCTCTGTACTGTTGAAAATCATCACTATCCTCTTGAGTTTTCACTTGACAACCTTGAGCTGTTGCTGAACCCTGAGCTGTTTTTCAGGGTTAACAGGCAGTATATTGTTCAGTACCGCGTCATTAACAGGATATCGATCCTGTCAAAAAGCAGGATCAGGATTGATACAGTTCCCCCTGCAGGAGAAGAGATCCTGGTTAGTACAGCACGTACTACCGAATTTCGTCACTGGCTCGATCGGTAGGATTCTGTTGCCGAAGAGAGCAGCCTCAGATTTGTCATTCTCCGCCATCATATCCTTTCTGGATTTTTAATTCTTAACCCCTCCCGGGGGGCAAAGCCGTCACCTAATTGTGAAGTTGTAAATACAGAGGGAAAGTAGGACGGGTCGCGACCTGTCCCCACAGAATTTCAACATTAATAGCCATTTGCCTATTATGATCCTCCCTGTAAAACTTTTTACAGACTCCTTACGTTGACGGCTATGCCCCGGGTAGCTGATGTAAAAATATTTTCACTTCTATCCCACTAATTATCTGCCAATTAAAAAATATTTTCAAAAAATAGTGCATTTTTTCAGTACTATGTATTGCATAGTATAATTATTTATTTATATCTTTGTATTGTCATGTTACATGTATAGAACAGTAGTAATAAATAAAAAGAACCATGAAAATAACTGTTAGCATAAATCTCGGAGGGTATTCCTTCAATATTGATGAAGATGCTTACTCCGAACTTAAGATGTACCTGAGGAATCTTGAGCTCCATTTTGCCGGTGAAGAGAGCTCTTCAGAGATCCTTTCCGACATTGAGACAAGGATGGCGGAACTCTTCCGTGCAAAAATCACCAGCTACAAACAGGTAATTAACATCGAGGATGTTCGTCAGGCAATATCTGTACTGGGTACACCCGAGGATATTTCAGATTCTGAAGGGCCTAAATCGCGTGATACGTTTTCTTCTCCGGGCTATCACCGGATGTATCGCGATACGGACAACAGGATAATCGGAGGTGTCTGTTCCGGCATGGGCGCCTACTGGAATATTGACCCTGTGATCCTCAGAATTATTTTTATTGCCCTGACTCTTGCCGGTGGCATAGGAGTAATTGTATATCTTATCCTGTACATCGTCCTCCCTGAGGCAAAAACAACAGCTCAGAAGATTGAGATGAAGGGGGAGCCTGTCAATATCCACAATATCAAGGAGGCTGTAAAGAATGAGTTTGATTCTGTCAGGAAGAAAATGAAGTTCTAGACAGGATGCAAAGAATTCAATTGATTCAAAATCATTAAAACTTAACATTATGGATTTAGAAAATACAAAAGCACAAATGCGTAAAGGGATCCTTGAGTACTGTATCCTTTCGGTTCTGTCCAGGAATTCCTGTTATGCAAGCGACATTATCAAGGAACTTAAGGAAGCCAGGGTAATAATAGTTGAAGGCACGCTGTATCCTCTGCTGACCAGGCAGAAGAATGCCGGGTTACTGAGTTACAGATGGGAAGAGTCACAGCAGGGTCCCCCGCGGAAATATTATGAACTCACTGAAACAGGGCGGACATATCTGACCGACCTCGACAACTCATGGCAGGAGCTGGTTGATTCCGTCAATCTTATCAGAACCAGGTAAACTATTACTAACCTATTAAAACTGAAAATAATGGATAAGACAATAAATATAAATATTGCCGGCATATTGTTCCAGATTGAGGAAGATGCATACGGGATCCTGCGCGATTACCTTCAGGCAGTCAATAACCGATTCAAAAATGTCCCCGGGGGAGTAGAAACAGTTGCCGATATTGAATCACGCATTGCGGAGATTTTCGAATCGCAAAAAGGTACTGCTGGGACAATATCTGTGACAAATGTGGAGGCGATGATCTCTATAATAGGAAAGCCTGAAGATTTTGATAATAATGATGCAGAGCCTGAGCCTGAAACTTATACATATACATCGCAAAAGAAAAGGATGTACCGGAATCCTGATGACACAGTAATCAGTGGTGTCTGCGGCGGGATAGGAGCCTATCTGAACTCCGACCCTGTTCTGTTCAGGATTCTCTTTGTTATTTTTACGCTCTCCTTTGGGGTCGGTATTTTCCTCTACCTTGCTCTCTGGATAGCACTGCCTTCAGCCAATACAGATTTACGCAGGCGCGAAATGTACGGCAAAACTTATCAGTCGGCAATGTCGCAGAGGCTAAATGCAGATGGCACATACAGTCCGGGGTCGCCCACATATAATAAAGGGTACTACAACACCTCCAGGATCGGAAATGCCTTGAACGAGATTTTCAGGGCTATTGGAAGAGTGTTTTATATAGCGGTGCGGGTGCTGCTGATAATTTTCGGTGTCGCATTCGTTCTGATAGGCTCCCTATTCATCCTGAGCCTGGTCTTGCTGCTCGTTTTTAAATATCCCGCGAGCATTTCAAGCAGCAGTTTTGATATGAACCTCATATATTTATCAGACTTCCTGAAATATGTCGTCAATCCGGCTCTTGTTCCATGGATTATTGCCCTTTCGCTTGTCATACTCATCATACCTATGATTGCGCTCATCTACTGGGGAGTAAAGATGATCTTCTGGTTCAGGGCAAAAGACGGGATCTTCAGCCTGGTAGCTTTTGTTTTATGGATAATGCTCATAGCCATCCTGGCAGTAATTCTGTTCAATGAGGGAATAAGCTTTGCTGAAACCGCAAGAACTTCCACGCAGAAGATCTTTTCAACTGCTCCCGACACCCTTTATATAAAAGCCGGGAACAGATCATCCGACCTTATATTTGAAAAAGAGCTTAATTTCAGGGAAGATGGATATAACATTATGATCAGTAATGAAAAGAAAGAGCTATACATTCGTCCCTACCTGAAAATCTACAACTCTGAAAAAGAGAATGCCAGAGTGGAGCTGAGGAAGCGGTCATCAGGCAAAAATGAGATTGAGGCGATGAAAAAGACAGAGGATCTTATCTATAACTACGCCATCAATAGGGATACGATAATTCTGGATGAGTATTTCACTATCCCTGCCGGGCGCAAGTGGTCAGCTGATAATATTGGCATCAACCTTTATCTTCCCGAGGGTACTATCCTTAAACTCGATAAACCGTCACTCCGGTTGCTTCACTCCTATATCTCGAATGAGTATTATGCCTTTGATGATAAAGAGGGGATTGAGAATTGCACCAACTTATGGATAGTTACCAGCGATGGGATAGAACCTGCCAGCAGCTCAAAAATCAAAGCGAAGTAATTCCTGTTTTTCATTCCTGATATCTTCGATGACATCCGGTGCCGGTTTACCTGCACCGGATTTTTTAGTTTATTAAGTTAAATATTGTTAATCATAAATATTAATGTATCATCAAATGGATCATTTAATTATATTCGTCCGGTAATCATCTTTCTAATATATTCTAACGAATTGCTATGAGAAAAGCTATTTTCCTCCTAACATTCCTGGGAATCATGTCGTCTGCCTTCTCCGGAGGGATAGATACAAAATCAGATTCGCTGCGCAAGGATGCCTTGCTGGTATATATGGAAGCGAATGATTACATAAGGAAAGAGATCCCTTATGTTAATTATGTCAGGGATATAAAGGATGCAAGCGTCTATGTTCTTTCCACCAGGCAGAGAACAGGAGCAGGAGGGACTGAATTCACCTATTTCCTTGTCGGACAGAATGAGAATAACGGAATGTACGATACTCTTTCATTTATCTCTGCTCCGGATGCCACCTACGATGAAATAAGGCTGCAGGAGGTAAATACTCTTAAGCTCGGCCTTATGCGGTATATTGCCAAAACGCCTCTTGCCAAATACATACAGATCAGTTTCAGTGAACCGATTTCACAAACCGTGTCTTCCGACAAATGGGACAGCTGGGTATTCAAGGGGCAGCTCAGCGGTTGGTTTAACGGCCAGCAGACATATACTTCAAACAATCTTTACGGGAGTTTTTCTGCAAACAGAGTTACAGAGGAATGGAAGATAAACCTCAGGGCGAGATACTCTTACGGAATAGAAAGATTCGTTATTGATGAAGAGACCATCCGAAGCAATACCAATTCAAAATCATTAAGCGGACTGGTAGTAAAAAGTATATCTGACCACTGGTCATATGGAGGATCAGCATATATCGGATCATCTATCTACAATAATCTTGACAGATCAATAGCACTCATGCCCGGGATCGAATACGATATCTTTCCGTATTCCCAATCTACCAGGAAACAATTAAGAATATTATATTCAGTTGGTTATAACTACTTTAATTATATCGACACAACAGTCTATTTTAAGACTGAGGAGGGACATGCACAGCACTCAATTAACGTCGCATATGCTGTTGTGCAGAAATGGGGAACAATTGATCTGAGCTCGGAATACAGCAACTATCTGTATGACTGGTCAAAAAATAATATCTCTCTCTATACTAATTTCAGTCTCAGGGTCCTCAAAGGCCTGCAGCTGAACTTCAGCGGAGGTGCATCAATACTTCATGATCAGCTTGGTCTGGCAAAAACGGGTGCAACAACAGAGGAGATCCTGCTTCAGAAAAAAGAACTAGCCACTCAATTTCAGTACTGGGGAAGTTTCGGCGTCTCCTATACCTTCGGTTCCATCTACAATAATGTTGTAAATCCACGGTTTGGCAATCAATTTGGCTGGGGTCATTAAAAGGTTTTAATTACTCCATTGTGTTCTTCGTGATACCCTTCGTGTCCTTCATGTTTAATATTTTTTTAACACGAAGAAGCACTAAGGGTTTCACAAAGGTTCACTAAGGCTCCTTTGAATCCTGAATAATTTACAATAATATGCAGGTTTGGTTAAACACTTGGAGAAAATTTATAACTTTATTCTTCCTAAAAGTTATAATTATATTTGAGTATTAATTAAAGCCAATCATATGAAAAAGTTTGCATTTCTTTATCTGGCGCTCTGCTTAATTATAGTTTATCCCGCAGCAGGTCAGAAATCAGGATTCATGAACAAGGTCACCAAGTCAGCAAACAGCATCCTTGGTACTTCTGACAAAGCCGCAGATACAAAAACAGAACCGGAACCATCATGTGCAAGTGATCAGGCCATAATAGCCATGGACCTGGGCGGAAAATTACAGCTCGATTATAAGGAATTATCAATAAGTATTCTCAGTGATGGCAGAATTTTAGCACAGGCTCATGGTACTGATGAATATTATGTTGCAAAAAACGGGGTTACTTCAGGTCCGTATAAAGCAGGAGATCCACAAATTGCTGACTTCGTACCAAAAGAAGATAATGATAAAAGTGAAGCCGGCTTTCTGGCAAAAAATAAACCATACATAACCAAATCAGGTGAAAAGTTCCTTATAACTTTTGCGGGTAAAAAATACGGCCCGTATGCCCAGATTAATGATTTCAAGGTGTCGAGATCGAAGGAAAAATTCGCTGCTGTAGTCATTGAAACTCTTGCAATGTCTGAAACCCAGGGTAAAAGCATGGAAGAGGCGATGGAGAACGCCAAGACCGACGATGAGAGGATGGAACTTGCAATGCAATTTGCCCAGCAGATGCAGGAAAACATGACACAGGGAGGGGGTCCCGAAAGTATGCAGGCAAAAATTGTCACAAACATCCCAAATGCAAAATGGGACCTCCTGAAATCCGCCGGCGGTACTTTTAATGCGGACATTAAATATGATGATATTCTTATTTTTGCCTATGACAAAATTATTGACCTCCAGATGAAGGTTATCTTTACCCTTAAGTCTGAAGCAATCGGTGCAAAAAATCTCTTCGTGAATTCAAATAATACAAAATACGCTTATTATAAGTCCGGAACTCTTGGTTTCAGCGATAATACAACAATGAGCGATCTCTTCAGTCCTGCTCTGGTAAAAGCCGATGGGACTGTATATCTAAGCTATATGTATTATTCGCCTAAGAAAAATGCAATTATGCAGCATAAGATTCCATTTTAGTTTACTCAATTGATTTTCAATCCACCTTTCTCACCCCCCTGCCCCCCCAGGGGGGGGTTAAGAACTGTTACAAACATATTCTGCCGGGGTAAATTGGGAATTAAGCCCCCCCTTGGGGGTTTGGGGGTCACAACTACAGGAGTTGCGAGTCTGTTTTTGAGACTCCTGATGATGATGATTTTTATTCCTGGATTTACAGGTTTCTCATTCTCTCAATCCCTGAATTATCCTGAGATTTTCGGCGACGACTGGAAAAAAGCATTATTGTTTGAAAGTGAGAACAGGAGTTGGATGCAGCCTGTTCTTGAAAAAAACCATATCTCCTATCCCATCGCTATAGCGGTTATCTTCCCTGAATTGGTTCGCTATTCAGCCCTTCGTGACAAGATGGAAATAACTCTTCTAAAAACTCTCTATATCAACCTTGGCGACGATTACGCAAATTTCTCCATCGGGCAGTTTCAGATGAAACCCTCCTTTGCAATGATGGTCAGAGAACAGGCAAACTCAGTGCTGAACCGCAGATCAGGAATAAACTTTAAAACCCTATCAGATTATGAGAATATCAAAGATTACAGGAAATCAATTGTAAAAGATCTTGAAGATCCAAAAAGCGAATTCAATTATCTGGTGGCATTCATAAAAATATGCGGGAAGAATTTCAGGACTAACCGTATGGATGAGATCTCCGGACTTAAATTTCTTGCAACGGCATATAATTTCGGGATCAGTAAAAATTCCGCTGAAATTGAAAAAATGATCGACAGAAAATTCTTCAACACAAAGCTTTTCAAAACCGAGAATTATTCCTATGCCGATATCTCATTATACTGGTATAGGCAGTCCAAGTCCTTAAATAACTTACAAGATAAATAATAAGGCGATTTTCAAAAAGAATTGATAACTACAAATATTTGGGGAACCGAAAAAGTCTTTTTAAACGCAAAGAACGCTAAGGAAATCGCAAAGAACGCAAAGACAAATCATTTATCATAACTTCTTTGCGACCTCTTCGTAAAGACTTTGCGCCCTTTGCGGTTAATGGATTTTGACTTTTTCAGCAGCCCCAAGTTATTAACTAACTTAATTTCAACCTTAGAATCCGTATGCCTTTGCAGTTAAATTATTCAACGCCGATATATTCAGATTTATAAAGTATATGTGTTTTTGAACATCACTGATTTCTGCTACATTTGAAATGCAAAATGTTTAACTGAACCACTATGAATTACAGATCCTTCTTATTGCTCCTCCTGTTTACTATATCTGCCGTCATCCCATCCTGCAAAAGCGGCGGTGAAAAAAATTCAGACACTGAAGACCTTACCCAATATGTCGATCCTCTTATAGGAACAGCCCATTGCAGGTGGTTTCATGTTGCACCCGGTGCAAATCCCTTTGGAATGGCTAAACCAGGCCCTTCAACTGATGGGCACCTCGGTAACTTAAGCGGCTGGGAAGCTGTTGGTTACGACTTCCGTCATAACTCAATAGACGGATTCCCTAACTTTCATGAATTCCAGGTAGGGGGTGTGGTATTCATGCCGACTACTGGTGTTCTTAAGACTATTCCCGGAGCTCCGGACTCGACAGGAACAGGTTACCACTCCACCTTCGACAAGAAAGATGAGATATTACATCCCGGATATTATTCTGTCATATTAAAGGATTATGATATTAAAGCTGAAGTGACTTCAACCGACAGGGTCAGTTTTCACCGGTATACCTTTCCGGCAGGAAAGGAATCCCATATCCTTTTCGATATAGGGAATAAGCAGGGAGAAAGCGGCAATGTCAAAGACGCCAGGGTAACTCTGACACCTGAAGGCCGTATTGAAGGATTTGTCGAGACACAGCCGGAATATGTTAAGAAATATCAGGCAGGGTCGAGTGTCAAAATGTACTTTTCGGCCGACATTGATAAAAAGCCTGATGCCTTTGGTATCTTCCATGGCTCACTTGCGGAAGCAGGAAAAAATGATGCTGCAGGAGTCGGTGCGGGATTATACTTATCTTTCTCAACATCTGAAAATGAAAGTATTACAATAAAAGCCGGATTGTCATTTACTTCGATTGAAAATGCCAGGCTGAACCTTGAGACCGAAGCTAAGGATCTCAGCTTTGACGTTGCCAGGGATCTGGCTCACAACAAATGGAGTTCTTATCTGGGCAGGATAAGAGTTGAAGGAAAAGACCGGAGCGACAAAGTAAAGTTCTATACAGGCCTCTATCATGCTTTACTGGGCCGAGGACTGGCAAGCGATGTGAATGGAGCATATCCCAGAAATGACGGAACGGTAGGACAGATTGCACTTGGAGCAGACAATAAACCGGAACATAATTTTTATAATACCGATGCAATCTGGGGAGGACAATGGAATCTTGTCCAGCTCTGGGCCCTGGCTTATCCGGAATATCTTTCGGACTTCGTGAAAACGCACCTTCTTGTTTATAAAGATGCAGGATGGCTCGGTGACGGACTGGCATGCAGCAAATATGTTTCCGGGGTAGGTACAAACCAGGTTCCCCTCGCAATTGTTGCAGCTTACAACTGCGGCATCAGGGATTTTGATGTCAAAACTGCATATGAAGCTTCCCTGAAGAATGAAATAACCTCAGAGAACCGGATATTCGGAGCCGGTAAGATGGATGTTGGCAAGTTCGTGAAATACGGATATGTCCCCTATATTGACAGTATGAATCTTGCCGATGAGCTATGGAAGTTCTCGTGTTCACACACGCTGGAATATTCGTACACATCCTGGGCTGTTGCACAGCTGGCGAAGGCTCTTGGCAAGGAAGATGACTACAATATGCTTATAAACCTTTCAAAAGGCTGGGAGAAAATATATCATCCTGTAAGAAAACTCATGTGGCCAAAACTGGAAAACGGCAGGTTTTACGAGGAATTTGATCCAACCGAGCCTCATAATGGCTTCCAGGAGGGTAACGCATACCAGTATACATTTTATGTTCCTCATGATCCTGAAGGAATAGTGTCAAAGATGGGGAAGGATGAATTCAATACACGTCTTGACAGTATATTCATAATCTCACAAAAAGATCTTTTTGGAGGCGGGAAGGAGATATTTGCCTTTGCAGGCATAAGAAAACCCTATAACCATGGAAATCAGCCCTGCCTTCATACCTCTTTCCTCTTTAACCATTCTGGGAAACCTTCACTTACCCAGAAATGGGTAAGGGCAATCTGCAGGGATTTCTATGGTACGGAAGGCATACATGGTTACGGTTTCGGGCAGGACGAAGATCAGGGACAGCTGGGAGCCTGGTATGTAATGGCGGGGATTGGTCTTTTCGATGTAAAAGGCCTTACCGGGCAAATTCCTCAATTCGGAATATGCAGCCCTGTCTTCGATAGGATAACCATAAACCTGAATGATAAATATTACCCCGGGAAACAATTTGTTATTGAAACTGAAAAGAACAGTTCTGAAAATATCTACATCTCGTCTGTATCAGTAAATGGAGAGAATATACATGAAACATTTCTGCCATTTTCAGATGTTGTGAAGGGAGGCAAAATGACTATCGGGATGAGTAATGTGCCTGTTGATAAATACTAAAACAGATTATATTAACTATTCATGATTCCATCCAATCCGATCCTCGGAACAGGTCTTCATGCTGTGGGAGGTATCTCTGCATCAACCTGTTATCTTCCCAATACACAGATCCGCAAGTGGTCGTGGGGAACCTTCTGGCTTGTACAGGCGCTCTTTGCCTGGGTAATTATGCCGGTCATCATTGGTTTGCTGACAATCCCCGGATTTTTCTCAATCCTTCATGATGCACCATCAAAGCCATTCTGGATGGCCTTCCTGCTCGGGGCAGCATATGGTTTTGGAGGAATGTCTTTCGGTAAGGCAATAAACCATATAGGTTATTCGCTCACATACACCCTTGCAATCGGTATTTCAGCTGTACTTGGTACTATTTTTCCTATGCTTATTTTAGGTGAAATTGGAAGCTATTTTTCGAAGCCCGGCGGTGGTATTGTACTTACAGGAATGATCCTGTCACTAATGGGTGTAATCCTTTGCGGCTGGAGCGGCTTTAAGAAGGAGAAGGACCTGAATTCAATGGCAGATCACAAAACAGGATTTAATATGACCACCGGCCTGCTCCTCACAATTATCGCCGGGGTTCTTTCAGGAGTTTTCAACCTCTCACTGGAATATGGTCAGCCAATAGCTGATATGGCAGCAAAAAGCGGGGCAGTCAATTTCCAGGGAAATGCAAAAATGATCGTTTCAACCTCCGGCTGCTTTGTTGTGAATCTTATCTGGTTCATTATAGCCGGAATAAGGAATGGCACCCTGAAGGAGTTCCTGCCTGACAATGGTCTTTCCCGTACTGAAATACTCCGCAACTGGGCATGGTCTTCCCTGGCAGGCACCCTGTGGTGTCTCCAGTTCTTCTTTTACGGCCTGGGACATGTAAAGATGGGAAACTTCCAGTTTGCCAGCTGGGTGCTGCATATGTCGATGCTCATTTTCTTCAGCTATATTGTCGGAGTGGTGATGAAAGAGTGGAAGGAGGTCAAACCTAAAACAAACTTCATCCTCATCATCGGATTGCTCACGCTTATTGTTTCATTCTGCATCACCAGCTATGGGAGCTATATCGGAGAACAGATTATCAGTAACAGCCATTAAATAAGAATATGAGATTCCTCATTAATCCACGATATAACTCATAGATTGTGTAAGTGAGTATGGTGGATGAATGCCGGTGGATGAATGAGGAATCTCATGATCCCAAAACTGCACTTACAAAAAAAGCTGTCAATCTTAAAGAATCCAATATAAATAAATCTCATTCCATAGGAAAATATCATTATAAAGCGGATATAATAAGGGATCGCAAACCTCTTATGGATATTCTTTGATCCATGCTGGATCTGCCCTTTGCTACCTTCTAATGACTACATTTAAAATGATACACGCTAAAAAATAATTGAAAGATGTAAAAACACAGGATGGCAATTTTAATAGATAATTGCTACACTCATTAATAGCTAATTACATCAATAAAGAGTTTTTGCATTGTTCTCTTTTAGTATCTTTGTTTTAGAATGTGTATTCATAATTCGATTTGTCTTAGTAATTAATTTTTAAGTTAAAGAATATGAAATCAGGTAATTCATTTTTAACAGGTTTACTGGCAGGAGCCGCTATTGGCGGTATAGTCGCATTGCTTTATGCACCCAAAAGCGGGAAAGAGACACGTGAACAGATAAAAAAGAAATTTGACGAGCTTGAAAAAGAGCTGGAGAATCTGAA
Source organism: Bacteroidales bacterium (assembly GCA_016715075.1). GTDB lineage: Bacteria > Bacteroidota > Bacteroidia > Bacteroidales > VadinHA17 > LD21. The sequence goes on from JADKBK010000015.1 coordinate 48,291, forward strand.
AGGGCAGGCTGGCCAGAAAGCCGGCAAGATGAAAGATGACCTGGCTGATAAGCTTGCAGAGCTGCAGAGAGAAATTGAAATTCTGTCACAACAAATTTAAACATAGCCTGCACTATGGTGGAAAACATAGATAATATCCGAAAAGAGGTTCAGGAATACATTGAGGTAAAGCTGGACCTTATCAGACTGCATACTGCTGAAAATCTTGCAAGGTTATTGAGCAGTGCCTCAACATTAGTAATTGCAGGATATCTGGCCTTCTTTGTTCTTATGTTTTTATCTTTTGCCGGAGGATTCTTTTTAGGCACGCTGCTTCATTCAAATGAGGCAGGATTTATGTGCGTGGCAGGGTTTTATTTCCTGCTGCTTGTACTTTTCCTGATATTCAGGAAGAAGATTGTAGAAAAACCAGTTATACAAGCCGTTGTGAGACTGATGTTCCCAAAATTCGATGATTATGAAAACAAACAGTAACCACCCGTATCATTCAATTGAATCATTTGAGGATTTTCGTTTTGAAAGGGAAAGACTGCTCCTTAAGACCCGATTGATCGAGGCAAAGATAAACATGGAAATAGTTCTTATCAGGCAATACTTTTCAGTCTCTAACATCCTGGTCTCATTAACCAGGGACATTGTCCTTCCAAAGATTTCAGAATTCCTGGGTTCCTTGTCTCAAAAGATACGCAATGATTCAAATCAATAATAACTTATTCAATCGGACATTCTGACATATCTCCTGATTTTGGAATATACTGAAAATTGTAAATAATGCATTTCAACTCTAATTGTTTTAATAAAGTTAATTGCCTCTCTAAGATTTCCCTGTGAAACTAAAGGCAACATCATTTAACCCCGGCAGGTTCTTAACCAGGAAGCAGGCAGTTTCCTTTATATACGAATGAAAACATTAACCCTTGCCGAAAGATAAACTTGAGACTGTTACTATCCAATAACATCCCGGAATGGAAATTTATTAAAGATTTAATACCTCTTCCTGAAAGATCTGCCCTATTCATCCAAATATTTGCAGAGAGCCATTGTTCTCTTGAAATTTTTACAAATCTTTCGGATTAAGTGTAAGACCAGGCTCTTTGGCCTGACAATTGATATAACTTTACCTGAAATGAAATTTTTAATATCGAATGAATATGAAAGCTAAAATCTCATCTATAATGATCCTGCTGTCACTGATTCTGACATCAGCATTTTCCCAGGAGAAATCCAAAAAAGAGCTGAAAGAAGAAGAATTGCTTAGTAAACAGGCAGAAATTGAAACACTTGTCAATTCTAAGGATTTCGTCTTCGTCGCTAAATATGCCTTGCCCATGGGTGTTTCACAAGTTAATCTTTCATCCAATCCCAATTATGTAAAGTTTAATTCCGAGCTGATGGATGGATATATGCCATTCTTCGGAACAGCTACTGCAGCTATTGGATTGGGAGGTGATAACACGATAAAATTCAGGGATAAGCCGGAATCTTTAAACATTGAAAAAAAGAAAAAGAATTTTCAGATTGAGGCAAGAGTCAAGGGAGAAAATGATGTTTACAGACTCTCCTTATCTGTGAGTTTCACAGGAAACTCTTCACTGACAATAATAAGCAATAACCGCGGCACAATCTCCTATCAGGGAGAGATCTTCCCCCCGGAAACTATCAGATCCAAATAAAAGTCTGTTTTATTTACCGGCAAGCTCCTGCAGCTGCTTTCCAACAGGATTGGCGGGATATTTCACTGCCAGCTGTCCTGCGTAGAAAGCAGCTTTTGAATTCATCCTGTTTTCAAGGTAGAAGGTACATATGGCGTACAGGAAATCATAATTACCGGGTTCCTTATCAAGGGCTTTGAGCAGATATTCCTCAGCCACTTTTTTGTTCCCCTGGGAATTTTCAAGCAGAGCCAGATTATAAAGGATCCTGTGCTCTTCAGGCAACAAGCCGACAGCTTTCAGAAAATATTTTCGACTCTCCTCAATATTTCCTTTTTCAGCCAGCAGAAGGGCAAGTGAATAACAGACCTGATGTATCTCAGGATTATCATTCAGAACCTCGCGTAGTAGTTTCTCTGCCTCATCATTTTTTCCCTGCTGGTTGTAAACATTTGCCAGGTTCACTTTTGCCATATAAAACAGGTTATCAATCCTGATAGCTGACCTGTATGATTCAGCTGCCCTCTCCAGATCGCCTGCATTTGCATACATAATTGCGAGATTATAGCGTCCTCCCGGGAAATCAGATACATAAAGGTTAACATCTCTGTATTCCTGTAGGGCTTCTCTCCTGGCCTTCTTAACCGGGTCACTTAACTGCTCCTCAGGGACTGCCGAAAGCCTGATGGCAGCTTCAATCCTTATTCCCTTCACAGGGTCATTCAGGAGTGGTTTCACAAGCTTTTCAAATGATTTAATATCCTCCTGGTTAAAGCCATTTATAGCAGAATGACGCACAAGGGATGCAGGATCCGAAAGAGCTTTTTCCATTGCTCTTCTGCTCAGGGAATCGTTAAAATTTGCCAGTAGCGAAACAGCGGTAGCTCTTACCATAAGAGGGAAAAGCTCATTCCCGGCATAAAGTATCAGATCGGGAATGGCTTTAGGATCCATCCTGTTTGCAGCAGCAAATGTTTCTCCATAGTGTGGACGCTTCCTCGTCCCATACCATTTATCAATATAACCCCGAGACCATTTTACAGATTTATCCTTATGACAGTCGTTGCATGCGTTTGGTGTACCTATGCTGGCAGTAAGATCGGGTCTCGGGTTCCTGAAACTGTGATCCCGTCGGTAATCATTCCCCATATAGAACCGGCCAACCATATGACAATTAACACATTGAGAACCTGTTCCTTGTAAATATTCAGGCTTCCCCCTGTTGATAAGGGCAGCAGCGCCTGCAACCTGCATTTTATGATAATGATGGGATGAATTATCATAAATATCCGGCCTGTGACATTTAAGGCAGAGCTGGTTGTCAGGCTTAAGTGTTTTAACGGAATGGGAATCATGACAGTCGTTGCACTTGATACCCTTCTCAAACATCTTGCTCTGGGTAAAGGAAGCATATTCATAATCCTCCTCGAGTATCTGTCCGTCGGCATGATAGACAGGAGATATAATAAGCTGGGGGACAATGTAATTTAGAAGATCTTCATTATTGTTGTCATAATCGCTCATAATTGAGCGTCGTGAATGACATCGTGTGCAAACGTTTAAAAGCTCCTTATTATCCAGATTACGGGTTCTTACAATCAGTCCTGTATTAACATCGTCAAGCCTTGATCCTTCCGGCAGACTGGCCCATTCAATATGTCCTGATGCCGGTCCGTGACAAGCTTCACAGCTTACATCAATCTCCGACCAGGTGGTCCTGTAAGTATTTGTTTGCGGGTCAAAGTTCTTTTGCAGATTTGTTGAATGGCAGTCTGCACACATTCCATTCCAGTTCTGAGCCTGGTTGGTCCAGTAAAGCCAGTTGTCGGGCTTTATCTCCTGCCCGCTGTAAACAGTATCACCCAGGTGAAACCATCGCTTCCTTTCCGTATCCCAGGCAATCGGAAGGCACTGAAGTTTTCCTCCTTCAAAAGGCACCAGGTACTGCTGCAACGGGGTATAACCGAATGTATAGGCAACCTGAAAATCTTCGAATTTACCATCCGGACCGTTGGTATTCACAAAGTATTTACCCTCTTTCCGGAACATACGGTGTGTCTGGCCATTATGCCTGAATTCGCAATTTTCAAAATTACCGAGTACTGTTGAAGCCGATGCTGTATCCATGGCAAGGTCGTGGTGAGAACCCGCCCAGAGGTCATCTTCCTTCTTATGACACTCAACACATGATGCCCGTCCTGTATAGAATGGTCCTGACTTTGTAACCGGCCCTGATCTCTCAATATATTTGCGCGCAAGATATGCAGGGAATGCCAGCACAATTACCACTGTTGCGATAAATCCAGTCTTCTTCCAGTAACTCATTCTCTGATCAGATGGCATAGGTTACCTGGTTATTTTCAAATTTTTTGCGACTCTTCTTTTGTCCCAGGTCAACCTTTATTTTCCCTCCCTCAATCAGCACAGGGAAATAATCGAGTGCCCTTGGTGCTGGTGAATTGATAACATTGCCTACCCTGTCAAAAGCAGATGAATGGCATGGGCATACAAACTGGTTCCTGGTTTTATCCCATAATACCGAACACCCGAGGTGTGAACATATCAGTGAAAGCGCAAGAAAACCGCCATCTTCCGATCTGATGAGAAAGAACTTATTTACCCTGTCGGCAGTTACAGAATTGATTGGGAAATCTTCAATATTGCCTGCAACCTTAAAATTGAGCTCTGGATGATCTTTGAGGTTCTTCCTTCCGGGCCTTAACATGCTTATTGTAAAAAAAGCAAGCTCTGCCAGAGCCACCAGACCAAGAATCTTCCAGATCCGTGAAAGGAATTTCCGCCGTCCGGTAGTTTCAATATTATTTGGTTCAATATGTCTGCTTATTTTATGTTTCATTCTAATTAGATCATCCATGGCCAAATCAGTTTCATTCCCTCTCCCCTGAAGAAAATACCCGTTAATGACAATACCGTATAAGACATTACCATGATAATCATTATGGACTGGATAGATTCCGAGCGGTTAAGTGAGAACTTCTTCTTCAGAAATTTCATATAGAGGAAAATGGTTCCAATAATTATAATAAACGGGACGAGACCAGTCGTAATAATTGAAGGAACTACCTTCATCACAGTCTCAGGGTCGGGCAATAATTCACTTACGGCAATGAAAAATATTGTAAAGATAAATCCTGAGGCTGCTGCAAACTTCCCTGCATTTTTCCCGCGATCTGACAAAAACCAAATGCCATGGTTATTATCAGATAGCTTTATATAGGGAAGCCAGAAGCTCCCAATGAGTAAGGTCAGAGGGAAAACAACCACTGCGAAGAAAGGATGAAAATGTATAAGCAATTCCTGCAATCCTAAAAAATACCATGGCGCTTTAGCAGGGTTAGGACTGAATGAAGGGTTTGCCCTTTCGCGTAACGGGGCATCGAAAAGAACGCTTAATACAAGTAAAAATGCAAGAAGCACCAGGGCAACAACAAATTCCCTTTCGACGAGATTTGGCTGGGTATCGACCAGAGCGGACTCAGCATTTTTGTCTGACACAATTACTCCACCGGCCTTACGTATCCGCCAGAAATGATACCCCATCATAACAATCATTAATAAAGGAATTATACCCGTATGCAGATTAAAAAAATTTGAAAGGGTGACACTTCCAATCTCATTTCCCCCGAGAAGCGCCTCTTTTATCGGGCTTCCTATCAGCGGAATATATTGTAAAAGGCTTGTACATATTGTTACTGCCCAGTATGAGAGCTGGTCCCAGGGAAGAAGGTAGCCGGTGAAATTTGATAAAATGACCAGTACCAGCAATAGCATTCCAAAGATCCATGTTGCATGCCTTGGCTTACGATATGCTCCTGTAAAAAACACCCTGAGCAAATGGAGGAATGTTATCCATAGCAACAGGATGGCACTCCAGTGGTGAATATTATGGGCCAGCTTGCCAAATAAAAGTCCATCATTTATATTAAGAACTGAGTTATAGGCACCTTCAGGAGAAGGGATATAATGAAATTTGAGTAAAAGTCCTGTAAAAACCTGTATAACCACAAGAAGTGCAGCCATTCCGCCCAGACCAAATGTCAGTTTAAAATCCAGAGTTGATATCCTCACCTTTCCGGGATGAAGGTGAAGGATTAAGTTATACCATGGGCTGGACTGTTTTATATTTGAAGAGTTTCCTGTCATTTATGGCAAGAGTGGATAGTAGGTATGCCTCAAACAAAAATAGCTTTTTTATTAAATCATTCCGATCCTTAGCGGGGAATCTTCATTCATGCTTACGGCAGGATTGCATTTTAGGCATATTTTAGAACCGATATCAACCACAATATATGACGGGTTATAACTAACTTTGAATTTTAGTTTATAAATTTGACAAACAAAAAGAAAAACAATGGAAAACCGCAAGGATTATATCGACAAGATGGCAGCCCGGCTCAAGGAGTGGGACACTGAAATTCAAAAATTTGAGGCAAAGGCTGAAACGGCAAAAGCTGATGTTAAAGCATCATATAATCAGCAGATTAATGAATTGCGCCTCAAAAAAGAAGAAGCTCAGCTGAAGCTGAAGAAAATCCAGGATGCCGGAGAAGACGCATGGGAAGAGCTTAAAGACGGAGCAGAAAAAAGCTGGGATATATTTGAAGATGCTGTAAAGAGCGCATGGGGGAAATTAAAACAGGAAAAACCCTGAACCTGGAAAAATTCTCACAAAAAACATAAAATATGATGAAAGTTAAGGACCTGGAGGAATCCGGAGCCAGATACAGCCTGTTCGGCTTATCAGTTATCCATATGACCTTAATCAGTCTCTTTGCGATACAAGTGGTCAATGGACAGGTATCTAAATCAGAAATTCCAAAAGAGAAGCAGACAACCCTGGGTCTTTACTTAACAGCAAGGGAAGCGTATGAGAAATGGAAAGCCGATCCTGACAAAATCAGGATCCTCGACGTCCGTACACCGGAAGAGTATCTTTTTGTAGGCCACACGGAAATGGCCTGGAATGTCCCCTTGCTCTTTCAGTCATGGGAATGGGACGCCGGGAAGAATCACTTTACCATGAAGCCAAATCCTGACTTTATTTCACTGGTGAAAAAAATTGCCGGTCCAACCGATACCATACTTGTCACATGCAGATCCGGTGGCCGAAGTGCTAAAGCAGTTAATAAACTGGCAGAAGCAGGGTTCAAAAATGTTTACAGTATTACCGATGGTATGGAAGGTGATGTGATCGATGATCCTGAAAGTGTTTTTCAGGGTAAGAGGTTAAAAAACGGATGGAAGAATTCCGGAATACCGTGGACATATACTGTAGACCCTGAGAAAATGTTTTTGCCTGAAAAGAAGTAAGTATTACATCCTGATCAGCAGGAACAGGGATTGCTAATTATCTTTTAACTACAAATCCTATATTTATTGCAAAGAAGCCTTCTGCGGGAAGATCACCTGCCTTTAAACCATAATAGTATTTGGCTGAAAGTGCCAGGCTTGCTCCTTCCCTGTTATACATGATTCCGAGTTCCGGTTTCATTTCAAAATGCCAACCGTCAGAAGCAAACGTATATACGCCCATTGCTGTTTTTCTTTCAGAATACATTGTGCCAATACCAATTCCGGCAAAAGGGGTGACGATATAATCAGGATTTACAAAGTATCCGATAGTGATAAGAAGAGGGATATTGTTGCTGTACCGGTATTGTTTCCCTGAATAGTCAAGGTTCCTGTATGAGTAAGTTCCATAAGCTTTTTCTTCATAGAACACATTCCACCCTAATTCCATACCTACCGAAGCGCCTGTCTCCATCATACGATGATAATTATAGGTAACACCTCTCCAGCTTACCGGTTCAACATAATCATGAAGGTCTCCTGAAGCAAATCCGATAGAATACTGCCACGACATCATATTGTTCTGCGCCATTGCAGATGAAGCCAAAACGGTAAAAAGTAAAATATATAAAGTTTTTTTCATGACGGATCTGATTAATTGGTTTTGAGATATGGAGACTGACTAAAAGCCTGGTCTATTAGCTTATTAATGCGGGCCGCATCAAATTTTTCATTTAATATTCCGTTCAGAACTCCGGTCCACTGCTGAATCGGATAGTCATTACCATCTAGTTCATCTGGATCCATAATTGTCAATAACAGGGTACCAGTTATGTATGATGAACTATAAGAGGGGGGGTAATATGGATAGGAGGGATAATAGCCGCCCCACCACCAGTACCAGTAATCATAATAATAATTGATAGTTGTAGTCTCCCAGGCAGCCGGCGCCAGAAAAACGTCAGGTGAAGCGCTCAGTGCGACCCTGGTCCATCCGAGTGCTTCCATATTGGCATCGATCCTGCTAAGAATCGATGATGAATTGGCAGTCGGCAGGTACTCCGGCAGATCACCTTCCTGAAGGTTGCCGGTTATTTTTACTATTTTATCAGGTATCGCATAGGTGCCCATTGCAACAAAATCATAATTGGGATTATGATGGGTTATCACAACGTCGAGATCATCCGTAGTGGTAGGTCCGTTCGGATAACATCCCCAAAGAAACAGACTTCCAATAATTGTTACAAGAGAAAAAAATTTATTTCCCATATCACAGTCAGTTAAGTAAATAGCATTAAAAACAGAGAACAGATAAAAAAAAATTTTGTGTGGTGATGTTTAGGTTTGTCTGGTCAGGGCGATAAATGCATCACTAATAACAAATCAATTATCCTTAAACAACGCAAATTCTTCCAAAAATAATATATAAAACCTTCAATAAGAATAGGACTGTGGTACTGGAGGGAAATTACTGATCAGAATATGTTTTTTAAGCGATGAGAACATTTTACTGAATCCTGTGAATTCCCCTGCAGGGCATAGCCGTGATCTGGTATCGGAACCTTAGAAAGGATACCCTATCGCCAGATTGAAAAGTGCACCTGAAAATACCTTATTGGTGGAATTCAGCCAGTTATTTCCATTTGTTTTGTAGGGTGTCCTGAGCGGCAATCCAATATCTGTTCTCAGAACGAAGAATGTGAAATCAAATCTCAGACCAAAACCTGTTCCAACAGCGAGCTGATTATAAAATGTATTGATATCGAATTTTGCGCCTGGCCTGTTCACATCTTCATTGACAAGCCATATATTGCCAGTTTCAATAAAGAGAGCCCCTTTCAGCAGTTTTGACATATCAAACCGGAACTCCAGGTTGCTCTCAAGCTTAATATCGCCCGACTGGTCTATATAGCCGCTGTTATCAGCTGAATGAAAGGACCCTGGGCCAAGATATCGTGCTGTAAAACCGCGAATACTATATGCTCCTCCGCTAAAAAACTGTTCAACATATGGTAATGCAGCCGAATTTCCGTATGGCGCTCCAATACCTGCATATAGCCTGAAAACCAGCGACTTATTATATCCATTCCTGTAATACCTGAAATCGGTAGTCAGTTTCAGATATTGGGAATAGACATTGCTGAAGAAATAGTAAGGTCTGTCAGATCTTTCTTTTCCCATGCCTGCAAAAAGATCCACAAGGTTTCCGGAGGTACTGATTCCGGCCTGGAAGAAGAAATTATTCGGTCTGACAGTCAGTGTATTATTATATGTAAAATCATACTTTGAGCCAATTATGAATTGTTCCTCAAAACTCTTCCTGATGTATATGTTTTCGCTGACAACAGAATCGAACTCAGGAGTTGTATTAAGAACATTTACCGAGTTTATATAAACAGGTGAAAATGAGTGCTGAATGTTTTTCTTATTGCTCCACTGATAATTAAGATTGCTCTTCGCAGAAAACATTTTATAATATGCTGTCCTGTTAAGTAAGCTGAGATCCAGGTTTATACTTGTCCGTTGAAAAAGCTTTGCAGAATTAATACCCTTTTTAAAAGGTATAATTATCCTTGGTAATGTCAGCCCCGAGGTTATCCCGAACTGATAGGAATAGTTTCCCAGCTCGGTATTGGAGCTCGCCCCCCATTGCCATTCGAATCCACCGGTCAGACCTAATTTCAGTCTTTCAGCTCCTTTGAAGGTATTGCCGTGAGCGACACTGACTGAAAGCAGGGGACCGAAATAACCTGAGGATTTGGTTGCCAGGTCTGCTTCAAAATCAAGGTTTATGTTGTCAGCCATGATAAGGTTCATTTCAACGTCAAGCAAATGAGACAGACTATCAGCCAGATTTCTGGTATATGTTATGTTGACAGACTTAAATACGCCAAGGTTATTCAGACGGGTTGAAGTGTTCTGATTGGCATTAAAGGAATAAATATCACCTTCTCTGAAATAGATCGAATTTATCAGTATATAAGGTTTAAGGATGTCCCCTGATGAATTTATCCTTATACTGTCATAGTATGAGGTATTTCTCATAAAAGATGAAGAGTCTTTTCCCTGGGTATTGTTTATTGTTATCTCATTAATCCTGTATTTTGAGAGTACTGAAACCGGGAGATCCTTCTTCCTGGATACCGTCAGGTCGAGCCTGTTTTCCAGTATTGTTGTATCTGCTTTCAGATCGATGAACTCAGGAATAAAATAGTAATAGCCATTCCCCTGGATCCTTCTGGAAAGCTCAATCCTGGATGTTTTCAGTTTTTCAAGATTAAACTGGTCTCCTGGGATGATCTGTTTCATAAAGTCATCCTTAATTATAAGGGAATCTATATTATCCAATATAGTGTCAATCACTACTTTATTATAGAAGTTTGGGGGCGATAGTTCAACATAATAGGAAATTCTGGCCTTTTTCGGATTTCTCATGCTGGTATCGACAACTGCCCACGCCCTGGTGTGGAAATATCCCCTGTCAAAAAGATCATTCTCTATCTTGGCAGACCTAAGGTCGGGATTGACATCGGAGATCAGGATTGGATAAGTGGAAAATGTTTTATATATCCACTTCCCGAACTTCTTTTTCTCGCTTACTTTCATATAGTTGTGAACCCAAAGACCTACCGGAGGAAGTACGCGTTTTCCGAACAGAGAGTTGTTCACTTTATGGTCGGTCATGGAGTTGACATAGTTCTTTACCTGGGAGGTTTTGGGAATGTTATATTTATTTATAATCCTCACATGTTCCCTGCCTGTATAAAGCATCTGATCCTTTGTCAGAAAACGGGTATTTGAACAGCCTGAAATGACTATTATAAGAAAAACAAGGAATATCTTCCCTCCCGTTCTCATTTGGCGCCGTTTTTAGGTTTGATAACCTTATCTTCCCTCTTCCAGATATCTCCGAGTGAAGGATAACTCTTTCTATATGTAAAGCCTATACCTGTTTTGACAACATCACCCTCAAAAACATCTTCATAGGTATGCTCATTATAAACCTTCAGGAATTTAGTTCCGGCTGAATCAATCCTGTATTCAAAAGTAAAATTGTTGAGGGAAGTATTGGAAGTCTGTGACTTATTCCCGGTTTCACTAAGTATTCCTGAAAACTCAACCTTTGCTCTGTCATTAAATATATTCCGCTTAACTTCGTAGGAAAGACTGGTTTTTGTCTGCTGACCGCCCGATGATGTACCTGAGGTGTATGTATCAATTCCGAATGAGATATCCACTCCTTTGATAGTCGTTTTTGTAAGCTGATTCAGTTGCGAGGCAACCATCTGGTTAACCTGTTCCGAAACATAATTTGAAGAGGTCGATATACCCGGAAGGTCAATATATTCAAAGAGCAGTATTGTTAGAGCCTGCCTCATCTGCTCCTCAGGGCTCATTGTGTTGATAATACTCATAAGATAAGGATCGGGAGTATTAATTGTGAACGAGACATCCATTGCTGACACTCTGTCAGATATCTTCAGAGTAATATCAAAATCAACATATCTCTCCTTGTTGTCAACGGGATTGACATATGAACTTTTTACAGTGCTGATAGCTTCAAGTTTCAGATCAGGGTCATCCATCTTCCCATCCCACCTGATAAACCCTCCTTTTGTCAGTTTGAAAGCTTTGATTGGCCATCCAACCATTTTCAGGTTGGCACTTCCGTCACTGATCTCGTATTTACCACTCAAATTTACCTGGCTGTTAACCAGCATGTTATATGTCAATTCGCCACCCCCTTTGATCGTCATATTAATGTTGAACATCTTTTCTGATAATTCAATATTGATCCTTGTGGAAGGATCTATCTCAACGATCGACTCAATAGAGGTTTTATTATAGATGGTATTCGCCTCTTGATTTTTATTGTTGTCTTGTTCCCCTGCCGGCTTATTATTTACAAATGTAAGAACCGATTCACTACCGGAGAGGCTAAGGTCTTCCATCTGCCTGAAATATATATCGGTACCTTTTACAAGAATTATTTTTCCTTTAAGAACCGGGCTCAGAACCGGCCCCCTGACCGATAGTTTTGAATCAATAAAAACATCTCCGTAGAATGAAGAATTTCTATCTTTCTTTTTGTTCAGCACCTGAAGATTTGAGGAATTAATTTCTAAATCTGTATTTACAGAGTTCTTATTCCTTATGTCTATTGATCCGTTTACAGATAATTTATTATCGAGTGAATCGAGAACCTCAAAATCTTTAAAAATCATCTTTTTCCCTGTAAAGCTGATTCTGTTATGCGGCATTTTGTAGACTGAATTCAGAGTATTTATTCTCAACCTTCCTCCGTCGATTGCAAGATCCCCAGACATTGTATTCACATCTTCCTTTGTGGTAAGATTGAATTCGCCTGAGACATTTCCCGACAAATCAGAAATGTATTTCTCCACAAATGGCTGAACAGTGTTAACCGGAATTTTATTAAAAATGGCCTGGATATTCCGCATGGAATTGACTTCCTTTTTACCACTGATCTTAATTTCTGAACTGTCCAGACGCGTATCGATATCAAATTTGAAATTCCCGGTTGTATCGGATACCAGTAAACTGTTCAGGGTTATTTTATTATAACTGAGATCAGACCATTTAATATCACTGAGCTGAAGTTGTGTTGTTATTTTATTCCCAAACGCTTCGTTTTCTGAATATCTTATGAATCCTGATATTGATAATGCCGGTTTCCCGGGAAAAAGATCTGATCGGAGAAAAGAAACCAGTTTTACATCACTTAACTCGAGATTATAATTATCCCATCCCTCCTGCTTAGAGCTCAGAAGCGCCAGTGATGAACTATCTGTATGCATTCTCATGGAAGGCATTAATTTTTTGGTCCTGAGATCCATCGTCAGAAAATCAGGTGAATCCATTTTCCATATCACCCCGTTAAGAATCAGCGTACCTGACGGAATCCTCAAAATCACATTGTTGCTATCTTTTTCTGAACTTATTCCGATATTGTAAATTAGTCTGGCATCTTTATCGGCAATTGATAGATTTGTTAGGCTCTGCCAGCCTGAAAAATGACTTTTAATTTGAATATTATTGAGTGGTTGCAGTCCGATAACACAAGTATCTGCCATGATTTTAAGATCAATGGTTGCGGAGGAGTCGATGAGGCTCGCATTTAAGTTTCCAACCTGAAATGTATTTTTCCTCAGGCCCTTGCCTATAATCCCGTAATTAATGGTTTTAGATTTAATATCTGTATTAACTGTAAAGGAGAGATTCCTGAAATAAAGTGTTGTGTCGGGAATTAAAATTCTGAGAACGTTATGATACGACATACTGATTTTACCATTTATGACCGGGAGAGAGGATCTCAGGTTCAGTGAATCAGTATAGTTCCCATCAAACAGAGATTTGAGATATAAGGTGTAGTTTTTTAAAAATTGTCCGGGGTCAACTGACCGGCTCTCAATATGAGCATGTGCAGTATAAAAATCGGAAGCAGTAGCAATTTCGGTATTCACCGAATCTGAACTCAGGGAAGCTGTTATCCTGCTTAACAAAGCGCTCTCACGGGGAGTCGTAAGCCTGAGATCAGAAAGAACTGCATTTGATTCTGATTTTCCCTCTTTCATACTCAGATCTGCTTCCAGATTACCCTCTGCGACAAGAGTATCACTATAGAATTTTAGATTGAACAGGTTCGCAAGAAAGCTGGCTTTAGTAACAATGGAAACTCCATGATCTTCACGAGTAATTTCCGCAGCCAGTTTCAAAGCAAGAGAAGAATCAGCTACACTGAGATTCATATGGTACTTATCCTGATTAATGGAGCATTCAATTTTTGCATCCTGATAATTATATCCGTTAAATAAGACAGAATCAACCAAAACTACTCCCTCAGCATCGATAGCCTTTCTTTTTATCCCGGATCCTGTAAATTCTGCTGACCCCGTTATTGAGCCCACCATCTGGTTATTCAATATTTTTCCGATATTCAGATTTCTGAACAAAGATTTGAAGGCAAACCTGTCACGCCTTGTGTCAAATGATCCCTGCAGCTCTATCTTGCCAAGGTCACTTAGCACATTAAGGCTAAAATGAGGCGATATAAGGGTATCAGCGATTGTGCCTTCAAATGACAAATTCTTAAAATCAGGAATGGAAATATCCGACTGAAAATCCTTAAGTATATTCTTAAGGCTTGAGCAATTGATATTGTTTACATTAATCTTTAGATCACAGATCGCCATCTGTGGTGAAAAAACATTATCTATTGTTCCCTTAAGCGAGATGTCTGTCAAACCAGTCCGCGAAGCGGTAAAATCAGGTATACTGATACGGGAACCTTCAAGTTGTATCTCCCCGTTGATGAGAACAGCTTGATCAGCAAGAGTTTTGTAAGCCGCATTTTTCTGAAAATCCGGCTTAAAGTAAAAAATATCAGTTGCGGAAATACTTGTTCCGCTTACTTTCACACTTACTTTGCCTGTTGAAGCAGGATCGTCAAGTATTTCAAATAAATTCCCTGCAGCAGAACCGATAAGATTAAGTTTACTATTGGCACTGTTAACTGAGAGATCAATTCTTGTTTCTCCCGAAAGAGAAGCTATGCTGCCAGTCATTTCCCTTATAGAAAAACTGTTACCGAGATCAAATTTCATGGTTTGCAGCTCAGCATTTACGACAGCACTGTCGATCCGGATTCCCGAAAGGCTCATATTCAGACCAAGAACACTGAATCCTGACAACGGATTGTAATCAGCAGTATCAGAATATTTAGCCATGCTGACTGATACTTCCTCCAGATTTATTGCATCACCGCGGATGGTCCATGGAAAAACAGCTGAAGATTTAATTTCATCATTTGCAGGACTGGTTGAGGGGTTATCAGTATGGAGAGCAATACTCGTATGGGAAAAAGAGACCTTTGTAAAATCTATTTTCTTCTTATTTATATCGGTACCACCTGCCTTGATTTTTATCTCTCCTGCAAGAAGATCCAGTTTTAATTTATTTACAGGATCATCAAAGACAAAGTTTATATTGCCTGCATTTAGTTCTTCAAGCCCAATATTCCAGGGTAACTCTGAATCAGTTGTATCCCTCTCAGTACTCATTTTCAAAGTTATACTCCCTGTCAATCCTTCAACCTCCAGTGAACGGGCAATAATTATTTTCTCGGTCAGCGACATTTTCTTTGCCTCAACCCTTATCCTTTTTACATCCTGATTTATAAAAATACCGCCAACCGAATCAACCATTCTGAAATGCAGATCTGAAATCCCTGCTTCCCTGATTGAGATCTCCCAGGGGCTATTTTGATTATCCTCTTCAACAGGGTTCACGGAAGTCGCAGCAATATCTTCATTGGAAAAAGCATCAACGATATTCAGCTGCTCCCTTTCGTTATTTCTTATAAATCTGATCCGTGCCTTTTCAAGTTCTACAGAAGTCAGTATAAGCCTTTTTTTCAGAAGCGACAGAGTTTTGAATCCGGCCTGAACACTACCGGCAAATACTATTGTATCTCCTCCTCTGCCGCTGATAATAACTTCCTCCACTGAAACCGAACCCGGGAATATTTTGGTAACTGAGCCTATCTGCACCGGAAGCCGGGAAGAAATAAAAATACTGTTAACCTTTTGAGTCAGGAAACTACGTGAGAAAGGAAGATTTATTATTATGAAAGTCAGTAACAGCAATCCGATCAGAGCTATCAGGAAAACCAGGAATGCTTTTTTAATTCGGCTGATCCTCATTAAAGGGGATGTTTCTGCGAAAGTACGAATAATTATTGTTGCTTAGTTTTTAGACTCCTGCTTGAGAAAATATGACATGCATCCTAAAGTGATGAAACTTATTCATAGGCATTTTAAAATTCAGTCCATTTGCGGAAGGCAAAGGCGGTTACTTTCCATAGATTGGTATTGTCGTTTGAAGCTATGATGAAAATTTGTATTTTTAGCCTTATGAAAGAGATAGCAGCAATAATCCTGGAGAATGACAAAGGTGAATTTTTACTTGCCCTCCGTGATAACAAACCATCGATCCCATTCCCAAATCACTGGGACCTCATCGGCGGCCATGTTGAGGAGGGAGAAACACCTGAGGAGGCCCTTATAAGGGAGGTAAAGGAGGAACTTGATATCGATATCAGGGAATACACTTTTTATAAGAAGTTTGAATGCCTCACCGGTGATGCTTATGATAACATAAAATATATCTATACAGGGAAAATAAATATACCGATCGATGAGATTACTCTTTATGAGGGGCAAAGGGCTCAATATTTCACAAGGGAAGAGATAAGGGACCTGAAATTTGCCAACATTATAAAATCAATTGTGATGGATTATATAAACCATTCTTTATCTGATAAATAATAACCTCCATAACAGAAGGCGCTGGCATTGAAAACATAAATTTATAAAGGCTGAATACTAAAACTCAAAAAATTAATGAAATTATTTATCACGGTCGCCCTTATTCTTATACTATTCTCCTGCAAAACAGGAGAAAATAAACAGAAGTTGATGCCATCATCAGCATCTGATTTAAGGTTTTCAAATCTCGCAGTCACATGGGATGAAGCAATTCCTATCGGTAACGGGATGCTTGGAGCGCTCATCTGGGAAAAAGAGAAGAAGCTCAGGCTTTCGCTTGACAGGGCTGACCTGTGGGATCTGCGTCCTATGGAAAATCTTGACAGGCCGGAATGGAAATATTCCTGGGTAAAAGAACAATGGGAAAAAGATAACTATTCGGTTGTGCAGAACATGTTTGATGCTCAGTACGACCGCAACCCTGCTCCATCCAAAATCCCGGGAGGAGCAATGGAATTTGATATCTCCGCCCTTGGGGAAACCGAATCTGTGGAACTGAAACTGGAGAATGCCCTCTGTGTAATTAAATGGAAGAATGGAACAACTCTTGAAACATTTGTCAATGCTGAAAGCCCTGTAGGATGGTTCAGATTCACGGGCAAAGGAACTGCTCCTGAACCTGAATTTCTTCCTCCGGCCTATAATGTTGAAGCAGAGTCAGAAACCGACGATTCACATTCCGGACAGGACCTCAGACTGCTTGGTTATCCTGCAGGTGAATTAGTTAATGAAATAAACTCAACAACCTTCAATCAGAAAGGTTGGGGTGGATTTCAGTACCAGGTAAATGTAAGATGGAAGAAAAATGGAAATGCTACCGAAGGGTGCTGGAGTATAAGTTCAGATTATCCCGGTCAGGAAAAAGTACCACTGCTTCGGATGCAACTCTCTCAGCAATCAAAACGGGATATTCACAGGCAATAATCGACCATAGCAGCTGGTGGAAGAATTTCTGGTCACAATCCGGAATCTCATTGCCGGATTCTGTTCTTCAGAAGCAGTGGTATCTTGAGATGTACAAACTGGGATCTGCAACCGGAAACGGAGCCCCTCCCATTTCGCTGCAGGCAGTCTGGACAGCTGATAACGGTAAGCTGCCGCCCTGGAAAGGAGATTTTCACAACGATCTGAATACCCAGCTGAGCTACTGGCCATCCTACAGTTCGAATCATCTTGTCCAGGAGAGCGGATTCATAAGCTGGCTTGAAAAGAACAAACCTGAATTTGAAAAATATACAAGGCAGTATTTCGGTGTTTCCGGTCTCAATGTCCCTGGAGTTGCAACTCTCACAGGACAGCCAATGGGTGGCTGGATACAATACTCATTCGGGCCTACTGTATCTGCCTGGCTTGCCCACCATTTTTACCTTCACTGGAGATATTCAATGGACAGGGAATTTCTTGAAAAAGAAGCTTATCCATGGATAAAGGAGGTGGCCCAATATCTTGAGGAATTATCTGTAACTGATAGTAAGGGGTTAAGAAAACTGCCCCTTAGCTCCAGTCCTGAAATATATAATAACTCAAGGGAAGCATGGTTTACAGAGATGACCAATTTCGATCTGGGACTTGTAAGATGGACATTCGACAAGGCAGCTGAACTCGCAGCTGAAATGGGAAAGGCCGAAGAGTCACAACACTGGAAGACAATTTTATCACAGTGGCCTGTGTTTGACATTGATCCTGAATCAGGCTTTACCTATGTCAGGGGAAAACCTTATAATGAATCACACAGGCATTTTTCTCACCTCATAGCTTTCCATCCTCTCGGGCTTGTTGATATGTCACACGGGGAAGCGGATCAGAAAATCATCAGTTCAACAATAGCAACTCTCGACAGGATCGGACCTGACTGGTGGTGCGGATATTCATACAGCTGGCTTGGAAATATCAAAGCCAGGGCTTTTGATGGTAAAGGCGCCGCCGAAGCCCTGAAAATCTTTTCTGAGGATTTCTGTCTCAGGAACAGCTTCCATGTAAACGGGGATCAGTCGGGCACAGGTAAATCAAAATTCACCTATCGTCCTTTTACACTTGAAGGTAATTTTGCTTTTGCTTCAGGCATACAGGAGATGCTGATCCAGAGCCATACCGGAGTCGTAAGAATATTCCCGGCTATTCCTGATGAATGGAAAGACGCAGCATTCACAACTTTAAGGACCGAAGGGGCTTTCCTGGTATCCGCAAATATGGAAAAGGGAGAGATAACTTTAATTGATATTCTTTCTGAGAAAGGTGGCGAGTTGAAAATATTGAATCCTTTCAGGAACAATGATTTCAATTGTTCAGCTCCCTATACATTAAATGACAATATTCTGGCTGTTCATACTCAGCCCGGACAAAAAATCCGGATGAAGAAATAAACAATTTTGATATTTACCGTATTGACTAACTTTGTCTGAAATATTAATCTGCAAATTACTGGTGTAACCTGGTGCCTTTGTGTCCCTTAGATCTTTTGCCACCAGGGCTCCATGACACAAAGTATCACCAGGAATAATTTAAGTTTTATTAATATGAATAAAAATCCAAATATGTATAAGATTAAAAAATGCCTCATCTTTCTTATTGTATTGATTACTGTAAAGACAAATGGTCAGGATACTACAGTTAAATCACCCGACAACAACATTACTGTAACTGTCAGCAACGCTGATAAACTGACCTGGTCGGTTACCTGGCGTGGCCGGAATATAGTCAATCCATCTGCAATGGGATTCGAGCTGAAAGATGAGGAGGCAATGGCCGGAAACTTTATGATTATGGATCAGTCAGTCAAAAACTTCAATGAAACATGGCTTCCGGTTGTCAGATCAAAACATGCTGTGATAATCAACAATTATAATGAACTTAAGCTGATCTTACGTGAAAAATCAGGTCCGATGCGGCAGATGGAGTTGTCGGTAAGAGCGTATAATGACGGGGCAGCATTCAGGTATAAACTTTTTCGCAGTGCTAAAGTCGGAGAGAGACAGATTGTGAAAGAGCTCACATCATTCAATATACCCGGTGATCCTAAGGCCTGGATCGTTGAGTATGGAGCTTATTCCACTTCTAATGAAGCTGAATTTTTTGAACATCCCCTTAGCTATCTTAATGAAAAATCGATTGCCGGGATGCCTATGCTGATGGAATACGGTAACAACTGCTGGGTTGCTGTTACTGAGGCTAAGATTGATAACTATGCTGCTTTTTATATCGGAACAAACGGAACGCCTGGCCAGCTTACAACAAAATTAGTCCCGGTACCAGGCGAACCTGAGAATGGTGTCAAGGTCAGATTTGATGATGAGGTTTATACTCCGTGGCGTGTTCTTATGATAGGAGAATCGCCCGGAACTCTTATTGAATCTGAAATTATCCAGAACCTCAATGATCCATGTGCCATAACAGACCCTTCATGGATCAGGCCGGGAATTAGTGCATGGGACCACTGGTGGAGCGGAGAGGTTAAGATGGAGATGCCCGTAATTAAACAGTACATAGATCTTGCTTCACAAATGGGATGGCCGTATATGCTTGTCGACTGGCAATGGTATGGCAAATTCAACACGCCTGAAGCTGATATTACCAAATGGGCATCGCAGATCAGTATGCCTGAAATAATTGAGTATGCCCGGTCAAAAAATGTGAAGATCATCGTATGGCTCTATTCCAGCGATGTAAACAGGAACAGCGCCTATAAAGTTGCTTTCCCTCTCTATGAAAAATGGGGCATCGCAGGAATTAAAATTGACTTTATGGACCGCGACGATCAGCAGATGGTAAACTGGTACCACGATATAATCAAATGCGCTGCAGAAAATCATCTGATGGTAGACTTCCATGGTGCTTACAAACCAGACGGAATAATACGGACCTGGCCGAATATGATCACACGCGAAGGCTTAATGGGAAATGAATACTACAAGTTCTCTGATAAGATGAGCCCTGAACATAATATCAAGCTTGCCTTTACCCGAATGCTGGCCGGACAGATGGATTATACTCCGGGAGCATTTCTTAACGTCACAAGGGACAAATACAAGCAGCAGACTCCCGCCGTTGTATGGAATACACGCGCAGCAGAGCTTTCGAAATTCGTAATTTATGAAAGCCCCCTGACGGTGGTATGTGATCATCCCGATTATATACTGAATAAACCGGGAGCCGACTTTCTCAAAATCGTACCGACAGTCTGGGATGATATTAAATTCCTTGGAGGTTATCCGGGCGATTATGTAGCAATAGCCAAACGCAGCGGAGAGAAATGGTTTATTGGCATCATGAACAATAGCGTCGGGAAGACCGTTAATCTCAAACTCGACTTTCTGCCCGATGGCAATTATGATGCTGAGTTCTGGTCAGATACTAAAAAATCGGAAAAGGAACCGATGGACATTAATAAGTCGGTAAGGTCCGTCAAATCGGGAGAACAGGTAAAAGTAATCATGTCTGCCAACGGAGGGAGTGTCATAGTCCTGAAAAAGAGATGAGGAAAAATGAATTAAAGAAAGAGTGGAGAAAGACACAACAGTATCTTTTACCTGATAAAAAACCAAGCCCTTGCGCAGGCAGTTATGATATCTATCCGGCATTTATGCTGGAGGAAGAGCAGATCTTTTATGGATTTCATACCCTGACGGAGGAGATACTCAAACACAAAACCGTCATCATCGATGGTTATATAGGGGTATTCTATGAACAAATCTGCAAGGAAATTGATACTATCCTGAAAAACTCAGGGATCAACACATCCTGGAGAAGCACATCGGATTTTCTTAAACCGGAAGCAGTTATAAATGAGATGATCTCTCCCTTCACAGGAGGGGACGATCCTCTTTTCGGTAAACGCACAGACCTTAATATTGAAGATTTTTACGATGTTCAGGCGATGAGAAACGCAGAGCCGGATAAAGATGCAGATATAAGCTTCATAATCGGCCCCGGGGCAGCTATGTCAGGATGGAAAGGACTGCTGGCTTATATCGATCTTCCCAAGAATGAGATACAATTCCGTTCACGTGCAGGAAGTGTGACAAATCTGGGTGCATCATCACCGGCTGATCCGAAAATGATGTACAAAAGGTTCTATTTTGTCGACTGGCCGGTATTGAACAGGCACAAGCAAAAAATCCTGCCTGAAACAGATCTGATTATTGACGGGCAAAGGGCTGATAATCCTGCCTGGATGAAGGGAGATCGACTGAGAAACTCACTCAGTTTAATGAGCCGGACTGTTTTCAGGGTACGTCCATGGTTTGAACCCGGAGTCTGGGGCGGTACATGGATAAAGGATCATATATCGGAACTGAACAGTGATGTACCCAACTATGCCTGGTCCTTTGAGCTTATAGTACCCGAGAACGGACTTCTTCTGGAAAGCTCAGGAAGACTACTTGAAGTGTCTTTCGATAATCTGATGTTCCAGGAGGGCTATGCCGTACTGGGGGAGTGCTGGGAGAGATTCAGGACCGATTTTCCAATCAGGTTTGACTTCCTTGACACTTTCAACGGAGGAAATCTCTCGATCCAGGTTCATCCCCGGCCGGAGTATACTAAGGAACATTTCGGTGAAGATTTTACCCAGGAAGAGACTTACTACATTCTGGACTCAGGAGAAAAAGCTGCTGTATATCTTGGATTTCAGGATGATATTAATCCCTCAGAATTTAAAAGTGAACTTGAGAAAAGCAGCCGGGAAGCCAAACCTGTAGATATAGAAAGGTTTATACAGAAGCACAAAGCGTCAAAGCATGACCTGTTCCTGATACCATACGGTACTATTCACGGATCAGGGATCAATAATCTTGTACTTGAAATAAGCTCCACTCCATATATCTTTACTTTTAAAATGTACGACTGGCTACGGCTGGATCTCGACGGCAACCCCAGGTCACTGAACATTGAAAGGGGAATGGAAAATCTCTGCTTCGACCGCAAGGGAGATTATGTAAAAGAAAAGCTGATCACAAAACCTGTTCTGCTCGATGAGGGCACAGACTGGAAGCTTTATCATTTGCCCACACATGAAAAGCACTTATATGATGTTCACCGTTTCCATTTTAAAAATGAGATTGATGTTATGACGGAGAATAAATGCCATGTGCTGAGCCTGGTAGAAGGAAGTTCCATTCTTGTTGAGACTGAAAACGGGATGTCGCAGCAGTTCAGCTATGCGGAAACTTTTGTCATACCGGCTGCTGCCGGAAGATACAGGATCATAAACCAATCGCCGGGAGAAGCAATTGTGGTAAAGGCATTTGTAAAATAGTTCTCGTCGTTGGCGCCGACCCGATAGCAATCAGGATGTAAAAAGTGCCGGAAATTATGATTGGAAGATTTTTGGCACGGATTACAAATCCGCGCCAGCGAGGAACGACAGTTAATCAGATATTTATAAAGTAAAACGGAATCTTGTGCTGGCGCCGATTTGCAATCGGTGCCAAAAGTTATGATCAGAGGATTATTGGCACGGATTACAAATCCGCGCCAGCGAGGAAAAGCCTTTTTAACCGCAAAGCACGCCAAGGATAACGCAAAGCACGCAAAGATAAAACATTGACAATATGATCTTTGCGAACTTTGCGCGATAACTTTGCGACCTTTGCGGTTATTGGATTTGTACTTTTTCGGCAGCCCCAGCAATGATTTAGAGTTAAGATGTTAAAATATCAGTCAAAATATGAAAAAGCTTATTATCATTAATTCCCTGCTGGCCCTATTTCTGACCTGCAACCTCATTGCCCAGAAGAGCAATGCCAGTAAGCAGGGGCAAATACTTTCAGAGAACGACTTCGATTTCCTCAGGGAGATAACAAAAGATGTGGTTGACAGTTCGCGGATTAACCCGGGGCAGACGATTCCAGGCGGATTCGGACCGAATAATACAGGAGGGATACTCATCAGGCCGGGTGGAAGGGATTGCTATCCTTCCTTTTGGATACGCGATTATGCCATGTCGCTGGAATGTGGATTTGTCAGTATTGAAGAACAGAGGCACATGCTTCTTTTAACTGCCTCAACCCAATGTGATCAGCCCTGGATAACCAGAGGCGGAAGCATGGTCCCATACGGAGCTATTGCAGATCATATACGTATTGACGACGGATTGCCGGTTTACTTTCCGGGCACAATCGGGTATGAGGATCAGGGGAATAAAACCTTCGGAATGGTTCCTCCCTATGATGATCAGTTCTTCTTTATTCATATGGCATATTATTATATTAAAACAACATCCGATTTTGAGATCTTAAACCAGAAAATAAATGACAGGACACTGATTGACCGGATGGAAACCGCCTTCATGGTCCCGCCCTCAAGAGAGGATAACAACATTGTTTACACTACAGATGACTTCAGAGGTGTTGATTTCGGATTCCGCGATGTGATAGAAATTACAGGTGATCTGTGCCTTACCTCAATTCTGAAATACCGTGCTGCCAACGAACTCTCAGAAATTTTTGCAATTACTGGTAATAAAACGATGGCAGGAAAATACACCTTGATGGCGAATAAAATAAAGGCTGCCATTCCTCTATTATTCCTTGATGAGCGGGGAATGCTCAGAGCATCAACCGGTAAGTGTAAACAGGCAGATGTATGGAGTACCAGTCTGGCTGTTTATTTGAAAATTCTTGAGGGTGAGAGCCTGGACAAAGCCTGCCGCTTCCTTGTTAAAGCATATAAAAAAGGATATTTAGCCTGCAATGGGAACATCAGGCATCTGCTTACTATTGATGATTTTAATGCGACTACATCGTGGGAGGTTTCACTTGCAAAGAAAAACACATACCAAAATGGTGCTTACTGGGGCACCGCAACAGGCTGGGTTTGCTATGCCATTGCAAAAGCAGATTTTGATCTTGCACAGAAACTGGCTAAGGAATATATTGAAGATCTTCGTGAAAATGATTTCAGAAAGGGCGACGGCAACGGAGCTCCTTATGAATGCTTCCATCCTTCAGGCCACAGGCAGAATCCTGTCTACATGACAACAGTTACCTGCCCGTTAATTGTTTTTATGTCAATGAATATTAAGCCGGAATAATCAAACCATTAACAACACCTCTCACAAGGAATTTACATGAAGTGATTTGCATTATCCAGAACCCTTTGTGCCCTTTGTGTATCCTTTGTGTCCTGTGTGGTTAAAGGATCTTCAATATCCCTTCTTTCAAGATTTTTATCTTACCAGTATTTAACAATGTATTCTTTATATGGAATATCTAATGCTATCTCATAATAGTTTTCTCCCAGCTTTTTCACTCCGGCTCCCTTTTCCATAACAGGTTGTTTTTTGCTGTGTAGTCGTAAAATACCGTCACCTTCAACTGTCTTTATTTTCATGATCTTCCTGTCTGCATACACTTCTATATTTCCATGAGGTGTCGGAACTCTTCCTTTGATCCACTGCAATCCGGCTAAGGAAGGCTCAACGAGGTAGCTCTTAAATCCAGGGGCGAGTGGTTTCACACCAAGCAGGTATTTCCCGAACAGATAAACAGGATTTGCCCCCCAGGCATGACAGAGGCTTTTCCCGAAGGGCCGCCCGTACATTGCATAATGCTCATCACTCTTCTGTGTTGGGTCATAGGCTTCCCAGATAGTTGTTGCCCCGAGGTCTAACATTCCCCCCCAGTATTCCCTCACAAACTGCAGCACCTTTTCCTTCTCATTGATCTCACATAATGCAGCCAGCTCATAAAATTTCATATAGGGTGTGGTGATTTTCAGTATGGTATCATTCAGAATCACATTCTCCTTGATCATTTGCTTTTTACCTTCATCGACATAATCGAAGAGAATGGCAAACATATTTGTATACCGGGTAACATTTTGTGATAGCACACCGTTAATCCTGGTATGAAGAAATGCATTTCTCTTATCGGACCAGAAAGCAGCAAGAATTTTCTGTTTAAGGTCAGCCGACAATTTACCATACTTTTCTTCTGATGCGGGGTCGTTTGTCAGA
The DNA here is from genome assembly GCA_016715075.1 of Bacteroidales bacterium. Lineage (GTDB taxonomy): Bacteria > Bacteroidota > Bacteroidia > Bacteroidales > VadinHA17 > LD21. The sequence goes on from JADKBK010000015.1 coordinate 73,553, forward strand.
CCTGCACATCGTGACATTACTTCAAGACTCCGGCTCAGCAGCAACTGTTCAAAGCTTACCTCTCCCGTTTTTTCAATTGGCGCCCAGTCAATAAATACCCAGTCACCCGGAAGACCTTCAACAAATCCATTTTTATTTGATCTTCCAAGGCTGAACTCCATCAATGTTTTCATCCGCGGATAGATCTGCCTGATAAAAGCAGTATCGCCGGTGTAGATGTAATGTTCATAGATCCCTATAAGCCAGTAGAAGGAGTAATCGAGAATCGTATTAATATGCCTCTCAACAGGATCATGGCCAATAAGAGCATTTATAGTTCTCTTATTAACCTCTTCATCAAAAAAGGTATAAAAATTCATAAGATAGCTCTGGTATGCATCACCGCTCCAAATCCATCTGTCGCGTTTAATTCCGTCAAGGTGGAACTCACGGGTATTCAGTTTCAGGGTATAAAGTGAGGTATTGTAAATCCTGTTGAGCAGAGTATCGGAACATTCAAAATAGCCTTTCTCCTCAAGTGGAAGATATTCATACAGAGCTGAAATATTTTCAATACTGACTGATGAGTCCCATACACTATAGATAAAGCGGAATGCCCGGGTATCAGTGGTATCATTTCTTGCGGAATTATAATTTACATCAATATAATCGTATGTTTCCGCATTAGTTTCGGCAAGAGCCTCCTGTTTGGTCTCACCGTAGTAGAGCCTTAGCTTTCCTGCACCTTTTACCTTCTCAGCAATCACTTTACCGAAAGTCTCTTTTCCGAAATCAACAAGCATTGTATTGGCAGACCTTTCAATAATACTGCAGGACACAGGTTTCAGTGACAGATGAAAAGTCGATGGAGGAACGTGTGGGTCTGTAAATCTGCCCGCGGCAGCATTATAGAATTTCTGGTTCTGGTTTGTGACCTGCCAGCTCTCATCTGTAAAGCAGGATTCACCTTTTACCATCAGCGAAGGTACGTTTATGAAATTCTCAACCAGAAACTCAATAGTATGACTACCTGCCGGTAACTGAAAGTTCAGGGGATCAAATATATAGATAATATTCCCGTCGACTTTCAGCTGATATTTTCCGTCAGCATAGATCTCAATTTTTTCAGTACGGGGGTTGTCATATTTCTTACTGAAAATGACTACACCGTAGTGAGAATCGATCCTCCAGAATGGCGGGTATGGTTGTCCGCGCTCTGTCCTCCTGCACCCGACCTTTGTATGAAGCCATACTTCAAAATCACCCGGATACCAGATCCATTTTGACTGGTTAGGGCTAATCTCCTGTGCAAAAGAAGACATTGTCATCAGGAGAAAGAGAAAAGAAATTCTTATTGAGCTCATAATATCAGAATTAAATATCATTTTTGATTTTACAAACTTGTGGGTGCCGCCAATTTAAGAGATTATTGAATTATTAACAAGATAGCCTTTGCTTATGATTTTTCCTATCCATTCGCTGAATTTGAATAACTGAATTATCAGATCATTCCCGGTTTGAGATAATATCCGGATCTCTTACTATAACTTTTAATTTTAAACCGCGGACTAACATTTAACCTGAACAAAACAATTATTCTATTGTTAAATATCAGTGTTATTGCTTTTTAAACTCTTTTTAAGGATAGTCTTTTATAATCCGGATACATTTGAATAATCAGAGTAAATCATATCATATAATTCAGAATTCTTACAGTCTGATCCATAATCAGGCATTTAGGATTCAGGCAGAACTAAATCCGGATGATGAAGATCAGGAAAACTCTGTCAGAATTGACTGGATTGTCACATTGTTATGCTACCGGTCACTGCACTTCCAAATTGTTAAGGACTCAACAGGAGAAGTGCTATGGGAATACATCCGGGCAGATTCCAAATTATTTCGTCCTGGCACTACTTTTGCCATAATAAGAATGAAAGAAGTAAAATCTCAAACTGTTTATATCAAAAATGAGTTTCATTATTTTAGTAGCATCAAAAAAGAGATCTCTATTGAATCATAAATTTATCAATTAACATTTTTAGTAATTTTAGGTTATGAAAACACAACTCTGCTTCATGAAGATTCTGAAAGGCCTTTTTATAATAATTGTCGCTTTTCATCTGCCTTTGTCACTTCAGGCACAAAATGTTAAAAACAAATCGGCCGGAAAAGAACGTCATTCCGTCTCAAATCAGGCAGCCAAACCAAAGAGAGATGCAGGCGGTAATAATCAAAGAAATGTGACCAGAAGCAAAACCTCAGGGGATAATTCCTCCCGGGCTGACAAATCCAACGTTTCCACCAGAAATACAAAAAATATTTCAACCGGGGATAAAACAAATGTCAGCGGCAATAAAGTAAACGTCAACAGGAGAGAAAAAAATGTCAATATTAATGTTGATAACAGTAAAAATATTAGTGTCAATAATAACCGTAATACAGTGGTCAGGCGCAACAGCAGGCCATATGGCCGTCCGCCATATGTACATGGAGGACGCAGGTACTATTGTTATCATCCATATCATTACCACCCTTATCACCCATACCATTGGGGACCAGTTTGGCATCCCTGGGGGTTCTTTGTTGCAACCATTGCTAAAACAGCCGTTATAGTTGCTGTTGAGAGCCAGCAATATCATTATGACCAGGGTGTATATTACATATCTTCCAATGGAGGCTATACAGTCGTTCAGGCTCCGGTTGGAGCTACCATTACTACCCTGCCTGCAAATTCCCAGACAATTGTTGTAAATGAAACCACAAACAATTATTATTACGGAGGCGCCTATTATGAAAAAAGCAGCGAAGGATATACAGTTGTTGCCCCGACTGCCGGGTCTGTAGTTGAAAACCTGTCCGAAGGTGGTGAAGAGGTGAAGATTGGTGAGATCGCCTATGTTAAAATCGGCGAAACGTATTACCAGCCAATTGAACAGGATGGGAAAAATATGTACGAGGTCGTTCAGATTGAAGAAGGTGAAGAATCAAATTAATACTTGCTCTTAAATGAATACCTTCCGTTTTAAAAAACGATATAAAGTTCTTATTGGTTTTGTCATCCTGATTGCCATTCTTCTATTTGCAGCCCCCCGGGTCGGACGATGGTATATTGTTAAAAACAGCCTTGACCTCGTAGGACGTAATATGACAATTGATAAGATCAGGCTTAACTATTTCACCGGGACAATACGTATTGAAAACCTGAAGCTATTTGAATCTAAATCAGACAGTGTCTTTCTTAGCTTTAAGCGTCTGAAAGTCAATCTTAATTATCTCCCCCTCTTTAAGAATGAGATTTTTGTAAAATATATCAGCCTTGACGATCCAAATGTAATGGTACTTCAGAATGGGGACATTTTCAATTTCTCCGACCTGATGACAAGCGATACTCTCCAGGTTGTGAAAGATACAATACCTGATAAACCCATAATGTATATTATCAATAATATCAGTATTAACAGGGGTTTTGTAAAATATACCGATCAGCTCCTTGACCACTCCATTTCAATGAACAGGATTGACCTGAACATACCCGGATTCACATGGAACAGCGACTCAACCAGGCTGGGGGTTGATTTCAGATTCATTGACGGCGGCCGGCTCTATTCCAACCTCGCACTTAACCAGGCCGACAGTACATACTCAGTGACCCTTAAGCTTGACAGCCTGAACCTGAATATCATTGAACCTTATGTCGAAAACAGCATGTACATTTCTGCCATAAGCGGTTATCTCTCCAACGATATAATCATTACAGGGGACATGAGGAGCATAATGAATATCTCGGTTCAGGGGACCAACCAAATATTTGATTTTCAGATGCAGGATACCCTGAAAAGAACAATATTCTCATTTGATGAATTTTCAGTTGATGTCGATACTTTTTTGCTGGAACAAAACAGGATCAGCCTGAATAATATAAAAATTGCCAGGCCATTTATCTTCGTGGAGCTGATTGACTCTGCAAATAACTGGCTTAATATAATGAAGCCTTCACCAGAAGCAGTGACAGACACACTTCATCAAAACACAGATACATTAAAAACTGAGGACAAAAGCTCATTTACTTTCTCAAAACTTGAGATAGCTGAAGGAAAAATAAAACTGACGGATAAGACACTCAGGTATCCTTTTGAATATACTATCGATAATATAATGATCTCAAGCTCTCCTGATAAAAAAATACCCGAATGGATTGATATCACAATGTCAGCAGGGTTAAACGGAACCGGAAGCTTTAAGGCAGAGCTCGCGTTGGATCCGTTAAGCGCCAGTGATATGGATATTTCCTTATCGATAGGTCAGTTCCGGATGAAAGATGTGGAACCTTACTTCATGCATTATTTCGGATTCCCTGTTACCAGCGGGAGAATGAATTTCAGCACTCAGAACAGTATGAGAGCCAATTCACTCAAAAGCAATAACAGCATCTATTTCCGCAAATTCAATCTTGCCAAAAAGAGTGATGAAAAAACAGAATATAATATCCCTCTGCGTCTTGCACTGGGAGTGATGTCGGACAAGGACGGAATTATTGACCTGAAGGCTCCGGTGGAAATGGAAGGGGAGAATGTGAAGGTAGGAAACGTGCGTAAAATAGTTTTCCATGCTATCGGCACCCTCTTTGTAAAAGCGGCGGTCTCCCCGCTGAACATGATCGGAGGTCTGTTTCAGGTGGATCCTGAAAAACTCGAAACAATACATCTCCTGCTGACTGATCCTTCTCCCGATAAAGAAAATATGAAATCGGTCGATCTGCTTGCAGATATTCTGAACAAAAAACCAGGGCTTGATATTGATATTGTCTATTGTATTAATAATCCAAAGACAGCGGATACACTCGCATATATTCTGGCATCTGAAGATTATGCCAGAAGCACCGGCACCAGCGGCACCGGATCAAATACAGTTCCCGACAGTATCCTTTCAAGATTCATTCTTGGAAAGATGCCGGCAGATTCACTATTGGCTAAATCAGGACTTCGTGAGCTATGCCGGAATTATGCCGGGGCAGAAAAGCTGAATTTTAAAATCGATTCACTGAGGAGTTCTCAGGCCTCCTTTCTTCAAAGCTATATGGTAAATGATAAAATGATCCCTGCGGATCGTTTCCGGATTGTCTCCATAATGCCTGATTCGATAAAATATGAGGAAACGGTTCCTTCGTTCAGGATCTTTTTTACGGCCGGGGATGAGAATCCAGTTGAATAGTTATTTCTTATCTTGCAAAATGAAAATTCTGATACATGAAACGGAGCGGGGGAAGATAGCAGAGATACTGTCAGAGGAGATTATTATTAAAGATACTGATGAGGCTTTGGATCTGATGGCCGAATCACGTTATCTGGATGCCGGGAAGATGATAATTTATGAATATCAGATCGATCCCTCTTTCTTTGATCTGAAAACCGGGCTGGCCGGAGAGATACTTCAGAAGTTCTCCAACTACAGAATGCAGCTGGCTATTATCGGAGACTTTTCAAAATACAGAAGTAAAAGTTTGCAGGATTTTGTACGGGAGTGCAATAAAGGCAACAGGATTTTTTTTCTTGAAAGCAAGGAGGCAGCGATAGCAAAATTCTCCACTCTATAGTTCTGGTTGACTAAACGTTCAATCAACCGCTAATAAAACCAGATATACTGGTTCCACATTAAAAAACATAATAAATTTGTTGAACCAATCAATTTATATATTCATGATGACCAGCAGAAAAATAGCAGCAATAGTAATTTCCGGACTGATCTTTTTCATTCCTGTAAATGCACAGAACAAGGATAAAGCCGTTTACCTGACCCCGAAACCGGGCTTCTATCAGAACTCCATACTAAAGGATGACAGGGACATTACCGAACGCCTTGCACCACCTCCTGAACGGAAAATTTTCACTGCTGATCTTTCAGGATACCAGCTGCCTGCCAAAGTTGAATTATATACCAACAAACAATGGCATAATCCTCCTGTTTCACAAGGGAACACTAATACCTGCTGGTGTTTTTCAGCAACTTCCTTTCTTGAATCGGAGACATACAGGATCAGTAAGATTAAGGTAAAACTGTCAGTGATGTACACCGTCTATTGGGAATATGTCGAAAAAGCTAAACGCTTTGTCGAAAAAAGAGGTGAATCAGATTACAACGAGGGATCTGAAGCTAATGCCGTTACCCGGATGTGGAAAAAATACGGGATAATTCCGGAGGACGCATATCCAGGACTTCCTGCTGACAGGAAATTCCATAACCATGAGGCTATGATAAAGGAGATGAAGACCTACCTTGAATCGGTAAAAAGCCGTTCTGCCTGGGATGAAGATGCCGTGGTTGCTGCAATAAAATCAATAATGAAACATTACATGGGCGCCCCCCCGACTGAAGTTACAGTAGCAGGAAAAAAAATGAATCCGCTTCAGTATCTGCATGATGTTCTTCGTATAAATCCTGATGATTATGTAGATATCCTCTCCTACAGGCAGGAGCCATTTTATGTTAATGTGGAGTATAAAGTTCCTGACAACTGGTGGCACAGCACAGATTATTTCAATGTACCTCTTGACATATTCATGGATGCTCTTAAAAAAGCCATTCACAACGGCTATACCGTCAGTATTGGCGGTGATGTTTCAGAACCCGGATTTGACAGGCAGACGCAGTGTGCCATTGTACCTGATTTTGATATCCCTTCATCTTATATCAATGACGATGCCCGCCAGTTCAGGTTTTCCAACCAGACAACAACCGATGATCACGGGATGCATCTTGTAGGTTCAGCAATACAGGATGGTAAAGAGTGGTTCCTAATCAAGGATTCAGGGTCCGGTTCAAGAAATAATGATCCCTCAGCTCCCGAATTCGGATACTATTTCTTCTCGGAGGATTATGTGAAGCTTAAGATGATGGATTTTACCGTTCACAAGGACGCTGTAAAGGATCTCCTTACTAAATTTAAATAACACCTGCCAACTTATGAGTATGAAGCTAAGGGTAATCATCACGGGTACCACAGGAATGGTTGGAGAAGGTGTTCTTGCAGAATGCCTGACTCATCCCGAAGTGGAAAAAATACTTGTAATTAACAGACGATCATGTGGTATCACTCATCCCAAACTCACGGAAATTCTGCATCCCGACTTTTTTGATCTTGCTCCTGTTGCTTCTCAGCTGACAGGTTATAATGCATGCTTTTTCTGCCTTGGAGTATCCTCAGTTGGTCTCAGGGAGGAGCAGTATTATTCACTCACATATACTCTCACATTGAATTTTGCAGAGATTGTGGCAAAGCAGAATCCAGGGATGACATTCTGTTATATTTCGGGCGCCGGTACAGACAGTACTGAAAAAGGGAGGATAAACTGGGCCAGGGTGAAGGGAAAGACAGAGAATGACCTGATGAAGCTCCCATTCAAAAAGGCATTTGCCTGTCGTCCGGGATTTATGTTACCCTCCAGGGAAGCCAGGAATGTACCCGGATATTTCGGAGTATTCAGAGTATTATACCCTGTTTTACGACCGTTGTTTCCAAAATTCGTTTCAACGCTGAAGGAGGTGGCCCTGGCAATGATTAACTCGGCAATCTTTGGTTTTGAAAAGCCTGTACTTGAAGTTCCTGACCTCGTTGAACTCTCAAAAAGAAAATAACTGAATAGCCTAAGATTGAAAGTAATTCTGTAAATTTCCAAAAAATATTATTATGAGCACAACTTCTCCCAAAGAAAAACCTTCATTCATGAAAGGTATGATTCAGAAAACCAAAGTAGTTCTGAAATGGTTGATGATCCTGATAATAGTTATCGGAGGAATTTTTATATATATGAAGTATTTCTATACTTACAGTGAAGGATATCGTGCAGGTCTGCTGCAAAAATTCTCCAGTAAGGGAATTCTGTTCAAGACTTATGAAGGAGAGATGATCCTGAGCAGCGTATCATCTAACAAGGATGTAGCTCTGGCATCAGAAAAATTTCTTTTTTCAATGACTAACAAATCACTTGTAAGGCAATTTGATACCTTGCAGGGAGATATGGTAATTGTACATTATATCCAGAAAAACGGTAAAATTTTCTGGAGAGGAGATTCACATTATATTGTCGACAGTATAAGGATAAAACGTTAGTACCTGCTTTATTTCAAGACCTTACTCAGTATTCCGAATACACCCCTTATGAACGTGGCGCTTGTCAGGACTTTAACCATCTGGTCCTGCGGAGTTTTTGTTCTTCTTCCAAAGGACTGTCGGCCAGGTAATCTTTCCTCTTCCTTCCTTCTCTCATTTTCCCATTCTTTTCTTGCTTCCTCATCAGCGGCTTCCTTTTCGCTTGCCGATATCTTCCTGCTCAGAATTTCGTATGCACTTTCACGGTCAAGTAACTGGCTGTATTTTTGTACCAGCACAGAGCTGTTGTTGATAGATGATATCTCAGTCTGGGAAAGAATATCCATTCTGCTCTCCGGAGCCCTCACCATGGTCACTGCCAGAGGTGTAGGTATACCCTTCTCATTAAGGGCTGTCACAAGTGCTTCGCCAATTCCCAGTGCAGTTATAGCCTCATCGGTTTTATAGTAATCAGAAAGAGGATAGTTCTCAGCTGTAAGCTTGATTGCTTTCCTGTCCACAGCTGTGAAAGCCCTGAGTGCGTGCTGCACCTTAAGCCCCAGTTGTGACAGCACTCCGTTTGGAACATCTGTCGGGTTTTGAGTCACAAAGAAGACGCCTATTCCTTTCGATCCGATCAGTTTGACAATATTCTCGATCTGATCCAGGAGGGCTTTACTTGCCTGGTTGAAAATAAGATGCGCTTCATCTATGAAAATTACGAGTTCAGGTTTTACCACATCTCCTTTTTCCGGCATCGTCTGATAAATCTCAGCAAGCAGGGAAAGCATAAAAGTGGAAAACAGTTTTGGCTTGTCCTGAATATCCGTCAGTCTTATAATACTTATATATCCATTCCCATTCCTGTCAACCCTCATAAGATCTCTGATGTCAAATGAGAGCTCTCCAAAAAACAGCTCGGCGCCTTGCTGTTCCAGCTCAAGTACCTTACGCATTATGATCCCTGTTGTTGCAGTGGAGATCTTGCCATAATTTTTCTCAATATCTGCTTTTCCCTCTTCAGTCACATACCTTGTCACTGTTTTCAGATCTTTCAGGTCGAGAAGCGCCAGCTTGTTATCATCACAGTATTTAAAGATCACTGCGAGCACTCCCTCCTGTGTATCATTCAGATCAAGTATACGTGAAAGGAGAACAGGCCCGAATTCAGATACTGTGGCTCTTAATCTTACTCCATCCTGCTGTGAAAGGGACATCAGCTCAACCGGGAATCCTTTTGGAGAGAACGGAAGTTTTATTTTGGCGTGCCTTTCAGTGATAAACGGTTTCTCTTCTCCAGCCATTGCAATTCCGCTCAGGTCGCCTTTGACGTCCATCAGCAGGACAGGCACTCCTTTTGAGGAGAGCTGCTCCGAAATCACCTGAAGAGTTTTTGTTTTTCCGGTCCCGGTCGCACCAGCTATAAGCCCATGTCTGTTCATTGTTTTCAATGGGATCTTGACCTGGGCATCAGAAATTGTCTCTCCGTCCAGCATCCCGCTTCCGAGTGCAATATAATCGCCTTTACAGGCATAACCATCAGTAATATGCTTTAAAAAAGAATCTACATTGCTCATAATCTGTCCTTTAAAAAATATGTCTTTTGAATCCGGATTGAATGCAATTTAACAGTTTAACTCCATATACCATAATGATATTTTAACAACTATAATAAAAATTAAATCCGGCAGCTGAAAATATGATATTTTAAATCTAATTATTTTAAATTAATAAAATGTATCTATATTTGGATTTTAGATGGAAAGTGTAACTAAATTCAATTAAACGAGAGAAATATGAAACTAAATTTTATTGCAGCATTAGTGCTGTCGCTTGTAATTTCACAGATGTCTGCTGGTCAGGTCACCGAGGCTGAGAAAGAATTACGTTCGCACTCTTCTGATACAATTATGGGATGGAAAAAAGGAGGTGTCTTTACCGGAACACTTGCTCAAACCTCTCTTACCAATTGGGTGGCTGGTGGCCAGAATTCTCTGTCAGTAAACGGGCTTTTCAGTGGATTTGCAAATTATAAAATGGGTAAATCAATATGGGATAACTCACTGGATCTAGGATATGGACTTATTAAACAGGGAAAAGATGAAGCTTTCAGAAAAACTGACGATAAAATTGATATCCTTTCAAAATTCGGACATGAAGCTTTCAAAAATTTCTATTACTCCGCTTTGATGAATTTCAAGACTCAAATGACATCAGGTTATAATTATCCTGACGATACAACAAAAATATCAGGGCTCTTTTCACCTGCATATCTGACGCTTGCCCTTGGTCTTGATTATAAGCCCAACGCATATTTCAGCGCGTTTATCGCCCCTGTAACAGAAAAATTTACTTTTGTAACTGACAAACAGCTTTCTGAACAGGGTGCCTTTGGGGTATCACCGGGAAAAACATCAAGAAGTGAATTCGGCGGATACTTAAGAGCCATCTATTCAAGAAATGATTTTAAAAGCGAATTCCTGAAGAATGTCTCATTCACAACAAAAATCGATCTCTTCTCCAACTATCTTGATAAGCCTCAAAACATAGATGTCAGCTGGGAAACCTTGATTTCGATGAAAGTGAATAAGTATCTCTCATTCAATTTCAATACTCATCTGATTTATGATGACAATATTGCGGTACCATTCGATAAAAATGACAACGGTACAATCGAAACCGGAGAAGCCAGCAGATCAAAACTTCAGTTCAAGGAGATTTTTGGCGTAGGTCTTTCATACAAGTTCTAATCAATATTTACTCACTTAAACTTTTCCCTATGAAACTAGTTGATGAATTCAAAACCTTTGCATTAAAAGGTAATGTTGCAGACATGGCAGTCGGTATCATTATTGGAGCTGCCTTCGGCAAAATCGTATCATCCGTTGTCAGCGACATTATTATGCCTCCCTCGGTCTGCTTGTCGGTGGTGTTAATTTTACTGAACTTAAAGTTATCCTGAAGGCTGCAACAGAAGCTAATCCTGCAGTAACCTGGAACTATGGCAATTTCATCCAGGTTTGCTTTGATTTTCTGATTGTTGCATTTGCTGTTTTCATGGTGATTAAAGCGATCAACCGGTCAAAAAAGGAAGAGGAAGCCGCTCCTGCAGCACCTCCTGCCCCTCCAAAACAAGAAGTACTTCTTACCGAGATAAGAGACTTGCTTAAGAAATAATATACAATGCAGGGTCATGCCATGGCATGACCCTACATTTCAATTCAGCATTAGTGTAGGGGCTGTTGAAAAAGTCTTTTTAACCGCAAAGCACGCAAAGGTCTGCGCAAAGGACGCAGAGGCAAATCACTGAAAATATACTCTTTGCGAACTTTGCGTATTTTCTTTGCGGACTCTGCGGTTATTGGATTTCGTCTTTTTCAACAGCCTCTGTTTTAACCCGGAATCAGGTAGTGACACACCATGACGTGGCACTACCTATAATCTTCTCATGTACTTTTATTTTTCCGTGTTTTTTAGAGATGGATTTAATTTTTATCAGATAAATTTACCTGATAAAAATTTTAATCCTCCCGGAAAATGAAAATCACCATCTCCATCCTCCTGACTTCACTCCTCCTTCTTACAGGCTGTAAAAAAAACAGTGACTCGTCTCTTTCAGTCTCAGTTATCAAATGTAACGGTATGGAGAATCCTGAAGGCACCGGAAAGATCCCGCAGTTCAGCTGGATAACAATTTCCCCGGCCCGCGGAGAGGCACAAAAGGCATATCAGCTGATAGTTAGTTCTGAAAAAGGAAAGGGAGACATATGGGATTCAGGCAAAATATCATCAGGAATCTCGTCATGGATACCATATACGGGGCCTCAGCTTCAGCCAGCAGCAAGCTACTACTGGAAAGTAAGGGTATGGGGGAAGGATGATAAGCCATCGGAATGGAGCAGTACAGGGAAGTTTATCACCGGATTGTTTGAAAAGAGCAACTGGAGCGGAGCTAAGTGGATAGGCTTTGAAGATATCTCCGATTTATTATTGCTGGTACCGGGAGTACATGGTAATGGTGATAAACTTGGAAATATTGCAGTGAAGAGAACAACTGTACCCTATTTCAGAAAAGAGTTCTCCCTTGATAAGAAAATTTCACATGCATATATTTTTGTCAGCGGACTTGGGCAGTATGAGTTGTACATCAACGGCGCCAAAACAGGTGACCGCTTCCTCTCTCCGGGATGGACGGATTACCGCAAGACATGTCTTTACAATACATTTGATATAACCGGATCCCTGACGACGGGTAAAAACACAATTGGTGCGATTGCAGGCAACGGCTTTTATAATATTAACAGGGAGCGTTACAGAAAACTAGTCATTGCATATGGCGCTCCCAAAATCATCCTTAAACTTGAAGTTCAGTACAGTGACGGATCGAAGGAAATAATAGTCAGTGATGAGACCTGGAAAACAGCTGCATCTCCTATAATTTTTTCAAGCATATACGGAGGTGAGGATTATGATGCCAGGCTTGAAAAGGATGGATGGAACAATACAGGATTCAATGACGCAGACTGGAAAAACGCTCTGCCGGTTAAAGAACCAGCAGGTACCCTCAGGCCTGAGAGAGATTACCCGGTCAGAATTACGGAAGTTATAAATACCAGGAAAATATTTCTCAGGAACGACAGCATTTATACATTCGACTTCGGGCAGAACGCTTCCGGCATCATAAAGATAAAAATTAGCGGTAAAAGCGGACAGGTAGTACGCTTTACTCCCGGGGAACTTCTTGGTGATGACTCGCTGGTAACACAACAGGCTACAGGTGATCCCTGCTATTTTACTTATATCCTTAAGGGAAGCGGCGACGAGATCTGGATGCCCCGCTTCACATATTACGGGTTCAGGTATGTTCGTGCTGACGGCGCTGTACCCTCTGGATATGCCAATCCAAAGAACCTGCCCGTGATCTCGGAAATTGAACTCATGCATACACGCAACTCATCACCATCCGCCGGAACTTTCAAATGTTCAAATGAACTGTTCAACTCCATTTATACCCTTATTGACTGGTCAATTAAAAGTAATCTTGCAAGTGTTGCAACCGACTGCCCTCACAGGGAGAAGCTCGGCTGGCTTGAACAGACACATCTTATGGGAAATTCTATAAAATTCGTTTATGACATCCATAATCTGTATGATAAGGTCATCGATGATATGATAGAGGCGCAGCTTGATAACGGGCTTGTCCCGGATATTGCACCGGAGTATGTGCCATTCACTGAGGGATTCCGGGATTCACCAGAGTGGGGAAGCGCCTGCGTGATTCTCCCATGGGATATGTATGAATGGTATGGTGATCTTGAAGCTGTCAGGAAAGCATACCCGATGATGAAAAAATATGTGAATTACCTCCGGGATCTCTCAAAAAATAATATCCTCACACACGGACTCGGCGACTGGTACGATCTCGGACCAAAGTTTCCGGGAGAAGCTCAGTTAACTCCTAAAGCTGTTACAGCAACATCAGTCTATTTCTTTGATGCGAAGCTGCTTGGAACCATGGCTGCCCTTATCGGTGAAAATGATGATGCCGCCTATTACAATAAACTTGCCGGGGATATCAAAAAAGAATTCAACAACAGATTTCTTGATCCTGTTACAAAAATTTATTCCACAGGCAGCCAGACAGCTTATGCAATGCCGCTGTTCTTTGGTATGGCCGATGACTCAGTGAAAAAGCAAATAGTAGACAATCTTATAAAATCCGTAAATGAAAATAATAAATCACTTACTGCAGGAGATATAGGGTACAGATACCTCCTGAGGGTACTTGAACAGGAAGGTCAGTCTCAGCTTATTTACGAGATGAACTCAAAAACTGATGTGCCGGGTTATGGCTATCAGCTTTCAAAAGGTGCTACTTCACTTACTGAATCATGGGCAGCTCTGAAATATGTTTCAAATAACCATATGATGCTTGGCCACCTCATGGAATGGTTCTACAGCGGTGTGGGTGGAATCCGTCAATCAGCTGAATCAGCATCATATGATAATATCCTTATTGAACCTGAAATGGTGGGTGATATTAACTGGGCGGAAGCTTCCTACAATTCAATTCACGGAGAGATCTTAAGCTCCTGGAAGAAAGAAGCTAATATCTTTACCCTCAATGTTAAAATACCTGTCGGATGCACTGCAACTGTTGCAATTCCCCAGGCTGATCCGGCAATGATAACCGGGAATGATTTACCAATAACCGGTTCGGATGAGGTTAAGATCATCAGCTCTTCTGACACCAAAACTTTTTGCAGAGTCTCATCCGGAGAATATCATTTTAAAGCAACAAACATTAAATAGAATCCAGGTGAACAGAATCTTGTTAATCCTCGCAGGATCCGTTTTTATTTGTAATTGCGCCTTGTCACAGTTTACTCTTAAAATTGAAATAACGGGGCTCAGAAATAAGACTGGAAAGATAATGCTGCAGGTCCTGGATGAAAAAGAGAAAGTAATAAACCAGCAGATGACTGATATAAAAGATCTTAACTGCATTTTTACAATTGATAACCTGAAGGCAGGAAAATATGGAGTCAGGTTCTATCATGATGAAAATCTTAATCAGGTGATGGAGACCAATATGGTTGGCAAGCCGACTGAAGGTTATGGATTCTCCAATAATGTTACAGGCAGGTTTTCTATGCCCCCATTTGAAAAATGGCTTTTCGTCCTTAATGAAAACAAAACCCTTGTGCTTAAAACCGTATATTGACTTTTACATGATCTGTTGAAATGTTTTTAATGATTACTAATTCAGGACAGAGAGGGCGCAGGGCACAGGGCACAGGGCACAGGGCGCATGGCAGAAGATGTCTTACGCTGAATCTTCGGACTTCCGGCTTCGGACTTCCGGCTTCCGGCTTAACAAAAAATTAATACCAGAAAATGCCACAATTTCAATTTTTCAATGTCTTTAGATGAAATTAAAACAATTAACCTGATATATATTTATGCCATTGAAAAAATCAGCAGTGATCATCGGAGCAGGGATAGGCGGAATTGCCACATCAGTATACCTTTCGAGAAATGGTTATGATGTAGCTGTATTTGAAAAGAATTCTGCTCCCGGGGGTCGCTGCGGACAGATCATTAAAGACGGACACAGGTTCGATCTGGGAGCCACAATGCTCATTATGCCTGGTATCTATCGTGAAATATTCAGTTCCCTTGGAATCCATCTCTTTGAAAACAATGATATTAGCCGGCTGGAGGATCTTTACAGGATACACTTCGACAACAATGAGGTAATAGAATTCTCTCCTGATGAAAAAAAGATGGAAAATCAGCTTGAGAAGATCGAAAAGGGCAGTTTCAAAAAGTCACAGAAATATGTAACTGATGGTTACAGGATATTCGATATAGGAATTAACAAGCTCATCGGACGTAATTTCTATAACATCTTCCAGTTTGCCAATTTCAGGAATTTAGGAATGCTCATCAGGCTTAAGGCATATATTTCCAATTACAGGTATGCAGCTAAATTCTTTAAAAATACCCATCTCCGGATGGCATATACATTTCAGAACATTTACGTAGGTCAGAGCCCTTTCGACTCTCCTGCCCTTTTCTCAATGGTCCCGGCAGCAGAACTTACTGAGGGTTCATTTTTTCCGAGGGGGGGCATGTTTTCAATAGTTAAAAAACTCCTGGCTGCAGCTGAGTCATCAGGGGTTCAGTTTCATTACAATAAACCCGCTGAAAGGATCACTGTGAATGGAAACAGTGCAAAGAGTGTGGTCTTTGAAGACGGATCGGAGATTTGGGCTGATGTAATTGTTGCCAATGCTGATCTTCCATATGTTTACCGGAAGCTTCTTCCCGACAGGAGAAAGTCGGAGAGACTTGACCGGATGAAATACTCCTGCTCCGCGATATGCTTCCACTGGGGTCTTGATAAAGTCTACCCTCAGCTTGGTCATCACAATGTATTTCTCTCTGAGGATTTCCGTGAAGGACTTGATAAGATCTTTAAAGAGAAGAACGTGAGTGACCGGCCGAGTTTTTATATACACGCTCCTGCCAGAACTGACCCCTCGGCTGCTCCTGAGAACCAGGATACCCTTTCTTTTATCGTGGGCAGCGGACATTGTGATAAAGGCAAGAATCAGGACTGGGAAGCAATCAGAATAAAAGTAAGGGCAGCTCTGGTAAGCAGGCTTAAACAGCTCGGGCTTGAAGATATTGAAGAGCACATTAAATTTGAGATCTGTTACACACCTGATAATTGGGAAAGCGCTTGTAATATATCGAGGGGTTCTGTTTTCGGAAGTCTGGCCCATAACCTTATGCAGATGGGATATTTCCGTCCGCACAACCAGCACAGCAGGTACAGGAATCTTTTCTTTGTAGGTGGCAGTACGCATCCCGGCAACGGGATACCCAACATACTAATCTCAGCAAAACTTACCTCTGAACGGATCCTGAAAACACAAAAAGAAAAAAACTTATAAATCCATATGAACTCACAAAGGGACAACTTCATAGAAATTTTCAATTCAATTGATTTTAATAAGATTAAAGACCATCCAAATATTCTCATTGCTGCCAATTTCTGGGACCAGGAACGATTCTGCGCATCAAAAACATGCTACAAATTCATGCGCGCAATTGACGATCTGATAGATAACCATAAAGCCAAGAATAAGCTGATTGCCCTCAACGAAAGGAAAGAGTTTGTAACAAATGTTGAAGAGTGGCTTAAGATGATCATAATTTCAAAAGAGTGTAACCCGGCACAGGCTGAACTGCTTGAGACAATTGAAAAATTCAGGATTCCCCTCTGGCCATTGGAAGCTTTTGCGAAATCAATGATTTATGATATCAACAATGACGGGTTCCCTACCCTTCAGGCATTTCTTGATTATTCTGAAGGAGCATCTGTGGCACCTGCGGCAATATTTGTTCACCTCAACAGTATTTCAAGGGAGAATGGCAGGTACATTGATCCTCCCTTCGATGTCAAATGGGCCGCAACACCCTGCGCTATTTTCAGCTATCTTGTTCATATTATCCGCGACTTTCAGAAGGACCAGCTAAACAACCTCAGCTATTTTGCCGATGCCCTTATAGTCAAAAACAAGCTGACGAGAACGGACCTGCGTGAATTTGCAGAGGGCAAACCTGTCAACCTGCATTTCCGGAAGATGGTGGCTCATTACTATATTCTGGCTGACGAATACCGCATTCAGACAGAAAAAGTGATAAAAGTGATAGGCCCTCTTCTGGAACCCAGGTATCAGTTAAGCCTGCAGATAATTTTCAACCTGTACCTGATGGTCTTTGAAAGGATAAACATAAAAGATGGAGCCTTCACAACAGAAGAACTGAATCCTACACCCGACGAGACAAGGGAAAGAGTTTATAAAACAATACTAGGGTTTACAGGTGAATTCAGATAATATCAGAATGCAGATATAAATCCGGCGCTGATCTTTCCATAACTGGCTCCTGAAAATTTATAAGAATATTCTGTGACAACCCTGACATTGCGCCTGAGAATATAGCCGGCGTGGAGTGTTGCGGATCTGTAATCAAGTTCATCGGCATCCGATTCAACCAGGTTCAAAAGGCCTGTAAGGTACCATTTGCTCATGTCGCCCTTTGGTGAATAAATAACTTCTGCAAATCCACCATCAGTAGTCAGGTCACCCTGCATAGCTCCGTCACCTCCTGTAAAGACATCTGAATCCATTCTTCTGACATATTGCACATTTAAGACAAACCTGTCATCGAAATTCAAAGTCAGATCCGGGCCAAACATACTGATCTTATTTGTAATATCAGGAGAAAGCATTGAAGGGTCTGAAAGATTCTCCTTGCCGGTATAGCCAAAAAGACCAATAGTGACATATTTTCCGATGTCCTGACTGATTTTTCCCATGAAATTTTTATATTTATCCTTATCGAACAGTAATGCATCAGTTGCTTCACTTAATCCGCAGCCATTAACAATTTCTCCAACAAGAGTAGTTCCGGTTTTAAATCCCTTGTCGAACATTATTCCCCTGTCATATTTCAGATCGGTCGATGAATTACCCGGAGCTGCCTCATAAATTTTGTATGGTTCAAGGGTATACCGCAGTTCTCCCTTGAATAATGGATCAGAAACCTGAAACTGGCCGATATAAAAATTAATTCCCGTTCTGAAAAGATCATGATACATCAGGAATGCATCCTCTATTCCTTCAACAACGCCCCGTTCATTAAAAAGAAAATAGAAATAATAGGAGAGCCTGTCAGATAGTTCTCCTCCGGAAAGTATCTTAATGACAAAGGGAGCGCTAAAGTCGGCTGTTCCGCTGTTATCAAAATTATATGAGGCAAATCCTTCCAGTCTGATTGCAAGGGGTAATTCCCTAAAGAGTGAAAGCCTCTCATCTCCAGTAGGAATAAAATACCGGGGAGATTCATATTTGGTCATACGGAAACCATTGCCGGCAAATTCATCCCCAAAAGCTTTCAATCTTGGCATTACAGGGGAATGGCATACCTGGCAGCTTATCTGGTACTTTCTGGCAAAGGCAGGTATTGCATTACACTTATTGACCGGTATCATCACCGACATGATTAAAGCCGTTACGGCCAGCTGATAAATATTGACTCTTCTTTTCATAATAAAAAAGGGTTATCAATTAAATACAAAACGATTATGGTAATACGGTTAAAAATGTTGTATGATCATTTACTGCAATAATCCTGGATTCCTCTTCAGGTACTTTAAGTAAATCGGCTACAGGCTTAACAAGCAGCTGATAATTCAGCTGAGCTTTTACCTTCAGTTCACCGGGTGCAATATCGAATGGCATGCGGAAGGTGAATTTTTCCATTTTTACCTCTCTGGGACCTATCCTGTAATCAACTCCCAGTTTCGCCGTATTCCATTGCATTATTGTCATCCTTCCCTCGGGGTCAAAATATGGCATCCTGAAGATGCGGTTTCCGGAAGGAATACCGTCCCGCTGCACTCCTTTGAAATCAGGAATACCAAGTGGTACACCCATGTCCTGATAAGCCAGGTTATCTCCCGATATTGTATATTCCTCCCCTTCAAATCCCTTTTTATCAACGTCAAGATGATACACTTTGCCTTTGGCATCTGTTGCCTCAACATTCAGCCAGGCAATTCTGTCTTCAACTGATCCGGTTGGAAATTTATGCCCAGTTTTCTGATTGAACAGGGCAACAGTAAATACAACTGTTTCGCCCGGTTCTGCTTCGCGAATGTCGGGTTGAATCCTGAGTTCGATTGTACCCCTCACCTTGCCCGGATCATGTGCCCCGTGAAACAGGTGAAGGCGGGCATCATCATGTGGTTTTCCCATAATAGCATACTGATAACCTGCTTTTGGCATGTGGCAATCCTGGCATCTGACTCCCTCTTTTGCATATGGACCCTCTTTCCATTCAAGCTGGGTACTTTTTACCCACATTCCAAAGGGATTTTTTTCGTTATGACAATTCCCGCAAAATTCAGTTGTCCTGAAAAAATCATTCTGTACTATCTTATGGGCAGGGGATTCAATTTCAGGAGTTCGTCCGGCATACTTGGTCATCCCCGGTTTAATTAAATAACTGAAATTAAACGGAGGATCAGTCTGGGCAGATTGGATGAGATGACAAACCTCGCATGATACCGATTCATTAGCCATACTTTTTTCCGAAGGTCTCGGAGGGGGAAACTTGCCTCCTCCCATAAATGCAAGAGGTGTATGACAACCATTACAACCGTCCACTGCATCCTTAAGCTCAGGTTTTGCTTTCGCATGAGCAACGGCAAGGTCGAAATACTCAATCTCATCCCAGTGATGCGTATATGCCTGCGACATCATAGCCTGGGACCACTGTTCATAAAGTCCGGGATGGCATGACCTGCATTTTGCGGCCGGCTCAAAGTCCTTATAGGAATATTTGCTTTTCAGATCCTCCTGCGGGGCCATTAAGCTGACAGTGAATGCTGTCAGTACCAGCAATATTGCCGCAAATAGTATAATAAGGATCTTTCTCCGGGTATTTTTCTTACTTATCATAATGTTTCATATTTTTATATTGGAAAAGGTACTAAATATAATAACACCATGTTAATGTTTTAACAGTAATTTTAGAACCGGTATCATTAGTGAGATTCTCAACTTGTTGATGTTATAGAAATGAAGATCAATATTTTCTGGTTCCGGAGAGATCTGAGACTGGACGACAATAATGCCCTGTCCCAGGCTGCCAGCTCAGGCTTGCCAGTATTACCCCTCTTCATTTTTGACAACAATATTACCGATGAACTGCCTGCCGATGATCCGAGGGTCACTTTTATCTATGAAACGCTCCTTTCAGTTGACGCAAAACTGAAAGAATATAACGGTTCACTTTTCATCATGAAAGGTGATCCGCTTGCATCATGGAAGATCCTGTTAAACCAATTTGGGATTAATGCAGTTTATATTAATAAAGACTACGAACCATATGCAATTCAGAGAGATAATTCCGTGGAGAGTCTGCTGAAAACACACGGGATACCTCTCTTAAGATTTAAAGACCAGGTCATTTTTGAAGAAGGGGAAATTGTTAAATCCGACGGGAAGCCTTATACTGTTTATACACCATACAAGAACAAATGGATGAATGATCTTAAAGAAATATTACCTCTGAGTGATTTCGATCAAAATTTGCAAAAGAAGCTGTTTGTCCATAAAAATGAATGTCCGGCACCTGACAAAATTGGTTTTGAAATAAGCAGCATAAAAGTAAAACCATTTGATCTTGATGCAATCCCTGAATATGACAAATACAGAGATTATCCTGCCCTTGATAAAACCAGTTACCTGGGACCACATCTCCGGTTTGGGACAGTAAGTATCCGGAAGCTGGTCAAAATGGCTCTTCAGGGAAACCGGGTATTTCTGAATGAGCTTATATGGCGTGAATTCTTTATGCAGATACTTTTCCATTTTCCGCATGTGGTCACAGGAAATTTCAAACCTAAATTCGATAATATCCTGTGGAGGAATAATGAAAATGAATTTGAGAGATGGTGTTCCGGCAATACCGGTTATCCGATCGTCGATGCGGGAATGAGACAGCTAAATGAAACTGGATTTATGCATAACAGGGTACGGATGATCACTGCCGGCTTTCTCTGCAAGCATCTGCTTACTGACTGGAGGTGGGGAGAGGCCTATTTTGCACAAAAGCTGCTCGACTACGAGCTCTCTTCAAATAACGGTAACTGGCAATGGGCAGCCGGGACAGGTTGTGATGCAGCTCCATATTTCAGGGTGTTCAATCCTGAACTTCAATATAAAAAATTTGACCCCGACGGGGAATATGTAAGGAAATGGGTGCCTGAGAAGGATAGGAAAGATTATCCGGCTCCTATTGTAGATCATGACTTTGCAAGGAACAGAGCTATTTCAGCTTACCGGTCGGGATTAATTCTGAAGAATTGCCTGATTTTATCATTTAAAGCATATTTTGAGCCCCGGTATGCTTTAATGTTTAACTTTGCACTGTTTTGGCAAGTTAAAGACTTATGACACAAGTTGCTTTGGTTCCTTTAAATGAAATGGATGGCCGCAGACTTTATTACACTTTTATAGCGGGCGCCAGAAAGGTTATTGAACACCAGGTGGAACTCAATAAGATCAATGTATTTCCTGTAAATGACGGAGATACCGGTACAAATCTTGCCTCCACTATCCGGGCGGTAATTGATTCACTGCATCCCCATAGATCGTATAAAATTACCGCCGACCGTATAGCTGAAACAACATTGGTGAATGCCCGTGGCAATTCGGGGATTATTTTTGCCCAATTCCTCTATGGGATGAGTTCCGAGACCGGAAATTTCAAAACTATAAATGTAAGCCAGTTCGCCGAAAGCGTTAAAAATTCAGTGAAGTATATCTACGAAGCTGTTGCCAATCCTGTTGAAGGCACTATGCTGACCGTTATAAAGGACTGGGCTAATTATATTTATGAAAACAGGTACCTTTTTTCAGATTTCAATGAAATATTTCTCAATTCTCTCGTAGTACTTAATAAATCCCTTATTGAAACAAAATCAAAGCTTACGGTTCTTGCCAAAGCAAACGTTGTAGATGCCGGAGCAAGAGGATTTGTATTCTTTGTTGAGGGGATAACCGAATTTCTAAACCACCGCAATCTGAAAGAGCTTGTCCAGGTTAAAGCTGAAACATCCGTCTTTGAAAAGATAGAAGAGTCGATTCCTGAGAAAGTTGATTTCAGATTCTGTACCGAAGCACTTATTAAGAACAGCACCATTGACAGTAAAACACTGACTGCCACTCTGGAAAGATTCGGAAACTCAATTGTAGTTGCCGGTTCCGACAGAATGCGACGGCTTCATGTTCATACAAACACACCTGCAGAACTCTTCAAGGAACTCAGGCAGACAGGCACCATAGCCTTTCAGAAAGCTGATGACATGGTAAGGCAGAGTGATGTGGTCTATAACAGGAAATGGAAAATTGCTATTGTAACTGATTCAACATGTGATCTTTCACAGGAACTTATTGATCAGTACCAGGTGAATATGCTCCCGATAAATATCAATTTTGGTGAAAATCATTATCTCGATAAGATCACAATACAGCCGGAGCAGTTCTATTCGCTTCTTGAAGAAAACACACATTATCCCAAATCTGCTCAGGTTAATGAAAAGGCATTTACAAATCTCTATTCTCATCTGGCTTCACATTATGATTCCGTGATTGCTATTCATCTGAGCGATAAGCTAAGTGGAACATTTGGCAGCAGCCAGAAAGCCGCGCTTGCAATAAGCAGGGAATTCAATAAACCTATTTCGGTAATAAACTCCAGAAATCTTTCCGGAGCCTTAGGCCTCATAGTGCTGCGGGCTGCCCAGGCAATAGAATCAGGGTATTCACACGAGCAGATTGTAGAAATGACAGAAAGCTGGGTCAAAAAGGTAAGGATTTTTGTCAGCGTCAGGGACATCAAATACCTGATCCGCGGAGGCCGGCTCTCAGCCACAAAAGGATTAATTGCCAGGATACTTAATATAAATCCCATAGTCTCTATTGACGAAGCTGGCAAAGCCATCGTCTTTGACAAATCATTCAACCAGAAAGCCAATATGGAAAAGGTGATGGGATATATCAGTAAACTGGTAAGGGAGAAGAAAACATGGAACTATATCGTTCTTCATGCCAATAACAGTGAGGCTGCAAGATGGTATAGCGAAAGGATGGAAGAGATCACTCATATGAAACCTATCTCTGAAGTCAATATTTCACCGGTTATCGGAGCAAATACAGGCATAGGAGCAGCTGCAGTGGCACTTCTGTGCGACTGATCTATATTAAACAAATGAGCTTTTTTCAGATCTATATTCAGGCATTCGTTGTCATAATGATCATTATGACCTCTTTGTGGATAGTCAGCATCCTAATCAAAAATGTCAGCATAGTAGATATTTTCTGGGGAGCGGGATTTGTAATTACCAGCGCTTACTATTTTCTGAACAGTAATGGAAATGAGACCAGGAAAATCATCCTGATGACACTCGTAGCACTCTGGGGACTCAGGCTGACGGTATATCTTGCCTGGCGTAACATAGGAAAAGGAGAAGATTTCCGCTACAGGGAGTTCCGCAGGAAATACGGTGAGAAACGTTACTGGTGGATAAGTTTTTTCCAGACTTTCCTTTTACAGGGAGTACTTATGTGGCTCATCTCTGCACCTCTTCTGGGAGCACAGTATTTCGGAAAGGATTTTCCTCCCGGATTAATTGACTTTACAGGTATCGCTCTCTGGATCATCGGTTTTGCTTTTGAAGCAGGGGGGGATATTCAGCTGGCTATATTCAGGGCAGATCCGTCAAATAAAGGCAAAGTACTTAATAAAGGATTCTGGCATTATACGAGACATCCCAACTACTTTGGCGATTCAGCGGTATGGTGGGGATTCGGACTTATCTGCATCGCATCTGGAAGTTACTGGCCTGTGTTGTCATCACTGCTGATGACTGCCTTAATAATTAAAGTCTCCGGTGTTGCGCTCCTCGAAAAAACATTAAAAGAGGAAAAACCGCAATACAGGGAATATATTGAAAAGACAAGTTCATTCATTCCCTGGTTTCCAAAAAAATAATATCATCTTTATAATATGAAGCCGTTTAGCAAATTGTTGTTCCTGACATTAATTGGCTTTCATATTTTACAGACTTTACATTCCCAGCCTGTACCAAAGGATTTTATTAATCCTCCCGCAGAGTTTTCAGTAATGCCTTTCTGGTTCTGGAATGACACTTTAAAGGATGAAGAGATAATACGCCAGATAGCAGATTTTGAAGAACATGGAGTATACGGTTTTGTGATACACCCACGGATAGGGTTGCCTGAAAATATTAAATGGCTTTCACCTGAAATGATACAATTCATGAAAACTGCCATTGAGGAGGCCTCAAAAAGGAACATGTTTGTCGTGCTGTATGATGAGGGAATGTATCCGTCGGGCTCATCCGGAGGTCAGGTTGTTGCCAGGAATCCGCAACATGCCGCCCGCGGACTGGCGAGGATAGAGCTTAATCCCGGTGAGCTGCTAAAGCTTCCTGACAGGGCAAATCTGATTACAGTTATTGATCGTAATGAAAAGGGTAAGGTTGCAATTATTGAACAACCATCGGGTGGAGTTATACGCGGACTTCATTATATTGGTGAAGGAGGCAGCCATCCCGCAGAGGAGACTCATCCTGCCGGCGATATACTCAATCCGGAAGCGGTTGCAAGCTTTATGGAGCTTGTATATGAAACATATGCCAAAGAGTTTGGCAGCTATTTCGGAAATACGGTCATTGGAATTTTTACCGATGAACCCTCTCCTCTCGGGCGTGGGTCTGAAAAAGGAATAGTACCCGGAAATGGAGCATTACTGCCTCAGATAAACAGGATTCTTGGTTACGATTTTACTCCTTTTCTTGCGGATCTGTGGTATGATGACCTTCCTGAATCAGGTAAACACCGGACAGACTACTACAGGGCTGTTAATATATGCCTCGAAGAAAATTTCTTCAGGCCCCTTGGAAACTGGTGCCGTGATCATTCAATAGCGCTGATGGGCCATCCTGCGGGATCGATGGACATTGGTGCAGAAGAATATTTCCAGGTGCCAGGCCAGGATCTGGTCTGGCGGTATGTTGAGCCCGGACCCAAAGCACTTGAAGGGCAGCATTCGACAATGGCTAAGTGTGCAGCAAGTGCGATGGTCCACCAGGGGCTACGCCGCAATTCTAACGAACTCTATGGAGCATATGGCCATAATCTTACCCGGAGCGAGATGGAGTGGCTTGCAGACTGGTGCTTTGTACGAGGACAGAATCTTCTCTTTCCACATGCTTTCTATTATTCTGTCCGTGGTCCAAGGGTTGATGAAAGACCACCCGATGTAGGACCGAATGCAATATGGTGGAAAAACTATAAATCTTACGCAGATGCCTGCAGGAGACTGAGCTGGATAAACACCGATTCTAAACAGATTTGCAATCTGGCCATCCTGTGTGAAGCAAACATGCTGCCCTTTGAAACTGCAAAAATATGTTACCGGAACCAACGCGATTTCAATTACCTTGAAATACGTCATCTGTGGGAAGATTCACTTGTTGATGAATCAGGTATACATATTAAGGGAATGGATTATAAGGCGCTCATCATCGACAGCCTTTCATATATGCCCGATCAGGCAATCCCCTTTCTTAAGAAACTCGCAGCAAATGGCAGGTTGATAATCAGGAAGGATTCACAATATTCACAAGTGATTAAAGACGCACTCATAACAGATTCAGCTGAGGAGTTTGTAAATGCAATCGACAAACTGTCAGAGCCTGACATTATTCTTAAGCCAGTTTCAAAAAATATCAGGTACAGACATGTCGCAAAAGGGAAAGACCATTTCTATCTCTTTTTCAACGAGGAATCAGGAAATGTAACGACAAAAATTACAACGGTTGTGACAGGCAAACGGCAATGGTTGAATCCTCAAACTGCAGAAGCTGTAAGCGCAAAGAAGAATGAAAATGTGAAGTTTAATCCTTACGAATTAAAAATACTCAGGATAAGCCCCTGAAATAAGCAGACAGCTATGAATCCGGAAATACAGATCCACCATAAGTATGATCAAGATATCAAAAAAACATAACTTTCTCATTTTCTAATATTTTATCATAATGAAACAGTACATCTATCTTCTTCTTTCAACCATTGTTGCCTTCTATGGCTGTCATTCGGGTACAGGCCCTGATATCCTTAAGGCAGATGTGATAATATATGGAGGCACTTCAGCTGCGGTAACAACTGCTGTTCAGGTTAAAAGAATGGGAAAATCAGTAATAATTGTTTCACCCGACAGGCATCTCGGTGGCTTATCATCATCAGGCTTAGGTTTCACTGATACCGGTAATAAGGAAGTCATAGGTGGCCTGGCAAGAGAGTTTTACCAGCTTTTATATGACCACTATATTAAACCTGAATCGTGGACCTGGCAGAAACAGTCAGAGTATGGGAATAAAGGACAGGGAAGCCCTGCAATTGACGGAGATAAACGCACAATGTGGATCTTCGAACCTCACGCTGCTGAAGAAGCTTTCAACCTGATGATTGACAGGAATAAAATTACTGTGTTCAGGGATGAATGGCTTGACAGGGAAAACGGTGTTATAAAGAAAAGAGGTGCAATTGTTTCAATAAAATGCCTGAGCGGTAAAATTTTCTCCGGAAAAATATTTATTGATGCCACATACGAAGGTGACCTGATGGCTGTTGCAGGAGTCAGTTATCATATAGGCCGTGAAGCATCGTCTGAATATAATGAGGAATGGAACGGAGTGCAGACGGGTGACTTTCCGATTAAACATCATGACTTCGATACACTGAAGATCTCCCCTTATGTAATCGCTGGTGATTCTTCAAGCGGTATACTTCCGCGGATTTCATCAATCGTGCCCGGCATGAGAGGAGATGGAGACAAAAGGATACAAGCCTACTGTTACAGAACCTGCCTGACTGATAACATGAACAACAGAGTCCCTTTTACACGCCCGGAGGGATATGACTCAACACAGTATGAACTGCTGATCAGGATTTATAACGCAGGCTGGCGTGGCACTTTCAATAAATTCGATCCGATCCCCAATATGAAAACAGATGTCAATAACCATGGTCCGTTCAGCTTTGACAATATAGGCATGAACTATGAATATCCGGAGGCTGGATATGATAGAAGAAAAGAGATCATTAGTGAACATATAACCTATCAGAAAGGTTTGCTGTATTTTATTGCCAATGATCCACGTGTACCTGTCGATGTCAGAAATGAAATGGGCCGGTGGGGATACTCAAAGGATGAATTCAGCGATAATGGTAACTGGCCATATAACATATATGTAAGAGAGGCCAGGCGTATGGAGGGTGAATATGTGATGACAGAAAACGATGTGTTGGGGAAAAGAGATGTTCCTCATTCTATAGGGATGGGCTCATATAATCTTGATTCGCATAATACTCAGCGTTATATCAAAGCCGATGGGTTTGTCGAGAATGAAGGCGATATTGAACTTCCTACAAATCACCCATATATGATCGATCTCGGCTCAATACTTCCAAAAAGCGATGAATGCAGGAATCTGTTGGTCCCGGTTTGCGTGTCCAGTACACATATTGCTTTTGGTTCAATAAGGATGGAACCGGTATTTATGATCCTTGGTCAGAGTGCAGGGACAATAGCCTCGCTGGCCCTTGAGAAGAAGAAAAGCATATACGAATTAGATTATGAAGAAATAAAAGCCCGTCTTGAAGCTGACGGGCAAATATTAAAATACACTATGTATAAATAATTATCTCATGAACAAAAAAACGCTACCCAGGGAGATCACAGAAACAGCTCTCAAATTTGCATTCCTCAGGTCGGTTCCTGCCCATATATTTCATGTTTCCTATCTGCTTATTTTCCTTCTGACCATAATTGTTTTACATTCAGGTTGCGATAGAGAAAATGTATCAATCCGCATTCCCCAATATTCAACACATGAAATCGTTTTGAAGGCTGGGCAGGAATATAAAAATGCATATACTGACGTTGAAGTATGGGCTGTTTTTACAAATCAGGATAAGGATACCATGCTCCGACCTGCATTTTGGGATGGAGGATCAATCTGGAAAATCAGATTTGCCCCTTTGGATTCTAATAAAATCTGGCATTGGCGGAGTTTTTCTTCCAATCAGTCAGATAAGGGGCTCTCCGGTAAAAAAGGATCTTTTATGTCAGTAAGTAGGCAAAAAACAAATGGACTTTTATCTGAAGGTCCCCTGAAGATCTCACCTGGAAAGCGAAGTGTGATCCATCACTCCGGTAAACCTTTTCTGATGGTTGCCAATACCGGCTGGGCGAGTCCGTTCAGAGCTACAGTTGACCAGGTAGAAGAATACGCTGTCAGCTGCCAGAATAAGGGGTTTAATACTGTACTCCTGGCTTTTTTACAAACCGACATGAAGGCGGAAGGACCCAATGAGCGCAATACACCACTCGGCTTTAAACGAGCATTCAGAGACCAGAAAGATGGTCATTTAAATGAGATGGAAGTTGATTATTATCAATATCTTGATAAGATCATCGATACATATCTGAGGCATGAAATTGTACCTGTCATTGCCCCCCTGTTACATGGTTATGGATGGAAAGGATTGGATGTAATCGGTAATAAGGTAAAACCTGAGGAGTATCTGCGCTATTGCAGATATCTGCTTGCAAGATACGGCAGCCATCCGGCTATGTGGTTGCTTTCTGTCGATGGAGGAGGCTTTGCTCCCGGTATAACTGAGTGTGGGGAGATGCTTGAAAAATGGGATGCCTACAAGCAGCCAACCGGGCTACATTACAACCCATTCGATGAAACCATTGCCACGTGGGCTGTTAGCATGCCTGATCCCAAACTCTATTGTCTGCATGAGAATAAAACACATCAGGATAAGAACTGGCTCGATTTTCAGTGGGCGCAAACAGGTCATGACGGTCTGCATTTATACAATAAAGTAGAAAAAATGTATTATAATCTGCCGACAAAAGCAGTGGCTGCCGGAGAACCAACTTATGAAGGTATGAATGGAGGAAAGTTGGGACTGGGATGGTGGCAGGGTGAAGATGCCTGGAATGAATTGATGCATGGTGGAACCATGGGAGTTGTGTAT
Organism: Bacteroidales bacterium; assembly: GCA_016715075.1. Classification (GTDB taxonomy): domain Bacteria; phylum Bacteroidota; class Bacteroidia; order Bacteroidales; family VadinHA17; genus LD21. Next base: position 102,845 of record JADKBK010000015.1, read on the forward strand.
GGAGCAGCGGCTCTCTGGCAATGGAAAATTACAGTCGATGAACCGGGATGGGAAATCTGGACAGATCAGCCAATGTCATGGAAAGAAGCCAAAGAGATGGAAGGATCCATTTATGCCGGCCTGGTTGCAAAAATACTTAAAGAGTATAATCTGACTGATATCGAGAAACGGTGGGATCTGTCAGAAGGGAAACCTCTTCTGGCAAAAGAGGGTAAGTTGTACATTGCCTATATGAATGAAGGTGGTCAGATCAGAATTAATTCTGTTCCTGCCGGTATGCACTACCGGTGGGTGAATCCCCGGGATGGACATGTCACCTTAAGTAATCAGACAAATGAAGGGCTCTTTACTGCTCCGGACACTAATCCATGGGTGCTTATAATATCTGAAAACCCTTAATATCTTACTTCAGTCTGGAAGTTGCTCTCCTGTTTTACCTCTTTTCAGCTTCAGTATAGTTGACATTCCCCGGATGCCCCGAGTACCAGGTACTGAAATAATCTTTATACCGGTGTGGGAAATAGTACCTTTATCACCGCCCTTCCTGAATATTTTCAAAATAAACCACTTTCAATTCAGATTTGACTTTTACTAAACAAAGTGTAACTTTGGTAGTACCGGTTAGAGAGAATAATTCCGGGAACTCAAAAAAAATATTGCGATGATTAAAAGAACAATCATATTTGTCTTACTTACATCTCTTCTGACAGGGATTTCAGGGCTTAGAGCTCAGGAACTCACTCTTAATGAAGAAATCAACAAAATAAACTCTATCCTTAAATCAAATCCTTACAGGGATACATTCATGGAGATCACATTCTATTATTCAATCGAAATAACGCAGGACGAAGAGCTAATTGTCAGCATGGAATTTAACGGTCCTCTTAAGACAAAATCAAAAGCCAGAATCGCTGATCTGAATCTTTCATTTCAAATTGATACAGCATTAGAAGGGACCAGTTCTGTCTGCTGGTATTGCAAAACTGTTGAGCTATCTGGCAAAGGGGACTGCGTCTATGGTGAATCAATAACGACCCAGGGAGCTAAAGAAACACATTATTCGGATAATATTTGTGTTATGATAACCAGAGATGCTGTTAAGCGGGATCAACTGATAAAAGCCTTCGGAGAGTTATTCAGGAAGGTAATTGAAAAATGATATTATAAAATTTGCTATCAAATATTTATAAATGGGAAACATGACAAGACGCGAACGGCTGACAGCCACCCTCAGGGGGGAACCTGTCGACCGCCCGGCAGTGAATTTTTATGAAATAGGAGGATTCCTGGTCAATCCCGATGACCCTGATGAATATAACATTTATAATTCCCCTTCCTGGAGGCCACTTCTCGAACTTGCAGAAAATCATACCGATATAATAAGGCTCGTGAGCCCGGTGAGGGCTCAATCACATCTTGCATGGGACGGAAGCTCAAATGTCGGAATAAGGAGTCAGTTTGTCAGGGAAGAAACGTGGGAAGAGAACAACAGCCGTTTCACCAGACAAACCTTTACGATCCATGGTAAAGAGCTGACCGCTCTAAGCCGGAGGGACAAGAACCTTGATACTGTCTGGACAGTAGAATATCTTCTGAAAAGTATTGATGACATAAAGCTTTACCTTGAGCTCCCCGATGAAATATTTGATGAAAACATCGATGTTGAACACCTGGCCGAAGAGGAGAAAAAACTGGGAGACAGAGGGATAATCATGGTCGATACCGAAGATCCGGTTTGTGCGGTAGCTGCATTATTTACGCTGGAAGACTTTTCGGTATTTGCATATACGGAACAGGACCTTTTTCATAAGCTGCTTGAAAAACATGCCCGCTTTATACAAAAACGTACAGAGAAGGTTGCAAGGGAATTCCCGGGAAGGCTGTGGCGTATCTACGGACCTGAATATGTAACCGAACCTCTTCTTCCTGCCTCACTTTTCGAAGAATATGTAGTCAGGTATACCGGTCCGATGGTCTCTAAAATAAAAGAATACGGAGGGATAGTGCGTATACATTCCCATGGCCGGATAAAGAATGTGGTCGATTATTTTATCAGTATGGGAGCCGATGCTACTGATCCGATTGAACCTCCGCCTAACGGAGATGTGGAACTTAAATATATGAGGGAAAAATATGGCAAACAGATGGTGCTCTTTGGGAACATAGAAATCTCAGACATTGAGCACTTGCCGTCCGACCGCTTCAGAGCAATGGTAAAACAATCCATTACTGACGGGACATCAGGGGAAGGACGCGGATTTGTTCTAACCCCCTCCTCTGCTCCATACGGAAGAACTATATCTGAACAGACATTCAGAAACTACCAGATCATGGTTGAAGAGGTGGAAAAACTCAGAATATGACCTGACAGTTTTGTGAAATAGACGGACAGCGAAATTATGCTCCATCTGCCCAAACCTAACAACTTAATACATTGGAAAAGTCATACACCGAAGGAAAAACTTTTAATAAAACTGATTTTACCAAAAACGCTCTTCCTCAGGGAGAATACGACAGCTGCAGTTTTGTAAACTGCGATTTCTCAAATTCTGATCTTTCATTTATCAGCTTCATGGATTGCAGATTTGAAAATTGCAACCTGAGCATGGCTTTATTAAACAAAACTGTCCTGAGCGATGTAAAATTCATCAACTGTAAAATGCTGGGGCTGCAGTTTGAAAACTGTAATGAAACCGGTTTGTCTGCGCTGTTTGAGAATAGTAATCTGAGTCACTGTTCATTTTTTAAAACAAAGTTCCGGAAAACAACATTTAAGAACCTTCAGCTCCATGAAGCTGACTTTTCCGGATGCGATCTGAGCGATTCGGTTTTTGAAAACTGTGATCTGACCAGGGCGCTTTTCGAAAATTCAAACCTTGAAAAAACTGACTTTCGCACTGCCTTTAATTATTCTATTGATCCGGAAAGGAACAGGATGAAAAAAGCAAGGTTCTCACTTGCCGGAATTGCAGGATTACTAGATAAGTATAATATTGAAATAGATATTTAAAACTGAAAAATCAAATGCAGCCAAAATGGCTATTGTGGGCTAAACAACTTCAGGCTATGGCCCGGACAGGAATTGAGTTCACCTTTTTAAATATATCAGGCCGTTTATGAAAAACACAAATAAAGAGGAAGTTCTGATCATTAAGAACATCCCCAGGGAGAATGCCGGTCTTTTACTTGATGTCATAAAGGAACGCGGAATAGAAAGCAGGATCATTGATCTTAGCCTAGGTGAAAGACCAGACTCCGCTGAAAAATATGCGGCTGTTGTTGTACTCGGAGGTCCCGACAGTGCAAATGATGATTCCCCGAAAATGAAATATGAACTTGAACTGATTAAGGAGGTATTAGACGCCGGAATTCCATATCTCGGCATCTGTCTTGGTCTTCAGACAATGGTAAAAGCAGCAGGAGGAGAAGTAGTAAAAAATCCTGTAGCAGAAACCGGATTCCGTGATCCTGAAGGAAGGTATAACAATGTAGTCCTGACAGCTTCAGGTCGCAGAGATCCTCTTTTTGATGGAATAGAGGATAATTTTAATGTTTTTCACCTCCACGGGGAGACAGTTATCCTGACTGGAAAAATGGAACTTCTTGCAGAGGGGAAATACTGCCGCAACCAGGTTGTAAAAGCAGCCGATAAAGTATACGGGATCCAGTGTCACTTTGAATTGACCCATGAGATGTTTGAAACGTGGATCCGTGAGGACCCTGATTTGTTAAAGCTTGACAGGGAACAGCTGCGGTCGGACTTCCTTGCGTTTGGCAGAAAATATACGGAAACAGGAATTAAGCTCTTCCATAACTTCCTGAGCTTGGCAGGATTCAGATAATTTAAAATTTAAGTACATTTGCTTGTTCAGAAATTGAGATTTTTGGTACTGTTTTTGAGCGTATTTATTAGATATATCAGTTGCAGGTACCTTAAAAAACGTTAACAGGATGAAAATAATCGGATATTTTGTTATTGCATTGTTTGCAATTTCCTGCCTCAAAGTGGGAGAAAACTCTTATTATGTAAGATCAACAGGCAGGGTGGAGATAAAACAGACTGATATCCCTGAAACCGGCACAGTAAACCAGATTGTGCATATACAAGCCCGTGCGGAAGCGACGAACGGATGCTGGAGTGACATTAGTTTTGAACTTACAAAGACCAGTGAACTGGTGTATTCCCTTGATGCGTACGGAATCTATGAGAGTTTTGGCACCTGCCCTGATGTAATGGTCTACGGAGATACATCAATAGCTTTTACCCCGATAAAAACCGGGAAATACATATTTCATGTTACAAAAAGCGCTACTGAAACTCAGACAGATACCATTACAGTGACCGGAGAAATCTGAATCCGGCCATTCCTGTGAAAAATTCATGAATCATGTATATCATCCTGCCAGGTGATATAAATCTGTAAATAATATCTTCATCAGTGAGGTTGCTATAAGATATTATAGTATTATCTTAATGGTGTAAAATAGTAACTAAAACTGATAATGAAAGTAATAATTATCGGAGGAACCGGTCATGTAGGAACTTTTTTGGTTCCCCGACTCGTCCTTGCAGGACATGATGTGATCTCAATAAGCCGGCAAAAGAGGGAACCATACAGAAATCATCCCGCATGGCAATTGGTAAAACAGGTCGTCATCGACAGGGAAGAGGCCGACAGGACAAACAGTCTGGGCAGGCAAATCCTTAATCTGTCTCCCGATATTGTAATTGATATGATCTGTTTTACTCCGCAAAGTGCCAGAAATATCACAGAGGCGCTGAGAGGCAGGATTCAGCATTTCCTGCATTGCGGCACTATATGGGTTCATGGCCATAGTGAAATGGTCCCGACAGTTGAAACCCAGCCACGTAAGCCATTCGGAGAATACGGAATTAATAAAGCTGCTATCGAATCATATCTTCTGACTGAGCATAAACAGACAGGTTTTCCTGTTACCATTCTGCATCCGGGCCATATTGTCGGACCTGGATGGATACCCTTAAATCCTGCCGGCCATTTCAATCCGGAGGTATTTAAAACAATTGCTGAGGGGAAGGAGCTTCTTTTGCCTAATCTGGGAATGGAAACCGTTCATCATGTTCATGCCGATGATCTGGCACAAGCCTTTATAAAAGCAATCGATAACAGGAACAGGGCTTTGGGCGAAAGTTTTCATATTGTTTCGGAGCAGGCCCTTACACTGAGAGGCTATGCAATGGCAATGGCTGCCTGGTACGGAAAGGAAGCGATTCTCCGGTTTTTGCCATGGAATCAGTGGAAAGAGACACTTAGTGAGGAGGATGCAGCTGCAACATGGGATCATATTGCACACAGCCCTAACTGCAGCATTGAGAAAGCAAAAAGAGTACTGGACTATTCACCACGGTACAGCTCCCTTCAGGCTGTTCAGGAATCTGTGAACGCTTTGTATAACAAAGACCTGATATAGATTCTGAAACTAATGTTGAATGGGACCCGTGACTCCTTCTACGGTTAAGGCATAATGAATTTTAAAGACCTGAAATCCCTATCTGTTTCTACAAGAAGGAAATATACCCCCTGCCCCAATCCGGATGTATAAATAATTTTATGGTTCATCCATTTACCCTTAAATATCTTTATAATTCTCCCATTTCCATCGCAAATAAAAACTTGTTTGACAACTATATCCGGACATTCAAGATGGAAACTGCCTCCGGTTACAGGATTTGGATAAATATTTATCCCATTTTCTTCCAAGCCTGAATCAATACCAGTGGGATCGGTGCAATCAATGGCATTGCCCGGCAGTTTAAACAAAACCCCGTGATTTACATACCAGTTTTCCCAGGAGCCTCCGTTACCGCTCTTCCAGTCTTTGAGGTTAAAGGTATTTTCACCTGATTGGGTTCCATTTATTTTATACACCCTGATTGCTTTTGAACCACGGTTCCATTCCAGAGGATTTCCTGAACTGCAATTCTCAGGTCCCTGATGAGCAGATTCACAATTGGTTTGCAGAAAGTACAAATAATCATTTCTCTTAGGATAAGCTCCATAACAATGCGCCACACCTGATGTATCAATACATAATGCGGAATATGCATCTGCACCAATTCCTTTTGCTTCCTTTCCCCAGTCGGTTATAATTCTGGCCATAAACCCGACATGCCTTCCACTTCTGTCCGGATCATCATAATGAGTATCAGTTATTACGTTCCGCAAATAATTGTTTTTCAGGAAAAGAGCTGAATCAACTGTCATCCTGATGGTATATGGATCAGATAAAGCCTCAGCGGAAGTAATCGTGCCATACCTTGCACTAAAATAATACCCGCCCAGAATGGCCATACCGGCACTTGTGCCGCCAATCACAATATTCCTGTTAATTATCCCGTCATTTATCAGACTATCAATTGCGGTATTTCGCCAGTAAGAAATATAATCCCATTGGTCGCCTCCTGCAAACCAGATAGCTTCTGCATTTTTAATCTTCTGGTGAATATAGGATTCTAATGAGGCAGACTTATTGTTAAAAACAATAGTCTCAACCGAATTGACCTGAACACCGAGTTCAGTAAAAAGATAATTATTATACCCATCGGCTCCGGAGGCTCTCAGAACCAGAATATCGCCCTTTTGGCTTCGCTTCAGAAACCATTTCATTGCTTCATCGTGCTCTCCCGCACCTCCCATCAGACAAACACCTCCTTCAGGTGTTGTTAGTGTATCAAAGGGGCTTCCGGTATAATATGAAGTAAATGTCTGGCCAAATATTTTAACCGGAATCAGGATAATAAAAATTACTTTTCTGATGAAACAATAATTCATTAGGGTTTGTTAGTAAACCTGAGAAGAGGATTAAAAAACTTAACTTTGGAAAAATAAATCAAATTCAGGAAAGTTTTATGCAATCACGGCAAAATATTTTTACTTTAGCTAATTCAAATATTTCTTTAATTCATCATCATTTACATTCATTAAATATGGATCAAACAATGAATATCTATAATATTTCAAGTATTTATAACAAATTGCTGAATTTTCTCTTTACATCAATAGCTCATGTTGAAATAAGCAATTACTCAAAAGCAATTTAAAAGTATGAAAAGATTTTTCCTGCAAATCAAGAATTTTCCTTTATCCCGTTTCATGCTGATTCCAGGCATCCTTCTTTTTTTTAATTATGGTTTATTATTTGCTGAAGGGATTAAAAACAGTTCTATAAGCCCACAAAAGGAAGATGCTGCATCTGAAACAATAAAGTATGAATCTCCGCAGCAGGAAATAAAAATATCCGGCAAGGTCACATCTGACGACGGGTCACCACTGCCCGGAGCGAATATTATATTATCGGGAACTTCCAAGGGAGTTATTTCAAAAGATAATGGAACGTATGAGATTTCTGTTCCATCATCTCAAAGTGTACTTGAATTTTCATTCATTGGTTATGCCAGGCAACAGGTAACTGTTGGATCACAGAAAGTGATTGATATTGTTTTGCATCCCGACTCGAAGGTACTTGGCGAATTGATAGTTGTCGGATATTCCACCGAGCAGAAGGTAATGACAACGGGATCTGTTGGTGTGGTTAAAGGTGAAGCGCTTAAAGATATTCCGATTTCTACAATTGATGGACTCATGCAGGGAATGACAAGCGGGGTTCAGGTCTCTCAGAACTCGGGAACTCCCGGAGCAGAGATGTCGGTAAGGATAAGAGGCATCAGCTCGATAAGCGGCTCCAGCCAGCCCCTCTATATAATTGACGGGATCCCGGTTACCACGGGTGATTTTGGCCAGGTAGGATATGAAGGTCAGGGGACAAACTCACTGTCAGACCTTAACCCTAATGATATAGAATCAATAAGTGTTCTGAAGGATGCCGCTGCAGCTTCAATATATGGTGCAAGAGCCTCCAATGGAGTAGTTGTGATAACCACAAAAAGGGGAACCAATCAGAAGACACAGATTGATTTTAACTCTTACTACGGTGTTCAGCAGGTATGGAATAAGCTGGATATGCTGAATTCCAGGCAATGGATGGAATACAGGAATGATCTGGCAGGTTCACCCGTATTCTCGCAGGAACAGATGGATAATATTACAATAGATACCGACTGGCAGAAAGTGATCTTCCGGACAGCTCCCATTTCAAATTTCGAACTGACAGCAACCGGCGGCAATCAGAAAACTAAATTCTTCATGAGCGGCGACCTCTATAACCAGATGGGAATTCTTATCGGCACTGATTATCAGCGTTTAAACGGACGTGTTAATATTGATCATAATATATCTGACAAACTTACAATTGGAGCAAGTGTCGGACTAACCCATTCTTCAACTGACAGGGTCGAAGGCGACCAGACCCTTCATGGCCCTTTACCAAACGGTATTTCAACACCGGCTATTTACCCTGTTTACAATGAAGATGGATCATATAACCAGGAAGGACCATATTCAAATGCCGTATCAATAGCCAATGAAGCTATTAATAAGAATTTTTCATTCCGCGCTCTCGCAAATACCTATCTCAACTGGGACATAGTTCCCCATCTGAGCTTCTCCACCAAATGGGGAATGGATTTCCTTAACTTCAGGGAGCATGCGTATGAATCCACCAAAACAGTTCAGGGAGGAAAATACAATGGCCTGGGTTTTGAAACGTATACCAATGTAATGAATATCGTTTCTAATAATATCCTCAAATATCAGAATACAATAGATAAACATAACATTTGAGGCTCTTGCGGGTTATAGTTTTGAAAGCTATCAGACTCGTTCATCTTTCATCCGTGGACAGGATTTTGCGGATCAGAGCCTGGAATATCTGAATACTGCAGCAACAATAGTTACTGCAAGCTCCGGTGCATCCGACTCAGGGATCCGGTCATTCTTCGGACGTATGAACTACAGTTACAATAATAAATATATTGCCTCCTTCTCCGGAAGGTTTGACTCCTCCTCAAAATTCGGAGAAAATAACCGTACCGGGTTCTTCCCTTCAGCATCAGTTGCATGGCGACTTGGGGAAGAAGGCTTCCTCGACAGCTTCAAGTCATTGTCTGAATTAAAAATCAGGACAAGTTACGGACTCACAGGTAATGATGATATTCCGCCATTTCTTTATGCTGAACTGTATGGTGTGACTGCATACCATGGCAAATCAGGAATTTACCCGAGCAGTATTCCAAATCCTGACCTTAAATGGGAAACCACTGCCCAATTCGATGTCGGATTTGATCTTGGTCTTTTTAAGAACCGCATCTTTATTACAGCTGACTACTATAACAAACAAACCAAAGATCTGCTGCTCGACAGACCACTGCCTCTCAGTTCCGGCTTTTCATCAATTACCGAAAATATCGGCAGTGTTGAGAATAAAGGGGTTGAATTCAGCATCGCAACAAATAATTTTGTCGGGGATTTTGAGTGGAACACCCAGTTAAACTTATCCGTAAACAGGAACAAGGTTATCAAACTTTATAACGATCAGCCAATTGATGATATCGGACGCGGAAGCAACAGAGTGGAGGAAGGAGAACCTATCGGGATCTTCTACAGTTATAAATCTCTTGGCGTCGATCCCTCCACCGGAGACATCGTTTTTGCCGATATGGATCACGACGGCCAGATAACTGCTGCAGACCGTACAAAAATCGGGAATCCGCATCCCGACTTCATTGGCGGCCTGACCAATACATTAAGATACAAAGGATTTGATCTTAGTGTCTTTCTGCAATTCTCCTATGGGAATGATGTGTTTAACGGATCGAGACTTTTTCTCGAATCTCTTCAGGGAGGTGATAACCAGCTGGAAGCAGTTGTCCGCAGATGGACCAAACCGGGTGATATTACCGATATCCCGAGAGCTACATCAGATCCCGTTAAAGCTGCAGAAAACAAAAGGGTCTCGTCCAGATTTATCGAAGACGGATCCTATTTAAGAGTTAAAAACCTTACCCTCGGCTATACTTTTAACAAGGGACTCGTCAGTAAGCTGCATCTTTCGAGCCTCAGGCTCTATTTTACAGCTCAGAATTTATTGACATTTACATACTATACCGGACTCGATCCTGAAGTAAATTACCTGGGTAATGACAATACAGTTATCGGAACTGATTTCTTTACTTACCCGCAGGCACGTAGTTACAATTTCGGTATCAATTTAAAATTCTAACAATGAAAAATATATTATACACTTTACTGCTATTATTAATCCTGCCGGGATGTGATGTGCTGAATGTCGACCCTGAAGACGCCATTCCTGCCAATGAAGCATTCAAGGATAAAGCCGGTATTGAGAGAGGGATTCTTGGAACCTACTCCTCATTGCAAAGTCTCAGCTATTTCGGAAGGACGAATATTATTTTTGCTGATCTTGCAGCCGATAACCTCGTCCATCCGCCTGATGCCACATCCTCCGATTATGCAGAAGTTGACAATAATGCGCTCCTTCCTGAAAATGGAGCCATGAGCGCATTATGGGGAAGCCTTTATGAGGGCATTAACGATGCCAATAACGTTATTGTGAAGGTCCCGGGTATCCCAAACATGTCAGATAGTGAAAAGAATCAGGCGCTTGGGGAACTATATTTCATTAGGGCTCTGAATCACTTTAATTTAGTGAACTACTTCGGCGCTGTTCCTGTGAAGATTAATCCTACAGTGGGTGTAAATGCACTCGATGCAGGAAGGGATCCTGTTGAGGAGGTATATACCAGTATAATTGCAGATCTTACATTTGCGGAACAGAATCTGCAGGAGTCGGCTTCAACAAAGACAAGAGCTACAAAATATGGAGCAAAAGCGCTTCTTGCAAGAGTTTACTTATACAAAGGCGAATATGCTCTGGCTCATGAAAAAGCTGATGAAGTAATTAATGACGGCGGATATACACTTCCTGATGAATTTGGTGATGTCTTTGCTGCTGATGGCAGTGAAGAGACAATTTTCGAGATAGATTTTACTGAAGTTGACAGGAACAGGATCGCCGAGTATAATTTCCCGAAAACACTTAATGGAAGAAGGGAAGTTGCCCCTTCTGCAGAGCTTATCAATCTCTTTCTGCCTGATGATGAACGTAAAATTGTCTCCATAGCATATGACGGAGTTAATGCTTACGCCAACAAGTATAACGACCTGAGCAAGGGAGCTGATAATGTTATTGTCCTGCGCCTTGGTGAGATGTATCTGATAAGGGCTGAAGCGGAGGCTCATATTCCAGGAGGTTCCATTACATCAATTCAGGATGATATTAATGTAATCAGACAAAGGGCAAACTTAGTTCCAACAATTGCCGGTACAATTGTAGATCTCCTCAGTGCAATTGAAACAGAAAGAAGGCTTGAATTCGCTTTTGAAGGTCAGCGCTGGTTTGATCTCATCAGAACAGGGAGAGCAACTGAGGTACTGCCTTCGGTAACCAATTTAAATAAAACCCTTTTTCCAATCCCTTCCGGTGAATTGCAGACAAACAAAAACCCGGAAATGTTTCAAAATCCAGGATATTAAATATTTACTAACCAAAATTAATCTGATATGAAAAAGAAACTTTTTAGTCTGTTAGGATTTCTGGCCTTGGTAATGCTTATTTCATGCAGCAAGGATGAGGCAAAACCCAAGCCTGTTGCTGGATTCACTGCCAGCAAAACTGCTGTTCTGGTCGGTGAAACAATTCAGTTTACCAATACATCGACTGATGCAACCTCCTATGCGTGGAGCTTCGGAGATGGCAATACCTCAACCCAGGCATCTCCATCAAAGGCCTTTGATGCAGCCGGTACATTTACTGTTTCACTTGTTGCCACAGGCCCCGGAGGATCAAACTCATCCTCGATGGACATTACAGTTACTGCGATCTCAATCTACTTTATGGATTCAAGTGATGAGATTCTAGGAAAACTTGACCTCGATGCCAATAAAACAGTCACAACTGTCAAGGATCTCGCAGGAATGTCAGGAGTGGGGATAGCATACGACAATGTGAATAACAAAATATTCTTCAGCGATTTCTATGATGCCGATACCCCGGATGGAAAAATCTGGAAGATGAATCTAGACGGAACCTCCCCTGTAGCGATTGTCACCGGTCTTCTTGATCCTTATGGTATAGCTCTCGACGTTGCCGGAAATAAAGTATACTGGACCGATGATGCAGGTAATGTTTCAAGGGCAAACCTCGATGGAACGAGTCCTGAGTTAGGTCTTGTAACAATCACTGATGGGTGGATGAGGTCAATCGCTCTTGACAAGGCAAATAATAAAATGTACTTCTATGATGTGAATGCTGAAAATCTTTATGTTGCAAATCTCGATGGGACCAATCCGACTGTCCTTATACCAGGAGTATACGGTTATCTGATTTTTGTTGATACTGTAAATGGTAAAATATATTTTGATGATCAGAATTCAGGTGCAGCAGGCAAACTGAGAAGAGCTAACCTTGATGGCACAGGGATAATCGACATTGATGACACTCAATCAAGGATCTATGGCCTCGACATTGACAGGGATGCCAATAAGATGTACTGGACAGCAAGGGATCTTGGAGAGATTTACAGGGCTAATCTGGATGGAACAGGAAAAGAGATTCTTAAAACAGGTCTTTCCAGCCCAAGGGGTATGTTCCTGAAAAAATAGATAATGAAAATGAAATTTCTGAATAAAATTGTTTTTCTGTTGTTGCCTGGCTTTTTGCTGTTTGGATGCAAAAAGCCAGGTTATCCTGTCCCACCGGCAAGTACGGTACCTCTATATTCATATACCATCAGTAATGATGGTTTTGCTCCGGCTACTGTCACCTTCACCAATGAATCAATTGTTCCTGAACCTGCAGGCATTCCCTCCTATTACTGGAATTTCGGGGATGGAGCATCTTCAACGACAGTCAGCCCTGAACATCAGTACTCAACAGCCGGTGTATATACAGTGAAGCTGGTCATAACGATGTCCCTGTCACTGGAAATTAAAGAGCTTTCAAAGGACATTGTAATAAAGAATCTTAACGCATCAGGAACACCGGTCTTTTTCACCAACGGAAAGAGTGTCTACTCCGGTTTGTTAAATTCCGATGCGCCGATATTTACTGCTCTGCCAATAGGTCCATTCTCAGATTCATATGATCTTGCCTACGATACGGTTCATGCCAAACTATACATCAGTGATTTCGATGCTAATACAATCTTCCAGTGCGACCCTGATGGCAATAACCTCATTGAATTCAGAACGGGATTACTCGGACCCGATGGAATGGAAATAGATTATGCTGCAAATATGCTTTACTGGGACACCGATAATGGAATTCAGAGAGCTGACATATCATCATCGGATGTTAATCAGAAGGAAGATTTCGTGACCGGTCAGGCCAATGACCCTGAAGGAGTATCTATAGATCCTGTCAATGGTAAATTGTACTGGGCCAATTACAATGGCGGAGTCTGGATGAAAAATCTTGATGGCTCAGGTGAGACTTTAATCATTCCTGACGTTGAAGGAGGAAGTACACTGGTTATCGGTAATCGTCTGTACTTTGATCAATGGGTCGCAACAGGGGATATCCATCTTAAATCTTCCAATCTTGACGGATCAGGTATCAGCACCATTACCACAGGAATTTCCAAGGTCGTATTTGGCATTGGCACCGATCCGGATGGAAGCAAGGTATACTGGGGCGACAGAACAGGGGGAAAGATCATGAGGTCGAATCTTGACGGATCGTCAATTGAAACCTGGTATGTAAGCAGCGGATCAAGTCCTCGCGGGATAGTCTTTGGCAAAAAAAAGTAATATAAATACTGTTTAATGAAGATTTCAATTTTTTATTATTCAATACTGGTTTTATCTCTCCTTTCGTCAGCTCCATCATGCAAGCCCGAAAAAAAAGAGGGAAAATTATTCATCATCGGCGGAGGTTCAGTTACCTCCGCCATGATTGATAAAATGATCCTCGAAACAAAGATCGATAAGGAAGGTTATGGAGTGATCCTGCCAATGTCAAGTGAAGAGCCTGATTCGGCTATTCTTGATTTCAGGACTTTATTCAGCGGGAGGGGATGTAACAATATGTTCGGCATCAATTTCAGAAAAGGAGAACCTTTTGCCGCTTCAAGGATTGATTCGATCCGCAATGCCCGGCTGATTTTTATGTCGGGAGGGGACCAGAGCCGGTTCATGGATATAATTAAAGGAACTGAAGTTAAGGCGGCTATCCATGAAGTATATGAAAAAGGAGGCCTTATAGGAGGGTATAGTGCAGGAGCTGCACTTATGAGCAGGAAAATGATTACAGGCAACGAATTGAAATACCCCGACAATCCTGTAATTTTTAATAATATAGAGCCCGATAATGTCGAAATAATTGAAGGGGTTGGTATGCTGGATAAAGTAATTATAGATCAGCATTTTATCAAGAGAAAGAGGCTTAACCGTCTGATCACCGCATCAATTGAGAATCCTGAACAGCTGTGTGTAGGTATAGATGAATCTACTGCCATTTTTGTTGACAGGGGCGCTGCTACTGTTTACGGGCTTAACCAGGTAATAGTGCTGAAGAATCCGGCATCGGATATAAAAGTTGAAAACGGTTTGCTTGGTGCAAAAAATCTTGGTCTGGATATTTTTCTGCCGGGAGAGAGCTTCAGGATAGCTGAATAGGTGAATACACATATGGCTCAGAAAAGGAAAATCCCTCATACATTCGTAATTGTCTTCGCAGTTATTGTAATTGCTGCAATCTCAACATGGTTCGTACAGGGAGGTGAATATGCCCGGACAGTTAAAATTCTTCCTGATGGAAGTTCTAAAAACATTATTCTCCAGGAATCTTATAAAATTGTCGATAATCATCCCCAGACATGGCAGATATTCTCCGCCCTTTTTGAGGGTTTCGTGGCAAAAGCGGATATTATTGTATTTATTCTCCTCATTGGAGGAGCCTTCTGGATCATGAATGAAAGCAAAGCCATTGATGTTGCTATTTTGTCATTCCTGAGATTCACTAAAAAACTTGAGAGAATTAAAATAATTCAGCGGATGGGGGTCAACAATATAATTATGACTCTCATTATGATCATTTTCAGCCTTTTCGGATCAATCTTCGGAATGAGTGAAGAGACAATTGCATTTATTATCATTTTCGTTCCGCTGGCGATCAGTATGGGGTACGATTCCATTGTGGGTGTTTGTCTATGCTTTTTTGCTGCCGGGCTTGGATTCGCCGGAGCAACATTTAATCCCTTCACAATCGGGATTGCACAGGGCTTGTCAGATGTACCAATGTTCTCTGGTTTGGAATACAGGATCTTTTGCTGGATCATAATAACTACAATTGGAATTATCTTTATCCTGAGGTATGCTGCGAAAATTAAAAAAGACCCTTTAAAATCACCGGTATATGAAGATGACCTCATCTGGCGAAAAAAGGCAGCGGAAGAGCTGGTTCAGGTGAAATATGAAACACCTGTTTCAGGCTGGATCATCTTTATGATACTTTTGGCTGTAATGGGAGCTTATTCCTTTTTCTATAGCTCTTCGGAAATGATAATAGGACAATCTAAAATAGTTGCACCGGTTATACCTGTTCTTACTGTATTGTTTGGCTTATCGGGATTTATCACTTTGCGTAAATCGGTTCACTTCTTTATTCTTAATCTTTTTATATTCACTATATTATATCTTATTGTTGGGGTTATGGGCTATCACTGGTACGTCCTCGAGATTGCTACTTTATTTTTTGTGATGGGCATATCGAGTGGAATTGCCATGAATTATTCTCCGAACAGGATCACTGAATTGTTTATTACCGGGGTAAAGGACATTCTTCCTGCTGCCATGGTTGTAGGACTGGCAGGTGGAATAATTATTGTATTGCAAAACGGTAAGGTAATAGATCCCTTCCTTCATGGGATTTCAGCATCAATGCAAGATGTCGGCAGATATGGCTCGCTAAGTATCATGTATGGTATCCAGACACTAATTAATCTGGCTATGACTTCAGGTTCTGCAAAGGCTGCTTTAACTATGCCTATAATGGCACCATTCTCTGACCTGATCCATGTTTCCCGCCAGGCCACTATCATGGCTTATCAGTTCGGAGATGGTTTTACAAATATGATAACACCAACATCAGCGGTTCTCGTAGGGGTCCTTGGCGTGGCAAAAATTCCATTTGAGAAGTGGTTTAAATGGGTCTGGCCACTAATACTTTTCCTTTTCATTCTTGGTTTTCTTCTGCTTATACCTACGGTAACTATGGATTTAAATGGTTTTTAGCCATACTGCTTTTCTTTCCTTTGCTATTTAGTACTTTGATAAAACACTGGAAATTATGATCCTTATTAAACACGCTGAAGTCTCTCAGCCACATTACCTCGGCATTAAGGATATACTTCTTGCCGGTGAAAAAATAATTGCCATTGAAAATGAGATCGATATCAAAGCAATTAGTAATATCGGCATAATTATAATTGATGGAACGGGAAAGAAGGTAATCCCGGGGCTAATCGATGCCCATGCCCATATTGCCGGAGCAGGTGGTGAGGGAGGACCCTCGACCCGAACACCCGAGATGCAACTTTCTTCTATGCTTGACGGAGGCATTACAACAATAGTTGGGTGCCTCGGAACAGATGGCTTCACCCGCTCCCTGGAATCGGTGCTCATGAAAGTCAAATCACTGAAAGCTGAAGGAGTCTCTGCATTCATGTACACAGGATCATATCAGGTACCGACACCTACCCTTTTAGGTGATGTCGGAAGAGATATTGCCATGATAGAAGAGATCATAGGAGTTGGAGAAATAGCTCTGTCGGATCACCGCAGCTCCTGCCCAACCACTGACGAACTAATAAGACTTGTTTCAAGCGCCAGGGTCGGAGGAATGCTGGGAGGAAAGTCAGGTATTGCAAATATCCATATGGGCGATGCTAAAAATCCATTTCAACCCATCTATGATGCAATTGAAAAGAGTGAATTGAAAATTACCCAGTTCTTCCCGACTCACTGCAACAGGAATCACTATATTTTCGAAGATGCCAAAGTATATGGCAGGAAAGGTTATACCGACCTCACAGCCAGTTCTTATCCATATGATATGGAGAATGAAATCAAACCATCAAAAGCCATTGTGGAACTAATGGCATCAGGAGTCCCGCTTGAGAATATTACACTCACTTCAGACGGGAACGGATCACTTCCTAATTTTGATAAAGATGGAATCCTTACCAGTATAGATATGGGACTGCCATATTCAATATTCAAAGAGATGATCGATGCAGTCATTATTGAGAAACTCCCTCTTGAAAAAGCATTGATGGTGGTCACCTCGAATGTTGCAGCAATACTTAAATTAAAGAATAAAGGGAAGGTTGAGACCGGAAAAGATGCTGATCTGGTAATACTCGATAAAGAATACAGGATCTCCGATGTCATAGCCCGCGGGCAGCTGATGACTCACGATTATAAACGATTGAAAAAGGGAATTTATGAATAAAAGCATACTGCTTCTTCTTGCATTTATTACTTCGAACCTGCTGGCACAGGAGATTATTACACCTCTCCGGAAAAACAACTATTCCAAACCTGCATCATACGATGAAATAGCAGTTTATGTCAGGCAGCTGGACAGTATTTCAGAATTAATAACAACAGAGGTCATTGCAAAATCGGCAGAGGGACGAAATATTTTCGGAATAAAATTTTCCTCATCTCAATTCGGCAGCAACCCATCGAAGGTAAAAGTGTTACTCCTGGCACAGCAGCATGGTAACGAACAGGCAGGGAAAGAAGGCGCACTGTTGCTTATGCAGGAACTCTTAAAAGCGGAAAACCGGTATCTGTTTGAACGGATCGATCTGGCTATCGTACCACAGATGAATCCTGACGGGTCTGACTCAAACAGCCGGCGAAACGGGAACGGGATGGATCTGAACCGTAATCATCTCATAATCACAGAACCTGAAGTTATTGGATTACACCGTCTTTTCGATCAGTATCTCTTCGAGGTAACACTTGATGCTCATGAATACTTCCCATATGGTGAAACGTGGCAAAAATATGGCTATCGCAATAACTCAGATCTGCTGCTAGGAACCGCCACTAACAGTAATGTCTCTGAAAAGCTTAGAGGATTATCAAATAAGAGCTACCTCCCGTTTATAAAAGAATTTCTGGGAGCAAGGAATGTTTCCAATTTTATTTACAGTCCGGGCGGTCCTCCTGAACTTGATTATATCAGGCATAGTACATTTGATATAAATGATGGCCGGCAGAGCTTTGCTATCCAGAATACACTTTCATTCATACAGGAAGGGCTCAACGGGACCGACAGATTCGCTGACAACATAAAACACCGGGCGGAAAGCCAGATGAGCGGAATGCGCGGCTTACTCGAATATACTTACCGGAACAGTAAAAAGATTAAATCACTTGTAGCCAGGGAAAGGGCAAAACTGGTTCAGGATCATTCATCAATAGTTGCAATTCAGTCCGAACATGTCAGGAACGGCGAAAAACTTCACCTCCCTCTCCTTTCCTATTCAACAGGCAGGGACACCCTGGTAATTGTATCAGATTACAGACCAGTGGTAAAATCAATATATGATGTAAATAAACCGGCTGGCTATCTGATACCAAAACAATTGAAGGAGTTAGCTGAATGGGTTGACCGGCAGGGAATAATAAGCCACCCCTACAAACCTGAACTAAGTGATAAGATTGAGTTATATGAAGCTATTACAATTGATTCCATTGATTTTGAGGGAGATATTGTGGTGAATCCTACACTTGCAGTGAAAAAATTGTCAAAAGCTATAAATCCTGACGATTATATCTATCTGCCAACCAATCAGCTAAAAGGTGACATGATTGTCATAGCCCTGGAACCCAAATCTATGCTCGGACTTGTCACATACAAAGAATTTTCTCATCTGCTGAAAAAGGGAGAACCATTTCCTGTTCTTCGTGTAATTAAAAAATAGCAATTTCTGACGGAAATAATATTAATAAAAACAACATGCGTATAGACTCTGTTGAACTCAGGCATATCAGGATGGTACTTGTCAGTCCGTTTGTAACATCAATGGGCACTGAATATGATGAAGAACATATTATTGTCAGGGTTGACGGTGAAGGAGTAACCGGATGGGGAGAGAGTGTTGCAGAAGGCACGCCTTTCTATTCCTATGAAACGGTCCAGACCGCCTGGCATATTCTCAGGGACTTTCTTATCCCGTCAATACTTGGAAAGGATATTAAGGATATTAATGAAGCAATATCTCTCTATGAGCAAGTCAGAGGTCATATGATGGCAAAAGCCGGGCTTGAGGCAGCATTATGGGATGCCTTTGCCAAATCAAAAAACAGTTCACTTTCCACA
This sequence comes from Bacteroidales bacterium, assembly GCA_016715075.1. Lineage (GTDB taxonomy): Bacteria > Bacteroidota > Bacteroidia > Bacteroidales > VadinHA17 > LD21. The sequence continues at coordinate 122,198 of JADKBK010000015.1, forward strand.
CTGCTTGGAGGTACCAGGAAGAAAATCGACGTTGGGGTGAGTATTGGCATTCAGTCTTCAGAGAAGGAACTTATCCATAAAGTTGAGGGTTACCTGCAGGAGGGATATAAAAGAATTAAGATTAAAATTGCCCCGGGAAATGATTTACAGTACGTTATAGCACTGCGCAGGGAGTTTCCCGGTCTGTTGCTCCAGGTTGACGCAAATTCGGCATATACCCTCAATGATATTGACCTTTTCAAAAAGATGGATTCTTATAACCTCAGCCTGATTGAACAACCACTTGGGTATGAAGATATCTTTGATCACTCAAAGCTTCAGAGGGAACTGCATACCCCGATATGTCTTGATGAAAGCATACATTCACTTGATGATACCCGTGCTGCTATTGAACTTGACAGCTGCAGGATAATTAACATCAAACCGGGAAGGGTAGGCGGATTCACCGAATCAAAGCTGATCCACGACTATTGTGCATCAATGAAAATACCTGTCTGGCATGGAGGAATGCTGGAATCAGGAATAGGACGTGCCGGGAACGTTGCACTTGCCTCCCTTCCGAATTTTACCCTCCCGGGCGATATCTCCGCCAGCAAAAGGTATTACAGGGAAGATATAGTGGAACCGGAATTTGTTGTGAATCCTGATGGTACGATGGACGTTCCCGTCAAACCGGGAATCGGTGTTGAGGTAAATATGAAAATGCTCGATAAAGTCACTGTCAGGAAAGAGATCTTTAAGATCTGAACTTATCTGATCATTATCAGTTTCACTTTGTGGCCTTAGTGCAATCCTTTGTGGCCTTCGTGTTTAATCAATGTTACAATTTTTGTTTAATTTTGGTTTAAAGGATTAAGTATTGCTCGCATAATACTGAATTCACTTTGAAATTTACCTGACCTCAACACTTTGAACGCTATGAACAAAAACCCTCTCCTGCTTACAGCACTTTTTGTCCTGCTGTCAATCAATCCCCTGTTTTCCGCCGACTGGCCTGTTCTGAAAACATATGACCAGGAGCATGTATATAAAATTGCCCTTCCCATTGGAGGCGTTGGTACCGGTACTGTATCTCTCGGCGGTAGGGGAAACCTGCAGGACTGGGAAATCATGAACCGGCCGGCAAAGGGCTATAACCCGGGATCAGGAAGAAATAATTCTGCTTTCTTCACATTATACACCGACAACGGCGGGAAGAAAGACCTCCGTCTTCTGGAAGGACCTGTTCCCTTTTACCAGTATGAAGGGGCATCAGGGGCAATCGCAACAAATCATGGACTTCCCAGATTTAATGAGGTAACTTTTGGAGCCGCCTATCCTTTTGGCCAGGTGAATCTTAAAACACCACAGATACCGGTGAGTGTAAAAATGAAGGCGTTCAATCCCCTTATCCCGGGAGACGTCGCAAACAGCAGCATTCCTGCTGCGATACTTGATTTTGAGCTTACAAACAGCTCTGACAGGGAGATATCCTTCACAATATGCGGTTCAATGCAGAATTTTATCGGTGAAGACGGGAGCCAGGGTAAGTCAATAGACAATATTAACAGGTTTATGCAGGAGAAGGGAATCAGCGGCATTTTCATGGAGTCACAGGGTGTTGATAAGAATGCAGAGCAATGGGGTGACATGAGCCTTACAACCAATTCCGAAGGAGCTATTACGTACAGGACAGCCTGGCTTCCTGAAAGGTGGGGCTCTTCGATACTCGATTTCTGGGATGACTTTTCAGCTGACGGAAAACTTGAAAACAGAAAAGATAGTGTTTCCGATAAACCTATGACTTCACTCGCCATAAGCAATACTCTGCCGCCTCATGGGACAAAGACAATCAGGTTTCTTCTGACATGGTATTTCCCGAACAGGATTGCATGGTCGGAAGCGCCGCTGAAAAATTATTATTCAACACAGTATTCAAATTCATGGGATGTCGCCGTCAAAACCATTCCCGCACTTCCGTACCTGGAAAACAAAACAATTGAATTCGTCAGTGCACTCTGCAGCAGCGATCTGCCGGAACCAGTCAGGGAAGCGGCACTCTTTAACATCAGCACCTTAAGGACCCAGACCTGCTTCCGTATTTCTGACGGAAATTTCTTTGCATGGGAAGGATGTGATGACAAAACAGGGTGCTGCTTCGGAACCTGCACCCATGTATGGAATTATGAGACAGCAACTGCCTTCCTTTTTGGCGATCTGGCAAGAATTGAAAGGAATATAGAATTCGGAACTGCCGCAAATGCTGAAGGCCTTATGAGCTTTCGCGTTACTCTGCCATTGGAAGAACCTCAGAGTTTTGCCAAAGTCGCAGCCGACGGGCAAATGGGATGTATCATAAAACTATACCGTGATTGGCAGCTATCAGGAGATAATGAGTTTCTGAAAACATTATACCCTAAAGCAAAAAGTGCATTGGGCTATGCCTGGAAAAAAGGTGGCTGGGATGGAAACCAGGATGGAGTAATGGAGGGAGTTCAGCATAATACGATGGATGTGGGTATTATGGACCGAATCCCCAGATGACAATATGGTACCTTGGAGCATTGCGTGCAATGGAGGAGATGTCGCTTTATATGAAAGATAAAGAGATGGCATCCAGGTGCAGGAAGCTTTTCCTTAGTGGCAGCAAATGGACAGATGAAAATCTGTTTAATGGAGAGTATTATATTCATAAAATAATTGTGCCTGAAAAAGAGAGTATTCCTGTAGAACAGCTTGTAGGAATGGGGTCATCCGATTATGGAAATCCTGACTACCAGCTTGGCGAAGGATGTCTTGTCGATCAGCTTGTCGGTCAGTATCTTGCCCATGTATGTGGCCTGGGTTACCTGGTCAAAAAAGAAAATGTGGCAAAAACGCTTCAGAGCATAATGAAATACAATTACAAATCTGATCTGACTGATCATTTCAACTGCTTCAGGAGTTATGCCCTGGGTAATGAGGCTGCACTGCTTATGGCTGCTTATCCAAAATCCAGACCTGTGAATCCCTTCCCTTACTTTACCGAAGTAATGACCGGATTTGAATATGCAGCCGCTATCGGGATGCTGTATGAGGGGCAGACAACTGACGGACTGAAATGTATTTCCAATATCCGTGACCGGTACGATGGACGCAAGAGGAGCCCCTTCGACGAAGCCGAATGCGGCCATCACTATGGAAGGGCAATGGACAGCTGGTCTGCTATCCTGGCTCTTACCGGATTTCACTACTCAGGGGTGACCAAAGAACTTAAATTCGGGGATATTTCAGGAAAATACTTCTGGTCAGATGGTTACGCATACGGTACAGTAGAAATCTCAAAATCAGGTGAAGACAGACTTTTAACGCTGAATGTGCTAAACGGCAAACTGGATCTTTCAAAAATATCAATCACCGGCTATGGCACTGCATCCCTTAAAAAGATGACCACATTCAGTGAAGGGAGTAAAGAAGTATTCAAAATAAATCCGAAATTGTAATTTTAGTATATAATGCATTGAACCGCAAAGGCCGCTAAGATAAAATCAACGCAAAGCACGCAAAGCTTTTAAATTCATAAATTTTCTTTGCGCCCTTTGCGTAACGATAGTTTGGGGCATAGCCGTCAACCTTATCGTAAAATTGTAAATGCAGAGATAAGCAAAAGTTTCCCCTCCTTTTGAAGGGGGCTGAGCTTTTAGAATTTGCCCATTGGGCAAATTTAGCGAAGAGCCAGCTACAGGGAAGGCGCCGGGACAATTGATTATCTGTTTTTTACAAGTTTCATTTCCCGGCCGGGGTGGTTGATTAATTCCTTTTTCTTACCTTTAATCTATGAAAAGCAAAAACATCCTCAACAGGAAAAGCCTGAAGTTTTTCAGATCATCTCTCAGGAACAGGTCAACTTCGGCTGAGGCAGCATTTTGGAACATTGTAAAATCAAGAAAAATTGATGGAAGAAAATTTAGAAGACAACAAAGTATTGGTAATTACATTGTTGACTTCTGTTGTCCTTCGGAAAAACTTATAATCGAACTTGACGGGGATCCCCACGGTGAATATCATAAAATACAGAAAGATGAAAACCGGGATAAATACCTGGAAAGCCTTGGATTCACGATATTAAGGTTTGAAAATAGATTTGTATTTCAGGAACCTGAATATTTAAAAAACGAGATAAGGAAAGTTGTCAATAAAGAAAGGTATCAAGAAGCATCAATATGAAAAGCAAATCAACCACCCCGGCCGGTACTGGTTTTTGCAATTCTTTGATAAGAGTTGTACTCCGGCCACCCCTCCTTCAAAAGGAGGGGAAAGTAGGGACGGGTCGCGACCTGTCCCTACAGAATTTCAACATTAATAGCCATTTGCTTTTAATGATCCTCTCTGGAAAATCTGTTTCAGACTCCTTAAGTTGACGGCTATAGTGTTTGGGGGTAAAAACAGACTTTTTCTACAGCCCCGGGGACTTTGCGATCCCCGTCCGACCGGAGTCAGCCGGGCGCGATTTGCGGTTAAAGAAAGCCACTTCGGCATTAAGTACCTATTATTCAGAATATTGATTTTTATGAAACAAATTTTTACGATCATGCTGGTTCTCACAATTATTACGGCCCTTAGCTGTAAGAAAGAGAAATCTGACAGCCTTCATGTAACTAACCCCAGATGTGAGTACATGACAGAAGCTGTAGTTGTGAAAAATTCTCCTCGCCTCAGCTGGGAACTCACCTCATCAGCAAATGGCCAGGAACAAACCGCCTGGCAGGTCATCGTGAGCGACGATCTGAAAAAAACAGAATCCGGTAAAGGAAATATCTGGAATAGCGGAAAAAGAAGGGGAGATGAGACTTTCGGTATATATTTGGAAAATGACAGACTCAAATCATTTACAAAATACTATTGGAAAGTCAGGGTTTGGGACTACAAAGGCAAGGTTTCGGATTGGAGTGAAACAGGAAGTTTCATTACAGGGGCGTTCGATAAAAAAGAGTGGAAGGCTGAATGGGCAGGTGACAATGCGGAACCACCTCTTGACTACCCGCTTGTCTATAAGCACATCGGATATCTCAGTTCCTATTCAGCTAATGAAAATGAGGAAAAATGGGTGCAGATCGATCTTGGGCAGAGCCTGTCATTCGACAGGATCATTTTGTATCCCTCCTTCAATAATATCAGGAATATAAAAGACTACTATTTTCCGGCAGCCTTCAGGATTGAATTCAGCAAGGATGGTCAAACATGGACAACATCTATTCTGAAAAAGTCTGTTTCTGTACCCGGCGGAAAACCTGCGGATATTAAAATTGACAGTACTGACGGACGCTATGTCCGCTTCACAGCCACGAAATTAAGGCGCTATGATCATCGGATCCATGATTATGAAGACCAGGAGATCCGTCAAAAATGTATGCATTCTCCCTTGCTGAAATTGAGGTGATGAAGGGAGACAGAGTGTTGTCAAAAGGGTGCAGGGTAACATACAGGGATGCCCTGATAAAGATTGACCGGGAGGATGGTTATGATCCTGATATGCTCACTGACGGAATAACTGATACCCCACCCTGGCCTCAAAGACGCTCCATTCCACCATCTCCCATGCTTCGTAAAACAATTGACCTGAAGGCAAAGCCTGTCCTGGCTCTCGCCTGTGTCTCCGCACTGGGGGTATATGAGATCTTCCTTAACGGACAGACAGCAGACAAAAGAGTAATGGCACCGGAATGGACAGATTATAATAAGAGAGTGCAATACCAGGTTTATGATGTAACGGCCTTGCTTGAAGCAGGTAAGAATGCAATCGGAGCACAACTGGCCGATGGCTGGTATGCCGGCATGCTTGGTCCAACAAGATGGAGTGAATATTTTCCGAAAAGAGGAGCTTACGGACTTAACAGAAGACTGTTTTTTCAGATGGTAGTCAAATATGCTGATGGAGACAAAGAGACTTTCATAAGCGACAGTACATGGAAAATACTGAGGGACGGACCAGTCCGTCTGGCGGATAACTTTCTTGGAGAAACCTATGATGCCGGGAAAGAGATCCCCGGATGGAATACAGTTTCATTCGACGACTCATTATGGGATAATGCAGCGGCCGAAAAGCACGAAGATCTTAATCTGGTTCCACAGATTAATCAGCCTGTAAGGATATTGGAAACACTGGAATCCAAAAGTGTAACAAAGACAAAAAATGGCTGTTACCTTTTCGATGTGGGGGAAAACATTGCCGGGTGGTGCAATATACAGCTGGATGGTAATCCTGGAGATAAGATAGTACTAAGACATGGAGAAATTCTGGATGACAATGGCGAACTCTATACTGAAAATCTGGGTGCGGCAATACAGACCGACACTGTTATTCTGGGTCCATCAGGTAAGCTGATTTATGAGCCCCGCTTCACCTATCATGGATTCAGATTTGTTGAAGTGAAAGGTTTACGGCGAACTCCCGATAAAAGCATCCTAAAAGCAAAGGTAATAGCTTCTGATCAGCCGCTGACAGGTACATTCGCCTGTTCAAACCCGATGCTTAACCAGTTATATAAAAACCTTAACCGGTCGCATATCAGCAATATGATCGGAGTACCCACCGACTGTCCCCAGCGTGACGAAAGGTGCGGCTGGATGGGCGATGTCTATATTTTTGCCCAGACCTCCATGTTTAACCGCGATATGGCAGCTTTCTACAACAAATGGATGACTGACATTATGGATGCCCAGTCGGAACGGGGTACTTTCCCTGATATCGCGCCACATCCGTTTGCATATGAAAAGCACTTTACCAATGCCCCGGGCTGGGCTGATGCCGCTGTCAGACTTCCTATGCTGATGTATCTGAATTACGGAGATAAGGAGATCATTACGGACCATTTTGAAGCTTACGAACGTTTTATAGAAAATATCAGAAAAAACAACCCCGATCTGATATGGAGAAGCGGACTCGGCCTCAACTACGGGGACTGGCTTAACGGTAATACCCTTAAGGCTGAAGGCTTTCCGAAAACCGGGGCACAGATCCCTTCTGAAGTCTTTGCTACGATCATGTTCTACAACTCAGTGAGTACTCTTTCAAAGATGGCGGCTATAATAGGGGAAAATGAAAAATCCGATCAATATTCTGAGTTGGCGGAAAAAATAAAAGCCTCTTTCAGGGAACATTTTATGGATGCTGATGGAAAGATTGAGGGCGATGCCCAGGCATGCTATGCTCTTGCCTTATTTTATGAGATTTGTCCGAAAGAGATGGAACAGCTTTGTGAAAAAAGGATGATCGATAAATTCATCCCCTATTCCGGGCGAATGAATACCGGCTTTCACTCCACCCTCTGCCTGATGAAGGAACTTGTCAAAAGAGGGTACGGGAAGAAAGCGTTCGAGCTCCTCGAGTCAAAGGAATTCCCGTCATGGGGATATTCCATTGAACAGGGAGCTACTTCGATATGGGAACGCTGGGATGGTTTTGTAAAGGGACGCGGATTCCAGGGAGCCGGAATGAACTCCTTCAATCACTATGCCTTCGGGTCCATCGGAGAATGGATGTATGAGAATATCATTGGGATACAGCCCGATCCCGATTATCCGGGTTACTCACATTTTATCCTGAAGCCTCTCCCGGGCGGAACACTTACCTGGGCAAACGGAAGCTATAATTCAATAAGCGGGAAAATTGAAGCCGGCTGGAAAAAAGAGGGAAACAAATTTCAGTACAATTTTACTGTTCCTCCAAATACCACAGCTACAGTGTATATTCCTTCCGTTAATCAGGAAAGTGTGATGCTCAATGGGAAGAAAGCGGCTGAACTGGAGGACTATATCCAGACGGAGATAATAAATGGCCAGACTGTTTTTGAACTGCCCGCGGGAACATGGTCTGCAACGTCCGAAATATAAAGAAATATCCACATCTCATTCATTAAAACAATTATGACACGATTAATCTGCTTATTATCCATTTTTTTTGCAATATCTTCCTGCAGTTCCGGAAAAAAGGATCCTCCGTTAATAAATGCGGATGTCAGGGTGACAATTGAAGCGATATCAGGTGGTGATGGCCCGGTTATCACAAAAGGAACGTCCGGATCTGAGGGGAATAAGTATGGTTTTGAAGGAGGTACGGTAATCAGAATGAAGGATGGATATCATCTTTTTACTTCAGAAATGACCGGCGATCCCCGCTGGGTAAAGATGAAACTGGCACACTGGCTCAGCCCTGACGGTAATCAGTGGGAACGTAAAAGCACTATAAAGGAATCAAGCGGGGACTTTACAGGAAGAGATCCCCGGGCTGCAGTATGGTCTCCTATGCCATTTTATAATGTTGCCAGAGGGTTGTGGCTTCTGCATTATATCGGGTATAAATCAAAGCCAGACAGTGCCGGAATGTGGCTCTCAAATTATGAAGGCAGAGTGTTTCGTCTGGCTTCAAAAACAATTGGATTGGACGGAATCGATGGCCCATATGAAGATGCAGGACTGATAATGGAGCCTGGCAAAGACTCCGACCCCTTTGAGGGGCTTCAGGGCACAGATTCCTTTTATCCCTACGAGGCAGCCGGGAAGTATTACGCCTTTTACGGAAGCGCTCAGACTCAGCATATGCCAATATCACTGTGGCAGGTCGGACTGGCCAGGGCAGATAATCCTGAGGGACCATGGAAACGGTGCAGTGAAATGAATCCTGTAGATCTGGGAATCAGTTTTACAGAGAATCCCATTGTGACAAAGCTTGATAATGGATTATACGTGGCTGTTATGGATGCAGGATATGATTCGACCGGATTAAACCGCTCAGCCTTCGGATATAGCTATTCCAGGGATGGAATTCACTGGTCGAAGGAACAACTATGCTATATTGAAAACAAAGTCGCCAGGTGGTGGAGCATGATGCGCACTCCTCTTTGCCTGATAAAAGAGAAAGACGGAAATTATACCGTGTTTCACACAGCATACGACAGGAACAACTATGGTTCAATAGGCAGGCTTAAAGTGAAAATCCGCATTGATACAATAAAACCTTTGCAGTATGCCGATAACAGGCCAGGCTGTAAATACAGGATGGAGGCTACGGATGTTGGCGTTGTACTTCATTACGGAGATGGACCAGATTCCTGTGATATTTCAGGAGCACGCGATTTGTGGCTATTCAGGGCTAATGATTCTGTCTTTTGCATGCATTATGATGCTGCAGGACCCCGCGGGTGGCTCGCTTCACTGGCCACAAGCAAGGACCTTATCAACTGGACAAAGAAAGGTCCGGTGCTGCAGTTAGGAAGTAAGAATGAGCCTGATTCAAAAAGCGCCAGTTATGGGACGACTTATTTTGACGGGAAAAAATGGCATATGTTTTACCTGGGAACTCCAAATGTAACCCCCGCTCCTGATTTCATACCCGCATTCCCGTATCTGAATATGAAGGCCGAATCAGAATCTCCATTCGGACCATGGATCAAGAAAAAAGGCATAGTGCCATTTGCACCACTGGAGGGAACCTTCTACAGTTCAACAACATCACCAGGATTTATTGTTAAGAACCATGATGAATACCTTATGTTCTTTTCAGCTGCAGATTATACGATTAAAAGGACAATATGCATTGCCCGTACCAAAGATCTTGACTCCCGGTGGAAAATTGATTCCCTGCCGATTTTATCACCTGAGGAACAGGTTGAAAACAGCTCCCTCTACTTTGAAGAGTCAAATAAGACCTGGTTTCTCTTTACCAACCATATAGGTTTTGATAAGGATGGAGAATATACCGATGCTATATGGGTATACTGGTCGAAAGATCTAAACAAATGGGACCCTGATCACAAAGCTGTAGTCCTTGACGGCAATAATTGCAAATGGTCATTCCGGTGCATTGGATTGCCATCAGTAATAAAATACAAAAACAGACTGGCCGTTCTGTACGATGCTCCGGGAGATCAAAGTATCAGCCATATGAGGCGCAGTATAGGTCTGGCCTTCATGAATCTGCCACTAAATCCGCCTGAGTAAAAGGAAAATTAACAAAACCTGGAGACATACAGTATCACTCCTCCTCAACAACAGTGGAGATACCATTCTTTTTGACTGATGCGATTCCGTTTTCCATACCGGCAAGAGATTCATACAGCTCACTTTTGCCAAGAACATGTCCGTCAGGTGCAGTTAGGTTAAAGTAATTCTTGTTATTTGTGGAGAGTTTCCGTTCAAATCTGCTATCGTCAGTGCAAAATTCCCTGACGGCTTCAATACCCTTGTTGCACTCATCAAGCGACGGAAACATAAGACTGGTAAGTATTACCTGACCATTGGTTGCTTTAAGGTTGAAATGATTACCTCCTCCTTTTGTTGAACCCACTACATACTTTCCGGTATGGCCGGACGGCACAGAAAGCTTCTTTAACTCACTATCCTTCTCCGACACCTCTTTCTCCAGCTGGGTAATCTTCTTACCAAGTTTATCCACTTTTTCATTCAGGGTTCCATATTCACCCGTTAATTTTTCTACCTGTTTTTGCAAACCAGCCTTATCGGCTTCCAGACCCTTTATTACAGGTGTAAAAACTGACTTGGCATATAACCAGGCAACAATAAATCCAATAATCGCGGCAACGATTTCGAGTGCCACTATTGTAATAACATTTCCTGTGACAGATTGTACGAGTTGTAAAAATAACTGGTTCATTTTATTGCATTTTAAGTGATACTTCTGTTCTTCTGTTTTTTGATCTCCCTTCCGGAGTGAGATAATCAGCGATGGGTTCAGTCTCGCCTCTTGATTCTATGATCATTCTGCCGGAATTTATCCCCAGAGTCTCTAAATACTTCTCTACAGTCTGAGCCCTTTTCAGTGAGAGATCGTTGTTATACTCAGCGGTTCCTACTATATCAGCATGTCCGGTAACCACAAGAGCCGACTGCGGATATTTTTCCAGCCAAGTCCTGAATGCGGAAACACTGTTGTCACTTTGCGGATCAGGATTGAATTTTGCTTTATCAAAATCAAAATAGATCAGAAGGCTCTTTGGCATCGATTCCTTAATTTTCATTATGGAATCTGCCTCATGTGTCAATACTTCCGGAATTGCCTGCACTTTAACTGGATTCTTAATTGCGGGCATAAGTTTGTCATTGTAAAGCCATGCTGAAACAAAACACCAGATCCCCAGCAATGCGGCTCCTGTAATTAGGATTCTCATATAGGTAACATATTTGGTTAGATTCAGGCTATTAAACGACACAATTTAGTAAATTAATTCCATATAAGGAACCTGATAAACAGCAAATTCTCGATTTGATTATTTCAATATATATTCTAATTTTGAATAATATGATTTGAGAGTAAGAAATAAAACGAAAAACCATGTTAGAACAATTGATGAATACATTGAAATCGGAAGTTGGCGGGCAGATAAGCAGTCAGACCAATCTTCCTGCAGGAAGTATCGATAAGGTATTTTCTGTTATAGGTGATGTGACAACTAAAGAGGTTTCCGGACAAATGCTTGGAGGCGATCTGTCAAATGTGATGAATCTTTTTTCAAATAAACCAAACAATGACGGCGCCAATCTCCTCCAGTCAAATATAGCATCAGGTGTTATTTCCGGTCTGACTGCAAAACTAGGACTCTCACCGGAGATGTCAAAAACCATTGCGGCCGTAGCTATACCGGCTCTTATAAAGTTGATAACTCAAAAAAACAGCGCTACTCCTGACGACGACCCCTCTCCTCTTAATGAGATCTTCGGAGGTACCGTCAAAGGAGGTACACTTGCCGGAGCGGCCAAAGGGCTTCTCGGGCGTCTGCTAAAAAGATAGTTCTCCGGTAACCCGATTTTATCCTTTGAACTATTTATCATTTTGTTATTTACTAAAAAATCAAAAATCATGGGACTAATATCTTTTATTAAAGCCGCAGGAGAAAAGATATTCGGGAAATCCGAAGAAAAGAAAGAACAGGAAAAAGCAGCACTCGTTGCAGCACACATTAAAAAATTCGGATTCGACACCAGCGATATCCGGGTATCTGTTGATAACGAAAAAGTTATCCTTAAAGGAACCATTGATACACTGGACAATAAGAATAAGATAATTGTAACTGCAGGAAATATTGAAGGAATATCAGCTGTTGAGGATGATATTTTCGTCAGGCAGCCTGCGGTGACCCCTCCTCCCACGCCTGAGAAACAGTTTTATACAGTAAAAAAAGGAGATTATCTTTCAAAGATCGCAAAAGAGGTATATGGTAATGCCGGCAAATACAAAAATATTTTTGAGGCTAATAAACCGATGCTGAAAGATCCTGATCTCATTTATCCTGGACAGGTATTGGTAATACCACCGCTTGATAAATGATTCTGCCCTCCATCAGAATCGTATTAAAAATTGAGGATTTCCAAATTGCGGCTGACCTTCTTCCGCTGCTGATAGTTCAGTAAGCCGGGTTCAATAAGTAACAATTGTTCTCAGGGTATTTACTTTATTCCGTATATTTGTTTAGTCGTTCAGAGATAAAAAAATTACAATACCCGGAATTACCAGACTTTAATTTAATATGTATATAACCAATATAAAGCACCTTATAGATGCATCGGCCAAGATGCCCGAGGAGATGCCTGCTGAAGCCAGGGATCTGATAGGGTTTTTAATCCAGATAATCGACACTACTACCAAAACTCTCCCAAATACATTGACTTCGACTGAGGTAAAATGCTTTAAGAAAGGTTGTGACGGTCAGATAAAAAGCGCCCTCAGACCTGATAATGACGAGATCCACTGGTTCTGTCCTGACTGTGAAGAAGAGGGACTTATTAACAGCTGGCAGGGAACAGGGTGGGATCACAGGATCACTGCTTGAAGCTGATAAATAAAATCTGAACTAATAATTTATTCAGGGGCTAATGATTCAAATGCCATAAAGTAACCAGGTTCAGATTAAGAAGAGCCTGATCCAGGTTAAATACCCTGCCGGTCACAAGTATTATAAGACTCTACTCCAGGTATTTGTCCGGAGAAAACGTGTCAGGATCATGACAGGAACCCGAATCTGTCAGCCAGGTACATTAATATCATAGATAATGAGAATGAAATTACAGGGGATATCAGCCACATAAGGAAGAACTTTCTAACCTCTGTCTTTTTAAAAATATGACCTGGCCCCAGCTTCGCAACTCCAATGCCCAGTATCGCAGCGACATTTAGCTGTACCAGTGATGTAGGGATCCCTCTGCTTAATGATGCAAACAGCAATAAACTGGCTGATACGAACGCAATAATAACAGCTTCAAATTTGCCGAAAAGAACAATTTCCTTTCCTGTGTTCTGAAGTATCTTATTGCCAAAAATTGAGCTCCCGATTGCAAAATTAGGTGCTATCAGCAGTGTTGAAAGTATCATTATAAGGATAAAATTCTTGTCAACTGAAATATTAAGTTCATTGGCAGTCATAGTGGCGATAGGTCCTGAAGCATTGGCGACATTATTTGCTCCAATGGAGAAAGCAACATAAAAAGAGGTTGCCAGGATAAGACCGTTCCAGACAGGTTTCATATTTACATTCTGAGCCCTTGACTGCGTTAAGCCTCTTCTTCTCATTGGTCTGTAAATATATCTTCCGGCAAGGTAGCTTATGATAAAGGCGATTACCGGAAGGATAAACCAGGCCGGAATAACAACAAAAAACAGCTTTTCTGAGTTCAGGTTATTGTAATATAAAGCCGGTGCTACCACTGCAAGAACAGTTGACTGACTTGTTGACTGAGGTATTCCGGCGAGGTTGGCTATCAGCAGAGATATAGCCACTGAAAAAAGTATTATTGAAACAATTGGAAATGTCATCATTGATGGATCAATTATTTCCTTTCCAATTGTCGTTGCAGTTCCTTTTCCGGCAAAAATTGCCCCAAGAAATACCATAATACCAAATAATCCGGGAATAAGGTGTCTTTTTATGATATTGGCTCCATAAGCTGCAGAAAAAGAAGGACCTGTGCCGCTTCCTCCCATATTAATAGCCAGGAACATTGCTATGATGAAGGGGATTAACAGGTGACTCAATAATGGGGATGTCATAAGGATATATTTTATACTCAAATATATATCAAACTCTTATCACCAAAATATAGATTGCCGGGAAACCACTGATAAGCATTTTGACTTATACTTATATGTATTTCATGGCATTTTTAGTCGGTCTTTTACACTATGACTCAGATAAGATCTTCTACCATATAAAATTAAACGATTCAGATCTCTATTCCTGACAATGATCCTAAAAGCGATACAGGTAATAGATTTTGAGCAAAGAGATTTCTACTTTAAAAATGCTGATTGCGAAAGAATCAAATTACGCTTAAAGTTCTGATATTTATGTCATAACCAAAATATATTTGACTTTAATTAATAATTCGCTTAATTTTGGTTAAACAATCTGCAAGGAAGAAAATATATATTAGTGGAACTAATTAGTATACACTTAATTGCGGTTGATTTTTAACTGCCGGAAATGTAGTTCTTTGACTCCTCTGTGCCCTCGTGGTACAAATAATCAAGAACTTACACAGAGATCACAGAGTTTTCACGGAGGAACACAGAGGGCTCAAAGGAATAAGTAAAGAACACAAAGGCAAATCTTTCACAATAGTCCTTTGGGAGCTTTGCGACCTTTGCGAAAGATCTTTGCGACCTTTGCGGTTATTGGTTTTGACTTTTGAGACCGCCTCCTTCACTCTTAAGCCAATATGAGGGAAAATGGATTTTGACTTTTTAAACAGCTCAATTGAAAATAATCTGAATCCAACCAACTAAAAAATAAGAGTATGTCAGGAAAACCCGTTTTACAATGTATCCTTCTGATTTTATCAGTATGCATTTTAACAACCTGTTCTGAAGACCCCAATGAATCAGGTTCAGGCGATGTCGTTATTGCAGACAATGTCAGTGTAATTCCAAACGAAACATGGAATAAGGATTTTATTTCTATGGATTCGACAAATTATACACTTACATTCTCTGAAGATATAAGCCCGGCTATGAAAATCAGGCCCGGGGACATTTTAATCTCAGCTGCCGGTGAAGGCTTATTGCGAAAGGTAACAAGTGTAAATAAAGTTGGATCCAACATAGAGGTGAAGACTGAATTTGCAAGTCTTGTTGATGCTATTGAACAGGGTGATCTTGAGTTGGATCAACCTCTTTATACCTCACAGATAAAGAGTATTGAATATCATGTACCCGGCTTAAAATTTAAAAGTGAAAACTCAAAAGGAAGCACAGCTGTTGACTTTTTATGGGAGATTAATTCAATCCTCTATGACTCTGATAATAATCCCGGTACTATCAGTGATCAGATTAAACTGACGGGAGATTTCAGTTTTAAATGGAACCTCGTTACAAAAATCAGGATTGGTTTACTTCAGGGATTGAAAGAAATTAAGTTCGGGCTTGCTGCTTCAGAGAATCTGAATCTTAATCTGGCTGCCAGCATTGCTTATCAATTGCCTGATAATCTGGATCTCGTACTGGCTACTATCAGATTCAGTCCTATTTATGTTTATATTGGAGGTATTCCTGTTGTGTTAAATCCTGTTTTAAAAATACATGTTGGTATTGAAGGCAACCTGAGTGCAACAATCACAACCGGTATTTCTCAGGGGCTCTCATTTAGCGCAGGGATTCATTATTTAAAATCCAAAGGCTGGTCGCCATATCAGACTTTTGAGAATCACTTTACTTATAACTGGCCTGAGATATATATTAATTCAAATGTTACAGCCTATCTGAAGCCCGAATTTGAAATGAAGGTATATGGGGTTGGAGGACCGTATGTAAATATGAAGCTTTATGGCAGGTTTGCCTCACAATTATTTCCGAATCCAAAGTTCAGGATCTATGGAGGAATTTCTCTTGGGGCGGGAGCAAGAATTGAGATTTTTGATAAATACGAGTTGGATTATGCAATTGACGATATTTTTAAGAAGGAATTTCTGATATACAAAGACTCCCTGCAACAGGCTATTCAGAACCCCGTAGTCACCTCCGGTGTCGGCTCGTTTACATCTACCTCAGCCATTATGGGAGGAGATGTTAAGGGTGATGGAGGATCTAAGGTAACCGAATGTGGGATATACTGGGGAACATCACCTGATCCTGTTAATTCGGGAACTAAACTCAGTATCGGAAGCGGCACAGGAAATTTTTCAATAAATATTCAAAATCTTACTCCAAATACAACCTATTACATAATTGCCTTCGCTACCAACACTAATGGGACTGGTTTCGGTGATGAAAAGAATTTTACAACACTTGATAATCTGGTTGCCGTTGATGTGGACGGTAACACATATAATACTGTAACAATAGGATCTCAGGTCTGGTTCAGCGAGAACTTAAGGGTTACCCGCCTGAATGATGGAGAGGCCATACCTCTGGTTTCAGACAATATTGGCTGGGAAGCACTGTCCACCCCCGGGTACTGCTGGTATAACAATAATCAAAGCCTCTATGGCAGCAATTTCGGTGCATTATATAACTGGTTCACAATAAATACAAATAAATTATGTCCCGCAGGATGGCATGTGCCGGGAGACAATGACTTTAAAAATCTTGAAAAGGAATTAGGAATGAGCACAACTGATGCCGATGCAACAGGACTCCGTGGAACAAACGAGGGGAGCAAAATGGCTGGTCGGGCTGATCTCTGGGCGGATAGTTCCCTTGATAGTAATGTCAGTTTTGGAATGAGTGGATTTAATGCTGTTCCTGGTGGCCATCGTTATTATGAAGGTGATTTTCAGAATATAAATACAAGCTGTGTGTTATACAGTTCTACAGAAAGCAGTGAGGGCATCGCATGGTACAGACAAATAAATTATAATGGTTTAAGAATTGAGAGAAACACTTTTGATAAGAGGGATGGTTTTTCAGTACGCTGCCTCAGGGATTAGTATCTGGAATTGTGGTTCAGCAGGCAGAATATCCCTTCAAGAAGAATGATAACACTCCGGCCCTGCTTATGAACATCCATTCCAGGAATAGTTATCTGGCTGTAAATTCATTTTTTTTTGTAAATTGGGTTGGTTAGTCTCTTATTGTTTCCGTGTCAAAAATAAGTTAATATTAATACCGGTAATGTGTCTGAGGCTACGCATTTATCGTAGTTGCCCGGGATAATCCAGGACAATGAAAAACAAAATGCCTAACGCCATCAGTCTTACCAATATAAAATGATATTAAAATGAGCAGGACTTACGATTTTTTTAACGCTATTGAGGCAAATGACTATTCAACAATACAAAAACTATTACAACCTGGCTTTGGTGGATTGATTAAACCTGTTGATGTAAATTCTTTATCGAAATATGGTGAGATTCCTTTGTTGAGAGCTGTAATACGCGGAAATAAACAAATTGTCGAATTGCTTATCTCCAATGGCGCCGATGTCAATGCAGCCAGGCAGGGCGACACCCCGTTAATAATGGCTTCCTTTAATGGATTCACAGCTATAGCTGAGCTATTAATAAAAAAAGGAGCAAAAATTAATAATAGCACATACTACGGCGATACGCCTCTGATCCTGGCTTCAGTTAACGGACACATAGCAACCACTGAGTTACTTCTTATCTATGGCGCTGAAGTGAACGAAAAGAACAAAAAAGGTGATAACCCTCTCATATTAGCCTCTTTTAATGGTCAGAAGGAGCTGGCGGAATTACTAATTTCAAAAGGCGCCGATGTGAACATTAAAAACAATAACGGGGATAATCCATTGATCTTATCGTCATTTAAGGGGCACAAAGAAATAGTGGAGCTGCTTGTAAAAAAAGGTTCCAACATAAATGAAAGCAATCCAAACGGGGATACTCCCCTGATTTTAGCTTCCGGCAACGGGAACAGGGAGGTTGCTGAAATCCTTATAACCGGAGGCGCTGATCTGAATAAAGAAAACAACAATGGAGATAATCCCCTTTTGATTGCAGCATTTAAAGGGAATAAAGAAATAGTTAAATTACTTGTTGAGCAGGGAGCAAGTGTGAATGTTTGTAATCGTGCAGGGAATACACCGTTAATGCTGGCCTTTCGGTCGGGACACAGTGATACTGTAAGACTACTGGTCCCACATACAGATGAGCTCAGCATAAAGAATGTACAGGGTGATACTCTTCTGATATGGGCAATAAAAAAAGGACTGCCAGACATAGCTGAGATCCTCATTGCAAAAAAGGTAAATGTAAATGAGAAGGATAGAGATGGGAAAACACCCCTGCTGCTGTCATCGCAGGCAGGATATCTTAACATACTTGACTTGCTTGTAAAGAATGGAGCCAGCCTGGATGTGGACAACGAATTTGTTGATCCGGTCCTTTACAGTCTATTATCATCGGGTAACTACCGGATTGCAGAAGATCTTTTTGCAAGAGGAGCAGAAATCGATTCAAGGGACGAAAATTCAGAAACTCTTCTCACCAGAGCTATTATTTACAGTAATAAAGGGATGGCAAAATACTTAATAGAGAAGGGTGCCAAGATTAACACAAGTGACAGATATGGAAATACAATTCTTCATTCAGCAATAAAAAACAGGCTGTCTGAGACAGTTGAACTGCTGCTAAAAAATGGCGCCGATGTAAATACTATAAACAAAAATGGTTGCTATACACCGCTGTTAATGGCTTTGAAGGATGGTTTCCCGAAACTGGCAGCACAACTTATTGCCGCAGGAGCTGATGTTAACGCAGAAGTAAATACCGGAACCGCCTTGCTTTTTGCATCAGATCATGGTTATGAAGACATAGTTGAAATGCTTATTGCAAAAGGAGCCCTTGTGAATGTTGAAGATACTTCTGGAAATACACCTCTGCTACTGGCAACAAAAAAACGTATTAAACGAATTGTTGAAATGCTTATTGCAAATAAGGCAAATGTAAATGCATCGGATGAATACGGAAATACTTCGTTAATGGCAGCATCAGAGACCGGAGAAAAAGATATAGCTGAATTGCTTATTGATAACGGAGCAAATGTAAATGCAAAGAATATCAGCAATATTACTCCTCTGATGCTGGCTGCAAGAAAAGGTCACAAGGAGCTTGCCCGTCTTTTAATAGTCAGAGGAGCTGATACTGCTGCAATTGACACTTCCGGTAAGAAAGCCCCGCTCGACCTGGAGCTGGCTTTGGAGAACATGAGACAACTGGAATTTAAGAAAACCTGGCAGTACATATACTGCCCCACCTGCAAATGTGAAAAAACAGGTGATGATGTTGAGGAAGATTCATATGACCAGGATGAATGGGTGACGATCTATTACTTTCGTTGTAAAACATGCAGTGGTAAAGTCACAGACAAACAAGGCAATATGATAATTACAAAAGTAAAAAACTGATTATTCAGCCCCGGGGAAGTCAGGTATTCTCAGACAAAAAGCTGCTTATGATTACGGCGTCTATACAAATACCTGTATTACCAACTCACAGACTGGTTTTAGCACTAAATTTAGAAATACAGGTAGAACTTTAACGTTAAGTAGTGCCGGTATTATGGTAACCGGTATTATAGCCGGATCAGTTACAGCTAATAATCCGTACAAGAATCCGAACCAGAATGGCACGGAGATTTTGGAAGGAGTTATTATCATGACTTATACTGGTTTAATTGGCATTCCCCTGACAGTAGTTGGTATCCCGTTATGGGCAGTCGGAAGCAGCAGAAAGGCTAAGGCTGTGCTTGCTTTGCAGAAGTTTAATATTTCGGCGGCAAATTCGATGGCTGCCGGATTGTGAAGCGGAACATAATACCTTATTTCCTTACATTACATGTTGTCCATAAAAAGTGTTGATTTCAATAATAAGTTAGCTTAACTTTGAATAAAAAGAATATTAAGAACCAGATTGCATTGTTGCAGAACCATTTATTAAAGACAAAAAAATGCCTTGATAGTTTTTATTATCAAGGCATTTTCATTATAAATACCAACCCGATAAATGTGTTGATTGATTTTATCTTACGGGGTGCAAGCTTTTTTTAGTTAAATCGAGGTATTGAAACTACTAATTGGCATGTTTGCATTCAATAATTCGTTATTTTCAAAACTTGATAATGTTCAGACTTTTGTTGACACAACACTCTTTGGTTTTGCTGGGCTTACAACTAAATCTCTGTACCCATCAATTAATTTAATATTACAGGTAATTTAATTGAAAAATCAGAAATGTATTTACTATGAAACAGAAAATAAGAAACCACCTGCATAACATTCATCATTTCCTGGTATCAATAGTACTGATAACAAAAGGATATACAAAAATTGAACATCATCATAGTTTAATAGGCTGGATTATTTTAATTTCAGGAATTGCAGTAATGCTTTATTTCATATTTCTTAAATTGACCCAAAAGGAACATTCCTTACTAACCATTATTATTCATTTATTTGAAAGTTTTGCACTTTTTTTAACGACTTATGTTTACTTTCAGGAAGGAAAACAGTTTTTGCCATATATAACTTTCATTGCCGCGATAGGTTTTTTAATCCCAATTGTATTGGAATTAATAAGACACCGACAAACACTCAAAAGAAGCAGTAATGACAGTTTGACAGAGCAATGAACCTCTCTCATTGGTTTAGCAGGATGGCGGCTGACTTGCCCTGATGAAACATTTGTGCAGTTTTAAACATTCACTGTTCTTATAAACTTAAATGTTTTGAATCCGCACACAGACGATACTAAAATTAATAGGTTTTTCACAGGTTTTGCAGATTCCTCATGCACCCATAACAGAGTTGTCTTCAACGTCACAACAGCGTCCCTTCTTCTCATTCAGGCCATAAAAACAGACTGGAGCACCTTCTGCCAATCATCCTGAGAGTGACACATTAAAAGCTATATTTTCTTGTTTTAATGAAATTTTGATATAATTTCGGTAATAATTCTGTTGGTCTGATATAATCACCTGGTTTTAGAAGCATTTTAGCCATTGATGTAATTCAAATTTAACAACCCTGTTTATGGAAACAAAAATAGTTTCTCAGGCTCGCTTTTTTATAATAGCCTTCTTATTAATCTTTTTATCCTATAGTTGCAAAAAGGATGAAACCAAAATCATTAAAGAGAAAGTAACCGGACAGGTTCAGAAAGGACCGTATATTAACGGGACTTCTATTACCATGTCTGAGTTAAACTCATCACTGGCACAAACAGGAAATGTTTTTACCACCCAGATCAGCAGTAATATTGGATCTTTTGAGATAGATAATATAAGTCTTACATCAGGCTATGTCGAATTTTCTGCAGGCGGCTATTATTTTGACGAGGTAAAGGGTGAATTATCTGTAGCGCCATTAAACCTATTCGCATTATCGGATATACGAGATATCTCAACAGTTAACGTGAATATATTAACCCATCTTGAAAAACAGAGAGTTAATTATCTGATAAAACAAAGCAAAACATTTTCTGAATCGAAAAAGATTGCACAGGGAGAGATCCTTGATATATTCGGATTTAATCATGGTGATATCAATAATTCTGAAATGCTCGACATTTCAGTCAATAATGAGTCCAATGCAATTTTACTTGCAGTTTCGGTTATACTCCAGGGGAATCGCAGTGTCGGAGACCTGACTGAACTTCTTGCCCAGATTTCCAATGATCTTAAGGAAGATGGTAATCTTAATAACGAAGCTATACTGACCGGCTTAAGAAATTCAACCAAAGAACTTAATCTTGTAACAATCCGGTCAAACCTTGAGAAGAGGTATCAGGATCTTGGAGTCAGTACCACAATTCCTGATTTTGAAAAATATGTTAAAGATTTCCTGGCATTTACAGGCGAAAAACCAACAACGACAGTTGAGCCGGCGACAGATATAACAACCACGAGTGCCACATTTAATGGAACCGTTAATCCGGATTATATAAGCACAACAGTCTCCTTTGAGTGGGGTGAAACAACAGGATACGGGAATTCGGTTCCTGCCACAGAGAATCCGGTTACCGGAGGTTCTTCCGTAAACATAAGTGCGGCTGTGACAGGTTTATTGCCCGGGACAACCTATCATTTAAGAGTTAAGGCTGAAAATGCGACCGGTGTGACTTTTAGCAGTGATATAACATTTAACACACTGGGGAAGGTTCCGGATGCTGAAACAACAACTGCTACCAGTATTTTCGTAAATTCTGTGATATTAAATGGGTCTGTAAATCCCAACTATTTATCAACCACCACCACTTTTGAGTGGGGTACAACAACAGATTATGGCAGCACAATTACTGCCGTACAGAGTCCTGTCACCGGGAACGCCAGTGTAAATGTCAGTTCCAGTCTATCAGGATTAACAGAAGAGACAACATATCATTACAGGATTAAAGCTGAAAATTCACTTGGAACGACATATGGCAGTGACAGAATTTTCACCACAGCCGGAAAATCGCCGATACCTGTAACAGATTTTGCTACAAATGTCCAGATGCATACTGCAACATTAAATGGTTCCGTAAATGCGAACAGCTTTTCCACTACAGTAACTTTTGAATGGGGAACATCAACAGATTATGGTAACAGCCTTAATGGCCTGCAAAGTCCTGTTACGGCTACCTATACAGATGTAAGTGCAGATTTAGCTGGATTAACTGCCGGCACAACATACCATTTCAGAATTAAAGCTGAAAATGAATACGGCACAAAAACCAGTGAAGATATGACGTTTACAACATTGTCTCCGGTAACTGATATTGAAGGAAACGTTTATAATATAAGAAGAATCGGTAACCAGATATGGATGACGGAAAATCTCAGAACTACGAAATATTCAAACGCAGAGACCATAACTTATGGTCTCTACTATCCAGCTGATGATGTGGCAAATGTCGCAAAATATGGCTATTTATATGATTGGGCTGCTGCTATAAATCAACCTGCAAAATATGACACAATAATGATTGACCTGTCAGGTCAGATAGTTCAGGGAGTCTGCCCGGCCGGCTGGCATCTGCCGGCTGTTCACGAATGGCTGGAACTTGTAAATAATTTTGGGGGGACTGAAGTTGCCGGATTAAAATTGAAAATTGCTGATGACAGTTATTGGGTGAACCCACTTCTGATTGAGGAACCGGTAAGTGGATTCGATGCCATTCCGGCCGGTAGCAGAATGATTGATGGCATTTTCCAGGCGTGTGGAGAAAATGCATCGTATTGGACAAGTTCTCAATTCTGGGATGGTGGAGGAACTATTATGGGACGCCAGATTTATATGTTTAATTTTCAACCAAAAATTTATATAAATATCCCCAATACAAATAATCAGCCCGGTTCGGTAGGATTATCAGTCAGATGTTTAAAAGATTAAGGATCCAGATAAACGGCGTCTGAAATGGCATTTTTAACCCCTTTATTATTCCGGTTGAAGGGAAATTCAAGTCATTTTAGTACCTGACAGAACCATATTCAAAGCTTCTATTCTGTGTTATTGAGTCCGGACTTTTGTGATCTTGTCGTGGTTAATATCACCAAAAGTCATTCAACTTCAACCAGGGTTTATTTCACTTAAAACAGATTGAAGATCATGGATCATTATCAGAGTGGCCAGAAATTATTATAAGTACCCTTCGTTTCAGAAAATATATCCTACAGATAATGACAGTGAGACGTTGGACATCTTTTCATCCTGATAGTATTCCCACATTATATTTTTGAAGCTGTACCTGTAATCGAGGGTCAGAAACAGTTGTTTGTATTTAATACCGACCATATTACCAATACCGAAATCAAATCTTTTGATTTTTGTGTATCCATATATTTCCGGCAGGCTATTGCCGTCAGACGGTGCTTTTGACCATTTAATATCAACAGTATAGCTTGAATCAACCGGCTCAAAAGTGTTAGTTGAAACTTTGCCATTCAGTCCAAGAGAAAATAGGGACCGACACCATAAAAGAAATTAACCTTTGTCAGATTTGTATGTATTTTAAGATAAACAGGGATTTCAATGTAATTCATATGAGATATCATTTCCGCAGAGGTAAAGGGAGAATATTCGGTATATAAAGTTTGTCTGAATCCCTTTTGTGTAAAGGACAAACCGGTACTTAATGACAGACTCGTATTCAGATTAATATCAGCTATAAGATTAAAATTAAATCCGGCTTTCGGTTTTATTTTGAAGGTACTCAGGTCTCTGAGGTCTGCTTTCATTGATGAAAGGGTTGAGCCGGCTGACAGACCGATTGATATCTGCCCGTAAGAATGTAACGTAAAGACAATGATTGTACAAAAAATGATTAGTTTCTTCATGGTTATATGGTTTTGTTTAGTAAACATAGAACGCTGCTATAATTAGTTTAGTATTTTGATACACTGATCAAAAAAGGCTCTGGGTTTACTTTATAGGAGAAAGGGGGTACTTACATACCTGTTGCAAAATATATTGCAATACTGCATTATATAATTCTTGAATAATGTTTAACTTTAATTCGATTGTGAAGGTAAGAAGTTGGGCATAAGCGTTATTAATATATGAATCAGTTAGTTGATTTAATATACTTATGTGACTGACGGGGCGAAAGCATGAGTATCATTCAGGAGGAATTCCGGAATATCTGTCTGTGAATTTTTCAGAATAGGGATCAAACATAACATAATACGTCGTTTTTGGGACATTTAAGGAACAATTTGTAACGTAATAAGTGGAGT
>JADKBK010000016.1 GCA_016715075.1 Bacteroidales bacterium
CAAATTCTTACTGAAAAGATCCAGATCGATAGGTGTGAAGACCTGTGGTTTTTCCTCACTGCGCTTGCAGCCGGAAAAAAATATCAATATTAATATTGACAGCGAAAATAGTCTCTTTACCATCTCATTTTTATTTATATTAACCTTCAAACATCAGCTCAAAATTATGATTTTTATACTTAAGCTGAAATTCTGAGGGAGTCATTCCTTTAATTGCCTTAAAATGGCGATTAAAGTTCGACTGATAATTAAACCCTGATAAATAACAAACCTGTGATATGGTATGTTTATTCTCAATTAGCATCCGGCAGGCGTTACCTATTCTTACCTCATTGACAAATGAGGAAAATACTTTTGTGGTCCTCGACTTAAAATACCTGCAAAATGATTGGGGAGTTAAATTCACAAGAGCTGCAATCTCTTCAAGGAGTATTTTTTCAGGGAATTTTTTAATCACATACCTGAAAATTATTTCCATTTTGTATTTATCCTCTGAATTTATGATGCCTGGGGTATAGTTATGTGAAGATAAATACTTTATGTCATTGCTTGTCGACATAATATCCAGGATTGTCAATAATCCGATCAGCCGTTCCATACCAATCTTCACCGGCAAGTCTTTTATAAGCCTGACAAGTTTTTTATGAGTTTTCCCTACAAACTGTATCCCGCGCCTTGCATTGTTCAGAAATTCGTTCATAAGAAGGAATTCGGGAATCCCTGATTTTGCATTGGCTAAAAAATCTTCAAGAAACTGAATACATATTGCACCCGAATACCTCTTGTTCCCGGGGTTTAAGTATTCGGGGTTACTCGACCATACATGAGGTGTGTTTGAACCGATAATTACCAGATCGTCAGGATAAAAGGAGCTTATACTGTCACCGACATATCTCGTCCCAAACCCTTCGCTTACATATAAAATCTCTATTTCCGGATGGAAATGCCAGAGGTCAATAAAATAAGGTCTTTTGACTTTTTCAAGATAAAAAGACTGATCTTCCAACTTATTGATTTTCTCAAATATAGGCTTCATCTGCAAAATGATAGGTACAAAAGCCACAAATAGATAATCAGGTATATTGTGACGTGCTCAGACTTTAAAAATAGAAAAAATCCATAACAAAATTAAAAACCCCGACGATAGTATAAATCGTGGGGCTTACCTTTTAATTTATGGTACTAAATCTGAAAATTAGCCGGCAATTGAAGCTGTTGATCCGGTAAAGTTTAACAGGTGATTCATCTGACTGGGGTTGCGGGGACTTTCGCCTCAAATTCAGCTTTAAGCCTTATGTCCCGTGATGAACTGCCGACCATTACTTCAAAATTTCCCGGCTCAACAACAAAATTCATATCCCTGTTATAGAGAGCCAGATCTTCTGGAGTCAGTCTAAAATGGACAGTTGATTTTTCACCCGGCTCAAGAGCTACTTTTTGGTAACCCTTTAGTTCTTTAACCGGTGTGGTTACTGAGCTGATGATATCATTGATATATAGCTGTACAACCTCTGATCCTGCACGATCGCCTGTATTCTTAACATCAACGCTGATTTCCACATCTCCTTCTGATCCGATCACCAGGGGAGTAATGAGAAGGTTTTCATAGGTAAATGAGGTATAACTTAATCCAAAACCGAACTCAAAAAGCGGAGTTGCACTTATATCAGAATAGGCTCTGCTAATTTCCCTATGCTTGGAATATTTGTAATTATAATAACAGGGTAATTGTCCGACATTTCTTGGAATTGTTATTGGTAATCGTCCTGATGGATTGTAATCGCCAAACAGCACATCTGCGACGGCTAGTCCACCTTTTTCACCACAGAACCAGGGTTCGATTATTGCAGGAACATTTTCAGCTATCCATCGAGTTGAAAGAGGTCTTCCATTTATCAGAACCACTACTGTAGGAGTTCCTGAATCAAAGACCTCCCTGACAAGATCATCCTGAAGACCTGTTAGGTCCAGTGTGGAAATATCCCTGTGTTCTCCGTTTGTTTGTATTTCTGACATGGAACCCACATTTTCACCAACAACAACAATTGCAATATCTGCATCCCTGGCTGCTTTTTTTGCTTTTGCAATCTCATTAAGACCATCACCAATAACCTCGCATCCTTTTACATAGGTAACTTTTGTTTTGGAAGATACTTTCCTTTTTATCCCTTCCAGAACAGTTACTATATCCTGTTCATCAGGAACAGAGGATGTTGTATAATCACCAAGCTGGTTAGAAGCGTTGTCTGCATTTGGGCCTATCACAGCTATTGATCTGATTTCCTTTTTCAGGGGAAGAAGTTTATTTTCATTTTTAAGTAATACAATACCCTCCCGGGCTGCCTGAAGGGCAAGCAGCTGGTGTTTCTCATTATGTACAATACTATCGGCATAGTCAGGATCTGAATATGGATTTTCAAATAATCCCAACCGGAATTTCTGAGTCAGGATTCTGCGTACCGCCCTGTCAATGGTTGAGATATTAAGCTTATCGTCCATGACATTTTCTGACAATGATGCCATAAACTCCTTTTCGTATGATATTCCTGCATCGACTCCTGATTTAATAGCAATAGCTCCGGCTTCTTCCTGTGAAGCGACAACATGATGACTTATCAGGTCTGAAATACCACCTCCTTCACTAAGCACCAATCCGTCAAAACCCAGTTCACCTCTGAGAATATTTGTCAACAGCTTATCAGATGCATGCACCGGAATACCGTCTATTGCCGGATATGTTGCCATTACTCCTAATGCTCCGGCTTTTTTGATCCCGGCTTCCCATGAAGGCATAAAGACTTCACGGAGTGTCCGTTCAGATATTTCCTGGTCACCGTTTTCCAGACCGCTAACTGGTTGGGTCTGACCCGGAAAGTGACATAACACTGCAACAGCTTTGTCGTGACCTGCAATATTATTACCCTGAACAGCTTCGACGATAGCTTTTGCGATGGATGAACACATATATGAATCCTCACTGTATCCTTCACAGTTCCTGCCCATCCTGGGATCCCTGTTGGGTTCAATAACAAGGGTGCATAAGTGGTTGGTCCCTGTCGATCTCGCTTCTCTTGCAACTGCCTTATATATTTCTTTAACAAGATTTATATTCCAGGTACTTCCAACCGACAGTCCCTCCGGGAAGATTGTGGCACCGGGGGCCATTAACCCATGGGTAGCCTCATCAATCATTATCAGGGGATTTGTAAGCGCGTCCCGTTCACAGCTATTTTCTGGAATTCATTGTTAAGTTCTGTTTGCCGGCGAGCCCCTTCAGGTCCAAGAATGTCACGCATCTGCATTAATCCACCTCCTGGTCCGATACCTTTTTCCAGAGTGCCTGCAGTGAATTTCCGGCAGCCATCAATTCTGCTTTGAATATCATTGCCCAGAGGTTGTGCATGTACACCGGGCATATTCAACTGACCTATTTTTTCTTCAAGGGTCATTCTTGAAAGAAGGTCCTCAACACGCTGATCAACCGGATAGAGTGGACTTTTATACAGAGGCAGCTCCGAAAATGGCTTTTGTCCCCGCTTCTCCTTAATATACGATGCTATATTATGAACATTATCGATCCATATCCCATTGGTACTATCCAATGCATACCGGCATACTGCTTCAATAGTGGAAAGAAGTGATGCCTGCCCCTCTTCCTCACCAATCTCATGGCCGGCAAGAATGAGCCAGTCGCCTCTTTCCTTCGCATAATCAATCAATACTTTTATCTGCTCAAATGATTTTCCGTCAAGTTCCATACCGGTTAGCTGAGACATATCACAATGTGCCGGATCGACAGGACGTTCGCTCAGCCAGAGGCGCCCGCTTTCAAACTTCGATGCAACCACAGGAACATAACTTCTTGTATTTACACCTATCCCTACATACGTCTGCCCGCAGGGATAAGCAAAAGAAACAGGGTGGATCCCCAGCAACTTTTGTATTACAGTGTTTGCAGAATCCAGATCGGTCATCATTCTCTCAATAGTGAAGCTTTCCAGCTGTGCTTCCGGTGCCCATCCATAATTAACTGTACAGGGATGCAGAAGAGAATGATTGCCGATTTCGTGTCCGTTTCCGGCAGCCTCCCTCCACTCTTCCAGCCTCTGAACCAGATTTTCCATTGACACATAAAACGTAGCCTTCACTCCATACTTATCAAACAAAGGTATACCGTTGTCAATCTGTGTCAGACGGGCATCATCGAATGTGAAACTTAACCCCATCTTCCTGCCTTGAGGCCATTGAAAATCAATCTTTTCACTACCTCCCCCGGTCATGTATCCCTGAGCCGTTGAAATTCTGTCAGGAAAACACAAAAATATTGTCAATACTACGATTGCACTCTGACCAAAAGTTCTCATAATTATCCCGGATAAATCTCTTGTTATAG
Organism: Bacteroidales bacterium; assembly: GCA_016715075.1. Taxonomy (GTDB): domain Bacteria; phylum Bacteroidota; class Bacteroidia; order Bacteroidales; family VadinHA17; genus LD21. The sequence continues at coordinate 4,394 of JADKBK010000016.1, forward strand.
TTACTATTTTAGAATAAAGATCAACTTAATTACCCCTTACAAGCCTTGACAAATTGTAAAGCGGCGGCTTCAATCTCAGCGTCTGATGAATTGATATTAATTCCCCATCCGGCTCCAAGACCGCCATCAACAACTCCGATACTGATATTCATCGCACGACTCAGGATATCATCGGTTTTTGGATATGCCCCTTTCGAATGAGGCTGCCCGATCTGTCTGAGATGATTTAATACATGTTCCATATTATAATAAACATGCCAGCCACTCTTGTCAACAGTTTTGGATCCCAGAGCTCTGCTAACCCTTGCAGCCTCTTCCACTGAACTGAAGATGACGGTGCACATCGTCGCACAATCTCCGGAAGGATCATTTAATATCCTGAATTTAAAACCTTCTGCCTCAGAAATCAGACTTTTAAACCTGTTTCTTTTTTGCCGGAGAACAGTTGTTATTTTATCGATCTTTTTTAATTGAGCAAGCCCCACTGCAGCAGTGATTTCATTCATTCTGAAATTCAATCCCAGAATGTTTCTGTTACCCACCTCAACACCAAAACGCATTGGTTTGTGCCCCTGATCATGCACCCCGAAAGCAGTTTCGTAAAGGGCTTCATCGTTTGTTACAACCAATCCTCCGTCTCCGCTGTTTATAGTTTTGAAAATATTAAGTGAAAAGGCACCAATGTTACCTATCGAACCAACCTTATGCCCTTTATATGATGCCCCTGCAGCCTGACAACAATCTTCAAGTACCATCAGATTATGTTTTTTGGCAATAGCCATAATTCTGTCCATATTGCATGGATTACCAAGCATGTGCACCGGCATTACAGCTTTTGTATGGGGAGTTATCCTGCTTTCAATATCATCGGGATCCATTGTAAGGCTCTCGTCAATTTCTGTCAGTACCGGGACTAATCCTGCAAAGATCATCGAGGTATAACTGGCCACAAAAGTATAAGAAGGAACAATAATTTCATCACCCGGCCTGAGCCCCATGGCCAGGGCAGAGGCAAGTAATGAGACTGTTCCCGAAGAGGTGGCGAGCCCAAACCGGGTATTACAGTAAAAAGCAAATTCTTTTTCAAGGCTGGAGACGGTATGAAGAAATTTCGGATCACTTTCACTGCCATACCTAAAAAGGTAACCGCTTTTCATAACCTCCATTACTGCATCCATTTCTTCTTTGTCAAACCAATAAGCTCCGGGACCTGGCATAATGACCTCCTTTTTTACTATTTAAATCAAGATGTGTATACTTTCAGCAATCATTTATTATTTCTCAAAAGAAGATAACATTTTGTTATCTGTTAAAGATTAGATTACCCAGTTATTACACTATCTTAACATAGCAATAATTGCACAACGAATGAAATCTGCATTATTATTATACCTTGTAAAAACAGGAGATTGTAAGATTTTAAATCTCTTCCATCTGAATTTGTGGATATTACAGATCTGAATTCAAGCCATAACTCTCACCTTATAAGAAATCTCCTTGAGTTTATGAAAAAATGGCATAATTCATTTTCATGTCAGTACCCAATATACGGAACAATACCATAACCTCCTCTCAATCCGGCTTTTCAGGTTTGCAAAAAACAGCGGCTTTATAGTTGACTGATTCGCTCGGTCATTTCTTCACTAATCTTCCATCCTGGAAAATGGTCCAGATTGTATCTGCTTCAACTGATGGAAAATAGGATTCAAAAGCTGAACGGGTTGATTCCAAGACAGGAACGGGAAGCTCGTCGGGAAAATCCGATTTCTTAAGTCCGAGATCTTCCAGACTTGAAGCATAGGTGTTGTTTTGCATATAATAGCGCATCTCAGCGTAGTAAATCATCCGCAATGCCCATTTTATTGAAAAATCGGGATCCGGGATGAAGGCCTCTGTACCATGTCCTGCCTCGATAGAAGAAAACTGCAGGAATCCCCACATTTCAGGCATATGCATATCAATACGGCCCTGCGGTGACCATACCCAGTTATCCTCAGGGAATGATTTTCCAGTGGCAGGGTTTATCTCTTTTACATAGCTATTATTTTCGATCAGAGTCCGCCATTCAACCCTCGAAAAATCTATGCGCCATCTGTCACCAGCCTTAGGCAACCCAGTGGGACCAGAACATTCCTTCAGTACTGTAAGAGGGATCTTAATCTCTACAGTCCACCCTTTATCAACATCAGCAGGATTATTAATTGTACCGTCAACATGTGTACCTACTTGCAGGCCATTAATATTCCAGCCTGTCACCGGAGGGCCGCCGTCGCGGTAGGGTTTTCAGCAACAGGAGATCCCAGGCTGTGCCCAGAGCGTTAACCTCAAGCTCATAATAGGCCTGGGTATCTCCGTCCGGATCTATAAATACCTCGAAATCATTATCATAAAATATTACAGTGTCCCTCTGTCTGAGCCTGGCCCACACATGTGGCTCTTCCAGTTCGGCTGCGACATAGAGGTTTGAATCATCCCATAACAGCTTTGCATGTGTCTTCCATTTGGGAAGTGGCTTTGATGAGCCTTCAATGTCAACAAAATAATCTGTCCAGGGTACATCGGCCCAGGCTTTTTCATCCGGGATCCCATCAATATTTACGGGTGCGGTTGTCCGGTAACAAACATAGCTCCTGGGGTCAGGTTTTTCAGGGTATTTTACTGCGGAGTTTTCCTTGGCGGAAGGTGTTTCAGAACAGGAAAGCATTAGCAGGAATGATCCCAAAATGACAGTGATTGTCTTTGAACTCAGTGATAATAGGTTATTCATCAGGATTACATTTTAAATGAATACTCAAAAATACAGATATATAATGTTAAATTAAAGAGACTTAAAACAGATATTTCAATTTCTTAAGCGGAAAACCATAAAACCTTATATCTGCCCAATAAACAGGTCGGGTATGTAAGAACTTACACAGAGACACAGAGACATCACAGAGTTCCACAGATGACTTTTGAGACAGCCTCAATAAACAGGTCAGCCCTTCTATGTTGAAACACGAACCAATGAAATTGCAGATCATAATCTTCATTTTACATTGCCTCTGTTTCATTATAAAATAATTATGTAATATTGAATTTAAAATACCCAACCTTATGAATGAACAGATAAAGCAGATTGCTGAAAGGATAAAAGAGATCCGCGAAATATCCGGGATTTCAGCCGAGACAATGGCTGACAGACTCGGGGTTCCGGGAGAAAAATATATGCTTTATGAAGAAGGGGAGACAGATATTCCCGTCGGCTTGATATTCAATATATCTGAACTGTTCAATGTAGAGCTCTCTGTTCTGCTTGGCGGAGACAATCCCAGACTTCGCATCTACAGCATAGTAAGAAACGGAAAAGGATTAAAGCTTGAAAGAAGAAAGCAATATAAATATGAAAGCCTTGCATTCAATTTTATGCATAAAAAATCTGAACCGTTCATGGTTACCATTGACCCCAATCCGGAAAAGACAATGCTGGAATTTAACTCCCATCCGGGACAGGAATTTAATTATGTCATTAAAGGTACAATGCTGACAGTCATTGACGGTCATGAGGTGATTCTTAAAGAGGGCGATTCAATCTATTTTGATTCAGGCTATAATCATGCAATGAAAGCCCTGAATAATGAACAGGTTAAATTCCTTGCCATAGTAGTTTAATAATCCAGAAAAAACAGAATGATGCTTGAGAAATATGTCAGCCGTGTCGAATTTGATTCCTATGAGGATTTTAAAGACGGCTTTGAAATAAAAGTACCTGAGAATTTCAATTTTGCCTATGACGTTGTTGATGAGACAGCCATGAGATCTCCCGAAAAATGTGCCATGGTATGGTGCGATGATAACGGAAATGAAGCTGTATTCACCTTCGGCCAGATGAAATATTACAGTGATAAGGCTGCCAATTTTTTCAGATCAGCAGGGATAAGAAAGGGCGATCCCGTTATGCTTATCTTAAAAAGACACTATGAATTCTGGTTCTGTACTCTTGCCCTCAACAAGATAGGCGCAGTAACAATTCCTGCCACCCACCTGCTCTCTGCAAAGGATATAATCTACAGGAATAATGCTGCTGATATAAAGATGATTGTGTGCATACCAGATCCCCTGGTAATTCAGCATATTGAGGAGGCTGAGAGTGCCTCTCCCACCCTGAAGAAGAAGGTTGTTGTCGGAATGGATCGTGACGGATGGCTCAATTTCACTGATGGTCTTGATAAAAGCTCAGAGATCTTTGTCAGACCCACAGAAGAGGAAGCGACAATAAACACTGATATTATGCTTCTCTATTTTACATCGGGGACTACCGGAATGCCCAAAATGGTAAATCATGATTTTGTTTATCCCCTGGGACATATTTTAACTGCAAAATACTGGCAGAAGGTAGGTGATAACGGGCTTCATTTCACTGTGGCAGACACAGGATGGGCCAAATCGGCATGGGGAAAGATCTATGGTCAGTGGCTAGCAGGAAGTGCTGTGATGACTTACAATTACGACAAATTTGTCCCTAAAAACCTGATGGAGGTAATTGAAAAATATAAAGTTGTCACTTTCTGTGCACCACCCACTATTTACAGGTTTCTGATCAAGGAAGATCTGTCGAAATTTGATCTCAGCCATCTGAAATATTGTGTTGTGGCGGGTGAGCCGCTTAATCCTGAGGTATTCAAACAGTTTTATGATCATACCGGTATCAGCCTGATGGAGGGCTACGGTCAGACTGAATGTACTGTTGCAGTTGCTACCTTCCCATGGATGAAACCAAAACCAGGCTCAATGGGCAAACCCTCACCGGGCTACGATATCGATATTATTGATGAAGATGGCAATCCGTGTGAAGTAGGCAATGAAGGTGAAATAATCATTCGCACATCCCGCAAAAAACCGGTGGGAATGTTTAATGGCTATTACAGGGATGATCAGCTTACTGCCGGAGTTTGGTCAGATGGAATTTACAGGACAGGCGATATGGCATGGTATGACGAGGATGGCTATTTCTGGTTTGTCGGCAGGGCTGATGATGTAATAAAAAGCTCAGGCTACAGGATTGGTCCGTTTGAGGTCGAGAGCGCCCTGATGGAGCATCCTGCTGTTCTCGAGTGTGCCATAACTGCAGTACCCGATCCCGACAGGGGACAGATTGTGAAGGCAACAGTGGTTCCATCAAAGAATTATCATCCCAGTGAAGAACTTGCCAGGGAGCTCCAGGAACATGTCAAAAAGGTTACAGCACCATATAAATATCCAAGGATAGTGGAATTTGTAACGGAATTGCCTAAGACAATCAGCGGAAAGATCAGAAGGGTGCAGATCAGGGAAGAAGATACTGACTAAAAGAGACCTTTCAGAATAATTATATTCGTTATATTCTTCTTATCCTTATAGCGATATCGGCTGTATAAAGCGGAGTTGCAAGGATCATGCTGCCATTGCTGCAATCACAATCATAAGATTTCATCAATGCCCCAGAGGAGGGATTGATCCATTCAACCTTGTATTTACCTGTGGTGACATTCAGTGAAACCGTATCAATGAACTGTCCCGTATTAACATTAAAACGGCTTGCAGTGGATCCCTGAGGCCACTCTTCCCATTTTCTCGTTCCATGAAACAGATAAATTGCATACTGATTTCCCGGCTCGGCAATCCCCCTTGCAAGGACAAGAGAATCTGCAACCGTGAATCCGGTAAACTTTTCCATCTTAATAAAATCAAGGCTTTTCATAAAATCCATCAGGATACGCTTTTGTGGCAGAATAGTGTCCTGGGTGCCTGTTCCTTTTCCGGAAGGATTGAAAGTTGAAAAATCACTGTTAAGCTGAATAAATCCTGCCAGTCCGCCTACCATACCGTACCACGATTCGGCACGGCTCTCCTCAACGGGATTGTCTCCATACCAGTAGGAATAGTATGCAGTCTCAACATCAACGATAGGCTTATTGTCACTATAGTCATTGTCAAGAGTATTCTCCATTGGAGATATGTACTCCGTCGGGATCCAGGAAGTCCTGCTATCGCCTGTAAAATCAGGAGAAGCGCTGTTTGCAGTCTCACCGTATATATGCCTGTTTTTGTCGACGCTGATAAGAGCATCAAGCATCAGGCTGTTCCAGTCGTATGATTCGCGGTGCTGCATCTCCGGCTCATCTGAAATATCATAAATGACATTGTCGAATTTGTAAAGTTGGGATGCTATCTTCTTTACATATTCAGCCTGATAGCCTGCCAGTACCGGATCGGCAAGAGTGGTGAAAAGCTTAAAATCACCTTTCCCGACGCCCTGAAGATTGTTGGTATGGAACAGCGGCTGCATCATCCAGCGGTCATCATACATCCCGTTGAAAAAGGCTATTTCCACAATTATATCTCTTACAGATGCCTGATATACAAAATCTTTCAGCCGACTGAAATATTCAGGATCCCACTGATCAAGATCGTATTTATACTTTCCGAGAAATTGATTAGCTCCTACCTCCGCAGATTTTTTCCAGGGAAGAATAAAACGGTCCGGGGCAGGGCCAAGAGGATTCCCTTTTGTATATGAATCTTTCATTTCAACATACCCTCCCGGATAGATGCGGGTAAGATTCATACCATACTCCTGCAGACGGTCAAGGAACCGGATATAGTCAAAGTCGAGGTTTATAACTGCACCATAATGCTGGTCGGTTGTTATCAGTATAAGAGGCTTCCCCTTAAAAATAAAATAGTGAGGATTATCAGGATGCTTACCAATGGGAACGCTGGTATTGCAGGATAACAGCATTAATGTTATTGCGGCAGCGGTAACTGATTTTGCAACTATTGATCTCATGAATTCTATTTTTTCAATCCTGCAAACGGATAACAACTGAATGTCTCTTCCTGAACTTCAAGGTAAGGCATATATTCAAAATCTCCATTTCCGTCAATACTGAAATGGAGAGGCTTTCCTGCAACAGGCCTGAGGCTGTTTATGAGTCTTGCAGGACTTACTGGCAGCAGAATGTTCTCCTTCTGATCCTTCAGGCTGACATAAGCCATCAGAAGAGGTCCATACTCAAGGGCATACCTGTCAAAAACAAGATCCTGTTCCTCTCCAATATATTTTGTCATTCTGAAGCTCATAGGCACTGTAAAGGAGATCTCGTCATTGTTATTCCAGAGTCTTGACAATGTGACATATGTTCCTGGTTTACCGCTGATAACATTCTTTCCGTTCACACTGATATTGATATTTTTTGCCGCCCATGAAGGGACACGAATTCTTATCTTTGATGAAGCAGGCTCATTAAGGCTTACAATAAGCTGAACCTTCGGATCATACGGAAACTTTGTCACCATCTTCAGTGTCATTATACCTTTTCCTGCAGGATATTTAACTGTTGAAGCAGCGAACAGATCGATATATATTCCGTCATCGGCAATGGAATAGATAAATTCGGGCAGAGCGCCCATCATCCTTGTTCCCTGGCCTTCACAGCAGGTGCTCATACTGAAAGGCACGCGGTTATTTAAATCCTTATGATTATCGAGGACGGCATGGTACCGTATGCCTTTCTCTCCAACCTGATTGGCCATTAAATTATTATATATTGATTTTTCAATTTCGGTAACATACTTTTCCTGTTCAGGATTTAGGAGATGGAAACGTTGATTCAGAAAGGCCCAGAATACGCTTCCGCACAATTCACCGGTGTTTCGGTGAAGGTAATATGATTTCGGGGGATGAAGATCAGTACCCTCGCAAATTGCAATTGACCCTCCGACATGTTCCCAGTTTTCATGATAAAGGTCCCATGCGCCTGAGGCGGCATCGAGGTATTTTTTCTCACCCGTGGCACGATAAAGATCAAGATATGGTTCTATAGCAGTAAGAAGATAATTATGAGGTCTGTCGTAGGGATACAGCCATACTGCCTTAGGATCTCTCTCTGCCAGCTGCTTCATCCAGTAGTTCTCCTGGAAATATCTCTGAACAACCTGTATATCTGCAGGTTTACCCACTGGTGTAAAATACATCCTTGTGCTGGGTATGATCCCCTGTGATCCCTGCCCTGCCCTTCTCAGCATTTCAGGGAGATAACATGAATTATTAAACCAGTCATAAAAATTCCTAAGCAGCGGGAATGCCTTTTCATTTCCGGCATAGCCTGCTTCAATCAGGCCATGAGTGACCCATGACCTGGTGTATGCACCGTATTCCCCTGAGAAGATCCTGTATTTCGGATAAGCCATTATGTATCCGTCAGGTTCCTTGCATTCATCGATTACATCAACTATCTGGTTCATTCTATTTCTGAGTTCTGTATTTTCAATCCAGCGCAGAGTATTGCCTGCTCCCATAAGGAATCGGCCTGCCTCCTGACCGGGAAGATCAACGAACCAGAAATTATTCAATCTCTCTTCAAGAGGCTGAACAGGTTTTCCTGCTTTCACCCTGAAGTTTCTAACGAGTTCATCAAGGCTAAAAGAGCTCATCAGGTAGCTGATATTGTTTTCCATAGTCTTTCGGAACAGCCCGTCTCCGATCTCAACACCTCCCCTTGGAGTAGAAGCCTTATATACTGCAGGTTTCCATTCTGATGATGGTATTACATTGCCCGGATTATCAGTAACCACATATTCTCCCTGCGGTCTCGGTGGACGGGTAAGCAGATTTACGCCGGATTTCCCTGATTCAGAATCAGAAACCTTACAGTTCTCTGCTATGTCGATACCGTCTGACAAAACCATGACCTTTGTAAATGATAATTTCTGCTGCCGCAGATGAACTGCAGTGAGCCTGAAATAGCGCCCGCTGACCTCCTTACCCGAAAATGTACAGACTTCATCAAAGGGATTACCAAAATCTTCCCGTGTCTGATCGAGATACATTACCGGATTTTTAAAATCAGGATCGTCACACACTTCCATTTTAAAACGTGAGGGAAACCCTTCAGACTGGACATATCCCCATGGAACAACCTTTGGTAAAAGCTTCACTCCATCAATTTTCTTCCTGGCTCCAAGGTCAATCTGTATCCAGCGAACTTCATCATCTGTTTTGGCCGCTTTGGATTCGTATGACGGAATAAAGAATCTTGCGACTCTCTCCACTCCCATTCCCGCATCTTTTCTTTCATCCTTCGATGCATATTTCACCTGGGCATTGATCTGCAGTAAACCGGTTGCAAGAACGGCGAGTGTCATTGAACAATATCTGTTCAGATACTTCATATCTTCAAAAGTTATTATTAATGCTGTACCCGTTCAACAACCTCCATACACATACGCCCGTTATGATAGGGACAGATCCAGAATCCTCCCTTATCGCCTTTTCCGACAACACCTGATTCAGATACTCCGCTGTACCATCCGCCGTTTTTATTATCAATAAGGTGATCCCTTGTAAAATTCCAGCAGTTCACTGATCTGTCGAGATATTTTTCATTACCGGTCAGTTCATATGCATTCAAATATCCTACAATAGCTTCCGACTGCGGCCACCAGCTTCTCTCTGTTGCCATGTGACCTGTGGCCAGGTCTTTTTCGTATACGAGGCTTCCATCAGGCTGCAGACCTTCGGAGGCTGCATCGGCTATCTTTATACTTACCTGCTTAACTCGTGCAAGCAGTTCTGAATCCCCCAGAAGGTTGGTAGCTTCACACAGCAACCAGGAAGCTTCAATATCATGTCCGTATGAATCGATCCGCGAAGTGCTGTTCCACTTCCTGTCCATGAAACAGATCAGATGGGATGTTTGCCTGTCGATTATATGATCGAGAAAAATCTCCACCAGGTTCTTAAGACGCTCAGCCATTCGTTTATCGGGCCACACTCTGTAGAGATTAGTGTAAGCCTCCATAAGGTGAAGATGTGTATTCATTGTTTTTTCATCACTGACAGTCGTCTCGCCGATAAGTTTGTCGTGGGTACGCTTCCAATCGCGCGAATAGACCTCAAAATAACCATTGGCATCCTTATCAAGAGCATACTTCTCGAATGCCTCAAAAATATCCTTTGCCGCTTTTAAAGCCTCCTTATCACCAGTAGCCCTGTAATATTCAGCCATTCCATAAATAAAGAATGACTGTGTATAAGTCTGTTTCCTTGTATCGGCCGGCTCTCCTTTTGAATTAACACTCCTGTAGGCGCCGCCATACTGTTTGTCAAGAAAATTAGCCATTATATAATCCTTTGCCCGCCTGGCAAGAGTGAGATAAGCAGTGTCTTTGTATATCCTGTATGCAGATGAATACGTCCACAAAATCCTGGCGTTCAGTATTCCCCCTTTATCCTCATTGGGATAAACTTTATCATTCGCATCTATTCTGCCATAAAATCCTCCATTCACCCTGTCCACCATGTTTTTTGACCAGTAAGGGAGAAGGTTTTGAGTAAGGTTCGCAGATACCTCTTTTTTTAGCTGATGCATCCTTTGTTCCGGACCGGCGTTCTGGGATAACGCTTCAGGAGCAACGATCATACCGGCTGTCAGTAGCACAGCAATGACAAGTAAGATTCTTTTCATTTTGATGGCGTATTTCACTTTAATAGCGGATTGATTTATAAAATTCAGGCATGAATAATATTAATTCATGACACTGCAAATTACAAACATTTGTCTGATATAAAAATCTAAAAATGGTTAAATCGGCGATGTGGTTGATAACTCCGGCGAAGGGAGGTGGGCGGTGGGGGGAAGTCAGAGGGTCTGGAGCAGAAGGTTCCCCTCCCTGGAGGGGTTAGGGGTGGGTAAAAAGAGGGAGAAGGGCGCAGGGCGCAGGGCGGGGGGGGGGCCGGGCGGGGGGGGGGGGGGGGGGGGGGGGAGAAGGGCGCAGGGCGAAGGGCGCAGGGCGCAGGGCAGAAGGCGGTGGGCTGTGGACGGAAGGCAGAGGGGTCTGGAGCAGAAGGTTCCCCTCCCTGGAGGGGTTAGGGGTGGGTAAAAAGAGGGAGAAGGGCGCAGGGCGGGGGCGGGGGGGCGGGGAAAGAGGGGGGGGGTGATTTAGCAATATGCTTTTTTGCCGAAGAGTTTGTACCTGAGGCTGGCTACAATATTATAGAAAAAATCTCTGATGAATTTTGGAATAATGATAAAGCCGTAAAAAAGGCTCCATTTGCCTCCGAGGTCTTTTAAAATATTCAGAACTGCAGATGATCTTAAGAAAGGTTTATTTCCTCTGATATATACAACAGTGTCTGAAAAACCTTCTGAGATCCCGTATCTCCCAAGCAAAAATTTACCTGTTTCTGACTGGAGTGATGAGAACCGTATAGATCTGGAGGCATCATGCCGGATAATAAAACTCACCATCCTGTCACAGAGGTTGCATTCTCCGTCAAATAACAGTATTGGACCTTTGGTTGTCATCATTAATATAACAATCAAACCGGATAAAAGTTTCTGAAAAATTAAGAAGGTGCCTCAAAAGTCTAAAATTAAGGCAATCGTTCCTCTCTGTTGGGAACAACCATGTTATCACAGAGGTTCACATCTTAAGCCTGAAGAAATTATCGTCTGACGTTTCTTCTGTCAGGGAAGAGTGTTCTTCTTCGTCCAAAGCTGTTTATACGGGGTTGTTTGGGCATGTTGACAACAGGAAATTCTGTCAAGGGGTAAGGATGACCCTCAACAACCTGAATCTTCTTATTAATGAGCCTCTCTATGTCATTAAGATATGCCATCTCCTCACCATCACAGAAAGAAATAGCAGTACCGTTAGCGCCTGCCCTGCCAGTTCTGCCAATACGATGAACATATGTTTCAGTTATATTGGGAATCTCATAGTTAATAACATATTCCAGATCATCCACATCGATGCCACGGGCAGCTATATCGGTTGCAACCAGCACACGGGTTTTCTGGGCCTTGAAATTTGCAAGCGCCCTCTGCCTGGCATTTTGTGCCTTATTGCCGTGAATCGCTTCGGCGCTTATATTCTTCTTCTGAAGTACTTTTACAACTTTATCTGCACCAAATTTCGTACGTGTAAAAACCAGCGCTGTCTTTATCATTTTATCTTTCAGGAGTTCAATAAGCATCGCATTCTTATTCCCCTTGTCGATGAAATATACATACTGGTTGATGATGTCGACAGTTGAAGCTGAAGGAGTTACTTCAACTTTAACCGGCTTATTGACAATCGATCCTGCAAGTCTCACAATTTCAGGAGGCATTGTTGCGGAGAAAAATAGCGATTGCCGCTTTTGAGGAAGCGATGAAATGATCTTTCTTACATCGTGTATAAATCCCATATCAAGCATCCTGTCTGCCTCATCAAGAACAAATATTTCTACATCCTTCAGTGATATGTAGCCCTGATTCATAAGGTCAAGCAATCTGCCTGGAGTTGCAATAAGAATATCCACTCCGCTTCTCAATGCGTTTGTCTGGGGATTCTGATTAACACCTCCGAAAACAACAGTATATGTTAAACCGGTATATCGTCCGTATGATTTAAAACTCTCTTCAATCTGAATCGCAAGTTCTCTTGTTGGAGTTACAACAAGGCTCCTTATCTTCCTTTTCTTTTCAAATGTTTTGTTATTGTATAGATGCTGCAGAATTGGAACGGCAAATGCTGCTGTTTTTCCTGTTCCTGTCTGTGCGCAGCCGATAAGATCGCTTCCCTCCAAAACAACGGGTATTGCTTCTGACTGTATAGGCGTGGGTATTGTATAACCCTCTTCTTTCAATGATCTAAGTATAGGTTCAATAATGTTCAATGATTCAAAATGCATAAAATTTTTTTAAGTGAAAAAATTAAGTGAAATAAAAACTGCCTGGTATGGCTGGGATTATTCCGAAAATTAAGCGACAAAAGTAGTGAAAATGATTGGATATCCAGCGAAAAAGATGTAATTTATTGATTATTAAAAACATAATGGCGCAGGGCGCAGGGCGCAGGGCCCGGGGCGGGGGGGGGGGGGGGGGGGGGCCAGGGGGGGGGGCGGGGGGGGCCGGGGGGGGGGGGGGGGGGGGGGGGGGGGGGGCGGGGGGCCGGGGGGGGGGGGGGGGGGGGGGGGGGGGGGGGGGGGGGGGGGGCGGAGGGCGCAGGGCGGAGGGCGCAGGGCTCGGGGCAAAGGGTGCCGGTTATTTCTTACTGATTTCTGTTTACTTCCTTCCGGCAGCCACAGTCTGTCTCACTCCATCCTGGTAGGTAGTTGTGGTGAAACTGAACCTTTTATCAAACTTGGATGAATCGAAGAGATAGTCTCTGTCGTACTGATACATCATTTCAGGCATCTCGCCAAGAATAGGAATAAACAGTCCGAGGATTGTCAACATCCACACCGGCATAACGGTTACTTTGCCGGAAGCATTCATCTCCCTGGCAAAGAGATCAATGAATTGCCGTCCTGTAAGGCTGTTTTTATCGGTAGGAAGGTGCCATACCTGGTTGTAGGCATCCGGAGTATTGCCAAGCAGGGCTGTTGCTTTAGCAGCATCAGGGGTAAAGGTAAAAGAGTGTTTTTTGTCAGCATCAACAAACCAGTTGGATCTTTTCTCTTTTTTAAGATTTTTGTAGACCATTTCAGTTACAAAGCTCTTCTCATTTCCGGGTCCGTAAAAATCTGCAGAACGGGCGATAAGTGCCATAAGCTTACCCGCTTTTACCTCATCAAGCAGCATCCCTGCTATCTCCTTTCGTACCGCTCCCTTTCTGCTTGGCGGGTTAATTGCTGATGTTTCAGTCATTTTGCCTATTTCCCATTTGTCATACATATAGACATTATCGAAGAAGACAAGTCTTGCATTGTGTTTAATGCAGGCATCGATTGTCGCCCTCATAAGCTTTGGCCATTTATCTTCCCACACACTGAGTTTGTAATCGAGTCCTACCACAAGATAGACCACTTCGGAGCCAGCTACAGCCTGATCCACAGCTCCTGGTTCGGAAAGATCAGCCGGAAAGAGCTCATCAGTTGAATTTACTTTTCTGGGATTCCGGCTGACCAGCCGTATCTTATCGGTATAGTTTGTCAGTTCTTTAGCAAGTACAGAACCTATAGTCCCGTTAGCACCTAAAATTGTTTGCATGACACTATATTTTAATTTTTCTTTTCCTGGATCATCCTGGCTGCCTTTACGACCAGCCAACGTGGCATAAATCTGACAGATGTTGCCATTATGGAATTCATAAAACCGGGTATCGCAACCGCTTTTCCTTTCATCATGGCTCTGTAACCAAATTCCGCTACCTCATGTGCTGATGGCATCTTTCTCTCTTTAACAGGACGCCCGTCACCAATGGCAGCAGAATGAAAACCGCTTTCTGTGGAGCCTGGACATAAAGCAGTTATTGTTACTCCATGTTTTCTGACCTCATTATTTACAGCTTCCGAGAAACTCAGAACATATGCCTTTGTTGCAAAATAAACCGACATTGTCGGTCCCGGCTGAAAAGAGGCCGTTGAAGCCACATTAAGGATTTTTCCGAACCCCCTTTCTATCATTCCAGGCAATATCAGCCAGGTTAGATGAGTAGGAGTTGTGACATTCAGACTGATCATCCCCTCCTGCCTTCCCCATTCGCTTTCGGCAAACATACCAAAATCTCCAAATCCGGCATTATTTACAAGGTAATCAACAATTATCTGCTGTCCATGAAGCTCCTCAAATACCTCTGTGGCAGAGCCAGCAACAGACAGATCCTTACCTATTGTGTAAACCTTAATTCCATGATTTTCACGGAGAAGAGCCCCTATCTCGTCGAGCCTGGATTTATTCCGTGCTACAAGTACCAGATTATCTCCGTGTTCTGCATGTATGAGTGCAAGTTCATATCCTATGCCTCCCGATGCTCCTGTGATTAATGCAGTCCTAACCATTGAAAATCATGTTGATCATGTTTTGTCTGACAAAGTTACTCAAATAATTTAACGCAGGAGAAGGCAGAAAGTTCAATCTGGAATAGTGCAGATCCCCATGTAACAATCCTGTAGTATATCACCTTTCAGCCTGATTGAGTTCACAGGCATATTTTTCCAGTTGACAGGGTCAGGACAGGTAATAATATGAAACAATCCATTGCCTGCCATTGCAGCAATATTGAAGAAATCGGATTGAAATGGCTGCAGATAATCCATAAAGGAGGTATCCTGTCCTCTCTGAAGGTTCACCCTTGTCAATGCAAATTCAGCCATACTCGCTCCAGAAGGGGAAGGATGATCGAACCATGCTGCATAAATACGCCGGAAATCACCTGAATCTGATTCAATCCATTTCTTATCCTCCCTGAACGATCTCACATAGTCAGCAATCTCATTCATCTTTTTTTCCCACACACTGTCATTTTCATAAAGCATACTGATGGCCGTCAGTAAAGTTGCTGCATCGGTAAGAAATCCCTGTTTCTGGAGAGTATCATTGTAGTACGAGTGGCCGAGGCTCCTGCCATCCCAGAAACGAGTGATAATCCCTTCTGTTAAAGCTGATGCCTTTGCTTCATATTCAGGTTTGTCAAGAGCCCTGGCAGCCTGTATCAACGCGATTGCCACAAGAGCATTGATACCGCTCAGTATTTTATTGTCAGGGTCAGGCTGTCTCCTGCCTTTCCGAATGAAAAGCAGCTTTCTCTCAATGTCTGTGAGAGGAATATCATTTAGCCTGATCAGATGATTACTTCCCTCAAAATTGCCTTCTTCTGAAATTGAATAAGTCTTCCTGAAAATACTAAACTCATCAGGTTCAAGGCAATTCTTAAGCTCATCGAAACTCCAGAGATAAGTGGCTCCCTCTTCATGAAAGGTATCAGCGTCATGGGCAGAAATATAGAAACCATTGATCTCAAAGCTTTCACTAAGACACTTTATTATACTGTCAGCCATTATCCTGTACTCATCCCTGCCCAAAACCCGATATGCCAGTGAATATGTCCATAATGCCATTGCCTGATCATATAGCATCTTTTCAAAATGCGGAATAGTCCATTCACTGTCGACACAATATCTGAAAATACCTCCCTGGAGGTGGTCGTGCAGCCCTCGGAGTCGCATCGCATCAAGAGTTTTGATACACATTTCCTTTATTGAGGCGCTATCGTTAACAGCCAGGTTATAAAGAAGATACAGAAGTGTCGTATGACTGGGAAATTTCTGACCTGTGCCAAAACCTCCATTTGTATTGTCATAGTATGAAGTGAGGGTTTCTGCGAGGTTTGATTCAGAAGCAACCGGGGGAGTGGTCTCAACAGGTGAGAATTCAGATATATCACTTCCATTCTCCTTAATAAAGGCAAAAACCTGACTGGCAACTGATAAAAACGAATACATTGAACTCCCGGTTACAGCAGGGGCATATGTCAGAGCAAACACAGGCTTCAGTGTTGGCGTAAGGAAGACATTCAGCGGCCATCCGCCCCTGCCATTACGGCTGTTTATGAAATCCATCATAAACTGATCAATATCAGGTCGCTGCTCCCTGTCAACCTTTATGCAGATAAAATGATCATTAAGATAAGCGGCAGTAGCCGTATCTGAAAATGCTTCCGAAGCCATCACATGACACCAGTGACATGTCGCATAGCCTACTGAAACAAGAACAGGCTTATTTACTGATAATGCATGACTGATAAGATCCCTGCTCCACTCCTGCCACCATACCGGGTTTGAAACATGCTGGAGAAGATATGGTGATGAGGAGCTGTCAAGATTGTTTCGGCTTAAGTCTGCTACATTCATTAGTTGATCATTATTAAACAGCTGTTTTTCAGAAATCTGCAAAAAATAATCATTTCAATATAACTGCGTATGTGCTTTATATTCATAACCACCTTTGAGAACATTTGTTCAAATATTATTATCTCCGGAGATTCTCAGGCCTGTTTGCTAATTATTCAATAAGTATATATCTTTCAAAATTAATTTCCTTTCATAAGTCTAAAAACACTTCACATGAGAGCAGCTTATATTCTGACATTTGCCTTCCTGATCCTTTCTGCAGTTGCTCAGGGTCAGAAAGAGGGACTCGAAACCATCAATAAAAACGACCTGAAGGCACATATGACCTTTTTTGCATCTGATGAAATGAAAGGCCGAAATACGGGAACGGCAGAGAGAATGAAATAGCTGCACTTTATCTGAGAACCAATATTATGATGCTCGGACTCAAGCCCATTACTGAGACAGGAGATTACTTTCAGAGCGTTCCTGTTGAATCGTCAGAAATTTTAGCCGGGGAGACATACATTAAGATTAAAGATGCAGGCGGTTCTGTCGTTTATACAACTGACTCTATTGTTTACCTTATGGCTCCGTCGCACACTCTGGAATCCTCAGCGAATTTTGTATTTGCCGGCTATGGCTTTACAGATTCAACAATGACTTATAATGATTTTGAGAATGTAGATCTGAAAGATAAGATAGTTTTGTTAATGACCGGTAGCCCTGAACTAAGTGATCCGGCAGACCTGAATTCCCTCTTCAATATTGAAACTGAAAAGCCTAAACTTATCTGGGCTTTCAGTCAGGGTGTAAAAGCCATACTTTATGTTTATGATCCACGGAGTCAATTACCGGATGCCTATGTATCAGGTCTGGCAGAGCTTGGAGCCTCAACAATAGGATCCAGAAGCATGTCGCTTCAGAAATCGGAAGAATCATCCACTGTACAGGTTGCCTTTATTACAAGGAATACTGCCGATCAGCTGCTTAAAAAAAGCGGAAACACTCTTAAGTCAATGCAGGAAAAAATCATTAAGGATAAAAAGCCTGTATCATTTGAGTCGGGTGATATTACGGTAACCTTCAAAACGAATATCGGGAAATCAACCATTTCAGCAAATAATGTTATAGGCATAGTGGAAGGTTCAGATCCGGTTCTGAAAAGGAATGTATAATTTACACGGCTCATTTTGACCATGTCGGAATCAATAGGGAAGGTGAAGCATTCAATGGTGCGGATGACAATGCTTCAGGATCAATGGCACTTCTTGAAGTGGCACAGGCTTATATGAATCTGAGGAAAAAGCCTTTAAGAACGGTAGTGTTTGCCTGGGTCAATGGTGAGGAAAAGGGTTTGCTTGGATCACAGTATTATACATCCAATCCTGTGTATCCGATGGACCATACGGTATTGGATATCAATCTTGATATGGTTGGAAGATCGAAGACTCCAGCTGACACTGGTAAATTTATGGGTATGGATGTGTCGCTGTCAGAGCCTGGTGAAATACATATGTTTACAGATCAGACTGGTGGTGAGCTTATGAATATTGTATCAGCAAAATCCAGGCAGACCGGCATGAAAATAATAAATAAGGGCAGGGATCATGAGGCAGGCACCAGCGATTATGCCAGCTTTATGGCTAAAGGAGTACCGGCAATTTTCTTTAATTCAGGAATATATTCAGACCTCCATTCAACAAGGGACGATATCGGAAAAATAGACTTTGACAAAATGGAAAGAGTATCAAAGATGGTTTTCCTTATAGGATACGATATTGCAAATCAGAAGAAGCGTTTTGTGCCGGTGACAGGTCAATGATCACCAGAATTGTCCGGAACAGATATTGCTTCATCCTGCATTCACTTTTTTAACCACTGATTTACACAAATTTTTAACCACTGAGTTACACGGAGTTGACACGGAGTTGCACAGAGTAATTTGATCCTCTGAGAGTGTGCCTCCGTTTATACTCCGTGTGACTCCGTGGCTAAATACTCCGTGAAACTCCGTGGTTAATACTCCGTGAAACTCCGTGGTTAATACTCCGTGAAACTCCGTGGTTAATTCGTGTTTAAATAAAATCTTGAATAATCTGTCCTTATTTGATCCTGAATTCCCTGAAATTTCCAAGATGTTCCGCCGTTTGTGTCACAAGTCTCTGAACAGCCAGTCCGTGTTCAATGCCCGGTATTACTGTCTCTGAATTATTCTCTTTAAGAAAAACATAGTGTGCATGTATCATTGCCCTCAGCCATCCGGCAGGGACATGTCCCGAAGGAAAGCTTGTCACAGGCTTATAGTTGCTTCCTACAACTTTCCGATGCCAGATATCAGACTCCCCGGTGTAGTATTCAAAATAGTCGGCCCTGTCAGAGGAGTACCTTAACGCCCCCTTTTCTGCATACAATTCTAATGAGAGACTATCGCCAGTGCCTGAGCTGATGCGGCTTGCTGCAAGAGTACCTGCTGCACCTGATACCTTATCATACACTGAAATAAGGCTGAAGAGGTCTGAACCTTCAGGTACATCCTCATAAGAACCTGCCTGAATTGCACCTGAAATATGCAGGTTATCTCCCAGGAAAGCAATAAGCAAACTTATTGCATGGGAACCCAGATCAGCCATAGCTCCGCCATCAGGTGCCGGAGTAAGACGTGTCAGCCGTTTACTGCGGTAATCTTTATTCAGATAATCGCCATGATAATATTTAAGGTCAAAATGGAGAGGTTTTCCAAGCTCTCCCGATTTCCAGAAGGAAAGAGCTTCTCTCACCGCCGAAGAAAACAGATACTGAAAACCAACCTGGATTTTTATACCAGAATGTTGAAGAGCCAGCGCGGCAATAGCTTTTTCCTCCTCCTGGTTTGAGCAAACTGGCTTTTCAAGATAAATCCTCCGGATCGCAGGCATCCCACATACTGCTTTAAGATGCTCATAATGAACCTTGTTTGGTCCAAGAATAAAAACAGTATCAATCTCACTGTCTGAAATAAATTCATCCAGATCACACGATCCGGCAAAGCCAAAACGTTCAGCAAACAATTCACGGCTACGGGCTGTAGCTGAACATACCAGAGATGGCAAAATGGCCGGAGCGTCATTGTAGAAATAACGCAATGAATTGAGAGAATATGCATGTGACCGGGCAATGCCTCCCGAGCCAATAAATCCAACTATTGCCTTTTCCTGTTCCATATGATTGCCAGTTTTGTTTTGTTAAAATTAGTATAATTTATGGGATAAAGAACGGCGGAGGGCGGAGGGCGGAGGGCAGGGCGGAGGGCCAGGGCGCAGGGCTCAGGGCGCAGGGCGGGGGCGAGGCAGGAGGGCGGAGGGGCAGGGCGGAGGGCGGAGGGCGGAGGGCGCAGGGCGCAGGGCACAGGGCGGAGGGCGCTGGGCGCAGGGCGCAGGATCTTCCGAAAGACTTGATTTGTTATCTCAGGAAGAAGCTGACTATTCTGGTCTTAATGTCCGAGTATGGCGGATATCTCAAAGGCAGATCAAACAGATTTGATTTTACAAGCACCGACCTGTGGTTTGAGAATGTATCGAATGATCTTTTTCCGTGGTACCTGCCAATGCCGCTGCTGCCAACGCCTCCGTATGGAAGGTAGGGAGAAGCAATCTGCATCACAGTATCATTGACACTTGCCGTACCTGCCTGGGTTCTGCTCAGAAAGGTGCGTATAAGCTTTCTGTTCCTTGAAAAGATATATGTTGCCAGAGGTTTGGGATTCTTTTCAATAATTTCATATACCTCCTCAAAATCCTCAAAATCCACAACAGGAAGTACAGGTCCGAAAATCTCATCCTGCATCAATGGATCTTCAGGTCTGACATCCCTTACCACAGTAGGAGAAATATAACTCTTTTCAATATTGGTCACTCCTCCGGTAACTATATTCCCTCCTTTCATAAGTTCTGCCAGCCGTTTAGCCGTGTCGGGGTTTATCAGTCTGGCAAAATCATTGCTCATTTCAGGATTCTCACCATAAAAACTTAAGATCTCCTTTGTGATAAGCTCCAGAAATTTATCCCTGATTTTTTTATCTATTAACACATAATCAGGACAGACACAGGTTTGTCCGGCATTGAGAAATTTTCCCCATGCGATCCTCCTGGCTGCAAAATCAAGTCTGGCGTCGGCGGCAATCACACATGGATTTTTGCCACCCA
This sequence comes from Bacteroidales bacterium, assembly GCA_016715075.1. GTDB lineage: Bacteria > Bacteroidota > Bacteroidia > Bacteroidales > VadinHA17 > LD21. The sequence goes on from JADKBK010000016.1 coordinate 25,196, forward strand.
GCTCGAGTGATACCGGGATGAGGTTTTCAGCAGCTTTCTTCATAACCAGCTTTCCCACCCTGCAGCTGCCGGTGAAAAAGATATAGTCAAACTTCTGATCCAGCAGGTAATCGCTGACTGAGTGGCCTCCATTTATCATTGCCATCAGCTCAGGCGGAAAATGGCTGATTATATGCTCCATAACATCAGCTATACAGGCAGCCTGACGTGAAACCTTAAGAATTACACAATTGCCTGCCGCCAGGGCGCCGATAAGCGGCATAAAAGCCAGTTGAAAAGGAAAGTTCCATGGAGAAAGGACAAGCACCTGTCCGTATGGCTGTGGCTTTACATAGCTGTGAGACATAAAATGAACTATAGGCGTCCTGACCCTGCCCGATCTGCTCCAGCTCCTGAGATGCTTTATGGCATAGTTAAGCTCTTTAATGACAAACCGCGTTTCAGTTGCAATAACCTCAAATTCAGGCTTGTGAAAGTCCTTCCAGATAGCATCAACAATATCCTGTTCGTGGTCAATGATTATTAAACGAAGCTTTTTAAGCATCTCAAGCCTGTAGCTGATATCAAGGGTTGCTCCTGTAGCAAAGAACCTTTTCTGCCTTTCAATTACTGAACGGATCTCTTCGTTTTCCATTGTTCCTCGAGTAAAATTAACTGTTGTGATATTTCTGTCAGCCGGGTGCCTTTCTTTTCAGGTATCCGGCTCATACAATATTCAGCCATAGCTGTAATTGTAAGGCTCGGATTTACTCCGATATTACCCTGGATTACCGAGCCGTCGGTGATATAAAAATCGGGATACCCGTGAACCCTGAGTTCCTTGTCCACAACACCTGCCTCACTGCTGTCTGACATCGGACAGCCGCCAAGTATATGTGCTGTTGTCGGTCTGTCGAAAAATACCTCAAGTAAAATATTCTGAGGAATTCCGGTGACTTTCCGTGCATATCTTTCCATCACTTCCTGACCAATGGGAATAAAAGCCGGAACCTTTTTCTGTCCGCTGTTGTCAATCTTCATCCTGCCACCCAGGATTCCATTTTTCCATATCATCTTCATTGCATTATCAGTTGTTTGCATGACAAGGAAAATAACAAGCTTTGTTGACCAGCTGAAGTTGAATACCGTTTTAAGAAAAAGGAAGGGATGTGTCAATGATTTTACGAAAAGGTTAGCGGATCTTTTTAAAGATGATTCTGCACCACCCACTGAGAGGCCAAAAAACCATTTCAGGGCATTTGACCTGTCAGGATATTTAACAACCTCCACATGTGTGTATGGATCAGGACTGAATACTGAAGTTATTGCCAGACCATTATTCATCTTTTCCTTTGCTCCGGAAACTGCACAGAGTGTTTCTGCATTGGTCCTGAGCTCATGTCCAAGCTTTTCAGATAATTCGGGAAGTGTACCATATTTATATTTCTGCTTAAGGAGTAATTCAAGGGTTCCCAGAGCACCGCCGGCGACAACGATCCCCTTTGCAGTAAAAGTCTTCCTCCTGAGCCTTAAAAATGAGGTAATACTCTTAGTTTCAACATGATAGATATTGTCCCTGAATTCAATCCTGGTAGCTTTTGTTTCCGGCATAATTTTCACTCCGAGCTTTTCAGCAAACCAGAGGTAATTTCTGTCAAGGGTGTTCTTGGCATTTTCCCTGCAGCCGACCATGCATCCGGCGCATTCGGCACATCCCTTGCGGACTGGCCCCATTCCGTTAAAATAGGGATCCCTCTCCTGCTCCGGACTGTCGAGATTTACGCCAACATGAACAGTGTCAAAAGTATCTCCTGCATTCATATCGATGGAGACATCCCTAAGTATCCTGTCCTCAAGATTTAAATTAGTGTATTTTACCCTTCCAAGCATGAAAGAGGCCTTATCATAGAACGGCTCCAGTGTAGTTTTCCAGGCACCATACTCCTTCCATGAATTGTTATAGAAGAAGGAATCCGGAGGAATATAAAGTGTATTGGCATAAACAAGGCTACCTCCGCCCACCCCTGTTCCGCTCATTATGCTGGCAGTTGAATAGAAAGAAAGCTTCTGAAATCCGAAGAATCTGAGAAGCGGAATCCACAGATACCTGGAAAGCCTCCAGTTTGATTTCGGAAAATCTTCCGGATTATACCGCTTTCCCTGTTCCAGGACGAGAACTTTGTAACCCTTTTCTGCAAGTCGCAGACTTGCAACACTTCCTCCAAATCCTGATCCGATAATTATAAAGTCATAGTTCATTTCTACAGTATGAAAAAGCAGATGAAGTGTTAAATATATCAATCTTTCCCGATTTTCTCTTACTTTTATAGCATATTAAGAAAATCAACAAATCACATCATGAAACCACAATCATCGATATTATCAGTCATGTTTACAGCACTATTTTCATTGTCCCTCGCAGGACAGAATCCATCCGGAGGAACAAATACCCAGGCATCAACTATTATTGAGAGCATTATTAAAAAGACCGGAAGTCCGATTATTCCAAACACAGTGGATGTAATTAAGGAAGGCTCGCCGGAGACTCCTGTCACTGGTATTGTAACGACAATGTTTGCCACCATGGAAGTACTTAAGAAAGCTGTCAGCATGAAGAGCAACCTTATAATAGTACATGAACCGCTTTATTATAATCATCTTGATGATACAAAACAGTTTAAGAATGATCAGGTATTTCTTGAAAAGCAGCGCTATATCAGGGAACATAAGCTGGTAATCTGGCGCTTTCATGACTATATTCACAGCATGAAGCCTGACGGTATCGAACTGGGTATGATCGCAAAACTTGGATGGAAAAACTATGCTGTCAATGGTTCTCTGGATCAGTTCAGACTGCCTGAAACAACTCTGAAAGATCTTGCTCAGACATTAAAACAGAAATTTCCCAGGTATACATTTTATATTGTAGGTAACCAGGAAATGAAACTGACCAATGTCAGGCTGGCCCCGGGTGCACCCGGCAGCTCTTATCACATAGAACTGCTTGAGAAAGACAATGTTGATGTTCTTTTGGCCGGCGAATCACCTCAATGGGAAACCTATGAATATGCCAGGGATGCTGTTGCTCAGGGCAGAAAGAAAGCCGTCATATTCCTTGGACATATTGCATCAGAGGAGTCTGGTATGGATTACTGTGCTGATTGGCTTAAGAGTTTTATAAAAGATATTCCCGTCAGTTTTGTTGAGAGCGGTCCCTCATACTGGGCATTCTGATCATTTTTAAAACTGACACTTAGAATTCTCTTCAGCCTGACTAATTAAAATAAAAATATTTAACAAATCACAAATTTCAGTATGTCAATATCAGCCGTATCAGGAAGAACTCTTTTTCTTCTGTTATTTATGTTTTGTACTTTCAGCATTTCTTCAGCAAGCGGTAAAAACCCGGCGCCTGAGTTCAGTGTAATTGCATTCTATACAGGGATTAACGATGCCGCTCATGTAAGCTTCGTACATGAATCAAACAGATGGTTCGCAGAAATGTCGGCGAAGTATAACTTCCGCTACGATTCCACAAACAACTGGGATAATATGAATGAGGATTTTCTCTCCCGCTACCAGGTGGTGATATTTCTTGATACAAGACCCGACTCTGCATATCAGAGAGAAGCATTCCGGAAATATATTGAAAAAGGAGGAGGCTGGATGGGGTTTCATTTCTGTGCGTTTGCACTGACACCATCAGCGTATCCGCAGAACTGGGACTGGTATCATAAACAATTCCTTGGAGCCGGACAATATTCAGGCAATACATGGGCGCCTACAACTGCTGTATTACGTACTGAGGATAAGAAACATCCCTCCACCAGGCACATGCCTAAAACATTTACCGCCTCTCCAAATGAATGGTACAAATGGGAATCAGACTTACGTAACAATCCTGATATCAGGATACTAATGTCAATTGACTCAAGCAGTTTTCCACTGGGGACAGGTCCAAAACCTCACGAGATCTGGCATAGCGGTTATTACCCGGTAGTCTGGACAAACACAAAATTCAAAATGCTCTATATTAACATGGGGCATAATATTATTGATTATGATAATAAAACCGGGAAGGAGCTCTCAAAGACATATGTGAATGAAACACAGAATAAGCTGATCATTGACGGCTTGTTCTGGCTTGGTAAAGGTAAATGATCCGGACTCTAAAATCCGGGTTATTTTAATTAAACACGAAGGACACAAAGGGTTGCACAAAGGACACAAAGGACACAAAAATATTTACAGGTGATTTTTGCTGCGGTTTAATAACTCTGAATTATGATAAGATTTCTCAATCTGATTTTTTTTGCAGGAATGATAGTTATGAACTATCTGGCAAATGCACTCCCTCTTAATGGTAAAACAACAGGAGGTATTTCAGATTCCTTTCCGAACCTGTTTGTACCGGCCGGAATAACCTTTTCGATATGGGGAGTAATATATCTGCTGCTGCTTGTTTATTGCATCATTCAATTCAGGGCTACAAACCAGGTAATCTCCGTAAATATCGGGTGGCTCTTTGGCATTTCATGCATACTGAACGCTCTCTGGATTGTATTCTGGCATTTTGGAAAACTTCCGTTGTCGATGATTGTGATGGTGGGAATGCTGGTTACTTTGATCTATATAAATTTACTAATCAAAGAATTACCTGCAGGTATCATCAAAGCTTCATTCGGCATTTACCTGGGATGGATCTGCATCGCTGCAATTGCAAATGCTGTTGCACTTCTTGTTCATTACAACTGGCAGGGATTCGGATTTTCCGAAGAGTTTTGGACAATTGTTATGATCTCAGCCGGCGCCCTGATAACAATTCTCTCAATCCTGTATTTCAGGAATCCTTTTATCGGGCTTTCTGTTATATGGGCATTTACCGGAATAATTCTCAAGAGGCACTATGATTACAGATCAATTGTTATAACAGCCGTTATCGGGATTGTACTGCTTGCAATAATAACAGTATACGAATTTATCAGGAAAAGTCTATCTGGCCAATCCCAAATGAATTAGTCAGATTTCAAACCCCTTTTCTCCAGAAAGATTATAAGTCTTATTTGTTTGAGATGAGTGGTTTCTGCCTGATGAACTGACCATTTTCAATACAGCAGAGGATGAAATGAGCAACTGCATTCCTGCTGATCATTGACTTAATCTTCACACTCCTGTCGATATCACATAAGGTTGTGAGGTTCTCATTCTTATCATTCAGTCCAACCGGACGGACAATAGTCCATTCAAGATCCGAATTCGCAATAATTTTCTCCTGCCTTTCGTGATCAGCGTAAGAGAAACGGATATTACTTATCCTCATCAGAAATTTAAAAAAGCCGGAAGCATATCAGAACTATCTCCTACTCCTACAGCAGTCATGATTACAATTCTCCTGATACCTTTCTCCCCCATCGCTGTGACTGTATTTTTTATACTCACCGACATTGTGTCAAGTGGGGTTGTTACCTTTTTGAAAAGACCCTGTGATACCGGAAAAAGATTCAGAGTACTAATGACTGCATCGCAGCCTTCAACAGCCTTTCTTACAGTTTCAATATCATTTGCGGTTCCCTTTACTATCTCAGCTCCTTTTAAAGTCAGAGAGTCAGGATTCCGAACAATACCTATTACGCTATGTCCTCTTCTGATCGCCTCCCGGGCAACAAGCTGTCCGGTCCTGCCCGATATCCCAAGAATAAGAATTTTCATACTTAACAATATTGATATGCTTTTTACCTGATCAGCCGGAAATTAAAAACACCTGTCTGAATAGAACCCATAACCCTCAGCCAGATGGGAAGAAGAGATTCTGATGCCCTTGCCCCGCTTATATCACCAATATCCAACAGGTTTTCATTCTTCCATCCAATTTGCACAAGCAGCCGTTTTACCTCAGCTTTGGCAGCGTCATCATTACCGCAAATATAGTTAATATGTTCTCCTCCACCTATCAGTCCGGGATTTACCATCAATCCGCACCACATTGTATTCAATGTCTTTACGACCTTTGCTCCCGGGAAGGTTTTCTGAATCTCCTCTCCGAGTGAATTGGTATTATTCAAACCAGGTAATAATGAGGGAGGCATTCCTTTACTGAAATCAAGGGGATTTGCAATATCAATCAGAATTTTTCCCGACAGGTTGGCGGCACCTGCCAGCTTCAGGGCAGCTATTGAACTACCTCCATTAGTAGCATTAATTACTATCTCTCCAAAACGGGCAGCCTCCTCAAAGGTTCCAAGCTTAACACCTGTATTTGATTTATGCCATTCACTAAAAGAGGGATTACCGTAACTGTCCTTTGCATCAGACGAAAGTTTTTCCTTCACATTTCTTGTGCCCAGCATAACCTCATTCCCTAATTGAGTAAGTCTGGCAGCAATAGCCTGACCAACCGTACCTGTACCAATAATAGATATTTTCATGGCAGTAATAAATTAAAATGTAATTGATTTTTGAACTGAAATTAAAATCCTTGATGAATAATTAATGATCATGGAATTACTGTAATGATAAAACGGACGAGTGAGTAAAATGTTCATAGCCCCACAATCATATACACAGCATTCATTTGGATTCATTTCTTTTCCTATATTTATGGGATAAAATATGACAATATGAAAAGCAACAGACTTTTGGTTACACTATTATTTATAGCAAGTTTCATACTTCTTGCCAGTGAAAATCTTTTAGCACAGGTTAAGATTTCAGAAGAGGAATGGATTATTCCCACCTATAAAGTGAATGCTCCTGATAAAAATCCGATGTTCTTCAAGGGAGAATCGTATCAGGGAGCCTCCAAGTATATCTATCCCTATAGTATGAATGATGCAATTTCAAATCAGAAAGAGGATCATGGCTGGAAGGCGCTGATACTTGAGAATGAATATATTAAATTATGTGTTACCCCTGAGATCGGAGGAAAGATCTTTTATGGTACCGACAAGACAAGCGGGTATAACTTTCTTTATAAGAACGATGTATTTAAACCATCCAATATCGGAATGCTTGGGGCTTGGGTTTCCGGCGGTATTGAATGGTGCGTTATTCATCACCACAGGGCTTCGACACTCCTGCCGGTGGATTATGAACTGGTTGAAAATAAGGATGGAAGCAAGACTGTCTGGATAGGTGAAACTGAACCACGTCACCGCATGAGATGGACCATCGGAATTACATCCTATCCCGGGAAGTCATATTTCTCAGCTGAAGTAAAGATCCATAATCCTACCTCCTATACCAATACATTCTTATACTGGGCCAATGTAGCGGTTCATACCAATAAGGAGTACCAGGTGATCTTCCCTCCCAGTGTTCAGGTTGCCACATTCCATGCAAAAAACAGTTTCACACACTGGCCTTTTTCAACAGACATTTATAACGGACAGGATTTTACAAAAGGTGTGGATCTGAGCTGGTGGAAGAATTCTCCTGAAGCTAATTCCTACTTTGCCTACGACCTGAAAGAAGATTTCATGGGTGCATATGACCATGGTAAGCAGACGGGAACAGTGGAAATAGGAGATCATAATATTGTCAAGGGAGCAAAATTATGGGAATGGGGATCAGCAGAAAAAGGACAGGCTACTGAAGCGGTCCTTACTGAAAAAGCAGGTCCGTATGCCGAAATTATGGTCGGGGCATTCTCCGACAATCAGCCCGATTACAGCTGGATCAAACCATATGAGGTGAAAACATTCAAACAGTACTGGTATCCGGTGAAGGATATACAGGGATTTAAATACGCAAACCTGAATGGAGCCGTAAATCTCGAAAAAAGAGAGGATAACAAACTATTTCTGGGTTACTATTCCACACAGAAGGTAAATAAAGCAAAAATAATCCTCAGAAACGGAGATAAAGTGGTTTTTGAAAAGAACCTGACAATATCTCCGGAAACTGCCTTCACAGGATCCGTGAAAATAGATGGCCAGTATAAATTGACGGACCTCTATACCGAACTGATGAATACCGAAACGAATGAAATACTTGTTTCATATCAGCCAGTGGAGCAAAAGGTTGTGACTGACCTCCCGGAGACAGTCAAAAAACCCGACCTGCCAAAAGATATAAAAAGTGTCGAAGAGCTATACCTGACAGGAAGCAGGATTCTGCAATTCTACAATCCGACACTGAATGCCATGGATTATTTTGACGAAGCTCTAAAGCGTGACCCTAATGACATCAGGACAAATCTTGCAGTAGGTAACATTCACCTCAGAAACGGAGAATATGAAATTGCCAGGAGCTATTTCAGCAGGGCAATCGCAAGGCTTACAAAGGACTACACCAGACCCTCTGCATGTGAAGCACTCTATATGCAGGGATTGACTCTGAAAGCCATGGAACTCTATGATGAAGCAATTGATACACTTTACCGTGCAACATGGGATTATGCATTTCATTCTTCAGCATATATTGAACTTGCGAGGATATCATGCCTGAGAGGTGAGCTGAACAAAGCGCTGAGCCAGATCAATGAATCATTATCAACCAATGCAGTGAATAACAGCGCTATAAACCTCAAAGCCTCAATACTGAGAAACCTTGGTGATACTGAAGGAGCAAAAAAAACAATTGCCGAAATCATTGCTAAGGACCCACTCGACTTCAGGGCTGGAAATGAAAACTACCTTATAGCTAAGAAAGCAGGTGATATAAAGCAGAGTGAAGTCATTCTTTCTGACCTGAAAAGGAAGATGAGAGCTTTTGAACAGAACTACCTTGAACTTGCAACAGGGTATATCAATGATGGGCTATACAGTGAAGCCGAAGAGGTACTCAGTGGCTTTGAAGGACAGAACCAGGAGATAAAATATTACCTCGGATACCTTCAGGACAGAAAAGGAAACAAAACTGAAGCTGCGAAGTATTTCAGGGAAGCATCTGATATGTCAGTCGACTATGGATTTCCGTTCCGGCTTGAAACCGTAAAAGTCCTTCAGCTGGCATCCGGATATAACCCGGCAGACGCTAAACCGTATTACTACATGGGAAATCTCCTGTATGACAAACAACCGGGTAAAGCCCTGGAAGAATGGCAGAATGCAGTAAAGATTGATCCTTCAATGGCCATTGCCTGGAGAAATTTAGGATTTGGATATTATTATCATGCCCATGATCTCACTAAAGCGATCAACGCGTATGAAAAAGCTATTTCACTTAAAAAGGATGATCCTATATATTATGCAGAGCTTGATCCTCTTTACGAAATGAATAATACGGCTATCGGAACAAGATCTAAACTTTTTGAGTCAAAGCATGAAATTGTAAGGCAGCGTGATGACTCCTTCGTTCGTGAAATAATTGTCCTGAACCTGTCAGTACAATCAGAAAAAGCTGTGGAATACCTGAAAAGCAGCAGTTTCCATTTTCGTGAAGGAAGCTCAAGGGTAAGAGATATTACTGCTGACGCATATTTGCTTCTCGGGAAAAAATATCTTGAAGAAAAGAAATATGATAAGGCGCTCGGGCAGTTTATTGCAATAAATGAGAGAGCCGACAGGGACGATTCTGACGGAAGCATGGAAGACATAAGAAATCCGCAGATCAATTATTTCATAGGACTTGCCTATGAGGCTTTGGGTAAAAAAAGTGAGGCAAAATCATACTTCAGCAAATCTAAGGATCAACTGCTCCGTGATGTCAATTATATTACATATTACCAGGGGTTAAGTTTTATTAAGCTTGGCAATAAAAATAAAGCGGCAGGATATTTTAAAGCACTTATCAGTGAAGGTGAAAAGAAGATGAACGCAGCTGAGGATGTTGATTTCTTTGCCAAGTTCGGTGAACGGGAAGCTGAAAATGTAAGGCTGTCAAATGCATATTTGCTTAAAGGTTTGGGCTATAAGGGACTTGGTGATGCCAAAGCAGCCAGTGAAAACCTGAAAAAAGCGGCAGAGTTATCAGCTAGTAATCTGTGGGCAGAGGTGGAGCTGAAATAGTTAGCCTCATCCCCTGCCCCTTCTCCCGCGGGAGAAGGGGTTCAGGAATCATTTAATGAATCCTTTAGGCCCTCTCACCCGGGAGAGGGGTCGAAGTGAGGCTATGGAAGAACCAGCCTGACTGTCATTCTGAAATCATACCTCCGGGGCATTACCTGGTAAGCAGGAAATACAGAGAGTGCTGTACAACCAACACCGCTTGTGGCATAATCAAAGTTAAAGGTTATACCGTCCGAACGTTTAAGCTGGAATGGATATAATGCCTTTGTAAGATTGTCAGCTGTATATGGTTGTGCACTGAAGTTAAAAAGCTTCTCTCCGCTGAACTCCAGTCCAGTCCCGTTTTCACTGGTCATCCTGACCCACCGGTTATCACATCTTAAACCATAGTCCTGTGGTATAAGGTAAGGTTCATACATCTGATCCACAGTGGACTTGTAGATCCCGGTTTTATAGCCTGATTTCCTGTCAGGATAATTTTCCTGCGGACCTCTCCCATACCACTTGACATTATCCAGGCTCTTTGAAAGTGTCCATTCCACTCCTACTCTTGGCAGCCATGCCGGTACATCTCCATCAGGCAGTACAGTATGGTCAATAGTTATCTCCCCGCTGCTGTCAATATGGTATTTAAAATGATTTATAAAACCTCCGCCTGATGCTGCCAGCATCGCGACATTACTTATTTCAATATTAATACTCTCATCATCAAACCTTTCTGTTTTGAAAACATCATTCACAACTCTCATATTGCTGAGTCCGGCCGAGTACCATTCAGAAGCCGGCATATGACCTGAGCCATCGGTCCTGTGCCTTGTATTTGAAACAGTATAGCTCCATTCATCAGTTTCATTGGCCAGAGGGGCACGCCAGACATTCAGTCCCGGACCCTTAACAATAAGTTCTTCACCCCGGACTTTCATTGAAATAAGCCTTCCTCCGGTTTTATCAAAAATATATTCAAATCCTTCTCCCGAAACTGAAAGCAAATTATTTTCCTCTTTAATTGTAAGTTTACCGGCAGGGGCTTTTTGTTCTTTCGGTGCCGGACTGAACCATGGTAGCTCAAGCTGGTTCCAGGCAATTTCAAAGCCAGGCTCTGCCCATTCACTTTTCTCTTTCTGAATGAAGCTGATCAGCAACCGGTACTCTTTCCATGGTCTCAGCTCCGGCTTTTTAAACGGGACAGTCACAACAGTTTTTTCCTGGGGCCCGAGGCTGATTGACATCTCTCCCTGATCAAGGATATCACCATCGGCCGTCAGCTTCCAGACAGCCTGTAACCTGTCAAGGTTAGTAAAAAGATATCTGTTTGCTACTTCAATCTCGCCCTTTTCTGCTGCAACAAGTCTTGCATTGACAGGCTGGGCTGACTTTTTAATCTGCCACATCTCAGGCTGAGGCCTCCTGTCAGGCCAGATAGCTCCGTATGTTCTGGCACCTATACCATAGCTGAAAAATTCACCCTGCTCACCCATCTCTTCAAAATCGAGCCACAGGGCAGCCTCTCTCTTTAGTGAAGCCGTCGGGTTTTTCAGAAGAGCTGCAGAGACATATTTACTGAAAATACCGACCCGGTCGATAATTGCATCTGAAATATAGGCCGTCGTTTCCTGACCGTGAATTTCCACATTTCTCCCTATATTTACGGGGAAAGGGGCATTGATTATGTTACCCGACACTGCTGCCAAAGAGCTCTCTTTTCCATCTATTGTAAGAGAGATTTTCGCTCCATCGTAGGTTGCAGTTACCTGATGCCAGTTGTTTTCCCAATTATCCGGAAGGGCTATCTGAACCTTATGCTTTGCAGTTGTGGTAAGATAAAATTCGAGCGAATCCTTTCTGATCTGATGTAATCCAAACTGCCAGGATCCCTTGGTTATGAGCGTACCGGCAGAACTGCTGAGAGCTCGCGGGTATACCATCAGTGTCAGTGACAACTGGTTACCGCTGATCTCAAGAGCTTCATCCCTGTAGACTTCAACCCACTGGTCGTGACCATTCAGGTCAATACCCAGGCCATCCTGTGACTTAACCAGCTTTGCCCGTCCCATGACATTTACCTGTACATCATTTCCGGAAACATCTTTTAATGTTTTTACCTTTTCAGTTATTCCTGTACTCACGAAATCCCAGATGGCACCGCCCATGCTTCTCGGATGGCTGTAGAAGGCATCCCAGTATTCATCCAGACCTCCTCCTCCGTTTCCGGTAACAGCCAGGTATTCATCGAGAAAGGAAGGTCGTGGATCGATGCTGTCAGGCACAAGAAATACTTTAGTGATCAGGTCAGAAATCCGGGGATACCTCGGCCCGATAATTTCCTCGCATTTATGTGAAAAGGCGTTTCCGCCGTACATCCAATAACGTGTCTTATCGTATTTTTTACCTTCATCGATCACAGCACAGATATTGTCACCTTCACCGCTTTCGTTGCCGGCACTCCAGAAAAGGACACTCGGATGATTCCTGTCACGCAGAACCATCTTACGGGCTCTCTCACGATACATTGATTCCCACTCCTTCATTCCCGAAACATACTCTGTGGCATGCGATTCATCCCCTGTCTCATCCGCTATATATATGCCATATTCATCGGCAAGTTCCAGATATCTTATGACAGGAGGATAATGAGAAGTCCTCACACAGTTAATATTAAACTGCTTAAGCAAAGCCATATCTTTCCTTATTGTCTCCTCATTCATTGTGTGCCCCAGAGTCGGATGCTGCATGTGACTGTTAATTCCATTCAGCTTTACAGCCATTCCGTTCAGATAAAATACCTGGTTACGTATTTCAGTCTCCTTGAATCCAATCCTGCCGCTAATCACTTCAATAGCCTTACCTTCAGGGCTTAATAGTTCAAAGACCAGCGTATATAGATTAGGATATTCAGCAGACCATTTGGCCGGATTGCTGATATCATCACTCAGTCTGATTGTTTGCAGTGAAGAGGATAAAATATCAAATTTATCAGATTTCAACACCTTAACAGTGTGTTTACCTGCATCATAAAGTGTTGCACGAAGTGAAAAACCACTGCCTGTGGCTGAAGTGTAGTTTTTAAGATCCACTGATAAATCGAGACGTGCGTTAATATAGTTCTTGTCAAGATCTGTAGTGGCATGCCAGTCAAAAATATGGAATTCAGGAGTTGCGAAGAGCCAGACATCATCAAAAATACCAGCCAGTCGCCAATAATCCTGGTCTTCCAGATAGTAGCCATCACTGTATTTATAAACATTCACTGCTATTGTATTCCTGCCCGGTTTAAGATATCGTGTGATATTATATTCTGCAGGTTCCTGAGCGCCCTCGTTATAACCTGCCTGCCTGCCGTTTATCCAGATAAAAGAGGCAGATGCTGTCTTTTCCATCCTCAGGAAGATCTCTTTATCTTTCCAGGAAGCTGGCAGAGTGAATACCCTGCTATAGGATCCTGTAGGATTATATTCTCCTGGAACACGGGGCGGATCAGGAGGAAAAGGGGTCTGCACATTCCTGAAGAGCGGATCTCCGTATCCCTGCATTTCCCAGTTTGAAGGAACATGAATGGTATCCCATTTTCTGTCATTGTAGTTCTCCTCAAAAAAATTGGCGGGAGTTCCTTCGGGTGTCTCAGCAAAATGAAACTTCCACGTTCCGTTTAATGAATAAAATGATGATGAACTGCTCCTGATGTTTTTCAGAGCCTCATCAACAGTTGCATATGGAACCAGTGGTGTATGACCTTCTTCCTGATTTAGCCCGAATACTTCAGTATTTTCGATGTAGTTGTAAATATCTGAGAGAAAAGGTTTTTCCTGCGCTGCAGCAAAATTATAAACTGCGCACAAAACGATAATGGCAAGTAGCTTCTTCATATCTGTTGTAACATTCATATACATCGAAATATACACAAAATGTCTCCAAAAAGTTTTAACTGATCTTATAATAAATAAAAATTGTCTAATTTTGAATGAGACACTTCCTTAATCTGCAATTAAAGTATCTGTACATAATAATTATCTTTTTAAAAAATACACTAAATCATTAATTGAAATGAAGAACCTTCGGATCTTACTGAATTACACTTCAATCCTGGCTGTTGTCCTGAGCATAAATTCATGCACCAAAGCACCTGAACCAGACAGGCTGAAGCTGACATATGAAAAATATGTAATGCCTAACGGCTTGCAGGTCATCCTTCATACAGATCATTCCGATCCTGTTGTATCATATGCGATAATGTATCATGTAGGTTCAAGCAGGGAAACACCAGGGAAAACCGGTTTTGCACACCTTTTTGAACATCTCCTATTCGGCGGATCAGAGAATGTCCCGACAGGTATATTTGATAAAATAATTGAAGGTGTGGGAGGCAACAATAATGGTTTCACGTCAAGAGATGTAACCACATATTTTGAAATGTTCCCGAAGAATGCCCTTGAGAAAGTCCTCTGGCTGGAATCAGACAGGATGGGCTATTTCATTAATTCAGTAACCCAAAGAAAGCTTGCGATACAACAGAATGTTGTTCAGAATGAAAAAAGACAGGGGGAGGATAACGCACCCTATGGATTTACGAACTATGTCATCAGTAAAAATCTCTATCCGGCTGATCATCCTTACAACTGGGAGGTCATCGGTGAAATGGAAGACCTGAAGAATGCCTCCCTTGCAGATGTAAAAACATATTATGAGAAATTCTACGGCCCGAATAATGCTACTTTGGTCCTTGCAGGTGACTTTAATCCCGATTCTGTCAGGATCCTGATAGATAAATATTTCGGCGAGATAAAATCCCATGGAGAGGTGGCAGTCCGGTCATCAGCTGTACCAGTGCTGGATAAAAGTATAAGACTTTATCATGAAGACAACTTTGCCAATGTTCCTGAGATAACACTTGTATGGCCTGTGCCACAATCATATCAGAAAGACTCTTATGCCCTCGATTTTCTTGCAAAGATCCTTGCCGACGGAAAAAAAGCACCCCTGTACAAGGTACTCGTTAAGGAAAAAAAGCTCACTTCCAGGACTACAGCATATAACAGTTCTGAAGAGCTTGCGGGAGAGTTCATGATATCCATCAGGGCTGATGAAGGAAAAAACCTTAAAGAAATTGAGGCTGGAGTCGATGAGGCATTCGACCGATTTGAAAAAGAAGGCATTACGGAAAAAGATATTGAAAGGGTGAAAGCCTCCAAAGAGAAAGAATTCTATGAGGGAATCACCAGTGTATTCAGTAAATCACTCCAGCTTGCCTTCTATAACACATTTCTTAATGACCCGGGGTATATTGAGAAGGATATTGAGAACATAAAGGCTGTCACACTGAATGATGTGAAAATGGCTTACGAAAAGTACATCAAGGGAAAGCCGCATATCATAACCAGCTTCGTGCCAAAGGGAAAAACTGATTTGATGGCCGACAATTCTGCACCTGCAGGTGTAAAAGAGGAAAACATAAATGAAGCCAGCCAGGTGGAGATAGACGAGTCGGGAGAAGACAAATTTGACAGGACCAGCTCAGCCATCGACAGGACAGTTGAGCCCACCCTCAATCCCGATCCGGAGGTTAATGTTCCTGTTATCTGGAATGCCACCCTGGCAAACGGTATCAGGGTGTATGGCATTCAGAATAAGGAGTTGCCGCTTGTTGATATGGGTATCGAGATTAACGGAGGTGTATACCAGGACAGACTTGATCTTCCCGGTGTTGCAAATATGGTAGCAAACGTTCTTCCTCAGGGTACAAAAAATAAAACTCCCGAAGAACTGGAGGAGGAGATTGAACTCCTTGGTTCGGATATCAGGATGTATGCCAGCCCTGAAGAGATCTCTGTTGATGTAAGCACCCTGTCGAGGAATTTTGATAAGACCGTAACGCTCATGAAGGAGATAATGCTTGAGCCCAGATGGGATACTGCCGAATTTGCAATTGCACTCAGCAAAACAAAAAACCGGATACTCCAGGCTGAAGCTCAGCCAAGAAGTGTTGCCAACAGGCTGTTTTTCAAGCTGGCTTATGGGACAGACCATATATTTGGCTATAGTTCCCAGGGGACAAAAGAGTCGATCGACAGAATAAAGTCTGAAGATCTGAAAGCTTATTATGAAAAGAATTTTGCACCAAATGTAACCAGGATCAATGTTGCCGGCAGTTTGTCAAAGGAACAGGTTCTTGCTGCCCTGAAACCGATGGAAGAGGGATGGAATAAGAAAGAAGTTACAGTAAACAGCTATCCTGTGCCTGCGACACCTGATAAATCACGTATCTATTTTGTAGATATGCCAGGCTCCAGGCAATCTGTAATCTATATCGGCTATCTGGCAATGTCAAGGGATAATCCCGACTTTGTTAAGCTTGATTTTGCCAACTATCGCCTGGGTGGCGCATTTACAAGCATTCTGAATCAGATTCTGCGTGAAGATAAAGGCTTTACTTATGGAGCTTTCAGCTATATTATTGAACAGAAGGTTCCTGGTCCGTTCATTGCTTCTTCAAGTGTGAGGTCTGACGCAACCTTTGAATCACTCAAGATATTCAGGGATGAGATGGAGAAATACCGGAACGGGATCACTGAGGACGATCTGCAGTTCATAAAAAACTGCATGATGAGATCGACTGCTCTCCGTTTCGAGACGAATAATGCACTTGTCGGAATGTTGTCCTCAATAAGTAAATATGGTTTGCCTGAAGACTATATCAAGAGAGATGAAGAGGTCATAAAAACCATGACAGTTGAGGAGCATAAAATCATAACTGACAAATACATAATACCTGACCAAATGTATTATGTAGTTGTGGGTGATGCAGCAACTCAGATGCAGCAGCTGGAAAAGCTGGGATTTGGGAAACCCGTTCTTGTTCAATTGTGACAGACAGTCGGAAGTCGGAAGCCCGAAGTCCGAAGTCGGATGTTGAGGGGCAGAACGTCCTGGTTCCCCTCCCTGGAGGGGTTAGGGGTGGGTAAGAAGGGAGTGGAGAGATTGAATTTTGAATATTGAATGAAGAATATTGAATATCGAATACCGAATACCGACTATCGAATATCGAATATCGAATACGGGGCATGTCAGAAAAAACGTCATTCGTCAAGTCAAACATGCAATCCGTAAACCCGATTAGCACTTTTTAAGATTTTTTGAAGAAAATTGAGAATATAAACCATTATTAACTTTAACCCAAACCACATGAATCTCAAAAGAAGGGAATTTATCCGATTAAGTGGTATAACAGTTGCAGGCTCTATGATTATTCCATCAGTACTTCAATCATGCAAAGGAACTCCGGTTTCTGATACAGCTGCCGGTTATCTTGACCATTTTGAAGTGACTCCGGAAATACTGCAAAAGGTTATTTCTGCTGCAATGGAGAAAGGTGCAGACTATGCTGACCTTTTCTTTGAACATACTCTGAACAACAGAAGCACTCTGGAAGACGGAAAAGTCAACAGTGCATATTCCAACGTCGGTTTTGGTGTCGGCATCAGGGTATTGAAGGGCGATCAGACCGGTTTTGCATATTCCGAGACTGTCACACCTGAAGCAATGATCAAAGCTGCCAGGACTGCTGCCAATATTGCTAACAGCTCACCTGTTTCAGGATCAGTTAATGTCACAGAATATATGCCGCCAAACTATTATCCGGTTGTTAATTCATGGGAGAATACTTCAATAAACAGCAAGATACCATTTTTGCTGCGTATGAATGAAAAAGTATTTGCAGGTGACAAAAGAGTGACAAAGGTGAATGCTTTCCTTATTGATACATCCTCCTATATTCTCTTCTTCAATTCTGAAGGCAAACTGGCATGGGATTACCGTCCGATGGCTGTAATTGTAGGTGTCTGCA
The DNA here is from genome assembly GCA_016715075.1 of Bacteroidales bacterium. GTDB lineage: Bacteria > Bacteroidota > Bacteroidia > Bacteroidales > VadinHA17 > LD21. Next base: position 42,959 of record JADKBK010000016.1, read on the forward strand.
TAATGGAAGACAAGGGAAGAATAGAAAATTCTTATGTAACCCGGGGGTTTCAGGACCGGTTTTGAATTCCTTACAAATGATCTGGTGGATAAGCTCTCTGAGGAAGTTGTCAGAAGGACCACTCTCCTTTTTGATGCAACAAAACCAAAAGCCGGTGAAATGGAAGTAATTCTCGGTGCAGGGGAATCGGGAATCTTGCTGCATGAAGCAATGGGGCACGCATTTGAAGCTGACTTCAACCGTAAGAAAACATCAATTTTCTCAGATAAGATGGGACAAAAAATAGCTGAAAATTTTGTAACAATTATCGATGATGGAACTCTTAACGGAAACCGCGGGGCTATCAATGTCGATGATGAAGGAAATCCGACAGAAAAAACAGTTCTCGTTAAAGACGGAGTCCTGTCAAGCTATCTTCATGACAGGATAAGTGCCGACTATTATAAGGTAAAACCTACAGGTAACGGTCGCAGACAGGATTTCAGAAATATTCCTATACCAAGGATGAGATCAACATATATGGAAAATGGACCTCACAAAAAAGAGGAGATCATTGCCAGTGTCAAGAACGGTATTTATGTTGATAATTTCAGTAATGGCCAGGTAAATATCGGAGCAGGCGATTTTACCTTCTTTGTTAAGTTCGGCTATCTGATAGAGAACGGAAAACTGACAAGGCCGATAAAGGATATAAATATCATTGGAAACGGACCTCAGGCTCTCGCTGATATTGTTATGGTTGCCGATGACAAAATGTTATCTGATGCGGCAGGCACTTGCGGAAAAGACGGACAGGGTGTACCGGTTACCATGGGAATGCCGACAGTTAAGGTCAAAAAGCTCACTGTAGGCGGAATTAACAGCTAAAACAACCTGAAAAAAAACTTGTATGAACACAAATGAAAAATATACACTGGCAAACCTGGTGATGGATCATGCCCTCAAGAGTGGGGCAGAACAGGTATCTGTTTCTATAGACGACAGCAGGAGAAGCAATATCGAGATCCGTGACCAGAAGATCGACAAACTGACCGAATCTGTGAGGAACAGCCTTACAATAGAACTTTTTGTCGAAAAGAAATATTCTGCTCACAGCACAAGCAGGCTGAAAAAAGAAGAGCTCTTCCGCTTCGTTGAAGAAGCAATTGCTGCAACCCGCTTCCTCGCGGAAGATGAGTTCCGGTCGCTTCCGGAACAGGATCTTTATTACAAAGGCGGAGCCGATGATCTCAGGGTTGTCGACCCAAAAATCGACACAATCGATCCAAAGATGAAAATTGATCTAGCCAATCAGGTTCTTGACGAAGCATTCAAAAAAGATGAGCGGATTATCTCTGTAACATCAACCTATTCAGACCGGATAAGTAACAGGGTCTTTGTAACAAGTAACGGATTCAAGGGTGATACAAGCAATAGTAATGTATCACTGAGTGCCGAAGTATCAGTCAAGGGAGAAACAAGTCGTCCATCCGATTACTGGTATGAAAATGCAATATTTTTTGATAAGCTGGTAAAATCAAGCATTGGTACCAAAGCGCTTGAAAGGGCTATAAAGAAACTCGATCCAAAGAAGATAAAATCGGGAAAATACGATGTGGTTATTGAAAACCGTACTGCAGCATCCATGCTCTATCCCTTATATTCAGCAATGCAGGGGTCCAGTATTTACCAGAAGCAATCCTTCCTTATAGGTAAAGAAAATCAGGCTGTTGCATCACCCAAACTCACTATTTTTGATGATCCATTCATTCAGTCAGGTTTCGGATCAGCCATGTTTGACAGCGAGGGACTAGCCACAGTCAGGAGACCGATAATAGAAGGCGGAATATTGCGTAATTTCTATATCGACACATATTATGGCAAGAAACTGAAGATGAAACCCACTTCAGGTGATTCTACCAACATCCTCTTTTCAATTGGAGACAGGGATCTGAAAAGTATGCTGGAAAGTATTAACAAAGGTGTATTTATAACCGGATTCAATGGAGGAAACTGTAATGGTTCCACAGGCGACTTTTCATACGGAATAGAAGGTTTCTTTATCGAAAAAGGGAAAATTGTACACCCTGTAAATGAAATGAATATCACTGGAAATATGAATCAGTTCTGGTTCAGCCTGGTTGAACTCGGAAAGGATGTTCTTGAAGGTGATTCATTTAAAACCCCTTCCATGATGTTCGAAAAAGTAGATCTCAGCGGAATTTAAAAAAAGTCCTGCAGTCTTAAGGTCTTGCGGTCGAGTTCTGACCTGCAAGACCTGCAAGACCTGCAAGACCTGCAAGACCTGCAAGACTACCTTCCCGTCATATTCATAGTGGCTACGTACCAGTCTGGATCAACAGTTACAACTGCCCTCTTTGATTTCACCTGGACAGTTTTGAACATTCCCGAAGGTTTAAGTATCATAGTTTCTCCTGAAACATCAATTTTTACAGGCATCTCAAACCCTGGAACACAATTATTCCACCTGTAGGAAAGCTCTTCCCCTTTCACGTAATATTCAAATACGGGGATCCTGACATCTCTTAAATACTGATCAAAGAAAGTTTTGAGGTTTATTCCGGTTTTTTCCGACAGATAGTTCTCAATCTGGGATCCCTTTACAACCTTATGATAGAAATCCCTGTTGAGTCCGCGCAGGATTGACCGCCATTTCTCATCATCGTTTACTATCTGCCTCAGAGTATGAAGCATATTGCCACCTTTGTAGTACATGTCATGCGATCCTTCTGAGTTGACATTATACCTGCCAATAACAGGTATATCGTTACTTATGTTTTTCCTGGTGCCTCTGAGATATTCACCTCCGGCCTTTTTACCAAAATAATATTCCACATAGAGATTCTCAGAGTAATTTGTAAAGCTCTCATGGACCCACATATCGGCTATGTCCTCATATGTTATGCTGTTTGCAAACCATTCATGACCAGACTCATGAATAATTATGAAATCAAATTTCAATCCCCATCCGGTCCCGCTGAGATCGGTTCCCCTGTAACCATTTTCAAATCCGTTCCCATAGGTCACGGAGCTCTGGTGTTCCATTCCCAGGTATGGCGCTTCCACAAGCTTATATCCATCCTCATAGAAGGGATACGGTCCAAACCAGTGTTCAAAGGCGGCAAGCATCCCAGGAGCCTGCCTGAACTGTATCAGGGCCTTTTCCAGATTGGTCCTTAGGACATAATAATCGCAGTCCAATGATCCCTTCTCTCCCTTATAGATCTCGGAGAAATGGACATAATCACCAATATTAATATTCACTCCATAGTTATTTATCGGGTTAGCGACAAACCAGTTATAAGTTGTTGTCTTATTGTCATTTTTCATCACACTCCTGAGTCTGCCGTTGGAAACATCCATCAGGTTGTCCGGAACTGTAACACTGATAAGCATACTATCAGGTTCATCATACATATGGTCCTTGCATGGCCACCAGAGACTGGCACCGTCGCCCTGGCATGCCGAAGCAATAAAAGGCAGGTTATTACTGTCTTTGGTCCAGGTAATCCCGCCGCTCCACGGCGGTCGCCTTGAAACCTGCGGTTTACCTCCGTATGAAAGAATAACAGAAAAAAGCTTGCCTGTCCCCTGCTCCTCTGAAAGTTCGATCCAGTAAACGTTTCCCTCTCTTTTAAAGCTGAGTGATTTTCCATTCTGAACAGCGGAGGTCAGAACGAGTGGCTCCTGCAGATCTATCTGCATCAGCTTTGAAGGGGTGATCACATTGTATGCCACAGTGTTTGTGCCGAAGATCGTACTATCGTCGGGATTAACCACAATATCTAGGTGATAATATACCAGGTCCCACCATGCCCTTTCAGGAGTAATGGATCCGCGGAGAGTATCCTGCCTCGTAAAAACCGGGGATTGTGATGCAAGCTCTTCAGGCAGAAACAGAATAATTAAAGTAAGAAGGATCGTACTGAAAAATGTTTTTGTCATATTAATCAAGATTAGAGGTGAGAGGTGAGAGGTGAGAGGTGAGAGGTGAGATGTGAGACGTGAGAGGTGAGAGGTGAGAGGTGAGATGTGAGACGTGAGAGGTGAGAGGTGAGAGGTGAGCGGAGAGCGGAGAGCGGAGAGCGGAGAGTGTAATGAAGTCCGGCACCCAGAACCCAGTACCCGGTACCCAGTACCCAGAACCCAGTACCCAGTACCCAGAATCAACCGATCCTCTTGGTATAGAAAAGCTTATCATCCCCCATTGTATAAAAATCCTTCAGCTTTGCCTCCAGGTCAAAATTGTTGCTTACATAAAATGCCCTTGTAGGTTCATAGTGAGGAAGACCTGATGTTTCAGCTATTAAAATGGCACAACCCATTGCTTGTGCCATTTTACAGGTCTCTTCAAGGACTCTTTTTCCAATCCCCTTGCCCCGGTAATCATTATGCGTAGCTATCCAGTACAGATCAAAACTTGTTGTAGACATTATAATAGGTCCGAAGCAGGAATAGGCAACTGTGATTCCGTCAAGTTCAGCAAAGACGAAATAATAACCTGTGGATTCCCCGTCATTGTATCGCTCCGCCACAAGTTCTGAAGCTATTTCCACCTCATGATCATAGAAGAACTTTGTCGATTCAATGATTTCCCTAACCCGCTCAATATCCCTGTGTTCTGGAATAGTTCTGAATGTAAGATTCATATTATTAATAATTTCCTGTTAAACAATTGGTTGACTGTTAAGCTGTAAAATCCAAATTAAATGACACATCATTACAGTACCGGGAAGCAAATATAAATAGAATCGCTTCATGTATTCGTTAGCCGGGTATATTTTTAAAAATTTGTAGCTTATCAGCGGAAGCTGAATAAAAAAGAGAAAAGACACCTGAAGATGTCTTTTCTCTGTTAACTAAAAACCTGAAACAGGCGCGCCTGATGGCTAAATAAAAAATCTTACTTCGCTGACAGAGTCTCTCCTGCGTTTTTAATAAGCATGGGGAAATATGATGCAATGAGCCTGGTATTATCAAGTTCACAACCTTTTCCGGAAGTCAGCACTTTCTGATGAAAGTATTCATTCTTGTCCAGGAAAAGATCAGCCGTGGAATAACCATCCTTTTCGAATGATTTATCAAGCCTCTCAACCCCAAAATAGTTTGCGTTGCAAACATACTGCACCAAAGCTTCTCCGATAATACAATGTACTTCTTACAATCATGCTCCTTCCTTATGGCAACCCTTACCTCCAGCGGAGTATTCTGATAGCTGATCACAAATGCCGTAAACTCATCACCGTTAATGGTAACAGGATTATCGGCTATTTCAATCCTGTAGTCCCCAAGTGCTGAATAGGTTTTTCCTTCAGCAACCAGTTCCCTGGAAAAAGATGCACTACCAAAAGCTACTATCAGTAATGCGGCAAATAACATTTTTTTCATGGCTTCAATAATTAAATTGTTAATCTTAATAATCACTTTTACTGTCTGTCTGTCAAAAAACTTTTCATCAGTGAAGAAGCTTAAAATGAATCTTCACATCGAAATTAATCTATTAATATATACCGGAAAAGAGTAAATCTACCAACTGCACGATTGGTCCAACAGATGGTCGTTTCCATGCAATTTCATGTTTTCGTTGATGTCAAAAAACTTCGTACTCAGATATATTATTGTTAAACCTGCCTGCCATATATTTCTTCATAATTCCTGTAACAGTGTATTTTTAGAAGTCACGGGCTGTTGAAAAGGTAAAATCCAAAACCGCAAAGTGCGCAAAGGGTTTACGCAGAGGTCGCAAAGCATTATATATCAATGCTTTTACTTTGCGGACTTTGCGAATCCTTAGCGGACTTTGCGGTTAAAAAGATTTTTTCTACACTCAAATTTTGCTTAATTATGAGCACCTTCAGATTATAAAATCTGTTACCAGAATCCAGAAGTATTACACTTCTGGCTGGCAGGCACGAAGGACACAAAGGTTATCACAAGGGTACACAATGGTAAGAGGTGTTCCTCCCGGCTTCTTAGATTTTCATTCCGGGGTAAGACCGGATAAAAAGAAGAAAAGACACCGGATGATGTCTTTTCTCTGTTAACTTAAAATCTAAAACTATATGCGGCCGGGCGGCCTGGTGAAAATTTTTCTGCCGGTTATCAGCCTTCAATAAGCATTGGAAAGAAAGCTGCAATAAGCTGGGTACTCTCAAGTTCGCCTCTTCCTCCGTTCGCCAGCTTTTTCTGATGGAAATATTCACCTCTGTTAAGAGCGGCATCTGATGTGTTAAATCCTTCCACTACAAGAGATTTATCGAGCTTTTCCACACCGAAATAGTTTTCGTTGCACACATACTGTACCGAAAGCTTATCGGAAAGAACAATGAAGTTCTTGCAGTTTTCCATTTTTTTGATCACAATGGTTACCTCCATCGGAGAGTTCTGATAACTGATTATAAAAGCCTTAAGAGCCTCACCATTTATTATTACCGGATTATCGGCTTTTTCAATCCTGTAGTCACCCAATGCTGAATATGTTTTTCCTTCAGCTACTAACTCCCTTGCAAATGTTGCACTGCCAAAAGCTACTGTCAGCAGTGCTAAAAAAAACATTCTTTTCATGGCTTTCAAAGATTAAATTTTACAAAATTCACTTTACCTATTCTTTTACTGTCTGTTTTTCTGCTCCATTTCCAGAAGCTCTTGTTTCAATGTTCATAACGAAATTAGACTATAATAAAACACCGTAAAAGAGTAACTCAACAGACTGTAAGATCTGTTTGACGGATGACCTGATTCAGGCAATGGAAGGTTTTTAGGCACTACAGCAATACGGTGTTATACTGGCATTTCATTATGGCATCAGGGCATTATGCTGATAAGGTTTTGTCCCATTTCATAATAATAATTATCTTAGTATCACTAATCCTGATCAGAGATGAGAAAACCGGTAAAGAGATTGCTTTGGGCAGTGGCAATATTGCCCGGACTGATATTTATAGCAGCATTAATATTCCTTCTTAACTTCATTATTGCCACAAGGGCAATGACCCCTGCTGAAACGACAGCAATCAACGATTCCGTATGGTGCATAAAAGACAGATTCGTGAATGCATTTATATTTAAAGGTAAAAAAAGCTACCTGATGGTGGATGCAGGAATAGATACAAAACTATTCAGAAAAGAGCTGGATAAGCTGGGAATCAAACCTGAAGATATCACCTCGATGCTACTGACACATACTGACTCGGATCATACAGGATCAATACCCTTATATAGCAATTTGGAGGTATACCTTCACAGGGACGAAGAACAGATGATCAACGGTACCAACGGAAAAACAAAATTCTCAAAAACAAAATGGAAATACGGACCATATAAACTTCTTAATGACAATGATTCACTTAATATTGACGGTCTTGAGATCAGGGTTATTCACACCCCGGGGCATACACCGGGCTCTGTATGCTATATAATCGGTGACGACTATCTGGTTTCGGGAGATAACCTTAAAATGACAGACGGGAAGTATGATCATTTTGTGGAAAAGTTCAATATGAATACGGCTGAACAGCTTGAATCACTTAAAGGATTGCCCGATCCCGGGGCCTTTAAATATATTCTGACAGCGCATTATGGCATTACGGAAGTAAAGAAGTAAGATTTTCAAGTTTTGATCAGGACAGGCCAGGCTGCTTTTATTTTTGTTTACAGACTGAAGAGTGAAAGATTTCATCCAATCTTCATAATAATTCCATAACTTTGCTTTGAATTAACGTAAATCATTGGTTGCTAAATGAATGATATAACAATGAATAAAGCAATAATTCACAATTTTTAAATGAAGTTATATACAGACTATGATACGATCTCTTAAAATAATGCTTTTTACTGTATTTTTTCTGTATGGCAGCTCCTGCTTTTCCCAGGTTACTGTAGCAGGGGATGGATTAACAATTACAGAGATCAGTAATAATACGACCTCAGACGGGACAATAGTTGCCGTTGAGGATCAGGATAAAGATAGCGGCAAACAGGAAAAGAAGGGTGAGAATAAAAGGGATCTGTCAAGCAGGTAAAATCAGCCCGTCCTGATATGAGCAAATCGCGCGGTGCAAGGCCTCCGGATATTGTCAGACCTTCCGGTTCACGCATCCCGAAGGGTGTTGGAAGGCCAGCTGGTGCAGGCAGACGGGGTCGGGGATAGAGCTGAAAAGTATGAAGCATGCAGGATGTATAAAAATGGTATAAAGTTTCATATTATTTGCCTCTCAGCCATCTTATTGGCAATGCCTACTGTTGCAATATGCCAGAAAGATACATTATCTGGATTAGCGGCAACATCCTCTATTTCAGAGAAATCTGACATTGACATCCATGCACTCTACACCGGAGCTGGTGGCGGAAGTAATCTGATCTATCTTGGAACCTCAATTTCAAACAATAAACCATTCTACTCAGGTTCTGTGACTTATGGACTCAGGAATACACTTTTTGTTTCTGCATCCGCAACTCACCTGAGTGAGACAATTCCCTACCTTGCTTTTTATAATCTGGCACTTAATTATAGCCATGCATTTAATTCATGGTTCGATATCTCAGCGCAGATTGCAGGATATAAAACAGCTTATTCGCTTAAGGATTCCCTTTTTGCAGACTTTGCACTTATGAACCTCACCACAGGTTTTGACTGGAAGCTGATATATACCAGAATCTCACTCTCCCAGGTTTTCCCGAAGGAAAACGGATTCTACCTGCAGATCAGTAACTCACGGTATTTTGAGACACCAGCCTTCTTCAAAGGTAAAGCACTCATCAGCTTTGATCCTGATATTGACATCCTCTTCGGTAATCTGATAAGGGTTGAAACAGTTGACGGGACTAAGAAAATTGGCAAAACCCATGCTTTCGGACAAGTTAACAGGAAGCCCTCATTATCCACTGAGACAAATTCCGTGAGTTTCGGACTCATGGATTTTGAATTCTCTCTGCCTGTAACATTCAGTTATGGTAAATTCAGTATTGAGGCTGAACCAGCTTACCTTCTTCCGGCATATTCGGATCCTTATTACCCGGAAACAGAAGGGTTTACTTTCTATATGAACCTTATTTTTAAAATATTTTAGAGAAATAAAATGAATCTCCTGATAGTCGAAGATGAAAAAAGTCTTGCCATTGAAATCGCCTCATTTCTTAAAGGTGAAGGATTATTATGTGAAATGGCATATACAGGAAGAGAAGCTTCCGAAAAGATTGCCATTAACCTGTATGATTTCATTCTTCTGGATCTTGGTCTGCCTGACTATAACGGGCTGGATCTGATAAACGAGGCAAAAAATGCGGGGAACAATACTGCAATAATTATAATTACAGCCAGAGGGGCAGTGGAGGATAAAGTGAAGGGGCTCAATCTTGGTGCCGATGATTACCTGGCAAAACCATTTGCACTGGTGGAGCTGATGTCAAGAATTCAGGCTGTTGCCAGAAGAAAATTCAATATTCAGAACCAGGTTATGACAATAGGGGAATTTAGTCTGGAATTGCAGTCACGCAAGCTTCTGTGTAAAAGTGAAGAGGTAATTATCACAAGGAAAGAATACGACCTGCTGCAATACCTTATCCTAAACAGAAATAAAGTTCTTACCAGGAATCAGCTCTATGAACATATCTGGGGCAATATCCTCGATGATCAGTACGACAGCAATTTCATTGACGTTCATATAAAAAATCTCAGGAAGAAGCTTAATGAGTTTGGCCCCACCCCATGGCTTGAAACAGTGAGGGGAATCGGATACAGGGTAACCCAGGAACAATAGGAAATCAGCATGATCAAACTAAGGATTAAACTTGCACTTTTCAATCTGCTTTCCAAAGTGATATTCACTATTGCATTCCTTCTGTTTATGCCATGGCTTATTGAAAGAATAAACCTGATACAGGTCGATTCGGATCTTATTGAAAAGAGAGAAAAAGTAATAGATCTGATCTCCCGGGCAGGCATAGAACCATTTGTAGTGTCCGACTCAGGAAACGTCTTTGGCAGTTTCAATATTCTGAAGGAGGAATATGTCAGCCTTGAAAGAATTGATCAGAGTGAAGACCTGAACTTTATTGAGGTGACCCCGAGAATTATAGAAGGTGAAGAAATTGAATACCGGGTACTCAATTACTCCTTCATGGTTGATGGAAATATGTACCTGCTGGAAGTTGGCAAGAGTCTCGACAGTATTCTTCATACCAGGAAAAACATCAACAAAGTAATGCTTGTCTTCCTTGTATTCATCATTCTTATTACTTTCCTTACCGACCTTCAATATACAAGAGTCCTGCTAAAACCACTTGACAGGATTACCGCCAAACTTAAAGGAATCTCCAATCCATCTATCTTTGATACTACTCCTCTGGAGACAACTACCTCTGATTTCGCAAGCCTTGACAGCGCCATAAGGGAAATGATGGCTCATATTGACGAGCTTTTCAGGAAAGAGAAAGAGATAACTGTAAATATTTCACATGAGCTTCTGACTCCAATTTCAGTTTTACGAAGCAAGCTGGAAAACATCCTTATGCAGAAGAAGCTTTCGTATGATATTTCAGAAAAAATAGAAGAATCACTAAAAACGCTTCACCGTCTCCAGAGTCTTGTTAATTCACTTTTGCTTATAGCCCGTATTGAGAGCCGGCAATACCTGAAAGAAGATACTGTTTCTGTAGATGCTGTACTATCTGAGATAATAAGTGAACTGGAGCCTATAGCAGAGGATGCAGGCCTGACTCTCAGGCAGGAAACATTTGACAATTTTCAGTTTAAGGCTGCAAACAGATCGCTTATTTTTTCAATGTTCTACAATATTGTGAATAACGGCATAAAGAATACACCATCCGGCGGTGAAGTTGTGATCAGCAGCCACTGGCAAAACAAACATTTCCTGGTTACCATTGCAGACTCCGGAACAGGGATAAGTGATGAACAGATGAAAATACTCTTCTCCCGGTTCAGAACCAGACTTGATATCAGCAGTAATAATACAGGCATAGGGCTTGCAATTTCAAAATCAATTGCCGATTTTCATGAAATAGAGATAAATGTCACCTCTGAAATGCAAAAAGGAACCAGCTTCTCCTTTATGTTCCCCGAAAATTCATGAAAAATTCATCTTCACGGTTCTATATTTGAACTCACGATAGTTAATTTTAATATAGAAAACCATGAAGAAATTATTATTCGCATGTTTTGCTGCAGTTCTGCTCTTTTCAGGCTGTAATAAATCAGAAACAACAAATGGAGGACCAGGAAAACTGACAGTCAGGATCACAGACGATCCCTTTAACATTAACTTTGTTGAGTCAGCCACTGTCACAATAACAAAAATTGAACTCCGAAAAGCAGGAACAAACGAAGAGAATCCATTTATCGTTTTAACAGAAGAGCCGGTAACAGTTGATCTTTTTCAGCTGAGAAACGGGATCACTGAAGAGCTGGTAAATCTCGAGATCCCAATGGGAGATTATGATCTGATAAGGCTTTATGTCGACGAAGCGAGTCTGAAGTTAAGGGAGCATGCGGATGCTTTCAACATGAAAGTACCTGGCGGATCGCAAACCGGAATAAAAGTTTTTATAAGCCCCGGCATACATGTTGAAGGTGGCATTTCAGCTGAACTGCTGCTCGATTTTGATCTGGCGAAATCTTTTGTAATGAGGGGCAACATGGCTCATGCAGCTGGTGTTAACGGTTTTATTTTCAAACCTTGTATCAGGGCGACCAACAATGCTACAAGCGGAAGAATAGAAGGATTTGTCATGGATACTTCATCCGTAAAAGTCCCCAATGCCAGATTATGGATCCAACAGGATACAATAATAGCGACAGCCTTTGCCGACACTTTGGGACATTATGCCTTCATTGGCGTTCCTAAGGGACATATTCGGTTTTTTGCAACTAAGGAAAATTATGATACAGCTGCGGTTTTGGGAATTCAAGTCTATTCAGCAAACAGAACAGTGCAGGATCTGATTCTTATGAAACAATAGAGTGAGAGGGATTTATTAAAGATTGATACCCGGAGGCAGACTGCTTCCGGGTTTTTCTTTACAGTAACCAGTTTATCGCCATCACCACAGCCGGCAGTGTCAGTATGCTGACAATAGTCGAGACGAAAACATTACCTACTGCCAGATGATCATCTGCTCCCAATTCCTTGGCCATAATCACAACACTGGCCATGCATGGCATTGAGGCTTCAAGTATTATAACAGATATTACCATTTTATCGGGAGATAATCCGGATACTGCTGCAAATCCGGCAAAGAAAGAGATCAGGATGGCCGGAACAATGATAAGTCTGTTTAGACTTATAATATACAGACTTTTCTTACCCAGTAATCCCCCCACATCCGCGAGCACCAGCATTGCCCCGATATAGAGCATTGACAGCCATGTATTTGCGGAACCAAGTTCTGAAAGCGGTTTAACAATAAGTGCCGGAAGCTTAACTGACAGGATAAAGAAAAGCAGACCCGTGAGTGTTGCTACAGTATTCGGATTAAGCACTCTGGCAATTCTTTTTTTCCATGATTTGCCATCACCATGTGTCAGTACCACAACTCCCACTGTCCACATAATAATATTCGAAACAAGCTGGAACATGCTTGCATAAAGAAGACCCTCCACACCATAAAGAGCAGTTATAAGCGGAAAACCAAGGAATATTGTATTTCCGAACATAGAATGGGCTTTGAAGACTGCAGCCTCCCTTCCCTTTATGTTAAATAGCCTTGCCACTATCCATCCTGCAAAAAGCATAAAGAGTATTACAAAACCCGACACCGAGAGGACAATTATACTGTTCGCAAGAAGTCTGGGCGTAGCCTCCAGCTTCAGAAAATTAGTAAAAAGCATCAAAGGAAGGGAGATGTTGAAAATAACTTTTGACAGCATATCCTTTGCCTCGATAGTGAGGACCTTCACTTTTGCTGCAATTACGCCTATCAGAACTACTATTGCAAGAATGAATATCTGGGAAATAATGATCCTGGTCTCCATTGGCTGAATAATCTCTGCAAAAACTTTCCCAAATGTAATTATTAATTAACTCTCACCGGAGCAGGTTACATTAATCCTGTACCATTCAGTGAGACTTCAGTTTTCTTCAGATATTCAGTGTAAGAGAAAGCATCGCATAACGCCCGTAACCATTAATACCTGAGCCATGATACCGGTAATCTTTGTTAAAGAGGTTTTCGACAGAAAAATCGACCTGAAAATGTTTCATTACATAACCTGCATTGACATTGAAGATATTCCAGCCGTGTGTGCCACCTGAGGGGATCCTGTTGTCAGATTTATCGCCGGCTGCAAGACGGTCTTGTTTTGTTGCACCAATCCATACCAGGCTGGCCCACCATTTTTTATGGCTGTATTCGAGTGCGACACGGCCAAAAAGCGGCGGAATGCGTCTCATAGGTTCATTTTTTGTAATATTCTGTCCATAGGTGTATGTCAGACTGCCATCCACCTGCCATGATTTGCCTGGCTTAAGTCCGATATTTGTTTCAATGCCCTCTATAAATGCACGTTCTACATTTTCTTTCTGATAAACGGGGTAACCTTCGATTGTATCGCCAGGAATTGCACTTCTCACAATGAGATTATTCAGTTCATTACGATACAGATAAATCTCTCCGCTAACCCGGCTTCCATGGTATTTATATCCTGCCTGATACTGAAATGAATTCTCAGGATGAAGATCATAATTTGGTTTCTCATAGCGGAAATCAACTATCCCCAGCGTGCCGAGATCATCAATATTTGGCGCTCTGAAACCGGTACCTGCTGAAATAAAGATGTTTGATCGGGGTGTCAGCTTCCTCAGAACTGATAGATTTCCAACAAGGGCTGAAGGTGTAAGTTTCGCAGTTCCAATAGTCTCATCTTCAACATTAATTACATAAGTATTGAATCGTGCCCCTGCTGTGAAGATCCATTTCTGAAGGTCGATTGTATTAAGGGTATATGCAGCAATACTTGTCATTCCCGATCCATCAGGATATAAACCTCTGCCTTCGGTTGAAGCGCCTGTCTGAGTATTTGAATCGTTGCGGCTGCTATGGACCAGATCATTATATACTTCAAATCCGCTGCTTGCCGACCAGAGATGACCTCCCTCAGTAAATGCTTCAGCCTGAAAAGACAATGAGCGGACCCTGTCGCTCTCATAACGGAGAATATCAGAACCATTCTTCCGGCTCTCCCTGCCCTCCCCTGTTTTCTGAAATGCAGCAGTGAATTTTGCAGATTTAAACACACCTGCATTTAACTGTTTGTTAAGCCTGACGTAGCCAAGCTGACGTTTTTGAGGATCCATCCTGTAAATTGCGTAATTCTCCAGTTCCACTTTGTGGTAAACCGGTACATCATACTGTTGTGCATTCTGGAAAACCATTGTCAGTTCAGCCGATTCAGACAGCTTAACCTTGCCTCTGAAGTTGAAATCAAGCTCCTGGTATCCGGTAGGCGACTGCCGTCCTGTTGAATCACCACCAACAATATCCCCGAAGTTACGACCGGTTACACCGGCTCTGAAAGCTGCTTTACCAGAACTGTCAGATACATCTGAGTGCATACTTTGTTCCATATTGTGTGAGGCGAACCTGGTAAGAAATTTACCATGCCATACAGGATTTTCTTCAAGAAAAACATCAGTGTCAAAGACCTGAATGGTTCCGCCCAGTGCATCAGAACCATACTGAACAGAACCTGCTCCCCTCAGCACTTCAATTTTCTCAATTCCTAAAATATCAATCGTATTTAAATACTGGTTGGGACCATACCTGTATGTTGCATTGCTAAGCCTTATTCCATCAATAAGCAAAAGAGTCTGGTTCCCGGTAAGGCCCCTTATGATCGGAGATCCCCCGCCATGATTTGTCTTCTGAATAAATACGCCAGGGGTAAGCCCAAGTGCTTCCGGAGCCGATCGCATCTGATATCTATCAACAAGATCATGATCAACTATACGGATTGCTTCCGGAGTATCTTTCAGGAGCGAACTGCTCCGGTTAGCTGTAATGACAGCTTCATTTATGGTGTATGAACGTAAAGTATCCTGAATTTCAACCTGACTATTTCCATTTACTCTCAATGAGAAGGGGAGAAATATCAGGAAGATAAATAAGACTGGTTTATAAGACATGATATAAGATGTTTGGTTTTGTCTGATCCCAAAAATATACAGATTTCAGGAAAAATTTCAATCTGAAATATAAAAAACTGTAACTTGCATAAAAACATTAAGCCATGATATTATCAGCCTGTGGATTAAAATGCGATGAATGTGAGTTTTTCAACAAAACATGTTCCGGTTGCATCAATGTAAAGGGGTCAACCTTCTGGGCGAAAGAGATGATGCCGGATAAGACCTGTCCTCTCTACAATTGTTCAGTCAACGTAAAAAAGTTCAGCAACTGCGGAGGTTGCAGTGAACTCCCTTGTAAACTGTTCAGGGAGATGAAAGATCCGAATTCCACTGATGAAGAACATCAGAAATCAATACTGACAAGAGTTGCGGCTCTTACATCCCAATCATAAACAAGGTAAAATTATTTCGTAAGGTGTACTTTATTGATTATTTAACAGTTCAGTAAGATACTTACCACCAGCCGGAGGATGTCTTCATTGATAAGAAATTTTCATAGCTTTGGGAATGATTAAACCTCTTATTCCAATGAGAAAAAATCCTGTTCAGATAAAGGTTGGATTGCTCATGGTAATGGCTGTCATAATCCTCTCTGCAACCGGTTACCTGTCGTACCGGAATATATCTTCCATTGTCTCATCCATACACGTTGATGTAAAACCTGACACAAGATTGGTAAGCATAAGGGAGATCTCTATGGAACTTGAAAAGGCAGAGAACAGCATACGTCTCTATACTATTACAAGTGACTCAATGGATCTCAGACCATATTTCAAAGTCATCTGGCATATAAACGAAAAAATACAGAAACTTAGGAGCGCTTGTGCAAATGACTCTCTGCTACTTCTTCAGACAGACACTATTGGCAGACTGATAAGGCAGAATATAGTAATCTGGGCTGAACTTTTAAACCTCACCAACAGTGATAATATGTCTCAGGACCTGAAACATCTGTCAGATTCCTGAACTTAGCCTCAGCCAATGCACTTAAGCCGGAAAAGGGTATTTTGAATATAAGTACCAACCGGAAATACAAGAGTCCCATTAATGAAGTCGAACTGATAAGTAATCTTACCAGAATAGAGCAGCAGGACAGGATAACAAAGGAAAAGAAAATGGCCAGGGAGGCTCAGTTGGCAGTCACAGGAAGTCAGATCAAGGAGAAATTCTATGACCTGATGTCCAAAATGGAAAGCGAGGTGACTCAACGTCTGAATAAGAGAGCAGAAGAAGCGCATCTGCTTGCTGAAGAGACCTACCAGTGGATCACTCTTTTCGCGCTTAGTGGTACCCTCCTGGCAATAGTGGTGATGTTTGTAATTGTACGGTATGCCAGAAAGACTCATGCTTATCAGCTTGCCCTTGAGCATTCCAAAAACGAAGCAGAGAAACTTGCAAAGACCAAGGAGCTGTTCATGGCAAACATGAGCCATGAGATCAGAACCCCTGTAACGGCAATCTCAGGTTTTACCGAACAGCTCCTGCATGAAAGGCTCGATGAACGTACCTCCAGGACACTTAAAATTATCAAATCATCATCAGACCACCTCGCAGATATAATCAATGACATACTTGATTTTTCAAAGCTTCAGAATGATAAGCTGACGCTTGAAAAGGTACATTTCAGGATCCGGAAAATTCTTGAGGATGCCCAGGTACTTTTTGAAAAACAGGCGCAGAGAAACAATACAGGTCTCAGTTATTCCCTGAGTCCTGATACTCCACCTGTTCTTCTTGGAGATCCATACCGTCTTAAGCAGATTTTGTTCAATCTTGTAAGCAATGCCGTCAAATTCACATCAAACGGCAAAGTACATTATTCAGTGAAATGTAACAAAATGACGGATGATGAGATTGAACTGGTACTTGAGGTGATAGATACAGGCATAGGAATTGAGGAGAATAAAATAGACTCCATCTTTGATGATTTCACCCAGGCAGAGATGAGTACAACAAGGAAATACGGAGGTACCGGATTAGGACTGTCAATAGTAAAAAAACTGGTGGAATTGCATGCCGGAACTATCGAATGTAAAAGCAGAAAGAATGTGGGAACACATATTACCTGTCATATTCCGTATAATTCTGGTGATGAGAAGAATATCAAGAGTGAAGTCGTTCCGGCACTGTTCATTCCCGAAGAGGTACGTAACCTTAAGATCCTGATAGTCGATGATGAAGAATACAACCGCTTGCTTTTCAAAACAATACTTAGCCGGTGGCATATTAAATTCAGTGAAGCCGCAGATGGCAGTGAAGCAGTGGAAATGGTAAAGAACAACCATTTTGACCTGCTTTTTATGGATGCCAGGATGCCTGGAATGGATGGTCTGAAAGCAACAGAGATAATCCGCGATGTACTGATGAAAAAACCGGATGAATTACCTGTGATATGTATTTCTGCAGCATCCCTGAATGATGACTGGGAAAAATATGAAAAGGCCGGGATGAACGCATTTCTGGAAAAGCCCTTTACAGAAGAGATGCTGATGACAACAATTCTGAATGTAATGAGCGTTTTTCCTGATAGTGAAAACGTTAATGAGTATGCAGATGAAGGGAATGGGACTAATCTAAGTGATCTTGCCGGCAGGATAAATCTTCAGAATCTGTTTCATATTGCAGGGGATGATATGCAGTTTGCAAAGCAGATGCTGATAACGTACCTCGAAACTACCACCAAAGGGCTCCTTGACATGAAAGAAGCAGCAGTTTCAGGCCAGTGGTACACTGTGGGAGAACTTGCCCATAAATTACTGCCGCCATCCCGCCATATAGGAGCAGCTGGCCTCAGCGATTATCTCAGACAGATTGAAGAGTGCTTAAAAAATAATTGTGAAACAGTTAAAGTAGAAACTCTTGCCAAAGATACTTTCCTCGAATTTGAGAAGATCAGAGATCTGGTTAATGAACAGATCGCTAAAATCAATTGAATTTCTATTTTATCCGTCCAAATATTTATTAATTTGCAGATTGGTGAAAATGACTATTAACCGGTAATAAATATGTATGCCTGAAAAACCCTTCAAAATTTATGTAGTAGAGGACAGTGAATGGTACAACAAGCTTTTGGTCTACACTCTCTCCTTAAATCCGGATTATGAGATTAAGAGTTTTTTCAATGGAAGTGATTTCCTGAAGTGCCTTCACGAATCACCTGACATTGTTACTCTTGATTACAGGTTACCCGACATGACAGGGCTTGAGCTTCTGAATAAAATCAGGCAGGAAAACAGTGAAGCCCAGGTAATTCTTATCTCCGAACAGTCAGATATCAATATGGTTGTCACTCTTCTGAAGATGGGAGCAGTTGATTATATCACCAAATCGGATGATATAAAAGAGCGTCTTCTCAATACAGTTAAGAATATCAGGGACGGTATCGGGATGAAGAGAGAAATTACTACCCCTGCGCAAGGAGATCCAGAAGAAATATAATTTCAGTAAAAGTATTATCGGTGAAAGTCCTGCAATTAAAGTTATTTATGAAAGGATTGAGAAAGCTCTCAGCACAAATATCACAGTAGTGATCTCCGGAGAGACTGGCACAGGAAAGGAACTGGTTGCCAAAGCCATCCATTATAACTCATCGCGTAAGGACAAAGCATTAGTGGCTGTAAACGTAGCAGCCATCCCCTCAGAACTGATAGAAAGTGAACTGTTCGGCCATGAAAAAGGTTCTTTTACCGGCGCCTCCATAAGACGCATCGGAAAATTTGAAGAAGCTGACGGGGGATCCCTATTCCTTGATGAGATAGGCGAAATGGAACTTAATCTGCAGGTCAAATTACTCCGCGTTCTTCAGGAGAAAGAGATCGTCAGAATAGGAAGCAATAACCCGGTTAAAACAGATTGCCGTATCATTGTCGCTACTAATAAAAATCTTAAAGAGGAAGTAAAGAAAGGAAAATTCAGGGAAGATCTTTATTACAGGCTTTTAGGATTGCCAATAGAACTGCCTCCTCTTCGTGACAGGGGCAATGATATCCTTATACTGGCACATCATTTCATAGAAACCTTCTGCGCAGAGAACAATATCCGCCCGAAAAAATTATCGGAAAAATCCCAGATGAAACTCCTCTCCTACACCTTCCCGGGAAATATCAGGGAATTAAAATCTGTAATAGAGCTCGCCGTCACACTTTCTGATGAGGGAGAGATAGAACCGGCAGATATCATCCTGGATGCAGGAGAACCAGTCGCATATACACCTGAAGGCCAATTAACTCTCAAGGAGTATGAGCTTAAAATCATAAAAGCCACACTGAAGAAGAACAATATGGATATAAAGGTTGCTGCCGGTAAACTGGATATTGGAGTATCAACCATTTACCGTATTCTGAAGGATGAAAAAGGCTGGTCACAGTAACATCCCGCCATCCCTGCTTCTCAAAATGAGAATAAATTTCTCAAAATGAATATCTTCTGGCACATTCTGGCAGATCTATGTCGTTAATTATCAATATCTTACATACTGTTAGTTTTGCGGCATTGCATTTGCTTAGCAGAGGCAGTGCAAATAATTGCTGATCTTGTAATGCTTATAGATCATTAGCATGGAATCAAACGGATTATCCAAATAAATTAAGAGAAAAAAGGAGGTACTTAAATGAAAACAGATGACAAACCTACCACTGGTTCACAGCTTGACAACGGAAATGGCCTGAATAATGAAATGTATAAAAAACGTGTTGAAAAGATAGCCAGGAACGAAGGTGTTGTAAAGGGTGCTCAGATAACAGCATTAATTGGATTTATTATCCTTATTGCAGCCGGTGTGATCTTCTATTCGATGTTCAAACGCGAACAAAAAAGGCAGATGGCAATGATGGAAGATCAGAAGTATTCATTCACTGAACTTCTGACTCAGCGTGATTCAACAATTAATGACTGGGTAGTTACCTTTGACCAGATTGAAAAAAACCTGGCTTCAATAAAGGAAAAAGAAAAGATCATTACACTTAATGCCTCTGACAGGGAATTTTCAAAAGACAGGAAGCAGCAGATAATGGAGGATATCAATTATATCAATACACTGCTCGATCAGAATAAAAAGAAAATTGCATCATTGAATGAACAGCTGAAAAAATCGGGCGGAACTATCAGGGGGCTGCAGACTAAAGTCACCGAACTTGAAGCTGCTATGAAGCAGAGTGAAATTGAGATCGCGGATCTGAAGACGGCTCTTACAGAGAAAAACTTCAAGATAGAACAGCTCAATTCAAAGGTTAGTGATATGCAGGTATCAATTGAACAGAAAGATCAGACAATCAACACCCAGATAGCTGAAATGAATAAGGCTTTTGTAACAACCGGCACATTCAAGCAGCTAAAGGCTAAAGGACTGGTGGCTAAAGAGGGAGGATTTCTTGGAATCGGAAAGAACAAATCCCTTAAGGAAAATTTCCCCGATAGTCTTTTTTCACAGATAGATATCACAGTAACAAAGTCCATTCCTGTAAACTCAAAAACTGCCAAACTTATAACTGAACATCCGGTAGGATCATATGAGCTGGTACGTGAGAGTAAAGATAAAATAGCATCAATTGATATTAAAGATCCGGCTCAGTTCTGGAAAATTTCAAAGTATGCCGTAGTTGAAATAAGCAAGTAAAACCGGGTTATTGTCTGCAATACAAACCAGGGCGGCAAGGAGTATAACTTCTGACGCAATATATCCCGCAGGATCACAGACCTGCGGGATTATTTTTTTCAGATATCAAGCCTGAACTGAACCCTGATACCGAAATCAGAAACATTAGGATTTTCGAGATAGGTAAATCTCTTAATAAAATCAACCCTGAATATCCTGAAGATATTGGATATTCCCAGGCTTCCCTCAATGTAGGGTTTGTTTTCAAGTGTATATGTCAAAGGAACACCGTTATTGCCTGTGGGAAATAGAAACAATCCATTCTCATAACCCGGATTATTACTGTTATAAACTTTCCCATAGAGGATTTTGCAGGTTACCAGCTCCCTGAATTTAAGCTTTTTAATTAATGGTATTTTATTAAATATAAATCCATTAAAGCTATGGTCCACATTGAGGGAAACATACCTGTCACTGACAAATTCAAGAAAATTCATCAGGTTATAGGAATTTTTCTGATAGGAATAGGTCTGGTTCGCACGGTGTTCAAAGAGCAACGGATAGGGTACTTTACCGAAGATCTTGCCAGCCTCAAAGGAAATGTCGGTATAACCGAAGATTGAAACATAATAGCGCCTTGATATATTGAACTGCAGCCTTAAATAATCAAAGTCGTTGTTCAAAGCCTGTGAACCTCCTGCAATCTTGAGCTGTATTATAGGATATTTGTTAGGAAAGGAGGACCTGTACTGTTTTCCCTGGTAAAATGTTTCATTGGGTGCATACCTTAGATTAAGATAGAGCTCAGAGACATTGATGAAGCTGATCTCATTGGATCCTGATCCATTATAGCTCTCTATGAAATGGAGATTCCCCACAGCTGATTGCTGTGTAAAGCTATAACCAGCAAGGTATGAAAAGTGATTATCAAATTCATTCAGGAATTCGAATCTGAAGGTATTGTTCAAAAAACGCTTATCATCCACCCCTCGCTTGAATGAAAGAAGAATGTTATCGGCCTGTGCAAACTGAAATTCCTGACCAGGGATCTTGACGTCCTTCATATAACTCATCCTGAGAGACTTGACAGGGAACTGGTAAATTGTCCGTGGTGTAAGCGAGTAAGTTATGCCCGCATTGTACTTAAAGATATCATCTTTGGCACCGTAGGCGAGATAACCGTCAAAATTCAGCTTCTTGCTGAAATCAGGCGTTGTCCTCCCCCCAAACCGGTACCGTGAGCCTTCAATACTATTGTAGCTGTAAAAACTGCTTACAGGGCCGATCTCTACTTTGCCCAGATCAAGAAATCCCACTGTGATAAGCATAATTGCATCCATTTTCCTTCTGAAATCAGGAATCTGCTTCAGGCTGTCAATAGTGGTATAGATCTGACTCTCCGATTTGGAAAGCGGTATGTATCTGTTTTCTTCCCAGAAACTCTTCTGATCCGATGCAGGATTGATCTTTTCAACCCGGGCAGGCCCTCTGAAGGTCTCGTCACTAATCGGCTTATTGATTTTATAATCTTTGTAAGAGATGGTCCGCTGCCCAAACAAACCCATACTATTTTTTACTATCCCGAAGTCGATTGCGATCTCCTCTTTTGACAGAAGCCAGGCTTTCTCACCTGACTTCTCAAAATCCTGAGTGATGCTGATATCCTGAACCCAGTCAATATTTATGGCCTTATTTATGCCTATATCGATCTTCTTAACGGCATAGCTGCTATCCATTGTTATGTACAGATTGCCATGAAAAAGGAAATCAGATTTGTTTCTCGGCTCAAAAAATAATCGGATGCATTTGATATCAGCAACCGGCAAAGTGTCAATTATATAATACCTGTAGAAGACCGGTGCAGTACTGGCTATAGGGCTTAAAAACTTGTTGGTAAGAAAAAGTATCTCATTATCATAAATATCGATGTTCTGATAGAGGTAGTTGAGATAGGCTGACGCCCCCTTATTATTCAGATACTCATCAAGATTAATTGACTTTTCTGCAAGAAGAACCTCCTTCGACGCTTCCGGCTCCTTCCTGAAATAATGAGCTGTAAGCGACTCCTTTATAAACATGGGAAGAATGTCATTACCGATTCGCCTGGTAGTATCAATATTGTTGAAGATAAAACTGAAATCAGAAAATACATTGCTATTCTTAAAATTTTCAGTTACGTTGCTGAATGCAAACTGGATCTTTTCATAAGTTTTGTATTCCAGATAACTATAAGCCTCAGGTCTGTTTTCATCCTTCTTTGCAACTACCCTGTCGATGAGCTCGACGGCAGGATTATTCTTGTTTTTATATTCTTTCTTTTTGGCTTTGACAACCACTTCATCAAGTGATATGGAAGTGAGGTCCATGCTTACATCAATTGTCTGCTCTTTGCCGGATATTATTTTTCTCGATTCGCTCTTGTATCCGATAAATGAAAAGATATTGTGTCAGAGCGTAAACCTGATTCAAGGAGATACTTACCATTGGCATCAGTGAGTGTTCCGACGGAAGTACCTTTGAGAAAAACAGATGCGTAGGGTATAGGATAGCCCGTCAGTGCATCAAGTACCAAACCTTTTATCAGGGTTTTTTCTGAAACCTGTGCAAATGAATTCAGACAAAATGTAAGGACTACTGTAAAAAATGCCGGAGACAGGAATTTTCTAACGGGGATTTTCATTTATTGAAATAGAGACAGTGCATATACCGGGTCCAAAGGTAATAAAAAGTACCACACATAAATTTCTCATAACCCAACATCATAAAAGAATATTGATAAAACAACGGTAAAAACAGTCATGTGGTGTGCAGGTGAGATTTTTTTTTGATAGAGAAATAAAACTATTTTCCGGTAACAGGAAATAATTATTTTGATGCACAAAGCTTTTAATTGTATTTATATTAAATTTGGATAGCCCGGTTGATGAATCTGATTTAATGTACACTGTTGCTTTCCAGCTGAAATTAAAAAAATGATTCCCCGGAGATCAAGGTTTACAAATAATCTGTTTATCTCGTTGTAATCACATAATTACATTTAGAATCACACATTGGATCCACACAAATTTTTAAATACTTGATCATATAAATCATAAAATATTTATGTTATGGACAGGAAGTCATTTTTCAAAAACACCTTAATGGGCGGAATAGCAATGGGTTATTCCGGAATGTTCGCTGATGAATCATTTTCGAATCCCAAAAATGCTCTGTCCAGGCCTTCGGGTCTGAAGATAACTGATATCAGGGGAGCCACCCTTGCTGCAATTTATGATTTCCCCATAATAAAAATCTATACCAATCAGGGGATAATAGGCCTGGGTGAAGTAAGGGATGCCGGCTGGATAGGCCAGGCACTGATGCTAAAACCTTATCTTGTCGGAAAAGACCCTCTCGATATTGAAACAATCCTTTTAAGTATTCGTCACCTTACCGGTCCGGGAAGATATGCTGGTGGCTATTGTGCTGTTGATATAGCCCTTATGGATATTGCAGGAAAAGCACTAGGGGTGCCATGCTGGAAATTGCTTGGAGAAAAGGTCCGGGATAAAGTTGAAATATATGCCGACTGCCCTACCGTGATGAAAGAGGAGGATCTGAAACTTATGATGAAGAGGAGGTTTGACCTTGGCCTTAAACATTACAAGATAGATCTCACTCCGGCTCTTCTTGAAAATATCGACGGCACTATTGTGAATAAACTTCCTTCCCGTAAAGGTCTTGAAATTTGGGGGGAGCATGTTCTGACTGCCAGAAAGATCATAGGTCCAGATGTAATACTTGGAGCTGATCATTTTGGAAATATGACTGTTGAGAGCGGAATTGAGCTGGGTAATTTTATGGCTGATCCAAAATACAATCTCGCATATATTGAAGATGTAATTCATTTTACGAAATTCAATGCGGTAAACCTGAACAAACAGATAACCGCTGGTTCCAAAACACCTACTCTTAACGGTGAGGATATCTTCAGCCTCGAAAATTTCAGACCATGGATAGAGCATAATGCAGTGAATATTATCCACCCTGATCTTCTTACTTCCGGAGGAATGATTGAAACCAGGAAGATTGCGGAATATGCGTACCAGTTTGGTATCAGGACAATGATGCATTGCGCATCTTCCCCAATAGGGGTTATGGCTAATGTCCATACAGCTGCCACCATAAGGGAATTCATTTCACTTGAAAGTCATACAATAGAAATGCCATGGGTGAATGATCTTGTGAGTGGCATTCCGAACCCTATCATTCAGAACGGAGTTATCAGTGTACCAGACAGCCCTGGACTCGGAATTGAATTAAATGATGAAGTAGCAGAAAAATACCTGAGGGAACCGAAATACCTCAAATATAATCCCGGCCTATTTAAACCAACACCCGAATTTGATAAACCAATGACGATGCTTGAGGCAAAGGAAAAAGGGCTTATAGGGGATTACCACCAGTCCGGAGGCCCATGGTGGCATATAAACGATGAAGGGGTTTATGCAAACCAGACAGGTTCCAACTAAAGAAGTATCTTATCATGAAAATAATAAGAGTTCTCCTCATACTCTTCCTTGCTGCAGGAACGTTAAGCGCTGAATCTCAGTTCCTTCACAGGTCTGTTTGCCCATCAGGGGAAATAGGCATGGAATTATCAACCCCTTCAGCCCATTATCTTCCTATGTTTGGAGAGGGAAGCGACAGCTCTTCTGTTGTTAAAGGGCTGATACGCTACGGAAATCTTAATATTGACCCTTCGGGTGAGAGCAGAAGCACCAGGCTCACTGACGTGGAACAGGTGATTTATGTTCTGGATGGAACCGGAGTACTTACATGCTCGAAGGTCCCTGTACCTATATGTAAAAATGACTTTATCTACGTTCCAGCAGGAAAGAGGTTCAGTTTAGCAAATCCCAGGGAGAGAAAATTATCGGTTATAATAATGTGGTTCCGGATAACACCCGGTGATACTATCAAACCTGCGTCGGAAATGATGATTGCCAATGCAGATGAAGTACCTTTTCAGGTGCTTGGGTCGCATGGTCCAACAACAACTTTTCAGCTTCTGATGGGCACCACCCTGAGCACAAGGGACAAACTACCGGCAGCCTCCAGAGTTAACAGCCTGTTCGTTATGGACTTTGCCGCAGGCGGGACCAATATACCACACCGGCACGACAATGAAGAAGAGATCTATCTCATATTAAGAGGCAAAGGCGATATAGTGGCCGGTGAAACTTCTGATGGTAAAGAATTCCGTCATTCTTCAACCATAGGGGATGCATACTTTTTTTCCCCTAAAACGCTCATAGGATTCTACAGCTTGAATACTGAAGGTGAAGAACATGCAAGAATACTCGCAGTAAGATTCAGATATCCATAAAGAGAAACCGGATCTTCAGTCTTTATCTGATAATGAAGCTATAGCTTTTCGAAGTACCTCTGCCGAATGTGCAAGAGATTCCATTTCACCTTTAGTTAACGGGCTTGAGATAATCCTGATTACACCTTTGTCTGATACCACGCACGGAACACTCAGGCATACATCACTGATCCCGAATTCTCCTGTAAGCATTGCAGATACTGTTAGTACACTGTTCTGCTTCCTCAGTATTGAAGCAGTAATTTTTACCAGCGCAAGTCCTACCGCAAAATAAGTCGATCCTTTTGAATTGATTATATGGTATGCCGACTCGCGGACCTGCTGTTCTATCAGCTTTCTCTGAGCTGACCAGTCTTCACATTTACCGCATACAGGGCAATATTCATCAATATTTATTCCCGCAACATGAGTCATTGACCAGACTGCAAACTCACTGTCACCATGTTCACCAAGAAAATAGGCATGAACATTATGCACATCAATACCGCAGTGATTGCTCAGCAGATGCCTGAATCTGGCGCTATCCAAAACAGTACCGGAACCGATCACCCTTCCTCTCTCCCACCCCGAACGTTTAAGTGCAACCCAGGTAAGAACATCAACCGGATTTGTAACAACAAGTATCACACCCCTGCATTTGTAAGAGGCTATCTCACCGGCTATATCTCCAACTATTTCAGCATTCTTGCGGAGAAGCTGGAGCCGCGTCTCCCCTGGTTTCTGGGCAGCTCCGGCAGTAATTACCACCAGCTGGGCATCCTGATAATCCTCCGGGGAACCCGAACGGATATTTACAGTAGGAAAAAACGGCTGACCATGTACCAGGTCAAGCACCTGTCCCCTCACCAGATCCTCATTCCTGTCAAGCAATACAATTTCATCGGCAAGACCGCTCTGGGCAAGAGCATAACAATATGTCGCCCCAACAGAACCTGCTCCCACAACTACAACCCTTCTGTGCTTTTCGGACTCTTCACTTTTCTTCATCTTCTGATTCTTAGTTAATAAATTAACAATACAGGCCTGAAATAGTTTCATCGTCTGTAATATAAGATCATACTTCCCAATGAAATAAAAAATTCTTCAATTTACTTGACTAATATATTGTTAACTCGTAAATTTGTTAATGCAATAACAATTTCCTGAAAAAAGGAGCTCTTAAATCCTTCCGGAAGACCGGAAGGAAGTATGTGTGAAACAAATCTGACCGTTCATGTTAGAACTGGCTGAAGTGAATTTAAAAGCATTTCGGATCTGTTTAACTAATGATGACAAAATCTTTTACAGCCTGTTTCATAGTGGCCTGAATTGATTGTCGTTAGTCCTTTATGGAATTTCCCGGCATGCTGTCTAAGTTCTGTTTGTCTGGCCGGCCAGACTTAAAAGTCACAAATAAAAGCGGAAACCGGTTTTACAACAGGTTCCTCCGCCTGCATTTTAACCTAAAACAGTAAAATATGAAAAGACAGGCTTTACTTGTAGGAATCAATGATTACCAGGGCGTAAACGATCTGCAGGGTTGCGTAAATGATGTAACCAATGTCAGGAGCATTCTTAAGACTTTTTTTGGTTTTTCCAATAATGAGATAAGGGTTCTCACCGATAGCCGCGCCACGAAGGAGAATATCCTCTCCCGGTTGAATAAGATGGTTAAATCTGCAGAAAAAGGTGATCACCTGATCTTTCATTTCTCAGGCCACGGATCCCAGATCCGTGACAGGGAAGGCGATGAACTGGCTGACCATATGGATGAGCTGATCTGCCCCTGCGATATGAACTGGGATGATGGTTTCATTACAGATGATATGTTGAGGGAGATACTGCAAAAGCTCAAAAAAGGAGTCAGGATGGAGATCCTTCTTGACAGTTGCCATTCAGGTACCGCCACCAGAGATATAAGACCGCAATTCATCAATGGTCGGTATTCATCAGACCCAGTCAGATACCGCTATATGCCGCCCCCGATTGACATTGAGTGCAGGTACCTTGGCGATGAAGAGATCCTTAAACCAACAAAAATATTCAGTAGTGATACGGAGATAACTCTGAACCACATTCTCTGGGCTGGCTGTAAGGACAATCAGACCTCTGCCGATTCCGAGATTGACGGGTACTACAACGGAGCTTTCACCTATTATTTCTGCAAGCATGTAAGGGAAGCACAAGGACGTATTACACGTGCAGAACTCCATACCAGAGTTAAGAACTCGCTGAAATACAACAAATACAGCCAGGTACCTCAACTGGAATGCATCGAGGCTCTCAGGAGTGAAAATATTTTTAAATAATTAAACCTAAGACTATGTATTATCTGGCTATCAGAAATATGGGCATAGAAAAGTGTATCGATAAAAATACCGAGGATATCTATGAGGATGGACAGTCCTTCTCATACCTCCCTGATTTCTCATTTGTAAAAACCAGGATAGTGAAATCAATAAAGATCAAATGCATCGAAATACCTGGTCCGGTTTTCAATGCTACGGTATATAGTGACTGAATTTGTGTCTGACAGGCTAAACAAAAAGTAACAGAATAGTTTTCAATATTTACTGCCATGAAATATATGTCCTTGCCAATTCTATTGGTAGTATGTCTGGAGATATTTTCCTCCTGCACAACACTGAAACGCTACAGTTCGGTCCGGCCGAAAGGGACTGATAACAATCTTGCCGGCGTTGACCTCTTCGGATTCAGGCTTTCGGAAGCCAGGCCTGTAAATGAAAATAAAACCCTGTGGGACCTGAGCGCCGATGCCCAATCCCAGTTCATAAAGATCCTTAATACCAGGTATCCTGAGAATGAGCAATTTCTGAAGGCAATGAGCTATGAGTACCTGAACTATGAGGTTCCTTCAGTACCTGATAACTATGTAAAAAAGGATCTCCGGATGATTTTCTCGGTTACCAGGCAACGTGATTACGGGAACAAAGATTATCCTTCGGGTCCAAAACTTTCTCCGGCTGACAGGATTGAATACCTGAAGATAACTCTCAGGATTCCTGAAGATTCAGGTATCAGATTTACCGGATGGAATATGTTCACCACAGAATATGGATCGGTTGACATAGCAGATGTAAGTTTCAGCAGAAGCCTGGAAATTGATGCATCCGGCCTGCTTTTAACGGATAAGGCAACAAAAAGTACTGAGATTTCAGCAGGCGGAAGATCTTCAACTAACAGGAAGGAGGATCAGGAGATAAAATACAGATATCTGAAACTCAATGGAAGGATCAGTAATCATGAGATAGAAATGGAGGAAGAGGGTACACGGGAGATAGATCTGACCGGCAATATTCTGGCGGACCTCTCCCTTGAGTTCGATAAATTCCCGGAGATTCTAACTGATATAAGCGGTATAAAAGACAGTACCGGAAGATATAATGAACCAGACAAATTAACAATAAAATTCTCTGAGACTACTGTCCCGGCAATGGAAACCGTAAAAGATACTGTATTTGCTGATCTTACGATGGATTATGTTTTCAGAAATGTCATCAATGGTGAAAGGACTTTTGCCGAATGGGATGACCATGTAAGATACTATAATGGCAGTGTTTCAAAGAGAGTTCCGTTGTTTACTTCCGGCGACTTTATACCTGATTTCTATTGCATTGGAAATCCCAGAAATAACACAGACAGAAGTATTGTTAAAATAGTAACTCCGGCAAAAAAGGAATATTCTGTGATTTTCAGATCGTATAAGGAGGCACAAGCCTTTTATGAATGGCTTGCCGGCTTCTTTAATACATCAGGAAACCTAAATAAATCTGTTACTATAGGTGGCTACAGGCTTAAATTCAAGGATGACGACCTCACAGGAAATAAGTTTGAAGAATTGTATATTCTTCCATTCTACAGGTAAAATCAAAAAATAAATTTTTGTTACATCAATAAACAGCCATTATGAAATACAAGCTTATCGTAGGAGGCATCATTGCCAGCATTCTTCTCTTACTCTACAGCGGGATAGCTGTATATATAATCATTAAAGTATTTGACTGTTCAGCTGATCCGGCCTGTGAAAAAATAGAATTGCATTCCGGCATGATCTATATTCTAACAACTGTAGGAGGACTTGTTTCGGCACTTGTTGTATCGAGAATGACAATTACCAGGCCAGGTTCAGATCCGGCTGTTTTCAGCAGTTATGGGGAGAAACAGCCACAGATAGTTAACGTTATCGTCTGGAGTTATCTTATAATCTGGACATTCACCGGTCTCGCTTCACTTATCACCGGTGTGATTATCTTCCTGACACCTGCAAAACATTAAGCGACTTTGGAACAACCTGGCTTGGACTAGCTGTTGCAGCCGGATACGCATATTTCAATATTGAACCAAGGTAATCTGTTGCGGATGACAGATATTAGTGCTTCACTGACCAAAGGTACCGGCAATAATATCAACAGGTTTGTTTTCAGGAGCGTCTTGTTCCTGCATGGCTTCTGAAAATATTTCAGCGCTGATCTCTGCAGTAAAATAGGATCGTTTCGCATTGCAGCTCAGTTTATCGCAAAAGCTGAACTTTTTGAGATAAAAGATTTTTGCACCGGTGGTAACATTAATTGTTTCAGCCAGATCTGAGTTCTGGCACTTCAGCGTAACCGGCATGCTGAAACCGTCAGGGACATTCACCCATTTAGCAGCAACAAACGGGACTGATTGACCATTACCTTTACCTGTTTCACTGCCATAATCATATGAGCCATAATACCATTTAAGTATCGGAACCTTTCTGCTATAGAGGTATGCCTCAAAAAATTTATCCCAGTTCTTCCCTGTCATCCTTTCAAGAAGCTCCTTGAAATCAGCAGTTGTAACATGAGATTTAGCTGCATGTTCACTGTAAAATGTCTGAAGGAGATTAAAGAACAGAGTGCTGTCATTTAAAATATTCCTGATTGTATGGAGAATAAGAGCTCCCTTGCCGTAAACATCACCATCCCTGTAATCCCAGTAACTGACATTTGCGGGTCCAACCACCGGGAATTTGTTCTTTACAGTTGCAGCAAGCCAGTAGTTCGCATAAATAAGTGAAGTATCGTAGCCCTTTATTCTTTCGGCAAATACAAGTTCAGAATAGGTAGCAAAACCCTCCTGTAACCAGATATCACTGAAATCGCTGACCGAAACTGCATTGCCCCACCACTCATGTGCTGTTTCATGTACAATAATATAGTCGCCACCCAGCCATGGCAGATCCTGATAACCACTCCCATAGGCTATTGCTGTCTGGTGTTCCATCCCTTCAAAGGGACCCTCTACAAGCTTAAAGCCTTCCCTGATCCATGGATATTCGCCATAAGCATCAGAATATATATTAATAACATCCTTCACCTGCCTGAAATGCTTCCTTGCTGTCTCAAGGTTTTCAGGCAAAACATAATAATCAAGATTCAGAATACCTCCGGGCATAGTGAGAGTATCGGCGATATGCTCATATTTGCCGGCATAGAATGTGATATTGTAAATATTAATCGGGTAGTGAGTGCTCCAGGTATAGGTCTCCTTTCCTGGCAGTGAAATATGACTTTCCCGGATTCCGTTTGAAATGACCTGTAATCCCATGGGTACAGTCATATGCAACCTTACACTGTCGGGTTCGTCTGACAGATGGTCTTTGCAGGGGAACCAGATACTACCCCCTTCTGTCTCGCAGGTTACTCCAATCCATGGATTTCCGCTTTTGTCTTTTTCCCAGACTATCCCTCCGCGCCATGGCGGCTTTCTGGCTTTTAACGGAGATCCTCCGTATGAAACAGTTATTGAATAATCTTTCCCGGGCTCAAGTGAATAGGGAAATTCAGTATAAACTGCCATATCATTCCGGCTGAATGAAAGTGGCTTTCCTGAAAAATCAATGCTGTATATTTTAAGATTTTTATAGAGATCAAAGCGAAGGGTTTTCATAGCCTCCAGGGCTCTGAAGCAGATTGTCACTTTACCGCCAAGCTTCTTATGCCCGGGATCAAGTGTAAGGTTAAGGTCATAAAATGTTACATCATAGCATGCCCTGTCTTTGTCGAGGTAGCCTTTCAGTGAATCTTTCACTGTAAATGCAGGATACCTGCCCGGATGCTTCGGCGTTTCACCAAAATATGGAAGCCTCGATGTTATACAGCTGCTCAACAGAAGATAACAAATGATTATTAAAGGAAATTTTTTCATCAATACAGGCGTCTGATAAAGCTTGTCCGGCCTGTTCAAAGGTAGTGCAAATTGTGAAAAAACTATACAGAGAACAGCTCCCTGCTAAACAGCTCTAATGCAGTAAGATGCCCATAACCGCCCCATTCGTCATAAACACATCCGGTATCAATATTAATTACCCGGTTGTGAGATCTTAAAGACTCATGGCACACTGATAGCGGAACCGGCGTATGGCCATGTATAATAATTTTCCCTTTGAAGAAAGTGTTAGTGTAACTCTCCCTTCTCGACCAGATCATCTGAAAATTATCTGTCAGAGGGTCGGCGATCTCATCATTGAGCCCGGCATGGACAAAAATAAACTGATCCTGAATATAGTAAAATGGAAGACTTTTGAAAAAAGTCAGATATTTATTATCAAGCTCCTTTACCGATTCAACACCAAAGCTGTATAACGTTTCATACCCCCCGTTAAGAAACCAGTTGTTCTGCAACTGCTCATTATCCAGGGAATCAAGCAACATCGCTTCATGATTGCCAATCAGTGGAATCACACCAAATCCCTTTTGTTTCAGGTCAAGAATATAATCAACAACCTCTTTGCTATTTTTTCCGCGGTCAACATAATCTCCAAGCAAAACCAGCCTGTCTCCCTTCCTGAGCTTTATTTTCTGTTCAATAAGCTCAATTAAAGGATCGGAACAACCATGTATGTCACCTACTGCGAATAGTCTTTCACTCATATTACCGTTCATGTTTTTTTGTACTCAGACCTGACATGGTATAAACCCGAATTTACAGTTTTTATTGTGATTTTCAAAGTGTTGAATCATTTTTTTTGAGATAAAATCATAACTGCATATGACAGGAAAACCACCCCTGCACCAGAAGAAACCCACCCTGACCCCATAGCCGTCAACCTAAGGAGTCTGTAAAAATTTTTACAGGGAGGATCATTAAAGGCAAATGGCTATAAATATTGAATTTCTATAGAGACAGGTCGCGATCCGTCCCTACTTTCCCCTCCTTTTGAAGGAGGGGGTGGCCGGAGCACTATGCTTATCAAAGAATTGCAAAAACTGATACCGGCCGGGGTGGTTGATTATTTTTTAAATATTCAGGTTTCTGAAATACAAATCTATTTTCGAACCTTAATCCCGTGAATCCATGACTCTCCAGGTATTTATCTCGGTTTTCATCTTTCTGTATCTTATGATATTCACCTTGAGAATCCCCGTCAAGTTCAAAATAAATCAACCACCCCGGCCGGGAAATGAACCTTGTAAAAATCAGATAATCAATTGTCCCGGCCACCCCTCCTTCAAAAGGAGGGGAAACTTATGCTAATTTCTGCGTTTACAACTTTGCTCTTAGGTTAACGGCTATACCCCTACCCCTCCCAGGCGGAGAATAAGAATGCTTCGGACTTCCGACTTCCGACTTCCGACTTCCGACTTCGGGCTTCCGACTTCGGACTTCGGACTTCGGACTTCCGACCAAAAAAATCATCATAAACTACGGAAACTTTTTACATATTATTAGTTTCCTAAGTTTTTTAGTTTTATATTTGCGTCATGAATGAAGAGCTGAAGAATATACTATTGAAAGTTCGTGAACTGTACACTAAATACGGCATCAAGAGTATCACAATGGATGATGTTGCAGGAGAGCTTGGTATTTCTAAAAAGACTCTATATCAATACATTACAGACAAAGACGATCTTGTCGGAAAATTCACGGACAATGAAATTGCGATGAGACAGGATGAGATATGCAAATGTTTCAGGGAAAATTTCAATGCAATCGAGGAGTTGTTTGAGATTTCCATTTACATGAACAAAGTAATGAAGGATCAGAATCCAGCCACAGAACACGATCTGAAGAAATATTATCCTCACCATTATTACAGGACTGTCAAAATACGGCGTGAGAGGATCTTCAACTATATCCTGATGAACCTCAAAAAAGGTATAGAGGAAGGGCTCTATCGCACCGAGCTGAACGGGGAGATAATTGCAAAGCTCTATCTGTCGAGACTTGAGAATATTCATCTTAATGACCTGTTTACGGTGGAAGAATTCACCTCTGCAAAACTCTTTTCAGAACTTCTGGTTTATCATGTAAGGGGTATTGCAACCGAAAAAGGAATAATCGTTCTTGAAAATAAGATTAAAGAAATGGAAACAACTAATAATAAATAATTTATAGAATGAAATTGATTCGGAAATACTTTTTAACCATTATAATGCTTGGATTGATACATGAAGGATTCAGCCAGGGGAATAATGGAGTACTTAAACTATCGATCGCTGAAGCCCAGGAGTATGCTCTTCAGAATAACCGAAATGTACAGACATCCAGGATTGATATTGATATTGCTACCAAGCAGGTAAAGGAGACCGTTGCTATCGGACTTCCTCAGTTGAACCTTGCTGGCGCCTATCAGCATCAGTTTGTTATTCCGGAACTGAGTTTTGGCCCCTATCTTGATGTAAATGCCCTGCCCGAGGGTTTTCTTACAAAAGATGATATCCTTGGTGCATATAAGGAGGCTCCGCCGGTGGCTCTGGGTGTAAAGAATAATACGACATTTGATTTCACCCTTTCGCAGCTGATATTCAGCGGTGAATACATTGTAGGTCTTCATGCTGTAAAAATCATAAAGCAGGTTTCGGAGAAAGCTCTGACAAAAACAGAGGATATGACAAAAGAAGGTGTTGCAGGAACCTATTACCTGATATTGGTTTTAGGCGAAAGCACCAAGGTGCTTAAGGAGAGCCTGACAACAATTGACAAGACCTATAATGAGCAGGTCAAGATGCATGAACAGGGTTTCAATGAAGATACTGATGTCGATCAGATTAAGATAAGCAAGTCAAATCTCATCAGGCTTATCACTGCAACAGAAGCTCAGAAAGAGGTATCTGAGAAGCTGCTGAAATACCAGCTTGGAATGGATTTCAGCCAGCAGATAGAGCTTACCGACAGCATCCCCGGATTCATCAGGGAGGGCAATCTGCAATACCTTACAGCTCCTGTCTATAATGTTTCAAAGAGTATAGACTATCAGATCATCAATGACCAGGTTTCAGTATCTTCACTACTGCTCAAACGTGAACAGTCAAAATGGCTTCCGACACTTTCCGGGTTCTACCGGCACCACGAACAGACTAATCAGCCCTCTTTTAACTTCGCAGTTAAAGATCTCGTAGGTGTCAATCTGAACTTCCCGATCTTTACCAGCGGACAGCGTACATCAAAGATCAGTCAGGCCAGGTTTAATCTTGATAAATCAACAATCAACAGGGAGAATGTAAAACAGAGCCTGATCCTTGAATTTGAGACAGCCTTAACTGCATACCAGACAGCCTACAGGAATTTTACCACCAACAGCGAGACTATTGTTCTGAGTAAAAAAATCTTTGACAAATCGATTATTAAATTTCAGGAGGGGGTCTCTTCAAGTTTTGAGCTTTCCCAGAATCAGAGCCAGTTCCTGACTGCCGAGTCAAACTACTATACATCGGTGCTTAATCTGCTTAGCGCCAAATCAAAGCTAGATCGTATTCTAAGCACATACTAATAATTAAAAAGAATAACCATAACAAAAATAAGACAAGTCAGATATGAAAAGCATAAATTTAAGCATAGCAGTCATTACAGTATTATTCCTGGTCTTCTCCTGCTCCACAGACAAAAAGGGAGAACTGAATAAATTAAGGCAGCAACAGACTGCACTTGATGAAAAAATAAAAACTCTGGAAAATGAGCTCAGCTCGGAACCAAAAGATTCATTGAATACAAAGGAGTTCAAATTTGTCGGACTCACTCCTGTTAAGGTAAGTCAGTTCGATCATTATATCAGAGTTCAGGGCAAACTTGACGGAGACCAGAATGCAGGGGTTTTTGCCGATGTTCCAGGTACTATCACAGCCAAATATGCTGATGTTGGCACCAGCGTATCAAAAGGCCAGGTTTTGGCGCAGATTGATGATAAGCAGTATCGCAGCCAGCTGGAGGGACTTGAGACCCAGTACAAATTTGCAGCAGAAATGTTTGACAAGCAGAAGCGGCTATGGGACCAGAAGATAGGCAGTGAGGTGCAGTACCTGCAGTCCAAGACCACCAAGGAATCTCTTGAAAATCAGATTGCAGCGCTCAAGCAGCAGATAGACAAGTTTAAAATAAAATCCCCTATTGATGGTACAATTGAGGAGTGCAATGTAAAGCTTGGCGGTGTAGTCTCCCCTGATCCAAGACTGGCTGCTTTCAGGGTTGTAGAATTTAAAAACCTCAAGGTCACAGCTGAAGTCTCTGAAGCATACTCATCAAGGGTAGAAAAGGGTGATAAGCTTATCGTCCTGTTTCCCGACATAAATAAGCAGGTAGAAGCCGAAGTCTCTTTTGTGAGCAAATATATAAATCCTGTAAACAGGACATTTATGATCGAAGCCAAAATCAACAGCGAGGCTGGAGCTCTTAAAGCCAATATGATAGCTATCCTGCAGATCAATGACTACCATTCCGATAATTCAATTCTTGTTCCGATGAACGTTATTCAGACTGATCAGGAGGGAAGCTATGTATATGTTACCAGGACAAAAGCCCAGTATCATGCGGCATATAAGCAAGCGATAACAATTGGCAACTCGTATAACGGGATTGCAGAGATAGTGCATGGATTAGAGGCTGGTGACAAAGTTATTTCAACAGGCTTCCAGGAACTTGTTGATGGCGAATATATAAGGTTTTAAGCATGGTTCTGATACCAGAGTGATCAGAATATAAAAAGTACTTTAATGGAAAAGAAATATAAAGAATTTTTCGCAACCAGCTGGGCCATTGACAATAAGATCAGTGTATACGTACTGGTATTCATAATATCGGTGTTTGGTATTATAAATTATTTGACAATCCCAAAGGAGCAGGTCCCTGAGATTGTAATTCCCATGGTTGTTGTCAACACCATTTACCCGGGAACAGCGCCATCCGACATTGAGAACCTTGTAACAAGACCGCTTGAGAAAAACTTAAAGTCAATCAGCGGTGTCAAGAAAATCAGCTCTCGTTCTGTTCAGGATTTCTCTGCAATCATTGTCGAATTCAATACCGGGATTGAGATCAAGGACGCAAAGCAGAAAGTAAAGGATGCCGTTGATAAGACAAAAAAAGATCTGCCTACCGATCCTTCTTTTATTGAACCATCTGTAATGGAAATTGACCTGTCGGAGATACCTATTCAGTATATAAATCTCTCAGGCGACATACCACTTGACCGGTTGAAAGAGTATGCCGATGATATGCAGGATAGGATTGAAAGTCTTAAAGAGATTACACGTGTTGAGATCGGCGGCGCACTTAACCGTGAGATCCAGATCGATATCGATATGTATAAGATGAAAGCTGCAAGTCTCACCTTCCGGGACGTTGAACAGGCTGTGAATCTCAATAATATGACCGTTTCAGGCGGAAACATTGATCTGCAGGGAATGAGCCGTTCAATCAGGGTTGTTGGTGAAGTCAAAAACATAGACGAGATAAGGAACGTTATCATCGGCACTTCAAGCGGCGCTCAGATCAAGCTCAGGGATATTGCCCTTGTCAGGGACGGCTATCATCAGCCTGAAAACTACGCACGCTACAACGGCAAAAATGTAATTACCCTCAATGTAATCAAAAAGAGCGGACAGAACCTGCTGGATGCATCTGACGGGATCAAGGCGATCATTGCAGATATGCAGAAGAATAAACTGCCTTCCAATCTCATAGTACAGGTTACCGGTGATCAGTCACGCTACACCCGTAATACCGTTGATGAACTGAATAATACAATAATCATAGGTTTTATCCTTGTGACTATAGTACTTATGTTCTTCATGGGACTTGTAAATGCAATTTTCGTTGGCTTTTCGGTACCCTTATCCATGGCAATTGCGTATATTTTCCTCCCATGGATAGGATTCACAATGAACATGCTTGTTATGTTCGCCTTTATCTTTGCACTTGGGATAGTGGTTGATGATGCTATCGTTGTTATTGAAAACACGCACAGGATCCATCAGAAATCAAGAATGGATATCAGGATGTCGGCAAAATATGCTGCAGGAGAAGTATTTCTTCCTATTCTTTCAGGAACACTTACCACTCTTGCTCCGTTTTTCCCCCTGGCCTTCTGGCCGGGCGTAGTCGGGAAATTCATGGTATTCATTCCAATCACACTCATTATAACACTTTTTGCGTCATTAATTGTTGCTTATATCTTCAATCCTGTTTTTGCTGTGGATTTCATGAAGCACGATGAGGAAGATCATCCTCTCCCCCATGCAAAAACCTATAAAATTGCAGCAGGTATAGCAATTGCCACCTTACCGTTCTATCTTCTGAAACTACCCGGCATAGCCAACTTCATGATGTTCATTGCAATATCATTCTTCCTGCATAACCTGTTCGGCTATAAGGTTCTGAGAAGATTCCAGTCACATTTCATACCGGCGATGATGCAAAAATATGAAAATCTGCTGGTTTGGGTATTGAAAGGAAAGCGCCCGGTAATCATCCTCTCGGGTATGATAGGACTGTTTGTGTTTACAATGGTCCTTACCAATATTGTTAAGCCCAAAGTTGTCTTCTTCCCGAATAATGAGCCCAATACAATTAACACTTTTATAAAGCTGCCTGTAGGTACTGAAATAACCGTGACCGACTCAGTATCGCATATTGCCGAGGAGAGGATAATGAGAGTACTTGGAGAAAACAATCCTATAGTTGAATCAGTAGTTACGAATGTCGCATTCCTCGCTTCAGACAATAATTTTGATAACTCCAGCAAATCGTCAAACCTGGCTAAAATTGCGGTCAATTTTGTGGAATACAAATACAGGCATGGACAGAGTACAAGTGCGTATATGAGCCATATGCGCGAAGCACTCAAAGATATTGCAGGAGCTGAAATAGTAGTGGACAAAACTAATATGGGCCCCCCAACCGGGAAACCCATTAATATTGAGATCTCAGGTGAAGATCTCGGAAAGCTTGCAACGACTGCAGAGCGGTTCAGAAGATTTGTTGACTCCCTTCAGATAGGAGGCATTGAAGAGCTAAAATCTGACTTTGCTACTTCAAAACCGGAGATCATAATCAACCTTGACCGTGAACGTGCCAATTACGAAGGCATAAGTGCCGCAGCGGTTGGTGATGCAATACGTACAGGTCAGCTTGGCAAGGAGATATCCAAATACCGTGAAGGTGAGGATCAGTACCCAATTATGCTCAGGTTTGAGGAAAACCAGCGAAAGGATATTGAACAGCTTATCAACCTTACTATCACCTACAGGGATATGAACTCAGGAACACTCAGGCAGATCCCCTTGTCAGTTGTTGCACATCTCGATTATGTGAACAGCTATGGTCAGATCAACCGTCTTAATCTGAAGCGTGTAATCACCATTTCATCCAACGTACTTGACGGCTTTAATGCAAACCTGATTAATGCTGAACTTCGTAAGGCTATCCCTAAGTTTACAAAATCATCGGAAATCGATATCCGCCAAACCGGGGAACAGGAGGATCAGAAAGAATCAGGGCTATTCCTGATGAAAGCTATGATACTGGCACTGTTCCTCATAATGTTCATTCTTATAACCCAGTTCAATTCAATGGGCAAAGCAGTGATCATTATTTCTGAGGTATTATTCAGCCTTATCGGAGTGCTCCTGGGCTATATGCTTTTTGGAATGACAATCTCGATAATCATGACAGGGATGGGTATTGTCGCACTGGCTGGAATTGTCGTCAGGAACGGAATACTTCTTGTTGAATTTACAGATGTGCTGAAAGAACAGGGAGTGAAGACCCGCAAAGCAATCATTGATGCAGGAAAGACACGTATCACCCCTGTTATACTGACTGCCACAGCAACTATCCTTGGACTTATTCCGCTGGCTATCGGCATGAATATCAACTTTAAAACACTACTGACCGACCTGAATCCGCATCTTCATTTCGGAGGTGACAATGTTATGTTCTTCGGGCCGCTGTCATGGACGATAATCTTCGGGCTTAGCTTTGCAACATTCCTGACGCTTGTTCTGATACCTGTGATGTATTTTGTTATCTATACGAGAAATATAAGAAGGCAGAGACGCAAGTCAAACCCAAAGGTAGGCCGCGTGCTGGGTACTGGGTGCTGGGTGCTGGGTGCTGGTTAGTTGAATTGTTCCCCTCCCTGGAGAGCCTGCCCCGTGTCAGCGGGGGGTTAGGGGTGGGTTTTACGGTATAAATTCTCCAACAACGAACCATTTTACTTTGATCATTGTTTATTATCAGGGGATAATTCACCATTCCTGAAATTCCGGCTATCACTAACCATGAAAAGAGAATTCAGATGAAAACTAAATCGATCAATCAGACAGTAACCTTTGAAGCAACTCCGGAGAAAGTGTATAATCTTTTGATGAATCAGGAAGAACATGCAGCATTCACCGGATCAAAAGTATATATAGAACCGAATGTGACCGGCAAGTTTAATGTCTTTGATGGTTATTGCCACGGATACAATATTGAACTCCATGAAGGGAGGAAAATAGTGCAGGCATGGCATTTTTCAGAGGATGGCTGGCCGGAAGATCATTTCACTATCTGCACTTTCGATATAGCACCGGATGGAAATAAAACGAAACTAAAATTCCATCAGACTAATGTTCCTGAACATAAAGCAGATATGCTTAAAAGTGGATGGAAGGAGTTCTACTGGAATCCGATGAAGCAGTATCTGAAGGCACATTGAGTGGCGCAGGGTACAGGGCGCAGGGCGCAGGGCGCAGGGCGCAGGGCACAGGGCAAAGGGCGCAGGGCACAGGGCGCAGGGCGCAGGGCACACAGGGCGCAGGGCGCAGGGCACAGGGCACAGGGCGCAGGGCGCAGGGCGCAGGGCGCAGGGCGCAGGGCGCAGGGCGCAGGGCGCAGAGCGCAGGGCGGGAATCCTGAGCTGACAGATTGGTAATATACTACCTGATTTTAATTCACGATCCATTACAATCATAAAAGGATTTTTCATTCTTTTCCCTAAATTTGAATAGACTTTAAATTATCGGGCAAATGAGTGACAAAATCAACGACAATTCCATCATAATAATCGGTGCAGGTTTTTCAGGCCTGGCTGCCGGAATTTATGCACGGATGAATGGTTACGACGTAACAATATTCGAAATGCATAATCTGCCCGGAGGGCTATGCACATCATGGGAAAGGAAAGGCTACACTTTCGATTGTTGTATACACTGGCTGGTAGGCTCCTCCCCTCTCAACGGGATGCACGATATCTGGGAAGAAACCGGTATTGCAGAGAACAGGAAATTCCTGGATATGGATCAGTATCTGCGGCTTGAGGATACAACAGGACGAACCCTTGTAATGTATACTGACATATATAAGCTTGAAAAGCACCTTCTGGAATTTTCTCCGCAGGACGAAATACCCATTAA
This sequence comes from Bacteroidales bacterium, assembly GCA_016715075.1. Lineage (GTDB taxonomy): Bacteria > Bacteroidota > Bacteroidia > Bacteroidales > VadinHA17 > LD21. The sequence goes on from JADKBK010000016.1 coordinate 84,695, forward strand.
GAAATTTATTGAGGGGGTTAAGATGTGCCTTCCCTTTGATTTACCATCAAAACATGAACCTGCATTAAAAAGGCTCGGTAAGCAGGCTAAGACGGTATTCAGCTTTATTGCCGACGGGAAAAAGATGAAGGAGTGGATGAATATTACCTGCGAAAGCTTTTCCCATGAATTCAAGGATCCTGTTCTCCGTGAAGTATTCAGGGAGATGTGGGTGCCTGAGTTTTCAATGCTGTTCATGCTCTTCACATTCTCCTATCTTCATAATAAAAATGCAGGATATCCGATCGGCGGTTCAATGCCAATGTCAAGGGCTCTCGAGGAGCGATATAAAAAACTTGGAGGAATATTGAAATACAGGAGCCGGGTTACAGAAATCATTACAATGAATGACTCCGCAACCGGTGTAAGACTGGAAGACGGTACTGAACACAGGGCTGCCAGGATTGTCTCTGCAGCAGATGGCTATACTACATTGTTCAGTATGCTCGGGGGAAAGTATGGAGATACCAAAACTCTTGAACCGTATGAAAAATGGCAGATGTTCCCGTCGCTTATTTTTGTATCGCTTGGAGTAAAACGCATTTTCGGGGAGATCCCTATATCAGTCTCGGGACTGACTTTCCATCTTAAACAAGAGATTCTGATCGGAGATAAGGTCAGAGACAAACTCTCACTCCATCTCTACAATCATGATCCCTCAATGGCTCCTGAAGGTTGTACAGCAATCACTATCATGCTCGAAACCGACCATGCTTACTGGAAAGATCTATCCCGGGACAGAAAAGCTTACCTTCAGAAAAAGGAAGAGATCGGCAATACAATTATCGGGCTGATCGAAGAACGCTTTCCGGGAATTTCCGGGCAGGTGGAAGCAATAGATGTGGCAACGCCTCTCACATTTGAGCGGTATACAGGAAATCGTAAAGGCAGCTTTGAAGGCTGGCTTATAACTCCTGAAAATTCGGGTGTTATTATGAAGCCAATGGATCAGTCGGTGCCCGGACTAAAGCACTTCTACATGTGCGGACAATGGGTCGAACCGGGAGGAGGGCTCCCCCCGGCAATCATGTCGGGCCGCAGACTCGTAAAAAGGCTGTGCAAAGAGGACAAAAAGAACTTTAAAACAGAATAAATTGCCCTGTCTTGCAGTCTGTTACCAAAATAGTAATGACCACTGTCTGACCGGACTATTTTTTTCCAGGTAAGTTTTACCCAGGACCCTTTTCCCGATTTTACAAAAAGCCCATGGGTAATAGATTCCGAGGGTGATAATCATCCCGGATGTTTCATAAAAAATCTAACTACGGAGTTCACGGAGTTACACGGAGTCTTCACGGAGGTTTCACGAAGAATATAACCATGGAAATAAAATTATCTCCTGAATCTGAATTCCATCTCCGGGTAAAAGCCCTGGTCAACCGCTTCAAATACAACCTCATCACTCTTAAGCGAAACGAGCAAAACATTGGCGAATCCGAAAATGTGGGATCCTGCGAATGAACTGTACGAAGGATATCTGGCGGCAAAAAAAAGCTCAAGCTTACTGCTGCTCTGGTCAATAATGTTTACTGTTCCATTTTCAACGGGAGTTATCAGGTCCATGAAGATTACATAACTGAGATCATCATTTATTAACAGCTTATTGTAGGGCCAGGTATGTGAAACCCTTATTCCGGAGCTGTCCCAGGAAACGGATTGCATATTCCAGATCCCAATGATATCCCTGTATTGAGAGATTAAAGAATCATTTTCTTTTTCCTTACAGGAGATAAGGAATAAAAATGTAAAAAGCACAGGAAGATATTTTTTCATAATGCAGGAAATTAAATCTATGGTTTGGTTTTAATTACATTTATCACCCTCGATTCTGTTGAATCTCCTCTCATACTTGTCACCTCACCGGTACAATTTGTAAAATAGACAGTGTGTCCAGAATCAATAAAACGGTAAACCTTACAGCCATCGTATTCGAAAAGATATTCCACTTCGTAGGTTTTGTTATTTGGAGGGGCCTGCTTTGTAAGGGGAATGCCTGTAACACAAGAATACAGGCTGAATATGACAATTATTGCGAATGAAATGGTTACTAATGGTTTCATATTTCTCATATCTTTTAATTTAAATATTTTATTCACAGTACCTGTCAGGTTATAATTTATTTCTTTAGTGTAACGATTTTCGGATCTGCCATAAACGCCGGTCCATTAAGGTTACCAACTACATTGAAATAACCGTCATCGCTCCAGAAGACAAATCCTGCAAGCTCGGGGAAGCTGTTCTCCAGTTTTCTGAGCACATTAAAACAATCCACCTGTGGCTCCGACTGATCTCGAATGCCAAGTTCAGCCCACCAGATAACCTTACCATGGTTTTTCTTTTTCTCGACGGCCCATTCATACTCGGAAAAGATCAAACCGGTACCATAAGCTGATTTCCCGATCACATCAACATATTCATCTCCAGGATAATATTCCTCAAGAGCTCCCTTTCCCTGGGTAGTGTGATAGGCCCAGATGATATTGTCGAGACCCTGTGCAGTAAAATAATCATGCACAAGCCTGTATAACCTGATCGCATTTTTACTACCCTCCCTGGCATGCCATTTATTCCTGTCGTTAAGCTCCACAAATGGGGTATAAACTACAGTTATGCCTTTGTCCTTCAACCATTTCATATTCAGGGCCATCCTGTCCATCTGTTTATAGAAATTGAGTTTTACAGGATTATCATCAGGCGCAAAGATCGGATCAAGAACAACTTTATCCTTCCATGACCCTCCGCAGGGATTTGCGAAGAAATTATATACCCCGGGGATCAATCCTCTCTCCCACATCTTCTTGACACCTTCATTCCATTCCTTATCGGTAAAAGGATTGTCGTCATAATCATAGGTTATACAGCCATATCGCGGCATTTTGCCAGTATGGTCATATACCTTATTCAGCCAGTTGCCGGGCTGATCCATATCCGGATTCTCATTGTGGACCCATGTTGCCACCTGTCCGAAAAGCCATGATCCGTTGCCCATGGTCTTCAGATAGTTATATACTTCATCCCTTGACTGGGCCGGGGAGCTTAATGAGATTGTCATGAGAAAAATGGCAAAGGCAATAAACCTTAACATTCCTGGTAAAGAACCTCTACAATGGCTTTGAACAGGATGCCTGCTAATTATGATTTTCATATTTTAAAACTTTCTATTTAAAACTGTGGTAAACGTCAGGTACAGACTAAAAACATTTCTGTTAGCTAAATTACAAAAAATTAAACACGAAGGGCACAAAGGGAAGCACAAAGGTAAGCACAAAGGCAATTACAATGGATCACCAAAGGAAGTACAAAGGGAAACACAAAGGAGAGTACTAATGCATCTAACTCTCTTCGCTGAAATAAAGTTTATAGAATTTTCTGCCATCAGCTTCCACTCCCTGTTCTATCAGTTCGCGATTCCCGTGAATATAGACATGAAAATTTTTATCAAGCTTCAGAACGCTTTTAAAAACCCTTGCCTGCTTTTTCACAGCCTGTTGTGAAATTGCGAAAGATTCAGCCAGTTCAATTTCATTATCCATCCTGTAGGCTGTATCAAATTTCTGAAACGATTCCTTCACATCACTGTTATGAAAAATCTCATCCTCAAAATCATTTTTATCAAAACTGTCATGTGTCTTGAAGTACTGCACAGATCTGTTTAATAAATCAATCTGATCAGCTTTGGTTACCTCGAAATTTTCAGGAAGGTTTTACGTAACAAAATCTTTTGTAATTGATAAAAATGACTTCGTAAACTGATAGTTGTCAGAAGCCGGCTTAATATTCAGGAAATCATTCTTCCAGTACCGGGTATCATTGGATCTGTTTGAGTCAATAATACAGACCTTATATCCTGTTTCTTCAGTGAGATTAATTATTAAGCAACCTTTATCAAGCTTGTTCACATTGATTCCGCTTTCATGCCTTATCTTAAAATTATCGCTCCGGGAATCAAATTTCAGAAAGACATCCTTATTTTCCGATTTAAAGAAGCCAATTGCATCTGTGGAAACTCCATCAAAATAACAATGTCTGAAATAGCAGATACAAAGTTCGCCCCCACTTATTTTAGGATGGGTGGAATTTTCATAGAGATGCTTTGCAATATCGATCGATGCCTGATAAAGAGTTCCGGGTGAGGCAAAAAGTCTTTTTACAAATACATAGATTTCATTTAAGCCAAGGTCGGATGCATGAGAAAAATTATACACCTCGTTATCATTAAATGATGACAGAAAATATTTCATCAGCCAGGTTTCTGTTTCATCGTCGGCAAAAGAAACATCCTTATTTGAAATTATCAATCCCTCATCTCTAAGTTTATTACCAACCTGGTGTACAGAGATCCCCTCCAGTTCAATATGTGTAAAATCAATCATCCTGTAGTGTTCAATTAATCAATTTTCTAATAATTCTCTCTCCTTCCTCCCGGGGAGAAGAGAAGTTCCTTTATTTTTCTGTCGTCTTTCTAAGCTCTGTTATCACTTCATTCCCGGTAAGGAACAGGTCAACCCAAATTGATGACTGGTTGCTGATATTATCAAGTTCTTCCTGTTTAGTATATATGCCTTTATTTGTCAGGAAGTAAAATATGACTTCATTTGCCGCCGGCAATGGAGTAAGATCTGTCTTTAAGGATTTATCGAGCATCAACTGAGCTTTTTCCACAAATTGCATCGCCATTACCATGACGTTTTCATGAGTGCCGCCGCCGATAATTCCTGCCCCTGAACTGAAATAAATACTGGCATCCCCTGTCATGAATGCCACAGTAGAGGCTGTTCCGTTTTTAACATCCCAGTCCATAACAACACCATATACAATGGTTTTGTCAGAGGGCAATTTAAGTCCCAGCTGCTCAGGTTTAGTACCGAGCGCCATCTTTCGCAATCCTTCATAAGGGTTCTCTTTTTGTTCCACAGCCTGACTGTTTATTTCTGTTGTTATAAATAAAGATATCTGAACGAAAATAGGATAAACAACGGACAACAATCTCATAAATAGAAGTTTTTTATCCCTTCGGAGTCAAAACTGCAGTTCATCCACTCATCATCGATTTCAGCACCACTTTTAGTATACATCTTAATTGCTGGTTCATTCCAGTTCAGCACCTGCCATCTTACCCTTTTGCAAGCCTCAGAACTGGCAATTTCAAATACCTTTCTCAACAGGGCAGATCCTATTTTGTGCTTTCTGAATGACTCTTTTACATATAAATCATCCAGATAGAGCGACTTCCCCACCCATGTGTAATAAGCAAAGAACCAGATAGCCATTCCGACAATTTCTCCTGGTTCAATTTCTGCAACATAACAGTCAAAGAGGTGCTGTTCCCGTTGCATCTGTTCAACTGTATTTGTTACTTTAGCAGCTGCCTTTTCAAATGCAGCAAGTTCATTGATAAGTGCCAGTATCTGAGGAAAGTCGGCTTCTGTTGCTTTTCTGATATTAAAATTCATAGGTGTGATAAATGATTTTTTTCAAATATCAGAAATAAAAGCCAATAATGTTCCAGGCCACGTGGTGGCTCACAGGTAGACAGATTACTATCTGATAGAAATGATTAAAACTTAAGAGGCGAACCGACAATCTCCATTCCATGAGAACGCCAAAGCTCTTTCAGCTTAATCTCCTGATCTTTGGGAATGTTATTTCCCAGTTTGGCCATTTCTTTGAAAAAATCCTCCATCTGACCGGCAGGCTGAAACAGGACAAGCATCTGAGCTTCTCCTTCATTTACCTTTGCGAATGCGTGCGGGATCTTTCTGGGTGCGAACAAAGAGTCGCCCGGCAGCAGATTGAATTTATCTTCACCTACCTGTGCTATGAATTCGCCTTTTGAAACATAAAACCATTCGTCCTGGTCATGATGCAAATGAAAAGCAGGACCACCTTTTTCATCTCTTGTAGTATCATAAGCACAAAAGTCACCAGCTGTATCCTTTGCAGAAATCACGCAACAGAATTTTCCTCCCATAATATGAAGCTCTTCCTGGAAACGGTCTTTTCCAGCTTCAACTTTAATTCCTTTCGATGATCGTTCAATATTAACACCTCTGGCCCTGGAAATCAGCGAAGATGCAAAAGCTAAAAAGGGGATCTGAACAAAGAGTCTTCGTTCCATATCTAATATTTTTCAGGGTAAATAATACCACTAGCTGTGAGAAAGATAATTATACAAAAACAATACCCCCTGACTTTTGTTCAAACGATCAAAACTCCAGATGAATTGAAAGGAATTTATTTACTATCTGCCAGTAGTAGCATCCATTAAAAGAAAAGAATAGTTCATTTAAATAACTGGCATATCGTGGTTTTAGAGCTTTTTTGTTACGTGTATGTTTGAAATGAGATTGTACTTAGACTTTGATCAGATCAAAATTATTTTCAATGGGGCAGTTGATAAAGTCCAAATCCATTAACCGCAAAGATCGCAAAGAAAATACGCAAAGTACGCAAAGAACTTATATTCAATGTCTTGTCTTTGCGTCCTTTGCGCCTGCCTGCCGACAGGCAGGCAGACCTCTGCGTGCTTAGCGGTTAAGAAAGACTTTGAAAGCTCCTCCTGTTCAATATTAGACATAGTCAGGTGCTAGGCTATGTACTGGTAAATATTATTGTAAGACGAAGCTATAGCTTAATTTCCAGACCTATCATTAGGTGTGATTCAAGAAAATCATTGGTCCCAAGATGAAAATTAAATGGCATAAATTCGAAAGCCAGACGTTTATCGGGTGAACTGAATCTGAGTCCGCAACCAACATATGCGGCAAGGTGGAATTCACTTATATACTCTGAAGATTGTTGCCCTTCGTACTCTCCACCCGTTCCGAGAAGTCCTCTTGTATTATTGACCAGACCACCGGCTCCGATAACGAGTGCCCCCTTTTTCCCTTTAAATAAATCAAAGTAAAAAATCGTCTCAAGATTTGTTGAGTTAAAGTACTCATCCCTGGCATCCATTACGAATCTGGAGCTATACTGTCCGAAGCTCAGATTTGGATTGATCCGGAATCCTGGGTTCCGCAATTCTCTTTGAAATCCGGCTGAATAGGTGATACCAACTCCATCTGCTCTGCTGCCCATTGAAACACCGATTCCGGTTCTGAATCTGATGCTGTTCTTAGAAAATTCCTGACAATAAATGTTCAAATTCAAAACAACCAGGATGAATGAAAAAATCCAGGTCTTCAGATTAGATCTCAATGGCATATTTGTTAATTTCCATAATGAATTCAGAGTGCAATGTATTCATTTTTTTGGAGAGTCTACATTCTGAACTCTTTTCAGATTCACAGATAAGAAGCAGCTCAGGTTGTTCTATATGAGCTTATTCCCAATTTTGATACCGAAATAAATGGTTCTGGGTAATACCGGGCCATAAATATAGCTCGGATCACGGTCCATTCCTGAATCAAAATCGGACTGGTACGAATTGAAAATGTTTTTTATTCCGGTGAAGAGCTGAATTGTTGCGCCATTGATTTTAAAGTTGTATTGGATCTTGCTTCCCATATCGAAAAATGTATCGGAATTTATTAATTCACCGGTATCCGGATCGGTAAGCGGACCGAAATACGGGACAAGCATTCTTCCAGTATATGTTCCTGTTAAAGAAAGACATACATCTTTCGCAAAATCCCAGTCCATATTAAAGTAACCGTAATTGGAAGGAGTTCGGAAGAACTCTTTTGTATCAAATTGTTGTTCCGCATCATACTTGCTGGATTGGACAGTAAAACCCGATGTAAGAGAGAAATCCTTTAATGGTTTCAATTTAAGTTCGGTATTAATGCCTTTCACCACTGCGCCGTCTTTTGCATTTCTTCTTGTATACAGAACCCGGCCGTTCTCATCAGGAAGACCTATCTCATTAACAAATGGATCTTCAAGTCTTGTATAGAAACCTTCAATAAGCAATCCGGTCAGAACAGTACCTATAAGCTTATTAAAATCCATTGATGCCATTATACTACGACTTGTCTCCTGTTTAAGATCGGGGTCATTTACATGAATTACCTGACGTGATCCCGAGGTTTCAATATGAAGATCCTCATCAAAAATCTGCGGTGCCCTGTAGCCTTGTGAATAGCTTACACGTGTCTGAAGTGTTTTGAGAAGCTCATACATAATGCTTATGCGGGGACTAAATACATTTCCGCTTTTAACTTCATCATTTTTTTCATGGTCTGTAATACTATAATGGTCAAATCTTCCGCCAAGACCAATTTTGAGCCTGTTTATCTTCAGATCATATTGCAGAAAAGCACCAGTGGAGACTGATGACTGATCAGATATTAAAATGTTATCAGTGTGGGGAACACTTATAATTGAATCATTTACAATTACAGCATTATCATAATCAGGATATCCGAGCTTCTCATCCGTAAGAAAGTCTCCGGTGTTTTCAAAACCTGCAATCAGGGAGGCATTACCCATGAATGCCTTGTATTGCATTCCAGCATTATACATAAGATCTTCTGATCTCCCATAGTCTTTCAGTGACCTGTTGGCTCCATAGTAAGAATTACGTTTAAGGTGCTGCCCTGAAACATATACTGACAGCAGGTCATAATCACGGAAATATTTTTCGTATGTGATGGCTCCTGTCTTAATGTCATGCTTAACATTTTCCGATACATCGCTTTCATGGACCGGATACTGCTGCCTGTTTCCCCCGTTTCTTTCCTCTTTTATGTTAAAGAAGTCGACGGATATCTTACTTCTGAAACCGAACCGGTGAAAAAACTGTGTACCGATTGTCATATTGCTCATTGGTGATATTTCAGAAAAGTCGTCATCATTTGCATCAAACATTTTTCTTTCACGTGTAAATCCATAAATTGAAATGCCTGTATTACTGTCATCAGAAATAATGGAGGTATTAAGGGAGACAGAGTAATCAGGCGCACCGCCGCCAGATCCTTTGACACCAATACCTGTCAGCCCTGTATTAATGCCTGCTTCGTATGAATTTGACAATGACTCCTTTAAAATGATATTTATTGTTCCGGCTATTGCATTACTTCCATAAAGAGCAGAACCTCCTCCTCTCACAACCTCTATCCGTTCTATCATATTCGTCGGAATCAACTCAAGGCCATAGACGCCCGCAAGCCCCCCAAAAACAGGACGGCTGTTGATAAGCACCTGTGAATAAGGACCTTCCATCCCATTCATTCTCACTTGTGTAAATCCGCAGTTCTGACAGTTATTTTCAACTCTCAGCCCCGGAGAAAAGGACAGACCTTCACTCAAAGTCAGTGATTGGGTTGAAGCAAACAGTTTTGGAGAAAGAGTATTCACTATTGTAACAGACTCTGTTCTCTTCATTTCACTTCTGTCCGCAGTAACCACAACCTCATCAAGACCCAGAAGATCCTCAGTAAGATCGAATTTGATTTCAACAGTTTCACCTTCCTTAACTGTTACCTCTTTTTCAGAAGGCTTGTAACCTACTGATTGAGCTTTTACTATATGTGTACCAACTGGGAGATTTATCAACTGAAAGTGGCCTGTTTCATCTGTATTTACACCCAGTGTTGTACCCTTTATGCTAACTGTTGCAAAAGTTATATGAGTGCCGTTACTGACTACATGACCAATTATATTTGCATCAGTTTTTTTCTGTGCAGCCAGCACCTGTGAACATAAAATTAGAATTAATAAAACCCGTAAATGCTTTTTCATCGAACCAATTTTACACTTTAAAACAAAGAGCATTGACAAAGGTTCGTTAAATAACAAATTCATTCCCGGTTTTTTTTGGAGGATAACCTGCATTCCTATGCTTTGTTACTAATCCGTACCATCAAATAATGGAAATTGAGTAGGGCTACGAAGAGTTCAAAATGTTTAATGTATCTGGAATTAAAACTCGTCAACTCAGTCTGCCCGGCATTAAATTAAAAGATGGAAGGAGGTCCTGAGAAAACAGGAACCTCCTTCTTCACCTGTTATTTAAACCTTCTTCCCGATATAGAATACATAGCCGTAATATTCTTTATACCTGTAGTATAACTCAGCTTCATGCTGTTCACTCCTGATGAATTCTTCAGCAGTTCTGTTTCCGGAATATTTCTGAAGAAAGATTTTCTGAGCCGGAACCTGTTGTTCATAGAAATGTTCCGTCCAGCAGTTTTCAGGCAGGACAAAGGCAGCAACAGGAACATATCCGGCTTTTTGCAGCTGGGCAAGTTTATTTGGTATTGTGTCTATCGCAGGATATGCATTTTGCCAGAACTCTTCGATCTCGGCAGGTCGTTCATCCTTAAACCATGATGCTTCTGAAACGGCAATATATCCTCCTGTTTTCAGATAATTCCGCCACTCTCTCAGACCGCGTTCAAATCCGATATTATAAATAGCACCTTCAGACCAGATCAGGTCCAGTTTTTCAGTCTCAAACGGAAGATTATCCATTGACCCGACTATACCGGTAATTCTATCCTGAAGATTCAGCTTAGCGGCATTAAAGTTGAACAATTTAATAAAATCGGGAAACAAGTCAATCCCTGTAATATGTCCGGGCGCATGCCGGGCCAGAACCATAGTCTGACCACCTGTTCCACAACCGATGTCGGCAATCAGGGATTCGCCGGTAAGATTATCTATGAAACTCAGCGCTTTAATTGTTACTTCAGGACTACCTGGTCCCCGCCGCTCCAAAGCTGAAAAAAATTCGCAGATTAAACTGAAATTGAATTCGTGAATTGATTTATTTTCGTTACTCATGACATTAAAATTGAATTTTAAAACCAGGGCTTAAGAATACCTTGAGTATACAATGCCCGGGAATAATTTGTTAATGATAAACAGATATGAAAATATCTCAGACAAAAGCATGTCTGAGTTTAACGAATGGATAATCACAGGCAGAATGCCTGAGATTATTTACTTCACCAAATCCAAAGTATAATTAAACATCCAGAGATTTTAGATTATACAAATATATTGATAATTTTTTCAGGAAGGATTTTTAGCGTGATTTTTTTGAGATTATATTAGACGGGTAATCCGGGATTTAATACTATATGCAGAAAGAAAAAGTTCTACGGGCAATAATTTATTATATCATTGCTGTACTCCTGCCTGTAAAATCCGAATACCTGACTGAGCTTTTAAATATAGCCTCTTCCAGATCCTGAGTTACAGGTCCAAACAGATTCTTACTCAGGTACACTCTGTTGTTTTTGATACTGCGTTTCCATGTACCTATCACCTGTCCGTTCTGTAAAAGGGCCGGATAAAATATGCCATTTTCCGAAACAGCCTTTTTATTATCAACAAGTGACAGGGATGCTGATCTGTCGCGGTAGCTGATCAGAAACTCATCAAAGGCAGGGAGAAAAAAGATCTCATCTGTTTCGGCTCCTGGTGTTTTATAAGTTTCTGTCAACCAGTAAGTCTGATTTTGAATTACTTCAGATAAAAGGTAATCTTTATTGAATTCCAATGCTTTTTTTGCATCCTTAATCGTTAAACCTGACCACCAGATAAAATCATGAATTGTAGCTGGTCCATGGCTGGTAAAATAGCGCAGGGCAAGTTCTTTCAGTGATTCCTCCCTGTTTTTATGCCTCTGTTGCGGAACCCATTCTGAAAGGATTGTGTAAGTTGGTCTCCCCTTATTTTGACTCCCGCTGCAGATAATGCCTTCCAGTTCAGCCCGCATAAATATATGGGATGCCCTGTTGCCGTCAGTATTAATTTTAAATCTTTCTAATTCAGACTTTAATTCTTCACGTGTTTTGTGATTACCGTCCCTGAGCGATTTTTCCAGGATGCCATTGCATCTTTTGATAATCGAATCAGTCAATCCAAGCTGTTTATCTCTTGACTTGGAGGCAGCTGTGAGGCGTGGTGCAGTAAGATCCAATAGCCAATAAATATCGTCGGCTGATACAAAATGCCAGGTTGGCCTCAATAAATGAGTCCTGATAATTGCCCCGGAATCAATTTCCTGATCTATTGTTACTTCTGTTGAATTCCGAAGCCGGATCCCGAATGCCCATTTTGACATTCTGTAATCCTGGGCCTGAAGAGCCCCCATCCAACCTGCAATCTCTTTTGCTGTTTTAAATCCGGAACTGACAAGCTGCTGGTTAACAGATCTGAGTACGGGAATATTATCTTGATATATTGTCATTGTACAATTAAAGAGTGTCTGGTTATCTAATCACCAAATGATTACAGAAAAAACAGATTAATCTCTTTTTCTATTTTTTTTTATGAACAGCATCTCTCTTTATTGTATTATCATCTGTTGAATATTAAAAAGACGAGTTGAAAAAAAATGAAACCGGTCCATCCTATGATGATACTTTTTGTCATGCTCAATCTGTGAACAACTCTCACTGTTAATGGGAAAAGAATCAGAAATGCAATAAAATAGACTGAATAACATATCCATAGCAAAGTCCTGAAAATTGTAGGAGAATTCATATCAATCTCATGTTGTCTGGCATCTATTATCCCGATTGGAAGGAGTAATTTTAAATTTTATTAAAAAATTCTATCATAAGTTTGCAATAATCCACAAACTCTGTCAGAGGCAAGGTTTCGGATTTGTCGAGAATGTCATGATATGCCTGGATGCCACCTAAGGTGTATATGTAAAAGCACGGAACTCCTTTTTGATAAAACAGGCAGTGATCACTGTTGCATGCAGCGCCACGAATATCAATCTTTGGTAAAAGTCCCTGTTCTTTGTTGATTTTTGTTAAAAGGTCAAATTTGTCTTTAAATACGCTCCCATTTACTACTTTTACTCCTTCCTCACCAGTTCCGGCAAGGTCAAAGTTCACAAGGAATTTAATCTTTTTCAAATCAATCGGAGGATTATCAGTAAAAGCCTTCGCACCCAGAATGCCTAATTCTTCCGCAGAAAGAGCAATAAATACCATTGTGTATTCAGGTTTGTTCTCAGAATAATGTTTTGCAAGGTTAAGTATCATAGCCACTCCGCTTGCATTGTCATTTGCCCCGGGGAAATATGTGTCTTTGCCCATTTTACCGAGGTGGTCGTAGTGAGCCATGACTACAATCATTGAATCAGAATCTGTTGTGCCTTTAATGGAACCGGCTACATTCTGTGTTTCATATTTTGGTATGAATTTAGCATCAACGACCAGCTCGATTGAGTTTAAAGAATTTATATCCAAATCTTTAATTAATGTTATAATTGGTCTTAAACCTTGTTCAGGAGCTGCTTCCCATGTTAATTTGTCGCTTGTATAAATTATTAATCCTTTGATATTTGCCTGTGGACTGTATTTCAGGAAATTAATATATTCATCTATCTTTTTTGTGGCCTCCGGATTCTCATTCTTTCTATCTCTGCTATCTATCAGAATGATTGAGTTCCCGGCTTTATTAACCAGTGATACCAGCTTTGAATCATTATCAAGCTGACTTCGCGAGGTTTTAATTATCTGAAATTTTCCGCTTATGGAAGGAGATGAAGATTCGATTATATAATCAGACCCGGCAACTAAATCATTGCCATCAATCCTGACAGAAACTCTGTTCGGGAATGTGTTTACAGAAATATCAAACTTTTGGAAATACGATTTTCTTGTGATTGGAATCAGTCCAAGATTTTGAAATTCAGCTGAAATATAATCAGCGCTTATTTTATCCCCATTTTCCACATAGCCTCTTCCCTTAAAGTCAACTGATGATAATTTCTGAATCACTTTTTTTGCATAATCAAGATCCTGCGATAATCCGATCAGCTGAACAGACAGCAGTATCAGAATGAATTTAAACTTTTTCATGTTTAATAATTTGTATTTTAAGTAGTTCTGTTATCTGTATTTTAAAGAATGTCGGAACAAAAACACTCAGGCAGGCCATAAAGTTAATTTGAAAAACTGCAATTGAATTTAAGCACGTGACCCCGCATGATCACGAACCACTGCAGCAGGTTAGATCCTCTTTATTTCGTATTATAGATTAAACTCAAATAAATAGCTGATGCAATATCATTAAATGCCTGGTCATTGTGGTCTCCATTATTCGTCAACAATACAAAACCCGATTTTATTTCAGGATAAATCATACAAAGAGAAGTAAAGCCATCTGTTCCTCCATCGTGGGCCAATCGCAGATATCCTTTTTTGGTTGTATAAATGTCCCAATTCAGCCCAACACCTTCTTTAGTGCTTCCGAAGGTCGGCTTATGGGAAAGGCTGGATGCACTATCGTTTTCAGAAACCTGGCTTTTTATAAACAGTAACATATCAGATACGGTGGAATGAATACCTCCTATCGGTTCAGCAAGTTTATTTTGCCAGTAGTTAGTTTCATTCCCCTCCATATCGTAGCCTTGTGCCATGTTATATAACTCCTCAGGAGCCAGTGAAACTTTGGTTTGGTACATCCTAAAAGGTTTCAGAATATATTTTGTTATCAGCTTTTCATAGCTCAGTCCATAAACCTTTTCCAAAATTTGTCCAAGAATCGCCACTCCAAGATTTGAATAGTTTCTTTGCACGCCTGGTAATGTGTCCAATTTTACTGAATGTAAAATTTTCATAAAAATTGCGTCACTAAACTGAACTGAAGGATTAAACGGATCTTCATTTGTATCAGGTAATCTTGTTGTAAAAGGTAAACCCGATGTATGATTACTTAAATTAACTAATCTTATTGGCTGACCCGAATACTCAAGATTAGGATAATTGCCTGTCAGATATTTGCGTATATCATCATCCAACCGGACCTTGTTTTCAAGTACAGCATTTGCTAACAATATTCCCGTAAAAACTTTTGTAACAGACCCGATTTCATAAATAGTATTTCCTGCAGGCAAAGTGTTGTTACTTTTTTTGGTTTCACCAAAATTATAGGAAAGCATTTCGCCGTTGACGAAAATTCCGATTGAAAGTCCTGCTACATTTTTGTTATTCATATATGTTGTCACACTTTCCTGAACTATGCTATCAAGATGTGATTTCAATGGGTTATCATGCTGAAAATGTTCCCTCGTTTTATCGGCAGGTAATATATATGGTCGTAGACCAAATCGGCCGAAAGCCACATTTGAGATCGGGGTGATATCGATCAGTAAAGACCTTTTTTCAAAAAAAAGACGGTATGTATAATTACTATCTTCCACCAGCACTAATTCATATTTTTTTATTTTTCCTAAAGTTGATGCACTGGTCAATAAACTGACTATATCCCCTTCCCCTACGTTTGCCTTAAAACCGCTGTCAGCCAAAGCATAAATTTCCCTGAAATGATTCTCATTGAATTCGGAAATGATATTTTCAATTAAAATGTTCGATTTTAAGCCATCTGATCTCTGTGCATAAAGAGTTGTTGAAAAGATTAAAAGTATTAAGAAAAAAAATCGCATAAATTACTTTTTATATATTAAACGGTCGTGGTTAAAATAACTGACAACGATTGTGGGAACAGGATACTGGCCCGGATTTCCGGCCTTCGTGCGGTGTCATTTTCGTTGTTTTCTTTCATTTGGTAAATATAAAAAATCCATGCTGAGCCGGAATAGAAAAAGGAAGGAATGTCAGTAAGAGTTGTTGGTCAGGATGTGAATGTCAAGGTGGAGAAGGCTGAAGACAATTGATGAACCTGTCCGTATCAGGTACCACCATATATTTGTCATTCAGCTAGTTTCCTGATATAGTCCGGGGTAGCTGGTTCATCTTTAAAGAAACTTCCTTTTTTACCCCGGGAGAGAGCCCATTTGTCAATCCAGGAAATCCCCCAATCCCCATAAACTGTTATATCTGATCTAAAGATATCATCTTTAAGCGCTTCATCCATACTTACAAAATCATAATTATTCTTTCTGAAAATGTACGCAAGAGAATCGACATATTCTGAATTAAGGGAACTGGCATGAAGTAGCAAAATCTGATTTATATCTCTGCCAAAAAGGATATTGACCTGCATTTCATAATACTTCAACTTGCTTTCCATATAACCAATATAGTCATGCCCTATCTTTTTAATCAGATTTGTATCGGCTTTACCTTTGGCTCTCTGATAAGCTAACGCAAATAAATAATCCTCATTATCAATCGTAACAGGAGCAGCAATATACCCATGATCATTAAGAAAATTACTCAATGAATCAGCTTTTGCTTTTGTATTACCTACATGAAGAAAAGGATGTCTGAAGTATTTTATTGATTTGTTCCTGTTTTTAAGAATTTCCTTTGTTACAGTTTCTCCATCGAGAATATCCTGAGAAAATTCTTTAAAAGATATATTATTATAATCTGAATGAGAAAATGTATGATTGCCTAAGTCCAGTCCACTATCAGCCCATTTATTCAGAAGCTCAACCTGAGATTGTATAATACTTTGATTATTATATAATCTGGACTCGTTTACAAATCCTATAGCAGGAATTTTATTGTTTTTTAATGACGAAACAAGTTTGTCAATCAAATTTTTCTGAAAAACCGGATCAGCAATGCCATAGCTTACAACAGGCAAATCATCAAATGAAAAACAGACCTGTTTCTTTTGTCCAAATGATAATAATCCGGGAATAATTAAAATCAAAAATGCGTATATTTTCATTTTATCATTTGTAAGTATTTTTCACGATTCTCAATAATTACCCAAATTTCTATTGCCACCAGTACAAGAGCAATTGGAAGTCCCGAAGGTGCAATTAAAATGTGTGTTAAAAGTATCCCTGTCAGAACCGGAAAAATAATTATTGCGCCAAGAGCCCTGTATCTATTAGTAATGAAAAGTAATCCTCCTGCGATTTCAGCAACCGCAATAAGTGGCATAAGCCATCCGATTTCCGTAAAGGCTGTCATAACTTTCATCATTTTTTCCGGAATATCTTCGGGCATTGGCATGTAATTGAAAAATTTATTCAGTCCTGAATTAATGAATACTAATCCAAAAAGGACACTTACTACCATTAGAATTTTCTTCTTCATATCTTTTGGTTATAATGGTTAAATAAAGTGAGTTTTATTGGTTTTGAACACTGTTCCCCTCATTTTTTTCAATGCACGCCAGCGATAGTGTAAACGGCATAAAAGAAGTAAGTTTCTCATCTCAGACATAATAGTTTAAAATATTCAAACAGGCTTTTTCGTTAATTGTTGCACACTTAGGAAGTTAAGTGAGTATTCTGAATCCTGACTGGCCACCGGGAATATGTTTTTCAACCAGCCTTCTGGATTTGTCATGGTAACGTAATTGTCACTATATATTTAATTTGTTCCCGAATCGGCGCACATCAACACTTTGTGTAGTTTTTTTTGTCTTTAATTCTGCCATTTCAGGATATTATTATAGTTATTCCGGGTTTCGTAAATTAACCTGAGATATAACAATCTATCTGCTCTTTTGGTTTATTCCGGAATCTCAAATCTGTTTCCAGTCCCGGCTTACTGCTGACTGTTGCGGTATGAGGAGAAAATGTTGGTGGCTCAGTCATGCCGGCTACCTGTCTCGCAAGGCGGGATACTTTTCGATTGTTTTATGGCATACAATGGCCCGGCAGTTTGATCAGGTGATATCGGAGCCTGTCCAGAGTGCTGGCGAAGGGTCGTGGTGACTTGCCTGCCTACCGTGTATTTCTTCACAATTCATGTAACAGTTTATTTTTGGAAGTCCGGGGCTGTTTAAAAAGTCAAAATCCATTAACCGCAAAGCCCGCCCGGCTGACTCCGGTCGGACGGGCACACAAAGGATTCAATATAAGGCTTTTAGCTTTGAGAACTTTGCAAATTCTTAGCGGACTTTGCGGTTAAAATGAGTTTTTCAACAACCCCTTCACTTAAAAATGTGCAGCATCAGATTATATAATCTGTGCCCGGAATACTGAAGTATTACATAGCTATCAGGACCGGCGATTGATAAAATTGTCTCTGTTGTGAGTTTGTGTTATATTTTAAGAATTCTTTTTATATTCCCGCCAAGTATCAATTCTTTATCTTCACCCGACATCTCAAGATTCTCTATTCGGTTTAGGTTTTTCTTAATGTTGTCTTTACATCCATATGGAGTATCAGTCCCGAATAAAACTCTTTTTGCTCCAACAAAATTAATTGCATCCATTAAGCGGTTTTGAGAAATCAATTGAAGTGTAGAGGTATCAAAATACAAGTTCTCATCTTTGAAATTCTGCTTAATAAATACTTCAAGTCCAAATAAATGTGCAATAATTAAATTCAGGCCCGGATGCTTTTTCTTGTATTCAATTATTTTTACAACTTCGGAATCTGAATACAAATGAATAAATAAAGGCAAGTCATTGATCTCAGCCCATAATGCAACCTCTCTGAAGAAATCAGAATCAACTGAAAAATTCTCCCAGCATTGATGCAATTTAACACCCTTAAAATTCCAATCTTTCCGTTTGTTGTCAAGGTAATCTGAAGGATTATTTATATGAGTAGTAATCCAGATAAACTGAATCACTCTGCCATTTGTTTTTTGTACCAATTCATATACATTCTCATTACCTAAGGGTATTTCCTTAACTTTTCCAGTCAGCATCATGACAAACTTTGTCAGGTAATTTGTTGCCTTTACAACGTTACTTCGTGGAAACATTGAAGCAATGTCGGGAAGAGAATATTCTGATTTACTATTTAACTCTCCGGGAACAAGTATTACTTTATCAACACCATTATTGTCAAGGGTGTTTATGATACTATCTGGTGTCAGAAATCTACCGCAGGCATGTGAATGTCCATCAATTATCATCTTTTTATTATGAAGGTTAGTATATGGGATACTCTGATCCCGGCAAATGAGTATAAATTGTCTGGAAAGCAGAGTTTTGGTAAAAAGTTTTAAGGTTTACAGTCCGGCTGACAAAACGGAACGAATTTGTCAGGATACAGGAATTTGGAATAAAGTGTTAGTGACTCCTTGTTTGATTATCATGTTCTCTGTATTCCAGAATATCACCTGGCTGACAGTCTAATGCATTACAAATAGCTTCAAGAGTTGTAAACCTGATTGCTTTTGCTTTTCCGGTCTTTAAAATAGAAAGATTAGACAAGGTTAAATCAACTTTTTCCGATAGCTCATTAAGTGACATCTTTCGTCGTGCCATCATTACGTCTAAGTTTACTATGATTGGCATGGCTTATACAGTTAAATCGTTTTCATTCTGGATTTCAACTCCTCTCGAAAAAATAGTGGCTATAACATAAATTACAGCCGCCATTAATAAAAATGCACTGCCGTCTTCCCAGAATTGATTAAGCTTGTCGATTTCAATTCCATAATGCGCCATATTTTTTGATATTTCACGGGCTACGAGACTAAAGATCCCTATTCCCAGAGTTATATAACTGATTTTTTTAATCGTGTCTGCAACATGGCTGTTGAATGGTTTTAACAAATCAAGTTTATGTAAAAGCATCGTGACTGCATAGAACAGATATGCCTTTAAAATAGAGATTGTCAGAATAAAACCATAAATCCCGAAATACACCCATATGTTAGTATTATACATTTGGCTCAGGTCCAGCTTCTGATAAAGGTTCCGGACAAATTCAGGTTTGATGAGACTGACAACAAAATTGACTATCATGGCTCCGGCTTCAATGCACAAGCCAACAAATATGACCCAGCTAACTATTTGCAGGCCTATAAATACGAGGTTGTTTCTTTTTGTCATAATACTTAAGTTTAAAATCATGGCTCAAAGATAATAAATATTTATTGTTATTCAATATATATATCATGAATATCAAAATATATTAAAAAATTTCAATTCTTTTTATTTTCCTATGAGATGGTAGTCACTTTAAATACAGACCAACGGTCAAATTATTTGTATGTTTATCGGAGGATATAACTGAATGTCAAATCGGGATCGAGAATGACCACTAACCGGCCAGAGGATATAGGCAGTAAGTGTTACATGACGCAGCCATCCGGCCACCAGACTTGGTACTTTAGCCGAAAAGCTGTCCCGGTGCAAGCCCGTCTGACTGAACGACGTCAGTCGTTCGGGCAGGAAGGGTGTGGCGGAATTTTAGCCGTCATGGTACAAAATTTATTGAAGCCAGAAAACTGTCAAAATATACTGAATTTTAATTGCATGCAGATGCGCTTCGCCCACCCGTAGCGGAGCGAAGGGGGTTATCCTGATGCAAGGGCCATTAGAAATATGTTTAGATGCAGGAGCGCGATGCAAACTTGTGATAAACTTATTTACTTTATTGACATTGTTAGAAGTTGACTTTATTTATCAATCCTAATTCTTTTATATTCATTTTGTCCTTAAATAAATCATTGTTATAAAAGTCCCTTTTCCCATTTTTTTCATCTTTTGAATAAAATGTATACTGAATGCGGTGAACCAATACTTAAACTAGTGTTTTGATTTAGTTCAGCAATTTTGCTCTTGATTTCCTATTTCGTTATCATTACCCCAATTTACCTTAATGTAATAGATTTTTCCACCTTTCGGTTCTATCTCCAATTTGCCAAATGCAGTCATAAAATTAATTTTGTTATAATAAGTTATCACAATTGGCTGATTTAATTGACTATACTCAACAATTAGTCTTGTTCCGTTTTTTAGTCTTTGAGTCTCATTTTCGTTAATTTTTATACCAATACCATTTCCGCTCCCCATAAATTGCTTACTACGATAGAAATATAAATATGCAACCTTGTCACTCACAAGAGAATCTGATTGTCCTTGAGCAATCAGGCTGGGTAACATCATTGAAACAATTAATAGTACAAATCCTAATTTCTTAATCTTCATATCCAATTTTTAGAGTTATCAATTTAAGGTTGAAATCTCTGAAGTTTACCACTAACTCCATTTATTACGTTACCAAATGTTCCTTGAATATCCCAAAAACTGCAGATAATGTTAGTTTCGATCATTTCATTCTGATAATTGCCTCAGACAAAATCTCCGGGATCCATTCTTTTGTCAGTTCATGCTAACACCCAGACAGTCACATAATTAAAACCAACAAACGGAGTAATCATACAGTAATTATTTGCCTAAGCACAAACATTAACTCTCACAACCAAAATAAGATTATACAATTTTCATTGTTTAGAGGGGAGGATCTGAAATAAATGATGAAGCGATCTGCCCGGATATATTAAATCTCCTGCAGAACATACCCTGGTCAGTAACTTTAATATTAAACACGAAGCACACAGAGATTAACACTAATTATACAAAGGACTAAATAAAAAGACCCCCTTTCAATGACAGGGATATTTTCAGAGATATGGACCAGAGATTTGTCTTCCGGCATGAAAAATTTCTTTTAAAAATGTCAAATAAATATCTGCGGAGTGTAACGATCAGGAAAAAAGTGAGTCTATAGATGAAGGGCCGGCGCAAACAGGAATATTTTTAAACCGGCACCATCAATTATGAATTTTTACGTTTATCATAGTATATTAACCTAACTGCATATAAAACTTATGACTCCATTCAGACTTTTTCCAAAAAGAAACCGTCAGACACCTGACACAACAGCAGACGACGGATCAGGCGGCCTGCAAATAAGCCTTCCTTCAGGCGAAATGCCCGTATTGCCTTCAAGGGGAGACAAAGGCCTTGATACCGTTTATGCCTTCTTCCAGAATGACTATGAATCAAAAGGCTATAATGACGCCATGGCCAATCCTGATGAAAGCTACCGGATCGACAATATCAAGCTGCTCAACCACGATCTCTTCATTCTTATTGAACGAACATCGACCTATTACGAGGATCTGGCTAAGGAGGTGGAATTTCATATAAGCTCCAGGAGCAGGGCCGGACTGATTGATCTGGTAGAGGAACTTAAAATCAGGATGCAGATAATCAACGACCACCGGGAGAAGCTTAAGGCAATAAAAGAGGAAGCCCTTAGCGGAACAGGCGCTATTCAGCGAATCGGTCTCTCATACCAACGGGGATTCCTGAGAGGATTATCATCAATTTCACAGGCAAAAATTATTAATAACCGATAAGTATGAAGGATATCTGGCTCAAAACCGGTTGCTATATAACCGGATATAATTATGGAATAATAAAGAATTCAAGCGAATTAAGCGCAAAGGCTGTCAGGAAATACCTCTCTGCCATATTGATTGTGAGCATACTCTGGGGATTTATTGGATTCTGCTTTTCTCAACGCTACCTGCATACCGGTATCACTGGGTCTCTGGCCGCAGCTCTGGTAATGATCGTTATAGTGATTCAGATTGAAAGACAGATTATATTATCCATCGGCAGAAACAAGCTCGTACCCGTGTTCAGGGTGATCATAGGTATAGTGATGGCTGTAATAGGCTCGGTAATCATCGATCAGATCATATTCAGGGAAGATGTAGAGAAAGCGAAAGTAACCAATATCCAGGCTGAAGTGAATAATATCCTGCCTGTCAAGACCAGGGAGCTTGATCTGCAGATCCGGCAGATAGACTCCGCCATTACAATCAAGGAAGCTGAAAGAGCTGCCATTATTGATGAAATAACTGTAAAACCATTTATAAAAAGCACTTCGTCAGAGGTAAAGCATTTCCAGATGCAGCACAATGTCAGCAATGGTCAGGTTGCCGATACAATCGTGAGCAGGACTGACTTAGCCCTGAATGATATAGCAAATCCCAAAGCAGGATTGCTGCCCGGAATAGCAGATCAGATAAGTCAGCTCAGAAAACAGAAGTCAGAAAAGGAAAACAGCAAGATAAATATACGACAGGAACTCGGAAACAGAGCTTAGCTCCAAAACAGGTTTCCTCGACGAATTAAAAACTCTCTTTTCAATTCTTTTTTCATCGTGGATAGCTATGGTTGTCTGGATAATGTTCTTTTTATTCCTGATGTCAATTGAGGTCTTTGTCCTCGTGAACAAATTCGGTGACGAGAAAAATGATTACGACAGCATCATTCTCCATCAAAAGGATGTAAGGATAAAAATGCTGAATAAGCTCAGTGAATAGGAGGCATAAAGTTAAAAATACTGAAAAGACCGGTAGGTTTTATTTCCATTTCATCTGGTTGCGCGTTGGCCGGACCTGCTCCGCCGTCTTTGTCGGCTGTAGGTCGACTTCAACAACCGAAGGCTGAAGCGGGAAGGCAATTATATATACCGTCTGTTGTGAGTAGGTTTTAATTTAATTTTATGATTTCAAAACAACCAAGTTCATTGTCTGATTCAAATTTCAACAAGTCTGAATAATTTTCAATCAGAATATCTATTATTGCCTTGGTTTTAAGATTTCCAGTTCGGATCCATATTATTTTTGGAGGAAAACCAAATAAAGTATTAAAAGCATTAAAATCTGAATCTTGTGTGACGATTATATAATTATTAGTCTTTGCTTATTCCCATATCTGAAGATCAGTAACATTAATCAATCCTTCCTTTTTAACAGATGTGGAACCAGCATATTTATCAGGTAATAAAGCAAAAATTCTATGTGAGATATTTTGATCAAACAATAACTTCATACAGCAATCTGATATATCTTATTCTCTCTGTCAGCGGCATAGCTTAAGGCTGCATATATATCATTCTCTCTAAGTTCATCATAATCTGATAAAATATCTTGAATTGTCATTCCAGAGGCTAACCAGCCAAGAATATCGTTGACGGTTATTCTCATACCCCTGATACAAGGTTTTCCACCTCGTTTACCAGGTTCAATTGATATAATTTTCTTATAGTCAACCATCTCAGAATAATTTTATCAAAGATAAGATATTTTCGTTTAATGTCCTCTTTTACAATTACGCACATCGGGAGTCTCCCGATAAATCGGGACAACTTGTCCCGATCTTTCGGGAGTCTGACTTTGGCGGTATGCAACGTTAGCCCAATGTTGCGCCAGCGGCAGGGCTAGTGGTTCTTTTATCCTGCATTGTCATAAGCACTTTTTATCCATTCCAACACTTCATTATCAATGTCTTTGATGTCGGTAATGTTGATTTTATGTGAGCACATTGCGTTTGGCTTTTCTGCTTCCAATTTCCCTTTTGGTTCTTGTCCTTTCAGGCTAACGCCAATCTCAAAACGTATTTTTGTTGCCGGGTTCAAAATTGCAAATTGTTTCTTTCGCCTTAAACTTACATAAGAATTTTTAGGTGCAATTTCAATGTCGTTTCCGAAATTCTGAATTTCAGAAATGAGCTTGTCATAAATGGGCTTGAAATTCTCTTTACCTTGAAATTGTTTTGTTATCAAGTCGTCTTGATTTTCTGCTGAAAATGCATCCGTTTCGTTTGCTTTGTGTGCAACAAGGTTGGCAAATCCGTAAGTAAATTCGTGTTGCTCTTTCAGAAACTTAATTATTTCACCGTGTTTCGT
This sequence comes from Bacteroidales bacterium, assembly GCA_016715075.1. Taxonomy (GTDB): domain Bacteria; phylum Bacteroidota; class Bacteroidia; order Bacteroidales; family VadinHA17; genus LD21. Next base: position 109,027 of record JADKBK010000016.1, read on the forward strand.
AAAGTTTTGTTTCTTCACAATGTCAATCCATTGCTCCAATGTTTTACCTGTATTTTTGTGCAGGTTCTCTATCATTGTCTGGGTTGCTCTATCCATATTTTTTAAGGTTTTGATTTCCAAATTTTGTCAGAAAAAGGTAAATATTCGGGAAGTGCTGCGGAACCATACCATGTAAATATTTCGTAGTCTAACAGTCCGTTTTTAATGGCAGGGTCGGTTCGTAACAATTCTTCTGCCCCTTTTATTGATTCAATATTATTTAAAATGAACATGCCTCTGTAATTCTTTCCATTCTTTCCCAAGGGTCCTGCTACGATTAGTTTTCCTTCTTCAACCAGGCGATTAATGTTGTCCAAATGTCCTCTGAAACTTACGCTTATTAATTCTTTGTCTGTAGTTGTATTTGCTCCTGTTTTAAGAATTACCAAAAAATAACTTTTCATTCCAAAATCATCTCCGCCTAATTTCTTAGCTAATGCCTGGTCGTAATTTGGATTAACATCCAAAGTGTCTCTATCCGAATTTGATTGCCCAAAAGTCAAATTTGTAAAAACCAAAAGTATCAAAGTCAAAATATATTTCATTGTTTTTCTATGTTTGTTGCGTTGTCGTACTTAGCATTACCCATAACTGGAGTTTCCCGATAAATCGGGACAACTTGTCCCGATTCAGCGGGAGATCGTCTGATAACTCATTCAGATTTCCGGATCAGGCTTATATTAAGCCCATTTAAACCACCGTGAATTTTCAACTGGTAATTTGTATTCCGGCAGAGACTGACTGCCAAAATCCATTATAAAGACCCCGAAGAGGTAAGAAACCTCCGGAATTGATGAAGCAAGTATCCTCGGGATATTGCTTTCCATAGCACCATCCGGGTTAGGCAAGGTGATTTTCAGATTCTCTCATTTGACCGAGTGAAGTCCTACTTTATTACCTTCGGTGTCTTCAAAATGTGCCATGAATCCGTTTGGTCCCAGACTAGTCTTAGGTAAAGTAATCTTCCCTCCTGCTTTTTCGACTTTTGAAAGAGGGACACTTAAATCTTCACCTCCATTGAGATAAATTAAGGATCCTTTATTCGAAGGTTCATACCCTTGTCCTTCAACAATGCAACCGCCAATTCCATTTTCCATGTCAGCTGGAAAAAAAGCAGTTTTCATTCCCATTGCTTCCATGGTTTGCATTTCAGAGCCTAGAATTGTCTCGTAGAACTTTTTTGCTTTGTTGAAATTTTTTACAGGAATTTCAAACCAGTTGAGAGCATTTTTCATAATGATATATTTTTGTTGTTTGAAAATAAAACACCGGTTTGACCATTTTGTTGGCTAAACTGTAAATCTCCAAGGGAAGATCATCAAATATTAGCATTAACAGCAGATTCTGTAAAGTCGGAAGTTGCCATTATGCCTGGGGGGACTCTTCTGATTAATCGGGACAACTTGTCCCGCTTCGGCGGAAGGTCTTCTGATAACTCATTCAGATTTCCGGATCAGGCTTATATTAAGCCCATTTAAAGCACCGTGAGTTTTCAATTGGTAATTTGTATTCCGTCGGAAACAGACTACCAAATCTGATTATATAGAGTCTGTTAAGGTAAAAAATCCCCAAAATTGATGAAGAATGTATCCTCAGATACTCCTTCAGTACATCCCTGGTCAATATATTACCAATCCTCCTGAGATTATACACAATGCAAATAAATTTCACCATCCGAATACCGATTACTGATCCCTAACCCTGATCTCTGATCACTGATGCCCGAATACCGAAATAAAGTGATTGCGCAGAGAAAACTCATGACTGCCGATCCGCCCGGATGAACTCTGTTCGGCTAGGTAGCTGCCTGAATTTATGGAATTTATAAGAAGAAGTTTTTAAGATAATTATTTAATTAGAACCTCGGGGCAGAGCTTTTCATAGCACCGTCCATGTTATGAGCAGGTTTTATTTAAAAGCTTTCTCTTTTAGATTGACTAATAGCTCTTTGGGATTTAAGATTGGAAGAGGAAATTCATTGATTTTTTTACCCATGGTGTTTTTTATCATCATCCCTCTAGTTGTCCCAATTACTATACTCAACAGAGAAAGAAGGAACTCATCTTTTACATTGATTTTATCGTTTTCTAAAGTAACAACTTGATCAATATTTTTAACATTGAAAAAAATCTGATTTTCATATTTTAAAACTTCCTCATCTTTAAATAGATACTGAATTATAGTGCAAATTGCAAATTCATCAGTGTCATTTAGGATTTGAAAATTGAAACCTATCTCGATCTTAATATCTTTTTCAATGACCGCTTTTGAAAGATCATTTACCAGGTCTGTACAAGAGAATGAAATCTCTTTAACTCTGGATAATTTGTACTGAACTTCCTTAACTTTAGTCATGAGTTAGGATAGATATGGCGTAAGTTTTTGGAATTTTTCTTTTATTTCAAGATCTTGAATATCACCAACAAGAATGTCCTGTCCTTGAGTAATATGTGAATAGTTTTTCTCAACAACTAATAACATAAGTTGTTTTTTCTTTGATTTTTCCTTATTAATGACATTAATAATAGGAAATCCCAAGATATCTTCAATTCTTATAAGAGTCTTAAGGGTAAAATTATGGGTGCCTGACATCCATTTGCTAACTTCTGATTCCTTTATCAAGAAGTATAGCAAGGTCTTTTGACTGAGATCTTTCATTCTCAGTATTTTCATGGATTCTGTCAACTATATCAAATGATCTAGTTACAAAAATGTCGATTTCCTTCCGGAATCGATCTTCTTCTTTCCTCAAATCTAGGGTTCTTTTTCATGATTAGATTTCGAACTCAAGTTTCCCAAGTAATTGTTTTCCTTTATTTGGATTAAACCTTGTCTTTCTTTGGCAGTTATTAAACAATCAATTGTTTGGAGTTGTTCGACTATACTATTAAGTTCAGGGTCCTTATTATACACTTTTGTTTTCTTTGTTCCACCATTTCCTAGGATCAGAATCTCATCTGATATCCTAATTACATATAACCTTAAATTACTATTTTCTATTGGGAGTGCGAATACCCTATCCTTAAACTTTCCTTCAATTCTGAAATACCTTTCTAATGCCCCTCTCTTACCTATATTGTCAAGCCATTTGATTATTGTACTAATGTCAAGGTCAAACTCGCAGCCTTGCGGAAATTTATCAAGAAACTTTTCAATTTCTGAAATTTCGTTTTTGAACCGAATAGTATAGATATTAACATTGGTATGTTCTTCAAAAAGTTCTATTTCTAGTCTTTTCTTCACTTATAAGTTAAGTTACAAATTTAAAAACTTCCACCGAATCTCCAAATATAAAACGAACATAATGAAGATAAAAAGACAGATCGTTCATTCTATTTAATAATTTTCAACATGTTAAGGTCTATTACTTTTTTAAAACATTTATGAAAATGTAGTTGTAAATTTGTATAAAAATGTATAGGCCCATCAGGAATTTTAATTTCAATACGATCTTTTTATGACTAATTTACATCAAGAGACAATTTTTTGCAATCCTTGTCGATATTCGAGTAGATTTATGTCTAGATAAGATGATTAAGAAGTATTATGCTCGAAATTTAGACTCAATGCAACTTGCTCATAACGGTAGTCTCCCGATAAATCGGAACAGGTAATCTAATAACTCATTCTGATTTCCGGATCAGATTTATTTTAAGCCAATCTAAGCCCTCGTGAGTTTTCAAAGGGTAATTTGTATTCTCTCCGAAGCAGCCTGCCAAAACTCATTATACATTGTCCGCAGAGGTCAAAAATCCCCGGAATTGACGAAATGAGTATCCTCAGATACTCCTTCAGCAATTCACTGGTTAAAATATCACCAATTCTCCTGAGGTTATATCCAACACTCATAAAACTCACCATCAGATTACTGAATTCAGATCCTGATCCTGATCACTTACTCACCGATAACCGAATACCTTGTGATAGAGCGGCAGCGAATACTAATGAATGCCGATCCGCCCGGATGAACTCCGTTCGGACGGGTAGCAGCCTGATTTTATAGAATTTATATGAAGAAGTTTTTAAGATTAATATTTAATTGTACTGAACCTTGGGGCATTGCTTTTTTGGAGTGTCGGAAGATTCTGTGGTATCTTTCTCGTCTGAAGTTCTCTAATTATAGTCTCTATTTGTTGTTGGGTCGGTCCATCATCATGTTTGGCTTGATATATACTCAATAAACCTAGAATCAATGAGGTTAGAATTGCAATCCAAGAAACCCAAAGAAATTGAGTGTGCTTTTTGTCCTCTTTTGTTCTATATCCTGCTTTTTTGAACATTTTTAGCAGATAGGATGGGAAGATTGTTAAATCGCAATAATTGAATATGTATTGCTCTATAGATTTATCTGATTCCCAGTTAGTATAACTGCTCTGATTTTGATCATATTTAATAAAATTTGCCTGAGTCACAAATTTGCCTTGAATCGTTCTTCCATGGGCAAAATTTCCAGTCATAATGAAACCTTCATTTTCAAGATACGTTAGAAATTTAATTATGTAGATGATCATTTCTGTTTGACTGATTGCATTATCTGTAATGGTCTTTGCACTTGTGGTACTTTGAAGGATTAAAGTGACTCTTTCTAAGTCTCGATTAATGTCAAGGACGAGTTCTGGGATATGATCGGTAAAAGTGTACTTATATGGGTTTCTCCGGAACAGATTCTGTCTAATATTCGTTTCTCAAGATCTGATATTGCTCTCATTCTTTAAAAATTTGGATAATCTTAATTGCTATTTGGAATATGATATAATTGAATAGCTAATTTTACCTCTCGGTTTTTATCTTCATTTATGTGAAAATTGAAATTAAACCAATTTTCATCTGGTCTATTAATAAATCGTAAGTAGTTTGGGTGTACCTTTGTAACGGAGTCGACTTTATCAAGAATAGCTGTGAAATCTTTCTGTTTTACGAAAACAATTACTGATGCCTTAGTATCTCGCCAAGTTAAATATTTTAAGAGCTGGTCTATTGTGCCAAGGTAATTCTTCTCTCCGCTCCAAAACTTACATTCCGCTATAAAGATTACAGAACTATCATACCTTAATTGAATATCAGTCTTCCCAGCTTTATTAAATGTTTCACCTGTAGCACTCCCAAACTCAAAATTGGGGTCTAATGTCATTAGTATGTGATCTCGCAAATCCTCTTCACTTTTTCCTTATAAACACTAGGCATCCGTTCAAAGTTTTTCCAACATCATTAATAAGTTTTAGAATAGTATGGTAGTTTTTGTCATCTAGTGTAGGTTCTGGACTATACCTTTTTCATGGACAACTGGTTTAACTATTACTTTTTCTCTCATCTGCGGTTTCGAACTGCAAATGTAGATGATACATTTTCTTTCTTTCTCAATGGAACTCCAAGAGAAGATAGAAGATTGCTTTTTGAAAGAAGCTTATCCTTTCTTTGCGAAAAGTATGAAGAAATGTGCCCAATTAATATCTTATTATAGTTCTCTATATCTTTTATTAGAATAGGATAAAGTTTATGAAGTCCATTTACTTCAATTTGATATAAACGTTTAATTTCTTCCGCACTATTTGAGAATTTAATAAACTCAGTAACAATTGTTTGAACCTGAATTTCAAAATGAGCATTACACCCAATTAGGAATGCAGAAGAAGGGGAGTAATTAAGCAAATTGATATCACCAGAACATGGAATAAAAAATTGAATTACTTCCTGCTTATAAGTTTTGCCCTGATAAACATTATATGTGATTGGGAAGTATTCAGCCGGAATGTCTGCTTCATAGCTATCAGCAAATACTTGATCAAAAGAATAGTTGGTTGGTCTAATCTATGCTTGCTTTCTAAATGTTGAAAATATTCAGCTTCGTTAACATTTAAAATGTAATCTTCACTTTCTCTTTCTATTGCAGATTTAATGCTAATATATTCACTCTGAAAAATTGTATCAATATTGCCTTGGCAAAAGACAAATGAAGTTCTTCTTCTATACATAACAAGTAGGTTTAAAGATTCATAAAATTTTTAGAGTATTTAATCGTTCAAGTTGCGTCCAAATCAAGTTTTCTGAAAATCATCTAAATGTTATATTATTTGTTATTTACTAATTGCAATCCAGCTTTTTTTTTTTCTTTCATTCAATAATTTACGAATCTATCCGTCAATAATCTTGGGGCCAATGGTAGCTAACGGGATTCTGACTAATCACCTATTTTAGATACTTTTATATTTGGATACCTGTACACGAAAAATTTCAAATAATCGATTCTAAGAGACTTCATTTTAGTTTTTAGACAGTCTGATGGCCCGGCGGTTTATTAGGTGCTGTCGGAGCCTGCCCAGAGTTCCAGCGAAGGGTCGCGGTGGAGTGAATTCAATAAACGGAATAAATTTATCTCTTTTAGACTTTGAGGGCTGACTCTGAAGTAGTCCGAGCTGCCGACATCGTCAGATGAAGCCAAAGGCGAAGTCTGACTGTGCCAGATGAAGCCAAATAATTAAATCGTCCGTGTTAGCACAAGTATGTTTTACTTCTCTATTTCACGGATAAATTTCTCCAGAGTAGGAATATCCTGATTTATTGTTTTCCCAGACCACTGTCACGTCAACACCTAGATAGTCATGGATGAGTTTGTCCCGCATACCGGCAATTTCTTTCCAGGGGATATTATCATAGGTTTGCTTTGTGTCTTTGGAGATTCTTTTTGAAGCCTCTCCAATGATCTCAATATTTCTAATGATGGCATCTTGAACCATCTCATTTGTCTTGAACTCCTTTATTGTAAGGCCATCACTAAACTCTTTGATTTTTCTGATTCAATCAAGGATAATTTCAATGTAAGCGAGATCGTCCTTAATCATTACATTATGTCAATGAGGTCCTTCTTAATGCTTTTCTTGATTCTCTTATTTTTCAAAGCACCAGTTGTTACCAGGTCAACTTTAACACCAAGAATTTCAGAAAGGTCATTTTCTAATTTAATAAGAGTCAATAAAGAAGGTGATTCCTTGAACTTAACCAGGATATCGATATCACTATCCTTGTTATTATCACCTCTTGCGTAAGATCCAAAGATCCCTACCTTAATTGGGTCATACTCTTTTAAGTGACTCAAGATTATATTTTTAATCTCAGCTTGGTCCATCTTGGATGTTTTTGCAAATTTATTAATAATTGATCAGACAACAACGCTGGTGTCTTGTTTTGGATACATTATATTGGCTTTTGCAGTTTTTACATGATTTGTAAGTCGTAGTGCGATGGCCAGGTCCAGGCAAGGTTGTTGTGTTTTGATGTCAATATGAAAGCAAATTAAGACGGCATGAAGGGCGTATTTGTCATATAATGTGATATTTGAATTACCCGGGGGTTTAATTTTTTGCCATCGGGGCCTGACCAGAGTGATGGCGAAGGGTTGCGTTTATTTGCCTGCCTACCGGCTGCAGACGTGGAATTTGTCCCGGTAGACGAAACTGTCGCGGTGCACAGAGGTTAATAAACGGCTGTGAATTTTCTCTTATAGACTTTAAGGGCTGACTCTGAAGCTGTCCGGGCTGTCGACTGTGCCAGCCAAAGCCACCTCAGTCCAATGAAACAAATTTTAGGGTTGCTACAGGCAGCGAAGGCTGACCGTGTCCCGCGAAGCCTTTGTCATGATATAACGAATTTATCTCGTGTAAGAAGGCGAAGCGGGAAGCCAATTAATTAAAGCACCGTCCGTGTTAGGCATAGTAATTTTTACCAATTATCTATATGTATGCGTCCGATTAAATCTATTGTCTTCTGTTTGAGTACTTTCGCACTGTTATCTCTATACCCAATGGGTATTATAGCTGCTATTTCTAAGTTGTCTGGGACTCTTAATATTTCTTTTACTATCTCAATATTTTGTGGTATATAAGTTACTCCAAATACATCATGCTCGGCTAAACTAAGCAAGAAATTCTCAATACATGCCCAGACTGAAGCCAAACAGTTTAAGTCATATATTTTCTTTGCGTCTAGAACTTTTGTTTTAGGTTTAAAGACAACAACAATAACTAATGGTGCATTTAAAATCATCTTTTTTTGTTTTGGAATAGCATCCAAATACATTTCTTTCATGATTGTAGCCTCTTTTTCAAATACACTTTCTAAGCCCACTTTGGATGATATTTTATCTAGATTTTCAGCTTTTATCAGACTTAGTTTTGATTCAAGGTTTTTAATAATAATGAAATCCCATTCTCTAAGATGATTATAGGAAGGTGCTTTAAATGCATTTTCGATTGCATAGTTAATAATGTCACGAGGGACTTCCATATTCTGAAAGTCTCTAATAGTTTGTCTTTTTTCGATTGCGTCTCTTAATTCCATAGTAGTCAGTTATTTATTATGCCTAACGGGAGTCTGTCTAATAACCTCTCTCATCTTCTCAGAACAGACCTGTTTAGATGAGATATCCGGTACTGTGACCTTTTGCGCAGAAATACCGGTTCCGGTTCCATAATGGGCTCATAATTCATTAAAACAGCCTCTGTGAGGCCCTGAATACCCAAAAACAACGACAAAAGTACCCTCAGGTAATCTTTCAGCACTTCTCTGGTCAAAATATTACCAATCCTCCTGAGATTATATCTAACACACATAAAACTCACCAGCAGAATACTGACTTCCTGATCCCTGATCACCGCATACCGAATACCGAATACCGCGGTTGCCGATCCGGTTTGATTTTACAGGATTTCTTTAAGAAGTTTATAGGAGAAGAATATTATTTACCTTTGTTAACCTGAGGCAGTACTTTTCATAGCATTGTCCGTGTTAGGCTTAGAAATGTTTTATTTTTAATCTATATAAATATGAATCCAGATAGTATAATATAAATACTGAAATACCAATTGAAATAGTAATCGGATTAAATAATATCCCCAAAGCAGATTTTAGTAATTCATTTAAAAAATAAGATCTGGTCATGAAGGACAAGTATGTTAAATACTCTCAGTATTGAAATTATAATAACTGAAATTGCAAATATGAATACCGGATAAATAAATTTAAAGTCCTTTTGATATTTATGCCCTGCATTCCTTAATTCTTTAATCATCAAAACTGTTTCGGACGTAAAACTAGGATTAGGGATAGTTCTTAGGTCATCCTGAATAATACTCTTAAAAAAATCCTTATCATTCATGTTCATAATAATTCTTTTAATTCAATTCTTGAAGAAGTCCCGAATGCCTGATATAATTTGATTCTGGCTCTTTGAAGCACTACTTTTAAATAGTTTTGATTCTTATTGACAATCTTGGAAATCTCCTTTAAGCTTAAGTTCTCATAGTAGAATAATGATAACACTGTATAATCTAACTCACCAATTTTAGCCATAGCATCATTGACCAATTTTTACGATCTGAATCATCCAATTCGAGATATACGCTCTCCTTACTATTTTCATATCTGGTAATAATATTACTATTGATCTCAACTGATTGTAGCTTCTTTTTACGAATTGAAGATATAGCTGTATTGTAAACAATCCTGTAGAACCAAGTTGAGAACTGACTTTCATACTTGAACTGATCTAATCCTTTGAAAGCCTTAAGGAATGAATCTTGCACAATTTCTTCAGAATCTTGTTCATTTCGGGTAATTTTTAGAGCTATGTTATAAGCCAAATCTTTGTATTTGTTTATAATTGAGGCATAATCAAAATTGTGACTGTTATTATCGACTATTTTCATAGAAATTTATCTTGTAATATCTCTCCTATGAAAAATAATTAGTAGAATACCACAAAAAACCAAGATTGTCGAAGAATATGCAACAAAATTTGGTATTTTAAATATCAGATTTAGAAAATATCCAGTTAAAACCCCGATTGCGATTCCAATCAGAATTATCCCATTTTTTAAATTATTCTGTTTACTCTTAGGTTTTGGATCTGCAAGTGAAGGATCCATTCCTTTTTCAATAAGCGCTAATCTTTCACGATTTTTAAGTTGAACTGCTTTAAAAATAATAAAAAGAGCCATAAAGCTTAATCCTATTCCCAACAAACCCATTATAGGTTCTTGAATTGCATCTAAGAAATTTGTGTCCATTTTGGTATGTTTTAAGGTTTCCGCATTAGACGCATTCCGAAGTCAGTCAGTATCATGTTGGCACGATTTTTAATCCTAACGGCCAGCGGGTATGGGCAGTAAGTGTTACCTGACGCGGCCATCCGGCCACCAGTCCTGGTACTTTAGCCGAAAAACTGTCCCGGCGTGCAAGACACCATGGCGCAATTTTGGCATCCAGGTGAATGATAAATCTGTCCCAGTTCGAGCTACTGCCCGGAGCCGGTTTTACGAAACTTGTAAACAGTAGAGAAGTTTGGTGTCATGATGAAACAGTCAAGGTGGCTAGCAAAAATTGTGACGACTTGTCCCGCGCAACGGGAAGTTTATTACTCCAACCGTCTGTGTTATTGGCTGCATATTATTAAAATATCAATATAGGTTGAAATTAGGTGCTGTTTTGGGTCGCTCAACATTAATCTTTATATCATCCATCCAAATGGCTGGCTTTGGTTCTCGTTTGTCAAGGAGTTGTTTCTGCCATTCTTCGTCTGTCAATCTGTTTGAAGTTGGTTGCGTAAATTCATAGTGAGAAAACACTCCTCCTCTGGTAAGATATAAAAGCCCATTTATTTCAGCTACAACATAAATTTCATCTCCCATCCCAACAGCCTCCTGAAGGCAATTGTCGTTATAAGTATAAACATCAGTAGCAATGGCCACATATCGTTCGGGTGTACTTACCATAGAAATGAGCCCTTCATGTGATTCAATAATATTTAATGTCAATCTTTCAATTCGTCCACCAGTAAATGAAAGGGTTTCAAATTCATCAGATGTTATTTTCTCTCCAGCTAATTCTTTTTTGCTTATCCTTAGAAACAGCGATGCAATATTAATTAGCTCATTATTTATGTACTGCAATTTATCAGAAAACAAACTATTTTCATTTAAAATATTATTATTTAGTTCAAGTAGCTCAATGCACTTTTCCCAAAATTCTGTTCGTGGCTCAACATAAGATAATTTTTGAGGAGGAGGAATATCTCCTCCATCTCCCATTTCTGCAGCACTCGGCTGCTCAATGTATAAAATCATATCATGTTTCAATTCTGTCCAGGATGCAAGCATTGTATTGAGATCTTTTTTTTGCCAATTTGGAGAGTGAATAAAGCATGGAGCGGTAGGGTCAAATTTTTGAAGTGATAACACCATCTCCATTGTTTTATTATAAATGCTTAAGTCCCAGTTTTTAAAAATTTTTAAATTTCCTTTTCAGTACTTCTAAAGTATCTGAATAATTCTCCCATGATTGATTTTCCTTAATTACGTTTAATAAAATATGTTCCGCGGTTCTATTCTCCATTGCAGCGAAAATATCCAAAGCTTTTGGGAATGGCCGTTTTGGTTCAGCTTTTAAATCTACCCGGGATATATTTACTAAACGCTGTAAAATTTCGCTGTCAAATGTGTAACGCCCGGCAGTAAACAAAATCTTCTTTTTTGTTAAGAATTCATCCGTTCTCAAATTTGCACCTTTAGGTATGATTTTATTTGGGTCGGATGCATACAAATCCGAACGAATCTTACTTAATTTTTCTTTTGAAAGAACATGTTCAAGATTAGTGTCATTATTTTTACCTAATATCTTCAAGAGGTGGGAAATCGATAAATTATCCTCTTCCCCAGCTAAAAAATCAATAATATTGGAAAAAGCTGTGAACTTATCCAAAGAAGATTTTGATTCCTGCAATCCGTTAGCTATTAATATGGCACTGGTCAGACGTGTATCATCATCAATGTAAATTGAAGCTGAGTTTAACCATTTAATGCATTTAAAATATTTCTTTAAAGAATCATTGAGAGTATAATTTCCCCTAGGTTGGAATTGAGTATAATCCATAAGTGAGTCGCCTAAAAAGTCTGATCTGAATCCTTGTCCTTCTGTTGTGTGTTCTAATTCGTATGAATAATATTGTTCAAATTCAGAAGGGACTTCTTGTTTCTCACCTTTTATCAATGATAAGCCAATTGCATAATAGACCTGGCTCCAGTACGCTGCAGTTTTTATTTCAGTCGATTTGGCATCACCCGCTATTAGTTTTAAAGAATTGTATTGTTCTGTTAATAAGGAAGTTAACAGAGGAATCATTTTCTCTTTCTCTAAGGCCTGCATCTCCTTACTAATATGCATGTGTAAAACCTGGAGGAATAAGTCTGTGGTGATAAAACTTGGAGTGTAATCGTAATAATTCTCATCATACACATGAAAAAGTTGTTCATAGTTGCCTTTATTAATAACAAATCCATCATTTTTTAAATTTTGCACCATTAAATCTGGAATTTTTTCAAATTGTTGCCAATTAACAACATTTTCCAAATTGGCTTTTTTTTGACCGTTTGTCTCCAAATAATTTTTTTCATATAATTCCTGCTCAAGTGTAAGAACCTTCTCCAGGAACTTCTTTTCTTCTTCACTTAACTTTATTTTAAAATCGGATACCAGAACACTGGTTGATACCATTTTGTCGCATTAAAATATGATCTCAAGACATAATCCATGAAAAGGTAACCATGTCTGGCCAGAATTTCAGCTCTTAATAGTCGTAATTCTTGAAATGATTTTTCAGATAAATCTATATTAAAATCAAACTGAGGTGGAGCATTTTTATCTTTATAGAAATCACTATAATATTTTAAGTAATCTTCAGATTTATAGGGTGCATCTTCATTAATTTTTTCATCAGTTAAGGGATAACCTTCATCATATTCAGCCAGGTTTGAAAGAGGTTGATTAAGTTTATAAGTCTCATCAGTTTTCTTTTTTGGATTGAAATTGCAACCGGGCAAAAGAAATAACGAAAGCAGGGCAATTAGTTTAAATTTCATTATTGTATGAAGTTTGAGTTTTATTTCTTTTTTAATAAAGAATGGGCTTCGGAGTAGGATAACATATTACCATGTTCGGCAATATATGTGAGTCCAAAAGATTGCCATTCATAAACATTAATGCAATATGTTTTTAATCCTTGTCTCTCCATTGTTTTAATCGTCGTATGATTCTCTTTATCTTTCTCAATTACAAATTCTTCAAGGGGATAAACAAGCCTTGAACCTAGCCATAAGGGACGAATAAAATCATTGTCTATTTGGAATATGAACAGTCTCCTCTTTAAAAGTGAATCAAAAGGTGTAGGCTTAATAATTCCAAGACAAATATCTGTCCTCCCATCATGATTAATGTCACCGGTTTCCATTGCAAATATTTCATATGGAGTAAAAATTTTGTCAGTTCCTCCCGTGACTGAATTTTCAATACTTATTTTGTATTTATTTAACTTCAGTATCTTTTCTACTTGTACTTCACCTGTGAAGGAAGAGTCATGGATAGATATAGTTTTCGAGAATGGAGGCTTATTATTACAGGCAAGACAAATTAGAAAAACATAAAATATAACCCAATATCTCATAAGCCTGAAAATTTCCATGCATGAAATTAGTATTATTGTTGGAGACTCCAAATCACAGGCTGATGGCTCGAAGTTGCCGCTAACGGTTGGTGGTTTAATTAGTTGCCGTCGGAACCTGCCCAGAGCGCTTGCGAAGGGTCGCAGTGGCGTGGTTTTTACAAGGTCCAGTAGACGGCAGTGAAGCCTCGAGTCAAGATGAAATTGTCCCGGGGGAACAAACCATGACACCACGTGCGTCGGACCGCAGCCCACATAGACTTTGTCCCGGGATACGAAACAGTCGCGGTGCATAGAGGTTAATAAAAGGCTGTGAATTTTCTCTTATAGACTTTAAGTGTTTCCTACAAAGCAGTCCGGGCTGCCGACCTGCCAGCCGAAGCCGCCTCAGTCCAGTTGTACAAAATTAAGGGTGGAGACAGACGGCGAAGGTTGATCGCGTTCCGCGAAGCCTTTGTCATGATATAACGAATTTATCTCGTGTAAGAAGGCGAAGCGGGAAGCAAATAATTATATCGTCCGTGTTATGTTTAGGCCTTATTAATTGCCAGGGTTGGATAAATCAGTTCCTATTTGATCCAGCAAGTTTGTAGTCCTGGATTAAGAGTCCAGGGGAAAGCTTCAATCTTATCGTGAGATTACGAATCATCTCAACTGTAAGCTTACGTTTGCGATTAAGAACTTCAGAAACCCTGTTTTTTCCTCCAATTACATCGGCTAGGTCAACCTGTTTAAGCTGCATCTCTTCCATTCTTATCTTAATAGCCTCAATTGGATCGGGAGCATCTATGTGGTAGTGCTTCTTTTCGTATTCGTGAATCATTAATCCAAGAATATCTGCCTCATCACTTTCAGTTGAACCAGTCTTTGCATCAAAGACTTTTTCAAGTCGTTTAAGAGCTTTCTGGTAATCTTCCTCAGTCTTAATCAGTTTAATATTCATTGCTTTCTTTTTTAAATCGTGTTTGCATCAATTTTATCATAATCAGCATGAGACCCAATGAATCTGATGAAGATCCATTGTTTTTCAAAGTTGAATTTTGCTACCAGCCTGTAAGATTTGCCTTTTATATTGAAAACAATCCTGCTGTCCTTTAATATGCTGGCATTTGCATAAGTCTTTTTAACATCATTAGGAGTTTTCCAATCTGAGTTCATGGCAGTGTCATACCATGTTTTCAAGTATTGTTCAGAGTCAGAGTGCTTTTCCCAAAACTGCCTAAGTGTACTTTTTGCAAAAATTCGCTCCATTAATTTATTATCTGCGACAAAGATAGAAATTAATTCCCAAATTGGGAACTAACTGTTTGTTTATTTTATTGGCCTTTATAATTTATTGGGTAGTAGATTTGTCGGTGGCTTAAACATTACGGTTGCGGGTATGAGAAGAAAGCGTTGGTGGCAAAGTCACGCCGGTATAAGTCCTGGTACTTTAGCCGAAAAACTGTCCCGGCGGCAAGCCACCATGGCGCAATTTTTGCCCGTCCGACCGGGGTCAGCCGGGCGGGCAAATCCCGGCTTAACGAAACTGGTAAACGGACGATAAGTTTGATGTCATGATGAAGCTGTCCATGTGTGTGCAAACATTGTGACAATTTGTCCCGCACGGCGGGAAGCTTTTTGCTTATACCCGCTGTTAGGCAACGTGTTTATTTTCTTTTAATTGTATTGGATAGGTATATATGATCCCATTCTCCAATCGGTTCATTTTGATAATAGAACTCTAATTCATCAATCCAATCGCCGGTAAATTGTCTTTGTAAAATAGATTCTGTCAATATTATTGTAGTTTGTTCTCCACCATATGATCCTTGAAAGAAGTCATACCAGGTATGAAATTTTCCCAGGTCCTCTGGGATTTTAAAGTCTTGAGGTTCTTTTAGATTTATTTTTAATAGCTTACCCCCATCCTTTGTTTTATCAATTCTCAAAATTTCAAACTTCAGGTTATTAAAATTGCTTTTAGAAATTGTGTCCAGTAGTATCCTAATTTTCTCTTCAAGAGGTAGGTCTGATTTAATTGTAAATATCCGGTCAGTAACTGGAATCATACTGATTGATTTACTTATGGTATCTAATACCTCTGCCGTCTCAAATATGGCAAATTCATCAATTTTTCTAGTATTGCATCCTAAAAATACGATAGATAATAAGAAACAAATTCTTATTATTTGATACTTTATGTTCATGATTTCAACATGTTGCCTAACGGGATTCTGACTAATAACCTATTTTAGATACTTTTATATTTGGATACCTGTACACGAAAAATTTCAAATAATCGATTCTAAGAGACTTCATTTTAGTTTATAGACAGTCTGACGGCCCAGCAATATGGGGAGGTTGTGTTACCAGACGCAGCATCCGGCAACTGTCCTGGTACCCCGCGCTAGCGGGACCGTGAAATTGTCCAGGTGCAAGGAGGGTATGGTGTACTTTTTGCCATCCGCGTACAAAGTTTGTTGGGTTGATGCGGGGTCGCGTACAAGGTTGATAGGTGGACGATAATCTGTAATGAGTTTAATTGAAAGAGTAAAAGGAAAGAGCCTTCGGGCCGATAGTCCACTTGCAGTTTTTGTCAAGACGGCACTGAGTGTCTTCGGCAAAAAGTGTAACAAACAACTTACCCATATTATCTGTGTTAGCAGTTGGATTTTATTTATCTATGTTCTGAATAATTCTTCAATTTTGTTAAAAAGAAGAATTACAGTGTCTTGAGTTTCTTTTGTCAGATTAATCTTTGAAGTTTGACTAAGAGAAATAAATTGTTTGGCGAGTAATACTTTGTCTTGTTTGGTTTGTTTTTTGGAAAGCGGAGTTTGTTAAGTCTTTTTCGAGAACTTTTACATTTAATACATATTTCATAAAGTCAGATCTTGAAAAGAGATCCTCGACTGATCCTGCACTTTCTTTAACTGACAAAATTAATTCTTTGTTTACATACCAGTTGTTTAATAAGTTTTTACTGCCATCGGTTTTCCCTTTGTCATTATCGTATAGATAAATAACATTGCAACCCCAACCAGAAAGAATCGCTCCGACATTACCCATGTTTCCTGCTCCACCTCCAAAAACAAAATTGAATTCACTTGTTTTTAGAATTGTTTTTAATCCTTGCAAATAGAAATAATCTGAAGGACCTTCAACGATGACATTATTAACCTGATTGATGTTTTGAATGCCATCATTTAATCCCAATCCAATTGTTGTTAGGATCGGTGTTAATGTTTCTTTGTCCGCTTTTGAATGAATTTTGTTTTCAATTTTGGTTCCAAGTTCTGAAGAGATTTCTTTTATAACCATTCTGACTCTATTAAGCTCTTCCTTATTTATAAGATAAGGGGAATGAGTTGTATAAAGGATTTGTAGATTTAGATTGATCTATAAGTTTTTTATAGATATCTCTTTGAGCATTAGCATGCAGATAAAACCCAGGTTCATCAATAAGAATTACATCAGTTAATTGAGAATTGGCTCTTGATGAAATTTTGGTATAAAACGACATATGCCACTGCTTCCCCTTGCTTCTTTCACTTGGTTTAAAATTTAACCCATTTTTCCTCAATCCAGAATTGTAAAACATTATTGTCCCAGTGAATCTTTGGATTCAAAGCATCTTGTCCTCCAATATTTCCATATTCTTTGTTCAAAGTAATATTTATTTCCTTTTGGTGCCTAAGTTTACTTCGAGTATCTGATGACTTAATAAGGTTAATATCAAGATCACTATGGCTGTTAAATCCTTAAGTAAATTCGGATTTATCTAGATGATCAAGGAATTTCATTTGGAATTGTGTCTCTCAAATGATTTAAAGAATAAAATTTGGACAGAGACTATAAAAGGTAATAATTTTACATTTTACTCCAGCAGTATCATTTATAAATTCATTTATTAATGCTTTTAATTCTCCTGTTTTTGCTACTAAAGATTGTCGCTGATTCAGGAAAGGAATTAGTCTTTGGACTGTTTTAAAGGTCTGAATGTATGAATTTAGTCCATCAGCGGTAATGTTGATATCCACAAGATTTAGAGGGAATATTTTTACATTTCTTGGGGCAAGGAATTGTTTGTGTAAATGGGCTAGTTGATCATAAGTGGTTTTAATTCTATTTTTAAGTTCGACTTGTTTCGGCTCGTCTGATTCTTTATTTATTCCGAGAAAATCATAGTTTTCTTCATTGACTGTATAACTATTAGGAATTTTTTAGTTACCTGAATGTTCAGACCTTTATTCACAATTTTGTCAACTCCAGATTTTTTGAAATAATCATTTACTTCTTCAGTAGTGAGGTCAAAGTCTATTGTAATTTCAGGTTTGAGATTTTTATCCTTGATTGGAATTGCTGAATCAGAAATGTTTCGATTAATATTGAAATCCTCTAGGGCTTCTAAAATACTTGATTTTCCTGACTCATTTTTTCCTGCAAGTAAGGTAGCATCAGGTTCTAGGTAACAAAATCCACTATCAAGAATAGATTTGTAATTAGAATTCTAAATCTTTTTATTTTCATGTCGCAAAGGTATGGTATTTAACATCTAACTGCTAACGGGAGTCTGCTGTCTAATAACCTATTTTAGATACTTTTATATTTGGAGACCTGTACACGAAAAATTTCAAAATATTCGATTCTAAGAGACTTCATTTTAGTTTTTAGACAGTCTGCCGGAATGGTATAAGGAGTTGCCGTCTGTGTCGGGGTTAGCATGAGTTTTTGCACAGTCCCGATAGATGTGCAGGATTTTCGTGTCATGATAAAGTTGTCAAGATGAATGTGTCCTGATAATGAAAACGGATTTGTCATGTCAAGATAAAACTGTCCAGATGGCGATGCAAAAACCATGACAACAGCGCGATGGCCAGCAGCCCTATTGACTTTGTCTCGGTAGCAGGATTATTCACGATACAGAAAGTATGATAAGTGGATTTAAATTTACTCGCATAGACTTATGGAGCTGATTACTAAGCTGTCCGGGCTGCTGAAGGCAATTTCATTCCTAGGAATGGCTCATAAATGCGAAAGTCCTCTACAAAAAAATTACTAGAACATTATTTGCTCTAGGAATAGTTGTTATTCTGTTAGGATTTCTATCCTTCTTTTATTACAGATGTCGATAAAATCGCCAGGATTAAAACTAATAAGGTAATTAATATTTAAATTATCATCTGAAAGCATTAATCGGATTACCATATCAACAAGACTATAATTCTTATCCTTAAAAATAGATGAATCAAAAGTCAAGTTAAGTGCATCAAACTTGTAAACTGAATCGTCAAGAAGGTGGACGTCATTATTGTTTAGTAATAATTTAAATTCAGCTAATCCTTGTCTGTTTCTTACAAATCTAGTATTAATAGTCTCATATAGAGATGGATATGGAATAATAATTCGACATACGCTCAAATAATCAAATAGGTCGATTTGCTTTCCAATAATTTGGATCCTTTTTTATCGTAAAAGGGCAAGCCAAAATCCTGTGTCAATAAGAATATTATCACATTATGACCGATCTGATGTGGTGTCAGAGGAGAGCGTAGCCCTCCAGCGATGCGTTTCGATTACCTATTAAGGTACTTTTCAGGAATATGATTTTACCTTCTGTGTCAATCAAGTCAATACTAACTTCTATCATTAGGGCTTGAAGGAAATATTTTTCTCCAAATCAGCTTTTAATTCTGTCCTTAAATTACTTTTAAAAGAATATCGGAGAAAGGCACAACTATTGCCACATTCCTTTGCTTTCTGCGAATCTAACCATCTATATAATCCAGGATAGTCTCCCTTTATTCCAAGGTCATAAGAAATCCAAATTGCTTCTTGCATAATACTATATTTGAAGTTACGAATATAAAAAAATTCAGAGAATTAGTTCATTACTGACTAAGTAACAAAATATGTTATAAAGGTTTCAAAATATTTGCCTAGTTAAGCCATTTATTGAATCATTGAAATTTTAATTTCAAGTAATTAATGAATGCGGAACAGGTAACTAACATAAATTTTGCATCCTCCATAGTTACCTCAATATCGTCCTTTAAAAGAGAATGCCTAATTCCTCCAGAATCACTTGTATAACCATATAAAGCTGAAAAAGCCTTTTTTAATGCAGCATGTAATTTGTAATCAGTTTCAATTTTAGTCAACGCCTCTCCAAGATTAGATTTATCATTTCCAGAAATGACTTTGCCATCGATTCCACAGCTGAGATAGATTCTTTTATTAATTTCTATAGTCTTTTGATTTGTTGCGATTTGAAAGATAGTCAAGTGCCGTTTTTAAATGAATTTCTACCTCTTTGAATTTTTGGATGAATTAATTGCTTCTTCAATTTCAGTTATCTCTTCATCAGCTGTTATTTGCACAATGTTGTCATCAATTAATCTATATCCAGCTGATTCTTTTTCTAAGGTACTATTAGCAATCTTTCGAAATTTTAGGTATGTAAATTTAGCATCTACTTTTGAAAGGAATTCTATAAGATCATATTTTTCAAACCATTTGGCTTTAAAGAACCAATCCTTCATTATTCGTATGGCTCCATCATTAAAGTCTCTTCCTAATAGATCCAATGGAAAATCGTCTACTGGTCTCACAAAAAATTCAGCCCAGATAAGTTTTAAAACAAAGGTCCTTTGAGAGTCCCTTCCAGAAAATGAATACTCTTCAATATTATATAAAAAATCTAAGAGGATATTATTCCATAATCTGTTAGTGAGTTCTTGGTCTATTGACTCTATTTGAATAGATTGTCTGACAGATGTTTTTCCAATTCTTTGTGAAAACTTCATATACAAATCTATTCTTTAAGTTTAAAATTGTAAAATATTTTGAGTTGGATGATTTTTATCAGCAGAAAGAATTTGCTGTCCAATTTATAAAATTATTCCATTATTACAGAGTTATATTTTGATCAGGGTCAAAACTCACTTTAGGTGAAAAATTGACTCAATGTAGATTTTTCTTTTTATTAGGTTTACTATCGGCCAATCCATACCCCATCTTTTAAGAGTGTCCTTGTCAACATTTGTGACCACATTTTCAATTTTATTAAGGTATTTATCAAAGTAAGATGGGGCATAATTTCAAGAACAAAGTGGCTACCATACTCCACCATGTGTTTTACAAAAGCTTGATTTATTATATCATAATCTATTTGAGGTTTGAAATGGTATTCATAAGAGTACTGCCCAAATTCAATTTCCATTAAAGAGAAATCATCAGCTTCAGATGGAGAAAATTCATACAGAAAACCGTCATATACTAGTAGATACAGAAAAATCATGCGGAATTCAGTCTCGATTAAACCATCATATCCTCTCATTATTGACTGTTTAATAAGTCCATTAATAGAACCGAAAAAGATGAGTTGTCTTGTTCAACTTTCTCTCCTTTACTAAATATAATACCAGTAGATAGGCATGTACTTGTTATCAAAAATCGCAATTCAACAAAGGCATCTTTTTGTTTCTTCTGGTCAGGTATATATTCTTTATTATTTGGCATTTTTAGGAAAAGCTTTAAAATATATATCAATGAAAGGAAGAAATTTATTATTCTGGGAGAATATAATATCACTTTTTTATCATCAGATTTTTTGCATTCGATGAAAGCATCATCTATTCCATTAATTCTTTTTCTGCATGAATATCATATTCTCTATAGACGTTCGATTCAAAGTCAAGATAATAATTACACATCGAATGGTTCCATCCGTTGTTTTAAGAATTTTGGAAACCTTCATTTCCAATGGGAACCCAGATTTAATCAATCCTTTTTGATCTTGTTTATCAGTTTATCTTCTCGTTCCATTTTGGATAAATTCATAAAATATTTATAAATGTGTCTCCAATTTTAGAATTATCTAAGATATATTATTATCTGTTTTGTGAGTTATATTTAGGCCAATGTTAAAACTCTCTTTAAATTATGACCTTTCAAACATTGCATCAATATCATCCATGCTATTTGAATATGAAGATACACTACCTCTAAATTCATCATCATAATCTATTTGTGAACTAAAAAATCATCTCCGATCTTCTCTAAATCGATATTGGCAATGATTATAGAACGATCTATATAAATATTATTCAAATTTTTATTCTCGAAATCTGAGATAAATGATTCCAATAAGTCTTCTAATTCAACTTGAATTCCATCATAATCTATTTCATAACCGGATTCTCCATATTCACCACTGTAAGAATGTCTAATATGCCTGGATACTTCAATTGAGCTTTTATTGTCATCCAATAAATCTGAATAATATGATGTAACAGATTTGCCAATTATTGAAAGGATATATTCGTCTTCAATTTTATATTTATTTAAAAACTCAATCAACTCTTCTACATCAGTACTATCTAAAGCTGTATTATCAATAAATTCTGCAAGGGAATGCAAAATCCAGAATTTCGATTTCTTCATAAAATTCATTCAGTATAGATAAGCTCATATAATTTACCCCTGTAGAGTTGTTATTATTAGATATTTCGTTTATAAATTGAAATATATTTTCCTGAGTTCTTGGGTTATTAGTGTCAATGTAACAAAGTAAAATTAGATAATCCCAGTCATTAATTTCCAAGTTCGGTTTGTATAAACGTTTAAACAGTTCAAATTGAATCTGTTGAATATCTGTTATTGAAATTCTTTTATTTAATCGTAAACTATTTAAGTAATTCAGAGAAGAAACTGTTCCGAGTGATACTAAGATAGAAATAAGTAAGTCTACATCTTCTAAATATGAATTAAGGATGAAATCACCTATCGACGGGTTGAAAAGTGTATAGTTATATTCATTATTCCAAGTTTGACTACGATTTAGTAAGGATTTAATAGCGAGTTTCCGGACAGCATTAAAACTGTGATCTGTACTATCAGCGAAAGAAATGTTTCGGTTATTTTTAAAATTTGAATAAGATATCCTCAATACGTTTTCGTCTATTGTACTCCCATTAAAAACTGTTAAAAAGGAAAGCACCCTCACCGATTCATCCACCTGATTTTGAAAAAAGTCACTCCAAATGTCTTCTGGATTTTCTAATTTGTTGTTAATATAATCCCAATATTGCTCTGGTTTGATTTTGTTAATTCTCGAATTATCAGTTATAAATTCAATAATCCTTGGGTTAAATTCCTATGGTTAATTATATTTATATACTTTTTTCATTATATATCTGGTCAATATAGAGATTATCTAAGTTTGAATGATAAATATGATTATATAATATTTTTGCCTTGTCGATATCAGATAGATTTTTCAATTCTTAATAAGAATTCATCATCCCTAATTTTATGATTTTGAAATTGATGACTTAAACTTATTGCTTTGGTCAAAATATTTGTTCTGGAAGTGAGAATGAATTTTTTTACTTTATCATTTTTTATTCTATCAATGAATTTTACGATGTGTGAGTCTCTTTTATTACTTATAGCATCATACATATTACTGCCTAAAAAATCATCACAATAAAAGATAATTTTCTTTTTTTCCTTTTTCCCTGAATATGTTTTCCGCTTGCTAATTGATTCTTCAATATCACAAAATTCAAACCCGTTTGCGACATAGTACAAGGCCAAGTTATTTGCCAGTATTGTTTTTCCAATTCCTGGCTCGCCAGTAATTATTATAACATTGTTTTTCTTCTAAGATCTCAAATCCTTTAAGATGATTTGCTGTAATTATATATTTCTCATTATGAGATTCAATTTCTTTTAATGTACTCTCACTTCTCCCTTTAATGGCATTATTGAAAGTATGTCTAATATTAGCGCGCTTGTTATCCATAATTTATAATTTTTTTTCTAAAACATCTTGATTTTCCTTCTTTGATAGAAAAGTGTTTAAATCATCTTCTCCCAAACATCAGTTTCCGATTTAATAAAAGGAGAAAAAATACTAAATATTTCTTTCTTGTTTTTCTCGATAATGGAACAGAGGTTATAAACAAATATCGAACTGGGTTTAATTTTCTTACTTTGTCAACTTCTTCTTTTTTTAATTTACTTATTAAACCGTGGTATCCAGTTTTCCAATAATTTTTACATTGCAGAATTCCTTCTTTTTTCCCAATCCAAAAACGACCATCTACACCACCATCTTTTCCTGCTTTAAATTTTTCTAAGTTAAGTTTAAGATGCTTAGAGATTATATCTTGGACCAGAGATTCAAATTCTCGGTCATTTAATTTTGAATAAGAATATTCCATTTGTAGTTATGTTCTAGAATTAATGGGATTATTCAGTGCTATTTCAATTGTTGTAATTATTTCAACCAAACATACCATTATAGAGTACTAATCCAAAGATTGTCTATGTCAAATAAAATTGATTTTCTGTCCTTGAAGTGGTTTTAATGATCTTAATTTCATTTATCACTATTTTGATAGGGAGTTATATTTAGGCCATTGTAGGTGCAATCTTGATTATGGAGGCAGATGGTGGCTTAAATAAAACGGCCCGGCGGTTTAATTAGTTGCCTTCCGCGTCGCGGTGACATTTTTTGCCCGCCCGACCGAACGAGTGTGAGTCCGGGATGGAGTATTCGTTTCTGGTCGTTCGCGGGCCAGGCCGGTAGACGGTAGTGAGCTTCGTGTCACGGTGAAGCTACGAGAAGGTACCAAGTCCATATAGATGGCAGTGAAGTAAAAGTGTACGACAAAATAGTCTCAGTGCCGAGCAAAACCCGCCCGACCTAACGATAATCCGAATTCTTCCGCTTTAGTTATGTACTTCGGTCGTTCGGGCGGGCAAGGCGCCAGCGCTTTGGCCGGCTGCCCGACGTAGACTTTGTCCCGGGAGACGAAGCAGTCGCGGTGCAGGGAATTCAATAAACGGCTGAAATTTTTCTCTCATAGACTTTAAGGGCTGACTCTGAAGTAGCGCTTGGGCTGCCGGCACTTAATTAAACCGTTCGAGTTAGGCATAGGGTTCATTTAAAGCCCCAAAAGAAAATTAATGTCGCTAGATCACATTTTTTTCATTTTTCCTGTTCTCATGCGGCGCTGAATCACAGTTTTCATTTACTAATTCTGGATTTATGGATAAGCATCTTTGCTTTAAATCACAATCTGATTTTTCACCAAGAGCAATTAGCATTAATTCTCTAATAGCCAGAAAGATGGAAATATGACAGTCTGATTGATCTATTGATGGATTCATGAAGAAAAAGTCGATATTATTACTCACTAAAGGAGTTCCTAATTTGTTCATTACATCGACAAAATTGTCTTTGTTTTTATAGAGTTTATAGAAATGAAATCCATCTTTACGCATTTTCTTTGCTGCCTCCAAAGTAAAATCAATCCAAAGTTTTACCTTTATTATTTTATCGTTTTGAAAGTATGCCTTAAGATTTGATTGAGATTTTTGTTTCACTTTCGATAGCAAACGCCATGCTTGATTTGACTCCAGACTCATCTTGTAGAAAGAAATGTCTTTGGCAAAAAGATGAAATTCTTATGGATCATTAAAACTCATCTGATTTTCTTTTTCTAATCCTTCTAATATTGTAAAGATGGTGTTCGGATGGGCTGAGTTATTTAGCGCCTCCACAAAGGGCGATCCTGATATTCGGCAACAAGTTCAGTTTGGCAAAAAATGATCAATTATTAAATCAACAATATTATATGGAAAATTGAATGAGAGGATATGCCAAATATTGATTTTTCAACTAAATGCGCCATACTTTCAAGTATGGTATAGGCACCAAAATTAAAAAGAATCCTTCCCTAACATTATAGCTTAAAGTTTCTATTTCAACTGCTTCAACATATTTCCGAAACCTGAAATACAATCATTTAATCCAATATTATATGGAACCAATTCAAATGGGTCAAAGGTTAGAATGTAAGTTCCACAATAATAATTAAATAACTCCCTTCTATAAAATAATCGGCATCAATTAATTTAATTGGATAAGTGAGCTCTTTCGCTTTTATTGATTCTTTATATATTGAATATACCACATTAACATTATAACTTATATTTCTGAGACCATATAAAGTATACAAGTCCTGCAGGAAATGTAAATATTCATGAAAATAAGAAGTAGCTTGTGTATGTTTAGAACAGCCTTCAAGATTAAGTAGAGATTCATCAGTATGAATTTTAATAAAGAAGAAGGCTAGGAAAATACAAGCCTTAGGGTTTTCGGGTTGTCTTAGCATTTTTTCTTTTTCTTTTGTTGAATATTGTGGGTTTACAGCTCACCTTATGCCTAACTCCTCTTATTACGTTACGAATTGTTCCTTTAATATCCCAAAAACTGCAGATAATATTAGTTTCGATCATTTCATTCCAAAAATTGTCACAGACATACTCTCCGTGATCCAATCTATAGTCAGCTCATGCTCCCGCCCCGTCAGTCACATAAGTTCAGTAAACCAACTTCTTGATTTATAGAATAATTACACACTTATGCCCAACTTTTAACAAT